>NZ_JBLZWL010000009.1:0-227500 GCF_049194865.1 Corallococcus terminator | reverse complement strand
CCCGCAGCCGCCGCTCCAGCTCATCCATGGAGGGCGGGAGCACGAAGATGGTGACCGCGTCGGGGTGCTTGCGCTTGATGGCCTGGCCGCCCTGCACGTCGATGTCGAAGATGGCCACGCCTCGACGGGCGCGAGCAGTATCCACCGTCGACTGGGGGCTGCCGTAGAAGTGGTTGTGGACCTCCGCCCACTCCACGAACTCGCCGCGTTCGATCTTCGCCTGGAAGGTGGCGACGTCCACGAACTCGTAATCCACCCCTTCCTGCTCCTTGCCCCGGGGGCGGCGCGTCGTGACGCTGATGGAGAAGTTCGCCTGCGGCGTCTCCTTGAGGAGCCGATGGGCAAGGGTGGTCTTCCCCGCCCCGGAGGGCGCGGAGAGGACGAGCAGCAGACCGGGCTGAAGGATGGTGGGTTCGCTCATTCGACGTTCTGCACCTGTTCGCGGATGCGCTCGACTTCGGCCTTCATCGAGACCACGCGCACGGAGATCTCCGTGTGCTGGCTCTTGGAACCGGTCGTGTTCACCTCGCGGTGCATCTCCTGCACGAGAAAGTCCATGCGACGGCCCGCGGGCTCGGTGCTCATCATGAGCGCGCGGAACTGCTCAAGATGGCTCGCCAGACGAGTGACTTCCTCGGCGATGTCCGTGCGCTCGGCGAAGAGCACCACTTCCTGCGCCAGCCGCTGCGGGTCCACCGCGACGCCGCGCGCCAGCTCCGCCACCCGCTCCGTGAGCCGCTGCTGGTAGTCCTGCACCGCGCGGGGAGCGAGGTGGGCCACTTCGCGGCTCCAGCCTTCGATCAACTTCAGTCGCGCGTCCAGGTCGGCATGAATCGCCTCGCCCTCGACGAGCCTCATCTTCTCCAAGGCCCCGAGCGCCTGGTCCAACGCCTCCGTCACCGCGGGCGTCGCCGACTCCAGATTCACGCCCTTCTCTTCCAGGCGCACGACACCCTGCTGGTTGGCTACCTGGGACCAGGCCACGTCCGCCGGGAGGCCCAGCTCCTTGGCCAGCTCGCGGAAGGTGCGCAGGTACTCGCGCGCCAGGTTCAGGTCCACCGTGGGCACCGTCCCGGTTGCAGTGGAGGACTGCCGCTTCACCAGCAGCTCGACCGAGCCACGGGCCAGCCGGTCCTTCACCTGCTTCGTGACGCTCGGCTCCAGCGACGTGAGCTCTCGAGGCAGCCTCGCCTTCACCTCGCAGAACTTGTGATTGAGGGAGCGCAACTCCACGGAGACCTCTTCGTCCCCCACGCGCGCACGGCCCGCGCCAAACCCGGTCATGCTCTTCAGCATTGGGCGGTTGCTAGGGGCTTTCCGTCCGCAGGTCAAGCAGCGTGCTTGCACCCCTTTCAGTTCTGTGTAGGGTCCGCGCCGCGATGGTCTGGCATAAGCGGCTCGAGTTGTGGGCGAAGCTGGCGCTGGCACTCGTGGCGTCCCTGCTGTTCTGGCGCCCCGGCCGCCGGCTCCGTCCCGGAAGTTCCCTCCCCGTCCCCCGGAAGGTGCTGCTCGTGCGGCCGGACAACCGCGTAGGAGAGGCTCTCCTCACCACCCCCCTGCTGCGCACCCTCAAGGCCCACGTGCACCCCACCCCCGAGGTGCATGTGCTCGTTCACGCCAAGGTGGCCCGCGTCCTGGCCGGGCACCCCGACGCGGACCAGGTCATCGCGTTCGACCGGCGGCGCATCTGGATGGGGCCACTGGCCCCGGGAATCCGAGCCCTCCGCCGCGCCGGGTATGACCTGGTGGTCGACTGCGCCAACTGGGAAGCCCCGTCGGTGACGAACGCCCTGGTGTCACGCCTCGCGGGCCCTCGGGCCGTGGTCATCGGGCCGAGCGTCTGGCCGGTGTCCAGCCTCCACTCCCTGTCCGTCCCGGCCCGTGCCGACAGCCGTAACGAGGCGCTTCAGCGCACCCACCTGCTGACCCCTGTCACGGGCGACTCGCTGGCGCGAGGACTCTCCTTCCGCGAACCCAACATCAGCGCTCCGTTCCGTGCCTTCCTGGAAGCGGACGCCAGCACGCCCAAGGCGGTCATCAACCCCGGGGGCCGGCTGGGACCTCGACGCATCCCGCCCGAGGCCTTCGCCGCGGCGGCTCGCGCGCTCCTCGAATCCGGCCGCGTTCCCATCGTCACGTGGGGCCCCGGCGAAGAAGACCTCGCCCGCTCCGTGGTGTCGGCTGCTCCCGGCGCGCGACTCGCGCCCGCAACAAACCTGGACGAGCTCGCCGCGCTCATGCGCGCCGCGGGCCTCACCATCTGCAACAACACCGGGCCCATGCACCTGTCGGTGTCAGTGGGCGCTCCGACGCTGGCGTACTTCCTCCGCATGGACATGGAGCGGTGGGGCCATGCGTATGCCCCGCACCGGATGGTCGACCTCACCAGCCTCGTCGACGGCGCTGGAGGTCAGGGGCTGGAGGCTCGCGCAGCCGAAGAGGCTCGCTCGTTCGCGGCGCAGCTCCCTCGTTAGGCAGAGCGACAACTGTTCCTGAACGAAGCTGGGGCAGAGTGGAGGCGGGCGGGGCGCCTGCATTCGTCTCGGAACTCGCGGCTACCTACTCAGGCGCGTCATCCGCTCGTGGAGCAGTTGAGGCACTCCGTCCTCCACGGGCCACTCACACTGGCATCGGGAACAGCGGACCTTCACCTGCTCGTCCTGCACGATGGTGGTGAGCGAGCCCTTGCACTGGGGACAGCCCAGCACCGCCAGGAGCCCCTCATCCAGGGTCGGCATGCCCTACTTCGCGCTCTCACGACCGAGCCGACGCGCCAGCTCCGTCGTGCTGTGGTCCTTCGGGTCACCCGACACCGCAGTGCGCCCACCGTAGGCCCGAACCTCGTCGCCCTCGGGGATGCTGTCCGGCGTGTAGTCCGTGCCCTTCACGTGCACGTCCGGCTTCAACACTCGAATGATGCCGCGCACGTTGGGCTCGTCGAAGACGATGACGCGGTCCGTGCACGCGAGCGCTGCGACCAGCTCCGCACGCTCCCCCTCGGGGATGTGGGGCCGCCCAGGGCCCTTGTACGCCCTCGTCGAGGCGTCCGAGTTCACCGCCACCACCAGCACGTCCGCCAGCTCGCGGGCACCTTCCAGGTACCGCACGTGGCCCACGTGCAAGAGGTCGAACACGCCGTTCGCGAGCGCCACCGTGCGGCCCTCGGCCTTCCAGCGCGCCCTCGCCTCCGCCACCTGCTCGAGCGACTGAATCTTCTCCAAGGTGCTCATCGCGCGCTCCGCAGCTCCGCCAGCAGTTCGTCCCGGGACACCGTCGCGGTGCCCGACTTCTGCACGACCATCGAACCGGCCACGTTCGCCAGCCGCGCCGCCTCTCCGAACGAGGCCCCCGCCGCCAGCGCCAGCGCGAACGTCGCAATCACCGTGTCTCCAGCGCCCGTCACGTCCACCGCCGCCTTCGCGCCGTGCACCGGAATGAGGTCCACCCCTCCGTCCGCGTCGAAGAGCGCCATGCCGTGCCGTCCACGCGTCACCAGCAGCGCGCGACACCCCAGCCTGCGCACCGCCTCATGGCCCGCCGCCAGCATGTCTTCCTGCGAACGCACGGGACGCCCCGCCAACGCCTCCAGCTCTGGCTCGTTGGGTTTGCACACCGTCAGCCCCGAGAACGACGACAGCGCATAGCGACTGTCCACGCACACTGGCAGCCCATCCGCGGCGAGCTTCCGAAGAACCTCGCGCACCTCGTCGTTCAGAACTCCCGAGCCGTAGTCCGAGACGACCACCGCGTCCGCATCCTTCGCCGCTTCGGCCACGTGCTTCGCCAGGGCCTTGCGCACACTCGGCGGAAGCGCCGAGCGCTGGCCTCGGTCCAGGCGCAGCATCTGCTGTCGCGTCGTGCTCACTCCGCCCGCGAGGATGCGCGTCTTCGTCTCGGTCGCCAGGCCTCGTCCACCCACCGCATGCAGGCGAACTCCCGACTCGGAGAACAGGCGGCGCAGCTCGCGGCCCATCTCATCCGCGCCCAGCATTCCGACGGCCGTCACCTGTCCCGTCAGCGCACGGACATTGGCCGCCACGTTCGCCCCACCGCCCAGCTTCACCTCGGCGGACTCGTAGCGGACGATGAGCACCGGAGCCTCCCGGCTCACCCGGTCCGTCTGTCCGTAGATGTAGTGGTCTGCGACAAGGTCCCCCACCAGCAACACCCTGCGGCGCGCGAACGCGAGCGGCAGGCGAGTGGGCAGAGGCGACGAGCGAACGGGCGAGACTGCGGCCATGGCGGCGGTTTGTCCCACAGCCCTCCGCGTCTCACAAGTCGGCAGACGCGCCCGACAGACCGAGCGCTCGACGCAGCTGAGCTTCGCCTTCCAGCACGTCCACCCCCAGCCGGACCTTCCAGGCCGAGAACCCCACGGGCAGACGCACCGCGTCCTTCTCCGTCGTCACGACCTTCACCGCCCCCAGCTTCGCGGCCCGAGCCTCCACGTCGCGCAGCTCGTCCACCGTGAAGCGGTGGTGGTCCGGGAAGAGCGCCGCGTCCAGTACCTCCACCCCGAGAGACCTCAGGGTCTTCAGGAAGCCCCCCGGCCGACCGAGCCCCGCCAAGGCCAACACCCGCTGGCCACTCAGCGCTCCCGAAGGATGCAGCCCTCCCGCTGGGTCCACCCAGGCCGAAGGTCCATAGCGCGCGCGGACGCGAGGGATTCCGTCCCCCTCGGGCGGCAACCCCAGGGTCCTCGCGTCGAATGGTATGGGCGAGGATTCGCTCGCGCCTGGGGCAGTGGACGTTCGCACCCAGAGCAACGTGGCCCTCCGGAGGGACGAAGCGGGCTCTCGCAGCGGGCCCCTCGGCAACATGTGGCCGTTTCCGAGCCCCACGGCTTCGTCCACCACAAGGAGGTTCTCGTCTCGCGCGAGGCGTCGGTGTTGGAAGCCGTCGTCGAGGAGCACCGTGTCCAGGCCGTACTCGTCTCTCGCCCGGTAGGCGCTGGAGACGCGGTCCGCGTTCACGAAGATCCTCACACTCGGGCAGCGGCGCGCGAGCAGCAAGGGCTCATCGCCTGCGTCCTCTACCGAGGGTTGTGACTCCGCCCCCGTGAAGGTGAGCGGCTCTTGCGAGCGACGCCCGTAGCCCCGCGTGAGGATGCCGACCTTGCGGCCCTCGCGCACCAGCAGGTCCGCCAGGTGGAGCACCGCGGGCGTCTTCCCCGTTCCTCCCACGTTGAGGTTGCCCACGGAGACGACGCGGAGGCCTTCCACCCGCTCGGCGCGCAGCAGGCCCAGGTCGTACAGGGCGCCTCGCAGATGCACCGCCGCGGCATAGGTCCACGACAGCGCCATGAGTGGGGACAGCAGGGCTCGCCGTCCCCAGGGCTCGGGCGACGGCGGGTAGAACACCCGCTCGATGGCGGTGGGAGACTCGGGAGCAGGAGTGCTCAAGACCTGGAGGCTCCACACATGGCGTGTCCCGACACGAATCGCCGGGCATCATCGAGGGTCAACATGCTTCCGACACGCTACCAGTCCATGCCATCGCGTACGACTCAGCGCGTGCGCGTCTTCGCCACTTGCGCGTAGAGGGCGAGAACGTCGGCGGCGATGCTCGCATTCGTCGGGTGCGCCACTGGCGCCCTTCGTCCCGATAGTGAAGCGGCCACCACCGCTTCGGGCGTGGGTTCAACGACGCGCGCATCCGCCAGCTCAGGGAGCGCGCCTTCCTCCACCGCCACCACTCGCACCCCACAGGCTCGGGCCTGTGCCGCTGCTCGCGCACTCCAGTCGTTGCCGAGCCCCAACAGCCAGACCTCGTCCAAGACCTTCAGCCACCGCGCGAAGTCCGCGCCCTGCTGATAGCCGGCGAAGACCACTGCCTCCGTCAGCCCCAGTGATGCCACCTGACTCCGCGTCGCCTCCAGCAACCCGCCGTCTCCCACCAGGACGAAGCGCGCCTCAGGCCGCTGCCTGCGGTAGAGCGCGAAGGCCTCCACCCCCACCGCGTGCCGTCGCGACGGCTGGAACGTGGAGACCATTCCCACCAGTGGCGCGCCCTTCAATCCGAGTTCGCGCCGCAACACCTCACGGTCCGACACGGGGCCAAAGCGCGGATCCACCAGCGCGGGGAGCACGCGGGCCGTCTTTCCTCGCTCCGACAAGCGGAGCAGCAGGGAGCTCGCTGGCACCGTGTACGCGTCCGCCGCTGGCAACGAGGAGCGGATGGAACGCGGTGCATGGAGGGAGCGGACCAACACCGCCCCCTCGGGACGTCCCCACCTCGCCAGGAAATGGTCGTGGCTGAAGTGCGAGTGCACCACGTCGACTCGCCGCGCGCGCAGCCGTCGCAAGTCTCGCCACACGCGCCAGGGTGGAGACTTCACCGACAGCTCGAGCCCCTCATCATCCAGCAGCCCCAGCTCTCGCAGCCGTGGCACCGCGGGCTCTTCCGCCGCCACTTCCTCGCGCCGACGGTCCACCGCCACCGTCACCTCGTGCCCGGCCTCCCTCTGCGCCAGCGCGAGCAACGCGACGTTCTCCGCAGGGCCGCTGAAGAAGGGGCTCGCCAGCAGGTGAAGGATTCGCATCCGACTACCGCCCGACCAGCGTTCGGTACAGCGACTCCAGCGCGTGCGCCTCATGCTCCACGCCACACCGACGCCGTGCCTCCTCGGCCGCGTTGCGCCCCACCTCGCGCGCCCGCTCCGGCTCTCGCATCAGCATGTCCAGCAGCTCGCGCAAGGCCTTCACGTCTCCTGGCTCGAAGAAGAAGCCCGTCCGACCATGCTCGATGAGCGTGTCCAGGTACGGCAGCTTCGAGGCCACCACGCAGCAGCCAGAGGCCATCGCCTCCACGTGCACCAGCGAGTACCCCTCCGCATAGGACGGATGCACCAGCACCGTGAGCCCCCGGTACCAGGGCTCGATGACCGACTGCTCGCCGGCCAGGGACACCCTGTCCTCGAGGCCAGCTCGCAGGCCGTTCACCCAATCCAGGTCCGCGCCCTTCGCCAGGCCCACCAATACCGACTGCCACTCGGGATGCTCGGACAGCAACGGACGCACGGCTTCGAGGAAGTCTCCCTGCCCCTTCTCCTTCCGGATACGACCGATGACGCCCACTCCGAAGCGCCCGCCCTGCCCCAGTCGCTCCCAGGCCTGGGCTCGGTCCTCCGGTGGATGGAAGCGCGTCAGGTCGATGCCATGCGAGATGACGGTCGACGGCAACGCGATGACCTCCGCCACCTGCCGCGTCAACGACACCAGCGCATCCGCGCCTCTCGCGATGAAGCGAGTGAAGCCGCTCGGCGCCATCGACGTGTGTCTCGTGAAGACCAGCCGCACCTGACGCCCCACCAACTTCAGCAACATCCCCGCGAGCAGCTCGTTGTTCCGGTGCGCATGCCACACCACCGGCTCCGAACGCGCCCGGCGCAACAGCTCCGGCCAGGAGATTCGCGGCAGCCCATCGCTCAGCCCCGAGCCGATGACTCGCGTCTCCGAGCCCGTATCCTTCACCAACGCGGGGACGACCGACTCGACGTGGCGCGTGACGCCCGTGTACCGCTTGTGGAAATGCGGGTGGACGATGAGCGTCATCGCGGCCCAGCCCTTCCGTGGGGAAAGAGCGTCGTCATCGCCTCGGCGTTCCTCTCACTCGCGCCGGAAATCCGGCTCACTGTCTCCAGGGCTCGCGCCCCCAGCTCCTCGATTCGACCCGGCGCATCGAGCAACTCCGTCAGCCTCGCGTGCAGCGCCTCGGCGTCCTCCACCTGGATTCCTCCGTGCCCCGCGAGCACCGCCACGCTGTCCTTGAAGTTGTCCATGTGCGGACCGAACAACACCGGCTTCCCCTGCCCCGCGGGCTCCAGGATGTTCTGCCCACCGCGCTTCGTGAACGACCCACCCACGAAGACCACCGTCGCCAATCGGTACGCACGCGACAGCTCGCCAATGGTGTCCAGCACCACCACCTGACCTCGCTCCGGATTCCCCTGCGAGCGAAGGCCGACACTCAAGCCCGCCTCACGCGCCAGCGCAGCCACTCGGGGCGCACGGTCCACGTACCTCGGCGCAATCACCAGCCGCAGGTCCGGCCACCGTGTGAGCAGGCGCCGGTAGACGCCGAGCAACACGTCCTCCTCGCCCTCGTGCGTGCTGCCCGCAATCCACACCCGGGCGTCGACTGGGAGCCCGAGCGCCTCGCGCAACACGTCGTCCTCCACCGCCGGCCCCGAGGCCAGCGAGTCGAACTTCGTGTTCCCCGTCACCAGCACCCAGTCCGGTCGCGCCCCGAGACTCCTCGCCCGCTGCGCCTCGTCCTCGTGACGCATCAACATCAGGTCGAAGTCCTTCAGCGGATTGCCGATGAGCCTGAACAACCAGCGGTAGCGCTCCACGTTCGTCGGCGAAAACCGGCCGTTGGTCATCACCACTCGCGCCCCACCCCGCTTCGCGGCACGAATGAGGTTGGGCCACACCTCCGTGTACTCCAACACCAAGATGTCCGGCCGCAGCGCCTTCACCGCCCGGCGCGTCGCCCCCCACAAGTCATAGGGCGCGTAGACGACCCCATCGATGTCCTTGGCGAGCCGGCCCGTCGCCATCGCATGGCCGCTGTCCGTCATCGTCGACAGGATGAGCTGGCACCCCGGGAAGCGCGCCCGCAGGGGACCGAACATGGGGGACAGCGCCAGCAGGTCTCCCGCACTGGCGCCGTGCAACCACACCACCGGCCCGTCCCCTCGTGGGGGTAGCGAGCCCCTCGCGTAGAACCCCAGCCTCTGCCACAGGCCATGACGCGTCTTCCGGTGCAGGCAGAGCGCCGGGAAGAGCAGCGGGAAGAGAAGATACGTAGCGAGGATGTACAGGAGTCGCATGGACGGCTCCCCGGCCCTCTATCAGATGCCAGGCCCCCGAGGCAGTACACGCACGGGGCTCGGGACAATCCACGGTCGCCACTCGGAGCCAAAGAAGCGCCCTGGCCCCTTCGCCCACACCTCCACCCGCACCACGCCCTCCCCCGTCAGCTCCACCGACGTCCCGTCCGGACCCAGCTTGCCCGCGCCCCACACCTCGACTCGGACCGTGTCCACGTCCGGGATGCCGGGCAGGCGCACCTTGAGCACGTCCCCTACCTGGGCTTCCCTGCGCTCGAGGTCCACCCCTTCGAGGGCGAAGCCCTCGGGTTCCCCCAAGGCGCGGAAGGAACACACGGCCCCACCACTCCGCAGCGCCCCCGTCACCAGCGCCGCCGCCACCTTCGCATCCGCCGGCAGGGGCGCGGGAACCTGCTCCGACGGCAGGTACATCGCGAGGGAGCGGAACACGGACTCGTAGGACGGAAGGCCGTGGGCGTCGTGCGCGCAGAACGCGAGGCGAAGTTCTTCTCGTGACAGTTCGAGGAAGCGCTCACCGGGCTCGTCCCCCGGCGCCACGAGCACCATCACCCCGTGCATCGGGTTCGCCAGGTAGGCACCGACGGCCGGCAACAATCGGCTCACGGGATTGCGCAGCGCGTGACGGAAGAAGGTGTCCGCCGAGTACAGCTCGAAGCCCTTCGCCTGACTCGCGCTCTCCGCGTCTGTCCACGGGTTGTGACGCTGCACAGGATGAGCGAGGACCGTCGTCCCTCCCGCCGCGTGCACGGCGCGCACGGCGTCTCCCGCCGGCATCCACCGCTTCATGCCCTCCAGCGGGCGCTCCATCCCGAAGGCGACCAGGTGCCCCGCCGACGTGGAGATCTCGATGCCAGGGACAAGCAACACGCCGTCCACCCACGTGGGCGCGGGCGGGGTGAAGTCGTTGTGGTCCGTGAGCAGCACGAAGTCGAGGCCCGCTGCCTTCGCGGCGCGCGCGACGGACAGGGGCGTGCCTCGTCCATCCGAGCGCGTGGTGTGCACGTGGAAAGCGCCCCGGACCCACTTCGGCGCTCCCTCCTGCGGCGGAATCACCGGGTAAGTCGCATACGAGGCGGGCAGTGCGAAGAAGCCGCAGAGCCCCAACAGCAGCAATAGCAGACCGACCAGCGCACGGACCGCCTTGCCTGCGTACTTGCGAAGCGGGCTCATGTTCGGCTCCGCCCCGTCACGCGGCGCCTCGCTCGACGGGCCCCTCCGTCTGCATCCGCCACAGGGCCGCGTAGCGCCCACCCTTCTGGAGCAGCTCCGCGTGCGACCCACTCTCCACCGCGCGGCCCGCCTCCATGACGTGCAGCACGTCCGCGTTCACCACCGTCGACAACCGGTGCGCGATGACCAGCGCCGTACGCCCCGGCAACACCGCCGCCAGCGCGGCCTGCACCTCGCGCTCGCTCTCCGGGTCCAGGCTGCTCGTCGCCTCGTCCAGAATCAGCACCCGCGCGCGCGCCAGCACCGCTCGCGCGATACACAGCCGTTGCCGCTGCCCACCGCTCAGCGTCACGCCCCGCTCACCGATGCGCGTGTCGTAGCCCTGCGGCAGCACGCGGATGAACCCGTCCGCGTTCGCGACCCTCGCCGCCGCTTCCACTTCCTCGCGCGTCGCGTCCGGCCTCGCGTAGCGCAGGTTCTCCAGCACCGAGCCCTGGAACAACAACGGCTCCTGCGTCACCAACGCGAACTGCTCGCGCAGGCTCGCCGCCGTGTAGCGGTCCATGTCCACGCCATCCAGCAACAGCTGGCCCGACCGGGGCCGCTCGAAGCGCAAGAGCAGCGTCGTCACCGTGCTCTTGCCGCCACCACTGCCACCCACCAGCGCCGTCACCTGGCCCGACTTCAGCTCCAACGTCAGCCCATCCAGCGCGGGACGGTCGCCATACGCGAAGCGCACGTCCTCCAGGCGAATGCCCTTTGACAGGGGCGGCGCCGGCACCGCGTCCGGCGCATCCAGCACCGGGTGCTTCAAGTCCAACAGCGCGAACAGCCGCTCACCCGCGGCCCCCGCCTGCATCGCGAACTGCGTCACCCGGCCCAGGTCCTTCACGGGCTGGTACACCAGGATGACCGCCGTCAGCAGCGACAGCAGGGCCTCCGGCTCCATCAGCCGCGCACCCGCCGCGTAGGCCAACGCCCCCGCCAGCGCCGCCGCCGCCAGGACCTCCATCACCCCCGGCACAGCGCCTCGCGCCCACGCCGCTCCCACCACCGCGTCTTCATGCGCCTTCGCGTGCGACGCGAAGCGAGCCAGCTCCGCCGACTGTCCGTTGAAGGCCTGAATCGTCCGCAGCCCGCCCAGTCCCTCGTGAAGCTGACCCGCCAGGTGCCCCAGCTGCGTCTGCCCCTCACGCGTGCCCTTCAACACCTTGCGCGTCAGCTTGGACGCGGGCAGCGCCGCCAGCGGAATCACCACCAGCATCAAGCCACCCAGCAGCGGGCTCATCGACAGCGCCACGCCCGCCAGGATGATGACCTGGAGGCTGTCGCGCAGGTACGAGCCCACCGTGTACATCGCCGCCGCCTCCACCGCCGTGACGTCCGAGGAGAACCGGCTGAGCAAGTCACCCTGCCGCTCGCGCGCGAGCTGCGCGGGGGACAACGACGTGAGCTTCATGAACAGCTCGCGCCGCACGTCCTTCACCACCCGCTGCGCGAACAAGCCCATGAAGTAGAACTGGCCCAGATACCCCACGCCCTTCACCGCGCCCACCACCACCATCATCAGCGGGAAACCCCACAGCGCCGCGTCGCGCGGCAGGCTCGACAGCCACGGGACGCTGTTCGCGCCAGTGAAGCCGTCCTCGCCCCCCGACAACAGGAAGTGCAGCGCGGGGCCCGTGAGGTACGCGTACGCCCCCGTCGTCAACCCCACCACCGCCATGCACACGAACGCCACCGCCAGCACCGCCACATGCGGGCGCGCGTAGCGCAACAGTCGCAACAGGGTCCGCCGCATTCCCTACCGTCCCACCTTGCGCAACGCCGCCTTGGCCAGCTGCGAGTACGGGTTGTACTCCAGCACCTTCAGCAGCTTCTTGCGTGCCAACGGCGCGTCTCCCAGGTCCGTGTCGATGATGGCCGCGATGATGTGCAGCCGCTCCACATACGGCCCCAATGACAGCGCCTTCTTCAAGACCTTCTGCGCCTTCTGCGCCCGCTGGACCAGGGGACCGCCCGACGCCTGGTACGTCGCCCAGGCAAGGAAGGAGTAGTACTCCGGCTCGCGCGGGTTGAGCGACACCGCTTCCTCGAACGCATGCATCGCCGACAGGAAGTCGCGACGCTTCAACGCGGACTCGCCCCGGCGCAATGCAATCTCAGCGTCCACCACCACCGCCGTGTTCCGCCCCACGTCCAGCTTGCTGAACAGGTACTGGAGATACGCCTTGCGCTTCTCCTCCACGCTCAGCACCCGGTACGACGCGGACAGCTTCTCCTGCACCGAGTCCAGCAAGTCCTTCAGGTCGGAGATGTCGAACTCGGCCAACGTGTCGGGATGAAAGCGCATCGCCGTCTCGTGGTACGCGCGCTCCACCGCCTCCGCGTCCGCCGCGATGTCCAACCCCAGACTTCCGAAGTAGCTGCGGGTGATGATGCGCACCGCCTCCTCACGCAGCGACGCCGCCGTCTCCACCGGCAACGACTTGCGCTTGCGCGGGCCAATCCTGTCGGGCACCACCGCCGCCGACAGCACGTCCGCCCCCGTCGCCACCGGCGTCGCGGAGAACGTCACCCCACCCGTCAGCTTCAAGAACCACAAGAGCGAGTACGCCGCGCTCAGCTCGCCCCGGCCATGCGCGAGCAGCTCCTTCAGGACGATGCGGCCATTGACCTGCATGGCGATCTTGATGTCGTCCGTGTCCAGCGCCATCGCCTGCAAGTCACGACCGAAGTCGGACGAGCGCACCGGGTACTCCCCCAGGTTCGCTCGGAGCGACGCCGCCATCACCTTCAACGGGAAACAGCGCCGCGCACCCTCGAGCACCTGCGCCAGCGGCGGCAGGTCCACCGAGGCGACCTCCGTGGTGAACTCATCGCCCGAGTAGAAGGCATACCGGCCCTCGCGCATGCCCAGCACCCGCGCCAGCTTGTCGCGCGTGTAGTCACGCAACAACTGCGACAGCTCCTCCCCCGCCGCCTCCACCCCCGCCTCCGCCAGCGCGGAGCCGATGCGCAACCCGGAGGCCAGCGCCTCCAACACCCGGTCCGCCTGCGCCGCCGTCGCCAGCTTGCGCTCGACGAGGTAGCGCGGAAGCGAGTCGTCCTTCGCCGACGAGTCGAAGCTCACCGGCCCACCGCGCAGGAAGTACACCCGCCGACTCAGGCCTCGGTGCGCCGCCACCAGCACACCATCCCTCCGCAGCCGGTAGATGGAGTGCAAGAGCCCAGGCAGCGGATAGCCCTTCAGGTCGCCGCTGTTCACCGCCGGACGTGACAGCGTGGCCGCCAGCCCCGTCAGCGGCACCGCCTGCGCCGCGCGCACCAGCGACTCCAGGCGCGGCACCAGCTCGCCCGGCTTGAGCGGGTCCGCCACGTACGCGTTCACCTTGAGGTCCAGCACGGAGTTCACGCCGCGAGCCCGGCCCAAGTGCCCCTTGTCGATGGCGACAATCGGCACGCGCCCGCCCTGGCTGTGCCCTCGGATGAGGTGCACCACATGCGCGCCATCCACGCGGGGAAGGTCCACCGACAACACCATCACATCCGGGTTGTCCGCCGCGAAATGCTCCAGCACCGCGATGGGGTCATTCACCGCGCGCACGGAATACCCGGCCTGGGAGAGCAGACCCGTCAGGTGTTCGAGCGTGGGGGGATGGCTCTCGGCGAGCAGAAGCGTCTTCAAGGGTAGCGCAGTCTACACCTTCACCCTGGCTTGCATCAGGGTACGATGCGCCCCCCTTACATGACGCCCCCGCCCCGAATCCTCGTCGTGGCAGGCGAGGCCTCCGGCGACGCACACGCCGCAGAGCTCGTCGCCGCCCTCCAAGCCCAACGCCCGGACCTCACCTTCTTTGGCATGGGCGGCTCGCGCCTGGCCGCTCGGGGAGTGGAGCTGCTCTTCGACGCCCGCGAGGTGTCCGTCATGGGCATCACCGAGGTCCTCCCCCGGATTCCGCGCATCCTTCAAATCATGAAGGGCCTGGCCCACGCCGCCGCCGAGCGCCGCCCCGACGTCGCCATCCTCGTGGACATCCCCGACTTCAACCTGCGGCTGGCCGAGAAGCTCAAGGCCCAGGGCATCCCCATCGCCTATTACATCTCGCCGATGATCTGGGCGTGGCGCCGGGGCCGGGTCCGCACCATCAAGCGGCTGGTGGACCGGATGCTGTGCATCCTCCCGTTCGAGGAGGACTTCTACCGCGAGGCCGGCGTGAGCGCCCGCTACGTGGGCAGCCCCGTCGTCGAGCAGGTCCCCGCCCCCGACACCGCCGTCGCCTTCCGCGAGCGGCTGGGCCTGGCCAAGGACGCCCCCACGCTCGCGCTGCTTCCGGGCAGCCGGATGAGCGAGATTCGCAGGCTCCTGCCCGCCATGGTGGACGCCGCGAAGCGCTTGTCCGCCGAGCGCCCCGGCCTCCAGGTCGTCGTCCCCGTGGCGCCCACCATCCCTCGTGAGGAGGTGGCCTCCCGCTTCGCGGGGAGCGGCCTGACGCCCGTGCTGGTGGACGGACGGGCCCCGGAGGTCGTGGGGGCCAGCGACGCGGCGATAGTCGCCTCGGGTACAGCCGTGTTGGAAGCAGGACTGATGCAGCGGCCCCTCGTCGTCATCTACCGGGTGTCGCTCATCTCGTACTGGGTGGGCCGGCTGATGCTGAAGGTGGCCTTCGTGTCCCTCATCAACCTGCTGGCGGGCCGGCGCGTGGTGCCGGAGCTGCTCCAAGGGGAGATGACGCCCGAGCGCATCGCGGACGAGGTGCGCCGGGTGTGGACCCCGGGGGCCCCCCGAGAGGAGATGCTCAAGGGCCTGGCGGAGGTGCGGGGGCGGCTGGGCGAGGCAGGGGCCGCCACCCGGGCGGCGGAGTCGGTGATGGAGCTACTGCCCCCGCGCGCCATTTAGGGTATGTCGGCCCGGCCATGAACCATGCGCTGGTCTGCATCCCCACCTACAACGAGCGGGAAAACATCGAGGCCATCACCCTGGCGGTGCTCAAGGCCGACCCCCGCGTCGATATCCTCGTCGTCGATGACAACTCGCCCGACGGCACGGGGCAGATCGCCGACCAGCTCGCGGCGAAGGAGCCGCGCGTGCGCGTCCTGCACCGCGAGAAGAAGGAGGGCCTGGGTCGTGCCTACCTCGCCGCCTTCCGCTGGGCCCTGGCAGAGGGCTACACGTACATCCTGGAGATGGACGCGGACTTCAGCCATGACCCGCGCTACCTGCCCGGCCTGCTGGACGCGGCCGAGGCAGGCGCCGACCTGGTCCTGGGCTCGCGCTACGTCACCGGCGGCGGCACGGTGAATTGGGGCGTCGGCCGGCAGGTCATCAGCCGCGGCGGCAGCCTCTACGCCCGCACCATCCTGGGCGTGGGCGTCTCGGATTTGACGGGCGGCTTCAAGTGCTTCCACCGTCGGGTACTGGAGGCCATCGACTTCAATGCCGTGCACAGCACCGGCTACGCGTTCCAGATTGAACTCACCTACCGCACGCTGAAGAACGGATTCACCGTGCGCGAGGTTCCCATCATCTTCGAGGACCGGCGTGTGGGACACTCGAAGATGAACAAGAAGATCTTCGCCGAAGCGCTCACCATGGTGTGGAAGCTGCGCCTCACCGTCTAGAGAAGAAGGGCGTGCGGTGATGAAGGTCTACCTGGCGCAATTCCTCGTCGCGCTTCCGGCCATCTTCTTCGTGGTGGACCCCATCGGCGTGGTGCCGCTGTTCCTGGCGATGACGTCCGGGGACTCGAAGGAGAAGATCCGCCGCACGGCGATGCGCGCGTGTCTGGTGGCGTGCGGGCTGATGACGTTCTTCGCCCTCTTCGGCACCATCATCTTCAAGGTGTTCGGCGTGTCGCTGGGGGCCTTCCGCGTCGCGGGCGGAATCCTCCTGCTCATCACCTCGCTGGACATGCTCCGCGCCCGGCCTTCGGCGACGCGCACCACGCCCACGGAGGAGCAGGAGGGCGCGGTGAAGGAAGACGTGGCCATCGTCCCGCTGGCCATTCCGCTCTTGTCCGGCCCCGGGGCCATCGCCACCGCCATGGTGCTGATGGCCCGAGGCAACTCGATGACCGCCACCCTTCCGGTGCTGGCGGCCATCATCCTCACCTTCGTGGCCAGCTACTTCATCCTGCGCGCCTCCGGCCTCGTGCAGCGCGTGCTGCGTCAGTCCGGAGTCGCCATCGTCGAGCGCGTCATGGGGCTCATCCTCGCCGCCATCGCCGTGCAGTTCATCGCGGACGGCGCCAAGGAATTGCTCAAGTAACTCACTTACCCGCGACCCACTGGGGGCCCGCGCGAGTCAACGTGCCCTGCGGCGTGCCTTCCAGGGTGAGCTCGTCCGGCCCGGAGCGGCGCGCGTCGTACGCGTAGCCCTCGCGCACCTCCTGCAGGTACACCACCACCGCGTCGAGGACGCTCTCCTGGACGACCTTGAAGGTGGCGTCGCCGCAGCGGGGCTCGTCCCCCTCGAAGAAGCGCTCCAGCATGGACTGCTCGGGGCGCCGCACGTACACCCGCACCGGGGTGGGCTCGTGGCGGCCCTGCGCGGCGATCTCCTCCACCATGCGCGACGGCGTCGGTTCCTTCAGCACGGATTGAATCAGTGTGCACTTGTCCGCTTCCACCTCCCGCCTCACGGCGAGCGGCGCCTGATGCGCGCAGCCCGACCCCGCCAGGAGCGAAATACCCACCACGCCCCAGGCCCACCGTTGGAATCCGTCCATCCGTCGCCTCCTCGTCACGTCTTCGCGTCCGCTACAGCTTCCTCCACCGCGGCGAGAAGGGCGCCCCGTCCAGCGTCGGGTCCTCCACCGCGATGATGTACTCGGCCCGGCGGTTGCCCGCCTCCGCCGTCTCGTCCGGAGTGCGCACCGCTGGCGACTCCTCCCCGAAGCCCTCGTAGAAAATCGGCACCTTCAGCCCGCGCTGTCGGAAGGCCGAAGCAATGCTCCGGGCCCGCTTCAGCGACAGCTCACGGTTGTCCGCCGTGGCCCCCACCGTGTCCGTGTGCCCCAGGACGTACAGACGAACCGTCGCGAAGCGGCCGTATTTCGCCAGCGCCTCCGCAATCAACGCATGGCTCCTGTCCAGCTTGCCTCGCTCCGCGGCGGGAATGTCCGCGCGGCCCGAAGCGAAGCTCACCTCTTCATGAGGAATGTCCACGCGCCACGGGAAGAGGTCTACGCCCGTGTAGAAGTCCGATGTGTCGAAGGCTCGGAGGGAAATCTTCATCACCCTGCCCTCGGCGGGTGGCCAGCTCAGGGGAAGCGGCGTGCCCCCCGGCTCACCCTTGAAGGGCACCTCGCCCTCGAAGGCCTTCTTTCCCGTGTCCATCAGCACCGTCAGCTCCACGCGGCCCGCGGGACGGGAGAGCTGGAAGCGAAGCTTGCGCCCCGCGACGTCCACGTCCTCCGGGCGCACGTCCAACCGCAGCGGCCCGTTGAGCTCCGTGTCGAAGGACAGCGGCATGCTGCCCGACTCGGCGTTGGGGAAGCGCACCACCAGCTCGCCCTCGTAGTGGAAGCGCCCTTCGGGCTGCTCCAGTTCGATGCGTCGGGTGATTCCTGGCTTTCCCCCGCCCTTCACCTCGACCACCTTCCCGTCGCCGCGCTTCAGCTTCAGCTCGAAGCCGGCGATGGGTTCGTCGATGTGCACGAGCAATGCCGGGAGCGCCTCACCCACCGCGGCCCGGCCCTCCAGGGACACCCGGATGGCGTCCGCGAACGCGGGAAGCGGAGTTGCGGCGACGAGACTGAGCACTAGTACCAGGCGGGCATTCATGGCGCGGCGTCGACCTCCGGCGTCACGGGCCGCGCTGCAACAGCGGTCCGCATGGGTGGATTCCTCCGCGACAGGGTAGGCGGATGCTCCATGCGAGGAAATGCTTCGCGAGCAAGACGCGCCCGGCGCGACGGAATTCACCCGCGCGCGCCCCATTCCCGCAGGCAGCCGGGGAGGCGTGCTCCGGCTTCCTACCTGCTCCGGGGAGGCACGCTCAGGGCACGCCGACGAGGGTGATGCCCGCGGCGCGCGCGCCCGCGAAGAGCTCCGGCGCGTCCAGCAGCACGGTGCGCCCGGCCTCCAGCGCCAGCACCTTCGCGCCCACTTCCTTCATCACCTCCAGCGTGCGGGGGCCCGCTGCGGGCAGGTCGAAGCGCAGGTCCTGCTGCGGCTTGCAGCGCTTCACCACCACCGCGCCCGCGCCACCCAGCAGGCGACCTCCGCGACGGATGGCCTCGTCGGTGCCCTCCACCGCCTCCAGCGCGAGGACGTGGCCCTGGTGCACCACCACCGTCTGACCCACGTCCGCCTGCCCCAGCAGCACGGCCACCTCACGCCCCAGCGCGACGTCCTGCTCCTGCGCCTGGCTGAGCGGCGGCCCCGCCAGGTGGCCTGGGGGGCACAGCACCTCGCCCAGGAAGTCCGTGGGGGCGATGATGGTGATGCCGCGCGACTCGAAGTCCGCGGCCACGGCGCGCAAGAGCGCGTCGTCCCGGAAGCTGCGCAGGCGGGAGATGATGCGCATGGCGCCCAGGTCCGGACGCGCGTCCTTCAGCGCCTTCACCCGGCCGATGCCGCCCGCCATGGCCGCCTGCTTCACGGAAGCGGACTGGAAGGCCTTCTGGATGCGGTTCACCTGCCCCACGCGCACCCAGGTGAGCGAGGTGACCTCCGAGGCCAGGGCAGGGTCCGTCTCTCCTCGATGGGCCACGGCCACCACCTCCAGCCCCCTCGCCCGCGCCGCGCGCGCGAAGAGGAGCGGAAGCTGTCCGTTGCCCGCGATGAGACCAATCTTGTCGACGACGGGAGGCTCGCGCGCCATGTCCACGGACTAGCGCGTCAGCCCGCGCTTGCTCTGCGCGATGAAGTCCACCAGGTGGTCGACCTCGGGGTGGCCCGCCAGCTCCGCGCGCAGCCGCGCCAGCGCTTCCTGGAGCCCCAGCTTCGAGCGGAACAGGATGCGGTGGGCCTCCTTGATGCGCTCGATCTGCTCCTTGGAGAAGCCACCGCGCTCCAGGCCCACGGTGTTCAGCCCCACCAGCTCCGCCCTGTCCCCCTGCGCCGTGGCGTACGGGGGAATGTCCATGGTCACCATGGCGCCGCCGGAGATGAAGGCGAACCTGCCCAGGCGGGTGAACTGGTGCACCGCCGCCAGGCCGCTGATGATGACGTGGTCCTCCATCGTCACGTGGCCCGCGAGCGCGGACCCGTTGCCGATGCGGCAGCCGTCGCCGACGACACAGTCGTGGGCCACATGGCTGTTGGCCATGAAGAGGTTGCCGTTGCCGACGCGCGTGGCCCCGCCGCCGCCCGCCGTGCCCTTGTGCAGGGTGACGAACTCGCGAATCGTGTTGTCGTCGCCGAGCGTGAGCTCGGTGTCCTCGCCCGCGTACTTCAAGTCCTGCGGGTCCGCTCCCACCGAGGAGAACTGGAAGATGCGGTTGCGCGCGCCGAGCGTGGTGCGGCCCTCGAGGACGACGTGGGGCCCCACGCGGGAGCCCTCGCCTATCGTCACCTGGGGACCAATGACCGAGAAGGGCCCCACCTCGACCGTCTCATGCAGACGCGCATCGGGATGAACCACCGCGGAGGGATGAACCTGAGCCATGTCGTTTCCTCTGCCTCGCCAGCTCGCGGTCAGGACGCCGCGCCCTCTGCCGCTCCAGCGTCCTTGTTCTTGTCCACCACCGTGGCCAGGAACTCGCCTTCGGCGACCTTCACGCCATCCACGGTCGCCGTGCCCTTCGTCTTCCACACGGCGCCCTTGTGTCGCAGCACCTCGATGAGGAGCTGCAGCCTGTCGCCCGGCACCACCGGCTTGCGGAAGCGCGCACCGTCCACGCCCATCAGGTAGGTCACCTTCTGGGTCGGGTCCATGTTCTCGCTCTTATACGCAAGGATGGCCGAGGCCTGGGCGAGCGCCTCCAGGATGAGCACGCCGGGCATCACCGGGTGCCCCGGGAAATGGCCGTTGAAGAAGGGCTCGTTGATGGTGACGTTCTTGTAGGCCGTGATCTTCTGGCCGGGAACAATCTCCACCACCCGGTCAATCAGGAGGAACGGATACCGATGCGGCAGCAGGTTCTGGATTTCACCGATGTCCATCACTCCCCCTTCGCCTTCTCGAGCTGCTCCACCCTGCGGCGCAGGGCCCGCATTTCCTTGAGCAAGTCCGCCACCTGCCCGGACGCCGCGCTGGCACGCAGCCACTCGCGGTGGGCAATCGCCGGACTGCCACTCACCACCTGACCATCCGCGACGTCATGGGCCACGCCGGACTGGGCGCCGACCTTGGCCAGATCACCGACGCGGATGTGGCCCACCACGCCCACCTGCCCGGCCAGCACCACGCCGGTGCCAATCTCCGCCGAGCCGGACACGCCCGCCTGCGCGCAGATGAGCGACATGGGGCCGATGCGCACGTTGTGGGCAATCTGCACCAGGTTGTCGAGCTTGCTGCCCCGCCCCACCACCGTCTCACCCACCGTCGCGCGGTCGATGCAGGTGCAGGCGCCCACCTCGACGTCGTCCTCGATACGGACGTTGCCGACCTGGGGAATCTTGAAGTGCTCCGGCCCCTCTGCGCCCTCGGGGTTGAAGGCGAAGCCGAAGCCGTCCGCGCCCACCACGCTGGCCGCGTGGAGGATGACGCGGTCGCCGATGACGCAGCGCTCGCGCACCGTGACGTTGGGGTGCAGCACGCTGTCCTCGCCCACCCGGGCGTGCTCGCCCAGATAGGCACCGGGGTACAGCACGCTGCGCGCGCCCACGCGGGCGCCCGCTTCCACACAGGCGCCGGCGAGCACCGTGGCCTCGGGGTGGATGAGGGCCTCCGGGTGCACGTGCGCGCCGGGACGGACTCCCGGCGCGGGACGGGTGACCGGATGAAACAGCCGCAGCAGCTTCGCGTAGGCGAGGTGCGGGTTGGACACACGCACCAGCGCCACGCCCTCGCGAGGCGCAGCGTCACCGCCGACCAGCACGGCCGAGGCCTTGGTGGCCTCGAACTGGCGGCGGTAGCGCGTGTTTCCGTAGAAGGACACGTCTCCCGGGCTGGCTTCCTCGAGCCCGTTGAGTCCGTGGATGAGCTGCTCAGGGTCACCGAGGAGCTCTCCCCCGACATGGGCGGCGAGCTCCCCGAGCCGTCGGGGTGCAGGGGAGGTCTTCACGTGGAGCCGACTACTTCGTCGGGGCGTCCTTCGCCGCCGTCGTCTTCGTCGTCTTCGCGCTGTTGTACGAGCGAATCACTTCGTTGGAGATGTCGTACTGGGCCTTGGCGAAGACGATGCCCGAGTCACGCTTGTCCAGCACCATGCCCAGGTCGTCCCGCTGGGCGATGGACGCCACCACCTGGTCGATCTTGTTGATGATGGGCTCCATCTCCTGGCGCTCCTTGGTGGCGGCCTCGCCGCGGCTCTTCTCCCACTTCTGGGCGAGCACCATCACCTTGCGCTGCAGGTCCGCTTCCTTCTGGGCGCGGGCGTCGGGAGTCATCGCGCTGGCCTGCTTGTCCAGCGTCTCCTTCTCCGTGCGCAGCGCGGTCTGCTCGGCGTCGATTTCCTTCTGCTTGCCCTCCAGCCACTTCTGGAGGCGGGCCTTGGCGGCCTTGCCGTCATCCACCTCGAGCAGGACGCGCTGGAGGTCCACATAGGCGACCTTCAGATCGGCGGCCGAGGCGGCCACCGGCAGGGCAAGCGACAGGACGGCGGCCATGGCCGCGACAGTGGTGCGAAGCGACATGTTCAACAGCTCCTCAGGGAAGGGTACAGGGTCCGACGTCAGACGCCCGGGCTTGTTCAACCCTTCCCGCCAGGGCGGGGCCGGGACGACGGACGACGGCTTATCAGAAGAAGTTGCCGATAGTGAACTCGAACAGAATCCGGTCGTCTTCCGGTCGCCTGGTCAGCGGGATACCCCACTCGAAGCGCAGCGGGCCGATGGGGCTGAACCAGCGGAAGCCGAAGCCCGCGGAGTGGAAGAGGCCCAGCGGTAGCTTGTCCTGTCGGTCCTGGAAGAAGCGTTCGTTCGAGGCGAAAGCATTGCCCGCGTCGTAGAAGAGCACGCCGCGCAGGCCGGCCTTCTCGAAGATGGGGAACTCGAGCTCGAAGTTGAAGACGAGCTGCTTGTTGCCGCCGACGAGGAAGTCCGTGACGGTGGCGTCCGGGTTGCCGGAGCGGGGCACCTTCACCGAGGGGCTGATGCTGCGCAGGTAGTAGCCGCGGACGCTGTTGATACCGCCCACGTAGTACAGCTCGGAGATGGGCAGCGGCTTGTTCGAGTCGAGCTGCTGGATGTAGCCGATGGTGGCGTTCGTCTTGAAGACGAAGCCCAGCGGCAGGGGGAAGTACAGGCGCGAGTAGGCCGTGTACCGGTTGAAGAGGAACGTGCCGCCCAGGAAGTCCGGGGCCAGCTCCACCGAGCCGTAGTGGATGAAGCCGCGCGAGGGGAACAGGCGGTTGTCGCGGCGGTCGAACGACAGCGACAGGCGCGCCGCGCTGGTGGTGCCGGACAGGAACTGGTTGGCCAGGAGCACGGCGCCCAGGTTCGAGCCCGCCTCCACGTTCACCCACTCACGGGTGTAGCCGACGGTGCCGAGCAGGTCGTCGATGAACTGGTAGCCGATGGAGATGGTGCCACCGGTGGAGTTGCGGATGAAGCCGTCGTAGTCGGCCTGGACGCGGAAGAACTCCGCTGACAGCAGGTAGTTGGTGTCCAGGAAGTACGGGTCATAGAACGACAGCTGCACCAGCGAGCGCAGGCCTGAAATCTGCGCGGACGCGGAGACGCTCTGGCCCCAGCCCAGGAAGTTGTTCTGGGAGATCTGCGCCGTGAAGATGAAGTTCTCCACGTTGGAGAAGCCCAGGCCCACCTGGAAGGTGCCGGTGGCCTTCTCCTTCACCTCCACCTGGAGGACGATGGTGTCGTCGGTGCTTCCCGCGCGCTGGGTGATTTCCACCGTCTCGAAGAAGCCCAGCGCGGTGACGCGCTCCTTGCTGCGGCGCACACCGGTGCCGCTGTAGAGCTCGCCTTCGTACACGCGCAGCTCGCGGCGGATGACCTTGTCGCGCGTCTTGCTGTTGCCGATGACGTCGATGCGCTCGATCGTGACCTGGGGGCCCTTCTGCACGTCGAAGGTCAGGTCCACCGTGCGGTTGTCCGCGTTGACGCTGGTGACGGGGTTGATGTTCGCGTACGCGAAGCCCCGGTCGAAGTAGACGTCCGACAGGCCCAGGATGTCCTGCGACAGCTGCGAGCGGTTGAAGCGCTGGCCCGGCGTCGACTTCATCAGCTCGGTCATCTTCTCCTTCGACACGTCGGAGAGCAGATCTCCGGAGAAGTCGATCTTCCCGATGTCGTAGGGCTCGCCCTCTGTGATGCGCAGGGTGATGTAGATGAAGCGCTTGTCCGCGCTGAGCTGGACGGTGGGCTTGTCGATCTTGACGTTGATGAAGCCCCGGTCGTAGTAGGCGATCTGGATGACGGCCAGGTCGCGCTGGAAGGCCTCTTCGCGGTAGGTGCCCTCGCCCGTGAAGAAGGAGAAGTAGCCTCCCTCGCGGGTGATCATCGTCTCCTTCAGCTCCGCCGGAGAGACCTTCTCCGCGCCGATGAAGGTGATCTGCTTCACCATCACCTTGGCGTGCTCGTTGATGAGGATGAGCACGTCCACGCTGCCGCCCTCGTTGGGCTTGATCTGGTACTTGACCTCGGCGAGGAAGAAGCCCTTCTCCACGTACTTGGCCTGGATCTTCTTCACCGTGTTGCGCACGGTCTCCAGCTCCAGGATGGTGTTGGGCTTGGCCTCGATTTCTTCCTTCAGGTCATCCCGGCTCAGCTCCTCGTTGCCCTGGAGCGTCACCCACCGGACGATGGGCCGCTCCTCGACGCGGACGACGTAGGCGACACCGCGCGGCAGCCGCTGCACGAGCAGC
Organism: Corallococcus terminator; assembly: GCF_049194865.1. Classification (GTDB taxonomy): domain Bacteria; phylum Myxococcota; class Myxococcia; order Myxococcales; family Myxococcaceae; genus Myxococcus; species Myxococcus terminator_A. The sequence continues at coordinate 203,542 of NZ_JBLZWL010000009.1, read as the reverse complement.
TCCACGTTCTGGAAGTACCCCAGGGCCCACACGGCCCGGAGGTCCTCGGCGCTGCGAGCGGAGGCCAGCGGCTGGCCGACCTTGGTGCGCAAGGCGCGACGGATGGCCTCCGCCTCCACGCGCTTGTTGCCTTCGACGCGGACCTCCACCACCCGGTTGAGGTCATCCTCGGACACGGGGGCTTCGTCGGCGGGGGCGTCGTCGACAGGGGCGTCCTGAGGACGTTCAGGAACGGGGGCCGGGGTGCTCGGAACCGGGGTCGCCGAGGGCGCACCCCCATTCACCTGCGCCTGGACGGAGCCAGGCACGAGCGACCACAGGACGACCGCCAGCAGCGGGAGCAGTGACTTGCGGGACAGAACGGGGTGCCTCAAGGGGAGACCGGCCAGAGAAAGGCGGGGCAATGTACGGGAAGGGGCGCGACGCCCTCAATCCAAAAGCGCGGAGCCATCAAGCCTCCGACACCTGCCCGCCAGCCAGCCGCAGGCGGCGGGGCATGGAACGGGCAAGCGTTTCATTGTGGGTGACGATGACGGCGGTGATGCCCAGCTCACGGTTGACGTCCCTGAGGAGCTGGTGGATGCCCTCGCCCGTGGCCGGGTCCAGGTTGCCGGTCGGCTCGTCGGCGAGCAGGACCGCGGGCTTGAGCACCAGGGCGCGCGCCAGGGCCACCCGCTGGGCTTCACCACCGGACAGTTCCCCTGGCCTGTGGTCCACCCGCTGCCCCAGTCCCACCCGCTCCAGCAGCTCCCGGGCATAGGTGTAGGCCCCGGAGCGCTCCTGGCGCTGGATGAGGGCCGGCATGGCCACGTTCTCCAGGGCGGTGAACTCCGGCAGCAGGTAGTGGCTCTGGAAGACGAAGCCCATGGTGCGGTTGCGGAACTCGGCGATCTCCGCGTCGTTCATGTCGAACACGGAGCGGCCCTCGAAGAAGACCTCGCCCGCGGCCGGGGCATCCAGGGTGCCCAGGACGTGCAGGAAGGTGCTCTTCCCCGCACCGGAGGCCCCGACGAGCGAGACGAGCTCGCCCTTGCCGATGTCGAGCGACACCGCGCGCAGCACGTCGATGCGCTTGCCGTGCAGGAAGTAGCTCTTGAAGACGTTGCGGATGGACAACAGGGTCATGGCTACTCCGCCTTGAGCCCTTCCACCGGTTCCACGCTGCTGGCCTTGAGGGCCGGATAGATGGAAGCCAGGTAGGTGACGAGCACCGCGATGACGACGGCCAGCGCGGTCTGCAAAGGTTCGATGCGCACCGGCAGCGCGGGAATGTAATAGACCTCCGGGTCCAGCTTGATGCCGACCTTCTCGATGAAGAAGCACCAGGCGAGGCCGGAGAACAGGCCCAGCAGCCCTCCAGCGACGCCAATCTGGAGGCCTTCCGCGAGGAAGATCTTCACGATGCCGCCATCGGGGACACCGAGCGCCTTGAGCACGGAGATCTCCTTGCGCTTCTCCAGCACCAGCATGATGACCGTGGCGACGATGAGGCCGGCGGCCACGATGATGATGATGGAGAGGATGATGCCCATCACCAGCTTCTCCAGGCGCAGCGCGGAGAAGAGGTTCTTGTTCATCTCGCCCCAGTCGCGGGCGCGGTAGGGATACCCACCGAGCAGCTTCACCACCTGGCCGGAGATGCGCCGGGCGTCGTCGATATCGAGCACCTTCAGCTCGATGCCGGACGCGCCCTGGATGTTGAAGAAGTCCTGCGCTTCCTTGAGCAGGATGTAGACGAACTTGGAGTCGTACTCGTACATCCCCGAGTAGAAGACGGCCGCCACCCGGAAGGCCCGGTTCTTCGGGATGGGCCCCGTGGGTCCCAGCTCCGTGCCCAGGGGCGACACCACGTTCACCCGGTCGCCCACCACCACACGCAGCGACGCGGCCAGCTCGCGGCCGATGACGATGCCGGGCAGCACGGGCGCCTTCGTCGGCTTGCCAGAGCGGCGGATGATGTCGTCTCCGCCCTCCTCCCCTTCCCCACCCTCGGGAGCCTCGGCCTCTTCCTCGTCCAGGCCGCGCGAGAGGATCTTCTCCGGCGTGTAGAGGATGTCGAGCGAGCCGTTGCCGAGGATGTTGCGGGGCAGGTCCGTCACCTCGCCCACCGTGGCCGGGTCGATGCCCTTGATGATGACGCCGTCGACGTTGCCCTCGGAGGCAATCATCACCTGGTTGATGATGAAGGGCGTCTGCCCCGCGATTCCGGGCACCTTGCGGATGGACTCCATCACCTTGGCGTACTCGGGCAGGTCCCCCGCGTACCGCGTCACCACCGCGTGAGCGTTGGTGCCGAGGATCTTCTTCTGGAGGTCCGCCTCGAAGCCGCTCATCACCGACAGGACGATGATGAGCGCCATCACGCCCACGCCCACGCCGCCCACCGACAGGGCGGTCATCATCATGGTGGGCGACTGCTCGCGCAGCTTCAGCGAGTGCAGCGCCTCCGACGCGGCCAGCGGATCCGACAGGCCCAGCGCGCGGATGCGGGTGCGCTCCACCGCGGCCTCGGCGGCGCGGATGATGAAGTAGATGAGCAAGGGCGGGATGATGCCGAACATCAACACCGCCAACGTCCCCAACAGCAGCGACGGGCGGAACACCGCGACATGGCGGCGCGCGACGAACAGCTCGAAGCCCAGCTTCAGGTCCACGCGCCCGCTGCCGGCGGCGACGAAGCCCGTGTTGATACCCAGCACCAGCGCCAGCACCAGGCCGGTGAAGGTCAGCCAGTACGCCAGCTCAGGACGGCCGAGCAGGCCCGCCACATACGTCACCTCGCGCAGCCGGTAGCCGAGCTGGAGCTGGAGCCAGGGAATCCGCTCCATCAAGGTGAGGAGGATGGGGACGGGCAGGCCCAGGTAGAGGACGCCGATGGTGGCTTCCGGCAGCGACAGCCGCTGCGCACGAGATGCCCCCACGAAGCCGGAGATGAACGCCACCGCGGCGGCAATCACCAGGGAGATGGCGAACGCGCCGGTGGGAGGCAGTGACAGCCCTCCGCCCGAGTCCTTCACCGCGCCCAGGTCCGTGGAGGGAACACCACTGGACAGCACCGTCTGCAGGAGGACGAGCACCAGCTCCGCGAGCAGGATGCCGCCGCCGTAGGCCCCCAGCGTGCTCCAGTAGAAGTCCCGGTAGCGCGCCAGACGCGGGTAGAGCGGAGCCCCGGCCGCCGTGCTCGGGCCTTCCGTCGTCGCGGGAGCGCGGCGGATCCCCGCGGCGACCAGTCCCCAGCCCAGCAGCCAGATGAGCGTGCCGGAGACGAGCGACCAGGAGCCGGCCGGAGGAAGTGAGTCCTTCACCGCCGCGTGCGCCGGCAGGAGGGAGACCCCGTTGATGGCCTGGAGCACCCCGCCCCAGCCGAACAGGGACAACCCCAAAGCGGAGCTGACCTCCGCCCAGGCGCCGGACGCGGAGATGGACCATGCGAGCAGGATGAATCCCACCAGGGCCACGAGGGCCCCGGCCCAGAGGAGAATCCAGCGGTGGACGGTCTGCCGTTCTGCCGAGTGCAATTGGCCTCCTGGCTACTTCGCCAGTGGCTTGAGGAGGGGGAACAGGATGACGTCGCGGATGCTCTGCGCATCCGTGAACAGCATCGCGAGCCGATCAATCCCGATGCCTTCACCCGCCGTGGGAGGCATGCCGTGCTCGAGTGCCCGGATGTAGTCCTCGTCGTAGTCCATCGTCTCCTGCTGTCCGCGCTGCTTGGCGTCGAGCTGGCCCTGGAAGCGGCCCTTCTGATCCAACGGGTCGTTCAGCTCGGAGAAGGCGTTCGCGATTTCCCGCCCCGCCACATACAGCTCGAACCGGTCCGCGATTTCCGGATTCTGGTCGTTCCTGCGGGCCAGCGGGGAGACTGCAGTGGGGAAATGGGTGATGAAGGTGGGATGAATCAGGGTGTGCTCGACGTGGGCCTCGAAGAGGGCCCCCACCAGCTCGCCGTGGTTCATCGTGTCAATCGCGCGCCGCTCGGACTCGGCGCGCGCCGTCTTGAGCAGTTCGTGGCGGAGCTTGTCGGCGTCCGCCATGTCCTTGTCGGAGAGCGCCCCGCCGCCCACGGCCTCGCGGATGGCCTCCACCATGGAGATGCGCTTCCAGCCCTTGCCGAAGTCCAGCACGTGCTCGCCGTACTTCACCTTGGAGTCGCCGGTGACGGCCTTGGCCGCCTCGGAGATCATCTCCTCGCTCAGGTCCATCAGGTCCTCGTACGTGGCGTACGCCTGATAGAACTCGAGCATGGTGAACTCGGGGTTGTGCCGGGTGCTGATGCCCTCGTTGCGGAAGTTCCGGTTCACCTCGTAGACGCGCTCCAGGCCGCCCACCACCAGTCGCTTCAGGTACAGCTCTGGAGCGATGCGCATGTACAGGTCGATGTCGAGCGCGTTGTGGTGCGTGGTGAACGGGCGCGCCGCGGCGCCCGACACCAGCGGGTGCATCATCGGCGTCTCCACCTCGATGAAGTCGCGCCCGTCGAGGAAGGAGCGGATGAAGCGGACGAGCTTGTTGCGCCGGAGGAAGGTCTGCTTCACGTCCGGGTTGGACACGAGGTCCAGGTAGCGCTGGCGGTAGCGGATCTCCACGTCCGTCAGGCCGTGCCACTTCTCCGGCAGGGGCCGCAGGGACTTGGTGAGCGGCACGAACTTCGTCGCCGCCAGCGTCAGCTCGCCCGTCTTCGAGCGGAACAGCGTGCCGGTGACGCCCAGGAAGTCGCCCAAATCACACAGCTTGAAGACCTCGTACGCCTCCGCGAGCGCGTCCTTCTTCATGTGGACCTGGATTTCGCCGGAGCGATCTCTCAGCTTGATGAAGGCGGCCTTGCCGAACGAGCGCATCGCCACGAGCCGACCCGCGACGTCGTAGGAGACGGGCGTCTGCTCCAGCGCTTCCGGGGTGTCGTCCGCGTGTTTCGCGAGGATGTCGGCCGCGAGGTGCTGGGGGCGGTGGCCATTGCCGTAAGGGTTGAAGCCGGCCTCACGCCATTTCGCGGCCTTCTCCAGCCGCTGGTCGTAGATTTCCTGCTCCTTCGAGCCCAGGTCGTTGTTCTGGTCGTCAGCCATCGCGCGCCCTTCCAAGAGGCGCGGCACCGTAGCCAAGGCTCCCTCGGGACGCAACGCAACACATCGGGAAGCTTCAGGATGCCGCCATCACCAGGAAGGCAGCCACCGCCGCGGCCAGCAGCAGGGGGATGAGGATCTCCACCGGAAAGCGGTGCTGCATGTGCGCCATGTGCAGGCCCTTCAGCCCGAAACGACGCTGACGACGCACGCGATTCATCACCAACGACGCCAGCACGGGCGGGGCCTTCTCGCGCTCCACGCCCTGGAGACGTCGTACGGTGCGCGAATATCCCTCCCACCCCTGGCGACACTCGTCGCAGCCGTCCAGGTGCGTACGCACTGCCTTCGCCTGGGGGGCGGGCAGCTCGTCGTCGGCGAGCGCGAAGAACAGGGCCTTCGCCTCGCGGTGGTTCAGGTGCGGGTCCACGTCCGGGAGTCTGCGATGGAATCCACTCATGGCTCAAGCCGCCCCAGGAGGTTCGCCAGCTTTTCGCGCGCCCGGTGGAGCCGGCTCTTCACCGTTCCCTCGGGCAGCTCCGTGATGTCCACGATTTCGTCGTAGCTCAGGCCCTCGATATCGCGCAGGGCCACCAGCATGCGGGCATCCGGCTCGAGTTGGGAGATGGCCCACTGCACCCGGGCCCGCTCGCGCGAGGACTCCAGGGCGGCATCCGGCGCGGGCGGTGCCCCCGGGCCGTCCACCCACAGGTCGCTCGTCTCGTCGTACTCCTCCGAGCGCCCCCTGCCGCGGCGCTTGAGGTACTTGAGCCGGTTGATGCAGTGGTTCTTGGTGATGCGGAACAGCCAGGTGGACAGCTTCGCGTCCTCGCGGAAGCGGCGGACGTGCTGATGCACGCTGACGAAGATTTCCTGCACCAGGTCGTGGGCCTCCTCGCGGTCCCCCACCATGCGGACGCAGAAATCGTAGAGCCGGTCCTGATGCGTGCGCACCAGTTGCTCGAAGGCCTCGGGCTCGCCCTGGCGCAGCCGGGCCAGCAGGGCCGCGTCCTCGCGCCGTGACGCGGTCGCATCCGCGGCCGGCCCGTCCTGTCCGATTTCGAGCACGCCGCCCGGCGACACCGATGTCCTCCCGCGACAGCCCCTCCGAGGAGGAAGGGCCACTGCCCCTTGAGCCTATCCCGTTCCCCTGCCCCACCGCCCCTCCGACAGCAAGGCGCGGAAAAAGGTTCCCGGGGCAGGCATGGAACATCGGAGCGAGGGGATATCCCTCCCGCTCCGGCGGGTATCGCGGCTAGTCCATCGCCGCGTTGCGGTTGGGGTTCTTCACTCCCAACAACTGCGCGTTAATGAACTCCTCCAGGTCACCGTCCAGCACCGCGTCCACGTTGCCCGTCTCCACACCGGTGCGCAGGTCCTTCACCATGCGGTAGGGGGCCAGCACGTAGGAGCGGATCTGCGAGCCGAAGGAGATGTCCTTCTTCGCGGCCTCGGCGGCGTCGCGCAAGGCCTCGCGCTTCTTCATCTCCAGCTCGTACAGGCGGCCCCGGAGAATCTTGAAGGCCATTTCCTTGTTGGCCGACTGGGAGCGCTCCGTCTGCGTGGTGACGATGATGCCCGTGGGAATGTGGCGCAGCTGCGCGGTGGAGGACGTCTTGTTGACCTTCTGTCCACCCGCGCCGCTGCCTCGGATGAACTTCAGCTCGATGTCCTTCTCCGGGAGGTCAATCTGGATGGCGTCATCCACCTCCGGGTAGACGTCCACCGACGCGAAGGCCGTCTGCCGGCGCGCGTTGGCGTCGAACGGGGAGATGCGCACCAGCCGGTGCACGCCGACCTCGGCCTTGAGGTAGCCGTAGGCGAAGTCGCCTTCGATACGCAGCGAGACGTTCTTGAAGCCCGCCTCCTCGCCCGGCACCTCGTCGCTGATCTCCACCTTCCAGCCCTTGGTCTCGCAGTAGCGCGTGTACATGCGCAACAGCATGGCCGCCCAGTCCATCGAGTCGGTGCCACCGGCACCCGCGTTGATGTCCATGAAGCAGCTGCTGCGGTCCTGCTCACCGGACAGCATGCGCGCCAGCTCCAGCTTCGCGACGTCGCCGTCCAGCCCTCCTAGTGAGGCCTCCGCCTCGCGGGCCGTGTCCTCGTCGCCCGCCTCCGCCGCCAGCTCCAGCAGCGTCTGCGCGTCGTCCAGCCCGCGCATCACCCTGTCGTAGGAGGCCACGCCCGCCTCCAGCGCGGACTTCTCCTTCAACATCCCCTGCGCCTTGGTGTTGTCGTCCCAGAAGGTGGGCAGCGTGCTCTCACGCTCAATCAACGCGATGCGGGACCGCTTGCGGTCCAGGTCAAAGATGCCCCCGGAGCGCCAACACGCGCTCCCGCAGGCCGTTGATCTTCTCCATCGAATCGTTCGCCATGTCTTGTTCTCCGCGGGCGCGCGGTGCCGTCAGCGGCCACCGCGTGGAAGTAGGTTGAAAACGAAAAGCGTCAGGGCGTCTTGAGCCGAGCGACGGTGTCGCCACGGTCCGCTGACGCGCGGTGTGTCCCGGTGATGCGCGCGAGCACCCGGTCCAAGCCGAACGCCCCGGCCATGCCCACGGAGATGGGCAGGATGAGCGCGATGAGGCGCAGGTTGTCCTGGTTGAACGGGGGCAGCACCTTGAGCACGATGCCCAGCACCGCCGTCACGGTGAGCGCGCCCCACAGCTTGAACAGCCGCGAGCGCGCCCTCGGGTTGCCCCGCATCAGCGACACGCCGAAGGGCACCGCCAGCAGCGTCAGCGGGTTGGCCAGGAACAGGTTCTCGTTCCGGTAGACCACCGTGTGGTCCGTCACCAGCCACATCACGAAGAGCGCCGTGCCCGGAATGCCCAGCACCAGCCCCAGCACCGCGGTCTCCAGGCCCAGCAGCACCCGCGCCGCCCTGCCCCCACGCTTGCGCTCCCAGGCCGCCAGTCCCAGCGCCCCACCGCCCAGCGCCACGCCCAGCGCCAGAATCCAGGGGCCCCAGGGTGGAGGCTCGGCGGGAGGACGCGCGCGCACGGGCGACGCGTAGTAGTTCCAGCTCTTCGCCACCAGCGGCCGCGTCTGCCCCTCCGCGTCCTTGAGCTGGAGCGTGGCCACCTGCGTCTCCAACTCGTCCGGGAGGAAGGCCTCCTCCCAGCGGGTGATGGGGTGGTCAATCTCGTCATTCATCATGTAGTCGAGCAGCACGCTCATCGGCGCATTCACCGACGTGTAGCGCCGCGTGTGCTCGCGCAACGTCATCCGCCCCGGGGCCCGGTCCGCCTCGCGGAGCTGCCCGCCCGTGGCCCCGTCAATCATGTCCCGCAGTCGCGTGACACAGTTGTCGTTGTAGTGGTGATACAGATACTCGCGATTCTCCGGCAGGACGTTGTCGGCCAGCCGCTTCGCGACTTGCTGGCGCTGCTCCGGAGTGAGGTTCAGCTCCTGGATGCGGACGTCGCGGTCCTCCGCTTTGTAGAAGCGGTAGGTGTTCTCGACGCGGGCCTGCCCCACCCAGAACTCCAGGCGTCCCATCGCGAAGCGCGCCAGCATCGCCTCGTCGAAGGAGAACATCCCGTAGTTGTAGACGCGTGCCACACCGAGCCGGCGGTCCTCCACCACCAGCGAGCCATGTCCCCACCAGGAGGGCACGTCGTCGCCGGGGCTGAAGGTGGCCAGCGAGACGACGAGGTCTTCGCCCTGGCTCTCGCCGGTTCCCCAGGGAGGCACGAAGTCCGAGGCCGCGCGCGCGGGAGCCGAGAGCAGCAGGCCAAGCAGGCAGAGGGCGATGAGCGACAAGCGGGGCATGGCTTTGTCCAACACGCGGGAGGCGGCCTACCTATCATGCACGCCGCCCGACTCAATCGACAGGATGCCGGATTGTCCGCCAGGGGGCCGTGCGAGGTCCCTACATCAGGCTGCGGGCCCGGCGGGCCTTCGCGTCCACCTGGAGCGAGTCCGCCACCATGCCGCGCTCCCCCAGCAGCTCCTCCTCCAACGCAGCCATCCGCTTCGCGTCGCGCGGACGCTCGTGGTCGTGCCCCAGCAGGTGAAGCAGCCCGTGCGCCAGGTAGCGCGCCATCTCCGACTCCAGCGTGCGGCCGTACTCCTTCGCCTGCCGCTTCGCCGTGTCCAGGGAGATGACCACATCGCCCAGGGGGCGAGGGCCCGGCGTGCCCCGGGGCTGCTCGCCCGCGGGGAAGCTCAGCACGTCCGTCGCCTTGTCCTTGTCCCGCCAGGTGCGGTTGAGCCGCCGGATGGCGCGGTCATCCACCAGTGACAGCGACAGCTCGCAGTGGGTCAGCGACAGGCGCTTCAAGTAGTCCCGGGCCCACGTCGTCAGGAGCCGGCCGAACTCCTTGCCCTGCCCGTGCGCGAGCTGCACCGTCACCACGTTCTCCTTCTCCTGGGGCGCCGGCGCCTCCATGTGCGCGCGCTCCGGACGGAAGGCCGGCGCGCAGATGGACCAGTAGTCACACGCGCCCTTGCCGTCGTTGCGGTACACGACGCGCTTGCCGCGTGGCACCAAGCCCACCTCACCCGCGGGGATTCGCTCGCGGCGGCCCTCCACCACCAGCGTCAGCTCTCCCGTGAGGACGATGACCATCTCGTCGAACTCGGGTCGCTGAGCCGGCTCGGACCAACCTGGAGGCGCGAGCATCCGCGCCACGGACGCCGCATCCGTCCCCGTCGTCGCCGCGCCCACGAACTCCTCGATGCGCTTGCCGTCTTCCCTGGGGATGACCTTGCCCTTGCGCAGTCTCACGCCGTCACTCCTCGCGTCCCACTCACAACGCCCCCGCCGAGCGCGGCTTGTCCTTCGCCTCCACGGCCTTGCCTCCCGCCACCACCAGCGGCGGCGCCTTGCCGCCTCCCACCGCGCCAGCCGGATAGACGGGACGCGTGTGGTAGATGCCCTCCAGCGTGAGCAGGAAGGACTGCGAGATGAGGTTCAGGTCCTTCAGCGTCAGGTCGCACTCGTCCAGTTGCCCCTCGGAGAAGATGAGGTTGATGATCTTCTGCACCTGCGCCTGCAGCTTCGTCGTGGTGGGGTCCGTCATGGACCGCGTCGACGCTTCCACCGCGTCGGCGATCATCACCAGCGCCGCCTCGCGGAACTGAGGCTTCGGTCCCGGATAGCGGTAGATGCTCTCGTCGATGGGCGGCGCGCCTTCCTTGCCCTCCTGCTCCTTCAGGGCCTTGTGGTAGAAATACCCCACCGTGCGCGTGCCGTGGTGCTGCGGAATCGCATCCGCCACCAGCTTGGGGAGCCGGTACTGCCGCGCCATCTCCAGCCCCTCCGTCACGTGGCGCTTGATGATGACGGCGCTCATCGCGGGCGCGAGCGCGTCATGCCGGTTCTCCCCCTTCTGGTTCTCCCCGAAGTAGAGCGGATTCCGACCCTTGCCGATGTCGTGGTAGTACGCGCACGAGCGCGCCAGCAGCGGATTGGCGCTGATGGTCTCCGCCGCGTTCTCCACCAGCGTGCCGATGATGATGGAGTGGTGGTACGTGCCAGGCGCCTGGACGATGAGCTCCTTGAGCGCCGGGTGGTTGAGGTTCGCCAGCTCCAGCAGCTTGATGTCGGACGCGTAGCCGAACGTCATCTCGATGAGCGGCGTGAGCGCCATCACCATGACGGGCACCGCGAGCGACGAGCCGATGAACGCGCTCACCGCGGTGAGGGCCGTGTCCGCCGACAGCCCCTTGCCCTCCACCAGGAACAGGAAGAGCACCGCCACCGTGTTGGCCGAGCCCGTCACCAGGCCCGCCCGGAAGATGCCCACGCGGTCCTTCGCCTTGACGATGCGGTCCGCCGCCACCAGCGAGCCCACCAGCGTGTAGATGCCGAAGGCCAGCGAGTTGCCCAGCATGACGCCGGCGAGGCACGCGAAGACCATGGCGAAGAAGAGCGCCAGCTCCTGCGTGAGGATGAAGCGCACCAGCATGGCGCCGGCCGCCACCGGGAACACGTAGTAGAGCGCCTCGATGGGCAGCGCCGTGTACCGGTCCTGGATGGCGTCCGCGATGGACACCCACAGCTGCAACAGGGCCAGCGTCCCCACCAGCAGGATGCCCAGCAGCAACCCGTCCTTGCGCGTGGGTCGGAAGCGCCGGAACGCGCTGAGGCAGAAGAAGTACGAGGCGACCACCAGCAGCGCCACCAGGCCCGTGCCCCCCAGTTGCACCTGCACCAGGTCCAACCGGTCCGTCTCCGCGCGCATCCCGCGCAGGACGACGAGGTGCCCCTCGTTCACCAGCTCGCCATCACCGATGACGCGCTGCCCCTTCTTGATGGAGATGACCGCGTCCTTCACCGCCTGCGCGGCCTGGTGACGTCGCGCGTCCGTCTCCGCGATGTTGATGGTCAGGTTGGGCCGCACCAACCGCTTGGCCAGCCGCAGCACCGCGCGGCGCTGCACACCGGGCGCGTCCGGCAGGAGGTTTCCTGGGATGGAGGCGAAGCGCTCCAGCTCCTGGTGCGCCTCGCGGATGTCCACCACCTGCGGCGCGCCGTTGGGCAGCGTGTCCTCGCCCTTGTTCACCACGTCCCGGACGGTGAGGCCCTGGGGCGCCTCGCGCGCCAGCTCCTCCCGGGAGCCCGCCACGTGCACCGGCCCCTGCTCGGAGCGATAGGCCCGCTCCAGCAGCACCAGCGTGGCCGCCTCCACCTCTTCCGAGAAGCCCTTCCCGTAGAGCGCCTGGAAGTCCTCCGCCTCCAGCCCCGCGTCACGCTGGCCGAAGAGCAGCTCCTGGAGCTCGGCCTGCATCGACTCGCGGGCCCGGCGCTCGCGCTCCACCTGCTCCGCCGTCGGAGGGGGGTGACGGCGCGACTTCTTGCCGTCCTCGGGCTCGGCGTCCGGCTGGGCGTCCGCCAGCTCCCCCAGCCGCTCCCGCATCGTCGCGAACGAGGCGCGGACCACGGTGCGCAGATGTCCCACCACCGCGGGGTTCAGGTCATAGACGGGTTTGACGGCGGCCCGGGCCTCCTGGCGCCGCTGGGTCGTCATGGCGCGGTGGACGACCTCGTAGTCCCGCGCGGCCTTGAAGCCCGCCGGAGAGCTGGCCCGGAACGGCTTGCCGAGGTTCTCCTCAGAGAGCGCGGGGATCTGCTGGCTGTAGAGGCCCGGGGAGATGACGAAGCCGGCGCCCACCGAGACCGTGAGGAGGAGGAACACCTGGACCGCACGCCGCCCCCAGACGCCCTTTCCCAACCCAAGGCGTGCTGCGAGCGCGTCCAAAGGACTGGGCGCGGGGGACTGCGGTTCCGGTTCGTCCATGGAGGTCCTCACCCTAGATAGGGGCCGTGGCTCCATCAAGGCCGCAGCGCCTCGGAAAATTCACGAGGGCGGAAATACGAATGCCCGCCCGCCAGGGTACGGGCGGGTGGGCATAAGTAGGCCAGAGCCTTGAAGTCAGCTGACAGCGGCCTCGGACTTCACCGAAGTCGAGGCGGCGTGGGCCGCCTCACGAGCAAGCTTCGCTTCGCTCTGCGCCAGCTCCGCCCTGTCGTAGGCGCGGATGACCTCCTGCACCAGCGGGTGGCGGACGACGTCCACGTCGGAGAACTCCGCGAAGTGGATGCCCTCGATGTTCTTGAGCACCGTCCGGGCGTGATTCAGGCCGGACATCTTCCCCGTGGGAAGGTCCACCTGCGTCACGTCGCCGGTGATGACGGCCTTGCTGTTGTAGCCCAGGCGCGTCAGGAACATCTTCATCTGCTCCACGGTGGTGTTCTGCGCCTCGTCGAGGATGACGAAGGCATCGTTGAGGGTGCGGCCGCGCATGAAGGCCAGCGGGGCCACTTCCACCACGCCCTCTTCCACCAGGGTCGCCGCGCGCTCGACGGCCATCATGTCGTGCAGCGCGTCGTAGAGCGGACGCAGGTAGGGGTTCACCTTCTCCTGGAGGTCGCCGGGCAGGAAGCCGAGCTTCTCACCCGCCTCGACGGCCGGACGCGCGAGGATGATGCGCTTGACCTTGCGCTCCTGAAGGAAGGCCACCGCCATGGCCATGGCCAGGTACGTCTTGCCCGTACCGGCGGGGCCCACTCCGAAGACGATGTCGTGGGCTCGGATGGCGTCCACGTAGCGCTTCTGGGCGATGCTCTTCGGGGCGATCTGCCGGTTGCCGGAGCTCTTGAGCACCGGGCCGAGCATGACCTCCTGGAGCGACTCCGCCCCCCGTCCGAGCACCTTGATGCCCTGCTCCACGTCCTCGCGGTACAGGGGGCGGCCCGCGCGACTCATCTCCTCCAGGTTCTGCAGGAGGCGCACGGCGAAGGCCACCGCGTCTGAAGGTCCGGACAGATGGAACTCCGTCCCCCGCTGTCCCACCCGGACACCGAGGCGTCGCTCCATCAGCTTGAGGTTTTCGTTCTGGTTGCCGCACAGCGCCATGGCCGTCTCATTGTCCCGGACATCCACCTTGGCGGAGGTCGTCGAAACGGCTGCGGTCGCTTCCAACGTGGCGGGATTTCGCAATGCGTGTCGTTCCTCGGTCGGTACCGCTGTCCTCAACGTAACGCCGCCCCCCTGGCCCCGAAAGACGACTTTGGGTGAAGGCTAGCGCAAGGGTGGCAGGAGGACGAACCGCCGAGCGGCCAGCCGCCGGTAGTAGTACTCCTCCCGCCAGGGGTATCTGAGTTCGTCCGAATTCAACAATCCAGCTTGCACCAAAGCATCCAATCGCTCTGGCAGCTCACCGCGTTCCAGACGGAACACTTCCAGCGCGGACTCGATGCGGACGCGTTGGGCATCGGAAACATGACGCTGAGCCGCGGCATCGGCGAAGGCGGTGGCCGCGCGCGTGCGCTCTGGGTCCGCCAGCGCCACCCGTGACACCACCACGGCCAGCACCGCCAGCACGCCCATGGTGGCGACGACGCGGCCCACCGCGCCCCCCAGGCGGGAGAGCAGGCGCTCGTCCCCCGGCACGGGGGCCCGAGCCCCTTCCGGGTGGATGACACGCACGTACTCGCCCCGAACCAGGTTGTGCAGGGCCTTGCAGGTCTCGAACTCGCCCAGACAGCAGACGTCCACCAGCTTGCGCAGGTCGCGCCCCGGCGCGATTTCGTCGTACACGCGCCGCTCGGTGGTGGCGATGACGCCCAGCTCGCCGCCTTCCTCACCTTCGCGCGGCGGCGGCAGCGCCTTGAGGCGCTCGAACGAGAGGTCGTCGCGGTGGATGGACTTCCGGATGACGGGCCACTCGTCCACCATCCGGAAGCCCTCCATGAGCACCGTCTCGGCGCGCAGGGGACGGATGGCCTCGGCGTCGGGCTCGACGGGCTCCTGGCTGAACTCGTAGGTGCCGGTCTTCCAGGTGAAGAGGCGGTAGAGCGTCTCCGTGGCCTGCAGCTGCATCATCGACTGGAAGCGGTCCGCGGTGAGGGCATGGCTCGAGACGAGCACGTCACCCAGCCGCTTGAGGGTGCGCCGCTGCGTCTCCAGCGCCGCCTCCAGCTGCGTCTCGGTGATGAGCTCGGCGCGCACCAGCATGGCGCCAATGAGGTCCTTTCGCTTCCGGGTGATGCTCTCGACCTTGATGATGTGGCCGTCCCGGAAGCCGATGCGGACCTCCTGGTCCTTGTTGGCCAGCTGGAGCGAGCCCGTCTTCTGCTGCTGCCCGATGAGCTGAAGGATGTCGCCGATGCCGAAGTCCTTGAGCGTGCCTTTCAGGGACATGGTCTCACTCCTCCCCTTGTCGCAGCCGGTGCAGGCCGCGCAGCGACAGCAGGTGGACACTCACCAGCAGCAACACCGCCGGCACCAGCTTGAGGTACAGCGGCGCGTCTCCATAGGGCGCTCGCACCAGTCCGTGGTGCAGGAGCGTCGCGGCCAGCGCGAAGAGGAAGAGGAAGGCATACAGCGCGCCGCGCACCGCGCCTCCGGAGAACACATGCCCGGCGCCCGACAGCACCGCGCCCACCGCGTACGTCACCCGGCCCGCCCACGCCTGATGGCGCTGGACCTGGTCCGCCTTGCGCTGCCGCAACTGCTGCGGCACCAGCCCCCGGCGGGAGAAGACATTCACGCACTGGCCGCACTGCTGGCTGCCAACGCCCAGCTCGGGATCACACCGCACGCACACCGGCCGGCCACAGCGCTCGCACACCTTCGCGGCCTTCAGTCGCCGCGTCAGCAGGCCCCAGCCGATCAGGAGCACCACCGCCACGGCCGGCAGCGCCCAGGCCACCGGTCCCGGCTCCACCCCTGGCAGCAGCCAGCGCTCCAGCTGCGCCTCCACCCGGCGCCCCGCCTCCGCGCCATCCGCGAGCGACAGCCACTCCGACTCCGGCATCGCCGGCGCCAGCATCAGGAGGTTGAGCAGCAGGCGATCATCCGGGGGTGGCTCGCGCCGGAGCAGGTCTCCGTCCAGCGCCTGCGCCGACGCGGTGGCGGTCGTCACGCGCTCCATCGCCTTGCCCACTTCCGCGTCCGGCAGCGTCTTGGCCTGTCGGCGGTAGAGCTGCGAGATGTTGTAGTGGGGCGCCGCCATCTGCGGATCCGCCCGGGACGCCTGCACATAGAGCTGCGCGGCGCCGTCCACGTCCCCCAGCCCCACCAGCGCATTGCCGAAGCGGGTCAGCAGCCGCGCATCCCCGCTGCGCACCGCCGAGGCCGCCTTGAAGTGCGCTCGCGCGTCCTCGAGCAGGCCCCGCCGTGACTCGTACTGGCCCAGGGCCGTCAGCTCCGGGAAGGTGGCCTTGCGCGCTTCGTGCCGCGCCTTGACGCGCGCCACCGCGCCCTCGGCGGAGAGGCCGCCGCGCTCCAGCAGGTACACGTCCTCGGCGGGCGTTCCCGCGAAGGCCGTCAGCCGGGTGAGCTGTCCGGCGGCCAGCGGCGTCAGGCCCAGCCCCGCCACCAGCACCGCCGACACCACCCGCTCCTGCCGGGTGAGGTAGGGCACCACCACCGCCAGCAACACGAGCAGCCGGGGCACCAGACCCATCCCCAACGTCAGCGGCAGGCCGAGCAGCAACACGCCCAAGAGCACGGACTGCCACCGGGCCACCGCGCGCGGCAGCAGGTGGTGGAAGTCATGCAGCGCGTAACGCACCCGCCGCAGGAACAGCAGGCCCACCAGCGCCACCGCCGTGGCCGACCACGCCAGCAACAGCAGCGCGCCGAGGTCCGCCAGCGCCGGTCCGCGATAGCGCGGGTCCAACGCCATGGACAGGAAGGCCGCGCGCAGCTCACCCAGATAGCGTCCGGGCTCCGCTGGGGACGACATCGCGTAGTGTTCCGCCAGCCCGAAGCGCGCGAGTGGCAGGCGAGGCGACAGCTCCACGGCCAGCTCCGCCAGCCGGATGGCGCCACCCAGGTCTCCGGCCCGCCCTCGCACCTCCGCCTCGCGAAGGAAGCCGACGCTGATGGGCTCCAGGTCCGACGCGAGCAGCTCGCGCCTCAGCGTCACCAGCTCCTGCTGCGCCTTCTCCGCCGTGGCCGTGTCGTTCGTCGCTCGCGCCTGCCGCCACCGGTCCCACACCGCCAGCACCTCGTCGTCCGACACGCGAGGCGTCAGGATGGGGCTGAGCACCGGCCTGGGCGCGATGACGACGGGAGCGGGCTCGACGGGGGGCGGCGTCACCGCGGACTTCGGGGGAGCCGAGAGGGCCGGCGCCTTCCCTCCACGCGGAGACCTGC
Organism: Corallococcus terminator; assembly: GCF_049194865.1. Taxonomy (GTDB): domain Bacteria; phylum Myxococcota; class Myxococcia; order Myxococcales; family Myxococcaceae; genus Myxococcus; species Myxococcus terminator_A. Next base: position 186,867 of record NZ_JBLZWL010000009.1, on the reverse strand, counting down.
GGGGAGCGTCGTCCCGCTCGGCCTCGGCTTCACCGTCATCGACGGCGCCGTCATCGGCCGGGTCCGTCGTGTCGTAGGACTCGTCCTGGAGGTCGGGCTCGAGTGGACCGGGGTCCACCTCCTGGAGTCGCGTGGGCGCCTCGAGCTGAGCGGATGCCAACGCCGGAGTCAGGAGCAGCAGGCCCCAGAGGATCAGGGAGGAAAGCGGGAGGCGGATCATCCAGGGCTCGGATGATAGGCGAGCCCGGCCGAACCACGAAACGGAACGCCACCTGCCTCGTCCTGTCGCCGCCTTTCCGGATGCGACCCACGGGCCGCGTGTTACAGGGACGCAGCGCCGCGGGACTGGCCCCGCGAGGAGGCGACCGTGAGCGAAGCAGGCACCCCCGGGACGGAGCTGGAGCGTCTGGTGGACATCATGCGGCGGCTGCGCGCCGAGGGTGGCTGCCCCTGGGACAGGGAGCAGGATCTGCGCTCGCTGCGTCCCTACCTGGTCGAGGAGGCGTTCGAGGTCCTGGACGAGATGGACCGCGTGGCCTCGGGCGGGCCCTGGCACCCCCTGTGCGAGGAGCTGGGAGACCTGCTCTTCCAGATTGTCTTCCACGCGCAGCTGGCCGCCGAGCTGGGCGAGTTCACCATGGCCGACGTCAGCAAGGCCATCAGCGACAAGCTCACCAGCCGGCACCCCCACGTCTTCGGGGAGCTGCGCGGGGTGAATGGCTCCGAGCAGGTCCTGGCCAACTGGGCCAAGCTCAAGGCCGATGAGCGCAAGCGCAAGACGGGCAACGCGGGCTCCGTCCTGGACGGGGTTCCCACCGCCGCGCCCGCCCTCCTGCGCGCCGAGCGACTGACGGAGAAGGCCAGCCGCATCGGCTTCGACTGGCCCGACCTGGCCGGCGTGCGCGGCAAGCTGGCCGAGGAGCTGGTGGAGCTGGACGAGGCCATCGCCTCCGGCGACCGCGACGCCATCGAGCACGAGCTGGGCGACGTCCTCTTCTCCCTGGCCAACCTCGCGCGCTTCGTGAAGACGCCCGCCGAGGACGCCCTGCGCATGGCCAGCCACCGCTTCACCACCCGCTTCCAGCACATCGAGGCCGCCCTGCTCGCCGAGGGAGTCCCCTTCGGCGGCGCCACCCTGGAGCACATGGAGCGCCACTGGCAGGCGGCCAAGGCGAAGGAGAAGTCCCTCCCGCCCCCCAAGTCCCTGCCCCGCGCGCCCATCTCCACGCTGCGGCTGGGCGTGGCGGACCTGGAGGCCCAGCGAGCCTTCTGGGACGCGCTGGCCCCCAGCCTGGGGTGGATCACCCACCGCCCCACTCCGGACGAGGCCCGCTACGAGGACGGCTCCCTGCGGCTCGTCTTCCAGCGCGCACCCGCCTCGGCCGCCGGCGCATCCTTCACGCTGGAGGCCCCCTCCGCCCTCGCGGTGGAGCGGGCCCGGCAGGTGGTGGAGAAGATCCTCCCAGGAGGAACTGGGAACTCCGTCGCCGGGCGACTGTCCTTCCGGGATCCTGCCGGCCTGGTGTGGGAATACACCCCCTCCGCCGGATGATTCCCCTCGCGAACCTCGCTGATCCGCGTCCAGAGTCCGGAAATCCCGGCTGGACGAGCACGCGCGCCTTGACGCTTTCGAGGCGTCGCAGTAAGGACGGCCCCTCTTTTTAGCCTGCCTTTCGCTGGAGATTTCTCTTGGCCAACACCAAGTCCGCAGAGAAGCGTCACCGTCAGTCCCAGAAGCGCCGCGCCCGCAATGTCACGGTCCGTTCCGACGTGAAGACCGCGGTGAAGTCCGCCCGGGAAGCCATTGGCTCCAAGGATGGTGCCAAGAAGACGGACGCGCTCAAGTCGGCCTCCAAGGCGCTGAGCAAGGCCGCGACCAAGGGCGTGCTGCACAAGCGCACCGCGTCCCGCCGCATCTCCCGTCTCGCCAAGGCCGCCGCCAAGAGCGCGCGTCAGGCCTGATGTACCAGGGGACTCTTCAGAGTCCCCTTCGCAGTCTCCGAAGCAGGCTCCCCGGGAGGAGGCATCCGCCTCCTCACCAGGTGTTGGCCAGCCGCTCAAACCCATCGCGCATGAGCACTTCCGCCAGCCGGTCCAACGCCGCCTGACGGTTGGACTCCGCCTCGAGAATGTCGCCACGCCCTGGCCGATAGTCCTCGGTCCCCGAGATGACCGTCTCCTGGGGCTGCTGCTGACCTTCGCGCACCAGCCGCAGCCGCACCGTGCCGGCGACGCGGAAGAACCCCTCGACGATGGTCGGCGAGCTCCACAGCGAGAGCACCGTCCCCTCGACGCGCGCGTCGCACGAAGCCCCGCTCCCCAGCCGCCCCACCCGCGTCAGCTCCTGACGGAAGTAGCGGGTGAACACCGTCTCGAGCGCGGGCTCGGACGTGTCGTTGCCGAAGACGGGCGCACACACCGTGTTCACCCCGGCGGGCAGTCCCGAGCCACGCGGCGTCAGGCGATAGCCACACCCCGGAAGCAACACCGAGCAGGCCCCCCAACCCATCAGCGACACGGCCAGGTGGAGACGCCGTGAGGCAGTCCTGAAGGGAAGCGACATGGCCCGGCACCCTACCCGCCCGGACCACTCCGTCAAGCACGAGGGACTTCAGGTGGCTCCGACGACGGCGAGGTGAGCACCGCACCGCTCGCGTCCCGAACCACGACGCCCCGGGCCTTCATGGCGCCCGCCAGCGTGTGCCAGGCGCCCAGGAGCCTCGCGTCGCGCTCCGAGCCCCGGCGCGCCAGCCCCAGCGGCCAGCGCAGCCGCGCGCCCGTGGACGTCTCCAGCACCAGGGCGTGCACCCGACACACCGCCGCCAGCAGCCCGCCCAGCGCCGCCAGGGCGAACATCACCAGCTTCAATGGCAGCCCCGCGGCCACGAGCCCCAGCAGGCCGAACCCACACAGCACCAGGGCCTCGAAGAAGGGGCGGGACTCCAGCGTCAGCGCCCGGAGCTGGATGAGCTCCACGACGAGGGGAGGAACGGCCTCGGCCGCGCGATAGGTGAGCCGCCCGGCGTCACCGACGAGGGAGCGACCTCCTCCCAGGTCCGCGGAGAGGAAGGGCCCGAGCGGCGTGGGCACGGGCGCCTCGGGAAGCGGGCCCCCGCAGGCGATGCACCGCGCGCCGCCGGCCTTTTGAGGCTGGCCGCACGCGGGGCACATGACGAGGACCTCGGCCGGCACCCGGGTCCCCGCTCAGCCGACGACGAAGTTCACCAGCCGCTTGGGCACGAAGACGAACTTGCGCAGCGTCTTGCCGGCGATGGCGGACTGGACCCGCTCATCCGCCTCGGCCGCCGCGCGCACGTCCGCCTCACCCGCGTCCGCCGCCACGCGAATCTCCGCGCGCAGCTTGCCGTTCACCTGCACCGCGTAGGGGATGACGTCATCCACCACCAGCGCCGGGTCGAAGTCCGGCCACGGCTGCGCGACGGTGAACTCCTTGCTCCCGTAGGCCTCCGCGATTTCGTCCGCGAGGTGCGGCGCGAAGGGCGTGAGCACCACCGCCAGCAGGCGCACCGCCTCCGCCATGGCCGACTTCTCCGCGGCCGTCTCCGGCGTCCCCGCGTCGTAGAGCGCGTTGAGGCACTCCATGGTGCCGGCGATGGCGGTGTTGAAGGACAGCCGCTCGATGGCCTCCCCCACCCGCTTCAAGCCCTTGTGCGCCGCGCGGCGGATCTCCAGCGCCTTGCCCTCGAAGGGGCCGTCATGCGTGGCGCCCGCCACCGAGGCGTGGTGCGTGGAGGCCAGCACCCAGACGCGCTTGAGGAAGCGGAACACGCCCTCCACCTGAGCGTCGGACCAGTCGAAGTCGCGCTCCGGCGGGCCGGCGAACATGACGTACGCGCGCGCGGTGTCCGCGCCGTACTTCTGGACGATGGAGGCAGGGGCGACGACATTGCCCCAGCGCTTGGACATCTTCCGGCCATCCGGACCGTTGACGATGCCCTGCGTGATCAGGCGCTTGACGGGCTCGTCCACCGGGCTCAAGTCGAGCAGCTTCATCACCCGGGTCCAGAACCGGAAATAGAGCAGATGCATGACCGCGTGCTCGGGCCCGCCCACGTAGATGTCCACGGGCAGGAAGCGCTGGGCCTCCTTCGGGTCGAACGGCGCGGCGTCGTAGTGCGGCGACAGGTAGCGCGCGAAGTACCAGCAGGAGTCGACGAAGGTGTCCATCGTCTCCGCTTCACGCCGGGCGGGGCCGCCGCACTTCGGGCAGGTGGTGTTCACCCACGAGGCGACCTTGGCCAGCGGGGGCTCGCCCTTGCCGGTGAGCACCTCCTGGACGTCGATTTCAGGCAGCTTCACCGGGAGCTGCTCCACGGGCACGGGGATGCCGTGGCGCTCCGGGTCGCACTTCTCGCAGTAGACGATGGGGATGGGCGTGCCCCAGTAGCGCTGGCGGCTGAAGCCCCAGTCCTTCTGGCGGTACGTCACCGTCGCGCGGCCCTGGCCGTCCTTCTCCAGCTTCGCGGCCATCGCGGTGCGCGCCGCCTCGGACGTCATCCCGGTGTACTCGCCCGAGTCCACCAGCACGCCGTACTCCGTGTACGCCGCCTCCAGCGCGTCACCCGCCGGGAGCTTGTCGCCCGTGGCCGGCTGGATGACGACCTTCACTGGCAGCGCGTACTTGCGCGCGAAGGCGAAGTCCCGCTCGTCGTGCGCGGGCACGCTCATCACCGCGCCCGTGCCGTAGTCGCTCAACACGAAGTTGGCGATCCAGATGGGCACCTGCTGACCCGTGAAGGGATTGACGGCGTGGGCACCCGTGAAGATGCCCTCCTTCTCCGTGTCTTCCCCTGTCCGCTCCGACTTGGACTGGGCCGCCATGCGCTTGACGAAGGCGTCCACGTCCGCGCGGCGCTCGGGCGTCGTCACCTGGGCCACCAGCTTGTGGTCCGGCGCCAGCACCACGTAGGTGCAGCCGTGGATGGTGTCGATGCGCGTGGTGAAGACGCGCAAGGCCGCGTCATGGCCCTGGATGCGGAAGTCAGCCTCGGCGCCATCCGAGCGGCCAATCCAGTTGCGCTGCATGGAGGTGATGCGGTCCGGCCACTCCTTGAGCGTGTCCAGCTTGTCCAACAGGTCCTGCGAGTACCGGGTGATTCGGAACGCCCACTCGGGCATCTCCCGGTCCACCACGGGCGACGAGCAGCGCTCGCAGACGCCGTCCTTCACCTGCTCGTTGGCGATGACGGTGTGGCAGCCGGTACACCAGTTCACCTTGCTGAAGCGGCGATAGACGAGCCCGCGCTCCAGCATCTTGATGAAGAACCACTGGTTCCAGCGGTAGTACTCGGGCTTCGAGGTGTTGACCTCGCGCTCCCAGTCGTAGCTGTAGCCCAGGCTCTTCATCTCCTGCTTGAAGGAGATGATGTTCTCCGCGGTGCGGATGGCCGGGTGCACGCCGTCCTTGATGGCCGCGTTCTCCGCCGGCAGACCGAAGGCGTCCCAGCCCATGGGGTGAAGCACGTCGAAGCCGCGCATCAGGAAGTACCGCGCGTACACATCCCCGATGAGGTAGTTGCGCACATGCCCCATGTGCATCTTGCCACTGGGGTACGGCAGCATCTCGAGCACGTATTTCTTCGGTGCACCCGGGCGCTTGCCTGCCCGGAAGATGCCGGCCTCGTCCCAGCGGGCCTGCCACTTACCTTCAATCGACTGCGGCTCGTAACGCTCGTTCATCGCCATGTCCGCTGCGCCTCTTATGGGAGGGCTGCCCCTGTGGGCAAGGCCCCTCGTCTCAGGCCGACGGGGCCAGATTCCTCCGACTGACCTGAGAGAACCGCCGACCCGGGCCACTTCTGTCCCCGTTCGAGCCCCCGTCCGCCCGTCCCGTGCCGCCCACGCCTGACTGCTCACGCCAACGCGGGCTGGCGAAAACCGACCTGCGGGCGCGGCGGCGGGCAGGCCGCCACCCGATTCGTGGGGTCGGCCTCCGGGAGATCCACGATGTCCCCTGCCAGGTAGAGGCGTGATCTCCCCCTGTTGCGAGGCGTAGCGCGCCCCGCGTCATCGCTGACTCGGTACGAGATCGGAATATTTCCGTTTGGATGGATTTGGCCAACATTCTTGAAAAACAAGTCTCGCCATTGACTGGTTCAGTTCAGACGGTGACGATTCGCGCCCACGGCACCTGCTGGGGGGGCCGTACCCACCGTTGCGAGGAAAGATCCGAATGACGCTTAAGAGAGCGTTGATTCCGGGGTGCGTGATCGCACTCTTCTCGTTGGAAACAATGGCGCAGGAAGCGAGCCCGCCCGCAGCGGAACCGCAGCCGGCACCCGCGGCTCAAGCTCCCGCGACACCGGCGCCCGCGGAGGCGGCCCCGGCCAGCACCACTCCGACGACTCCCGCTCCCGCCGCCACGCCCGTCCTGGGCCGCACCGTGAAGGGGCGCGTCGCGGACCGACTGACGAACGAGGGCCTGCCCCTGGTCCGCGTCATCATCAAGGGCACCACGCAGGGCGTGGAGACGGAGCTGGACGGCACCTTCGCGCTGCCCAACGTCCCGCCGGGCTCCGTCACGCTGCTCTTCTCCAGCCAGGACTACGGCGAGCGGGAGGTGCGCGTCGGCGCCGCGCAGAACAACGTGACGGTGGCGCTCGACAACATCTTCTCCGAGGAGATGGTCGTCGTCGGCCGCGCCTCCGAGCTGGCCCGTAAGCACCTGGCCAACTCCGTGGCCTCCGTCAGCGCGGAGGAGATGAACCGCGCTCCCGCGCAGACCATCGACCAGGCCCTCCAGGGCAAGGTGGCTGGCGCCAACATCCAGCAGAACTCCGGCGCCCCGGGCGGCGGCATCCAGATGCGGCTGCGCGGCGTGTCCACCATCAACGGCTCTACCGCGCCGCTCTACGTCATCGACGGCGTGCTCGTCAGCGACGTGGCCATCGCCTCCGGCGTGTACGTGGTGACCGACTCCGTGGGCGGCTCCAACCCGAACCCCACGCAGGACAACCAGGTCAACCGCATCGCGGACATCAACCCCAACGACATCGAGAGCATCGAGGTCCTCAAGGGCGCGTCCGCCGCCGCCATCTACGGCTCCAAGGCCGCCAACGGCGTCATCATCATCAACACCAAGCGCGGTCGCGCTGGTGAGCCCAAGTTCGAAATCACCCAGCGCGTGGGCGTGTACACCCTGGCCAACAAGCTCGGCACCCGTCGCTTCGAGACCGTCGAAGAGGCCGTCGAGCAGTTCGGCCCCACCGCGGCCGACTACTACACGGGCAAGACGTACGACCACGAGGCCAAGCTCGCGGGCCGCCGGGACTTGTCCACGGAGACGCTCGCCAGCGTGAGCGGCGCGTCGGGCAACACGAAGTACTTCGCCTCCGCGATGCTCCGCAGCGACGAGGGCATCATCGCCAACACGGGCTACGACAAGCAGTCGTTCCGCCTGAACCTGGGTCAGTCGTTGGGCGACGCGGTGGAGATCAACGTCGCCACCAACCTCATCCACACGTTGGGCCAGCGCGGCCTCACCAACAACGACAACCAGACCATCACCAACTACATGGTGCTGCCGAACGTGCCCGAGTTCCTCAACATGGAACCGAACGCGCAAGGCGTGTACCCCGTCAACCCGTTCCTGCGGAACGGCGCGAACCCGCTGCAGACGTCCGCGCTGGTGAAGAACGACGAGGACGTGTGGCGCTTCATCGGCTCCGGTGACGCCACCTTCCACCTGTGGAAGAACGACGAGAACCACCTGCGCCTGCTCGCCAACGCGGGTGTGGACCGCTTCCAGCAGGAGAACCGGCTGCTGTTCCCGCCAGAGCTCAACTTCGAGCCGGTGGACGACACCTTCCCGGGCACGTCGCTGTTCGGCACCAGCCAGGTGCGCAACATCAACAGCGGCATCAACCTGGTGCACTCGTACAAGCCCGCCTCGAAGTTCCTCACCGCGACGACGTCCGCCGGTGTGCAGTTCGAAGAGCGCCGCATCGACTCCACGTACGTCGTCTCCGAGAACCTCAACGCCGGTCAGCCCGGCGTGGACAACGGCACCGTGATTGGCGTGCGCGACACGTCGACGCACATCCGGGACCGCGGCTACTACGTCCAGGAGGAAATCGTCACGTTGGATGACCGGCTGACCCTGGTCGGCGCCATCCGCGGTGAGCAGAGCAGCGCCAACGGCAACCCGAACAAGCTGTTCTTCTACCCGAAGCTGGCGTCCGCCTACCGCATCCCCACGAACATCAACGTCCTCAACGAGCTCAAGGTCCGCGCGGCCTACGGCGAGACGGGCAACCAGCCCCTGTACGGCATGAAGTTCAGCGGCATGAGCGCGCTGGGCAACGTGCAGGGCACGCCGGGCCTCGTCGGCACGGGCGTCGCCGGTGACCCGAACATCCGTCCGGAGCGTCAGCGGGAAATCGAGGCGGGCATCGACGCGCTGATGTTCGGCGGCGACGTCATGGTGGAGCTGTCGGTGTACCAGCGCGCCATCAGCGACATGCTGCTGCAGCGCGCCCTGCCGAGCTCCACGGGCTTCACCACCCAGTTCGTCAACGGCGGCTCGCTGCGCAACCGCGGCATCGAGGCCATGCTCCAGGTGACGCCGGTGCGCGGGGCGCTCGAGTGGACGAGCTCCGCGACGTTCGCCCTCAACCGCAGCCGGGTGACGAGCCTGCCCGCGGGGTCCTTCCAGGCGGGTGGCTTCGGCAACTCCCTGGGCGCGTTCTTCATCGAGGAGGGTTCGTCCGCCACGCAGATTGTCGGCAACGTCGGCCGCGACGAGAACGGCGTCCCCATCGTGAAGAAGATTGGCGACACCGAGCCGACCTTCACGCTCGGCTGGGCCAACACCCTGCGCTTCTCGGACGTCACTCTGTCCTTCCTGTGGCACTGGCAGCAGGGCAGCGACGTCATCAACCTGACGCGCTTCCTGTATGACGGCGCCGGCACGTCCGAGGACTTCGAGACGGCGGGCCGTCAGCGCCTGCAGGACCGCCGCAACAACGCGGGCGTCTACGTGGAGGATGCGTCCTTCGTGAAGCTGCGCGAAGTGACGCTCAGCTACAACCTGCCCAAGAGCTGGGTGTCCGCGATTCCGAAGCTGCAGAACGCGCGCCTCAGCCTGAGCGGCCGCAACTTGCTGATGTTCACCAACTACTCGGGTCTGGATCCCGAGGTGAGCAACTTCGGCAACCAGGCCATCGCACGCAACATCGACGTCGCTCCCTTCCCCCCCAGCCGCAGCTTCTGGACGTCGCTCGACGTCGGGTTCTAGGCCATGAATATCAACCAGACGAAGAAGACAGTGGTGGCGCTCTGCGCCGTGCTGGGCCTGGGCGGCTGCGGCAGCCTGGACATCGGCGACCTGAACAACCCGAGCCTGGACGAGTTCAAGAACAACCCCACCAGCTCGGCCGTCAATAGCGCGTCCACGGGCCTGCTGATCGGACACCGCGCGGGCGTGGCGATTCAGAACGGCTACGTCGCGCAGCTGGGCACCATCGGCCGCGAGGCGTACGTCTTCGACCCCGCGGATCCGCGCACGGTGGAGGAGATTCTCGGGCCGACGCTGGACCCGGGCGCTGGCGCCTTCGGCGGTAATTTCTGGGCGGCCCCCTACTCCAACATCCGCAACGCCAACACGGTGCTGGCGGCGCTGGACAAGGTCGCGGCCTTCACGGACGAGCAGAAGGAGGGCATCCGGGGCTTCACGAAGACCCTCCAGGCGCTGGACTTCCTGGTGGTCATCAACACCCACGACACCAACGGCGCGCCCATCGACGTGGACCTGCCCCTGGGCCAGCTGGCGCCCATCGTCGGCAAGGCCGAGGTGTTCAACCGCATCGCGGCGCTGCTCGACGAGGCGGCTGGTCACCTGGACAACGCGGGTGGCGCATTCTCGTTCCGGCTGACCACCGGCTTCGTGGGCTTCGACACGCCGGCCACGTTCCGGCGGTTCAACCGCGCCATCAAGGCGCGCGTGTCCGTGTACATGGGCAGGAACGAGGACGCGCTGACGGCGCTGAGCCAGTCGTTCATTGACGCCACCGCGTCCGCGGACGATGGCGCGAAGGCGGCGGCCCTCTCGTCGCTCAACGTGGGCGTCTACCACGTGTTCCGGGCGGCCTCGGGCGACGTGGACAACAACCTCCTGAGCGTCACCATCGTCGCCCACCCCTCCATCGAGACCGATGCGCCGCGCCAGGCGAACAACGCGCTGGATGACCGGGTGACGCGCAAGACGGCCAAGCTGAGGGAGCCGGCGAGCGCCGCGGGTGGAGCGCTGACGACGGACCTGGGCTTCACGATGTACCCCACGGCGGAGTCGCCGGTGCCCATCATCCGCAACGAGGAGCTCATCCTCCTTCGTGCGGAGGCCAACATCGGCCTGGGCCAGATTGGCCCGGCGGCGGATGACCTCAACTACATCCGCACCCGCTCCGGCCGGCTGGCGCCTCGCGCGGACATCACCGCCGCCAACGCCCTGGACGAGCTGCTGGTGCAGAAGCGCTACTCGCTCCTGTTCGAGGGCGGGCACCGGTGGATCGACATGCGTCGCTACGGCCGGCTGAACGAGCTGCCCCGCAACCTGGATGACAGCTACGGGCCGCACGAGCGCTACCCCATCCCTGTCGCGGAAATCAACGCGCGGCCGTAGCAAGGGGTAGCAAGCCGCACCGGGGCCTCCAGGGATGAAACCTGGAGGCCCCTCGTCGTTTCAGCGGCCCTTGGGCAGCCCGGCGCGCTCCGCCACGAGCGCCCCCAGCGCGGACCAGTCCAGGTCCCCATGCCCCTGGGCCACGCCCCCGAGGTACTGGTCCCGCACGAGACTGGCCAGCGGCATGGGCACCTCCGCCGCGCGCGCCGCCTCCAGCACCAGCCCCACGTCCTTGAGCCCCAGCCGCATCGCGAAGCCCGCGGGGGAGTACTTCTCCTCGGCGATGGCCTGCGCGTAGCGCTCGAAGATGGGGGAGTTGGCGAAGACGGCCCGGAACAGCTCCATGAACTGCTGGGGCTCGATGCCTGACTTGCGCGTGAAGGCGAACGCCTCCGCGAGCGCCTCCAGCATCGACGCGATGAGGAAGTTGCCGGAGAGCTTCACCACGTTGGCCATGGAGGCCTGCTCTCCCAGCACCGTGAGCCCCCGCCCCAGCGCCTCCAGCAGCGGCCGGCAGCGCTCCACGTCCGCCTTCGCGCCCGCCGCCACCACCCAGAGCTGCTTCTTCTCGGCCGCCTCGGGACGGCCGAACACGGGCGCGGCCACGTACCCCTGACTGGCGCTGGCGTGCGCGTCCGTGAGGCGCTGGGAGAGCGCCACGGAGATGGTGCTCGACGAGACGTGCACCCCGCCCTTCGCAAGCCCCGCGACGATGCCCTGAGGGCCCAGCGCCACGCCCTCCGCCGCGCTGTCGTCCGCGAGCATGCTGAAGACGACCTCCGCGCCCTTCGCCGCCTCGGCGGGCGAGGCCACCGCGCGGGCGCCCTGCTTCACCAAGGGCTCACCGCGCGCCGGAGAGCGGTTCCACACCGCCACCTCGTGCCCCGCGGAGAGCAGATTCCTCGCCATGGGCAGCCCCATGTTGCCCAGTCCCACGAAACCCAGCTTCATGTCGCGCTCCCGTCCGTTCGGTCCGCGCAACCCTGCGCTTTCGCGTCCGGACGTCGCAAGCGCCCCGGGCACGTGCGTCCAGGAGCAAACGCCTTGGCCTACTCCGGACGGTCCTCGGAGACGTCCAGGTGTTCGAAAGCACGGCCCAGCGTCAGCACGCCCAGGCCCACCTCTCCCGCCAGCACCGCGGACGCCGCCGCCGCGCCCAGGGGCAGCGCCCATACGTCCAGCGTCGACCACAGCGGGAAGCCCACCACCGCGCCCGCCAGCGCCGCCGGCAGCAGGCCCACCAGCGACACCACCAGCGAGCCCATCAGCGTCAAGAGGCGCTGGCCCAGCGCCTCGATTCCGCGCGCGCTGCCCGTCCGGTCCGCGGGCACCCACGCGGGGAAGAGCACCACCGCGGCGTTCTGCACGAAGAGCCCGGCCAGCGACACCGAGGGCAGCAGCACCGCGAGCGCCACCCCACCCGGCCACCACCACGTCAGGAGCCACGGGTCCTCGGCGCCCGGGCCACTGACGAGCCCCACCGTGAGGAGCCCGAGCTGGAGCAGGCCCACCATCAGCGCCGACGCCGCCAGCTCCGCGCCCACCACCTGCCAGCCCGCCAGCGGCAGCGCGCGCAGCAAGTCCAGCTTCGGCAGGTCCATCCGCAGGTCCATGCGGAAGACGCTCGGCCCCACCACCGCCATCATCACCGCGAGCGACACGCCCAGCGGCCCCAGCACCCGACGCGTATCCGTGAAGAAGCGCGACTCACCCATCAGCGCGACGATGGCGCAGCCCAGCAGCAGCGAGGCCAGCACCGACACCACCCCGCCCGCCATCCGCCTGCGGGTGATGAGGTTCTTCCAGATGAGCGCCACCTCCGGCCGCCCGCGCGCCGCCAGCCGGAAGGGCGCCTTGCGCGACACGAGCGCCCTGCCCTTCGCGACACCTCCCGAGGCCCGCTGCGCCCGCTCGCGCGTGCGCGTCTCCGCCTGCGTCACCGCGGATTCCTCGAAGGGGACCTCCGCCAGCCGCACCCAGACGTAGTGCGCCAGCGCCAGCCCCAGCACCGGAGGCAGCGCGCTCAGGAAGGCGCTCGAGTCCTGGGCCAGGGCCGGTGCCACCAGCAGCCGCGCGGGCCACAGCACCGCGCTCAAGCCCGGGGAGGCCACCACCGCCTGGACCCAATTCCGGAGCACTCCGGGAGTCGACAGCGTCCTCGGAAAGGGGTGCGTCTCCAGCGCGGCGTACGCGGCCAGGCCCACCGCGGCGAGCACGCACCCCAGCGCCACCCAGCGCGCCACCAGGCCTCGCGTCCCCCACTCCTCCGCCCAGCGCGTGCGCATGAAGGACGCGGCCGTGGCGTGCAGGTACAGCGTCCCCAGCGACAGGAACGCGCCCAGGAAGAACAAGCCCGGCGCCGGATTCACCAGCCGACCGACGAACAGCGAGGCGAACAGCGCGCCCATCGCCGCGCCCAGCCCACCGCGCGCCAGCTTGTAGTGCAGCAGCGAGCTCCGGGTGACGGGCGCGGGGAACAGCTGCACCACCTCCGTCTCCGTGAAGGTCAGCGAGGGACGGTCCGGCCCCAGCGCCCACGCGGTGAACACGGTGACGAGCGCGGAGAGCATCAACGACAGCTCCGCGAACAGGCGCACGCCGGGCGGCACGTTGCTCAGCGCCCCGCCGAACTCCAGCCGCCGCAGGAAGATGGAGTAGATGTAGCCCAGCCCCACCAGGGCCCCGACGAGGTAGCGCGGCTTGCGCAGTCGCTGGAGCTGGAGCCGCAGACGGTTGCGCGAGGAGGCCAGCCACAGGAACACGACGGCGCTCGAGAAGCTCACGGCGGGGGCTTCTCCGTCCCGACCCCGCTGGTGATGCGCACGAAGAGGTCCTCCAGCGATGCGCTCTCCCCATCCGGGCCACTCAGCCGCGAGCGAATCGACTCCAGGCTGCCCAGCGCCATGGCTCGCCCTCCAGCAATCACCAGCAGCCGGTGGCACAGCTCTTCCACCAGCGGCAACAGGTGCGAGGACAACACCAGCGCCGCCCCCTCCTCCGCGCGGCGCCGCAGGGACGCCTTCATCCGGCGGATGCCAATCGGGTCCAACCCGGTGAGGGGCTCGTCCAGGAGGATGAGCTTGGGCGAGTGCAGGAAGCCGCAGGCGATGGACAGCTTCTGCTTCATGCCGCGCGACAGCTCGCCCGGCAGGGCCTTCTCCTTGCCCGTCAGCTCCATCTCATCCAGCAGCGCCTTGCCCCGCTCCTCCCAGTCCTCCACGCCGTAGAGGCGCGCGGTGAAGTTCAGGTGCTCCCACACCGTGAGGTAGTCGAAGAAGCGCGGCTCGTCCGGAAGGAAGGCCAGCTCGCGCTTGGCGTCCACCGCGTCCTTCGCCAAATCATAGCCCGCCACCACCACCCGGCCCGACGTGGGAGGGAGGATGCCCGCGAGGCAGCGCAGCGTGGACGTCTTGCCCGCGCCATTGGGGCCCACCAGCCCGAGCACCTCGCCGGGCGCCACCGCGAAGGTGAGACCTTGCACGGCGTTCACCGCGCCGTAGCGCTTCTCCAGGCCCGCCACCCGCAGGACGAAGTCCATTCGCGCGCTCGTCCTCAGTCCAACTTCAGCAAGTCCCTGACGGTGTCCATCACCACCTTGGCTTGCACGGGCTTCACCAGATACGCGCTCGCCCCCAGCGACAAGGCCCGCTCCCGGTCCGCCGCCGCCCCCTCCGTCGTGATGACGACGATGGGCACGTGGCGATGGTCCGTCGCCTGACGGATGTGGTGGATGAGCTTGAGTCCATCCATCAACGGCATGTTGATGTCCGTGAGCACCAGGTCGAAGCGGCCCTGGGTCAACTTCTTCAGTCCCTCGGCGCCGTCCTGCGCCTCGGTGCAGACCATCCCGCTGATGCGCTGCAACGCGTACATGATGCTGCGTCGCATCGCCTGCGAGTCGTCCACCACCAAAGCTCGAATCTGCTGCGTCATGACCCGCCCAGACTAACACCCGGGCCTCTTCCACCGCCCGCTGTTCCTCGTCCCCTCATCGCCGTCGCCGGGCGAGCGCCGCCAGCGCGGGTCCGATTTCCCCCAGTCGCAGCACCCGCTTCACCGCGCCCGAGGCGATGGCCTCACCTGGCATGCCGAAGACGACCGCCGTCTCCTCCGACTCGGCCCACACCTCACCGCCCACGCGCTGCACCTCGCGCGCGCCCGCCGCTCCATCCGCGCCCATCCCCGTCAGCACCACCGCCAGCGCGCGGCTGCCCAGCACCTGCGCCACGCTGGCGAAGAGCCGGTCCACGCTCGGCGCGTACTTGTCCAGCGACGTGGGGGGCGGCGTTTGCAGCTCCAGCCGCGTGCCGCGCTCCACCACCACGAGATGCCTCCCACCCGGAGCGATGTACACGTGCCCCGGCTGAACCGTGTCCCCCTCGTTCGCCTCCGTCACCGTGAAGGGGCCGATGCGGTCCAACCGGTCCGCGAAGGCTCGCGTGAACTGCGCGGGCATGTGCTGACTCACCAGCACGCACGGCGTGGGCTCCGCGGCCAGGCCCTCCAGCACGCGCTGCACCGCCGGAGGCCCGCCCGTGGAGGCGCCGATGGCCACCACCAGCGGGAGCTCGCCCGCCACCGCCAGCGCCCGCGCCCCGGGCGAGGCATGACGCTGCCCCGGCCGCACGTGCAGCGCCGCGCGCACCTTCTCCAGCAGCTCGGTGCGAAGGACCTCCAGCTCCGCCGGGGTGCCCTTGGCGGGCTTGGCGATGAAGTCGAACGCGCCCAGTTCCAGCGCCTTGAAGACGTCCGAGCGGTGCGCATAGCTGGAGATGACGATGACGGGCGTGGGCGCCGTGCGCATCAGCAGCCGGAGGAACGTGTAGCCGCCCAGCTTCGGCATCTCCAAATCCAACGTCACCACGTCCGGCTTCAGCTCCAGGACCTTCTTCAGCCCCTCCTCGCCGTCGGCCGCGCGGTCCAACACCCGGACGTCCGGCGCGGACTCCAGCAGCGTCGTCAGCGTGTGCCGGTTGTGCGCGGAGTCGTCGATGACGAGCACGGAGACACCCTTCTGCCCGCTCATCGCGCCTCGCCCCCCGTCAACCCTGGCAGCTCCGGCCGCCGGTACACCAGGTCGCCTCGCAGGTGGACCAGCTCGAAGTCCGCGCCCAGGTTGAGCAGGTTCTCCGAGTGGCCCAGCAGCAGGTAGCCCCCCGCCACCAGCCTGTCGCGAAGGATTCGCAGCACCCGTCTGCGCGCGTTCTGGTCGAAGTAGATCATCACGTTGCGGCAGAACACCGCGTCCATCTTCATCACCAACTGGCTGCCCGCCTCGTCCAGCAGGTTGTGATGGCCGAAGGACACCATCGCCCGGACGTCGTCGCGCACCCGCACCTTCGCGTTGCCCGCCGGCACGAAGAAGCGCTCCAGCAAATCCGCCGACGTGGCGCGCAGCGCGGACGGCCCGTACTCCGCGCGCCGAGCCATGGACAGCACTCGCCGGGAGATATCGCTGCCGTACACCTCCACGTCCCAGTCCTCGAAGCGGCGCTCGTCCTTGAGCAACATCGCCAGCGTGTACGCCTCCTCACCGGAGGAGCACCCCGCCGACCACAGTCGCAGCCGCTTCGTGCGCGCGTTGCGCTTCTCCAGGAGCGGCAGCAGCTCCTCGCGGAACGCCTTGAGCTGCGAGGGCTCCCGGAAGAAGTACGTCTCGTGCGTGGTGAGCGATTCGACGGCGGCTTCCAGCTCCGCGTGCCGGTTCGTGTCGTAGCGAAGGTAGCGGTGGTACGCGCTGAAGTCCGGCACGCCCAGCGCTTCCAGTCGGGGCCACAGCCGCCGCTCCATGACGAACTTCATGTCCTCGTGCACCAGGATGCCGCAGTGCGAGTACACGTGGTCCCTCAGGAGTCGGAACTCCTCCGCGGACATCTCCGGCCGGCTGTCGTCGAAGCGCGCCACCCCGTGTCTCCCGCTCAGCGCCGAGCCAGGCGCGCCACCGCATCCGACAGCACCTGTCGGGCCAGGACGTCCGACTCCGCCTCCAGCGCCCGTCGAGTGGGGTCCAGACTCTCCGGCCCTCCCGAATCTCCCAGCACCCGCGCCGCCGCCGCTCGCACGTCCCAGTGCGGATGCTCCAGCAGCGACACCGCCAGCGCCACGCCCTCCCGAGACACCGCCCCCGCCGACAGCACCGCCTTCACCACCTCCGCGTCCGGATGATTCGAAGCCTCTCTCAACACGCGCTCACCCACCCGACCCAGCCGCGAGAGCGCGCGCACCGCCGCCACCGCCAGCGCCCCATCGGGGTGACGCACCAGCGGCTCCAGCTCGGCGACGCGGTCCATGGCGCCACTCTCCCCCACCGCCTCCACCGCCGCCCGTCGCACCGACGACTCCTCGTCCTGGAGCGCGGAGCGCAAGAGCGCCCCCGCCTCGGAGCCACCCAGGCGCCCCATGGCCCGAGCACCCGCGGCCCGCACCGGCGCCGCCTCGTCCGCGAGCGCAGCGCGCGCCAGCTCCCGTCCCACCCCGCCGTCCACCTCGCCCGCGACTTCCACCGCCGCCGCCCGCCACCGAGGGTCCACGTCCCGCGCCAGCTTGCGCAGCGAGGGCAACGCGGGCGCGCCACCCACCCGGCCCAGCGCCGCCACCGCCACGGGCGTCGCCCTCCGAGCCACCGCCTCCTCCAGCGCCGCGAGCACCGCCCCGCGACAGCTCCCCGCGAGCACTCCCAGCGCCCGAGTCGCCGCGCCCGCCGTCACCGAGTCCCGCAGCAAATCGACGAGCGGGCGCGCCGCCTCCGGGGAGCGCGTGCGTCCCAGCGCTCGCACCACCACGCCGCGCAAGTCATCCTCCGCCCACTCCAGCAGCGCGCACAGCGGGGTGACGGACGTCTCGTCCACCAGGTCCACCAGCGCCTCGGCCGCCGCCGCCCGCGCGGGCGCTGACAGGTCCGACATCGCCGCGAGCAACGTGCGCCCACCCTCCGCGCCCAGCCGCCCCAGCGTGCCCAGCACGTCCCGGAGGAGGCGGTCCTCGCGCGCGGCCTCGGCCACGGGCACGGCCAGGGACGCCTCACCGAGCGCCGCCACCGCCAGCAGCGCGCCCGCGCGCACCGTCACGTCCTCCGACTCCAGCGCCTGCGCCAGCCTCGCCACCGCGTCCGGAAGGCGCCGCAGCGCCGCGCGGATGACCTCCTCCAGCTCACCGCGCCGCCCAGGCTCCACCAGCGACACCTGCACGCCGAGCGCGGCGAGGGCCGCCTCGCGCACCGAGCGGGTGGGCGACTCCAGGCCCTGGCACAGCCGCTCCGTGGCCGCCACCTGGGGAATGAGGCCCAGCGCCCGGAAGGCACTGCGCCGCAGCCGCGCGTCGTCCAGCAGCGCCACCACCACCGGCAACGGAGGAGGCCGGCGCAGCAGCACCAGCCCCTCCAGCGCGGACAGGCGGAGGAGCGGCTCCGAATCTTCCAACAGGCGCTCCAGCGCGCGCGCGCCGTGCTCACTGCCCACGCGCCCCAGGGCCTCCGACACGGCCACGCGCACGTTGAGGTCTGGGTCCTCCAGCGCCAGGACCAGCGGCGCCTCCGCGGCGTGAAGGCCGAGCTGTCCGAGGATGTCCGCCGCGAACTTGCGCTGGTCCGGGTCCGCATGGCCCAGCAGCTTCACCAGCGGGCCCAGCGCGGGAAGACCCAGTCCCACCAGGGCCTCCGCCGCCGCGTTGCGGGCCCCCGTCTCACCCCGCTCCCCCAGCACGCCGACCAGCCGGAGGGCCACGTCCAAGGGCGAGGACAACCTCTGGAGTCCCTCCGCCGCCGCGTGGCGCACCCGCCAGCTCTCGTCGTGCAGCCCCTCGACGAGCACGTCCAGGCTGCCCACCCCACGCGGGTCCAGCTCCTGGAGCGCCCGGTAGCGCTCCTCCTCCGCGGGAAAGACGGGCAGGTGGCTCATGAGGAGACGACCCGGTCGGAGCCTTCCTGTGCGTAGAACCAGATGGCGTAGATGCCCAGGCAGGTGCCCAGCGGGAAGTTGAACAGCCCGATGATGCCCAACACCAGCGCGAGCACCCGCGACCAGCCGCGCCGCTTCAACAGACCGATGCCGGTGATGACTCCCGGCAGGCCGAAGGCCAGGACACACGCGCTGATGCCGCCGCCGAAGAGCCAGTAGCTCGCGCGCTCCTCGGCCAGCGACGCCTCGCTCACCATCATCGCCCCGGCGAACGCGAAGAAGACGGCCAGGCCGATGCCCACGAGCACCGTCAGCGCGTTGATGGCGATGAACCCGATACCCAGGATGCGGCGGTGGTTGTCCAAGTCATTGCGCTGCATGTTCATCCTCATCGTCCTCACTTCGAGGGGCGCACCGCTTCGCGCTCCAGCTCCGCGCGCAGCAACGCCTTCAAGTCCAGCAGCAACCGCAGTCGGTCCGGCGGGCCACACACGCCCACCACGAAGGGCGAGCGCCCCGACACTCGCAAGGCCGGCGCGGGCTTGATGTCGCCCCGCCGCACGCGCAGCACCTCCGCCACCCTGTCCACCCGCACCGCCACGCGCCGCGCGCCCAGCCGACACACCAGGAGCCGCGCCTTGCGTGACTCCACCGAGGGCTGGCCCTGGAGCCGGCGGCGCAGGTCCACCACCGGAAGGATGACGCCGCGCAGGTGCAGCACGCCCTCCACGAACGAGGGGGCATGCGGAATGGGGGTCACGCGCTGGAGCGGCAGCACCTCCTCCACGCGCTGGATGTCGAGCACGTACTCCTCTTCCCCCACGAAGAAGGCACAGAGCTGCACCATGGTGTCCAGCTGCTCACCGGGCGCATCCGGCCCCCCCGAGGGGTGGCGCGCCAAGAGATTGACCGAGTCCTTCATGGCGCCAGCGCCTGTTCCGGGTCCAGCAGGATGAACAGCGAGGGCCCGCGACGACCGATGCCCACGACACAGTCCTTGTCTCCCCGTCGCAGTCCAGGCGGTGGCGGCTCCAGCATGGAGGGCTTGAGCTTCACCACGCCGGCCACGGTGTCCACCCACACGCCCGCGGGCCCCGTCTGCGTGCGCAGCACCAGGATGCGCGCGTCCCGAGGCGGCACGGGCGCATCCGGCCCGGCGAGCAGGGGCACCCGCTCCGCCAACCCCAGCCGGACCTTGATGTCATACGCGGGCAGCAGCTCACCGCGCAGGTTCATCACCCCGAGCAGGTGGGGCTCCGCCCTCGGAATCTCCGTCAGCGGGGGCACCTTGGAGATTTCGCGCACCGCGCGGATGGGCACCGCGTAGCACTCGCCCTCCAGGCGGAAGGACAGGTACTCCTCCGGGACTTCCTCGGGCGTGGAAGAGGCGACACCGTCGCTGCCGGCGGCGAAGTCCTGCAGGCCGCTGACATCCTCGTCCGGACGGAAGAAGAAGTCGTCGAGCAGTTCGGCGAACCGGGACACAGCGCGCGAGGATAGCAGCCGGCCAAGGCGGACGTCAGGCCCGCCTTCGCTCCAGGGCAAGTCCCTCTTCCAGCAGGGCTGCTACGTCCAGCACCAGCACCGGCTGCCGGTTCCCCAGGTCCGTCGCCCCGGAGATACCCCGGACGGACTGCAGCCGGCCGCCCAGGGGCTTGGTGACGATGTCCTGCTGCCCGTGCAGCTCGTCCACGGCGATGCCCAGCCGCTCCTGCGCCAGCCCCACCACCACGACGAAGTAGCGACTCACCGGCCGCTCCGGCAGTCCGAACAGCCGCGACAGCCGCACGAAGGGCAACGTCTGGCCCCGCACGTCCAGCACCTCGCGCCGCTCCATGGTGCGGATCTCCCGAGGCTGGACGGAGAGGATCTCCAGCACGCTGTTGAGCGGCACCGCGTACGTGCGAGCACTCACCCCCACCACCAGCGCGCGGATGATGGCGAGCGTGACAGGCAGCGTCAGGTGGAAGGCGGTGCCCTTCCCGCGCTCGCTCCACACGTCGATGATGCCGGAGAGGTTGCCCAGGTTGTTCTTCACCACGTCCAGACCCACGCCCCGGCCGGACAGCTCGGACACGCTGCGGGCGGTGGAGAAGCCGGGCAGGAAGATGAGGTTGAGCAGCTCCCGGCGGCCCATCTCCTCCGCCTGCGCGTGAGTGATGAGGCCGCGCGTCAGCGCCACCTCGCGCACGCGCAGCTCGTCGATGCCCGCCCCGTCGTCACTCACCTGGATGAGGACGTGGTTGCCCTTCTGCTCGGCCCGCAGCGACACCACCGCGCGCCGGGACTTGCCCGCGGCCATTCGCGTGTCCGGAGACTCGACGCCGTGGTCGATGGCGTTGCGGATGAGGTGCATCAGCGGGTCGCTCAGCTCCTCGACGATGAGCTTGTCCAGCTCCACCTCGCCGCCGCCGATGACGAAGTCGATTTCCTTGCCCGCTTCGCGGGTGATGCGCCACACCAGCCGGGCCAGCTTGTCGAACACCTGGCCCACCGGCACCATCCGCGCTTCCAGCAGGCCCTCCTGCAGCGCCTCCAGCTTGCGCTCCAGGCCCCGCGTCTCGCGCGCCAGCTCCTGGCCGAACAGCTTCGACAGGGGCACCACGCCATCCTGCCTCGCCGACTCCGCGAGCCGCTGGAGGCTGGCCTTGATGAGCAGCAGCTCGCCCACCATGTTGATGAGGCCATCCAGCTTGCCGATGTCCACGCGCACCGTCTGCGTCAGCGAGCGCAGCGACGGTTCCGCCGAGGCGGAGGATGCGGCCACGGCCCCTGCCCGCGGCGCTCCCGAGGGTGTCGCCGCGCGGCCGGGCGCACGACCTCCCGGACCCTGGAGATACGTCACCAACGAGGGGACCTTCGCCGCGGGGGCGAGCTCCTCGTCATCCTCGGACACCAACCCGGGCACGCCATTCGCGGACGCGCTCGCCCCCGTCTCGCCCTCCTCCGTGTCGGAGGGCTCGGAGGCCCTTGGATGCAGGGGCTGGTTGGAGGCCTCGGGCGCGGAGGCGACACCCAGGGCGCCCAGGACGATGGCGGGCGACGCGGTGGCGCGGACGAGGGCCTCGGCGCTCCGCGTCGTCGCGGGCCGCACGGTGAGCAGCGACAGCTCCGCGGGGGTTCCTTGAAGTCCCGACTCCAGCTCCGGCACGGAGACCTGAGTGCCGAAGATGAGGTCGAACGCGATGCCATGCGCGCCACCGGGCTGGGCCGACGGCAGCGTGCTGATGACCTCGCCCAGGGGCTTGAGGCGCGTGTTCAGGTCCGCCAGGCCCTTGTCGAAGTCGGACAAGTCGAACGCGGCGCGCACACGCCACATCGACACGCCCTTGCGCACGTTCTCCCGGAGCCGGTGCTCCTCGTACTCGGTGAAGACGGAGCGCACCTGCGCCTCCAGCTCCAGCCGGTCCAAAGGGTCCTCGTCCCGGGTGACAGGCGCCTCGCCCAACCGCCCCAGCCGCTCCGCCATGCCGTCCGCGCGCCGGGTGAGGCCGTCCGTCTCCGTGCCCCGCGCCGTCTCCGCCAGCAGCGCCTGGAACGCGTCCAGCGCTTCAATCAGCGTGTCGAGCACCGCGTCGTTCAAGTGCAGCTTGCCCAGCCGGAGCCTGTCCAGCAGGTCCTCCGTCCCGTGCGCCAGCCGGGAGATTCGCTCCTGGCCGAAGAGCCCCGCTAGGCCCTTGAGCGAGTGCGCCGCGCGGAAGATGCCGTTGACCCGGTCGGGGTCCGCCTCCTGGCCGCGCCGCTCGTCCAGCACGAGCAGGTCCTTGCCGAGCGCTTCCAGAATCTCGGTCGCCTCGGCCACGAACTCGGCCAGCGCCTTGCTCGGAGGACTCACGGCAGCTTCAGGTACCGGCGCAGGAGCCCTTCCAGGCTCCCCGGTTGGAACGGCTTGACCAGGTACTCCGCCGCACCCAAGGCCAGTCCCCTATCGCGGTCCTGCTCGCGCCCTTCGGTGGTGATGATGAAGAGCGGGACGTCGCGGTAGTTGGGGTTCTTCTTGACGAAGTTGATGAGCTCCAGCCCGTTGATGTCGGGCATGTTGATGTCGGTGATGATGAGCTCGAAGCGGTGGCGCGGCAGCAGCTTCAGGGCCTCGAAGCCGCTTGAGGTGACGACGGCCTCGATGCCCTCCACGGCCTCCACGGTCGACGCGATGTACTCGCGCGACGCCTTGGAGTCCTCGACAATCAGCACCTTGACACGCATGTGCGCACGCCCCGGACGGTCACCCCCATGCTAACAGAAGCCCTGCCCGGTCGCTGTGCTTCAGCCCTTCCTGCCTGGTAGGAGCCGGACGAGCGCCTTGTCCACCAGGAGGGCCACCCGTCCGCCCTTGAACGCTGGGATGAAGCCCTTCTGGAAGCCCTCTGCCCGCGCCGCGTCATCCAGCGAACCACCGGCGGGAATCTCCAGCGCCACCGACGCCACCTTGGCCCGGCTCAGCACCTTGCCCGCCCCGGCCAGCGCCTCCTGGAGCCCTTCCGCGTCCAGCTGGCGACGCGCTCCCAGGCCGACGACGAAGATGCGCGGCACCTCCAGCTTCCCGTCGGAGGGCAGCAGGAGCCAGTCGTCCTTCTCGCCGGAGAAGAAGCCGCCCTTGAGCACGCGCGACAGCACGCCGCACAGGCGCCAGTCCACGTAGCCCGCGGTGGCCGGCAGCGGCCGGTCATCCTGCGCCACGAAGAGACACAGGGCGTCCACTCCGGACAGCGAGTCCAGCCCTTCCATCCCGATGTCGTGCGTCGTCGTCTGGCTCACGGCGCGTCCCTCCTTCGGCTCGAAGCTACGGCGCTCAGGCCTTGTTCAACGCCACCGCCACCCGGTCCAACAGGCCGTTGACGAAGGCGCTGGACTCCTCCGTCCCGAAGTTCTTCCCCAGCTCCACCGCCTCGTTGATGGTGACCTTGCGAGGGATGTCCGGACGGTACTTCAGCTCGAAGATGCCCACGCGCAGGACGTTGCGGTCGATGCGCGACATGCGGTCCAACCGCCAGTTGTGGCTGTGCGACTCGATGAGCCGGTCGATTTCCGCGCGGTGGGCCTGCACGCCCTCCACCAGCTCGCGGGCGAACTTCACCGCGTCCGGCTCGCGCTTCTCCTCTTCCGACGCCGTCCAGGCTGACTCCAGGGCGTCATTCACGGACGCGCCCGCCGCCATCTCCAACTGGTAGAGCGCCTGCAACGCCCGCTCACGTCCCGTTCTGCGCGCGCCCATGACTACCCCTTCCTCGCGTCGAGCGTGGTGGCCAGCTTGCCGTACAGGTTCACCATCTCGATGCAGGCCAGCGTGGCCTCGGAGCCCTTGTTGCCGGCCTTCACGCCAGCCCGGTCGATGGCCTGCTCCACCGTGTCACACGTGAGCACGCCGAACGTGACGGCCGCCGGAGGGCTGGCCGCCGCGGCGCTGAAGGCCACCGCGCCAATGCCCTTGGCGCACTCGCCCGCGACGTAGTCGAAGTGAGGCGTTCCACCCCGGATGACGGCGCCCAGGACGATGACTCCCGCGTACTGACGCGACTCCGCGACGCGGCGCACCAGCCCGGGCAGCTCGTAGGTGCCAGGGCAGCGGTACACGTCCACGTCCGCGTCGGCCACGCCGTGACGCACCAGCGTGTCGACAGCGCCCTTGGCCAGCTCCTCGGTGATGAAACCGTTGAAGCGGGCGACGCAGATGGCGAAGCGGCCCTTGGGGGGGAGGAAATCACCTTCGATGTAGCGAGGCATGCGGGGCTTCCTACACCACCCAGGCTCCGGCGTCGCCTGCTACGGCGTCCCGAAACCCGCCGCCCGGAGGGCCGCCTCGGTCACCCCACCCGGGGCTGGAGCGCCCGCCTGCCCTCGCTGGAGCAGGTACAGGCGCGCCACGTACTTTCCAATGGGGTCCGCCTCCAGGTTGACCCGGGCGCCCACCTTCTTGGCCCGCAGCGTGGTGCGCTCCTGCGTCTCGGGAATCAGCTGGACGCTGAAGCGGTCCACGCCCACCGTGTTGACGGTGAGGCTGATGCCGTCGATGGCCACCGAGCCCTTCTCGATGAAGTACGGCGCCAGCGACTCCGGCAGCCCGAAGACCATCACCCACGAGCCGCCCTCCGGGTAGGTCTCCAGCACCGTGCTGACGCCGTCCACGTGCCCGGAGACCAGGTGCCCGCCCAGCCGGTCCCCCAGCGCCAGGGCCCGCTCCAGGTTGACCCGGTCGCCCGGCCGCACGGCGTCCAGCGTGGTGCGCCGCAGCGTCTCCGGCGCGGCCTGCACGCGGAAGCTGTCGCCCGTGCGCTCCACCACCGTGAGGCAGGCGCCATCCACGGCGATGGACTCGCCCAGCGCGAAGGCCTGCGCGCCCAGCGACGTGCGAATCCACAAGTCCGTCATCCCGCCCGGAATGACGCGCTCCACCCCGCCGATGTCCTGAATGAGCCCGGTGAACATGAGGGGGCTTATAACGGACCCGGCGTCGCGACGCCCACGGACAACCGGGGCCCCCACATCCCCCATTCAACGGCCCCGTCACTCCGACTCATGCATGAGTCGCGGGCGCGCCGCGCGCTCGGTCCGGACCTACAGCAGCGCCTGGAGCAGGATGTCCTGCCCGTGCTGCTCGAAGGTGAGGTCCTTGACGGAGAGGGCCTGGGTCATCTCCTTCACGCCCAGGTCGCCCGCCCAGGACATGCCCTGGCGGCCCAGGAGCTTGGGGGCGAGGAACAGGGCCAGCTCATCCGCCAGGTGCTCGCGCAGGAAGCTGCCGTACATCTCCGCCCCGCCCTCCACGAGCACGTGGTTGAGGCCCGACTTGCCCAGCCGGCGCAGCAGGGCCTTCAGGTCCACCCGGTCGCCCTTCTTGCGCAGCTGCCACACCTCCACGCCCTGGGCCAGGAAGCGCTTGGCCTTGCGCCCCTCCGGGTCCTCCAGCGTGGCGATGATGGTGCGCGCGGGGCTCTTCTGGGTGAAGACGGTGTAGCCGGGCGACAGGCGCAGGTGACTGTCCACCACGACGCGCAGCGGGTCCTTGCCCTTTCCACCGGGCAGCCGCGTGGTGAGCTTGGGGTCGTCGTGGCGCACGGTGTTCGCGCCCACGAGGATGACGTCCACGGAGTCGCGCAGGTGGTGCACCCACTCGCGCGCCTTCTCGCCCGTCACCCAGCGCGAGTCCCCCGTGGCCGTGGCCAGCTTGCCGTCCAGCGTCGCCGCGGCCTTCAGCGTCACCCAGGGGATGCCCGTGCGGATGGACTTGAAGAAGGGCCGGTTGAGCTTGTCGGCCTCCTCCTGGAGCACGCCCGTGACGACCTTCACCCCGGCGCGGCGCATCCGGGCCACGCCCTTGCCGCTCACCTTCGGGTTCGGGTCCGAGGAGCCGGTGAAGACGCGGCGCACCCCGGCTTCGATGATGGCCAGGCTGCACGGCGGCGTGCGGCCGTAGTGGTCGCACGGCTCCAGCGTGGAGTAGAGGTCCGCGCCCCTCGCGCGGGAGCCAGCGGCCTCCAGCGCCACCACCTCCGCGTGCGCGGTGCCGGCCTTCTTGTGATAGCCGCGGGCGATGATGCGGCCGCCCTTCACCAGGACGGCGCCCACCACCGGGTTCGGGCTGGTGCGGCCCAGGCCCTTGGCGGCCTCCTCCAGGGCGATGCGCATGAAGAACTCGGCCACGGCGCGGTCGAAGTCCGCCGCCCGCTTCGCCCGGGGCGCCCTGGTGGCTTCCAACCTGGCCCGCGTGAGCAGCCGCATGCGTGTCCCCTCAGCTTCCCCGGCCCGGAGCGACGGGCGGCTTCGCCTTGCGCTCGCGCTCCTGGTCCTCGAGCAAATCCTTCAGCTCGTGCATGAACTCGGAGATGTCCCGGAAGCTCCGGTACACGGACGCGAAGCGCACGTAGGCCACCTCGTCCAGCTCCTGGAGCCGGCGCATGACCTCCTCGCCGATGACGGACGAGTTGATCTCCTTCTCGCCCATGCCCTGCAGCAGCCGTTCGATGGCCACCACCGTCTCCTCGAGCTGATCCGCGGACACCGGCCGCTTCTCGCACGCCTTCTTCAGCCCGCTGACAATCTTCTCCCGGTCGAACGCCTCGCGCCGGCCGTCCTTCTTCACGATGAGCGGATAGAGCTCCTCCACCCGCTCATACGTGGTGAAGCGGCGCTTGCAGGCCAGACACTCGCGGCGCCGTCGGATGACGGAGCCCTCGTGTGACTCGCGAGAGTCGATGACCTTGTTTTCGGCATCCTGGCAGAACGGGCAGCGCATGGAGACGGAGCTGAACTCCTGGTCCCTTCGGTTACTTGAGGCGCGAGGCGTACAGGGGGAAGCCCTGCGAGAGTTCCTTCACTTCGCCGCGGATGCGGGCGAGCGCCGCGTCGTCCTGCGCCGCGTCCAGCGCCGCGCCGAGGAGCTTGCCCACCACCGCCATCTCCGCCTCGCGCATGCCGCGCGTGGTGATGGCCGGCGTGCCCACCCGGACGCCCGACGTCACCATCGGCTTCTCCGGGTCGAACGGAATCATGTTCTTGTTCACGGTGATGCCCGCCTTGCCGAGCACCTCCTCGGCCACCTTGCCCGTGAGCTTCTTGGGCCGCAGGTCCACCAGCATCAGGTGGTTGTCCGTGCCGCCCGACGTCAGCCGCAGCCCGGCCGCCTTCAGCGCCTCCGCCAGCGCCTGCGCGTTGGCGACAATCTGCCGCTGGTACGCCTTGAACTCGGGCGTCAGCGCCTCGCGGAAGGCCACCGCCTTGCCGGCGATGACGTGCATCAGCGGACCGCCCTGGATGCCCGGGAAGATCTGGCTGTTGATGGACTTGGCGTAGGGCTCGCGGCCCATGACCAGGCCACCGCGCGGACCGCGCAGCGTCTTGTGCGTGGTGCTGGTGACGATGTCCGCGAAGGGCACCGGCGAGGGGTGCACGCCCGCGGCGACCAGGCCCGCGATGTGCGCCATGTCCACCATCATCGCCGCGCCGACCTCGTCGGCCACTTCGCGGAACTTCGCGAAGTCCAGCGTGCGCGGGTAGGCGCTGGCGCCCACGACGATGACCTTGGGCTTGTGCTCGCGCGCCAGGGACTGAACCTGCGCGAAGTCGATGGTCTCCGTCTCGCGCGTCAGGCCGTAGTGGACGACCTTGTAGAGCTTGCCGGAGAAGTTGAACGTGGCGCCGTGGGTGAGGTGGCCACCGGAGTTCAAATCCAGGGACAGAATCGTGTCGCCCGGCTTCATCAGCGCCATGTACGCGCCCATGTTGGCCTGGCTGCCGGAGTGGGCCTGCACGTTGACGAAGTCCGCGCCGAACAGCTGCTTGGCGCGGTCGATGGCGAGGGTCTCCACCACGTCCACCACTTCGCAGCCGCCGTAGTAGCGCTTGCCGGGGTAGCCCTCCGCGTACTTGTTGGTGAGCACGGAGCCCACCGCCTCCATGACGGCGGGGCTGACGAAGTTCTCCGAGGCGATCAGCTCCAGGCCATCTTCCTGGCGCTGCGTCTCCTCGCGGACCGTCCGGGCAATCTCGGGGTCCACGTCGGCCAGAGTGCGGGTGTTCTCCATGGCGGCTTTCCTCTCGACAACGGGTACCGCGATGGCCACTAGCCCTGGGACTCGGCCTCGCGAATCATCTGCACGCGCCGCTCATGGCGACCGCCCTCGAACGCCGTGCCGAGGAACGCCTCCAGGATGGCCCGACCCACGCCCGAGCCCACCACGCGCTGGCCCAGGCACAGCACGTTGGCGTCATTGTGGGCCCGCGCCATGCGCGCCTCGAACTCCGTGGTGCACAGGGCCGCGCGGATGCCCCGGTGCTTGTTGGCGACGATGCTCATGCCAATGCCGGTGCCACACACCAGCACGCCCAGGGTGGCCTCACCGGACGTCACCGCCTTGGACACCCGGGCAGCGAAGTCCGGGTAGTCCACCGAGTCCCGCGCGAACGGACCCACATCCTCGTGGGCCACGCCGCGCTCCTTGAGCGCCGCCACCAACTCCTGGCGGAGCTCCAGGCCCGCGTGGTCCGAAGCAAGAATGACTTTCACGCGGGGTCTCCTCTCCTGCCACCTAGCTGAAGCGCTTGAACAGCAGCACCGCGTTGGTGCCGCCAAATCCAAACGAATTGCTCATCACCGCGTCCACCTTGGCCTCGCGGGCCTTGTTGGGCACGTAGTCCAGATCACACTCCGGATCCGGGCTCGTCTGGTTGATGGTGGGCGGCAGGATGTTGCGCGACAGCGCCAGCGCGCTGACCACGCCCTCGTAACCACCCGCCGCGCCGAGCATGTGGCCCGTCATGGACTTGGTCGACGACACCGCCACCTTGCGGGCGTGGTCACCGAACACGGCCTTGATGGCCTTCGTCTCGTTCGCGTCGTTGAAGGGCGTGGAGGTGCCGTGGGCGTTGATGTAGCCCACATCCTCCGGGTTCATCCCCGCCGACTTGAGCGCCAGCCGCATGCAGCGCGCCGCGCCCTCGCCTTCCGGCGCCGGCTGCGTCACGTGGTACGCATCCGAGTTGGCGCCGTAGCCCACCAGCTCCGCGAGAATCTTGGCGCCGCGCTTCTTCGCGGCCTCCAGCTCCTCGAGGATGAGCATGCCCGCGCCCTCGCCCATGACGAAGCCGTCACGGTCCTTGTCGAACGGGCGGCTGGCAGCGGCCGGGTCATCATTGCGCGTGGACAGCGCCTTCATCACCGAGAAGCCACCCAACCCCAACGGGGTGATGGCCGCCTCGGCGCCGCCGGCGATGGCCGCGTCCGTCTCGCCCAGCTTGATGGACTTCCAGGCCTCGCCAATGGCGTGGGCGCTGGTGGCGCAAGCGGACACAGGAGCCCAGTTGGGCCCCTTGCAGTTGTAGCGCATGGAGATGAGGCCAGGCGCCATGTTGACGATCATCTGGATGATGAAGAAGGGCGACAGCCGGTCGAACCCCTTCTCCAGGCCCTTGCGGTGCTGCTCCTCCAGAGAGGAGATGCCGCCAATGCCCGAGCCGACGATGACGCCCACCCGCTCCGGCGTGTAGCCGTGCGGCACGTCCGGGCCTACGGGAAGCCCAGACTCCTCCACCGCCATCGCCGCCGCGGCCATGGCGTACTGCGCGTAGAGGTCCATGCGGCGCACTTCGCGCCTGTCGATGAACTTCTCCGGCTCGAAGTCCTTCACCTCGCCGGCGATTCGCGTGTCGATCTTCTTGGGGTCGAAGCGAGAGACGAGGGAAATGCCTGAAGTGCCGGCAAGCAGCGCCTGCCAGTTCTTCTCGGTTCCTGTACCCAGTGCCGAGATAAGCCCGGTACCGGTGATGACGACTCGACGGTGTGACACGGTCCTCTCCGGTGGCGCCTGGGACGCCGGGGACGCCGCGCTGGACGCGGCATCTCCCCGCCCCCCGGCACGCCGTGGTGCTGCCTACTTCTTGTGGGTGGTGATGTAGTTGATGGCGTCGCCGACGGTCTTGATGTTCTCGGCCTCCTCGTCGGGGATCTCGACCTCGAACTCCTCTTCCATCGCCATCACCAGCTCAACGATGTCGAGGCTGTCGGCGCCAAGGTCTTCGATGAAGGAAGACTCGGGCTTGATCTCATCCTCACCCACCCCGAGCTGATCAGCGATGATGCCCTTGACCTTGGTCTCAATTACGGACGTCGACATAAGTGATGAACCCTCCAGGAACCAGATGTAGGCCCGGAAGGCTTCCCGAGCCCTGTCGAAAGCCGGCGCGGTATATCCCACGCCCGCCGGCAATCCAACCTTGGGTTACATGTACATGCCGCCGTTGACCTTCAAAACCTCGCCGGTGATGTAGGACGAAGCGTCACCTGAGAGGAAGAGAACGGCCTGGGCCACCTCCTCCGGGTTGCCCAGTCTGCCCAGCGGAATGCCGCCAATCATCTTCTGGCGCAGGTCGTCATTCAGGTGGGCCGTCATGTCCGTGGAGATGAAACCCGGGGAGACGGCGTTGACGCGGATGCCACGGCTGGAAAGCTCCTTGGCCACCGTCTTCGTCAGGCCGATGAGCCCCGCCTTGGCCGCCGAGTAGGCCGACTGACCGGGGTTGCCCATATCCCCCACGACGGAGGTGACGTTCACGATGGCGCCGCCCCGCTGCTTCATCATGGGCCGGCAGGCCGCGCGGATGAGGGCGAAAGGGCCCCGCAGGTTGGTGTCGAGCTGTTTGTCCCAGTCCTCGTCCTTCACCCGCATGACCAGGCCGTCCACCGCCGTGCCCGCGTTGTTGACGAGCACGTCCAGCCGGCCGTGCGCCTTGACGATGCCCTCCACGGCGCTCGTACAGGCGTTCGTATCCGACACGTCGAAGCGCAGGGCCTCCGCCTTGGCGCCCTCGGCGGTGAGCAGGCCCACCGTCTCCTGGGCCGCCGCCTCGTTGCCCGCATAGCTGATGATGACCGTGGAGGCGCCCGCCTTCGCGAAGGCCACCGCGCACGCCCGGCCAATGCCGCGCGAGCCGCCCGTCACCAGCACCACCTTGTCCTTGAAGCTCATGCGCTCACCCCAGCGCCGCGAGGACCTTCTCCAGGCTCGCGGCGTCCTCGACGTTGAAGAATTCGATGTCCTTGGTGATGCGCTTGATGAGGCCGCACAGCACCTTGCCCGGACCCAGCTCCACCACGCGCGTGACGCCCTCGGCCTTCAGCGCCTCCACGCATTCAATCCACCGCACCGGCGCGCTCACCTGCTCCAGGAGCAGCGGGACGATGCGGGCCACGTCCGAGTTGGGCCGCGCCTCCACGTTCGTCACCACCGGCACCGACGGCGCCACCAGCTTCACGCCGCCCAGCACCGCCGCGAGCTTCGGCTTCACCGGCTCCATCAGCGCGCAGTGGAAGGGCGCGGACACCGGCAGCGGCATCACCCGCTTGGCGCCGGCCTCCTTGCACTTCACGCCCGCGCGCTCCACCGCCGCCGCGTCGCCGGCAATCACCGTCTGCTCGGGCGAGTTGTAGTTGGCCGGAGACACCACCTGGCCCTCGGCCGCGGCCTCACACGCCTCCTTCACCTTCGCCGGCTCCAGGCCCAGAATCGCGGCCATGGCGCCCACGCCCGCGGGCACCGCCTCCTGCATGAAGCCGCCGCGCGCGCGCACCGACCTCGCCGCGTCACCCAGCGACATGGCGCCCGCGGCCACCAGCGCGGAGTACTCGCCCAGCGAGTGGCCCGCGACGAACGACGCCGCCGGGCCCCGCTTCGAGAACACGGCGTGCGCCGCCACCGACACCGTGAGGATGGCCGGCTGCGTGTTGGCCGTGAGCTTCAGCGCATCTTCTGGCCCCTCGAAGCAGAGCTTGGAGAGGCTCTCCGCGAGCGCGTCATCCGCGGCCTCGAAGACGGCGCGGGCCTCGGGGAACTTCTCGAAGAGGTCCTTGCCCATCCCCACGGCCTGACTGCCCTGCCCGGGAAACACGAATGCGACCTTCGCCATGTGCGGTCTCTGCCTCCTGAAACGTCCAGTCCCGTGCCCGACTACCAGCGCACCACCGCGCTGCCCCACGTCATGCCCGCGCCAATCGCCATCATCGCGATGACGTCTCCGGGCCGGAGTCTCCCGGCGCGGTGGGCCTCGTCCAGCGTCATGGGCAGGGACGCGGACGACGTGTTGCCGTACTTGTGCAGGTTCAGCCAGCACTTGTCGCGGGGAATCTCCAGCCGCTCCAGCGCGGCGTCCAGGATGCGGACATTGGCCTGGTGCGCGATGACGTGGTCGACGCCCCGCGCCGTCAACCCGTGAGAGGCCAGCGCACCCCGCGTGGAATCCACGAGCGCGCGCACCGCGAAGCGGAACACCTCGCGCCCCTTCATCTTCAGCTTGTGGAGGTGGGCCCGGACGCCCTCCTCCGTCATGGGCGTGCGCGAGCCTCCGCCCGGAATGGTGAGCACGTCCGCGAGCGTCCCATCGGTGAACAGGTGGGTGGAGAGGATGCCCCGCCCCTCCGCCTCCGAGGGCGCCAGCACCATGGCCCCCGCCCCGTCCCCGAAGAGCACGCAGGTGTTGCGGTCCGTCCAGTCCACCACCCGCGTCAGCAGCTCCGCGCCCACCACCAGCGCCCGCTTCACCTGCCCGGAGCGGATGAATTGATCCGCGATGCTCATCGCGTACAGCGAGCCCGCGCACGCGGCGGCCACGTCGAAGGCGAAGGCCCGGCGCGCGCCCAGCTTCGCCTGCACGAAGGCCGCGCACGAGGGCATGGGCATGTCCGCGGTGATGGTCCCCACCACGATGAGGTCCAGCTCCTCCGGCGCCACGCCCGCCATCTCCAGGGCCTTCAGCGAGGCGGCGACGGCCAGGTCGCTGGTGGCCTCGTCGTCCGCGGCGCGTCGCCGCGCGTGGATTCCCGTGCGCTCACGAATCCAGGCATCGGACGTGTCCACGCACGCCTCCAGCTCCTGGTTGGTGATGACCCGGGAGGGAGCGTAGGAGCCGGTGCCGATGATCTGCGTGCATGCCACGAGGGTTCTCCGCAAAAGGAGCTTCATCGAACCCAACGCCCAGGCGCCGGTCTCTAATCGGAAACGGCTTCCTCTGTCCCTCTTTTTCCCCTCGGGTGGGTAGGGAGCCAGGCAGAGGCCCTGGCGATGCATTGCGTCAGTTCCTCCTGGAGTCCCCCCTGCGCGGTGGCCAGCGCGGCCCCCAGGGCGTTGTGGATGGCCCGGGGAGAGGAGCGCCCGTGGGCCACGATTCCCACGCCGCGCAGGCCCAGCAGTGGAGCGCCTCCGTACTCGGCGTAGTCCACCATCTTCCGCAGCCCCTTCAGGGCCGGCTGGAGCAGCAGCGCTCCCAACTTCTCCGACAGTCCGCCCCGCTTTTCGATGGCCTGCCGCAGCATGCCGATGACGCCCATGCCCACGCCCTCGGATGTCTTGAGGACGACATTCCCGGTAAAGCCGTCCGTCACCACCACCTGCACATCGCCCGAGAAGAGGTCCTTGCCCTCCACGTAGCCGGCGAAGTCCAGGTCCGACTGGCGCAGCAAGTCGCTCGCCTCGCGCGTCAGGACCGTGCCCTTGGAGGCCTCCTCGCCGTTGGACAGCACGGCGACGCGAGGACGCGCCACGCCCAGCAGCAGGCGGACATAGGCCTCGCCCAGCACGGCGAACTGCGCCAGGTGCGACGGGCGGCAATCCACGTTGGCGCCCGCATCCAGGAGCAGGCAGCGCCCGCCACCCTTGAGCGCGGGGAAGAGCGCGGCGATGGCGGGGCGCTCCACGCCCGGCAGCCGGCCCAGCGTCATCAGCCCGCCCGCCATGACCGCGCCCGAGTTGCCCGCGGACACCAACGCGTCCCCGTGCCCGTTCTTCACCAGCTCGAAGCCCACGCGCAGCGACGAGTCGCGCTTGCGCCGGAAGGCCGTGGAGGCGTGGTCATCCATCTCCACGACCTCGGAGGCGTGGTGCACGCGGAGGTTGGGCGGAGGCAGCCCGCGTCCCAGCAGGGGCGTCACCCGGGCCGTGTCTCCCACCAGGACGACCTCGTGCTCGGGGTGGGCCCGGGCGAAGAGCACCCCGCCCTCCACCGGCGCCCCCGGCGCGTGATCTCCCCCCATCGCGTCCAGGACCAGCCTCATCCGCTCCCTTT
Source organism: Corallococcus terminator (assembly GCF_049194865.1). Lineage (GTDB taxonomy): Bacteria > Myxococcota > Myxococcia > Myxococcales > Myxococcaceae > Myxococcus > Myxococcus terminator_A. The sequence continues at coordinate 152,784 of NZ_JBLZWL010000009.1, read as the reverse complement.
CCGTGTCTGCGTGCGTGTCATCTCGGCACCTACCCGGCCCGCCGGGCGGCGCGCAGCACACCAGGAACCTCCCAGGGGGGCAACGACTCGCTTGCCCCGTCACGTGGGGTGGGTCCAGGTGGGCAGGAGCCCATGGGTTCGCGCGGCGAGCCCCCGGGTTCGGATGATCCACGGAGGCGGGCGGAAATGAGCCCATCTCCAGCGTTGTCCCGGCGGAGCGCGTGAGGTATCTGGCGGTCGGGCGGCCCCGAGACACTTCGCGGTGTGACTGGGCAGTACACGCGCATTGACTCGGGCCTGATGAGCCGCTAGGGTCCGCCGCCTTTCAAGCCGGACCGGGAGTACGCGAGCTCGTCGCGACTGCTTCAAGTCCGGTGTTGACCGACATGTTGCGCAGGCAGCCGGGGACCCCGGCACAGCGCGTGAGACAGAGGTGAGCCGTGGGCGTCCCCAAGAAGCGTACTTCGAAGATGCGTCGTGACACTCGTCGCGCTGGCAACAACAACCTGCGCACCGCCGTGCAGGTGACCAAGTGCCCCAACTGCAAGGAGCCGGTGCTGCCTCACCGCGCCTGCACGTCTTGTGGCCAGTACAAGGGGCGCGAGCTGCTGCCCCAAGCAGAGGCCTGAGGCCTTGTCATCGACGCTCCTGAAGAGGAGCGTCGAGCAGCACGAAGGGCCGCGCCTCCCCAATCGGAGGTCGCGGCCCTTGCTCTTTTCCGGCCCCGAATCCCAGCGGGGCCGGCGTCCTCACCGGACTTCAGTTGCCGAGCTTGATGTTCTTCAGCGACGCCAGGCGGGGGTCCACCTGCTTCGTGTCACACTGGCACTGGGCCTCGTTGAAGTTCGTTCCGCACTGCGAGCACAGGCCCTTGCAGTCGTCCTTGCAGACCAGGTTCATCGGCAGGGCCAACAGCAGCTGCTCGCGGACGATGGGGTCCAGGTCGATGGTCTTCCCATTGAAGACCTCCTGGTCCACGCCATCGATTTCGAACGAGCCGCCCGTCTCCCCCTGCTGACGCTCCTTCTTCTCCATGGACTTCTCGTCGTCGTCCTTGAAGTCGTCGCCACGCACCATCGACTCGGGCACGAGGTTCAGCGAGAAGACCACGGGCTGGGCCAGCTCCACGTCCTTCAGGCAGCGCTTGCACGGACTGGTGACGTGCACGGTGAAGTTGCCGTTCAGCAGCACCCCGCCGCTCACCCTGCGCAGCGTGGCCTTGAGCTGGGAGGCCTGCGTGGCCCGGAAGCCGGTGTCCAACCCGGACGCCGTCCCTTCCAGCGCGGCGCTCAGCAGCTCCGGCGAGATGGGCTCATCCAGCTTCAGCCCCGCCTCATGAATTTGTTCAACCTTTACGAGCATTTACGCGACATCCAGGTAAAATTGGGCGGGCAACATAGAGGGCGGCCCCTCTAGCGTCAACACGCCCAGGTTCAACAGCACCGCGAAGATGTCACTGCGCCGTCACCACCGGTGGGGTGGCCTTCGTGGATCCTCCAGACAACGCTTTGCTAGGGTCGGTTTGATGCACAGGCACGATTTGCCGTTGCGAATGGGGGCTCTCTTCCTCGTCGTGGGCCTCCTGGCTCCACCGGGGCTGGCCCGTCCCCTCTTTCCCGCGCCCGCCCTCTCGCAGCTCGGGCCAGCAAGCCCAGAAATCACCCGCGCCCGCGAGCAAATTGACGACGGCGAGTTCGAAGAGGCCCGCCGCACGCTCCAGGCCGGCCTGGATGCCCCGGACGTCACCGACGACCAGCTCGTGGAGCTCTACCGCCTGCTCGGCCTCACGGCCCTGTACCTGGGCGACGAGGACCAGGCGCGCGAGGCCTACGAGAAGCTGCTCCAGGCCCGGCCCGACTACGAGCTGCCCCGCACCGCGCCGCCCAAGCTGCGCGCGCTCTACGCGCGAATCAAGGAGGACATCCGCAGCCGGCGCGTGCGCCCCGTGACGCTGGACGCGGATCCGATTCCGGACCCGCCCGGCGGCGAGCCCATCGTCGTGGAGGCCACCATCCAGGAGCTGGCGCTGGGCGCTCGCGCGCGGCTGTTCTACCGGCGCGCCGGAGACCAGGCCTACAACTCCGTGGACTTCGTGAAGGACCGTGGCGAGAAGGAGCGCTTCCGCGCCGTCGTCCCCGCCTACGACGTGCCCGTGGAGCCGGAGCCCTATGAGGTGGAGTACTACTTCGAGGTGGTGGACGCCGCGCAGCGCCGGCTCGCCGGCCGGGGCGACTCCTTCCAGCCGATGCTCTTCCAGGTGGCACCGCAGCGCTCGACGGCGGCCGCCGCCGAGGTCTCCGAGGGACGCCCCTGGTACAAGAGCCCCTGGCTCTGGGTGGCCGTGGGCGCGGTGGCCATTGGCGGCACCGCCGGCGTGGTGGCCCTCTCCTCCTCCGAGGACCGCGGCCGCGTCCCCATCACCATCCGCGTGGACCCCACCCAGCCATGAGCCTCCGCCTCCTGAAGTCCCTGCCGCTCGCCGCCGTCTTCTGCGCGTGCGGCCCCGATGACTCCGCGACGGTCGGCCGCTTCGGCCTGGACGTGACGATGTCGCGCGCCGTGGCCACCGAGGTCCACGCGCTCCAGGTGAGCGTGCTGAAGGACGGCTCGCGCCGCAGCTGCACCGAGCTGCAGCGCACCTGCCTCAACAGCCAGGTGAAGCGCGATGACCTGGTGGTGCTGGAGGACGTGCGCGGCAACGAGGGTCGCGCGCTGCGCTTCACCGTGGACCTGACGGCGATGCAGAACGGCGGCAGCCAGGCGCTCGAGGTGGATGTGCCGGTGGGCCGCGACTACGCGCTCGTCATCGAGGCCATCGCCGTGGGCTCACCGTCGCGCTTCCTCGGCAGCTCCTGCAACTACCTCAAGGTCGTCAACTCCGGCGACAACGTGCCGGTGGTCGCCGCGCCCCTCGTGCTGACCGAGCAGTCCTGCGACCCCTCCATCTCCCCCTGAGCGAGGCGGCGCTCGCGCCCTCGGGGCGCTGGTGCCACCGCGCTCGCGGCCACTCACCGCGCTACACCTTCTTCCGTCGAGCTACCAGAGGACATCCCAGAGGACCCCATGACGCGCATCCTGATCATCGAGGACGAGCAGGACCTCGCCGGGCTCGTCGAATACAACCTCCGGGCCGCGGGCTTCGAGACGGAGTCGGCGAACACCGGCGCCGGAGGACTGGCCCGAGCCCGGGCGAATCCACCGGACCTGCTGCTGCTGGACATGATGCTGCCGGACATCGCGGGCGGCGAAGTGCTCCGCATGCTCAAGCAGGACCCTGAGCTGCGAAAGACGTCGGTCATCATCGTCAGCGCCAAGGGCCAGGAGTCGGACCGCGTGCAGGGCCTGGAGCTGGGCGCGGACGACTACGTGGTGAAGCCCTTCTCCGTCCGCGAGCTGCTCCTGCGCGTCAAGGCGGTGCTGCGCCGGGGCGACGCGGACGAGGGACCCGCGCAGGTGCTCGCCGCCGGGGACATCCTCCTGGATACGTCCCGCCACCAGGTGCGCGTGAAGGACGTGGAGGTCGTCCTCACCGCGCTGGAGTTCCGCCTGCTGCGCACGCTGCTGGAGCGCAGCGACCGGGTGCAGACGCGCGAAATCCTCCTCTCCGACGTCTGGGGCATCCAGGCGGAGATCCACACCCGCACCGTGGACACGCACATCAAGCGGCTGCGGGAGAAGCTGGGCCCCGCGGGCGACATCATCGAGACGGTGCGCGGCGTCGGCTACAAGCTCAGTCCTCCCTAGTCGGCCCGCGCCATGCCCCTGCGCTACACGCTCCTGCCCCTGCTCCTGCCGGCCACCCTCGTCGGACTGCTCGTGGCCGCGCTGGGCACTCCAGGCGCCGCGGTGCCCGTGGCGCTCATCACCCTGGCCGGCTCCCTCATGGCGCTGGGCCTGAGTCGCGGCGCGCTGCAGCGGCAGTTGGACCGGCTGGCGCGCAGCACCCGGGGCCGCGCCGAGGGGGGCGGCGGACCGACGCCGGACCCGGACCGGCTGGAGGAGGTGGCCAGCCTCGAGGGCGCCATCGACTCGCTGCACACCCGCCTGTCCGCGCGAAACACGGAGCTGAACCAGGAGTCCCGCACGCTCACCGCGGTGCTGGACAGCATGGCCGAGGGCATCTGGGTGACGGACGCGGAGGGCACCGTGGTGCGCCACAACGACGCGCTCCGGAACATCCTCCAGACGGGCGCGCCCATCGTCGGCCAGCGCCCCCTGGCCGTCATCCGCGATGACCAGCTGCACGACGCCGTCATGCGTGGCTGCCGCGAGGGGACCTCCACCCACCTGGAGCTGGCCCTGGAAGGCCTGTTCCCCCGCACCCTGTCCGTGCGCGTGACGCCGCTGGGACGCGACTTGCCGGGCAGCGCCGCCGTCTTCCACGACGTCACCGAGCTGCGCCGGCTGGAGAAGGTGCGCAAGGACTTCGTCGCCAACGTCTCCCACGAGCTGCGCACGCCGATTACCGCCATCCGGGGCTACGCGGAGACACTCCAGGGCGGAGCGCTCGGTGACGCGCAGGTGGCTCCACGCATGGTGGAAATCATCCACCGCCAGTCCGAGCGCCTGTCCGAGCTGGTGGAGGACCTGCTGGAGCTGTCGCGCCTGGAGTCGCAACAGGTGAGCCTGAGACTCACCGACGTCCCCCTGGCGGAGGCCGCCGCCCGGGCCGCCGACACGGTGCGCCCCAAGGCCGAGGGTAAGGGCCAGGTGGTTTCACTCCACGTCCCAGCGGGACTGCTGGCGGTGGGAGACCCGCGCGCGGTGGAGCAGGTGCTGCTCAACCTCCTCGACAACGCGGTGAAGTACACGCCCGCGGGGGGCCGGGTGGACGTGGACGGAGCGTGCGAGGACGGACGGTGCGTGGTGCGCGTCCGAGACACCGGCGTGGGCATCGAACCCCGCCACCTGTCCCGCATCTTCGAGCGCTTCTACCGGGTGGACAAGGGCCGGAGCCGGGACATGGGAGGCACCGGGTTGGGTCTTTCCATCGTCAAGCACCTGCTCCAGGCCATGGACGGAGAGGTCAAGGTCGAGAGCCAACCGAACGAGGGGAGCACCTTCACGATTTTTCTGCCCCAGTCGGCTCCCGCTCGGTCTGCGACGGGGTAGGATGGCACGACCATGCGGGTCGCCATCCTCGCGGACATTCACGGCAACCTCCCCGCCTGCGAGGCCGTCCTGGAGGACATCGCGCGCTCCGTTGCGCCCGATTACATCGTCGCCGCCGGCGACCTCGCACTGCGCGGAGCGCACCCTCGCGAGACGGTGGACCTCCTCTTCGACCGCTGCGACTCGGTGTTGATGGGGAACACGGACTGCTACCTCGCCGGGAACTACCTGGGCGGTGCGTACCGCGAGCGAGACCATTGGAAGACGGAGCTGCTTCGCTGGACGAGAGATCAACTCGGCGACGCGCACCTGCGCCAGCTGGGCGCCCTGCCCTTCTCCGTGCGCTACACGCCGCGCAAGGGACAGGACCTCTTCGTCTGCCACGCCAACCCGCGCAACCTCGAGGAGTCGCTGGACCCCACGCTGGATGACGTCGCGGTGCGCCGCTACTTCGCGCACCTGGACGCGGCGGCGTGCGCCTTCGGCCACCTGCACTTCCCCTACCGCCGTCGCGTGGGCCGCATGCTCATCGCGGACGTGGCCAGCGCGGGCATTCCGCGCGATGGCGACCTGCGCCCCGCCTATGGCGTCTTCACGTACACGCCCAAGGGCTGGCGCGTGCAGATTCGCCGGGTGCGCTACCCGGTGCGCAAGGCCACCCAGGCCCTCACCGCGCGCCGCGTCCCCGGTGGCCCGCTGCTCATCCACAAGCTGGTGGAGGCGCGCTACCGCCACCACAACGCGCTGATGGAAGCCGCGCGCCGCCACTCCGGTCTGCCGCCTCCGGGCCCCGTGCTGCGGCCGCCTCCGGGCGCCCCCATTCGCAACGCGGCGGTGCCCATGGAGGGCCGCGCGCCTCCGGATGTGGACCCCGCCTCGCTGCCCACCGACATGGACGGCACCGTGACGGACGCGACACCGCTGTCCCTGGATGTGTTGAACGACCTGGACGGCTGAGCTTTGTCGCCAGGACGTTGCTTGCCCGGCGCGGTGGCGGGTGGTTGAGGCAGGCCACCATGTCTGCTCGCGAACTGCCGCTGCTGCTCGTCCGCCACGCCAAGGCCGAGGACACCCACGTCCTGGGTGACGAGGCCCGTGCCCTCACCCCGGAGGGCCGCGCCCTCTTCCGCCAGCACGCGCGCAAGCTGGCCCGCCTCACTCCGCTGCGCGGCATCGTCACCAGCCCGCTCGTCCGCGCCGTGCAGACCGCGGAGCTGCTCGCCGAGGCGCTGGGCCTGTCACGCGTGGAGGTCCACCCCGCGCTGGTGCCGCGCAGGAGCGCGCCCCGACGCATCCTCGAGCTGGCGCGGGAGCTGGGGCCGGGCTTCGCGCTGGTGGGCCACAACCCCTCGCTGGAGCAGGCGCTCGCGCTCGCGCTGGGCGACGACACACAAGCGCCAGAGCGGCTGCGCAAGGGCACCGCCGTGGCGCTCCAGTCCACCGGGGACGACGCGGGCTATCAGCTCGTCTGGTGGGCCGCGCCGGGCCGCGCGCTCAAGCGCTATGACTCGGAAGGGTGAAACGCTCAGCCCTCCGCCGCGCCCACGAGGAAGGACACCAGCAGCAACGTCAACACCACGGTGGTGATGGCCACGAAGAGCCGGTCCTTCTGCTGCCGGAAGATGAGCAGCGACAGCGCCACGCGCATCACCGGCACGGCCATCATCACCAGCAGCCCCGCCATGACGAAGGACTGCCCGCGCGCGGCCATGGCGCCCGCCACCACGTCCGCCAGCCCATGCGGCACGGGGTGCGGCGCGGTGAGGCGCTCCAGCGCTTCGGACGACACGAGGTAGTCGGGGTGGCGGAAGAACGTCACCAGCGTGCCCAGCGTCACCAGCGACAGGCTGATGAGGACGCCGTAGCGCAGCAAGTCGCTGATGAGCAACTCCGGCACCAGGGGCACCGCCTCCGGCCCCGTGGGCAGCGCCACGCTGGCGGGCGGCGAGGGACGCGGCTCGGACGACGGCGCTTCGCTCATGACGACCACCCCTTGCGCAGCATCTCGAGGGCCACCCACAGCAGCACGCAGACGAAGAGGGCGCGCAGCCACGACGCGTTCACCTTCGCCATCAGGTGCCGCGAGCCCAGCCACGCGCCCAGCGTCACGCCCACGCACACGGGGCCGGCGATGAACGGGTCGATGTAGCCTCGCGCGAAGTAGACGCCCGCGCTGGCCGCCGCCGTCACGCCAATCATGAAGTTGCTGGTGGCCGTGGAGACCTTCAGCGGCAGCCGCATGGTCAGGTCCATGGCGGGCACCTTCAGCGCGCCCGAGCCGATGCCCAGCATGCCGCTCACCGTTCCCGCCACGTACATCAACCCCAGCCCCGCCAGCGGCCGGGTGACTCGGTACTCCACCTCGCGTCCCGTGGACTCGTCCCAGTAGCCGCCGTGCAGCGCCAGCCGGTCCGCCAGCGCGTCCTCGGGCACCGGAGCGACTTCGCTGGAGTGCATCCGCCGCAGCATCACCAGCGCCGAGCAGGCCATGACGGTGCCGAAGACGAGGTACACCCCGCGCCCGCCCACCCGGCCCGACAGGAAGGCCCCGGTGAGCGCGCCCGCCGTCGTCGCCAGCTCCAGGAACATGGCCACGCGCAGGTTCACCATGCGCTCGCGCACGTACGCCGCCGCGGCGCCGCTCGACGTGGCGATGACGGAGACGATGGAGGCACCCACCGCGTAGTGGATGTCCACCTTCAGGAGCAGCGTGAGCACCGGGATGAGGATGAGCCCGCCGCCAATGCCCAGGAGCGAGCCCAGCAGGCCCGCTCCCACGGAGAAGCCCAGGACGACGAACGTGAAGAGGAAGGGAGTCATGCGGCGCCAGGCCGCATCCTTCCTCTCCAGCGCCCGGTTTTCCAATCAGGAGTCACGGCCTTGTGCGGGCCGTGCCCCTTGCCTGCTTGCTACGAGCGGCTCAGTGGCCGCTGGCGGCCACGGAGTGGATCCGGGCGACACCCTCGCCGCCGGTCCCCTCCTGGTTCGCCGCCCGGCCCTCGTCGGGGTGGTAGAGCGGGTCGGCTCCGAGCTCGCGCAGCAGCGCCTCTCCCACCAGCTCCGTCATGGGGATGAAGCGGCCGTGGGACGGACGCCACACGTGCACCTGGGCGCTGGCGATGTCGAACCACCAGCCGTGCAGCCGCAGCTTGCCCGCGGCCACGCGCTCCTTCACCAGCGGGTAGCTGGACACGTGCTCCAACTGCTGCAGCACGTTGAGCTGCGACAGCTTGTCGTACTCGGGCAGCCCCTCGCCCACGTTGGTGCCCGCCTTGAGCGTCGTCAGGGACTGCTTGCCATGCGCCAGCCACGCGGAGAGGTTGGGGGCACCGGCCACCTCGCCGCCCCCCAGCACCGCCTTCATCGCGCCGCAGCTCGAGTGGCCGCAGATGACCAGGTCCTCCACCTCCAGGTTGGCCAGGCCGAACTCCAGCGCGGCGGCCTCGGACTGGTCGCCCATGGAGACGCCGTGGGCGTCCGACGGCGGCACCAGGTTGCCCACGTTGCGGACCACGAACAGGTCGCCAGGGTCCGTGGACACGAGCAGGTTGGGCACCAGCCGGCTGTCCGAGCACGAGATGAACAGGCAGTCCGGATTCTGGCCATTGGCCAGACGGGCGAAGACCTCACGATAGGCAGGCCGACCCTTGAGCTGGAAATCCAGCAGACCGCGGATGAGCTTCTTCATGGGGCACCTTCGGAGGCAAGAGTGTTGGTGGAGACCTGCGAACCGACTTCAGGACGGGAGGCCCGGGACGTCCCACTGCGAACCCAGACCTCTTCGAGCGACTCCATGACGACCGAGCCGCCCGTCTTGCGATGCGTGTCACTCCAGCTCTCGATGGCCTCGAAGCCCGAGTGGTCCAACGTCTCCACGGCCAGGTCCACGCGAACCTTGGAGCCCGAGGGAACCTGCGCCAGCGCCATGGACAGACGCGGCACGCCGACGAAGGTGAGCGAGCCCGTCACATGCACGAGGTACTCCCCGTGCGCCTGCTTGACGTCCACCTTCACGCTGCCCAGCCGCCACAACAACCGGAGGATGGCCACCATCAATCCCAGCCCGATGCCCGCCAGCAGGTTGATGCCGACGACGCCCGCCACCGTCACCGCGTAGACGAGCACCTCGCCGCGCTTCTGCAGCTCGCGGATGTGGTGCAGGTTCACCAGCTTGGTGCCGACGACGACGAGCAGACCCGCCAGCACCGTCAGCGGCACCAGGCCCGCCACCGAACCGAGCGTGGTGACGAAGACCAGCAGCAACACGCCGTGGATGATCGCGGACCAGCGCGACTTCGCGCCCGCCGCGATGTTCGCCGCGCTGCGGACGATGACGCCCGTAATCGGCAGACCGCCCACGAGCCCGGACACCGTGTTCGCCACGCCCTGCGCGAACAGCTCCTTGTCCAGGTTGGCCCGGGGCCCCGTGTGCATCTTGTCCGTGGCCACCGCCGACAGGAGCGACTCCGCGCTCGCCACCAGCGCCAGCGACAGCACCGCCGCCACGAACGCACCCCAGTTGCCGGTGGGAATCGTCGGAAGCTGCATGCTGCTGAACACGTTCTCCGGCAGCACCACGCGCGCCACATCCGCGCCCCAGAGCACCGACGCAGCCGTCGCGCCCACCACCGCCACCAGCGGCGCCGGCACGAGCTTCAGCTTGCCCTTGGCCAGGAACGGCCACACCACCATCAACCCGATGGTGACCAGACCCAGCACCGCGGCCGGGCCATGCAGGCCGATGATCTGCTCCGGCAACTCCTTGATGTTCTGGAAGGCGCTCGACTGGGGACTGCCACCCAGGACGATGTGCACCTGCCCCAGCACGATGAGGATGCCGATACCCGCCAGCATCCCGTGAATCACCGCGGGAGAGATGGCCAGCGCCGCGCGCGCCACCTTGAGCCCGCCAAAAATCATCTGCAGCACGCCCGCCACGGCCACCGCCGCGCACGTCATCGCCAGACCCATGGTCTGGATGAACCCGAACACCATCACCGCCAGGCCGGCCGCGGGGCCACTCACTTGAAGCGGCGCGCCGCCCAGCAGGCCCACCACCACGCCACCCACCACGCCGGCGATGAGGCCCGACACAATGGGCGCACCCGAAGCCAACGCGATGCCCATGCACAGGGGCAGCGCCACCAGGAAAACCACCAGGGAAGCGGGCAGGTCAGCGGCCAGACTCTTCCAGGCCGAGCCAGCGCTCCCATCACTCGTCGTCATGCCACACACCTCCACGAGAAGACGCCACCCCACGGTGGCGCACGCTGAGTCTCGCGGTGCGTCATGGCAACGACTGTGCCAGGACCTATGTGGCTGAATTCACAAGGGAATGCGGTGCTCGACGGTGGCCGGCCAATGAAAGGAACTTCAAGTGGCCGCGCGGGACTTCAAGAAACTTGAGCAAGGAACTTGAAGCCCCTGCCTGGCGCGTCGGACGGGCGCGCCCGACGCCTCAGGACTCCTCGAGCTTGCGGAGGAACGTGGGGTAGGAGAGGCCCAGGGCCTTGGCCGCCTCCATCCGCCGGCCGTCCAGCCGCCCGAGGACATGCTTCACGTACAGGCGCTCCACCTCGTCGAGCGAGCGAGGGGCACCCGACACCACGAAGGCGTCCGGGTCCGTGGCGGACGGCCCCAGGGGGCCGCGCGGCTCCAGGGCCTGCAGCTCCAGCGCGGGACCGGGCTCGAGCACCAGCGCTCGCTCCAGCACATTGCGCAGCTCGCGCACGTTGCCCGGAAACGGGTAGCGCGCCAGGCGCGCCTTCGCGGCGGCGGAGAAGTCCACGGGCCTGCGCCCCAGCTCCGCGCACAGCTCCACCAGCAGCGACTCCGCCAGCGGCAACACGTCCTCGCGGCGCTGGCGCAGGGGCGGAATCTCCACGCGGAAGACGCTGAGGCGGAAGTAGAGGTCCTCGCGGAAGCGGTTCTCCGCCACCTCGCGCGTGAGGTCGCGGTTGGTGGCCGTCACCACACGGGCATTGCTCGTCAGCTCCGTCGTCCCTCCCAGCCGGCGAAAGGCGCCCTGGTCCAGGAAGGTGAGCAGCTTGGCCTGGAGGCTGAGCGGCAGCTCGCCAATCTCGTCGAGGAAGAGGATGCCGCCGTCGGCCACCTCCACCAGCCCGCGACGGGCCGCGCGCGCATCGGTGAAGGCGCCCCGCTCGTGGCCGAACAGCTCGCTCTCCACCAGCGCGGCGGGCAGCGCGGCGCAGTTGACGTGGACGAAGGGCCCCTGGTTGCCCTGCACGTTGTGCAGGTGCCGCGCGAGCACCTCCTTGCCCGCGCCCGTCTCGCCGGTGATGAGCACCGGGCTGCGGGGCGCGGTGGCGATGCGCTCAATCATCTGGAGCGCGGCCACCATCGCCGGCGCGCGCGGACGCAAGAGCCGGCGCCGGCCTCCCAGCTCGCTCTCCGCCTGACGCAGCCGCTCGTGGAGCTGGAGGTCCGCGGCGGCGCGGCGTGCGCGAAGCACGAGGTCGTCGAGCTCCACCGGCTTGGACAGGTAGTCGCGCGCGCCCTGCTTGATGGCGTCCACGGCGCTGGCGATGTCGCCGTGCGCCGTCACCATCATCACCGCCGTGTCGGGGAACTGCGCGCGCAGCTCTGGCAGCAGGTGGATGCCGTCTCCGTCCGGCAGGCGGCGGTCCAACACGACGACCTCGGGCGCCTGCCGGGCGAGCGCCGCGCGTGCGTCGTGGAGCGAGTGCGCCAGCGTCACCCGGAAGCCCTCGTGACGCAGCACGGTGGCGGCCAGCGAGGCGAAGGTCCGGTCGTCGTCCACAAACAGCAGATGGATGCTCATGTGGTGCGCTCCAGCGGCAGCCGCAGCGTGAAGAGGCTGCCCTGTGGACGGCGGGTATAGGTCAGGCTTCCACCATGCGCCTCCACCGACGTGCGCGCCATGGGCAATCCCAGGCCCACCCCTTTCGCGCGTCCGGTGGCGAAAGGCTCCCACAGCCGGGGCTCCAGCTGGGTGTCCACGCCGCCCGCGTTGTCCTCCACCACCAGCAGCGCCTCGTCGCCGTCCCGCGACAGCCGCACCGCCACCCAGGGAGCGGGCCTGAGGCCCGTGTCCTTCGCGACGGCGCCCGCCTCCACCGCGTTGCGCACCAGGTTGTCGATGGCCGAGACCAGGAGCGCCGCGTCACCCTGGACCGCCAGGTTCTCCTCCAGCGACGTGCGCAGCTCCACCTCCTCCGACTCCGGCAGCATGCGCACCGCCTGGAGCGCCTCCTCCACCAGCAGGTGCAGCTCGCAGCTGCGCCGCATCGCGGCACGAGGCGCGCCAAACGAGAGCAGCGAGCGCGCCAGGTGGCCCAGCCGCTCCACCTGGGAGCGCAGGCCCCGCACCGGCAGCTCGCTGCCCGCGGGCGTCGTGCGCAGCACCGACAGCGCGGCCTGGATGCCGTTGAGCGCGTTCTTCACCTCGTGGGCGATGAGCGCGGCGGCGGTGCCCAGCGCGGCCATCGTCTCCTGTCGGCGCAGCCGCTCCTCCGCGGCCAGCAGCGAGCGGTAGGAATGCCGCAGCAGGACAAGGAACAGGCCCAGGGTGCAGGTGAGCAGCGCGATGTGGAACGCGAGCTGACGCAGGAAGCGCGAGCGCAGCCCGGCCGTGGCCGACTCCTCGTCCTCGAGCACCACGAGCAACAGCTCGCTGCGCCCCACCCACGCCGCCGCGCCCATCATCCGGACGCCCTCCAGCATCAGCGGCCCCGGCGCCCGCGCCAGCGCGCGCAGCGCCCCGGAGAAGTCCTCCTGGTGGGACAAGGTCGACGACGGCAGGAGCAGCCGCCCGCGCGCATCCATCAGGAACAGCGCCGTCTCCTCCGTGGAGCGCGTGGGCAGCGCCTCCGTGCGCACCTCGCCGAGCAGCACCCCCTTGAGCTGGCCCTCCTTCATCATCGGAACGGCGACGACCAGCGGCCCACCCTCGCCCTCCAGCAAATCGATGGTCGGCGCCTTGCGCTCCACCATCCGCTGGAACCACGGGCGCCGGGTGATGGGGGACGCCCCCAGCGACATGCCGGGCGGATCGCTCCATACGCGCTCGCCTCGCGGGCCGAGCAGGGCCACGCCCTCCGAGAAGAGGGACGAGTGATAGAAGGCACTGTCGAGCAGCGCCTGCTCCGCGGGGGACGCCCCGTCCTCCGGGAAGAGCGTGGGGTGTCCCGCCACGCGCGCCAGCTCCGCCTCCAGCAGCAGCAGGTGGACACCCAGCGCGTCGGCCTGCACTCGCGCCTGGTTGGACAGGTGCCCGAGCAGTTCCTCGCGCGCGTTACCCACGTCCTCCAGGTAGCCGAGCACGGGGCTCGTCAGCGCAACGACGCCCACCAGGCCCAGGCCGAGCAGCGCCGAGCGGCCACCGCGCCGCTGCGTCTGCGCCAGCTCGCCCGGCGTGGGAATCAGCGTGGGCACCGGCAGCGTGCGCAGCGGTGAAGACGGTGGCGGCGGAGAGTGCGAGTCAGGCGGAGTCATGGGGGGCTCACCCCGCCGTTGTGGCACAGCCCCAAGGCGGGTGGGAACCAGAACACGCGGCGGAGCCTCGTTCCTCCGCGCGCTGGCTCCCTCCCCTTCCACTGGACGACGGCCCTACTCGATTTCGTCCTGGAGCCCCGTGCGCAGCGCGGACGGCGTCAGCGTCACCTGCTCCCCGCCACCACCGCGCATCCTGTCCAACACCTGCCGCGCCCGGTCCACCTTCACCTCGCCCTCCTGGACGAGCAGCGCGGCGATGGCCTCCACCCACTCCGGCGGCGCGCCGACGCTCGACGCCACCGTGCGCGCGTGCAGCGCCATGTGGCCGCGCTGGATGCCCACCGAACCCAGCGTGCGAATCGCCGCCAGGTTCTGCGCCAGCCCCACCGACGCGAAGATGCACGCCAGCTCCCGCGCGGAGGGATGTCCCAGCACCTTGAACGCGGCCTGGACGCCCGGATGCACCAGCAGCGAGCCCCCCACCGTGCCCAGCGCCAGCGGCAACTGGATTTCACCCAGCAGGTTGCCGGCCTCCCGGCGCCACACCGACAGCGGACCATATCGCGTCGAGCGGGCCGCATAGGCGTGCGCGCCCGCCTCGATGGCGCGCCAGTCCTGCCCGGTGGCGAGCGCCACCGCGTCGATGCCGTTCATGATGCCCTTGTTGTGCGTCGCGGCGCGGTACGGGTCCGCCAGCGCGAAGCGGCTCGCCTGGACGACGCCCTCGGCGATCTCCCCGCCGCTCAGCCCGAAGTCCGCCAGGGCCCGCTCCGGAATGGAGCAGCGGGCCCGGGCCAGCCGCCGGTCCGACAGGTTGGAGAGGATGCGCAGGTAGACCTTGCCGCCGGTGAGCTGCTCGATGCGGGGCGCCAGCCCCTCCATCATCGTGTTCACCAGATTGGCGCCCATGGCCTCCTGCGTGTCGACGTGCACGTGCACCACCAGCAGCGGCTCCATGCCGGGCCCCTCCGGTGGCGGCAGCAGCCGGACCTCCACATCCTTGGCACCGCCCCCGCGGCGCTCCAGGTTCGGGTGCAGGCCATTGGCCAGCGCCAGCAGCTCCGTGCGCGCCTCCAGGATGCGCGCCATGGCGAAGCTCGGCGGCCCGAAGCGGGTGACCTGGATCTGCCCGATCATCATCGACGGGTCCGCCTCCGCGACGAAGCCTCCCGCCGCGCCCACCAGCTTCGCGGCGAACGAGGCCGCGGCGATGATCGACGGCTCCTCCACCACCATGGGCACCGCGTAGTCCCGCCCGTTGACCTTCAAGTGCAGCCCCAGGCCCAGCGGCAGACTGAAGAGGCCCACGGCGTTCTCCACCATCGTCAGGGCCGCCTCCATGGACAGTCCCCGCTCCCCGGTGAGCCCTTCCAGCGTGTCCGTATCAAGCCCCAGCCCCAGGCCCAGACGCTCGCGACGCTCCTCCAACGACATACGGTGAAAGCCGGAAAATACCGACTGATTAGACTCATCCCCACGAGCACCCTGGGTATCCACCAGCTCCTCAGCCATCAATCACCTCACACCGAAACAATCCCTCTCAAATGAGTCATTGGCAACCCATGAGCAATATGACACATCCCCACCCCCCCATGACCGCTGTTGCCCCCTGAACACTTCCGGGGAACCGGGGTCATCCACCCCACGGAGGAATAGGACCCGGGTACAGCGAACATCGCCGTCTGGTACCTGGGGCGTCACACGCGCTGCCACTCATTCGCCACCCCTGAAAACAACCCAATCCCTCAACGAATCACAAGACAAGCCCGCACCCGGCGCCCGCAGCATTCAAATGTGTCTGACTTTTTCGGATGTCTTGGCGACATCTCGCCCGCAGCAGGCGCCAGGCCGTGCGCCGCCACACACCTTCTAGAAAAGCCGAAGGGCCTCTACAGGTAACGACGCGCCCCAGAAGCGCGACGTGCCCCGCGGTGGGTCACCGTTGTCACCTTCTCCCCAGTGCTCGCCCGCCCGCACGCGACCGCCAGCCTGGCCGCCGCTCGGCGCGCATCACACAATCGTTGCAAACGCGTCACCTGCATGAAAATCGAGACGCGCAGACTCCGGCCCGCCATGGCCCACGTCCTCATCGTCGACGACGAACCCGACCTCGCTCACCTCATCGACTTCAACCTGCGCGACGCGGGCTTCTCCACCCAGCTCGCCGCCACAGGCGAAACGGCGCTCGCCGCCGCTCGCGAGCACCCGCCGGAGCTGGTCCTGTTGGACCTGATGCTCCCCGACATGTCCGGCATCGATGTCTGCCGGCAGCTTCGCGCCGGAGCCCAGTCCCGCGAAATCCTCATCGTCATGCTCACCGCCAAGGGCGAGGAGACGGACCGCATCCGCGGCTTCGAGGTCGGCGCGGACGACTACGTCGTCAAGCCCTTCAGCGTCCGGGAGCTGGTGCTGCGCCTCAAGGCCATCCTCCGTCGCGGAGCCGCGCCCCAATCCCCCCAGGCCGCGCCCCTGGCCCTGGGCGCCCTCAAGCTGGACCTGTCCGCGCACCGCTTCTACGTCGAGGAGAAGGAGGTCCCCCTCACCGCGCTGGAGTTCCGCCTGCTGGGGCACCTCATGACGCGCACCGGCCGCGTCCAGACGCGCGAGCAGCTCCTGGAAGAGGTCTGGGGCCTGTCCTCCTCGCTGGAGACGCGCACCATCGACACCCACGTCATGCGCCTGCGCGACAAGCTGGGCCCCGCGCGCAACCTCCTGGAGACGGTGCGCGGCGTCGGCTACCGCATCGTGGACCCCACCCACTGACTTCGTGACACCGATGTCACACAACGGCCCTGAAACGGCCACGAGCGTTACCTAGAAGCCAGTTTCGTGACCCTCCCGAAACCCTCCTCCCCGATGCGTCAACTCGTCACCGCGGTCCTCACCCTCGCCCTGTGCCCGGCCCTCGCCCGGGCCCAGGAGCCCGCCGCGCCCACCACCGATGAGTCCTCCGCCCAGGCCCCTACTTCCGACAGCGCCACCGCGGAGGCACCTGCCGCCGACGCCGCGCCCGCCGACGCGGACCTGGATGAGCGCATGACGAACGCCGAGGGCAAGGTCGCCGCCCTGGAAGAGCAGAACGCCGAGACGAAGAACGACCTCTTCTCCCTCAAGAAGCTGAAGATCTCCGGCTACGTCCAGGCCCGCTACCAGTACCAGGAGAGCCTGGAGGACACCGGCACGGGCGGCTTCAGCCGCTTCGCCGTGCGCCGGGGCCGCATCAAGACGACCTACACCACGGACTGGGCCCAGATGATGCTGCAGATCGACGCGGTGCCCACCGCCCCGTTCGCCACCGTGCGCGACGCCGAGGCCACCCTCTTCATCCCCGGCACCCACCAGCAGCTCGGCCTCACCCTGGGCCAGATGAAGTGGCCCTTCGGCTACGAGGCCGTGCAGTCCTCCGCCGACCGCGAGATTCCCGAGCGCACCCGCGTCGTGCGCGCCTTCCTACCCGACGAGCGGGACCGGGGCGTCAAGTTCGCCGGCACCTTCCTCGAGGGGAAGGTCAACGTCGCCGCGGGCCTCTTCGACGGCGACGGCATCTTCAACCAGGGCTCCGTCGGTGTGGACAACGACAAGGAGAAGGACGTCATCGGCCGCGCCGGGTTCGACCTGGGCTGGCTGTCCGGAGGCGTCTCCGGCTGGTACGGCCACACCATCACCAAGGGCCCGGCGGACACCTTCCGCAAGGCGCACACGAGAGACCGCGTGGCGCTGGACGCGCAGCTCTACCTGGACGTCCTCCCCTGGGGCGCGACGGCCATCAAGGGCGAGTACATCACCGGCAGGTCGTACTGGAAGAGCTCCGGCGACGTGAAGGTGGAGCAGCCCGGCGTGCCCGCCAGCGGCTGGTACGGCCTGATTGTCCAGAACATCGGCGTGTCGGACGCCGTGGCCGTCCGCTACGACTTCTTCGACCCGGAGAATGGACGCAAGAACAGCACGTCCGAGGGACGTCCCGCGAGCACCAACTCGGTGGGCACCCTGGCCGTCGCCGTCGTCCACTACTTCGGGGAGAACCTCAAGGTCACCGCGGCGTACGAGATGCCCATGACGGCCCACCCGGACGACGCCAAGGACCCGCACGACAACCTCTTCACCTTCCAGATGCAGGCCCGCTACTAGGCCCTACCTTCCTTCAACACCACCACTTCGCTGGAGCTGAATCCGCCATGAAGGCAATTTTCGGTTCACTGGTCGTCGGGTTGCTGCTCGCCCTCCCGCTCTCCGCCCATGCGGGCAACGTCACCGTGAAGGGCTCGGACACCATGGTCATCCTCGGGCAGCGATGGGCCGAGGAGTTCATGAAGAAGGCGCCCGCCACCAAGGTGCAGGTCACCGGTGGCGGCTCCGGCGTGGGCCTGGCGGCGCTCCAGAACGGCACCACGGAGATCGCCATGTCCAGCCGTGAAATCAAGGACGCGGAGAAGCAGAAGCTGCGCGCCCGCTACAACACCACCGGCGTGGAAATCCCCGTGGCCAAGGACGGCGTCACCTTCTACGTCAACGAGAGCAACCCCCTGACGGCGCTCACCGTGGAGCAGCTCCGGGGCATCTACGTGGGAGACATCACCAACTGGAAGCAGCTGGGCGGCGCCGACGCGCCCATCATCATCTATTCGCGCGAGAACTCCTCCGGCACCTACGTCTTCGTCAAGGACCACGTCCTGGACGGAGATGACTACGCGGCCTCCGCCCAGACGCTGCCCGGCACCGCCGCGGTGGTGAACGCCGTGTCCAAGGAGAAGAACAGCATCGGCTATGGCGGCTCCGCGTACGCCAAGGGCATCAAGGAGCTGAAGATCAAGAAAGGCAACGAGGACATCGCCCCCACGGCGGAGAACATCAAGACGGGCAAGTACCCGCTGTCCCGAGACTTGTACTTCTACCTGCGCAACAAGCCCTCTGGTGACACCAAGACGTTCATCGACTTCGCCCTGTCCCCCGAAGGACAAGCTGTCGTCACGAAGGTCGGCTACTTCCCGGTGAAGTGAAGTCTCCCGTCACACGAATGTCACGAGAGGACCCGAGCCACTATGGATAGACAGGCCATCATGGAGCAGGGTCTCAGTCAGCCGCTCGTCGCACCGTTGCTGTCCCCGGCCGCGCGGCGGCGGCAACTGCGGGAGAAGGTCATCGCGGGGTTCATCACCCTGATGGCCTTCACCGGCATCGCGGCGCTCATCCTCATCATCATCTTCGTGGCCAAGGAGGCCCTCGCCCTCTTCACGGAAGCAGAGGCCCGGCACGAGGCCAGCCTCTCCAAGATGTTCCTGGCCCAGGACGTGGCGCCAGGGAGGCCGCCCTTCCGCTGGCAGCCGGTGTCGAAGGTGCCGAAGGTCAGCATGATTCCGCTGTTCGTCGGCACGCTGAAGACGACGTTGGTCTCCATGCTGGTGGCGGTGCCCCTGGGCGTGTTCGGCGCGCTGTTCGCCGCGGAGTTCGCGCCCCGCCGCCTGCGTGAGCTGCTCAAGCCCGTCATCGAGCTGCTCGCGGGCATCCCCTCCGTCGTCCTGGGCTTCTTCGCGCTGATGGTGATGTCCACGGTGGTGAAGGAGGCGCTCGGCTTCGACCGGCCGCTCAACGCCATGCTGGCGGGCCTGGGACTGGCGCTCGCCATCGTCCCCGTCATCTTCACCGTGTCGGAAGACGCGCTCACCGCGGTGCCTCGCAGCTACCGCGAGGCCTCCCTGGCCCTGGGCGCCACGCCCTGGGAGACCGCGTGGAAGGTGGTTCTCCCCGCCGCGGCGCCCGGCATCCTCGCCGCGTGTGTGCTCGGCTTCGGTCGGGCCATCGGCGAGACGATGATCGTCCTCATGGCCTCCGGCAACGCGGACGTCATCTCCTGGCGCCTGGGGGACTCGGCGCGCTCGCTGTCGGCGACCATCGCCGCGGAGATGGGTGAGGTGGTGGTGGGCAGCCCCCACTACTCGCTCCTGTTCTTCATCGGCGTGCAGCTCTTCATCTTCACCTTCGTGCTCAACCTGTTGGCCTCCACGTGGACCAGGCGGGTCATCCGCAAGCTGACGGGAGGTGCGGCATGACGCCTGGCACTCGCCGCGCCGTGGGCTTCGGGCTCACGTCGCTCACCGGCCTCGCGGCCTTCATCATCATCGCGATGCTGGCCATCATCCTCTTCAACGTCGTGGAGAACGGGGCGGGCGGCATCACCTGGACCTTCCTCTCCAAGCCGCCCGAGGATGGAATGATGGGCGGCGGCATCTTCCCCGCCATCTTCGGCACCGCCGCGCTCACGCTGCTGATGACCGTCGCGGTGATGCCGGTGGGCGTGCTGACGGCCGTGTACCTCCACGAGTACGCGCCTCCGAACTCGCTCTTCGCGCGCATCGTCCGCGTGGCGGTGGTGAACCTGGCGGGCGTGCCGTCCATCGTCTTCGGCCTGTTCGGCCTGGGCTTCTTCATCCTCTTCGTCGGCCAGGGCATGGACCGCGCGCTGGGCCACGAGGAGATGTACTGGGCGCAGCCGGGCATCCTCTGGGCCTCGCTGACGCTGGCGGTGCTCACGCTCCCCGTCGTCATCGTCTCTACCGAGGAGGCGCTGCGCGCGGTGCCCATGGACCACCGCACCGCGAGCCTGGCGCTGGGGGCCACCCAGTCCCAGACGCTGGGGCGCGTCGTCCTCCCGGGCGCGCTGCCGGGCATCCTCACCGGCGCGGTGCTCGCCATCTCCCGAGGCGCGGGCGAAGTGGCGCCCATCCTCTTCACCGGCGCGGCCTACTTCCTGCCGGACCTGCCCACCCACCTCAACTCGCAGTTCATGCACCTGGGCTACCACACGTATGTGATGGCCACCCAGTCACCGGACGTGGATGCCACGGGCCCGCTGCTCTACTCGACGGTGCTGGTGCTGCTGCTGCTGACGTTCGCCCTCAACCTCGTCGCGGTCGTCATCCGCACCCGCACGCGCCGCAAGGCCGCGGGCGCCCATTGACCTCACGGTACACGCCCTCCATGTCCCTCAATCCCAACGCCCCGCGCCCGAAGATGGAGGCGCGCGAGCTGACCCTGCGCTACGGCACGAAGGCTGCCATCCAGAAGGTCTCCCTGGCCATCCTGGACCGGCGCGTCACCGCCCTCATCGGCCCCTCCGGCTGCGGCAAGTCCACCTTCCTGCGCGCGCTCAACCGGATGAACGACTTGATTCCGGGCGCCAACCACTCGGGCACCATCCTCCTGGACGACACGGACATCCACGACCGCAGCGTGGACGTGGTGGACCTGCGCCGCCGCGTGGGCATGGTCTTCCAGAAGTCCAACCCGTTCCCCAAGAGCATCTTCGAGAACGTGGCCTACGGCCTGCGCGTGGGCGGCATGAAGGACAAGACGGCGCTGGAGCAGCGGGTGGAGAAGTCCCTGCGCGGCTCCGCCCTCTGGGACGAGGTGAAGGACCGGCTGCACGAGAGCGCCCTGGGCCTGTCCGGCGGCCAGCAGCAGCGGCTGTGCATCGCCCGGGCGATGGCGGTGGAGCCCCAGGTGTTGCTGATGGACGAGCCCGCCAGCGCGTTGGACCCCATCGCCACGGCGAAAATCGAGGAGCTCATCCACGAGCTGAAGTCGACGTACACCATCGCCATCGTCACCCACAACATGCAGCAGGCCGCGCGCGTGAGTGACAGGACGGCTTTCTTCTACATGGGCGAGCTGGTGGAATGCGGCGCCACGGAACAGATTTTCACCAACCCGCGTGAGAAGCGCACCGAGGACTACGTCACCGGGAAGTTCGGGTGAGCGAAGAGAAGGGATTGGCGGCGATGGCGTTGACTCACACGGACAAGGCGTTCGAGCAGGACCTGAGGGACTTGCGCGAGAAGCTGCTCGCGATGGGCGCGAAGGTGGAGGGCCTCATCGCCCAGAGCATGCGCGCCCTCACGGACCGCGACAGCGCGCTGGCGGAGAAGGTCGTCGCCGCGGACAAGGACGTCAACCGGCTGGAAGTTGAAATCGACGAGCTGTGCCGCCGCATCCTCGCGCTGCGACAGCCCGCCGCCAGTGACTTGCGCCTCATCACCACGGCGCTCAAGATTGTCACGGACCTGGAGCGCATCGGCGACTTGACGGTCAACATCGCCGAGCGCGCCATCGACCTCAACCAGGCCCCCCCGCTGGCGCCCTACGTGGACACGCCCCGGCTGGCGGAGCTGGCCCAGCGCCAGGTGAAGCGCTCCCTGGACGCCTTCGTCTCCGGCGACGTGGCGAAGGCCGAGGAGGTGCTCCAGGGCGATGACCTGCTGGATGCGCTCTTCCTCAAGATCTTCAACGAGCTGCTGGCGTACATGATGGAGGACTCGAAGAACATCCGCCGCGCCACCGCGCTGATGTTCATCGCCAAGCACCTGGAGCGCATCGGCGACCACGCGATGAACGTGGCGGAGATGGTCGTCTACATGGTGCGGGGCAAGGACATCCGCCACCCGCGCAGCCGCAACCTGGGCGACTAGGCCCGGCCGCTTCACGGCGCTGTCACGTCGAATTGGCCCCGGCGCCGCGAGCGCTCCGCGGGCCCGACGCGCAAGCCCCCTAGCGTGGAACCCAGGTCGCGCGATGACCGCGCGCCTCCCTGGGACTGCCCGCGCATGTCGCTTGCTTCCGCCCTCCTCCTCTTCGCCGCCTGCTTCGGCCTCACCGCGCTCGTCATCCAGTACGTGCTCGTGCTCCGCCACCGCCGGCAGCGCCCCGGCGCCATGCCTCCGGACGCGGCGTGGCCGGGCATCTCCATCCTCAAGCCCTTGTGCGGCGCGGATGACGACCTGGAGACCAACCTGAAGCACTTCGCCCACCTGGACTACCCCGGCGAGTACGAGGTGGTGCTGGGGGTGAAGGACACCCGGGACGCGGCCTACGCGGTGGCGCTGGAGGCGGTGCGCCGCTGGCCCGGCGTCATGCGGCTGGAGCTGCAGGAGGGCGCCCCGGGGCTGAATCCGAAAGTGAACCAGCTCATCACCCTGGCGGACCGGGCCCGGTTCGACCTCTTCGTCATCAGCGACAGCAACACGCGCGTGGGCCCCGGCTACCTGGAGGAGATCGCCGCCAGCTTCGCGGACCCCGCGGTGGGCTGCGTGACGCACCCGGTGGCGGGCATTGGCGAGCGCAGCTTCGGTTCGCTGTTGGACAACCTCCACCTGACGTCCAGCGCGGCGGCGGGGATGATTGGCGCCAAGCGCTGCGCGGACCAGGACATCGTCGTGGGCAAGTCCATGGCGCTGCGCCGCGAGGACGTCCAGGCGCTGGGCGGCTTCTACTCGGTGCGGGACGTGCTCGCGGAGGACTACGTCATCGGCCAGTGGGTGACGCGCAAGCTGGGCCGGCGCGTCGTCGTCGCGTGCGCCCCTGTCTACAACGTGTCGCTCGGCAAGAGCGTGCGCGCCTTCTTCCAGCGCTACCTGCGCTGGAGCGTCATCCACCGGACGGCCGTCGCGCCGCCCACCTATCTCGCGCAGGCCCTGCTCAACCCGATTCCGCTGGCCCTGCTGGGCGTGCTCGCCAGCCCCACCCTGGAGGCGGTGAGGGTGGCGACGGTGGTCGTCCTCGGCAAGGTGTTGGTGGACCTGGCGGTGTTTCGCGCACTGCGACCGCAGTCGGTGTCGTGGCGCGCCGCGCCAGCGGTGCTCGCAAAGGACCTGCTGCTCTTCGCCGCGTGGTGGCACGGCGCGTTCTTCCGCACGGTGGACTGGCGCGGCACGCGCCTGCGCGTGGGCCCTGGCACCCGGCTGTTGCCGCCTCGCGCGGCGGTGTCCACGGTGAACAACACCCTCCCCCCTGGGGACGAGTGGGTCGCCGGGTGATGCACATCTGTTTCATCGCGCTTGCCACGGATTCACCGCACCGACGTGAAGGCGCCGCGAGGGATGCCTACCATGCTTCGCATGCCCCTTCGGACGTTGGCCCACCTTTCAGATCTCCATCTGGATCTGAGCCCCGCCAGTGATGCCTCCGCGCAAGCGCTGCTCTGTGCCGTCCAGGCCAGCCGCGCGGACCACGTGGTGCTGACGGGGGACCTGACGCACCAGGGCTCGCGCGAGGAGTACCGTCGGTTCCTCGACATCTTCGCGCCGCTGTTGGACACCGGACGGCTCACCTTCATCCCCGGCAACCATGACCGCCCCGGCGAGGACGTGGGCGGCGCGTGGATGGACGGCCTGAAGGTCCGCACGGTGGAGCGCCCCGGCGTGTACTTCGTGTGCGTGGACTCCACGGGCGAGCACAACCGCAACTACTTCGCGAGCCACGGTGAGCTGTCGCTCGAGACGGTGGAGCAGGTGGAGGCCGCGCTCGACGCCGCGCCGCGCGATGCGCTGGTGGCGGTGCTGGTGCATCACCACGTGCTGCCGCTGCCCGAGGAGAGCTTCCCGGAGCGGCTGGCCACGCGCATGGGCTGGCCCCACGCCTCGGAGTTGTCGCTGGGCGCGGAGCTGGTGACGCGGGTGCAGGGACGGTGTGATTTGGTGCTGCACGGCCACCGTCACCAGCCCGGCCAGACAGTGCTGGACACGGCGCAAGGGCGGCCGTTGCGCGTCTTCAACGCGGGCAGCTCCACGGACCTGGGACGCTTCCGGCTGTTCCAACACTCGGACGGCCGCCTGCTCGGTGAGCCACAGTGGTGCCACTCGACGCAGCCCGAGCGGCCCCGGACGGCGGGGCACAATGTGCGACCCGCGCTGCAGTATCTGGTGACCCAGCTGGGCATGGCCCTGTTCTGAGGTCGCCTCCCTGCTCTCCAGGCAGGGGCCATTTCTCTCGCGGAAGCGAATGTCGAGGGTGCGCAGGGAGGTTCTTTCCGTGTCGGGGAGGATGCTTGGCGCGACTGGACACGGATGAAGAAAGCGCGAGACGGGTACTCGTCGTCGATGACGACGCGGACTGGAGGGAGTTCCTCCGGCTCAGCCTGGAAGATCTGGGTTATGAAGCCACGGAGGCGGCCGACGGACACGAGGCCCTGGAGAGCCTCCGGCGTGGAGAGCGTTACGAGGTCATGCTCCTGGACCTCAACATGCCGGGCATGAGCGGCCTGGAAGTGGTGGCGCGGCTTCCTCGCGGCCACCTGCCCCGCGTCGTATTCCTCACGTCGGCGGCGGCCCAGGACGTGGGCGACGCCCTGCTGTCAGGCCCCCACTACTACCTGCCCAAGGGCGCCAGCCAGGATCAACTGTCTCTCCTCTTGCAGTCACTTGGTGAGTGAGCGGCCGGGCATCCAGGGATACGGTAGAGGGCTCCTGATAGGAGGGCCATCATCGTCTCAGAGCTGCTCATCATCTTGTTGCTCGTCCTGGCCAATGGCGTGTTCGCCGGGGCGGAGCTCGCGGTCATCTCCCTGCGCCGCACGCGGCTGAAGGAGCTGGTGGACCAGGGCAGTGGCTCCGCGAAGGCGGTGGAGGCGCTGCGTCAGGACCCGGAGCGCTTCCTCGCGACGGTGCAGATTGGAATCACGGTGATCGGCGCCACGGCGGCGGCCTTCGGTGGCGCGAGCATCGCGACCCGGCTGGCGCCGCTCCTGGCGAGCTTCGGCCTGCCGGCGGAGACGGCGGACGAGGTCGCGCTGGCGGGCGTCGTCGTCATCGTGTCGTACCTCTCCCTGGTGCTGGGCGAGCTGGTGCCCAAGTCCCTCGCGCTGCGGGCCGGAGAGCGCTACGCGCTGCTCATCGGCCGTCCGCTGAACGGGCTGTCGTGGGTGATGCGGCCGGTGGTGTGGTTCCTCACCGCCAGCTCCAACGTGGTGCTGCGGCTGTTCGGCGACAGGACGAACTTCAGCGAGAGCCGTCTGTCCGCGGAGGAGCTGCAGGCGCTGGTGGAGGAGGCCGCGAAGCAGGGCTCGTTGGACCCTCGCGCGGGTGAAATCGCCGCGCGGGCGTTCGAGATGGGCGACCTGACGGTGGGCGAGCTGATGGTGACGCGCGAGCAGATCGTCGCGCTGCGCCGCCACGCGAACGCGGAGGAGATTCGCCAGACGCTGCTGGAGCACGGGCACTCGCGGATGCCGGTGTTCGAGGGGACGCTGGACAACATCGTCGGCTACGTCATCGCCAAGGACCTGCTCGGCGTGGCGTGGGAGGGGCACCTCATCGTCCTGGAGGACGTGGTGAGGCCGGCCTTCTTCCTCGTGGAGACGATGCGGGCCATGGACGCGCTGAAGGAGCTGCAGCGGCGGCGCATGCAGTTGGCCATCATCGTGGACGAGCGCGGCGGCGTGGTGGGCCTCGTGACGGTGGAGGACATGGTGGAGGAACTGGTGGGCGACATCCTCAGCGAGTCGGAGATGCCCGAGGAGCTGGTGCTGCGCGAGAGCCCCTTGGCGGCCGTCGTCCAGGGCAGCGCGGCCATCCGGGACCTCAACCGCGAGCTGGGGTTGGACCTGGCCGAGGACGACGACTACTCCACGGTGGCGGGGCTGACCATCGCGCTGGCGGGCGGCGCGATTCCGGAGCCCGGCACCAAGCTCCAGACGAAGAACGGGCTGGAGCTGGAGGTCCTGGAGGCGACGCCCCGGCGCGTGCGCTCGGTGCGCATCCACCTGCCGGCGCCCAAGCCCGAGGAGTCCTGAGCTGGCGGCGCGAGGGGCGACGACTCACCCCGCGTGGATCAACCCCAGCGCCAGCGCCTTCACGACGGCCTGCACCTTGTTGGTGGCGTTGAGCTTGAGCAGCGCGTTGTTGATGTGAAAGTTCACGGTGCGCTCGGAGATGCTCAGGATGGCGCCGATATCGCCCGCCGTCTTTCCGTCACCCGTCCACAGCAGCACCTCGCGCTCGCGCGCGGTCAGCGCCGTGCCGACATCCCGCGCGAGTCGGGGCGAGAGGAACGCGAGCATCAGCGTGTGCAACAGGTGCGTCGTCACCAGCAGGGGCTGACGCAGGTGCTCCAGCTCTGACTCCGACAACGGCTCCGGTGCCCGTCGAGCGAACGTCAGCAGTCCGAAGACGCCGTGCGCCGCCCAACTGGACTGGGAGACGGCGGAGCCCAGCCCGAACCCGCGAGCCTCCGTCCACAGGTGCGGGGCCGACGCGAAGAGCGACTCCGACCAGACCATCAGCGCCGTGCTGCTCGCGCCCAGGCGGACCACCGGGTCGATGCGCAGGTAGTCGTTCTCCCGGTAGTGATTCATCCAGCCCAAGGGCTGGGAGTCGAAATACGCCACCGCGGGACTCGAGACGGGCCACGGCATCCGGAGCACGTCACAGCAGGAGTCGAAGCCCCGCTCTTGAGCGAGGGCCTCCACCCGCGTGAACAACTCCTGCTCATTCCTCGCCTGATGAAACCCGCTCCAGGAGTCTTCCCAGCGCACCATCAACCCTCCACCCCAGCCCTCGGGCTTGAGCTGAATCGCGACAACTCAACAAGATAAGCCATCACTCCCGGGGGCGGCCACCCGCGTGGCCCGCAGCGTCCTCGACCGACACGACGCTGCGGGCCGCGAAGCCATCCCATCCGCGCAGGATTCCAAGACAGCCCGACAAAGACTCACAACGACGGCGAGCAGCTCCGCCCAGGCGGGCGGAGCTCGACGGCGAGGAGGCAGCGCCTGAATCTCAGGTCTTCTTGGGCCGGGAGCGACCGGACGACGCAGCGCGCGCGGGAGGTCGCTTCGAGGCACGCGGCTCCTCGCCAGTCTTCTTCAGCCGTCGCGCCGCGACATCCTGATGCGCCAGCCGACGCAGCGCGATGAGCACGGGCTCGTGGACCGCCGTTCCCAGCACGGCGTACTCGACGGCGGCCGGTGCCTCCCGGGGGATGCTGTCGACATCGAACTCGGCGATGGCGCGGATGTGCGGCCCGTAGACGGCCAGGCGCGCGTCGTCCAGTGGAATGCCCGCGGACTCGGCCGCGGCGAGCGCCTGCTCCAACTGGGCGACCGCGGCGAAATCCGGGTCATAGACCTGGCCCAGCTTCTCCAGCACCGCGCGGGCTCGGGGATGGTTTTTGGAGGCCTCCGGCGTCACGTCGGGTGGCAGCGCGGCGATCGCCCGGCCCAGCGTCGCGAAGAGGTCGTCCTCCGGGCGGTCGATGAGCTCGAGCACGTCCCGTGCCTTCTGCACGCTGAGGCCCACCGTCTCCGTGAGCGCGCGAATCACCGCGATGCGCCGCACATGGGCCTCGCCGTACTCGGCCCGCGTCGCCGACGTCGCCTCGCCCGCCGGCAGGAGCCCCTCCCGCAGGTAGAACTTGAGCGTCGCGAGCGGAACGCCCGTCCGCTCCACCAGTTCAGAGATGCGCATGCACGGCCCCTTGCATTGGATACCCAAGGTATCTATCATTGGATACCATGAGTATCCAACCCCACACCCTCATCCTCTTCGGCGTCCTGCTGCTGTCTCTCATCACCGTGGAGTCGGGCGGTTGGTTCCTGACGCGTGTCGGACGGGGGAGTATCCCCGCGAACGCGCTGCAGAAGAACTTCTTCCGCGCGGGTCATGCGCATGCGGCCGTGTTGCTGCTGCTCAGCCTCGTCATCCTGGTGGTGCTCGACGCGGCCCGGTTGCCGCTCGGCTTCGACCTGGTGGCGCGCTTCGGAGTGCCGGTGGCCGCGCTGCTCATGCCCGCGGGCTTCTTCCTCTCCGTGCTGGGCAAGGACCCTCAGCGGCCCAACCGGCTCCTGGCCCTGCTGTGGGTGGGAGCGGCGAGCCTCACGCTCGGCCTCTTCACGGCCGGCGTGGGGCTCATCATCGCGGGCCTCGACGCCGCCTGATTGGGTGGCGCGGTCTCGGGGCGCCGTCGGGGCTCAAGCGGCGAGCGCACCCGACGCGGCGAGCTCCACGAAGGTGGCCGGAGCGGGCAGCGCGATTCGCATATCCCTCTTGTCGACGAGCCACTGGTCCACGTCGAGCAGCCACCAGGCCTCCAGCGTCGCTTCATAGAAGCGCCGGGGGCCGGCTCCGATGAACTCCGACTCGGGCAACATCCACTGTCGGCGCACCTGCTCATCAGGGAAGTTGAGCCGGTAGAAATGCTCACGGGTCTGCTCGAAGCGCGGCCCCTCCACGGCCTGGGCCCGTGCCTGGAACTGGAGGCCGTCGAGCCCCAGCGCCGCCGAGGCCCCCAGGTCCGTGCGGAAGATGGAGCCTGTCACGAGCGGCTGGTGCTCGATGTTGCGGGAGTGCCGCGCCTCGCGCATCGAGTACCAGACGAGCCGCACCGAGCCATCGAGCGTGTGGACGTAGCCGACGGTGGACGCCCACGGCTCCCCCGTCGGGGACACGGTGGCGAGAGTGACGAAGTGCGTGCTGCGCAGCAGCAAGGCGGCGCGCTGGGCGAGCTTCTGGACCTCCGGCGTCATGGCGAGACCCCTTCCTCTGGATTCAATGCCGGCTCGGAATTGAGCCCGCACCCTGCGCCAAAGAGCGCCGCGAGCACGGGATGGCTCCTTGAATTAAAGGCAGCCGCGCCCCCTGGGGGTAGCTGTCAGAACTACCAGTCCCCTGGCCCGCAGCTTCCGCCGACACCAATTCCTGGCGGAGTCATCCGAGAGAGGGCGAGCAGGCGTGCAAAACGCATCGCACGCGTCATGCCCTACCCAGAGGCCACGAGGACCCTTGCCCCAGTCAATGACCCATCTGAACAGCCGCGAGCACATGGATTAATCTGGAATCCGCCTCAATGAGAGGCCTTGACCGGAGCCAGACATGACACGTGCATTGGGAGTTCCCGCGCTCGCGGCGCTGTTGTTGTTGGGAGGTTGTGACGGAGTGAATCCCGAGGAGACCCTGGGGCCCGTGGGTGAGCTGGGCGTCCATGAGGGAGCGGTGGGTGAGCTGGACTTGAGCGTCGAGGACCTGGTCGCGTCATGCCAGGCCACGTCGCTGACCCTCTCGGCGGTCATCCAGAACAAGTGGACTTCGGGCATCGGAGGCTCCACGGCGGCCGTCTATGCCGGAGGCACCGGAGCGGGCGGAACACGGCTGGGCACCATCAGCGTGCCCTTCCTGGTGGGTGGCGAGCGCTTCCCCTTCCAGCTCTCGTTCACGGTGCCTGAAGGCACCCAGCGGGTGGTGGTGGTCGCGGACGACGACGGAGTCTTCGAAGAGGGCGACGAGACCAACAACATCGCCTCGTTCGACTTCCCCATTCCGTGTGCGACGAATCAGGGTCCGGTGGCGCTCTGCCAGAACATCACGGTGGCGGCCGATGCGACCTGCAAGGGTGTGGCGTCCGTGAATCACGGCTCGTACGATCCGGATGGCTTCCCGGGGCCGTTCAGCGTGACGCAGCTTCCCTCGGGGCCGTTCTCCCTGGGGACGACGCCCGTCCAGTTGGACGTCACGGACGGAGCGAGCACGAACAGCTGCGCCGCGACGGTGACGGTCGTGGACACCACCGCGCCGGTGCTCGGGGCCAGCCGCGGGCTCGTCCTGACGCCGTCGGTGGGCTCGGACTACGTGCTGGTCTCGCTGGCGGACTGCGCGTTGCCGGCGACGGACAACTGCGGTGGCGAGCTTTCGTTGGCGCAGACGGGCACGCTCATGCGCGTCAGCTCCGACGAGCCGAACGATGCGCTGTCCCTGCTGCGGCTGCTGGCGTGTGACGACATCAAGCTGTCGCAGGACGGCAAGTCCGCGCTGGTCCGAGCGGAGGCGGCGCTGCTGGGCAACGGGCGCGTCTACACGTTCACCTACGGGGTGAAGGACGCGACGGGCAACCAGGCCACGGGCGCCTGCCAGGTCCGTGTCCCGGCGCTCTTGGGCAATCCGGCGGTCGACTCGGGCGTGACGTACTGCCAGGGCGCGGGCTGCCCGTCGGGGACGACGGGGCGCGGCCTGCTCTGCTCGCTGCTGCCGCTGCCGTAGTCCGCGCGTCGTGAGGGCCCGCCCGGGGAAGCTACCGGGCGGGCCTGTCCGCCGCGACAGTGGTAGCCTCAAGCGCACCCATGGAAGAATCCCCATCCCCGCTGGCGTGGTTGGCCGTCGGCATGTTCCTGTGTGTCTGGCTCTACCTGATGGTCCTCGGAGTGAAGCGGCACTTCTTCCGTCCGCGGAGCCTCCCGAAGGGCGTGCATGAGTTCATCAAGGTGATCCGCTGCCCCACGTGCGGCGGCAAGTACAACAGCAACGTGCTGACGGTCATGCACAGGACGCTCCCCTCCCCCGGGAAGGAGAACCGCTCCAACCCGTCGTCCACCCACTTCGAAGCCACGTGCGACGCTTGCGGAGAGGTGACCCAGGTCCCCGTGGATGGACAGCAATTCCCAGTGCTCAGCCTGAAACCTCCGGCCCCTTGATGACGGCGCGGAGGGCCCAGCAACAAGGGTGACGGAGCCTCCGGTAGCTCCGTCACCTGCTCGATGTCTGCCAACGACTCATGAGGGCCGCCACTCCGAATCACGTGCCGGAGCACATCCACTTCTTCCCGAAGGTGCAGAAACACTGCCCCTCCTGGTCCGAAGCGAAGCAGCAGTCCGCGGTATCCCCCGCCTCTCGGCAATTGCCGCCCCGGAGGCTCTCGCACAGGTCCACGCCCGGGCATCCCGTTGGCGTAGGTGGCGGGCATGCGGTGAACACCCCATTGCAGGTCACGCCTTGATTATCCGTCGAGGAGCAGCTCGTCGTCCCCGCCGGGCAGCTGACCGTGCCCGTGGAGCACTAAACCGAAGTTCGTGATTCTCGATCAGGCCGGAGGGCGGGCAGGCGTGAAGTGAGCGGGAAGAGGGAGCAGGGGCACCTCTCGTTCGGCTCTGTGTGCGCAGAAAACCTGAGAGCGAGAAGGCCCTGCCCAAGGGCAAAGGTAGGCAGTGGCTGAAGAGGAAGCAGCGCCAGGCGCTGCTGCGATGGGGCGAGAGGAGCGGCTGCCCGCTCACCATGCGACGGTGCATGGCCGTGGCTGCCGTGGGGAGGGGTGCCTCGTGCAACGCAGCAGCCCGGGACTTGGGCTGTGCCACCTCCACCGTCGTCAGCGCGGTGCGCCGCTACCGGGAGGACGGACGCGGAGCGCTGCGAGACAGGCGGGAGGGCAACGGCCAGCGCAAGGTCGACGAGCGATTCCGAGAGAGGCTGGCGCGGGTGCTGGTGGGAACGCCCGAGGACTGGGGCTGGTGCCGGCCCACCTGGACACGGGAGCTGCCGTGCCTGGAGCTTGAGCGCCGGGGGCTGCCCCAGGTGTCCGTGGCGACCATGGGACGCGCGCGCACCTCGCTCGGCGCGCGACGCAAGGCCGCCAAGCCCATCGTCGAGTGTCCCTGGCCCGCCTGGAAGCGTTGGCGCCGGCTCTACGAGTTGAAGTGCCTGCATGCGCACAAGCCCCCCGAAGAGCCCGTGCTCCACGTGGATGAGGTGGACATCCATCTCAACCCCAAGGTGGGACACGACTGGTGTCTTCCGGGGCAGCGCCGGGTGGTGGTGACACCGGGCAACAACCAGAAGCGCTTCCTGGCCGGAGCGTTGAATGTCCGGACTGGGAAGCTGACGTGGGTGGAGGGCAAATCCAAGGCCAGCACCCTCTTCATCCAGTTGCTCTGGCGCCTCGCGGGTGAATACCGGCGCGCTCGCCGCATCCACCTCGTGCTGGACAACGCCGCGGTCCACACCAGCCAGAAGACTCGCAAGGCCCTTGCCCAACTTGGAGGGCGCACCATGCTCCACTTCCTGCCGCCATACTGTCCCCAGGGCAACCGCATCGAGCGCGTGTGGTTGGACCTGCACGCCAACGTCACGCGAAATCACCGCTGCCGCACCATGGACCAGCTCATGGCGCGGGTACATGCCTACTTCAACGCGCGGAATGCACAGCGCTCTGCCTGTCCATCCCTGCGCCGAGCCGACCTCAGGCGTGCCTCCTGACGTCGTGCGAGAATCGAGATCGTTGGTTTAGTACGACTTGGTCACATCCGCGAGGGCAGCTCAGGCGGCGCTCTGGCGTTGATGGCCCTGTTGCAAAGCGGGCAGGTGCCAATCTGCTGGAGCAGGATGGGTTGAATCGCGCGCCGCACCATCGGCAGGGTCCAGTGCACTCGGCTCTGGGGGGAAAAGCGCCCGACGGAGCGCGAGGAAGCCGTGGGCCACGGCGCAGAGGGTGGCGTGGTGGTGGAAGCCGCGCCACGTGCGCCCTTCGAAGTGGTCGAGGCCGACTTCGGCCTTCAGCTCCTGATAGTCCCGCTCGACGCGCCAGCGCAGCTTCGTCAGGCACACCAACTGCTTGAGGGACGTGTCCGCCGGCAACGTGGAAAGATGGAACTTGGTGGGCCCCTCCTCGTTCCTGGGCCATTCGCAGAGCAGCCACTGTTCGTCGCCCGGGGCCAGCCCTATCGAGTGTCCATGGCCAATGCGAATGCGCAGTGCCGCGAAACGAGAGCGCTTGCGGCCCTTGGGACCTTCACCCCAGGTGAGCGACTTCCATGCGGTGGGTGGTAGGTCGGCGGCAAGTTTCTGAGCGGCAACGGGCCTCGCTTCGCCATAACGGTAGCGCGTGCGAGCTGGCCCACTCATGCCCGGGGGCTTCGAGGGAATGGGCGGAGGCTCGAATCCGGGAGGCCAGACCACGGAGTCTCCCCGAATGCCGACGATGTACGGCAACCCTCGGCGAGTGAGTTCCTCTCGGAACTCGATGTCATTCCCATACCCGCAGTCCGCAAGGAACAGCCGCCGCTTCACTCCCCAATCCAACGCACGGCCAATCAGCTCCAGAGCGATGTCCCGCTTCGTCTTGAACACCACGTCCTCCGGCACGCCCACCTTGCTCAGGCGCTCCGTGTCGGACGTCCATTCCGCCGGCAGATACAGCCGCATCCCAATGCAGCCGCTGCCCTTCTCACCAGCCAGATGCAGGCTGACGGCCACCTGGCAGTTGTCGGTGCGGCCCAGCGTGCCCGAGTACTGACGGGCCACGCCCACGGAGTGCTTGCCCTTCTTGGGGAAGCCCGTGTCATCCAAGACCAGAGCTTCGATGCCTGGCAGGTCCTCCTCCAGTTTCAAGGCCAGCCGGCGCATGACCTCATCGTCCGCCCAGTTGCTGCCACTGAGGCACTGCTGGAGGCGCTGGCGCATGGCCTCCTTCTCGGATGCTTGCTCCACCAGTCGCCCCGCCATCGGGTCGATGCTCTTGCGCTCGCCTTCAAGCAGCAGTCCTTTGACGTACCAGTCCATGGCCCGGCGCCGCTCCACACGTCCCAAGCCCGAGAACATCGACTCCAGGAAGCTCGCCAGCTCCCCCTCCAGTCGTTTCATCTGCGTCGGCGTCATGCCTGGGGAACAGTCCGCCCTCCCTCACGCATTCTTGAAGTGACCAAGTCGTATTAGGCGACGCCCGGAGGCGTGCAAAAAGACCCCGGTGTCGTCAGCGGCCAGAACATGCATTCCAGCTCCTCCTCGCAGTCGGCGCTACCCAGGAGGAAAGGAGGATCCGCAGCACCAGCAAAGGCCATTCGAGCTTCATGTTCTCACCTCCGACGACGAGCAGGCGGACTCAGGGTTGAGGAGGGCGAGTATCGTAGGTCACGACGCGACCGTCCGGCGTGATCAAGACGCCCGGAATGTTACCGCTGATTGTCATGTCCCCTTGGGATGGCACATTTCCGTCCTTTGGATCAGAACTCCATTCACTTGTCTTGTATGCGACGTTTGGATGGGAGTGATAGGAGGCGACGACAACGCCACCGGTCGGAAGGCGGAAGATGCCCGACTCCCAAGAATCTGAATACCTTTGCGCGGTTTCCTTGTTGTCCAACCTCCGTGGCCACGTGGTGGCATATCCGCCATTCGAACACTGGTTGCCCTCTGTCAGATAGACCAGCCCCGACCATTCGTAACCGAAGTTATAATGCCTCCTCTTCATCCAGTCATAGGTGTCCTTGACTGCGGCCGCTGGGCTTGAAAAGACGTCACCTGGTGCGAGACCGCTTGGGTCGTTGTACGTGAGTGGGTTGTTCGAACCATATGCGTAGGCTGGCAATCCCTGCCCATTCAACGCATATGCCTGAAGCGCCCCGGGGATATGCGCGAGCGGCTCCTCTTGCAGGAACCGCCCCGTGGACGGATCGTAGTAACGGGCCCGGAAGTAGAGCAGCCCCGTGTTGTCGTCCTCACGTCCCGTGAAGGTCTGCCTGTTTCCGGCCGTCGTCCCCATGGAAGCCGTCTTGCCATAAGGCTCGTAGGTATACGTCGCGCTCAAGGCACCACTGCCATCCACCAGTGCGACCGTCGACTGCATCGCATCCGTCAGGAAGTCCTGCGACCCCAGGGATGAAGTCTGGCTGAACACCTCATCCAGCCCGAACCCCGTCAGGAGGTCGGTCATCCCAGCCAGTGATTGAACCTGGATAAAGTTCCCTCCACTGTAGAGGTAGTCCTCCGCGGTCCCGGACACCGTCTTGCGGGAACGCCTTCCGGTCGGCTCATAAAGGAACGTGGCGAGCGGCCCCGTGCCTGTGCTGATCTGAGCTAATTGATTGCGGACATCCCACGTATAGGTTCGCGTGCCATCTGAAGCCAGGTTGCCATTGGCGTCGTAGGACAGCGTTTGGCCATTCCAGGTCGTCAACTGGCTCGCCACGTCGTAGACGGCGCCAGAAACGGCGTTCGGCAAGCCCGTCCGCGCCTGGGTCCCGCCCACAGAGACGCGGTTCCCGTCGTCGTCGTAGATGTAGCTCAGGTCCCCCACCATGACCATCCCCTGCTTGTAGGTGATGGCAGTCAGCTGTCCCGCCAGGTCACGGACGTAGTGCTGCGATACCCCGTTGGGGAGGACTACGGACTGCCGGCGGCCCACCGCATCATGCGTAAAGGAGACCGTGCGGCTGTCCTGGACGAGGGAGGTCATTCGCCCCGAGTCGTCGTAGGTGTAGGTGACGGGTGACTGCCCCGTGGCCGTCATGCTCGTCAACCTCCCAGCGACGTCGTAGCTGTAGTCGACCGTGCCGTTCGGGGACACTTCCTGCAGGAGACGATCCAGGCCGTCATAGGACTGGGAGATCTCCGGCCCCAGGCTGTCTTCCATGCTGATGAGCCGGCCCCCCAGGTCATACCCGAAGGAAATGGTGTTGGAATACGCCGTCGGCGCTGTCGCCGTCGCACCGAAACCGGCCTGGACCATCGCGCCAGAGGAGTCATAGCTCCAGCCGCTCACCTGCCCCTTGCGGTCCTTCAAGGACTTCAAACGCCCCGCCGAATCGTACGAATACGTCGCCGTCCGTCCCAGCGGGTCCATCCGCTCGGAAATGAGTCCCAGGTTGTTGTAGACATAGTTTGTCAGCTGACCCCGAGCGTCCTTGCTCGCGACGATCCGCCCTGAGTTGTCGTAGGCGAACTCGACGACAGCTCCAATGGCATTGGTGTAGCGGGTCAGGCGATCCCGGGCGTCGTACTCATAGCGGTCAACATGTCCTCCCGGACTGCGCCGGGTGACCACCCGACCCAGGGCGTCTTGGGAAAACTCGTCCGTCAGACCGGTGCCGCTCGTCACCGCGATGATGTCCGCCCCCTCGTACGTGAAGGTGACCGGCGCCTCCGTGCCAGCGCGCATCGTCAGCAGCCTCCCCTGCGAGTCATATGTGAACTCCTGGGTCCGGCCCGTCGCGTCCTCGATGCCCGTCAGGTTGTCCAGGGCGTCGTACTGGTACTCCGTGACATGCCCGAGCTCGTCCTCGACCGTGGCGACCTGCTGGGTCGACGTGTACGTGTACTGGGTCGACACGGCCTGGGGCGTTCCCGCCAGCCCCGTCATCTGGGTGATGTTTCCCCAGCCGTCGTATTCGTACTCCGTGCGCCGGCCCATGGCGTCAACCAGCGCATCCAGCCGGCCCGTGGACGAGTCCAATTCGAAGTTCGTCTCGCGCTCTTCCGCCGTTCCCAGGGGATAGATGTCCTGGGTGATGTACCCGGAAAGGAACGACACCCGCCGCGTCTGTCCCGAGCGATCCTTCACATCCGTCTGGACGATCTGCTCGCCATCACGGACGTTGCAGCCGCCTTGCGGCAGGCACTGCTCGACGAGCCCCAACTGGTAGGTGAACTCGTAGGTGCTCCCATCCGCGAGCGTCTGCTTGGACACCCGGCCCATCGCTCCGTACTCATTCTCGACGACGAGCCGGTTCTCCTCGTCCACCACCGTCTCGATGTAGTTGGAGGAGTTGTACGTGAACTGGCGGGACTTGCCCGCGGCGTCCGTCACCTGGGTCAGCCTGCCCTGGGTGTCGTACGTGTACGTGACGGTCCGTCCCGTGTGGTCCTTGGCCTGGGTGGCCAGACCATCGTTGTGGAGACTGGTGCCGATGGTGAACTCCACCCAGCGTCCAGAAGGACCATCCAGCCGGACAATGGGACCTGAATTCCCAGACTCACGGGTGACGGTCACCGCATTGCCAAAGCGGTCCGCCAGCCGGGCCAACCGGTGGGCATGGTTGAACGTCCAGCGGCTCCCGTCCCGGAAGATCAGGTCCCATCCCAGGTACTCCTTATTGTGAAGGATGCGTGAACCGGCCAAGGGGCCCGGGTACGTCGTCTGGAAGACGGCTGTCGTGTCATCCATCCCGGGAGAGATCCGCTCATACCGGATGCGGGTTCCGTCCGGACTGACCAGCTCGTACTCCGTGAAGTCGAGCGTCGACCGCCAGAGGAAGTATTCGTAGTTGCTGACCATGCCGACGCCGAACTGCCGGCGCGTCAGATCCAACGAGCGGTAGGTGCGCTCCACCCGGAGAGGCATGAGGTCCGCGACGACGAGGTCCACCTCGTGGGTGATGAACTGGCCGGAGGCGAGCTGGACCGGGTCGCCGCCGGTGGAACTTCCCGGACTGCCGGCGGATCCACCCGAGCAATTCCCACCCGAGCCCCCGCCATTGCCGCAGCACTTACTGTTGCAGCCGCCACCCACCTGCGGAGGGGGCGCATCCGGGTTGCTGTAGCCCGCGCCGACGAAGCCATAGAGGGCCACGCCATCCTCGGGAATCACCTGGCGGCCATCCGCGCTGACGCTGCCCAGGCCATAGGCGAACCAGCCGCTGGCGTTGGCGTCATAGCTCCAGAAGTTGGCCTTCGCCCCGGGCAGCTCGCCCCGGTAGTTGGCGTAGTACAGCTTCGCGCCGCTGAAGCCCGGAGACAGCCCCTCGAAGCGCGCGTCGCCCGGCTGGAGCGTGAAGTACAGCGGCATCTCCAGGTTGGGGAGCGGGAACGGAGCCTGGTTGATGGGCAGCGGCGTGATGTTGATCTCCGTGAGCAGGTTGCCTGCACGGTCGCGGACCACCGTCCCGGGAGGCAGCCGCAGCTCCAAGCCGGGGATGGCGGGGGTCGTCACCGCGACCTCTTCCGTCGTGGGGCTCGGGATGGAGACCGTTCCCTGGGGATCCAGCCGAGTCATCCACACCGTGTGGCCCAGGGGGTTGGTGATGCCCTCCTTGATTTCGACGTGCATGAAGAACAGGCCGTAGCGGACCGCGCCACGGTTGGCCGTCTGGCCATTGACCTCCAACGTCTGGCCACCGGGCTTGAGCCCCTCCACGAGGAAGCGGCCCTGGGCATCCGTCATCGTGGCCACGCCACGCACCACGATCCGCACACCCGCCAGAGGCTTGCCATTGAGGCGCAGCACCCGTCCGGAGAGGGCGGTGACCCCGGGGGCAGCCTGGAGCAGCTCCACCGGCGTCACCTGGGGCTCCCGCGAGCGCCAGTGGCCCGTGAGGTTCTCCTGGCCCGGCAACCAGGTCTCCCCGTCATCGAAGAGGGGCCGCTCCGGCGCGCGCCAATCGTAGCGGCCATCCGCGCCCCGCTTCTCCAGGGGCCGCAGGGACGCCACCGGCTGCGCCGTGGCCCTGGGACGCCCCAGCTGCGGCCGCGGAAGCCGGGTGTCCGGACGGCCTTCACCCGCCGCCACCGTCGCGGTGGTGAACGCCACCGTGGTGAGCGGCAACTCGCGGTGCTTCGCGTCCCGCAACCCCTGGACGTAGAGCGTGTAGGCCGTGGCCGGCAGCAGCGCCTGCGCAGGACGGAAGAAGAGCAGCCGTCCGTCTTCCGCGAAGGTGTGCTCCCCCGCGACCTCGCCCACGGGCCCCACCAGAGAGATGGAGGCCTTGTCGTCCTGCACCACGGGGTGGCTCAGCCGCACCGCCAGCAGGACCTGCCCCGGCACCGCGGGGTCCTTGTCCTTGGGCAGTGAGCCCGTCATCGCCAGCGCGGCATCCGGCGCTGGCAGCCGTTCGCGCTCGGAGACATCCACCCGGACGAACTCGTCGCGCACCGGATCGAAGATTTCGGCGGTGGGGACCGCCCTGGGCGCGTCGCCCCCCGCCAGCAACACGCGACCGTCCGGAAGCAACACGGCCGTGTGACCGGCGCGGGCCACCTGCATGCGCGAGGACAGGCGCTTCACCTGGAGCGTGCGCGTATCCAGCACCTCCGCCGTGTCACTGGTCCGCGCATCCGCCGTCTCTCCGCCCGCGAAGAGCACCCGGCCATCCGTCAACACCGTGGCGGAGTGCCGCGCCCGCGGCGACGGGTGGACCTCCGCCGCGCTCACGAAGCCTGCTTCATCCGCGGAGAACCACTCGGCCGCCTCGACGAGCCGTCCCGTGGCATCTCGGCCGCCCACCACCAGGACCCGGCCTCCTGGGACCATGGTCGCCGTCTGACCCGACCGCGCCCAGACCAGGCTCCGGGACAGCGGCTCGACGCGCCCGGGCTCAAGCTGGAGGGACGCCGCGGAGGACGCGGTTTCGCCCCCCAGCAGCAACCAGCGTCCGTCCGACAAACGGGTCGCGCTCCGCCCGCCCCTTGCATGGGGCCGCTCCGCGGTGAGCTGTTGAACGACCTCGTCTGGAACCTGCGCGAAGGGAATCTCCTCCGTGCAGCCTGAAAGCACCCCCAGCAGCACGAGGCAGGCGGTCGCAAGGATACGTCTGGCGTGAGGCATGTTTTTTCCGTGAAAGGACAAGAGAGTCTTGGAGGTCATGGCGTCACCCCCACGCGAGCCGGCGCGAAGGGAGCGCCCTGGGTCTTCACGCGAACGGAGATCTGGCCGGTGTCGGCGTAGGTCGGGTCCACGACGATGCTGTACGTGCCTGCCGTGGAGGCGGTGAAATTCTCCGAGTAGGTCGTGCTGGGGAAGGCATTCCTGCCAACAGCATGAGAGCCATCGGGACGCTTGACGCTCACTGCCACGCCGCTTGTGAACGTCGCCGACGTGAGCACCAGGCTCAGGTTGGCATTGGCGCTGGCCGTGAACGTGTAGAAGCCGTCCTGGCCCACCCGGGTGGTGCTGAAGGTGGTCGCGCTCCCATCCACCGTGAGGCTACTCTCCACCGTGCGAGACAACAGCAGCCCCACGGATGCCGTCGCGGTCCCCGCGGGGTTGACGGTGATGACATACGTCCCCGTCACCGGCAGCACCGGCGGGTCGCAGTTGTCGGGAGCGCCGTGGCTGCCACAGCCCTGGAAGAGGGTGCCGTCAGGTTTGAAGATGGAGATGAAGGCACTCCCTCCGGAGGGCACCGTGCTGAAGCTCGTGATGCCCAGGCCCAGGCGATCTCCGGTCGTACCGCTGAAGGTGTAGCGGCCGTTCTGCCCTGCCCCCAGGCTCACGGTGGTGAGCGTGCCGTCAATGCTCCCCGCGCTCCCAGAGGCCTCGGTCACCAGTTGGAGGGTCATCTGCCCGGTGCTGGCCCGGTATGGGTCCACAGCGATGCCGTACGTGCCGGCCGTGGGTGTGGTGAAGTCCAACGTGTGGCCCGCGGTGGAGCCGGTGGTCATACTGGCCAGCTGCGAGCCATCCGGCTTCAGCACCCGCAGCTGTGTGCTGGGTGCCAGGGTAATACCCGTGAGGACCAGGTTCAGGTTGGCATTGGCGCTGGCCGTGAACGTGTAGAAGCCGTCCTGGCCCACCCGGGTGGTGCTGAAGGTGGCCGCGCTCCCGTCCACCGTGAGGCTGCCCTCCACCGTGCGCGACAGCAAAAGCCCCATGGATGCCGTCGCGACCCCCGCGGGGTTGACCGTGATGGCATACGTCCCTGTCACCGGCAGCACCGGCAGGTCGCAGTTGTCCGAGGTGCTGATGCTGCTGCAGCTGACGAGCGAGCTGCCGTCGGGTTTGAGGACGGAGATGGCGACACTCTCTCCAGAGGGCACCGTGCTGAAGCTCGGGATGCCCAGTCCCAAGCGATCTCCGGTCGTGCCGCTGAAGGCGAAGCGACCGTTCTGTCCTGCCCCCAGGCTCACGGTGGTGAGCGTGCCGTCAATGCTCCCCGCACTCCCGGTGGCCTCTCCCACCAACTTGAGGGTCATCTGCCCGGTGCTGGCCCGGTATGGGTCCACGGTGATGCTGTACGTGCCCGTCGTGGGTGCGGTGAAGTCCACCGCATAGCCTGTGGGAGAGCTGGTGGTCAGACTGGCCAGCTGCGAGCCATCCGGCTTCAGCACCCGCAGCTGTGTGCTGGGGGCCAGGGTAATACCCGTGAGGACCAGGTTCAGGTTGGCATTGGCGCTGGCCGTGAACGTGTAGAAGCCGTCCTGGCCCACCCGGGTGGTGCTGAAGGTGGCCGCGCTCCCGTCCACCGTGAGGCTGCCCTCCACCGTGCGCGACAGCAAAAGCCCCATGGATGCCGTCGCGACCCCCGCGGGGTTGACCGTGATGGCATACGTCCCCGTCACCGGCAGCACTGGCAGGTCGCAGTTGTCCGGGGTGTTGAGGTTGCCGCAGCTGACGAGCGAGCTGCCATCGGGGGTGCGGACGGAGATAGCGACATTCCCTCCGGAGGGCACCGTGCTGAGACCAGTGATGCCCAGGCCCAGGCGATCCCCGGCCGTACCGCTGAAGGTGTAGCGACCGTTCTGTCCTGCCCCCAGGCTCACGGGGGTGACCGTGCCGTCAATGCTCCCCGCGCTCCCGGTGGCCTCTCCCACCAGTTGGAGGGTCATCTGCCCGGTGCTGGCCAGGTACGGGTCCACAGCGATGCCGTACGTGCCAGTCGCGGGTGCGGCGAAGTCCAACGCATAGCCCGCGGAGGAGTCGGTGGTCAGGCTGGCCAGCTCCGAGCCATCCGCTTTCAGCACCCGCACCTGGGTGCCGCTGGCGAAGGTAACGCCCGTGAGGACCAGGTTCAGGTTGGCATTGGCGCTGGCCGTGAACGTGTAGAAGCCGTCCTGGCCCACCCGCGGGGTGCTGAAGGTGGCCGCGCTCCCATCCACCGTGAGGCTGCCCTCCACCGTGCGTGACAGC
This sequence comes from Corallococcus terminator, assembly GCF_049194865.1. Lineage (GTDB taxonomy): Bacteria > Myxococcota > Myxococcia > Myxococcales > Myxococcaceae > Myxococcus > Myxococcus terminator_A. Next base: position 111,057 of record NZ_JBLZWL010000009.1, on the reverse strand, counting down.
AAAAGCCCCATGGACGTCGTCACGGTCCCCGGAGGATTGACGGACACCGTGTACGTCCCCGCCATGGGCAACGGGGGCAGGTCGCAATTGTTCGGGGCACTGATGTTGTTGCAAGTGAGGAGTTCCCCTCCGGGCCTGAACACGGTCAGGGTGACGGCCTGGCCAACAGGTGTGGTGGTGATGCTCGTCACCCCCAATCCCAGGCGCTCACCGACTCCTCCCACGAAGGCATGGTTGCCGTTCTGCCCTACCTGGGTGACGAAGGTCGTCGGCGCGCCGTCCTTCTCGAGCACGCCACGCACGGCGCGGACCAGGGCAACCGTCGCGCTGAAGCCCGTCGTGGTTCCCGTGAGCCTCAACACCGCCGTGTAGATGGCATCCCTCGGCGCGATCGGAGCGTCGAAGACGCCTCCCGCGGCCGTCACGACGAAGGCCTCTACAATCGAGCCCTGCTGGTTCTCGATCCGCAAGTCCACCTGGTAGATCCCCCCCAACACCACCGAGGACGCCACGATGCTCACTTGTTCCCCGCGCTGGACCGGGAACGTCAGCACGGCCTTTCTCGTCGCATCCGGCAGCACGATGCTGACCGGCGCTCCCCCCACTTCGGGTTGAAGCACGGTATCCATCCCGCCCGGGACATCCACTGTCGGCACCACCAGGAAGTCCGTGGTGCTCGTCACATGCCCTGCGGGAGTGGTAACGCGCACCCGTCCCGTGGCGCCCTGCGCGGCGACCTTCACGACGAGCTGCGTGGCCGTGGCGGAAACGATGGAGGCCTGGATGCCTCCGATGAAGACCCGGTCGAAGAGGCGGTCGGGATTGAAGTTCGTGCCCGTGATCGTCACCGTCGTCCCCACGGGGCCACCCACTGGAGAAAACCCGGTGAGGGTGGGACCACTTCCCTGGGCCGCCACTTCGAAGTCCTCGTGGCTGGTGGCGGTCACACCGCCGACCGTCACGCTCACCGGGCCTGTCGTCGCGCTCGCGGGGACCGTCACCACCAACCGCTGAGCGCTCGCCGCTGTCACGACCGCGGCCACGCCATGGAATAACACCGAATTGCTAGCGGGGGTCGTGCTGAATCCCGTCCCCGTCAGGATCACCTCCGAGCCCGGCGCGCCGGTGTTGGGCGAGAAGTCGAAGAGCCCCAGGCCCGTGGCCGTCAGCCGTTTGATTTCGAGGAGGTTTCCACCTTTGTCATAGACATACTGGGCGCTGGCACCCGTGCCGTCGTAGACACCGACAAGCCGCCGGGACTCGTCATAGGCATAGTTGATGGGCGGTCCCGCATCCCCCAGCCCGCTGGGCTGGGTCGCCAGTTCAGGAGAGGACACGGGGGAACCACCACACGCGGACAACAAAAGGGCACACCAGAGCGCGAGGAGACCGCGCTCCCCAAAGGGGCGTTTCAAGAAAGACTCCTGGATGGAAATGGGATCAGCGGGCGGACAGCGTCACGGGGCTGTCTGTGTTGGTACCTGGGGACTCGTCAGCGCCTGAAGGAATGCCACGAGGCTGGAGCGGTCCGCAGGCGTCAGGTCCCCGACCTGAAGCCCTTCGCTCGTTCGGTAGTACAGCTCGCGTTCAACAGCTTGGGCCAGCGTGGGAACGCTCCCGTCGTGCATGTAGGGGGCCGTCCTGGCCACGTTGCGAAGGGAAGGCGTGCGGAAACGGCCCAGGTCGGCCGCCCGAAGGCTGACGGCGTAACGACCCAACGCCGCCACATCCGCGCGAGCTGGAATCGCGGCGCGGCGCGCCTCTGGATCCCATCCCAACATGTTCCGGGCGGCATCCGGCTGACGCGGAACGAGCGCGAGGGGGACTTCACCGGGATGGTATGCCCCGTCCGTGAAGGCGCCCTCCTCCAAACGGTGGCAGCGCGCACACCCCGCGCGCCCCACGAAGAGCGCGAACCCCCGGCGCTGCTCCGGGAGGAGCGCCTGTGCGTCCCCCGCCTGGAAGCGGTCAAATGGAGCTGGAGCCGGAACCAGCTGGCGGAGGTACGCGACGAGGGCTTTCGCCACGGTCGCTTGGGTCACGCCCTCGTCAGGAAAGACACGCGCGAAGCCCTCCGCATGACGAGCCTGCACCAATGCCAGGACCGCACTTTCTCCAGCCAGCCCATGCTCCTCCGCGGTGGTGAGCGGATCCATGACGAGTGCTTCCAGGGAGGTCCTCCGCCCATCCCAGAAGAACTCCCGGGTCTGCGTGAGGCCCATCAGACTGGGAGCATTCCGGGTTCCCTGACGGCCAAATGCTCCGCGCGAAACAGCTCGACCGTCTGTGAAAGCGGCATCAGGACGATGGCACGTCGCGCATGCCACCGCGCCATCCGCACTCAGCGACGTGTCGAAGAACAGAGCCTCCCCCAATGAAGCCAGGACCTCTCGCTCGGCGGTCCTCAACCAGGCCTGGACCGTCGCGTCCTCGTGAAGGCCCGCGCGGCGTGCCTCTTCGGCGAGCAGCGAGCGCTCCACCAGGACATCCTCCAAGGCCTCGCCCGCCTTGAGGCGTAAGCGAGAGGATTCCTCGATCAGCTCCGCCTGGGTGATGACTCCTCCGTCGAAGCGGCCGACCACCCGGCCCTCACCGGCGACCGCATCCCCCGTCGGAGTCTCCGGCGCGGGCTTCGTGCAGGCGCAGCAGAGCACCCACGCGACCAGCACGGCGCGACCCTTCCGTATCGTTCCTTGAGGACAATTTCCCTGCTGCCCATCGAGCCTGGTCCGAGGAACCAAGGGATTCGCGCCTTGCACCATGTTGGAGATACGAGACAGGCCCACTTTTTTGGTTGTCGTTTCACGCGGTGTCCGCCGCCGCCACTCGAAAGCGCTGCGGGTTCACACCCCAGGTGAAGCTCCGCGGTTGATTCCACCCAGGCACACGCCCTCCGTCCGCACCCGAGTCCTCTCAGCCGTCGTCGCCCTCGCCTTGTCCGCCTGTAACGGTGGGAGTCCGCTTCCAGCGGAGGCTGGGCCCAAGGACTCAACCCCCGTCATCGCGGTCATCAATGACCGCAGTCTGACGACCCAGGAGGTGAAGGCGAAGTTGGACGAGCAGCCGCTGTTCGTGCGCAGCCGCTACGCCACGTTGGAGAAGAAGAAGGAGTTCTTGGACAACCTCATCCGCTTCGAGCTGGTGGTGCAGGAGGCTCGGAAGCAGGGATTGGAGAAGGACCCCGAGATTCAGGCGACGTTGGAGAAGGTGATGGTGCGGAAGCTGCTGCGCAAGCAGCAGGAGGCCGGCGCCGGCACGCTCACCGAGGCGGAGCTGCGCAAGTACTATGATGAGCACCCCGCGGAGTTCGTGAGGCCCGAGCGCGTCCGGGTCCACCACATCTTCCTGGAGGCGCCGCAGGCCGACGCCGCGAAGCGCACGCAGACGCGGGCGACGATGGTGAAGCTGCTAGCGGAGGTGAAGGCGAAGGAAGCGGGTCCGACCAAGAGCGCGTTCGAGCTGGCGGCAGTGCAGCAGTCACAGGACGTGGACTCCAAGCCCGCCGGTGGGGACCTGGGCTTCCGCAGCAAGGGTACCGGGCGTCCTCCTGGCGGACATCGCCTATGGCAATTCCAGCGACTTTCGTGCGCGCCTTCGCTCGCTGGGCTTGCATTACGCGGTGGCAGTGGCCCCTCAGACGAGCGTCTGCCTCTTGGCTGCGAAGGGCCGCCCCCCGAAAGGACGTGCGAAGCGTTTCGGACCTGGCCCTGCGTCTTCATGAACGGGGCGGCTTCCGGCGGTGCACCTGGCGCCAGGGCACGCAAGCCGCCTTGTCGGCACGCTTTGCCCTGCGCCGCGTCGTCGCCGCGGGCGTCCCCCTGCGAGAGCAGGAGCCTCTGGGGTTGCTCATTGAGTGGCGCGACGGTGAGCCCGAGCCCGCCAATTACTTCCTGATATCCCTGCCAGAGGGCCGGACGAAGAAGCAGCTCATTCGTCTGGTGATGCAGCGCTGGAGAACCGAACGCGTCTACGAGGACCTCAAGGGGGAATTGGGCCTGGACCATTACGAAGGCCGCCGTTTCCCCGGCTGGCATCACCATGTCTCCGTCGCGCTGTCTTGCTACGCCTTCCTCGTGGCGGAACGCACGCGGCGTTTTCCCCCCTCGGTCCGAAGGGCGGCTGAAGCCCACGCGCAGTCACTCTCGGCCTGAGCGACACTTCCTCGACAGCTTCATCACCGCACGGCTCGCCATGGCGCGAGTGATTGCCTCGTGGTTGCCGCGCTGCCCCACCTGCCACCGCACCAACCCCCACCGCACCTCACGTCGCCTCCCCGGCCTCCCCGTCCACCCTTCGGGCCCCTGACGCAATAGTGTTAGTTGGCCATTCGGGAGGCTCCGTCGAGTCGCGGGAACTGCCGCGTCCCGAAACCGGGCAGGAGGAGCGCTCGCGCAGACGATGGCCGATGCGTGTCTCGACACGCATCACGGAGTGGAAGCGGTGGCCCCCCGGCGGTCTCCCCCACCCCGGTGCCGCCGCACGTCGCGCTGTTCTGGAGCCAACAGGAATCATCGGACTGCCCTTCCCCTGCTCCACCTGGGCTCAACTCCTGTCACGCATGTGTATAGTGAATGTCCGCTTCGCCGAGCCGCGACTCCACACCTCGCCCCGAGTCGACTCCATGCTGACAGCGCCATCCAGCCCCCCTGCTGATGCCTCATGCGCCCACCATCCAGACCAGCCCGCCACGGGAACCTGTACCCGCTGCGGACGCTTCTTCTGCGAGCAGTGCAAGGGGCGTGACGCCCGTGCATGTACATCCTGCCACGCGAGGGTGAGGCAACGTCCCCTGTCCTCCGCGAGCCCCTGGGCGGTCGTCGCAACCTGCGCCATCGGCCTCCAAGTGGTCGCCGAGTTCGCCTACATCGCCGTGAGGCGCTGGCTCTTCAGTTTCGTCCGCGAGATCGGCTACACGCAGTCCGAGGCCTTCGACATCTATTTGGAAAGCCTCATGGCCCTGCACCTCATCAAAATCGTGACCTTGCTGCTCAGCGCGATCTGCTTCCTGACGTGGCAGTACCGGGCAATCCGTATCGCGACACTGCTCAAGGTCAGCCAGGCCTCGCCCCGCTGGGCCATCCTGTCCTGGTTCATCCCGGGCATGAACCTCTTCAAACCCTATCAACTACTCCGCGACCTCTGGCTCGACCTGGGAGGCGAGGCCAGCCGAACTGGCCTGATACGCGCATGGTGGTACACAGGGCTGCTCACCTTGGCGCTGGGCATGTGGCACCATTCGATGAACTACCTCGCCGAAATCGCGGGCATCAGCTCCGGCACGCTGCGCCGCATCCAAACTGCCCATAGCGCGATATTCCTGCTCGCCACCGCGCTGTGCATCGGCATCGTGGCGCGCATCCAGCAGCAGCTCGTGCAAATCAAGGCGGAGAGGCTTCGCGCCCCGTAAGAACGGACACGACCCACTCGCCCCGGTGCATGAGCGAGCCGGATGGTTCGACTGCGACAAGAGGAAGCCGTGGCGATCCAGTAGCCAGTGCTCACTGTTACGTCACGGCTTCGCGCCCCGGCGCAGATCCCGGCTTCCGCAGTCGGCCAGGTGGAACGTCCCCTGGCGACTCATGCGGGAGACGACGCGGGCGCCAACGTGGGTGGCGAAATCCGAGGGCCCGCCTTCCCTCCGCTGCACCGAGAGCCGGGTGATATACGCCGTCACCATGCCGGGCCTGTCCCGACTGTCCACCAACTCCTCGAGGAGCTCCCGGTGGCGCGGACCCATCTCCTCGCCCGGCGGCCCACCGACGTCATCCAGCACCAGGATGCGCACCTGGACAGCACGCTGAAGCAGCTGCCTGTCCTCCGCCTCGTGGTCGCTGGCGCGCTTCAACCGCGACCAGTGCACGAAGAGCCCGGCGGACGCGTCCCACTCGGGCAGACGCTGGCCGGTGCGCGTCTCTTGGCGCACCGCGGAGCGGAAGAGGTGGCACGCCCCGACGGTCTTCCCCACCCCACTGCCGCCGGACAGCAACAGTGTACGCAGGCCCTCCCGCAGGACGTGCCTCGCGGCGCGGAGGGCAGCCGTCTCCAGCACCGCCTCCCCAGCGAGGGCCGCCACGGCCTCCTCGGGGACGTGGCACGACTTCAGGTGCAACGGCCACGCGGCGGCGTGGGCGGCCTCATGCCGGGCCTGCTCCGTCACCTCGGCCTGCTTCAACTCCACCTCTCGCTGCTTCCAGTCCGCCTCCAGTTGGGCCAGCCCCGCTGAAGGCCGCTCACGGGCCTGGGACATGCCCTTCCGCATCAGGTCCGCCAGCCTCCGGGGCGCTTGCGGCAGGGGCTCGGCTGGCGGCGCCTTCTCGTCGTCCTGGCTCATGGGCTGACCTCCACTCCTTCCTGGGCGCCATCGGCGATGACATGGCGGCCCAGCGCACGCACGGATGGCGTCGGCCGCGTCTGGGCGAGGTTCTTCGCATTGTTGGCGTTCATGAGGAAGCGCGGGAAGCTGAACCGGGACGGCGGAGGGCTGTGCGATTCCAACGTTTCGGGGTTCCTGCCGCGCGGAGAGCCGCGCATCGAGGTCGTCCTCGGAGTCGTTGAGGACTTCCACCACGCGCCGGACGAGGCCCTCATTGTGGCGCTCCACCTGGATTCAGCCGGCGAGGATTTGCGAATTTCCTCGGAGGAAATGACGACCTGCACGGCCACCTGCGCATCCGGCACGGTCAGTGGCCCGGTAACCACGACAGCCTGTTCCGCTTCCAATAGCTTCCCTGCAAGATAGTTGCGCCGTGCCGAGCAATTCCCCCGGTGCACCGCCAGACCTGCCCCCTGGCACGTTTCTTTTGCGTGACTTGATCGCTGAACACCGTCCCGTCGGGCATGAGGTGCAGCGTGCGCGGCGTCGCCCGTCCCCGGTTCACCGCGTTGTGCGCCTGGTAGAGGGTGCCGACGTGCCCGGGGAACACCAGTTCGCCGCTCAAGACGGTACGCACCTCCGGGTCCGCGAGCTGGAAGGAGTGAGCGCCGCCCCATTCGAACGGATGGACTTCGCCGACATGCCAGCCATTTACGTCGGGGTCGACGTGACTCCAGATGCGCCGCCGCGCGTGCTCGACGTCGGCGATTCGGGGCGGTCCAGACTCGCCTCAGCAGCCATGACCGGCGCCACGAGTGGCTGCGTGAGGCGTGTGGCGACCTCCACGTGTGCGTCTACTACTCGCCCAGAACCATGCTCTGCGATGACACACGCCGCGACGTTGAGCGGCGACTGCGCGACACCACGAACCCACCATGCGGTGAGCGGTAATCGGGCGGGTCAAAGGGTCCGCGTCACTTGAGCTGTCAATTTTCATTGGGCTGGGAAGCCACGCTGAGCACGACACGGACTTGACTATCCATCACACTGCAACTGAGGCAGTATCCGTGTGGTCACGCCAGACGCAGTGGAAACCACGCAAAGGGGACCCATGAAGAAGACACTCTTGGCGGTGTTTGTTGGACTTTGTTTTGGGGCCGGTGCGGCTTTCGCCGCCGAGTCCCGCGTTGTAGAGGAGGCAGCGGCGGCTCTAGCACCGTGCTGCTTTGACTGTGAGCCCAACTATAACGACTGCATAGCGGGATGTGCTGGGGACCCTACCTGCGGACAGCTATGCCAGAGTAGGCGGAACCGATGCCGCGCAACGTGCGACCGCACAGCCTGCATCTGACCACAGCTCAAGCTGCCGCACCGGATGCTTCTTCCTGGTTTGAGGAGCGGGGGCTGTAGCTGACTGGAGTAGGAGCCCGCGGGTGTAGGACTGGGCTGCCTTCCGGAGCCTGTCCTTCGCCTTCGCGAACGCCTCCTCGTCGTCGCCCGCACCCGCGTAGGCCAGGGCGGCTGCGACGAGCCTCTCACACGGCATGGCGTACGTCTCAGCCACGGAGGTGGATAGAGGCTGCCCCGCGTCGCCCGCTTCTGATGCGCGAAGCAGTGCTTCCGCCCAGGCGCGGCGTTCCGCGTGCAGTCGGCCACCGCGCCATAGTCGTTGACGGAGAGCACCGCGCCACCGGCGATGAGCACCGCCCCGAGCACCCCCTGGAGGACACCCGCCGGCTTCGCGCCCGCCAGCGCCGGAAGAATGGTGATGCGCGTCTCGCCCGTGACGACGCCCAGCTCCTTGGCGCCGACGTCCCGCTCTCACACGAGGACGTGGTAGCCGGGCGCGCTGTTGGACATCGTCCGGGTGGTCGAGGCCTCTCAAACGTATGGGAAATCCCCTAGACCGCCGCACGACCTTCACCCACGACGCGAAGTGGCACCTCACGCAACGTGCAATTTAGAAACCTGAAAGCAATCTCATTCCTCCGCACGATTCCGCCGGAAGTACAAATCCTCACACACGCAGCCAGCAAGACGGGAGTGATTCGCCTCCGGACAGATTCACGCCCAGTACAAGGCGCGTTAGACTTCGCAGCGGCCGGTGCTTCGACTCCCTATCGGGACCGTTGCGAGCCAGCCTCGAACGCTTGCCAGGAGGTACCGATGATCACGAGGATGACCGTATTCGCACTGGCCTGTGGCGCGTGGATGTTCGGCTGCGGTGTCGAGCCAAGAACCGCTGACGACACTCAGGAGACTATCGACAATCTCGTTGAGGCTGGATTTCCGGCGAGCGACATCATGGTCGTCGATGGCGTCGTATATGTCGGGGGGGGACGCTGCGGTGAGCCTTCAGGCATCGCGGGAGATGCTCGAACGAGACGACAACAGCCAAGAGCATTATCACACCACCAATCTGGTCTCTTCCACCATTCAGACGATTTTCATTCACCCCACGTCGTCTATCCCAACGGCTATCTACATCGGGATCCAGGACGCAATCGCAAACTACAACGCTCTCGCTCTCGGCCTCGAGTTTTCATACACTCCCAATCCGTGCCAGGAAACCCCTGGTTGTCCGCCCCGTCCGCCCTACGCAATCATTGAACTGGCGATCAATCCTGTCCTCCCTACCGGGCCCAGCGCCACCAGCGGGTTTCCTTCGGGTGGCAAGCCGTTCCCTTCGATCTCACTCGGCTCAGGGCTCGCGGCGTATCCTCGCGACACGATAGAGCACGTGATCACCCACGAGATCGGCCACACAATCGGATATCGCCACTCGGACTACTTCAACCGCGCGATCAGCTGCGGCGGCAGCGCGACCAATGAAGGCTCGGCCGGCGTTGGTGCTATCCACATCACGGGAACCCCGACTGGCGCCTCAGCCGGTGGCTCGCTCATGAACTCCTGCTTTCCCACGGGCGCGACAGGAGAGTTCACCGCGAGCGACGTCACAGCATTGGAGGCCCTGTACTAACGAGCACGACCACACAGCGCGGTCAACATCCCGTCACCAACCGAATACAACCCGGGCCGTCTCAGGCAACAGGTGAGTTTCGGCACGGTCGATCCAGAGGCTGCGAAGGTAGGACGACGTCTTGAATGGCTCGCATCCACCCTTCGTCACCTCAAGAGCCCGACCCCTGGAAAGCCACCGTACGGAAGAACGGCGGTTGCCCCAAACCGCACCTTACAGCTCGAGAGGCGCTTCCCGCACCGGTCCTCGGCCGCGCTGGACGTCGGCGTGTCATCGGCCTTCGCCACGGGGGAGCCTGCGTAGCCCCCCTCCCTCCGGTACTGCCATCCGCACATCTGGGTGATGACGCGCAGGGGAATCCGGACGCCTTCGAGGTCACACCGCGCCGCGAGGGTGAACTCGATGAGGTGCTTGTTCTCCGTCGTCTTCGCGTCCACCACGAACTCGTCGTCAGGGAAGCCCTCCGACGGGCTCGCGGTGGGGTTGCCGCCTCCGCGGAAGTTCACTGCATCCAGGTAGCGGACGAAGGTGCGCTTGCGGATGACGCGTGCGCCCAGCAGGTCGTTGCAGCCCCGCGCGAGGGCGCCCAGTGTGCCCTGGAGGTTGGCCACGGTGAGCGTGGGCCGGGGAAAGCGCCCGGTGCCCGACCTCTCGAAGCCGCGGGCCTGCACGGGCCAGGGCTGGTACGAGGCACCCTGCCACACCACGGGCCCGCCCAGGCCGTTGGTGCCCGCGTGGAAGTGGCTGATGCGCATCCGGGGATGGACAACGCGTCCAGGGCGAAGGGCCCCACCAGGGCACTTGGCTCCAGCTCCAGTCCTTCCTCTTCGACAGAAACACCCCGGTCCGGGTCGTCCACGGGGCTGACGGAGAGCCGTGGTTCGTCGCCAAGGACATCGCCGTGGCCCTGGAGTATCGCGAGGCGTTCACCCTGACGCGCATGCTGCCCGACGACGAGAAGGGTCCGCGCCTTGTGTGGACGCCTGGCGGAGAGCAAGAGGTCACCACCATCAGCGAGCTGGGGCTGTACCGGGCCATCTTCGCCGCCAAGCCGCAGGACGACGAGAAGGCGAAGAGGGTGGAGCGGTTCCGCAGGCGGGTGACGCACGAGGTTCTCCTCACCCTCCGCAAGACGGGGAGCTACTCACGGGTCCAGCCCCAGCTGTCGGCCGACATAGCAGCACTCTTCGCCCAGCCGAACTCCGCCCTCTTCCGTCTCGCGGCTTGATTGACCACGCCTTGCGGGGAGCGAAATGTCACAAACACATTCATCCCCGAAGACACGCTGCCGTCCGCCGCCAGACAACATTCTTCAGTCCATCCGCAACAAATCACTTCGCGGCAATGCACACCAACAGCAGATTTGCCACACGCACCGCAACCACGTAGGAGGCAAGAATCTTCTCGACTTCACATCACTGCCACCTATCAGGAGTTTTCATGCATCACCTATCCGCCCCCTTGGTTGTCGCCTCATTGCTCACGCTGACATCAGCCGCATGGGCATCTCCGCCTGTTGAAGGCGCCCCCACTTCGGCTCAACTCCCCAGCTACGAAGCCTCGTATCTGGACGCACAGCCCCAAGAATTTTCCCTGGCGCCTGTCTCAGGAGCCGCCACCCGATACGACGGCTGGGCTAGCGGCAGCGGAGTCAGGCGCTTCACATTCTGGTGGCCCGTCATCCGCCGAGGATCGCTGGTTTTCATCTCTGCGAGCGAAGTCGACAATGCGGGCAACCGTTTCATTGCGTCTGCGCCATACACCGTCATGAACATCGCGCCGAGGGATGGGTATGTAGAATTCCTAGTCAACGTCGGCTGGAACTCCCCAATCAGGATCTCAACGGACTTCCTGGTCATCAACCCGTAGAGCCCATTTCGTTATGGAAGAAGTCGGCCCGCCTGCTGCGATCTGTCAGCAGGAGGGCAGGCGCATGGGACTGCCCGGGACCCTCCGCTCGGCGGCAGACTTGGCCGAATGGTGGCTGCCCAGTAGCGCAAGCTCGAGGCCCAGGCGCCCGCGGTGAAGCTGGCCAACGACTTCCTCTCCACCACTCGCTTGATGAGCCTCATGGACGCGGCTCGGCACCTGCGCCTGCCCATCCGCGACTTCTTCCGGTGGCTGAAGCGCGACGGGGTGTCCTTCAAGAAGGACGAAGACAGCCCATGTGTGTCTTATACGTCCTTCATCCGAGACGGCCGTCTCGTGTACCAGGTGTGCGTGCTGCGTCGGCAGAAGCAGGGCCAGGACACACCTCACACCCATCCAAACGCTGGTGACGCCCGCCGGCGTGGCATGGTTCACGGAGAAGTGCGGGCACATATCCACGCCGAAGGAGCCCGAGCAGGTTGGGCGTGGCCCGGTTCCGTAGACAGGTTGGTTACGCTGCCATCCTCTTCGTTGTGGACACTCGCTCGAACTCGACTGGGCTGATGTAGCCCAGGGAGGAATGACGCCGCTTCCGGTTGTAGAACACCTCCATGTACTCGAACAACGCTCGCTTTGCTTCCTCACGTGTCTTGAAGTGGGTGACGTAGACGAGCTCCAGCTTCAGCGTGGAGAAGAAGCTCTCGGCCACCGCGTTGTCCCAGCAGTTGCCCTTGCGCGACATGCTGCACGCGATGCCGCGCTCCTCGAGCAGCCGGCGGTAGTCCTCGCTCGCGTACTGCTTGGGTTCAAGGGGTCGTCGCAACACTCCAAGAAGGAGATGTCGCGATGGGCACAAGAGGACGTCGACGCGCGGAGCGGGCCGGGCGCACACGGATGTCGTCGCCCGGTCGTCCACCGGTGGGCAGGCGTGAGCATCGAGAGCGCTTTTGGGCGGCCATCGCCCGAGGTCTTTCGAGTGAGGATGCAGGGTCAGCAGCCGGCGTGTCACCGGTGGTCGGGACGCGCTGGTTTCGCGAGAGTGGCGGAATGCCGCCGTTTCGCCTGGCCAAGCTGTCGCAGCGCTACCTGTCGTTCGCTGAGCGCGAAGACATCGCTGTCTTGCACGCCCAGGGGTGCGGAGTACGCCACATCGCGCAGCAAATCGGCCGCTCGCCATCGACGGTATCGCGAGAGCTGCGCCGCAACGCTGCGACCCGGGGCGGCGCCTTGCAATACCGCGCCACCGCCGCCCAATGGCACGCTGACCGACGCGCCCGGCGCCCCAAAGCAGCGAAACTCGCGGTGAACGACAAGCTGCGTCGGTACGTACAGGATGGCCTCGCTGGCACGCTCTGCGCCGCCAATGGGGTAGCCGTGCCAGGCCCGACTGTGGGCTGGAAAGGCCGACGGCATGGTCGCAGGCAGGACCGGCGCTGGGTGACGGCGTGGAGCCCGCAGCAAATCGCCAACCGACTCCAGGTCGACTTCCCGCAGGAGTCCTCCATGCGCATCTCCCACGAGGCCATCTACCAAGCGCTCTACGTGCAGGGCCGCGGCGCACTCCGGCGTGAGCTGGCTGCGTGCCTGCGGACGGGCCGGGCCCTGCGGGTACCCAGGGGGCGCACCAAGAGGCGCGGCAAACACTTTGTCAGCCCAGACGTCATGCTTCGTGAGCGGCCTGCCGAGGCAGATGCCCGCGAGGTGCCGGGGCACTGGGAGGGCGACCTCATCGTCGGTTTGGGCAGCTCGGCCATTGGCACCCTGGTGGAGCGCACCACCCGCTTCACAATGCTGCTGCATCTGCCCCGAATGGACACCTACGGTCAGCCCCGGGTGAAGAACGGCCCTGCGCTCGCTGGACACGGCGCCCTGGCAGTTCGCGACGCAATTACAGCATCCATCATCACGCTGCCCGAACAGCTTCGCCGCTCACTGACCTGGGACCAGGGCGCCGAGATGGCGCAACACGCCCAGTTGCGCATCGACACCGGCCTGGCCGTCTACTTCTGCGACCCGCACAGCCCATGGCAGCGCGGCACGAACGAGAACACCAATGGGCTGCTGCGCCAGTACTTCCCCAAGGGCACAGACCTGGCCAGGCACTCGAGCCGCGCCCTCGCCGCTGTCGCCGCAGCGCTCAACAGACGCCCTCGCAAAGCACTCGGATGGAAAACACCTGCTGAAGCCTTCAACGAGCACCTATACTCATTGCAGTCCAACAGCGTTGCGACGACCGATTGAATCCGCCCTGGCTGCCGCGGTCCGAGTGGTGCAACTCGGGCGCGGGGCGGCCGAGCAACGCCATGTCGAGCGCGCGCAGGACGAGGCCCCGGTCGATTTTCTCGCCCATCGCCCAGCCCACCACCTTGCGGCTGAAGAGGTCCAACAGTACGGCCAGGTACAACCAGCCCTCGTCAGTCCAGACGTAGGTGATATCGCCGGCCCACGTGCGGTTGGGCCCGTCGGGCAGGAAGTTCCTCTCCAGCGTGTTCGGCGCCACCGGGTGGCTGTGGGCTGAGTCGGTGGTCCGCACGAAGCGACGCGGGACGCGAGCGCGCACGCCGGCCTGGCGCATCAGGCGAGCCACCCGCTTGCGGGCCACGCGTCGGCCACGCGCCTTCAGCTCCGCGTGCACGCGAGGAGCGCCGTATGTGCCTCGGCTCTCCTGGTGCACGGCGACCACTTCAGCGCTGAGGGCCCTGTCACTCCTCTTGCGCTCGGACTCGGGCCGTTTCGCCCAGGCGTAGTAGCCGCTGCGGGAGACGCTCAGGTGACGACAGAGGGAGGAGACCGGAAAGAGGGCCTTCTTCGCGTGGATGAAGGAGAACTTCACTTCATCTCCTTCGCGAAGAAGGCCGCTGCATTTTTTAGTATCTCCCGCTCCAGCCGCAGCTCGCGGTTCTCCTTGCGCAGCCGAGCCAGTTCCTCGCGTTCCGCTGTCGTCAACGCACCGGGCTTGCCCTCGCCCCTGTCCGTCTTCGTCTGCGCCACCCACAGCCGCAGTGCCGACTCCGTCAGGTCCAGGTCGCGGGCGACTTGCGGGAAGGACTTGCCCTCCACCAGCACCAGCTTCACCGCCCCGGCCTTGAACTCCGCCGAGAACTCACGGCGCGGCCTCCGGGGCTTCTTCTGCTTCTCCTCGTTCGCGGACATCCCGTCCTCCTTCCATCACATCTCGGGTGTCCACGGAACTGGGCTACTCCCATTCGCGAGCCATCCCGGCCCGAGGGCTCTCCGCGGTACGACCTCGTCCGTGTCAGCCTCATGGACGGGACTCCGGTGTGGACCATCCGCGCCCGCGGATCGCTGGGAGGCGCCGGCCCCGCGCGCCTCGTGTACGGGGTAGTCCCCGACGGCTTCGATGAGGTGCAACCCGCCCTACCGCTGGAGGAAGGACGCACATACGCCATCTCCGTATCGGGCGAAGGACGTGGAGGGCTCCACTTCCGCGTCCAGGAGAACGGTATCCTCACGACAGCGCGGTAAGCCGCCCCTCGCGTGCGACTCTCGGGGCGAGGTGGCGCTCCAGTGAGGCATTAAGCCCCACAAGCAGGTCGTGCTACTCTTGTGATGCTTTACATCCCTGAAACTCAGGAGGACGTATGAAGCCAAGCATCATCGGAGGGTTGCTGGCCCTTAGCCTGCTTGTGAGCTGCGGTGGCGCGACAGATGCGGACGAAGCCCCCGCCACACCGCTCGACCCGGAAGGTGTCGAGCAACAGATGGACCCGAAACCAATCGAGTGCAGCGATAGTGGGATGTGTTCCGGCAGCAAGATTTGTTGTCCGCCCGAAGGGCGTGACCCCCGGCGCTACTGCCACCCATCCGGCGCCTGCCCCATCGTCGACTTTTAGGAGCAGCGCGGCCCGCCCCCGTTGCTCAGGAGCGAGCCGCACGCTACAGGCCGAACGTCCGCCGAGCGCCGACACCCGCCATCCTCTCGCGGCTGTTGGCTTCGACGAATCCGAATAGCCCCAGGTTGGGCCGGAGCCGGGCACCTGCCTCAAGGCGGGCGAACGCGCCCGAGAGAGAGGAAACGCCCGCCTGGGCCTCCAGGTAGCCCGTCCTCACCGGGACGTCGGAGAGGACCCGAGAGAGCCCCGCGGCAACTACGAGCCACGGGGCGTCTGAGGGACCGGCGCCATCGCCGGGGCGAGCGCAGCCGAGCTGCCGATGGCACCGAGCGACAGCGCGGCCGTCATGACTTCATCCACGGTGGAGCCTCCGTGGTCCGCCTTCATCTTGTCGAGAGCGGCCTCGATGAGGCCACTCAGGGACGAGCCCACGCTGCCCGCCGTGAGCTGGAGCACCTGCTGCAACTCCGCGAGGCCACGCTTGCCCAGGGACTTCACCAGCCGCTGAAGCGCTTCATCCGTGAGTTGCTGGAACTCGGCCGCGGTCAGCTCTCCGTCCGCCGCCGCAGCCTCCAGCTTCGGCTTCATCGTGACTTCGATATCCCGGACGATGCCCTCGGCCAGCAGGCTGGCGTGGGACGCGACGAGCGCGAGCCTCGACTCCCCGGCCTGGGCCTGGAGCTTCCTCGTGAGCCCGGTGAGCCCCGAGACGATGAGCGCGGCCAGCGCGGTCGCCAACACCGGAGCCACGCTAACGAGGATGGACGAGACAACGGACGACAGCGAGGGCTCGGTCGGACTGGTGCCCGTCTGCGCCAGCGCCATCGGCGCGGTGAGGGCGGCGAAGGTAAACAGCTTCTTCATGCGGGGACTTCTTGGGACTGCGAGAGGACTGCGGGGGTGAAAGCGAGCGTCACGTGCCGGGCCATGGCGCTCACGGCCGGAACGGCAGACGCCGGATGCCCATGCGACGAGCGCGGTAGTCGAGACTGGAGAACGTCTTCACGTTCGCCTTTGCCTTGGCGGCGTCGGCCAGGGTCAGCGTCGTGCTCCCGCCTCCGGAGGCGCCCACCACCACGCCTCCGCCCACGTGCACCATGACGTGCTCCGCATCGGTGGGGGCACCCTTGCGGAGGTACAGCACCAGGTCGCCGGGGAGCAGCTCCGCCACCGGCACGGGGACACACCGCGTCCACGGGACGTCCGTGTTGGCGTGGGCGCGCCAGTCCGGCCCGTCCGCCTCACGGAAGGCCCAGGTGACCAATCCCGAGCAGTCGAAGACGCGCTGTCCAGTGGTGCTGTCGCGCTCGCCCTTGCCGTTCCACCGGTAGGGCGCGTGCATCTGCGAGAGTGTTGGCGGTCATCGAAGAGCGCGGGAATTTGGTCACGGAGGTGGTCATCGCTGGGTGCGGAAATCGGGTCATCGACGCAGGACGGCCCCACTGCCGCCCTGGAAGAGAGAGCGGCGAGCGGGGCCGGTGGCCGAGAGAGCGGGAGAGGGTCAGCCCTTCTTTGCCTTGCGCTCGGCGCGCGACTCCTCGGCGACGCGGCGGCGGTAGCTGTCACCCTCGATGCTGATGATGCTCGCGTGGTGGATGACGCGGTCAGTCAGCGCAATGGCGCAAGCCGCGTTGGGGAAGATGTTTGTCCATTCCGAAAATGGCAGATTGGTCGTCAAGACAATCGGCTTCTTCTCATACCTGCGAGAGACCACCTGGAAGAGCAGGTCCGCGTTCCTGGCGTCGTAGGAAAGGTAGCCAATCTCGTCGATGACGAGCAGCGCAGCCTGGGTGCAGTAGTGCTTCAGCCGCCGGTCCAGGGCGCGAGCCGACTCCTGCGCTCCCAAGTCCAGCAGCATTTGAGAGGCGGTCGTGAAGAGGACGCAGTGGCCCGCCTGGACGGCGTTGTAGGCGATGTTCTGGGCAATCATCGTCTTGCCCAATCCCTGAGGGGCGACGAGGACGACGTTGGCGGGGCGCTCCATGAAGTCCAGGGCGAGGGCGCCCTCCACGGCCGTCCTGTCGATGCGCTTGGGCCAGCCCCAGTCGAAGTCCGCCATCGTCCTCATCGTGCCCAGGCGGCTGCGAGACAGGCGCCGCTCGACGCCGCGCCGGGCCCGGTCCTTCGTCTCCTCGTCGACGATGGCCTCCATCAACTCGGCGGGCCCCCAGCGTCTCTTGGTGGCGGTGGCAATCAGGTCATCCAGCGCGTCGCTGGTGTGACGCAGGCCGAGTTGGGTGAGGCGAGTCTTGAGGGTGGGCGAGTTCATGAGTCGTCATCCTTCTGGCCCTTGAGCAGGGCGTCATAGTCGGTGAGGGAGTGCTGGGGGACGCGCTGCTCGCGCACGCGCGGGTCATCGGGGAGGACGAGGGGCAGAGGGGGCGGAGCGCCGCGCTGCCGTGCACGCTGCTCGAGCAGGTGCGCGACGGAGGCGGGCCCCAGGGCGCCACGCGAGAGGGCCTCGGCGAGGGCGACGTCGAGTTCCTCGGGGCCGTACCGGTCGGCGAGCGCCAGCAGCTTCACCGTGTGGTTGCCGAGGTTGTCGCCGCGAGCGGCGAGGGCCTCGAGCATGCGGTCCGCGTTGCGGCAGCGAGAGCGCAGCACGTCGCGGCCACGCAGTTCGTGTGCACGGGCCTTGGTGCAAGCGAGGGCGGACAGGTGCGCCGCGTCCTCCAGCGTCTGGCCCTTGTCCCAACTGCGCGCATGGCGGGCCACCTCCTCCTGGCCGCGCAGCAGGCGGACGGTATTGGCGGAGGCCACCAGGGTGAGGGGCTGGCGCACCAGGGTATGGGGAATGGAGTAGTCATTGCCGTCGAAGCGTACGTAGGGCGTCTTGCCGGAAGAGACGGAGTGCACCCCGTCGCAAGGCAGCGGGTGCGTGGGCAGGGGCAGCAGGCGCGGGCGCTCGTCTTCGAGGGCCTGCGCCACCGTGCGGCCCGAGGCTTCGCCCGGCACGCGGCGCTGGTGGGCCACCTCCTCCACCCAGCGGTGCAACTGGCGGTTGAGGTCGTCCACGCCGTGGAAGCTTCGGGCCGCGAAGAAGGAGTCGCGCAGGTAGCGGATGGTGCGCTCCACCTTGCCCTTCTCGTTGCCCCGGTAGGGCGCGCAGGGCTTGGGGGCGAAGTGGTAGTGGCCCGCGGCCTCCAGCAGGCGTGGGTGGAAGCGGATGGCATCCCCGGCACGCTCCAGCACCACGGACTTCAAGTTGTCGTACAGCAGCGAGCGCGGCACGCCGCCCAGGGCCTCGAAGGCGCGCACGTGGCCCTCGAGGAAGCACTCCATGGACTGGCCCAGGAAGAAGCGCGCGTACATGGCGCGGCAGTGGCCCAGCACCAGGACGAAGCAGGAGAGCGTCCTGCTGGCGTGGCCCACGGCCACCTTGCCGAAGCAGCCCCAGTCCACTTGCGCCTCCTCACCCGGCAGCGTGGTACGGCGCAGGAAGGCCTCCGCGGCTGGCTGCGGGCGAGTGCTTCGCACGTAGCGCTTCACCTGCTCGTAGCCACCCGGGTAGCCGCGCGCCTTCACCATGTGAAACAGGCGGCTGGCGCGCAGGCGCGGGTGCTCTTTCAACGTGACGTCGATGAAGGAGGTGTAGGGGCCCAGCAGCGTGGCCCTCACCGTGCTGGTGTTGGGACTCACTACCGGACTGTCCTCGAGCGCGCTCTCCACCGTGGAGTGGTGCAGTCTCAACTCCGTCGCGATTGTGCCCACGGGCCACTTCTCCGCGTGGTGCAGCCGGCGAATGCGAGCGCGGGTTTCAGGTGAAGTCATCGCTTCACCTCCTCACCCGGAGTCGCGACGCCAGCGTGGCCCGGCGCGCGTGAGCGCCAGCGTCGTATGCCGCAGGAAGAGACTGGAGTGCCCGCAGGTGGTGCAGGCAGGGGAAGACGGCGGTGCATGCTGGGGTGGCCTCGCTGCGCTCGGCTCCACAGCCACCTCCACGGGGGACGGGGCCAGCGCGGCAGCTACCGTCGCCTCCTGGCCCCGTACGGCTGGAGACTGATGCGTCACTTTCTGCCGTCGTCGCTCACGCCAGGAGGATTGGCGCGCGGCGTGCGCATGGCGGCCATCGCGTGTGCGCTGGTAGCGAGCCCCGGCCGCGCGCAGCGACTCGCGGCGGGCCCTGTGGCTGCACCTGGCACCGCAGTAGCGGCGTCCCCTGTTGCAGCGGGTGCAGAGATAGAAAACCCGCCGACACTCGGGCCACCCACACACCACGAAACGCAGCGACTCCAAACGGGGCCTCCGCGCGCGCCTGCTTCTGGCGCCACGCCCCGCAGTGCGCTACTTCCCTCTCACCGGCCCGCCCCTCTCGCACACCAGGGCGCGCCTTCCAGGAAGGCCCTCCAGCCGCTACTGGTGGGCCTTCCGTCTTTCTGGGAGACGCGCGCGGGAGCGGACCTCACTGGCACCACGGGCCGTCCACAAGTTTTCGGTCTCCCTCGACTCCTCTCCAGCTCACGGCAGGTCCTTCGTCCTCAGCTCATGCTCTGACGCAGTCCTGACCTGACCGACGAGAACGAGAACGAGAACGTAGGAACCCAGGTCCACCCATGACCAGATTCCCGCGCTTCTTGGAGACCATCAACATTGAGTTGCGTCACGGCGCCCCTCCCCGGCGCAGGTCCCGGTTTCCGCAGTCAGCCAGGTGGAACGTCCCCTGGCGACTCATGCGGGAGACGACGCGGGCGCCAACGTGGAGTGCGAAATCCGAGGGCCCGGCGTCCCTCCGCGGCACCGAGAGGCGCGTGGTGTACGCCGTCACCATTCCGGGCACGTCCCGCCTGTCCACCATTTCCTCAAGGAACTCCCGGTCTCGCGGGCCCACCTCCTCGCCCGGTAGCCCGCCGATGTCGTCCAGCACCAGGACGCGCACTCGGACAGCGCGCTGGAGAAGCTGCCCGTCCTCCGCCTCGGAGTCGCTGACGCGCTTCACCTGCGACCAGCGCAAGAAGAGCCCGACGGACGCATCCCATTCGGGCAAACACTCCGCGGTGCGCGTCTCGTGGCGCACCGCGGAGCGGAAGAGGTGACAGGCCCCGGCCGTCTTCCCCACCCCGGGGCCGCCGGACAGCAACAGCGTGCGCAGCCCCTCTCGCAGGACGTGCCTCGCGGCGCGGAGGGCAGCTGTCTCCAGCACCGTATGGCCAGTGAGGGCCTCCACGGCCTCCGCAGGGGCGTGGCACAGTTTCAGGTGCAGCGGCCACGCGTCGGCATGGGCGGCCTCTTGCCGGGCCCTCTCCGCCGCCTTGGACTGCTGCAACTCCGCCTCTCGCTGCTTCCAGTCGGCTTCGAGCTGGGCCAGCCCTGCGGAGGGCTGCTCACGGGCCTGGGACATGGCCTTCCGCATCAGGTCCGCCAGCCGCTGGGGCCCTTGCCTCCGGGGCTCGGCCGGTGGCGCCTTCTCGTCGTCTCGGCGCATAGCCCGTCCACCACTCCTTCCTGGTAGCCTTCGGCGTCGAGCGACCGGCCCGGCGCACGCGAACACCCGCGTGCGAGACAGGAGCATGGACACCGACCGGGGTCATCTCGGCCAGGAGCGGGCCGCTTCAAGAACCAGGGACCGTTGGCCTCCGGAGCCAAAGGCCGGACGTCCACCACGTGCAGCCCCCACGCGGGAACAGTCCTCGTGGAACGAGGGCGGATGAAGTCAGGGAGTCGCGGGAGGAAGCAGGTCCGAAGGGCAACCCGGGAGGAGCAGTTCACCGCCCTCCCGGGCACCACATTCCGGAGTCGCATCAACCACTTGCGACGACGC
This sequence comes from Corallococcus terminator, assembly GCF_049194865.1. Lineage (GTDB taxonomy): Bacteria > Myxococcota > Myxococcia > Myxococcales > Myxococcaceae > Myxococcus > Myxococcus terminator_A. The sequence continues at coordinate 90,283 of NZ_JBLZWL010000009.1, read as the reverse complement.
GCGATGCAGGAGTCGAACCTGCGGCCTTTGGCTCCGGAGGCCAACGCTCTATCCAGCTGAGCTAATCGCGCAGAACCGCTGCAGCGAGTGGACAAGTAGCCGAACTCCCCGGCCGACGCAAGCCCGCATTCCGCCGAGGGCTGACGGGAGAACACCTCACCTCAAGGCCCCCCCCGCCCGCCCGAGCGCTTCAGCTCTCCCGACGGCGCCGGCCTACCCGCAGGGCCAGCCCCCCCAGGACCAGGAGGACGAGCGACGTGCCCCCTCCCCCGCCCGCCGAGGCACAGCTCAAGCCTCCGCCTCGGGCGTCGATCTCCAGCGACGGGTCCAGCACGAAATTGATGATGGCGGATTGTACCGACGCATTCCCCGCCTTGTCCTTCGCGACCAGCGTCACCGTATGGCTGCCGTAATCCAGCGCGTTGCGCGGAACGAAGCGCCAATCACCGCTCGCGTCCGCTTGAACCGTGCCGATCTCCACCCCATCCAATTGGATGGAGACCGTCGACTCCGCCTCCGCGTCGCCCTGGAACGTGGGCGTCCGCACCGACAGGATGTCGTTCGCCCGGGGAATGGACAGCACGGGCGCCACGGGGGCCTTCAGGTCCACCCGCCAGATGAACTCCTCGGGCGTCGGGTCCTCATTGCCAGCCTGATCCCGCGCCTTGACCCGCAGAGTGTACTTCGTGTCGTCCACGTCCGTACTGCCCAACCCCGTCCAGCGATAGTCCGTGGGATTACAGCTCTCGTAGGAAGCCTCGTTGAGACTGCAGAAATAGACCACGTTGTTCTCATTCGATTCGAACAAGAAACGGGCCTCCTGGGAGTTGGTCCGCTCCTTCGTCTCGGTGAGGATGGTGGTGTTCGGCAGCTTCGTGTCGACCTTCCACGTCCGCGACAGCACCGGCGATACGTTGCCTGCGATATCTATCGCGCGGACGACCATCGTGTGGGTCTCATTGTTGCTGTTCACAGTCCCCGTGTGCGGCGACACACACGCCTCGTACTCCAACGAGCCGTCGAGCAAGCACTCGAAGCGCTCCAACGGTTCGTTGGCAGCGAAGGTGAAGGAGAAGCTGTCCGTGGTGAGCCACCCCTGGGGTCCCAACAGAATCGTCACTTCGGGAGGGAGCAGATCAATGGAGAGCGTGTAGGGCGCGGAGAGGGGCCCTACGTTCTTCGCCAGGTCAGTCAGTGTGGCGGTGATTTGGTACTGACCGCTTTCCAGACTGGTCAGCGGTGAGAAGGTCCAGAGGCCTCCCTTCACCTCGGCGGTCCCCCAGATACCTCCATCCTTGTAGAGGGTGATGGTCCCCTTCAACTCGGGCGACTGCCCCCGGATGACTGGCTTGCCCTCGTCCTCGTTGGTGGGGAGGTTCGCTTGGGGAGCGGTAATCCGAGGAACCAGTGTCGGAGGCGAGGTATCAACCTCCCAGATCCACACCTTGGCGACGGAATCCCTCTGTCCCGCGAAGACAGCTCGGACACTGAGCGTGTAGGTATTGTCTTGAAGGTTTGAGTAACGCGCGACGTTGTAGAGGTCCGCCGGTATGTTCCTGGGACAGGGACTGAAATCCAGCGCAGGGTCTGGATTGATGCGCTGCTCGAGCTTGCACTCGAAATCCACCTCCCCCTTGTTCGAGGAGAACAAGAAGACAGCGTCCGTCTCGCTGATAGGCCCAGGACTGGGGCCATCCTCGATTTCGGTACTCAGCGGGCCCGTGTTGATGGTCCAGTTGTAGAACGCTGGCGAGTCATCCCGGTTGCCAGCCGCGTCCACCGCGCGGACCATCAGCGTATTCGGCCCGTCCACCAGATTGGTGAGCTGGATGAAGCTGGCGTCCGTCCCTGGGGGGAGAGGCGGGCAGGGAGTGAACGCCTCGGCCGTGACGCCCCCCGTGCTCCGTCGGCACTCGTAGGTCAGGGGCTCCGGCCGTGCGAGCTGGAAGTCCACCGTGGTGAAGGCATCACGAAACGGCGGACCGTCGAGGATGATCGTCTCCGGCTTCGTCACATCCACGGTGAACGACACCGGGTCCGAGTCCGTGAAGCGCCCCGCCCCATCCGTCGAGCGGACGAACACCGAATTGGGCCCTTCGTTCAGCGGAGTGGTGCGCAGGTAGCTCCACTGTCCGCCAGGTCCCACGCTCACCGTGACAGGTTCTGGCATCGAGCCGAAGTAGACCCGCAATGAGGTCCCCACCTCCGCAGTACCACTCAAGGCGGGATACTGCGTGTTCACATACGTGCCGAGCGACGCCACGACGGGCTTGGCCGGGTCCTTCCGGTCCACATGGAACGTGAGCGTGCCGGAGAACGCGCTGACGTTGCCCGCCGGATCCCTCGACATGGCGCGAACCCAGTGAAAGCCATCATCCGCGGGGGACGGAGAGTACGTCACCGACCAGTCTCCGGACGCATTCACCGTGGCTGGCCCCAACTCCACCGAGTCATCCACATAGACGGTCACCGCTGTATTGAGATTGAGCCCCACCGTGGACTCGAGCGTGCCATCCAGCGTGATGGGAACGGCGGTGTAGTAAACGCCCAGGATGGATGGATTGAGCACGGGTCGAACGGGCGCCACCGTGTCCACGGTGATGATCGCGTCCGCGGACTCCACGAAGTTCCCCGCCGCATCCGTCGCCCGCGCGCGCAGGGTGTACCTCTCTTGGTCCAGCGCGGCGGGCACGACACTCCAACTTCCCGAGGGGCTGCTGGCCACCGTGCTCAAGGTCTGCAGCGTGGCGCCAGAACTCGTCAGTCGTACGGTGACGACCACGCGTGCTCCTGCCTCCGTCGTTCCGGCGATCGTCGGCGTTTGCGAGCGCACCCAGCCCGCGTTGGGGGACGCCACCAGGATGGACGTGGGGGCTGTGAGGTCTACCCGCCAGGTGTAGCTGACGGGCGAGGGGTCCACGTTCCCCGCGGCGTCGACCGCGCGCACGTGGAACTGATTGGAGCCGGGCGTCAACCCCGTCAACGTGCGACTGCCCGTTCCCGTCCCAGGGCATGATACCGAGGTGAAGGTGAGGCCATCGACGGAGCACTGGAACGTCGCCGTGGAGTCGTCCGGGCTCTGGTAGTTGAAGAGCGCGCTCGCCGAGTTGCTATCGGCCGGAGGCACATCGGTAAAGGATGTATCGGGAACAAGGGTGTCCACACGCCACGCATGCGTCGCGGGGGACGGGTCTGGAGTTCCCGCCGCGCTGTAGGCCGTCACCTCCATCGTGTGGGCACCGTCGGTCAGGTTCGTATAGGTCTGGGTCGGACCGCAGGCCGTGGCCATTCCGCCGTCCCTCGAGCACTGATACGTGACGCCTCCCGAGAAGGTGAAGACCGCGATCTTCGAACTCGTCGGCGCGCCGGGCGGACTGGCAACGGGCCCCCCCGTGATGGCTGTGTTGGGGACGGAGGTGTCCACCTTCCAGTCGAAGCTCTTCGGATTCGGGTCCTGATTGCCCGCCTCATCGATGGCGTAGACCGTCACCCGGTAGTCCCCATTTCCGAGCGGGCTGGCCACATACGAGGCCGGGCAGGTAACGAAGGGCGCGTCCCCCAGGGGAAGCGTACTGTCGCGAGCACAGCGATACGTGGACGTCTCTGTCGAGCTGAAGGTGAAATTCGCGATCGTGGAGCTGGAGATCGGCGGAACACTATGGGGCGTGAGCGTCGTCGTCGGAGGGACGTTGTCGAAGGTGAAGTTGAGCTCCGGGCTCATGGCGCTGTAGGCCCCCAGGAGCCCGGCCTGCGCCGCGATGCGGTAGGCCGTGTTGGGGCTGTTGCTCGGAGGCGTGAATACGTGGACGAAGGACTTGAGGCTGTCCGATGCAGTCCTCCCCCAATACGTGTACGTGAGGTTCGGGGTGGTTCCGGTGACCTCGTAGAGGACCACCTCCGACAGGCCCTGCTGCGTCGTTCCCCTCAGCAAGGGATTGTTCGTCCGAGCAGGCGGCCCCACCGGGGCGAGCACCGGAGCGTTGGGCGTGGCAAAGGCCGTGTCGACAAGGGTGACGGTGCCCACGGAGTCCGGATCCGCGGCCGACGTGGGGAGCGCACCGTTGCGATGAACAATGTTGTTGAATCCCGCCAGACCCGCTGGAACCTGGGGGGAACAGGCCGTGGGTCCTTTTGCCTGGAAGAACACGCGACCACCACCACCTCCACCGCCGGGCCCCATGTCCGGGGCGCCGCCGCCGCCGCTATTCGACCCCTTACCGCCTACCGCTGTCACCGTGTCGGGATCGCACGTGCCGTTTCCCGTGAACCGCAGGTGCAGGGTTCCTCCGGCTCCACCACCATGCCCCACCAGGGTCCCCGAACTCGCAACCCCGTCCTCGCCATCCGCCACGATGGACCCAACCCCTGAGAGCGAAGCCGCGCGGATGAAGATGATGCCGCCTCCTCGCCCGCCTGCGCCCCCCGTGGGAGGGGGAGTGCTCCGGAGGTGTCCGCTGCCGCCTCCCCCACCGAACGTGAGCCAGTTCATGGTCGAACCGCTCAGAGCAACTCCTCCCTTGCCCCCGTTGATGTTGTTGCTCCCCTGTTTTCCATAGCCTCCCACGCCGCCCCACCCACCGTTGCCCCCGCCACCACCGCCTCCTCCGTTGCACGAACCACCGCCTCCTCCGTTGGTGGAGTTCTGCACGGAGTAAACCTGTGCCGGCACGATGTCCTCGCCACTTTGCCCCACGTTGCCATCCGCCGAGCCGCCGCACGCAGCGCTCGAATCACTCAGGTACGCGCCGCCACGCAATCCCAGCCCCGAGGCATCAATGGTCCCGTTGTTGGTGAGGGCTCCATTGGCCAGGAACGCCAGCACGCCACCCTTGCTCCCATCCCATGGGGCCGCGGTGATTTCTGCATCTGCCCGAACGGTGACGGCCTGGTAACGAGGCACGGTGACGAGCTGCGCCCCAGGGGCCGTGTAGCTGTACGCCAGTTTCCTTGTGAGGGTCACCGAGGTCGTCGTCGAGGACTGGACCTGCGCCAGTTCCCACTGGCCCACGGTGGGCAAACCACCACCCGACAGGTCCACCGCGGTCTGCGTTCCCCTCGTGGGCACGGGGCTCAAGCCGGTGGACTGGATGATCATCACGAGGTCGTTCGCGGCGAGCGGCGGGACGGTCCCCGTGAGCTGCAGGATGGTCGCTCCCTGAGCGGCACTCTGGCCGAGCGCCACGTACTTGTTGGGCGTGAATGGCGAGTCCGCGATTTTGACGTCCAGGTTTCCAGAAGAGCCATCGCTGAGCCCGAACCTGTCCAGCTCCGCGCTCGCGGTGCCGCACATCAACAGCACGCCCCACAGCAGCACTCGCGTCAGCAGCGTTCTCATGGCCGCACCTCCCCTGGCTTCACGGCTCCGTCCGCGGGAGCCGCCCCTCGCGACTCTTGCGGGTCGACGAACTTGAACTCGATGCGGCGGTTTTCTTCACGGTCCTGATACGTGTTCTCCGGGGTCACCTTCGGCTTGGTCTTCCCGAAGCCCACGGCCATCAGCCGGTCCGCCGGTGCCCCCTTGCTGATGAGGTACTGGCGCACCGCATCCGCGCGGGCCTGTGACAGTCGCCGGCTGGCGTCCAGCGGCGAGCGCAGGTCCGTGTGCGCCCCCACCACCACCATGGGCAGCTCCGGGTGCTCCTTCACGATGCGCGCAACCCAGTTGAGCTGCTCGAGCGAGCGGCTCTGGATGACCACGCCCGAGGCCTCGAAGTAGATCTTCTCGAACAACTCCAGACCGCCCGACTTGATCTCCACCAGCGGCGGCACATTGGCGGGGCAGCCCAGGTTGTTCGCCGCGCCCACGTCCTTCACGCAGCTGTCCAACCGGTTGGGCACGCCGTCCTTGTCCGAGTCCATCTCCGGGCAGCCCTTGCGCTCCGGCGGACCCGGCTCGTTGGGGCACTCGTCGTTGTCGTTCTCGATGCCGTCCTTGTCGAAGTCACGCACCGGGCAGCCCCGGTTGTCCTCGGGCCCCGGGTCGTCCGGGCAGCTGTCCTTGCTGTCCTCGACCTCGTCCTTGTCCCGGTCCTCGATAGGACAGCCATTGCGCGCCGGAGGGCCGTTCTGGTCCGGGCACTCGTCGAGCATGTCCTCGATGCCGTCCCCATCCGAGTCCTTCGCCGAGCAACCTCCGCGCGCCGCGTCCCCCGCCACCAGCGGACAGCGGTCCACGCTATTGATGATGCCATCCCCGTCCTCGTCGGAATCGGGGCACTCCTGGATGGGGTCCGTCAGCGTCCGCACCAGCCCCGGCTCACACCGCACCGACGACTCACCAGGCCCGCGCGTCGGCACCACCTTGCCGAACGCCCCGCCCACCATCAGCCGGAACAGCGGCGTCCCCGGGGCCGAGCCCACGCCCATGCCCGCCAGGGCGAAGAGCTCCAGCGACGGACTCGCCAGGTAGCGCGCGCCCGGCAAGAGCTCCACCGCGCCGGGCTGGTCCGTCAGCGGAAACATCGCGCGCACGTTCAGCTCCCAGCGCAGCCGCCGCCCCGTCGTGGACAGCGCCGCGCCCAGGCGCACCTCCTGCCCCACCTCGTCCTCCAAATCCCCCGTGCGCTCGGTCAGCAGCATCTTGTCCCGCTGGACGTAGCCGACCTCCAAGCCCGCGCGGATGCGCCCGAAGTGCCGCCCCATCATCAGCTTGGGCGACAACCGCACCGAGCCGTCATCCCGCGAGTAACCTTCCGCGCTACCCAGGGGTACGCCCACACCCAGCTCCGCCGCCAGGTCCAGGATGCCCGAGGCCTCCTGCGTCAGCAGCCCCACCCGGCCGCTCAGCGACGGCGTGGAGAGCGTCTGCGCGCGCGGCTCCGGGATGCCCGCACCCGCCAACCCGGTGCTGTTGCCACCCTGAAACGCCACCAGCGGCACCTGCAACCCCACCTGCAACCAGCTCAAGGGCGCATAGGCCGCGGTCAGGTGCGCCGTCGCGCGACTGCCCACGACGGCGAGCTTCTTCCCGGTGTTCATGTACACCAGCGGCTCGTGCGCGTACTGCATCGCCACCGTCGCTCGGAAGTCACCGGCCGGGAGCAGCTCCCCCAGGCCCACGAGCAGCGAGCCCTCCGCGCCAGGATTCAGCTCCAGCCGCTCCAGGTCGAACCCTCTCAAGGGCGACGTCTGGGGGACGGGGGGCACGTCGTCCTGGGCCCCGGCGCTCGCGGACGCCAGCGCGAACGCAAACGCGAGCACGCCTCGCAGCAGCCTGCTTCGTCTCATGACTCTCCCGGATGAATGGGCGTGTGGGTATCCCGGAGCCGCCCCACGTTTCAAGCCGGCCCCCCGCGTTCACTCTACACCAGATGCGCCCCTGCTCTCGCTCCAGCCCGCACGCGCCAGGTCCTCCTGTCTCGCGAGGTCCGTGACAACGCTGCCACTGAAATCTCGGGGCAGGGATTCACGCCCGGTCAATTCGTGGCATGCTGGCGCATCACTCACCTCCCCGCGGCTCGCGCGGGGTCTGGCGCCGGGGGCACTCTGATGATCGCGAACGCCGCGTTGCTCGCGAACCAGGCCGAGTTCGAGTTCGAGGCAGGTTCCTTCACAGCCGCGGAGCTGGCGGTGCTCGGCTTCGAGGCCGAGGAAACCCTCTCCCAGCCCTACACCGTCGAGGTCGCCCTCGCCGTCCGGCCCGACCTCGAGGTGGAGGAGAAACTGCTGCTGGGCAAGGACGCGCGCCTGACGGTGATGCTCGGTGATGGCACCGCCCGCTTCTTCCAGGGCGTCGTCTCGCGGATGACGCGCTGGGACGAAGGCAGCGGCCCCGAGCGCCGCCGCTACCGCGTCACCGTCGTCCCGCGCCTGTGGACGCTGCGCCACCGCCGCAAGAGCCGCATCTTCCAGGAGCTGACCGTTCCGCAGATCGTCCACAAGGTCCTGGACGAGGCCAAGGTGGAGCACCGCCTGGCCCTCACCGGCACCTATCCCGTGCGCGACTACTGCGTGCAGTACCGCGAGTCGGATCTGGACTTCGTCTCGCGGCTCCTCGAGGAGGAAGGCATCTTCTACTTCTTCGAGCACGCCGAGAGCTCACACATGATGGTGCTGGGAGACGGCGCGTCGGCCAATCCCTCCATGCAAGGTGAGCCCAAGCTCGTCTTCCGCGAGCGCTCGCACATGATTGCCTCGCAGGAGTACGTGCACGAGCTGGTGGCGCGCACCGAGGTCCAGCCCGGCGTCGTCGCGCTGCGTGACTACAACTTCCTGCGACCGGCCCAGTTGCTGGGCGCGGAGGCGGAGTCGGACGACGGCGAGACGGCGCTGGAGATCTACGACTATCCCGGCCGCTACGAGGAGCCGGGCCCCGGCCGCAACCTGGCCCAGGTGCGCCTGGAGGAGCTGCGCGCGCGCACCCAGACGGTGACGGGCGCCAGCTACAGCCGCCGCATCTGCTCCGGCCACGTCTTCGAGCTGGCCGAGCACCCCGACGCGACGGTCAATCGCAAATACCTGCCCATCTCCGTGCGACACACCGGCCACCAGTCGGAGGCGGTGAGCATCGACCAGTCCACGCTGCGCTCGCGCGAGGGCTACCGCAACGAGTTCCTCTGCCAGCCCGCGGACATCCCCTACCGGCCCGCTCGCGTGACGCCCCGCCCGGTCATCCCCGGTGCGCAGACGGCGCGCGTCGTCGGCCCCGCGGGCGAGGAGATCCACACCGACGAGCATGGCCGCATCAAGGTCCAGTTCCACTGGGACCGCGAGGGCAAGGCCAACGACAAGAGCTCCTGCTGGATTCGCGTCAGCCAGGCCTGGGCGGGCCCGGGCTGGGGCGCGCTGTACCTGCCGCGCATCGGCCATGAAGTGGTGGTGGAGTTCCTGGAGGGAGACCCGGACCGTCCCCTCGTCACCGGCAGCGTCTACAACGGCCAGAACCCGCCGCCCATCGACCTGCCCGGCAGCAAGACGCAGAGCACCCTGCGCTCCAGCTCCAGCCCCGGCGGCGACGGCTCCAACGAGCTGCGCTTCGAGGACGCGGCCGGCTCGGAGCTCGTCTATCTGCACGCGCAGAAGGACTTCAACGTCGTCGTCGAGAACGACAAGACGCAGGAGGTCCGAGGCAACGAGACGTTGCTGGTGAAGAAGGACCGCTCGCGCGTCATCGAGGGCAACCAGTCCCTCGAGGTGAAGAAGGACGACGACAGCACCATCAGCGGCAATCAGTCGCTGGCCGTCACCGGCAACCGCTCCACCACCGTGGCCGGCAACCACACCGAGTCCGTCAAGGGTGACCAGTCCATCGGCGTCAGCAGCAACCAGAGCCTGGCGGTCAGCATGGCATCGGCGGAGACGGTGGGCCTGGGGAAGATGCTCACCGTGGGCGGAGCGCTCGCCATCAGCGTGGGCGCCGCCTTCAACGAGCTGGTGGGCGGCGTCAAATCCGAGCAGGTCGGCGGCGCCAAGGTGGAGGTCGTCGGCGCCAAGAAGACCGAGTCCGTCAAGGGCGCCCGCTCCACGCAGGTGGGCGGAGACCTGTCGGAAGAGATTGGCAAGTCCCGCACGTTGAAGGTGGACAAGGACCTCATCGTCAGCGTCGGTGGCAAATCCAACCACGTCACCAAGGACGCCTACGTCCTGCAGGCCAAGGAGATCGCCCTGGTCGCCGAGGAGCAGTTCACCCTCAAGGTCGGCTCCGCCACGTTGCAGGTGAAGAAGAACGGGGACGTCGTCATCAAGGGCGCCAAGATTGAGATCACCGGCAGCGGCGACGTCATCATCAAGGGCTCCAAGATCTCCGAAAACTAGGTCGCTCCAAGCAGACCCGGGGGGGTGGCTTGAAACCGGTCCACCGTGTCTGGCACTTTACGCTTCGCCCGGAACCGACAACGGGGCCGGGCACTCAAAAAGGAATGGGAATTTGGCGCTAGGACACACTGGCGCCGGTGCGGCGGGGGTGGCCGGCCGGTGCCTTCGGTGGGGTGTGGTCGCCGCGCAGGCACTGGCCTTGAGCGTGGGAGCAGGCTGCGCGAAGCGCGTGCCCTTCTCCTGTGAGACACCGCCACCCTTCCAGGTGGTGGTGGAAGCGGCCGAGCAACTCAACCCGGATGCCAAGGGCCGCTCGTTGCCCACCGTCGTCCAGATTGTCCAGCTCAAGGACAGCGTGAAGCTGGAGCGCGCGGGCTTCCGTGACTTGTGGGGCAAGCCCGAGGCGCTGCTGAAGGAAGACCTGCTGCAGGTGGCCGAAGTCGTGGTGGCGCCCGGCAAGCAGGAGAAGCGTTGGATACAGAGAGACCCGAAGGCGCGCTTCGTGCTCGCCATGGGCCTGTTCCGACAGCCACTGGGTTACTCCTGGCGCGCGGTGGCGACCTTGCCCGTGGTGCCGGAGTCGCGCTGCGTGGAGCGTCCCGCTGGAGACCAGGGGCCGCCGAAGGAGGACGACGAGGTCTTCCGCTACCGGCTCCAGGGCTATCAGATCGACTTGATGTTCCGGCCCCTCAGCCTGGCGCCGGAGCAACACAACAACCCCGAATCCGGCGACCGAGAGTCGCCCCGGAGAGGCGCATGAAGTCCGCGCAGCGCGTCGTGTGGTCCGAGGGCATGTTCATGAGCCCCCACCACCTCCAGCAACAAGACCTCTACCACGAGCAGCTCCTGGAGAACCGGCTGGGGGCCCTGGAGCCCTATCCGTGGGGCGTGGTGGCCATGGAGCTGGACCAGGAGGCGCTGCGCGCCGGCCAGGTGCAGCTGTCGAACTTCGTCGGCGTGCTGCCGGACGGGCTGACGGTGTCCTTTGAGTCCGGAGACGCCGAGGCCCCCTCCGCGCGCCCCGCCGAGGGCTACTTCCCTCCCGCGCAGCGCACCCTGGACGTGTACCTGGGCGTGCCGCGCGAGCGCAGCGGCGTGGAGAGCTACGGCAGCGGAGAGCGCATTGGCGGAAGCCCGCGTTACACGCCCGTCACGCGGCCCATCAGCGACCTGACGGCGTCCACGTCCATCTCCCAGGTGGGCTTCGGCCAGCGCAACGTGAGGCTGCTCTTCGGCACCGAGCCGCGCGACGACTTCGAGGCCATCAAGCTGTTCGAGCTGACGCGCGACAAGTCCGGCAGCCTGGCCATCGTGGACGCCTACGTCCCGCCCTGCCTGCGCATCGACGCGTCGCCGTACGTCATGGGCGAGTTGCGCACGCTCTTGCGGCTGATGGTCTCCAAGCAGCGCCAGCTCGCCTCGCGCCGCCGCCACCGGGACGCGTCCGCGCTGGAGTTCACCGCGGGCGACGTGACGCTCTTCCTGGAGCTCAACGCCCTCAACGGAACCATCCCCTTCCTGCAGCACGCGCTGGACGCCGGCAACCTGCGGCCTCGGGACCTGTACCTGACGCTGGTGCAGTGCGCCGGCCAGCTCTGCACCTTCTCCTCCAGCGCGGACCCCACGACACTGCCGTCGTTCCAGTTCACGCATCTGCGGGCGACGTTCGAGGAGCTGTTCCGCCGGCTGTCGGAGCTGATGCGCTCGGTGGCGCTGGAGCAGTGCCTCACCGTGGACCTCTCCGCGGGCACGGACGGTATGTTCCGAGGCAAGCTGGAGGATGAGCGGCTGGAGCGCTGCGGCGCCTTCCTGCTCGCGGTGCGGAGCGATTTGCCCGAGCGAGTCGTCGCCGAGCAGTTCCCCAAGCTCACCAAGGTGGCCTGCTGGGACGACATCCCGGGCCTCGTCCGCGCCGCCGCGCCGGGTGTGCCGCTGGCCGTCACGTACCGCCCACCGCCGGAAGTCCCGGTGCAGCCGGGCACCGTGTACTTCAGCCTCTCGATGAATGACGGCTACTGGAAGAACGTGATGCGCGACCACAACCTCGCGCTCTATCTGCCGCAGCCGTTCGAGGCGGCCCGAACGACCGTGGAGCTGCTCGCGGTCCCCACCGCCAATCGCTGACGCGCAGGGATTTCCATGGACCGAGTGACCGAAGCCACGAAGGACTGTTTCGACGCCGCCATCCACCTGCGCGCCTCGGAGGCGGCGGCCATTCCTCCGCCCGAGACGCTCTATCACCGCCTGCGCGGCGTGGTGGACGAGCTCTTGAGGCGCGCCGCGGTGCTCGGCTTCAGTCACCAGGACGCCCAGGACATGGCCTACGCCATGGTGGCGCTCGTCGACGAGGTCGTCCTCAGCCGGCCGGAGGAGTACCGGCAGTTCTGGATGACCAACCCGCTGCAGCTGCACTACTTCAACGAGAACATCGCGGGCGACGGCTTCTTCGCCAGGCTGGACCTGGTGCGCAAGGACCCTCACCGGGCCGAGGTCCTCCAGGTCTACTACCTGTGCATGCTCTTCGGCTTCCAGGGGCGCTACCGCATCCGCGGCGGCGAGCTGGAGCTGATGACGCTCATCGACACGGTGAAGAAGGACCTGGAGCGCGCGCGGCCGTTCGACTTCGACGTGCTGTCGCCGCACGGTGACCGCCCCACCGACTCGCTGCTCTCCAAGCGCAGGAAGACGCCCGTGCTGGCCCTGTCCGCCGGCTCGCTGGCGGTGGCGGTGCTCTTCTACGGCGTGCTGCAGTTCTTCCTGAAGGACAAGGTGGACGAGCTCAAGGGCCGCATCGAGCTGCACGCCGCCAAGAACGTCGCCGGCACGCTGGCTCCGCCGCAAGCGGGCGCCACCGCCAACCCGGGAGGCACGCAATGATGGCCTACCTGCTACCGCTGCTGGGCATCGGCGCGCCCATGTTCGCGCTGATGAGCTACATCGGCCTCTCCCCGCCGCAGGCCGCCATCGTCGCCGCGCTCGCGGGCATGCTGGCCATGGGCGTGGTGTGGGTGGTCAAGCGCATCCGCGCGCGGCGCGCCGCCAAGAAGCTGGAGGGCGCGCTCGCGGCTCAAGGTGAAGAGCAGGCCGCCACGGTGCGGCCGGACCTGCAGCCCGAAATCAAGGCGATGCAGGACGAGTTCACCAAGGCGGTGGGCGCGCTCAAGGCGTCCAAGCTGGCGCGCGGCGGCAAGGACGCGCTGGCGGTGCTGCCCTGGTACCTCATCGTCGGCCCTCCGGGCGCGGGCAAGAGCACCGCGCTGCGCAACTCCGGCCTGAAGTTCCCCTACCTGTCCGCGCGCGGTGGCGTGCGCGGCGTGGGCGGCACGCGCAACTGCGACTGGTGGCTCACCAACGAGGCCGTCATCCTCGACACGGCGGGCCGCTACACCAGCGCCGAGGAGGACCGTCCGGAGTGGATGGCCTTCCTCGACACGGTGGTGAAGCACCGCCCCAGCCGCCCCATCAACGGCCTCATCGTCGCCATCAGCGTCAGCGAGCTGATGACGGCGGACCCGCAGGCCGTGGGCGAGATGGGGCAGACCATCCGCGAGCGCCTGGACGAAATCACCGGCCGGCTGAAGATGCTGGTGCCCGTCTACGTGATGGTCACCAAGTGCGACCTGCTGCCGGGCTTCGTGGAGATGTTCTCCGACTTGTCCCGCGTGGAGCGCGGCCAGGTCTGGGGCTTCACCGTGCCGCTGGAGCACCAGAAGGACGCGAGCACGGACCTGTTCCGCGAGCGCTTCGACGAGATGCTCTCCGTGCTGGAGCAGCGCTCGCTCAGGCGGCTGGGCCAGGAGCGCCGGCTGGAGACGCGCGAGAACATCTACGGTTTCCCGCAGCGCTTCGACGCGCTCCGCAAGAACCTGGCCGAGTTCCTCCAGCCGCTCTTCCTGGAGAACGTGTTCCAGGACACGCCCGTCTTCCGCGGCCTGTACTTCAACAGCGGCACGCAGGACGTGCGCGCGGTGGACAAGGTGTCCCCGTCCGCGGGCGAGCTGTTCGGCAGCACCAACGGCCGGCCGCAGACGGACGGCGCGTCCACCGAGGGACGCAGCTACTTCCTCTGGGACGTCTTCACGAAGGTGATGTTCCAGGACCAGCAGGTGGCGGTGCGCAGCTCGCTGGAGGAAGCGCGGGTGCGCCGGCAGAGCATGGTGCTGGCGGGCGCGGCGCTGGCGGCCACGGCGCTCTTGCTGTCCATGCCCACCCTCTCCTATTTCCAGAACCGCGCCCTGTCGGAGGCGGTCACCAAGGCCATCACCGACGTGAGCCTGGACCCGCGCGACGACGTCCGGCGCGTGGAGGACCTGCTGCCGCTCAGCAAGCGCCTGGAGGAGCTGACGCGGCACGAGGAGGAAGGCGCCCCGGTGTGGATGCGCTTCGGCCTCTATCAGGGCCACAAGCTGCTGCCGCAGGCGCGCCAGTTCTACAACACCGCCTTGCGCCGCGTGCTGCTGGGCAAGCAGTTCGAGCTCATCGAGCAACGGCTGGAGGGCTTCGCGCGCAGCCCGGACATGCTCGCGCTCAGGGACCCGAGGGAGCACGCGCGCCGCTCGTCGGAGTTCAAGCAGTACGTCGATGACCTGAAGATGTACCTGTTGGTGACGACGCCCCGGGACCCGAAGGAGCCGGAGCTGGACGAGGAGCAGCGCCACTGGCTGGTGCGCCAGATTGTCGACCACTGGGCGGGCGTGCGCGGCAGCGCGCTGGACAAGGGCACGGTGGCCACCCACGCCACCACCTTCATCAAGATGCTGGGCGCCGAGCAGGCCATGCCCGACGAGCAGAAGCCCGCGCGCGAGGAGCGCATCGCCTTCCCCCGGGAGAACGCGCTCATCGTGGGTGCCCGCCGCGCGCTCATCCGGGTGCCCCTGGAGAAGCTGGAGCTGGCGCGCATCGTGGAGACCACGCGCGCGCAGTACGGAGACGTCACGCTGGAGCAGCTGATGGGCTCGGTGCCGCAGTTCAGCGCCAACATGGTGGTGCGCGGCGCCTTCACCCGGAACGCGTACGAGAACGACGTGAAGCAGCAGCTCGAACGGGCGTTCTCGGACCAGGACGCGTGGGTGCTGGACCGCGACGTCAGCATGGACGTGGAGGCGTCGCGGCGCGCGCTGCGCACGCTCTACTTCTCCAGCTACGTCCAGGAGTGGAAGGACTTCCTCAACGCCATCAAGGTGGCCGAGCCCGCGGACGACGTCCGGTTGGAGGACCTGCTCGCCAACCTGACGCGCGGCACACCCAAGCCGTACAGCCGGCTGTTCAACTCCATCGTCAACAACGTCCAGTTGGAGCGACGCGCGCCCAAGGTCGAAGCCACGAGCACGAACAGGCTGACGGCGTCCGTCAAGAAGATGTTCGGCTCCGATGACGACGCCGTCACCGAGAAGAGCCGGGAGAAGCTCAACCCGCTCGCGCCCTCCGGCGAAGAGGAGATTCTCCCCCGGGACGTGGCGCGCGAGTTCGCCTCCATCATCCGGTTCGCCACGGAGCGCTACAAGACGGACGACGGCGAGGAGACGCTGACGGCGCTCGTCGAGTACGAGGAGCAGCTCGTCACCGTGCACACGGCGATGCTGGCATCGAAGGACAAGTCGACCGAAGGCGCGGAGCTGACCAAGAAGGTCAACGCCGCGCGCAGCTACGTGGAGATGCTCATCCGCAAGCAGACGGACAACATCGCCATCTTCGAGCGCCTGCTGATGCCGCCCTTCAAGGACACCATCGCCGTCTTCGCCCAGGGGCAGGCCCAGCAGAAGAGCAAGCTGTGGTGCGAGCAGGTGGTCCTCCCGTTCAACCGGGCGTTCAAGGACCAATACCCGTTCAACGCCGGCTCGCAGCGGGACGCGCCGCTGCCGGAGGTCGCGGAGTTCCTGCGGCCCGACAACGGGGTGCTGCGCAAGTTCATCAAGGAGCAGCTCAGCGACCAACTGGTGGCCACGGGCCGCAGGTGGGACTACACCTCGGCGGCCAGCGGGCGCTACCGGCAGGAGCTGCTCACCTTCCTGGAGAAGACGCAGGCGCTGGCGGCGACCCTGTTCCCGGGCGGCGAGTCGGTGGGCATGGTGGATCCGCTCGTGCGCTTCCAGGTGCGCATCCGTCCCGGCGTCTCCGTGGACGGCTCCGCGTCGCAGATCTCCTCCATCGTCTTCACGCTCGATGGGACTGACGAGGTGTACCGCAACGGTCCCGACACGCTGTGGAAGCCGATGATCTGGCCCGGTCAGGCCGGCAAGCTCGGCGCGCGCATCCTCGTGCAGAGCGTGGATGGCGCCACGCAGTCCGTGCTGGAGGAGGAGAATGACTGGGGCCTGTTCCGCCTGCTGGAGCGGGTGAAGAAGATCGAACCCAGCCCGGACGGGCGCTACTTCACGGCGACGTGGGAGATCGAGGAGATGAATGGCGAGCAGGTCTCCATCGACTTCCGGCCGGAGCGCACCACCAACCCCTTCTTCGGGCTGGCGGGCAACACCTCCAAGCTGATGGGCATCTTCCGGGACGCTGGCATGAAGATCCCCATGGGCATCTCGTCGACCGGCAGGGGATGCGAGCCGGAGGTCGTGGCCGCGGGCGGAGCCCCCTGATGGCGGTGCAGCAACCTCCTCGCATCGGCCTGCTGGGAAAGACGCCGCGCCAGGCGGAGTTCATCCGGTTCAACGCCTCCACGCCGCTGGCCCTCCACCTCTACGGGTGGATGGAGGCGGGCGTGGAGCGCGCACGCAAGGCCCGGATGGACCTGCCCTCGGAGCCCGCGCACTTCGTCTTCACCGCGCCCGGCCAGAAGCAGGCGCTGGTGGGGTCGATGGCGCCCAGCATGGACAGCGTGGGCCGCGCGTTTCCGCTGGCCGTCTTCACCGAGGTGCCTTCGGCCAGCACCGCGTCCCGCTTCGCGCTGACTCCAGAGGCCTATCAGCCCTTCCTTCAGGCGGCCGGAGCCCTCTCCCGCGCGGCGGCGGAGCTGGACGTGCCGCAGCTCACCGAGCGCACCACGGCGCTGCCCGTGCCTGGCCCGGGTGACTTCAGCGTGGCCGAGCGGCTGCGCGACAGCGTCCTGTCGGAGCACCACCTCGCCGACCTGCTGGGCCCCGTGACGGAGGGCTCGCCCACTGGAGGGCAGTACTACGCGCTGCACACCTTCCTCACCGCGTGCATCGGTGAGCGCGGACGTGAGCAGTCCGCCGCGGGCGTGGTGCTGGACTGCCCGTTGACCCCGCGCGTGGGCCCGGTGGCGTGGCTGGAGTTGTCCTCGCGCCTCTTGCGCTGGCCCCACCAGCCGCCGTCCTTCTTCTGGTCCGAGGGAGACAAGCCCCGGCTGCTCTTGAGCCTGGGCTCCGCGTCGCCCTCCGTCTTCCTCGCGCTCGCCCAGCCCGGCCGCCCCGGCGCCCAGGTGTGGCCGCTGCGCACCGAACGTCCCGCCGCCATCGACAACGCGCGCAAGGGCCTGACGGCCTCCGCGCGCCAGGTCATCGACTCTCCCACCACCACCCTCGACCAGCTCCTGCGCGCACTGTCGCGCTGAGGGCACACGAAGCCTCGCACCATGCCTCCCACCCTCGAAGAGCTCCGTGAGCGCGCACGTCCCTGGCTCCAGCCCGTGCCTGGCACCGCGCCCGCCGGCACGCAGGCGAAGCATGAGCCCGCCTACGAGGCCATCACCGCCGAGGTGGCGAAGCTGGAGTCCCCCGCCAGCAACGCCGTGCGCTGGGACGATGTCGTGCGCGGCGCCGACGAGCTGCTCAAGGGCACCACGAAGGACCTCTGGCTCGCCTCGTATCTGGCCTACGGCCTCTACGTCACCCGGGGCATGGACGGCGCCGCCACCGGCGCCGCCCTGCTCGCGGAGGTGACGGAGCAGTTCTGGCCCGACCTCTTTCCGGAGCTGAAGCGGCTGCGCGCGCGCGCCAACGCGGTGGGCTGGTTCGTGGAGCGGCTGGGCAAGCTCCTGCCCTCCCTCGACCAGGCCAGCGTGAGCGCCGAGTCGCTGGACGCGCTCGCCTTCGCCATCAAGCGCCTGTCCACCCTGTCGCGGGAGCGCTTCGCGGACCAGGCCCCCGCCTTCGGTCCGATTCAAGACGCCATCTCAAGGCTGCGCGCCGGCCTGCCCGAGCCGCTTCCCGAAGCCCCCCCGCAACAGGACTCCGCCCCGGCCGAGCCCGTGGACAGCGCGCCGGCCGCGCCCGCCGCGATGGGGCCGGAATCGACCACGAGTCCTGTCTCCACCTCCGCGAACGCCGAAGCTTCGTCACCGGTGAACACTCACACGGCCCCGAAGACCGAGGCGCCCCCGAGCACGCGGCCCGCGTCCCCGAAGACCGCCCTGCCGTCAGCGCCCTCGCGGAACGGTGCCCAGCCCTCGGCGTCACCACGTGGCGCGTCCCCTCAGGGCCCGGCGGTGGCGACGCCGGTCAACGTCGTCGTGCCGCCGCTGCCCGCCCTGCCCGCACAGCCGGACCTCACCAGCACCGAGGCCGTCACCGACTTCCTGCGCAACGTCGGCGCCGCGCTCCTCAGCGCCGCGAACGCACTGCGCCATGCGAGCAACGCGGACCCTGTCTCGTACCGCCTGTTGCGCACCGGGGTCTGGCTGCACCTGGCACGGCCGCCCAACCCGGGCGCCAACGGCCGCACGACGCTCCAGCCGCCACCAGACTCGCTGCGCTCCAAGCTGGAGACGCTGGAGGCCAACCAGCGCTGGAAGGAGTTGCTCGACGAGGCCGAGTCCGCCGTCGTCCAGCACCGCTTCTCATTGAGCCCGCACCGCTTCAGCGCCGCCGCGCTCAAGGGCCTGGGCGAAACCCACACCACCGCTCACGCCGCGCTGGTGCGGGAATTGCGCGTGCAGCTCCGCCGCATGCCGGGCGTGGAGGAGCTGCTCGCAGCGGATGGCACGCCGCTCACCGACGAGGCCACGCGCGACTGGCTGCGCGCGGAGGTCCTTCAAGCCGCCCCTCGCGCCCCCCTGTCGTCCCCGCCGACCCACGCCTCGACGACAGCCATTTCCCTGCCCCCGCTGTCACTCGACACGGACGCTCCCCACGCCCAGCCCCTGGGCGAGGAGCAAACCCAGGCGCTGCTGGCCGAGGGCCGCGTGCAGGAGCTTGTCGCCGGACTCCAGGCGGACGTGGCCGCCGCGAACACGGGCCGCGCGCGCTTCGTCGCCCGCCTCACCCTGGCGCGCTTGTGTGCCCAAGCCGGACAACTGCCGCTGGCGCGCGCTCTTTTCGACGCGCTCGACGAGGAGGTTTCCTCTCATGCGTTGGACCAATGGGAGCCTTCGCTGGCAGCGGCTTGCATCGAGGGTTGGCTCGCCACCCGCACCGTCGAGGAAAAGGAGGGGGGACGGTTGGCAGCGAAAGTTCGAAACCGCTATCGTCGTCTCGCTCGGTTGGATTGTTCCGCCGCGCTCCGCGTCGTCGGCCCCTGACGTCACCAGGTTGTTCCGCGGCGAAGCCTCCCCCCATGCGACGCCCGCGCATTTCTACGTAGGTCTCAAGGAGAGAGCCGCAGATGAGCAAAGAGAGTTCCGTCGCCCCTACCGAGCGCGTCAACATCGTCTACAAGCCCGCCACCGGCAATGCGCAGGAGCAGGTGGAGCTGCCGCTGAAGGTCCTGATGATGGGGGACTTCACGGGCCAGGCGGATGACCGGCCTCTGGAGCAGCGCGCGCCCATCAACGTGGACAAGGGCAACTTCAACGAGGTGATGGCCCAGCAGAACCTCAAGGTCACCCTCACCGCCGCGGACAAGCTGTCCAACGAGGCGGGCGCGAGCATGAATGTCTCGCTCCAGTTCAAGAACCTGTCGGACTTCACGCCCGAGAGCGTCGTCAATCAGGTTCCCGAGCTGAAGAAGCTCCTGGAGCTGCGCAGCGCGCTCAACGCCCTCAAGGGGCCCCTGGGCAACCTTCCCGCGTTCCGCAAGAAGCTTCAGGCACTCCTGGCCGACGAAGAGGGCCGCAAGGCGCTCATCAAGGAACTGGGGCTCGAGGAAAAGTCCAAGTAACCGTTTACGGGGAACAGAGACACCATGCCTACCGAGACCCTGACCCAGAAGTCGCCGGTTGCCGGCGCCGATGCCTCGCTGTCCCTGCTCGACGAAATCCTCTCCGAGGCGAAGCTCAAGCCCAAGGACGAGGGCTACGACGTCGCCAAGCGCGGCGTGCAAGCCTTCATCACGGAGATGCTCGCGCCCAACCGCTCCGAGGAGCGCGTGGACAAGGCGCTCGTCGACGCGATGATCGCCGAAATCGACAAGCGCCTGTCGTCGCAGGTGAATGAAATCCTCCACGCCTCCGAGTTCCAGAAGCTGGAGTCGTCCTGGCGCTCGCTGAGGTTCCTGGTGGACCGCGTGGACTTCCGCGAGAACACCCGCGTGGAGATGCTCAACGTCTCCAAGGAAGACCTGCAGAAGGACTTCGAGGACGCGCCCGAGGTCGTCAAGAGCGGCCTGTACAAGCTGGTGTACTCCAACGAGTATGGCGTCTTCGGTGGCAAGCCCTACGGCATCATCTCCGCCAACTACGACTTCGGCGTGGGTCCGCAGGACATGGAGCTTCTGCGCAAGTGCGCGTCGGTGGCCGCCATGGCCCACGCGCCCTTCATCGCCAACGCCGCGCCGGAGACCTTCGGTGAGCCCAGCTTCCTGAAGCTGCCGGACCTCAAGGACCTCAAGTCCCTGTTCGAGGGTCCGCAGTACGCGCGCTGGCACTCCTTCCGCGAGAGCGAGGACGCGCGCTACGTGGGCCTGGCCCTGCCGCGCTTCCTGTTGCGTCTGCCTTATGGCGAGAAGACGGTGCCGGTGAAGGCTTTCAACTTCACCGAGGACGTCGTCGGCAGCCACGAGAAGTACCTGTGGGGCCATGCCTCCGTCGCCCTGACGTCGCGCGTGGCGGACTCCTTCGCGAAGTTCCGCTGGAGCCCGAACATCATCGGTCCCCAGTCCGGCGGCGCGGTGGAGAACCTGCCCCTGCACCAGTACGAGGCCATGGGGGAAATCCAGACCAAGATTCCCACCGAGGTCATGCTCACCGAGCGGCGTGAGTACGAGCTGTCCGAGGAAGGCTTCATCGGCCTCGTCTTCCGCAAGGACTCCGACAACGCGGCGTTCTTCAGCGCCAACTCCACCCAGAAGCCCAAGTTCTTCGGCAACACCCCGGAGGGCAAGGCGGCGGAGACCAACTACCGTCTGGGTACGCAGCTGCCGTACATGTTCATCATGACGCGCCTCGCGCACTACATCAAAGTGCTGCAGCGCGAACAGATTGGCAGCTGGAAGGAGAAGGCCGACCTGGAGCGTGAGCTGAATCACTGGCTCAGCCAGTACATCTCCGACATGGATGACCCGGCGCCCGCGGTGCGTTCGCGCCGCCCGCTGAAGGCCGCGCGCGTCGTGGTGGAGGACGTGGAAGGTCAGCCGGGCTGGTACCGCTGCAGCCTGCAGGTGCGCCCCCACTTCAAGTACATGGGTGCGTCGTTCACGCTGTCTTTGGTGGGCAAGTTGGACAAGGAGTGATGGACCCGCTTCACCCAGTGTCGTTGAGATCAGCTATCCTGAGGGCTCCACTCCCAGGCTCTCTTCGAGTCTGGGCCACCCGCGCGCCTCCGCGCGCACAGCAAAGAGGTTCGTTCCATGGCTGAATCAGTTTTTGTGTACCTGAAGGCGAACGGGCAGGACATCCAGGGTGAGAGCACCCAGACGAGCCTCGGCCGCGAGGGCGCCATCGAGGCTGTCTATTACGAGCAGAAGGTGTTCACCGCGCGCGAGTCGGGCTCCGGCCTGGCCGTGGGCCGCCGCCAGTACGAGGGCATCACCCTGCGCAAGCGCATCGACAAGGCCTCGCCGCTGCTCATGAAGGCGCTGTGCGAGAACACCGTCATCGAGGCGACGTTCAAGTTCTTCCGCCCGAACCCCACCGGCGACGGCACCACCGAGCAGTTCTACACGACGTCCATCAAGAAGGCGCGCATCAACAGCATCAAGCAGTTCGTCCCTGACGCGTTCATCCCGTCCGGCTCGAACAGCCCGCCGATGGAGGAGATCAACCTGGTCTTCCACACCATCAACTGGACGTACACCAACGGCGGCCAGACGCACGAGGACACCTGGGACACCCAGCGCTGATGCCTCCTCCTCCGCCGGTCGTCCGTGGCGCTTTCGACGCGGACGGCCGGGGGTGGCCTCAATAAAAGACACGCATGGGCTCCCGAGGTTTGTTGTCACGCATCGCCGAAGGCAATGGCGCGCTCGCCCCACCCGGCGAAGTGGTGGAGTCCATCGCGGAGCACCTTCGCGCGTTGCTCAACACGCGCAAGGGTGAGTCCGTGGCGTCACCGGCCTTCGGCATCCTGGATTTGAATGACGTCGTCCACACGTACTCGTCGGCGGTGCCGCGAATGGCGCAGTCCATCCGCACGGCCATCCTGGACTTCGAGCCGAGGCTGAAGAGCGTGGTGGTGACACACACGCCGGACCCGGACGACCCGACGGCCTTGCGCTTCGACATCACCGCGCAGCTGGCGACGCGAACGCGCAAGGGAACCGTGCGCTTCCACACGCAGGTGAAGCCGGGCGGGCGCGTGGACCTGTGGTGAACCGCGGGGTGTGTGGCGGAGGGCGAGGATGTTCAGCAAGTACTACCTGAGCGAGCTGACGTACCTGCGGGAGATGGGGCGGGCCTTCGGGATGGCCAACCCGTCGCTGGCGGGCCTGCTGGTGGAGCGCGGCGCGGACCCAGACGTGGAGCGACTGCTGGAGGGCTTCGCCTTCCTGACGGCGCGCATCCGCGAGCGCGTGGACGACGACGTGCCGGAGCTGGTGCATGGGCTGACGGAGCTCTTGCTGCCGCACTACCTGCGCCCCCTGCCCGCCGCGTCCATCGTCGAGTTCTCCCCGCACCTGCGCGCGCTGCGCGGCCGCTCCAAGCTGGCCGCCGGGGCGGAGGTCGCCTCGCAGCCCATCGACGGCACCCGCTGCGTCTTCCGCACGACGACGGACGTGGACCTGCTGCCGGTGCAGCTCACCGACGCGCTGTTGGACCGCTCGTCGATTACGTCCCCCGTGCTGCGGCTGTCCTTCCAGACGACGGAGCAGGGCCGCGCCGAGGTCTTCCGCCAGCAGGGCCTGCGCCTGTTCATCCACGGAGAGCTGTCCGCCTCCGCCGTGGTGCTGCTGTGCCTCATGCGCTACTGCGGCCAGGTGCGCGTGCGCGGCGCGTCGTCGCAGGGCGACGGAATCAAATTGCCCGCGGGCTCCATCCAGGCGGTGGGCTTCCAGCGCGACTTCCGGCTCCTGCCGTGGCCGCGCGCGAGCGAGGGCTACCGGCTCTTGCAGGAGTACCTGACGCTGCCGGAGAAGTTCCTGTTCTTCGACGTGAAGAACCTGGACGCGGCGGCGCTCCACGTCCGCGAGGACCGGTTCGAGCTTGCCTTCCACCTGGAGCGGCCACCGCCCCTGGACGCGCGCATCCACCGGGAGATGTTCCGGCTGCACTGCGCGCCGGTGGTCAACCTCTTCCACGCCCCGGCCAACCCCGTCCTGCACAACGCCCTGGACGGCGAGCACCTGCTGCGCGCCGCGGACCTGCCGGCGAACCATGCCGAGGTGTACTCGGTGGACACGGTGACGGGCCTGCAGGCGGGCCGCAACGAGCGGCGCGGCTACCGGCCCTTCTTCGAGTTCAGCCACACGGCGGGCGGCGACGCGGAGCAGTCCTTCTACCGGCTGCGGCGCACGCACTCGCCGCTGGATGAAGGCATCGACATGTACATCACCCTGGAGACCCCGCGCGACGTGGCGCCGGTGCTCGGGTCCGAGGAGGCGCTCTCCATCGACCTGACGTGCACCAACCGCATGTTGCCGTCGCGGCTTCAAGTGGGTGACTTGACGGAGTCCACGTCCGCCAGCCCCACCCAGGCGAAGTTCAAGAACATCTCCCCGGTGAGCCGGCCCGCGCGCGCACCGCTGGGCACGGAGCTGCACTGGCGGCTCTTGTCGCACCTGGCCATCAACCAGCACTCGCTGGCGGACGCGGCGGCGCTGCGGCGGCTGATGGACCTGTACAACTTCCACTCGCTCACGGACAACCTGGCCGCGCGCGCCAGCCGCCTGCGCATCAACGCCATCCGCGCTGTGGAGACCAAGCCGGTCACGCGCTTCCTGGAGGGCGCGCCGCTGCGAGGCCACCGCACCCGGGTGGACCTGGACGAGGAGAACTTCATGGGCGTGGGGGACTCGTTCCTCTTCGGCTGCGTGCTGGAGGAATTGCTCGCGTCCCACGTCACCATCAACTCCTTCAACGAGCTGAGCATCCGCCTCCACCCCTCGCAGACGGAGTACATGTGGCTTCCGAGGAACGGCTCCCAGACGCTCTTGTAGAAGCGGCCCGGAAGCTGGCCGAGGCGGCGCCCCGGACGGGCTTCTTCCCGCTGGTGGCCTTCCTGGAGCGGCTCACCAAGGACGCGGTGCGCGTGGGCGGGCCCGGTCCCGTCAACGAGGAGATGATCCGCTTCCGGCACGACCCGTCGCTGGGCTTTCCTTCCGGCGACGTCAGCGAGGTGACGCTGCGGCAGGTGCCGGTGCGGCCGGAGGACCCGTACTCGCGCCGTCCGCTGTTCGAGGTGGTGACGCGCTTCATGGGGCTGACGGGCTCGGTGAGCCCCCTGCCCCACTACATCGCCGAGGAAGTGGCGCAGGAGGACCCGGACGCGCCCGTGCGGCGCGAGTTCCTGGACCTGTTCCACCACCGGCTCCTGTCCCTCCTGTATCGAATCGAGTCGAAGTACCGCATCACCAGCGAGACGGACACGTCCTTCACGGACCAGTGGTCCCGTCGGCTGCTCGCGCTGGGCGGCTTCGACACGTACGAGCAACCCCGCAAGGGCGGCCTGCCGACCTGGCGCCTCTTGCGCATCGCCCCGCTGCTCGCCAGCCGGGCCCGCACGGCGGAGCAGCTGGAGGTGGCGCTCCAGGACGTGCTGAACGAGGACCTGGAGGGCGCGCGCGTGTCCGTGCGGCAGTTCGTCGGCCGCTGGGTGGACATCGACGCCCGGGTGCAGTTGGGACGGGCCAACCACGTGCTCGGCCGCAACATGCTGCTGGGGGGCAAGGCGTTCGACCGGACGGGGAAGATTCAGCTGCACATCAGCCCGCTACCGCCGCGCGCGTACAAGCGGCTGATGCCGGATGGGGACCTGCTCCCCCTGGTCCGGGAGGTGGTGTCGCTCTTCGTCAGGGATCCGCTGGAGTACGACTTGGAGCTGGGTCTCACGGAGGGCGTCCGCCAGCAGTTCCGGCTTTCGCGCAAGGAGCCGAGCCAGCTCGGCCGCGACACCTGGCTGGGCTCCAGCCAGCAGACACAGCTGAGCGTTCCCGTCGTGAGATGAGACACTCCGGGAGGGGCGGCCCCGGGGTGCGGGGATTTACGGCGCAAGAGCCGCCCGGTATACCTTCGACCACCGTCGTCACAGCTTGGGGGCTCCCATTCGCGTCGATCCGAAAGCGCTTGTCCGTCGCCTGACGCCCACCTCCACCCGCCTGCTCGAAGCAGCGGTGGCTCGCGCGAGTGCGGGACGGTTCTACGAAATCGTCCCCGAGCACATGCTGGCGCAGATGCTGGAGCCGGAGGACTCGGACGTGGCGCGCCTGCTCCACAACTTCGGGGTGGACAAGCGGCACCTGACCACCAGCATGGAGCGCGCCCTGCAAGGCCTGCGCGCCGGCAACGCCGGGCGGCCCGTGTTCTCCGAGACGCTCTTCCAATGGTTCGAGGAGGCGTGGCTCCTGGCCTCCGTGGAGCACGGCGCGACGCGGCTGCGCTCCGGCCACCTGTTCGTCCAGTTCATCACCCGCCGCTCGCGCTACACCGCCGAAATCTTCCCGGAGCTCGACGCCATCCCCCGCGACGAGCTGCTCGGCTCGCTGGACGTGCTGCTCCAGCCCTCGCCGGAGAACGTGGAGGTCGTCACCTCCGACAGCGCTGCGAGCGGCTCGGGCGGAGGCTCGGCGAGCGCTCCGGGAGGCCGAGGTGACGAGGCGCTCAAGCGCTTCGCCACGTCGTTCACCGGCCGCGTGCGCGAGGGGAAGGTCGACCCCATCTTCGGCCGTCACCGCGAAATCCGGCAGATGGTCGACATCCTCTCCCGGCGCCGGAAGAACAACCCCATCCTCGTGGGCGAGCCGGGCGTGGGCAAGACGGCGCTGGTGGAGGGCCTGGCCTGGGCGATTGTCCGAGGCGAGGTGCCCGAGGCGCTGCGCAACGTGGACCTGCTCGGCCTGGACCTGGGCCTGCTGCAAGCGGGCGCGGGCGTGCGAGGCGAGTTCGAGAACCGGCTCAAGGCCGTCATCGCCGAGGTGAAGGCGTCTCCCACGCCCATCATCCTGTTCATCGACGAGGCGCACACCATCATCGGCGCGGGTGGCTCTCAGGGCGGCACCGACGCGGCCAACCTGCTCAAGCCCGCGCTGGCGCGTGGCGAGCTGCGCACCATCGCCGCGACGACGTGGGCCGAGTACAAGAAGTACTTCGAGAAGGACGCGGCGCTGGAGCGGCGCTTCCAGCCGGTGAAGGTGGAGGAGCCCAGCGAGGAGGACGCGGAGCTGATGCTGCGCGGCCTGCGTCCCACGTACGAGGCGGCCCACGGCGTCACCATCCGCGACGAGGCCGTCACCGCGGCGGTGCGGCTGTCCAGCCGGTACATCTCCGGCCGGCAGCTCCCGGACAAGGCAGTGGACCTGCTCGACACGTCGGCTGCCCGCGTGAAGATTGAGCTGTCCACGCGGCCCGAGGAGCTGGTGGCGCTGGAGCAGGAGATCTCCGGCCTGGAGCGCGAGCGTGACGCGCTCAAGCGCGACCTGGACGACGGTGAAGGCGGTGAGGACGAGCAGGAGGCGCTGGCCGAAGCGGAGGCGAAGCTGCGCGCCACGCAAGACTCGCGGGCCTCGTTGCACGCGCGTTGGGAGACGGAGCGCGCGGCCGTCATCGCGCTGATGGACGCTCGCAAGGCGCTGCGAGAGCCGGCCCCGGGCGCCGAGCCCTCGGCGCTCAAGGAAGCGGTGGACGCGGCGGCGAAGACGCTCGCGCAGGCGCGCGGCGAGGTGCCGCTGGTGCACTCGGACGTGGACGCGGACATCGTCGCGCGCGTCGTCGCGGGCTGGACGGGCGTGCCGGTGGGGAAGATGCGCGGCGACATGCTGGAGGCCGTGCTGAACCTGGAGGACCGGCTGCGCACCCGCGTGCGCGGACAGGAGGCGGCGCTCAAGAAGGTGGGCGAAATCATCCGCATCTCCCAGGCGGGCATCCGCAACCCGGACGCACCCATTGGCGTGATGCTCTTCGTGGGGCCCAGCGGCGTGGGCAAGACGGAGACGGCGCTGGCGCTGGCGGAGTCGCTCTACGGCGGCGAGCGCTTCATGACGACGCTCAACATGAGCGAGTTCCAGGAGAAGCACACCGTGAGCCGGCTCATCGGCTCGCCGCCGGGCTACGTGGGCTACGGCGAGGGTGGCCTGCTCACGGAGGCGGTGCGGCAGCGCCCCTACTCCGTCGTGCTGCTGGACGAGTGCGAGAAGGCCGACCTGGAGGTGATGAACCTCTTCTACCAGGTGTTCGACAAGGGGATGCTGACGGACGGCGAAGGCCGCGCGGTGGACTTCAAGAACACCGTCATCATCCTCACCAGCAACCTGGGCTCGGACCGGGTGATGAAGATGTTCGAGGACGGGCTGGAGCCCTCCTCGGAGCAGGTGCTGACGGCCATCCGCCCCACGCTGAGCCAGCACTTCAAGCCCGCCCTGCTGGCGCGCATGACGGTGGTGCCCTTCGGCCCCGTGCAGCGCGACGTCATGCGGCAAATCGCGGAGATGAAGCTGAACAAGCTGGTGGGCCGGCTGCGCGAGGCCCACGACGTGGAGACGACGCTGGCGCCGGAGCTGCTGGACGAGCTGGCGCGCCGGTGCACGGAGTCGGAGATGGGAGCGCGCAACATGGAGCAGATCCTCCAGGGCTCGCTGATGCCCGTGCTCTCCCGCGAGCTGTTGCAGCACCTGGTGGGTGGCGCGGTGCCTCCCAAGCTGCACGTGGCCCTCACCCCGGAAGGCGACTGGGACCTCCGGTTCGCCGAGGCCTGAGAACCCATGAAACGAACGCTTCAGGTCTGCGGTGTCGCCCTGTCCCTGCTGGCCGGCTGCGCCAGCGCACCCAAGCCGGCGATGTGCTTCGCCGAGGCGGGCCCCAACGCGCGCTCCTTCCCCACGCCAGACATCTGGTTCGCCCTGCTGCTGCACGGCTACGACAAGGACACCAGCGCGGCGCCCCAGCCCGCGGTGGACTGCGCGGGCGCGCCCGTGTGGTGGCAGGACCCCTCCGCCGACGATTGCGTGGAGGCCGGCCCGGACGCCCTGCCCCTGCCCCCGGCGGCGAAGCTCACCGAGGAAGACCTGGTGCTGGAGACGCTCCAGGCTGGCCAGCGGCTGGCGTGGGTGATTACGCGGCGCTTCACCAACGGCGAGGCCCTGGGCCCGGTGGCCCTGGTGGAGACGACGGAGCTGGGCTTCCGAGTGGAGGCGCTGGGCTCGCTGCGCTCCATGCCGAAGAACGCGAAGCTGCGTCTGGAGCGCGTGGGCGGCGCGGACGTCCTCGTCGCGGAGGGCGACGCGTGCACCACGGATGGCACCGACGTGTGCCGCCGCTACGCGCGCGTCATGCCGCTGCGGCGCAACCGCTTCTTCACGGAGTCGGTGTCCAGCCCGGAGCGCGCGTGCCTGGGCGCCGCGTGGTTCCCGCTGGCGCGCGAGGCCACTTTCAAGCTGCCCAACCAGCTCATCCGCAAGTTCGAGCTGACGTCCACGCTGTCCTTCAGCGAGGCGGGCATCGGAGTGCAAGAGCAGGTGCAGGTGAGCGACTCGGACCCCGCGCAGCCGGACGTGGGGCCGCGCATCTACCGCCGCGCCCAGGACACCCGCACGCTGGTGCTCGAGTCCAACGCGCTGGTCAGCACCAAGGCCTCGCTGTGGTCCCGCATGGTGGAGCAGCAGGTGCGCATCGGCGCGAAGATGGACCCGGAGAAGCCGCTGGTGCCCATGCCGCCGAAGAACAAGCCCGCGACGGCCGCCGCCACGCCCGAGGCCCCAGAGGCGAGCAAGCCGGTGGCTCCGCCCGCGAAGACGCCTCCAGCTGCGGCGAAGAGCGGCGGCCCGTAAAGGCCGAACAGCCCCAGGCACCTCCTCATTCCGCCCTGGAACCCTTCGTTTTTTCGAAGGTGTTCCGGGGCTTTTCCTATTGGCGCCGAAAGTCCCGCGCCTGCAGATAGGAGAGAGGCCCATGGGGGGCCAGAAGGAGCCGAGGATGCGAATCGAAATCCGAGCCCGACACTTCACCCTCACCGACACCCTGCGTCACCACGTGGAGCGCCGCGCGCGCTTCGCGATGGGGAGATTGTCCGACAGGGTCCGCGAGGTGACGGTGCGCTTGGAGGACATCAACGGCCCACGCGGTGGCGTGGACAAGGTGGCCAAGGTGACTGTCCGACTCGAGCAGGGCGGACAGCTCGCGGCGGAGGCCGTGGACGCGAGCTTCGCCGGGGCGGTGGACAGGGCCCTGGAGCGCGCGGGCCACGCGGTGGGCAAGGCCCTGGGGCGCTCGCAACGCAGCGACGGGGAGAGCGTGAGGACCGCGCCCTGGGAGCCCGAGGAGCAGCACAGCCCCTCCTGACGTGAGGTGAGTTGCGTCAGGGCCCCTCCACCCGGAAGGGCCCTGACGGTGGCAGGATGATTCAGTGCCGCGAGGGCCCTGGCGCCCGCGCGGCACGGTGTGGAGGCCGTGGATGCAAGGCGGGTCCGGAGCGCTGGGAAACGTGCGGGCCGCCTGGGCGCGAGCGCGCCAGCGCTGGTGGGTGCGGTGGGGCGTGGACCTGGTCCTGCTCGCGCTCGTCTTCACTGCGGTGGCGACCTGGCAGACGCGCAACCTTCCAGGCTCGGGTGCTCCGGCGCCGGACTTCACGCTGCGCACCCTGGACGGAGAGACGGTGTCGCTGGCGTCGCTGCGCGGCAAGCCCGTGGTGCTCGCCTTCTGGGCGCCCTGGTGCGGCGTGTGCGGCGCGGAGTCCTCCAACCTGTCCCAGTTGCGGCGGCTCGCGGGAGACTCCGCGCACGTCGTCTCCGTCGCGCTGGCGTACGAAGACGAAGAGGCCGTGCGGCGCTTCACGCGAGAGCACGCGGTGGACTACCCGGTGCTGATGGGTGACGACTCACTCCAGCAGGCGTGGCGGGTGAACATGTTTCCGACGGTGTTCTTCCTGTCACCCGAGGGGCGCATCGAGCGCTCCGTGGTGGGCTACACCACCCTGGCTGGACTGTCGTGGCGGTGGATGCTGTAGCGCGTTCGAAGACGGCGTGATGTGACATTGCCGCGCTGTGCGGGCAGCCCGTCGTCTATTCGCCAACCAACAGACACCGGCCCGCGCCTTTGCCTGTTCATGGAAAATGGCATAGCAACTTCACGGCTCTCTCCCCAGGAGCACCGATGAAGACCCGCTTCACTGAACGCTTCCAGTTGAAGTATCCCATTGCGTGTGCGCCCATGGCGCTGGTGGCCGGTGGCGCCCTCGCGGGCGCGGTCAGCCGCGCGGGAGGTCTGGGCTTGCTGGGCGGTGGCTATGGCGACATGGCATGGATTGCCCAACAGCAATCGCTCGTCGGTGGCGCCCCCGTCGGAGGGGGCCTCATCACCTGGTCGCTCGACCAGACACCCGAGCTCCTCGACGCGGCGCTGGCCTACAAGCCCATCGCCTTCATGTTGTCCTTCGGTGACCCGCGCCCCTACGCCGCGAAAATCAAGGCCTCGGGTGCGGCACTGATTTGCCAGATTCAGCGCCTGTCCCAGCTCGACGAGGCGCTCGAGGCGGGCGCGGATGTCATCGTTGCCCAGAGCAGCGAGGCGGGAGGCCATGGGATGACCAACCGCGCGACCATCACCCTGGTCCCGGAAGTCGCCGACATCCTGGCCAGGCGCGCGCCCGACACCCTCCTGCTCGCGGCTGGAGGCATCGGCGACGGGCGCGGGCTGGCGGCGGTCCTCGCACTGGGCGCCGACGGCGCGCTGGTCGGCTCCCGGTTGTGGGCCAGCCAGGAGGCCCTCGTGAACGAGAACTCCCAGGCGAGGGCCGTCGAATTGACTGGAGATGACACCGACCGCTCCAACGTCTTCGACATCCTGCGCGACATCACCTGGCCGCCCGGGTACACCTTCCGCGCCCTCACGAACACGATGACCGAGCGCTGGTCCGGCAATGAAGACGAGCTCCTGCTCGTGGCCGATGAAGAACGCGAGAAATACAACGCCGCCATGGCCGCCAATGACTACACCATTGGCCACAGCCCATGCGGGCAAGTGGCGGGACTGATTCGCGACATCCCCCGCGCGGCGGACATCCTCGAGGCGATGGACACGCAAGCCACCGAGATTCTCTTGCGTCTGGGAAAACGGCTCCAACTTCCGCGCGCGAGGGAACTCTCTCCCCTGGACCTGCCAGGAGTCGCTGGCCCACAACGCGGCCTCCGTGGCGAGGGCGGTTCGTCTGATGGGTGACGAGACGGACCGCTCCACCGTGTTCAACATCCCACGTGGGTTGAGCTGACCGCCTGGCGACACCATCAGCGCCCTCCAGCACCAGCTGGAGGAGCGCGCGTCCCGCCGCGAGGACGACCCGCTGACCGCCGCCGTCGAGGAGCGAATGAAGTTTCATGACGCCCTGACCGTGTGTGTGACGACAGGGTCGGACACAGCCCCGCCGGACGAGCCGGGGCTTGATTCGCGACATCCCCACCGCGGCGGAGATGCTTGCCCGGATGGACAGACAGGTCGCCGACGACTTCTGCGGCTGAGACCAGGGACCTAGCTTCCGCGCGCGCATGGCCGGACTCGTCACGAGTCCGGGCGCGCACGGAGGCTTCATGAATCGCGCGGCGAAGTGGGCGATCGGTCTGGGTATCGCAGGGGGCGCGGCCCTCGCGTTGGCTGTACGACGAGACCGTCCCGCGGGCGAAGTCGAGACACGGCGCGCTCGCTCGCCATCGCGGTTCATCGACGTCGATGGCCTGCGAACGCACTACCGGGACCAGGGCAAAGGCCCTCTCCTCGTGTTGCTCCACGGCTCCAACGCGTCGCTGCACACCTGGGAAGGCTGGATGGACTCGCTGACCCGCGAGTACCGGGTCATCACCGTGGACCTGCCCGGACAGGGCCTCACCGGACCGGACCCGAAGAACCGCTACACGCCCCTGGCGGAGGTCTCCTGGCTGGACACCTTCGTCAGCGCGCTGGGGCTCGAGCGCTTCACGCTGGGCGGCAATTCCATGGGCGGTGGCCTGGCCTGGCGCTACACCGTGGTCCACCCCGAACGCGTGGAGCGGCTCATCCTGGTGGACGCCTTCGGCCTGCGGCGCGAAGAGCCGATTCCGCTCTCCCTCCGGCTCTACGAGACGCCCGTGGTGAGCCGCGTGGTGCGCTGGACGACTCCGCGCTTCATGGTGAAGCGCACCGTGAAGAGCACCTACGGCGACCCGAGGAAGGTGACGCCAGAGACGGTGGACCTCTACGTGGACATCCTCCTGCGCGAGGGCAATCGGGAGGCCACCCGCCGGCGCTTCGCCCAGAAGGACTCAGACCCGTCGCTCGAGGAGCGGCTGTCTGAAATCAAGGTCCCCACGCTCATCCTCTGGGGCAGCCGCGATGAATGGATTCTCCCCAAGTACGCGCGGCGGTTCCACGCGCGCATCCCCCAGTCCCGCCTGGTGATGATGGAAGGACTGGGGCATGTGCCCATGGAAGAAGACCCGCACAAGACGGTGGCCGTGGTCCGGGACTTCCTCCACCAGACAGAAGCCCGGGTGAGCGCCCGCCCCGCCGCGGGGCTTCAGTCCGCGCGGCAGGTGTAGCGCCGCGCTAGCGGCCCAGGGGCCCCGCGATGAACTTCGCGATGGCCCGCACCTGCTTGCGATTGCGCTTGCTGTCAATCGTCCGGGTGAGGTCGCGCGGCACCTTGCTCAAGGTCTTCAGGGAGTCGCTCATCGCCTTGCCGGAGTTCTTCATCAAGTCCCGCAGGGCGCCGTCCTTCTTCCTCTCCGCCGAGGCCTTCTGCTCCCGGCGGTAGGTCTTCAGCCCGTCGGAGACCGACGCGGACAGGTTCTCCATCGCACGACTCACGTTGTCGTGCGCCTTGTCCAGGTTCTTCAGCCCCTTGCTCGTCTTGCGCTTCTTCTTGCCCGCCGGGACGGTGCGCTCGACGATCACTTCCGTGGCAATCACCTGCCCGCTGTGGCCATCCACCCGGACTTGCGTCTCGGTGGTCACATCCTTGCCTTGAATGCTCATCGTCTCTTCTCCTTGAATCCACTGCGGGGGTTCACGGCATGAAGGGCGGAACGAAGGGCAGCGACAGCCCGCCGCGCCGCTTCTTCTTGGGCTGCCGCTGGTAGATGAGGACCACCGGCACGAGCTGCTTGCCGAGGACTTCCTCCCCCAGCCTTTCCCGGACCTCATTCAAGGCTTCGCCCACCTCGAGCATCAGCGCGCCCTGGCCTCGCTTGAGGGCCTTGAGCTTCTTGCGCCGCTGCTTGCCCATGTCGATGACGACGGGAATGGAGCTGATGGTGTTCAGGGTTTCGATTGTCATTCCGTGTTCTCCCTTCAAAGCGCGGTACGTGAGCCCGCTTCGCGGTCCTTGTCCGACAGTCGGAAGCTGATGCCCCGCAGCGTCACCGCCACCGCGACCAGCACGGCCCCCAGGAACAGCGGGCTGAGCAGCATCTGGCTCCAGGCCTGACCTGACAGCACCTCCGTGGTGAAGGCCTCGCCCGCACGCTCCCCTCGCCTGGCGACTCCCACCACCGCCGCGCCCACGCGAACCGCCAACGCTCCCAACAACAACCAGCTCCCCGCGCGCAATGCCTGGGACACGGCGAAGGAGAAGGTCCGCTCCGTCACCGCGAACCGATAGGTCGAGGAGTCGAGGAAGCGTTGGAGACGGTAGAAGCCAGCCACAGCCGCGTCGTAGACCTGTTCGTAGCGGATGAACGAGCGGTCCTCGGACAAACTGTCCAGTTTCCGGTTCAATCGCTGTCGCATCCGGCGCCCGAGCTGGACCTCGTACCGGCGGTACTCCCGGTAATGGTCTATGCGGGGTTCCAGCCGGGCCGCCAGGCTGTCGGAGAGCATGGTGGAGCGAATCATCCGCAAGGTGTTGAGGTTCATCGGGACCCTGTACTCCTGGGCCAGCTTGAAGAACCCAATCCAGAGGTTGGCGGAGGTGCGCTCCCACCAGCGCGAGGTGCGACTCTTGTTCGCGTAGAGGTCCTGCCAGAAGATGCCCTCCAGCTTGCGGGAGAACTCCTCCACATCCACCGCGGGCAGCGGCTCGAGCAGCGCGAGCACGGCCGACACCATCCGCCCCACGTCCTCGTTCGCCTGGGCGTCCGCGATTTCTCGCCACACGCGGCGCTCGCGCGCGGTGAAGGCACCACAGGAGCCGAAGTCGATGAGCACCAGCCGGCTGTCTGGTTGGACCATGACATTGGCCGGGTGGAGGTCCGCGTGGAAGAAGAGTCCCTCCTGCGCGCAGAGGCGGGCAATCTTGAGCAGCCTGCGAGCCACCTTGCGGGGGACGATTCCCAGCGTGGCCAGCGACGCCAGGCCCGACTCGTCCTTGCGCTCGGCCGTGGAGATGAGGTCCTTGAGCCAGATGCCGGAGACGAACTCGGTGACGAGCACCTCGTGGTTGGACAGGTCTCCGTACACGCGGGGTGAGCGCACGAAGCGCTGGCCCAGCTTGTCCATCCGGTCCTGGAACAGCTCCGTGTAGCGAGCCTCCCGGACGAAATCGAGCTCCTCATAGAGCATGGTGCTGAGCTCGTGGAGGAGCTGACGCGAGTAGCCGGGAGGAACGAACCAAAGCTCCGCCAGGCCGAGAATCCACCCCAGCGCGCGCATGTCCGCGGCGAAGAGCGAGCCGACGCCGGGCCGGCGGACCTTCACCGCGACCTCCTCGCCGCCATGCAGCACCGCGCGGTAGACACAGGCGACGGAGCCCGAGCCCACGGGCTCCGCGCCCAGCTCGGAGAACACCTCCGCTATCGGCCGCTGGAGGGAGCGCTCCACGAGTTGCCGCACCTGGGAGAAGGGAATCGGCGGCGCGGCGTCGAGCATCTTCTCCAGCTCCTGCGCCACCGGATATGGGAGCAGGTCCACGCGGATGGCCATCTGCTGGCCCAGCTTTATCCACGTCCCGCCCGCTCGCTCAATCAGCCGCCGCAGATGCTGGCCCCGGGATTGGATGGAGTCCCGGCGGCGGAGCACATCCGCGGCGATTCGCATCAGCAACCACAGGGCACCAGAAATCCAGACGCCCAACTGGAGCAGCGTCCGGCCGATGCTGGCGCGGTGCTGCTCCGCTTCGCGTTGGTGAGGCGTCGGTGGAGCCTCCCACGAGCGCGCGCGCAGCTCCTTGCCCAGCGCCTTCGCCGCCTGGATTCGCGAGTCCAGCTCCTCGCGCTTGCGCCAGCGCTGGACAGCGGCGGAGACCCGCTGCTCGCGCGCCACCGCCGGGCGCGCCGGTGAGGAGGGGGCCGCCTCCTTCACCGGCTGCACCGGGTCCACCTTCTCCGGGACGGCGCGGAGCGAGCTCACCGCGCGGCGCCGCGCAGTCGATGGACGATGGTCTCCAGGCTCGCCGGAGAGTGGAACGTCTCCGCGGTGAGGAGCGCGTCCGGGAAGGAAATCTCGAAGGCCCCTTCCAGCGCGAGCATCAGGTTGATGGCATTCATCGAGTCGAGCCCCATCTCGTTGCAGGGGCGCGCCATCTCCACTGGCTCGTCCGGAGCCACGCGGGGAAGGAACTCGCGAATCACCTCGATGAGTCTGGTCCTCACCTCGTCCGTATTCATCGTGTCTCCTCCGACGAAAGCGACCCCTGGATGGGCAGGCGCGTGTGGGGCTCGTGCCCCCAGCGCAGCCGATGCACCGCGATGACCTCGCCGTCCCGATGGACCAGCTCCAGCGGCGGCGGTCGACTCAAGAACCCCGTGAGGCTCGCCGTGGCCCCATAGGCCCCGACGTTGGGAACAAAGACCCGGTCGCCCACCCGAAGCGGCGGGAGCCTGACGTTGCGAGCGAAGCAGTCCAGCGGCGTGCACAGCGGCCCCACCACGTTGACCTCCTCGAGCACCCCAGCCGCGGCCTCCGCGCCGGCCTGGACGACACCGATGCCGACCAGCGGAACCCGCCCCAGGCCCGACATGCCCCCCAGGTGGTGGATGCCGCTGTCGAGGACGACGTACTGCTTGCCCTTCGAGCGCTTCACGTCCATCACCGTGGACCACAGCGTGCCCGAGGAGCCGCAGAGCCTGCGGCCCGACTCGAACCACAGCGCGGCGGATGCGGTCCTCCCGCGCTCCGAGGCCAGCCGGGCGAGCGGCTCGCGCAGGGACTCCAGCTCGGGCCCCACGCCAGACGTGGCGAAGGGCCAGGGGAAACCTCCGCCCAGATCCAACACCTGGAAGGGAAGCTCGAACGCATGGGAGAGCGACTCTCCGACTTCGAGCGCCACTCGCAGCGCGGAGAGCAGCGCCGGCACGTCCGCGAGCTGCGTGCCCTGGTAGACGTGCACGCCCAGCAGCTCGACACCGCTGAGCGCCGCCACCCGCGCGCGGCCCTCGCGCCACTCCGCCTCGTCGAGCCCGAACTGGCTGCTCACGCCACTCATCGCCAGCCGCGCCACGGGAGGCGCCTCCGGGTTGACGCGCAGGAGGACCCGGGCACGAAGCCGAGCGGCGCGCGCGGCCCGGTCGATGCGCTCCAGGTCCGTCCACGACTCGGCGGAGAAGCGCGTCACGCCAGCGCCGAGCGCGCCACGCACCTCCTCGGTGGTCTTGCCCGGGCCGGAGTAGAGCACCCGCTCCGGAGCAAAGCCGGCGGCCATCGCCACCGTCAGCTCTCCGGGCGAAGACACCTCCGCGTCGCAGCCGAGCCGGCAGAGCGCCTCCGCCATCGCCGGAAGCGGGTTGGCCTTGAGCGAGAACAACAGCCGGCTGCCCTCGGGCAGGACGGACATGAGCTCGCGCGTGCGCCGCTCCACGTCCCCCAGGTCATAGACATAGAGCGGCGAGCCGTAGGTCTCCAGCCACGCCGCGGCCCGGGCCGTCAGCGGAGGACTCATCGGCGCGCTCATGGCCGCCCTCCCGCCACAAGCCAGCTCGCGAGGGCCGCGCGGTCCAGCTTGCCATTGGCCGTCCTCGGCAGCTCCGGCACCCAGTGCACCTGGTCGGGGACCTTGTAGGACTCCAGCCGGCTGGAGAGCGCGTCGAGCAGCCCGGCCTCTCGTGGTGGCGGCGCGCCGGGAGTGGACGTGACGAACAGGTGCAGCCGGTCGCCCTGGGCCTCCTGCACCACGCCCGCCTCGGCGACGCCGGGCAGCCCGCACGCCACCTCCTCGATTTCCAGCGGATGCATCCGGAAGCCGCGGCGCTTGAGGAGGAAGTCCCGGCGCCCCACGAACTGGAGGAAGCCCTCCGCGTCCATCCGGAAGAGGTCACCGGAGTACAGCACGCGGCCCAGCCCGCGCGGGTGCGTGCGATAGCGCAGCGCGGTCTCCTCCGGCGCCCGCCAGTACCCGAGCGCGACGTGGCGCCCCTGGATGACCAGCTCCCCCACCTCTCCTGGCGGCAGCGCCTGGCCCTGCTCGTCCAGGATCATCGCCTCCGTCCCGGGCAACGCGCGCCCCACCGAGCCCGGGTGTGCCTCCAGCTCCTCGGGCAGGAGGATGGAGACGCGCTTGCACTCGGTCAGCCCATACATGGGGAACACGGAGACTCCGGGCAGCTGACGCCGGAGCTGCTCCACGTGGCTGGCCGGCAGATGCGCACCCGTGTTGGTGAGCGTCCTCAAGCGGAGCGAGCCCGCCCCACTCCGACCGAGCAGCTTGAGCAACGCGGCGAACAACGTGGGCACGCCGGGAAGCACGGTGACTCGCTGGCGCTCCAGCGTGGTGACCAGCGCGGGTCCGGCCAGCTCCGCGCTCCCGACGAACACGCCCGCCCCCACCTGCGCGGCGAGGAACACCTGATACAGGCCGTAGTCGAAGGAGAGCGGCAGGAAGACGCCCACCACGTCCTCGGCGCGGTACTGGAGCCGCGCCTGGATGGCGTCCACCACGAAGAGGATGTTGTCGTGGCTGAGCGTCACGCCTCGCGGCGCGCCCGTGGAGCCGGACGTGTAGATGAGGCAGACAGGGTCCACGTCCACACCCGCGAAGGGCGGACACTCCACCGGCTCGCTGTCCAGGATTCGCGACAGCCTCGGCGCCGAGGCGGACTGCGAGCCCTCGCCCACCCAGACGATGGGCACGTCGGCGAAGGCCGGCGCGAGGTGCGCGGTGGACTCGTCCAGGAAGGCCACCGCGGGCGTCACCTGCTCCAGAATCCTCCGCAAGCCCGGCTCGCGAATCGCGCCATGCAGCACCGCGAAGAGGCCGCCCAGCCGCGCCGTCGCGAACGCGGCCAGGGCCACCTCCGCGCGGTTGCGGGTGAGGATGACGGCCCTGTCTCCACGCCGGAAGCCCTGGCGCGAAAGCCAGCCACCCAGCCGCCGGGTGGCCGCGCCGAGCTGCGCATAGGTGAAGGAGACCCGTTCGTCGGACAAGAACAGGCGGTCGCCATGATGGCGCTCGGCTTCTTCCAGCAAACCGCAGAGGTGACGGGGCGTCATGCGTGTCTCTCCCAGACAGGTCAGGACAGACGGTCGTCGGTGAAGATCTCCTTCTTCACCATGAACCTCGTTGTCTTCGAAAGGATGCGCTCGTTGAAGGCCACGCGCTCGGGATGGGCCAGGAGCTCGTTGCGAACCTTCAGCGGCTCCGGCAGGCCCACGTCCTTGTAGATGTCCGGGTTGTAGAGCTTCTGCATCGACGTGAGCATGAAGCGCTTGAGCGCGCGCTCCACGTCCCGCAGCCGCTCCACCCCGTGCTTCGCGCGCAGCCCCTGGTGGAGCCGCTCGATGTTCAACCGCCCGTAGCTGATGTGGCGCGTCTCATCCGAGTGGTGCAGCCGGTTGATTTCACGCACGAAGGGAGGCAGCCGCGCGTCCTTCGCCATGTGGCTGTTGTAGCCGTCGACAATCTCCTCGAACACCAGCACCGTGGCGAAGGCCAGGAACTCCTTGATGTCCGTCTCGGGGAAGGTGTCGTAACGGATGCGACGGTCCTTGTATATCTTTCCGCCGTACGTCAGGCAGAACCGCGAGAAGTACCACATGTGCTCATTCTCCTCGAGCACCAGGTGGTGGAGGTATTCGGAGGACACCTCGTAGCCCGGGGTGTGGATCCTGCTGATCATCTCCGTGAGCAGCTCGCGGATGCCCGTCACATTCAGGCTGAAGAAGTTGATGCACTCCCACTTGCTGAGCCGCAGGAGCTGCTCCGGCGTCAGCTTCTCGGCCCAGGGCGTGCCGTGGACGGAGAGCAGCTCCGGACTCATCCAGGGCTGGTCCTCGGGCAGCGACTTCTCCCAGACCAGCTCCCGAAAGGGATTGGAGGTGTCCGCATTGGAGAGGTGGATGAGCCGATCCAGGGTGCGCGCGAAACCATCCTCGGCGGGCTGCACCGGAAGCGCCCCGGAGGGCGCGTGCTGGGCGAAGTCCTCAATCATGGCGGCCATCCCTTCGTCATAGAAATGGGAGAAGTGGTCCGCGTCCGGCTGGAGCACCGTCCGCGCGCCGACGAGCCGGGAGGCCAGGAGCGCCACCTGGTCCGGGTGGGAGATGGCATCCGCGCCACCTCCAAAGACGAGCACGGGCTGCTTCACGGAGGACGTCCAGGCGTCCTCCCGCTCGCCGAAGAGCGCGCAGACCATGTTCGCGTAGCGGAAGAGGCTGGACGGCGTGCGGAACGGCACGCTGGTCATGTAGAGCAGGTGGGGGTCCGTGGAAGTGAGGACGCTGGCCACCACCTTCCGGTCCTCGCTGTGCGGCGCCTCGCCTCCGGGGGCCCCTCCGAAAATCAGCTTGCAGTAGCGCTCCGCCACACGCGGGTTGGCGGCAATCTGGGGGAAGAGCTGGCGGAGGTTCTTCTCGAAGGACGTCATCGGGTGGTCCGGGGTCGCCGGAAGCGACACCGTCCCGTTGAGCAGCACGCCGCTCGCGAAGCGCTCGGGGTGCTCGGCCAGCGCGCGGAGCGCCACCTGCGCGCCACTGCTCCAGCCCACCACCGTCTCCACCCGGGAGATACCCAGCCGGTCGAGCACGGCGACCAGGTCCGCCACATGGACGCTGGAGTCACAACGGGAGGGATTGAAGTCCGGCGTCGGCGTGGGCAGCCAGCGGGTGTTCCACGTCACCACCCGCCAGTGCTGGGCCAGCCGCTGCGCGAGCGGCGCCAGGAACTCCTCGGGCATCGCGTAGGCGTTGCAGAGGACCAGCACCGGACGCGTCGAATCTCCCCGGGTGAAGGCACACACCTCCGCCCCATCCGGGGCGCGAACCTGCACGGGGGTGAACACCAGCCCCTCGCGCTCCCGCGCCAGCTCCGCGAGGTAGCTGGAGAGGTAGACATCCAGGTCCGCGAGCGTGAGCGGCGGGTGCGGGGGAAGGGTGCGGGCGAACCGCTTCGGGTTCAGCCCGTAGCTGGCGTAGAAGGCCCCGCGCAGATCGAACAGCTGTTCGATGGGGGACGCCTCCGTCTCACGGTGGGTGGTGAAGCTCAGGATGGGGAGCCGGAGCGCGTGGGACATCCGGTCCACCATCCCCAGGGCCGGAAGCTCCACCGGCCCCACCAGGTGATGCACCAGCCCCCCCTCGAACCCGGTGGCGCTCAGCCGGAGCATGTCCAGCACCACCTGGTCCACGGGCACCATGTTGACGCCCGCGCCCTCGTGTCCCAGCAGCCGCAGCGGGTCCGTGACTTGCGCCAGCTCCCGGCGCAGCCGGTACAGCTCCCGCACGAAGCCATAGATTCCGAACCGCGTCCCTCCGCTGCGGCGGCTCGCACTGGGGCCGATGATGACCGAGGGACGGACGATGGTGTAGGCGCGACCCGCGGCCTCGCAGGCGCGTGAGACTTCTCGCTCCGCCTGCGCCTTGCTCTCCTCGTAGTAGTTGTTGAAATCCGAGGCCCCCCCCATGGGCTCCGGATGCAGCTGCTCGGGAATCACTCCGCGCCGGGTTCCCGCGGTGTAGGCGGTGGAGACATAGACAAACCTCTCGGCCCCCACCTTCCGCGCGACCTCCAGGATGTTTCTGGTCCCAATGCAATTGTGTGCATGGATTTTATCCCGGTGGCGGTTCTCATACGCGAGGCTGGCCGCGGAATGCCACACCTCCTCCAGTCGCGCCTCCTCCAGTCGCTCCAGGTCCTCGGGTGAGAGACCACAGAGCGGGAGGGTGATGTCACCGACCAGGCAGGTGACATTTTTTTCGACGGCTTCGAGCGGAACGGGGACGTCATACGACGCCGCGGCCTCCGCGAGTGACTCCAGGAGTCTTTCGCGCGCATGCTCCGGCGACGTGCCACGAACCAGCACGAAGAGCCGCCCGCCCGCCCTCAATCGCCAGAGGAGGAAGTGGCTCCCCAGAAAGCCCGTGCCCCCTGTGAGGAGGAGCCGCGTGGGACGAAGCTCTCGACCGTCCAACTCCAGGGGATTCGCATATGTCGCACCCATGGGCCGCTCCGCTGGGTAGAGCTACAATTGCAGCCAGCCTTATGCGGGGCAAATCACAGCATGTCAACACGATCGCGATTATGTCGCATATGTCATTGATTGCATCGCAAGGCGATTGAACCATCTGATTCCAGACAGATGACCGGGAGAGGACGGCGCTCCCCGGCCACCTGCCTCACGAAGGCGTCACCAGACGTTGACGGGCAAGGTCCGGTACGACACCGCGCCCGTGCCGAGTTGACCGTCGGCGTTGCTCCCCCAGCCCCAGAGCTGGCGGTCCTCCAGCACCACCAGGGAGTGGTGGTCTCCCGCAATCACTGACACGGCGGGAGTGAGTCCTTGCACGACCTCCGGCCAGCGCCGCGAGACATTCGTCCCATCCCCCAGCTGCCCGGAATCATTGGCGCCCCAGGCCAGCACGGCCCCATTCACGCCCAGGGCGAGGACATGGCGAGCCCCCGCCGCCATGGCGGTGGAGCCTCTTGTCCAGGACACCGAAGAGGGGAGCGGGTTGTCGCCACCGCCACCGCCCAGTTGCCACTCATCGTTCCTTCCCCACGCCCACACATCGCCGTCCGTCGTCCTTGCCAACGAGAAGTCATCTCCGGTGTCGATGGCAATCACATCCGTCAGGCCGACCACCTGCACGGGAGTCCGACGGTTCGTGAACGAGCCATCTCCCAACTGTCCGTGGGAATTGCCGCCCCAACTCCAGACGGTGCCGTCCGCCTTGAGCGCCAGGGCATGGTTCTTCCGGGCGGAGATGGCCATGACGTCGGAGAGGTTGGACACCAGCACGGGCGAGTGACGCACGTTCAGGGACGTCCCATCGCCAAGCCACCCGCTCGTGTTGTCCCCCCATGCCCAGACAGTGCCATCCACCTTCAACGCGAAGGAGTGAGCCTCTCCCGCGGCGACAGCCACCACGCCCGTCAGCCCGGGAATCGCGACGGGGGTGAGGTGCACGGGCGCACCACCCGGCCCCTGCCCCAGCTGTCCCAGACCGTTGTTGCCCCATGCCCAGACGGTGCCACCCGCGCGGAGCGCCAGCGAGTGCTGGAGCCCCACATCCAGGCTCAGCACCTTCGAAAGCCCGCTGACGGCGACAGGCCACGGGCTCGAAGCCGTCGTGCCATCCCCCAGGAGCCCGGAGGACGTATTGGCGCCCCAACTCCACACCTTGCCGTCGCCCCTCATCGCCAGCGAGTGCCGCCGGCTCGCGATGGCGACCTTCGTCGGACC
This sequence comes from Corallococcus terminator, assembly GCF_049194865.1. Taxonomy (GTDB): domain Bacteria; phylum Myxococcota; class Myxococcia; order Myxococcales; family Myxococcaceae; genus Myxococcus; species Myxococcus terminator_A. The sequence goes on along the minus strand of NZ_JBLZWL010000009.1, from coordinate 47,590 downwards.
GAACACCGTTCGCGTGGGCGTCGGATGCATGGCGGAGACGCCGTCGCCCACCTGCCCCGAGGAGGCCGAGCCCCAGGACCACAAGGTGTTGTCGTCGCGGACCGCGAGGAGGTGAGCCTCCCCCGAGGCGAGTGACGTGACATTCGCCAGGCCCACGACGAGCCCAGGCACCAGGCGCTGCGTCGTCGAGCCATTCCCGAGCTGGCCGGCGACATTGGAGCCCCACGTCCAGACGGTGCCATCCACCTGTGTCGCGGCGGACTGCGCGGCTCCCGCGCTGATGGCGACCACATCCGAGAGGCCCGTGACGCGCGTGGGCACCAGGCGAGAGGTGGTGGTGCCATCTCCAAGCTGCCCCACCTCGTTGGAGCCCCAGGCCCAGACGGTGCCATCCATCCGCAGGGCCAGCGAGTGCATGGACTTGGAGGAGAGGGAGACCACTCCCGTCAGTCCCTGCACGGCCACGGGGAGCAGGCGCTGCGTCGTCGTGCCATCGCCGAGCTGTCCCTGGGTGTTGCTCCCCCATGCCCACACGGTGCCGTCCCGCCTGAGCGCCAGGGAATGGGCCTTGCCACCGGCCACCGCCACGACACCGGTGAGCCCTGGGACCTGGACAGGCTCCGGGCGAGACGTCGTGCCGCCGTCTCCCAGTTGCCCGGACGCATTGGAGCCCCAGGCCCACACCGTCCCATCCGCCTTGACCGCGAGCGCATGCGAGTCACCCGCCGAGATGCTCACGACGTCCCACAGCCCCATCACTTCTTGAGGGTAGACTTGCGGGGAGCTCCGCCCATTCGCCAGTTGCCCGTGGGCGTTGTCGCCCCAGGCAAAGACACCGCCCCAGAGACTCAAGCAGAGGGAGAAATCCCCTCCCGCGGCGACGGCCTGAACCCCGCCAGGCACATACACCTGGACCGGCGCGGCCTGGGCGGTCAGCGTGTCGTCACCCAGTTGCCCCAAGGCATTGGCGCCCCAGACCCACAGCGTGCCATCCGGCTTCAGCGCCAACGAGTGACTCCTCCCCGCCGCGAGCTCCACGCGAGTGACCATCCCGGCGGTCCAGGTGGGCGCCGTGCTGAGGATTCGCGAGCCATCCCCCAACTGACCGTCAATGTTGTTGCCCCAGGTGCTGACGGTGCCATCGACCAGCATCGCCACGGAGTGCTGCCCTCCTCCCGCGGCAACGCCGAGCACGCCCGTCAGCGCGGACACCCGCACCGGCGACAGCCGCTGCGTCATCGACAAATCCCCCACCTGCCCCCGCCCATTGCCGCCCCAACCCCACGCCGTGCCGTCGGCCTTCACCACCAGCGAGTGCTGTCCGCCGCCCGCCACCGCCGTCACGTTCGTGAGACTGGAGACACGCACCGGCAAGGAGCGCCGTGTCGTGCTCCCATCGCCGAGCTGGCCGAAGGTGTTCTGCCCCCAGGCCCACACCGTCCCATCGACCTTCAGGGCCAGGGAATGCGAGCCCCCGCCCACGAGGGCCACCACCGATGACAGGGCGGAGACGAGGCCGGGGACCAGGCGCTGCGTGGAGCCGCCATCGCCCAGTTGCCCGTCCGAGTTCGCGCCCCACGTCCACGCCGTCCCGTTCGCCTTGAGTGCCAGCGAGTGCGAGTTGCCCGCGCCAATCTCAGACACCCCGAACAGCCCCGACACGGGCACGGGCAGCAATCGCTGCGTGGTGGTGCCATCACCGAGCTGTCCCGTCGCGTTGTTGCCCCAGGCCCACACGGTGCCGTCCGCCTTCAACGCGAGCGAGTGGGAGAAGCCCGCGACCAGCCGGACCACGTTTGTGAGCCCCGGCACGAGCACGGGAGCCCGTCGTGCCACGGTGTCACCGAGCCCCAATTGGCCTCGCTCGTTGTTCCCCCACGCCCACACCGTGCCGTCCGCCTTCAGCGCGAGCGAATGCAGGTCTCCCGCCGAGACGATGCTCACCGAGGACAGTCCCCAGACTCGCGCGGGCACGGCCCGGGTCCGCAGGGTGCCGTCACCGAGCTGCCCGAAGGTATTCGAGCCCCAGCTCCACGCCGTCCCATCCGGCCGCAGCACCAGCGAGTGGAGACGCCCCGCGGAGACGGTTTGATTCCGGGGAAGCCCCTCCGCGGCCTTCACCGTGCCCACCTCTGGCACGGGGACCTCTCGCGAAACAGGCTCCGTACAGCCCAGGCCCCACAACCCGCACATCAACACCGCGCACACCCATGCCCTCGGGCCGCCCGGCATCGTCTCTTCACGTCTCATGTTTCCCCTCCACAAACACGGTGCGAGCACTTCCCGCACCTCGAACCTGGCTTCGGCGGGTAGCAGCAGCCCCGGTGGTGGAGCCAACTCGCGCTCCACCACCAGAGGCCCGTGTTGCTAGAGGCGCACCAGCTCCACGTCATCCATGTGGATGAAGTTGGCGCCGTTGCCCGTGGTGGCGCGGGTGTGGAAGCCCAGCTCCAGGGAGCCGCCCGTGACGTTGATGGCGGGCGTCTCCACCAGCGTCCACGCGCCATACGTGCCCAGGTCCGTGAAGGCCGGCCCGCACGAGGCGCACGTCTTCGCCTGGATGCGCGCCAGGTCGAACCCGCCGCTCTTCCTCACCCACGCGCGGACCTTGTAGTTGCCCGACACGAGCCCCGACACGGTCTGATACGTCCACACCTCGAAGGGCGTCCCGTTCGTCCAATGCGTCAGGTGGTAGCTGCCCGTGCGGCCGCCGTTGTGCGTCTCGCTGAAGTCCGCGGCCTCGGTGCCGTTGGGGCTCCAGGTCGACCAGCCGCTCATGTTCGCCTCGAAGCTGGGATTGGCCAGCGAGGGGCCACTGGAGCCGCCCGCCTGGTACCAGCGCACCCACTCCACCTCCATCGTCTTGCGCTGCCCGGCGGGCAGGTCGATGGCGGCCGGCGAGGCATTGCCATACCAGTTGCCGCCCAGCGCCAGGTTCAGCAGGACGTAGTGGTTCTGCTGGAACGCCGGGTCGTTGTGGACGAAGTCAGCGTTCGCCCGGATCTGGTTGTCCAGGCGGAAGATCATCCGGTCCGCCGTCCACTCCACCTCGTAGACGTGGAAGGCATCCGCGAGGCTGTAGCCCCGGTTGGCCCCCGAACCCCAGTGCTGCACCCCGTTGGACGAGTGCGTGGCGACCTTCATCCACGACGACTCGTTGGAGTGCCATTCCAGGATGTCGATTTCACCGCTCGCCGGCCAGCCGACGTTGGAGATGTTCGCGCCCAGCGTCCAGAACGCCGGCCACATGCCGTAGCCAGATGGAATCTTGATGCTGGCGACGAGCTTGCCGTAGCGCCGCTCCACCTTGCCCTTGGTGTGGATGCGCCCCGAGTAGAACGAGCGCGGCCCATAACCCGCGCAGCGCGAGTCATACGGCCCATCCGACGTCCGCTCGGCGGTGAGGATGAGCTTGCCGCCGCTCACCGTGACGTTCTGCGCGCGAGGGAACTCCAGCTCTCCCGTGCCGAAGTTGCAGTTGTTCGTGACGGGGTCGTGGTTGCTCGTCAGCACGGTCCAGTTGGCCGCGTTCAAGCTCGTGCCGCCGAAGTCGTCCTGCCACGCCAGGTTCCAACCCGCCCCCGGGTCGTACCCCAGCTCCTTCTGCGCCTGACTCGCCAGCGGTACCGCCTCGGGCTCCACCGCCACTTCGCTGCCACAGCCCGCCAGCACCAGCCCAGCAACCACCCACCACGCCTCGGTCCGTCCTGCCATGCATTCCTCCCGGAAAGGGTTGAGACCTCTCTTTCCAGGAATACCAGCATTTCCAACTTCATTGCAGGGGGCTGTGCGGTCCTCTTCAGATGGCGTAGTCCCCCACGAAGACGGAGGCGGTGAGCACATCGGCGCGCACCGCGTCCCCTTCCACGACGCCGAGCGCGTCGAACTCCGGGCGAGACACCTGCACCGTGACTTCGTCTCCGGAGGGCATGCGCAAGAGCACCTTGACGAAGCCGCCCACGGGCTTGAAGCGCTCCACCCTGCCCGTGAAGGGCGTGACTCCATCGGTGGAGACGGAGCGGGCCAGCTTGATGTCGTGGGGCCGCACGAAGGCATGCACCGCCTCGCCTTCCCGCGCGGCGGCGGGCACGGACAGCGCCAGCGCGCCCAGCGACGCCCTGCCCTCCTGGACATGGCCGCGAAGGACGCTCGCCCCGCCGATGAACGACGCGACGAAGGGTGACGCGGGCCGGTCATAGATGTCCTCCGGAGAACCCGCCTGCGCCACGCGCCCCTCGCTCATCACCACCACGTGCTGCGAGATTTCCAGGGCCTCCTGCTGGTCATGCGTCACCAGCAGCGTCGTCAACCCGGTGCGCTCATGCAGCGCATGGAGCCACTCGCGCAGCTCCTCGCGCACCCGCGTGTCGAGCGCGCCGAAGGGCTCGTCCAGCAGCAGCACCCGGGGGCGGATGGCCAGCGCACGCGCGAAGGCCACGCGCTGCCGCTGTCCGCCGGAGAGCTGCCCCGGATGGCGCCCACCCAGCGCTTCGAGCTGCACCAGGCGCAGCATCTCGTCCACGCGCGCCTCCACCTCCGCGCGAGGCAGCTTCCGCACGTTGAGCCCGAAGGCGATGTTCTCCCGCACCGTCATGTGGCGGAACAGGGCGTAGCTCTGGAAGACGACGCCCACGTTGCGCTGCTGCACGGGCAGCGACGTACAGTCCACGCCGTCGATGAGGACGCGACCGACGTCAGGGACCTCCAGCCCACAGATGAGGCGCAGGAGCGTGGACTTGCCCGCGCCGGAAGGCCCCAGCAGCGAGGTGATGGCGCCCGCGGGCGCGTGGAACGAGACGTCCGAGACGGCGGGACTTCCACCCGGGGAGAACCGCCGGGTGAGCTGCTCGACGATGATGCTCATGACACCTCACTCCTCCACTCCACGTACTTCTTCAGCACCAGCGTCACGAGCGCGAGCAGCGTGAGCAACGACGCCACGGCGAACGCTCCCGCGAAGTCATATTCGTTGTAGAGAATCTCCGCGTGCAGCGGCAGCGTCGTGGTGACGCCGCGCACGTGCCCGGATACCACCGAGACGGCTCCGAACTCCCCCATCGCCCGCGCGTTGCAGAGGATGACGCCGTAGAGCACGCCCCACTTCACCTTCGGCAGCGTGACCCGCAGGAAGGTGCGCCAGCCGCTCGCCCCCAGCGTCAGCGCCGCCTCCTCCTCGTCGCTGCCCTGCGTCTGCATCACCGGCAGCACCTCGCGCACGACGAAGGGCAAGGTGATGAACACCGTGGCCAGCACGATTCCCGGCACGGCGAAGATGACGTGCACGTCATGCTCGGACAGGAACGGCCCCAGCCAGCCCTGCCGTCCGAAGAGCAGCACGAAGATGAGCCCGGCGATGACGGGCGACACACTGAACGGCAGGTCGATGAGCGTCAGCAGCAGCGCGCGCCCCCGGAAACGGAACCGCGCCAGGAGCCACGCCGCCGCCAGACCGAAGACCAGGTTGAGCGGCACCGCGATGGCCGCCGCCGTCAACGTCAGGACGATGGCGGAGCGCGCCTCCGGCTCGGTGATTGCGGCCAGGTACGCCTCCCAGCCCTTCTGGAAGGCGAAGGAGAAGACGGCGAGCAGCGGGACAACGAGGAAGACGGCCAGGAAGCCCAGCGCCAGGGTGATGAGCGTCCATCGGACCCACGGAGAACCCTCCAGCGTCCGAGCCCTTCGTCGGGGCAGATGTATCGTCGGAGCGAACATGCCCGTCACGCTCCAGGCCCGGCTTCCAGCCGGCGGTGGCTCCAGCGCTGGAGCAGGTTGACGATGAGCAGCAGGAGGAACGACGCCAGCAACATGACGACGGCGATGGCCGTGGCCCCCGCGTAGTCGTACTGCTCCAGCTTGGTGACGATGAGCAGCGGGACAATCTCCGTGCGCAGCGGCATGTTGCCGGAGATGAAGACGACGGAGCCGTACTCCCCCAGCGCCCGCGCGAAGGCCAGGGTGAAACCGCTGAGCAGCGCGGGGAAGATGGCCGGGAACAACACGCGCGTGAAGGTCTGCCACGGCGTCGCCCCCAGCGTGGCCGCCGCCTCCTCCACGTCCACGTCGATGTCCTCCAGCACGGGTTGCACCGTGCGCACCACGAAGGGCAGGCCGATGAAGGTCAGCGCCACGGCCACGCCCACGGAGGTGTAGGCCACCTTCAGGCCCCAGGCCTCCAGGTACTGGCCGTACCAGCCCTTCGCGGAGAACAGCGTGGTGAGCGTCAGCCCCGCCACCGCCGTGGGCAGCGCGAAGGGCAGGTCCACCAGCGACTCCACCAATGAGCGGCCCGGGAAGCGGTAGCGCACGAGCACCCAGGCCACCAGCAGCCCGAAGACGACGTTGGCCAGCGCCGCGCAGAGCGACGCGCCAAAGCTGAGCCGGTACGCCGCGAGCGCCCGGGGCGCCGTCACCGTCTCCCAGAACTGGGGCCACGTCAGGGAGAACGTCTTGAGGAACAGGCTCGACAGCGGAATGAGGACGAGCAGCCCGACATACGCCCAGGTGAAGCCCAGGGACAGCCTGAAGCCGGGCAGGACGTGGCGGCGAGTGAGCGAGGCCATGGCTCAGCGCGCCTGGGGGACGTAGATGCGGTCGAACACGCCGCCATCATCGAAGTGGGCGGCCTGGGCCTTGCGCCAGCCACCAAAGACTTCGTCGATGGTGAAGAGCGTCAGCTTCGGGAACCGCGCGCCCTGCTTCAACGCCACCGCCTCCGAGCGAGGGCGGTAGTGGTGCTTCGCCGCGAGCCGCTGCCCCTCCTCCGAGTAGAGGAACTGGAGGTACGCCTCCGCCACCGCGCGGGTGCCGCGCTTGTCCACGTTGCGGTCCACCACCGACACGGGAGGCTCGGCGAGGATGCTCGACGACGGGACGATGATTTCGAAGCGACCCTGCCCCACCTCGTCCGTCAGCAGGAAGGCCTCGTTCTCCCAGGCGATGAGCACGTCACCCAGGCCGCGCTCGGCGAACGTCGTGGTGGCGCCCCGCGCCCCCGAGTCGAGCACCGGCACGTTGCGGAACAGCGCGTCCACGAAGGCCCGCGCGGACTCCTCCGTGCCGCCGGGCTTGCGCAGCGCATGGCCCCACGCGGCCAGGTAGTTCCAGCGCGCGCCTCCGGAGGTCTTCGGATTCGGGGTGATGACGGCGACGCCCTCGCGGACCAGGTCATCCCAGTCCTTGATGCCCTTGGGGTTCCCCTTGTGCACCACGAAGACGATGGTGGACGTGTACGGCGCGCTGTTGTTCGCGAGCCGCGTCTGCCAGCCCTCGGGGATGAGCGACGCCTTGTCGTGGAGCATGTCCACGTCGTAGGCCAGCGCCAGCGTGACGACGTCCGCGTCCAGCCCGTCGATGACGGCCCGCGCCTGCTTGCCGGAGCCGCCATGGGACTGCTTGATGGAGACCTTCTGCCCGTGCGTCGCCTCCCAGTGCTTCGCGAAGGCGGCGTTGACGTCCACGTACAGCTCTCGCGTGGGGTCATACGAGACGTTGAGCAGCGTGACGGTGCTCGGGGTGGCGGACTCACCGCCGGACTTCGAGCATCCGGAGAGGGCGAGCAGGACGAGCAGGGACAGCCGGAGTGGGACGCGCATGACGAGGCCTTTCACCAGCTCACCTGGAAGCGGGACATGACGACGTCCTCGGGGATGCGGTCTCCATCCACCGCGCCCCCATCGAAGCTCGTGTGGTCGAAGGACGTGGCCACGCGGACGTTGCCGTTGAGGTACCAGTTGGCGACCGCGCCCCACCCTCGCGCGCCGCGCGCCGAACGCGTGGGGTCCGCGTAGATGGGGAAGGCCTCCGGGTCGACATGCAGCGCGGAGTAGCGCGCCCCCAGCTCCACCGCGCCCCAGCCGCCCGTCTCCGCGCCCAGCGGATCCGTCGGCTTGACGCCGTCATAGGCCGCCTTGCCCCCGAAGAGGACATACGACGCGCTGGCCTGCCACGACTCGAAGCGCAGCCGCGCGTGCTGCGCTCCCAGGTTGACCTCCTGCGTGGACGACACGTACTCGGCCATCGCGCCGACGGGGCCCACGTAGAGGTAGCCCTGGGGCGACAGCCGCACGTGCTCGCCGTGGGCAATCACCGTCTCCCCCGCCCCCGTGCCCGTCCGGAAGATGAAGAACGTCTGCTGCCCCATGGTGCGCAGCGGCGCCTCGCCCGTGGTGGACGCCGAGCCGAACTGCAGCCCGCGCGACGCGGCGATGCCCAGCCCCAGGCCGGAGAGCTGCTTGAACTTCGTGGCTCGGAACGGATGCGTGAACAGGCGCGCGGCCAGGTCGAAGCTGTCATCCAGGTTGGTGTCCGCGCTGGCGCCGTCCGCGGTGCCATTGAAGGCCCCCACCGCGTAGTTCAGCGTGCCTTCGAGGAAGTCACCATGCACCATCACCCCCACGTCCCGGTTGGGCACCAGGTCCGTGGGCAGCGCGCGCTCGATGAAGAGCGTGTTGATACCGGACTGGTTGCGCTCGAGCCCCACCGGAGGGCGGAACTTGCCCACTCGCACGCGCACCGCCTTGCCAGGCCGGTACTCCAGATACGCATCCCAGAGCGGCGGCACGTTGGCCGCGAAGTCCGTCAGCAACCGGAAGTCGAACAGGTTGAAGAGCGTCCCCTCCAACAACGGACGCGCGCGCCGGATGAGCAACGTGGTGGAGCCCGGCCGGTCCGCATCGCTCTCGAAGAAGCGGCCATCCAGTTGGATGTAGCCGCGCAGCTTCAGCATGACCGACTTGTCGGCGGACGAGACGGAGATGCCCTCGGGGGTTGCCTTGACGGCGACGTTCCCCGGAGTGGGTGACGGCGCGGTGGGAGCCGCTTCGGGTGCCGGTGTCTGCGCCGCCGCGCACGGCGCGAGCAGCCATGCCAGCCCGGCGGCCAGCCATGAGCAACGGTGCGGTGTGGGACCTGCCATGCGGAACCTCGACTGCGAGAGGAGCGCGATGGACGGCGGACTCGGGAACCAGAAAGCCGAAAGCCCACCTCCTCGCGGATGGTGGGCTCGTCGAACCAGCTCAACCCTGGGCGTTCAGGCCTAGGGGCGAGAGGCGCCCACCGCAGGTGCGTGACAGCAGCAACATGCGTGGGTCGTCAGGCGGGCCATGAAGTGCCACCACGATGCCCGGCACCCTCTGGCTTGTCAACGCACCCCACCGTGACGAACCCGCTGACTCCTTCCCTTTCCAGCGTGGTCAGCGACGTCCTTCGTCCACGGAATGCCGCGCACGCGGCCTCCCTGGTGCAATGCATATCTCACCATGCAAATCACGTATAATCAGAACTCCACGTCAGGAGCTCCGCATGTTCACTCGACGTAATTTGGCGTTGGTTCCACGACTCGCGCCGCTGCTCGCCGCGCTGTTGTCCTCCCCGGGTGCCCTCGCCGCGGAGCGCCCCTCCCTGGTGAACACGCGCATCTCCACGCCCTTCGGTGCGAACGGGCATTCCTCCACCCTCGACGGGCGCGTCTTCGTGGGCAACATCCGGGAGGACCAGGCGACGACGACGACGACGTGGCTTGCGCGCGTGTTCCGGCCGGAGGCGGTGACGTACGACGCGCAGGGCAAGCCGGGCTTCTCCACGGCCTTCTCTCCGGGACGAAGCACCCAGGTGACGAACGGGGAGAACGCGCTCGCGTTCTGCTTCACCAACCCGGCGCAGCCCTACGTCCTGTCGGGAGGGCTCGCGGTGTATCAGCCCTTCCTCTTCGACTCGCAGATGTTCAACGGGCCCAACCGCTTCCGTCGCCGTCCGGTGGACATCCGGGTGTCACAGCCCTTCACCCCGCAGGCGGACATCTCCTCGTTCACCACCGGCAACCTGGACTATCTGACCACTGTCACCGGCGCGAGCATCCGAGGCATCGAGCCGACGATGACCTCCGACGGGCGGCTGCTCATCTATCAGGGCGGTCCCGTCAACGACGGCGGCATCGACCACCTGATGTACTCGTACAACGCCACCCCCTGCGCGGCCACGGGCTGGAGCAATCCGCGCCCGCTGTCCATGATGTACAGCGACACCACCGCGGGCGTGAAGCGCTACCCGCTCGCGTGGCAGAAGCTGAAGGCCTCCACTGGCGAGCTCTTCGGTGAGACGACGTCCGGGGCGCTCCTCCGGGCCGCCTACGCCTGGGTGGACCACGAGGGACGCAACGTCACGTACACCGGAGTCGTCTACACGGACGGGGCGCGCCGCGAGGCCGTCAGCCTGATTGGCGCGGACACGGGCTGGACGGCGTACCACATCGATGGCGCCATCAACACGGACCGCAGCGACATCGCCCACCTCTTCTATTCAGGCCCCATGTGGAACCTGGAGCAGGAGCGCGCACCGGAGCAGAACTTCCCGCCGGGCTCCAGCAACGAGGACCACTACCTGCCCGTCACCAAGACGCATGACGTGCTCGCTCTCTTCGGCAGCAACACGGGGGACTACAACGAGGTGGACATCGGCGAGCTGGTGGACCCCTTCCACGTGCTCTCCCTGCCGATGAACGAGCTGGTGACGCGCGCGGGCGCGTATGACCTGACGCGCACCCCGGACCTGTCCGGGAACTTCTACACGGGCACGCTGGTGGGCACCGCGTCCATCTCCGCCGGCAACGCGGTGACGCAGCCGACGTCCGGCTCGCTGTGGGAACCGCACGGCAAGGGCAAGGCGCTCGTCGTTCCTGGCGGTGGGGCGCTCACGGTGAACCTGACGGACGCCTCCGGCACCAGGCCCGGCGTGGGCGGCCTCGCGCGGGGCTTCACCGTGCAGCTCGCGGTCCGCCCGGACACGGGCATCCACACCGGCTGCACCACGGGGAACCCCTATCGGTACCTGCTCCAGAAGGGCAACGCGCTGGACCTCATCTACGAGCCAGACAACACGGTGCAGATGTCCTTCGTCATCAACGGCACGCGCGTACGCCTGGGCCGGAGCCCCGCGCTGCCCCTGGGCGCGTGGACCCACCTGGCCTACACCTGGGACGGCGTCACCGGCGCCTTCGGTGAGTACGTCAACGGAGTGCCCACCGGCCGCGCGCTGCCTGTCGCCACGGGCACCTTCCGGCTGGCCACCGGCGCGCTCGCCATCGGCGCGGGCAACACGCTGAACACGCAGGCCTGCCCCACCAACGGCGAGGGCTCCTTCCGGGGCGCCATCGACGAAGTGCGCTTCTTCTCGCATGCGCGCTCCGCCCGCTCCATCTGCATGTCCTCGCATGGCGCGGACTGCCGGGACGAGGCCATTCAAGAGACGCCCTCCGCGGGCCAGTTCGGGATGAGCCAGCAGCAGCCGACCTGCAACACCTACGCGGCCCTGGGAACCCTGGCGTGCGCGTCCGCCATGCACCGCGTCTGCGCGCAGCGCGGCGCCCACGACGCGCTGGCCACCACGACCAACACCTACGAGACGATTCAGCAGCTCATCGGAAACCGCCCGCCCATCTCCCTGCTGGGCGCGCTGGCCGGCGCCACGACGACGGACGTGACGGTGGCGTGTGCCCCCATCCAGCATGAGAGCCTGGGCGTCACCTTCGAGGAGCTGGCGCGCAAGCACGCCGGCTGTGTGGACGAGCGCGTCGCGCAGAGCTTCGACTGCTCCGCCGCCGTGCACCGCTGGTGCAACAGCCTGGGCTGGAGCACGGGGCAGATCTTCGAGATGACGTCGCGCCCCTGGGTGGGCTGCTTCAACGCCGGGCTCATCCAGGACGTGGCCAAGGACCTGCTCGGCCCCGCGTCGAGCGCGGGCAACTTCAGCTCCACCGACTCCAAGCTGGAGGTCAGCAAGTGGTGCCAGACGCAGGGATATGGCGCGGGCGTGGTGCAGGAGCTGGGCGCGGGCATCCAAGCCAACGTGCACTGCTTCCAGCCCGCCGTGACGGTGCCCTGGAAGCTCAATCCGTGAAGTGACACCAGAGGCCCCCTGGAGTCGGAAGGGGGCCTCCGGGAGTTGCGTCAGCCAGGTGCGGCACGCCTCGTCCCTGCGCCGCCCCATGCTAGCCTGAGCGCACTCCATGAACTTTCGCTTCCAGTGCTGGGTGCAGCGTCACGCCAGCGGTCGGGTGACGCTCACACCCCTGTCCCTGCCTCATCTCGCGGTGCACGCGGACACCTTGGAGAAGGCCACCGAGGAGCTGTCGCTCGCGCTCGATGACCAGCTCACCCGCATCCATCCGCGTCGCGTGCCGGAGTTCATCGCCGCGACGGGCGGCACGCTGCACACGCTGGAGCTGGACGCGATTCCCGTCTGGGGCAATGAGGAGAACACCCTCGCGCCCCTCACCTTCGCCTCGGCCGTCGCGCCCACGCATCAGTCCTACCTCGGGCTGCATGCGCCCCGGCTGGAGACGCACCTGTGGTTCCAGGGCAAGAAGGTGCCCGACGATGCCGCCGAGCGGCTGCGCGAGCAGCTGGAGGGACTGCCCGACGCGCGGCTCCTCGCCCTGCGCGCGGATGGCGGCGAGGCCCTGATTGACGTGGAGGTGGAGGCCACGCCGACGCGACTGTCGGCCCTCACGCCCCGCCAGCTCCACCTGGATATCCGCCCACCGCCCCGTCCACCGGACGCGCCCCCCGAGGAGCCACCGGCCTCCAGCCTCTCGATAAGCCTCGACGCGGACGACGACGAGGACGCGCTCGACGAGGACACCTGGGAGCCCCGCAAGCGCTCCCGTCGTCGCGAGCCGGGAGCGAAGCCGGAGAAGCCGCCGCCCACGCCCACGCTGGACCGCATCGCGGTGCCCTGGCATCGGCTGGCGACGGAGGGACAGCTCGACCCCGCCTATGAGCAGGACGCCCTGGTGACGCTGCTGCGAGCCCGGCTGGCCGCGAAGGACGCGGAGGCCGTGGTGCTGGTGGGCCCCTCGGGCGTGGGCAAGTCCGCGGTCCTCCATGCGCTCGCGGAGGCGCTCCAGGCCTCCACCGCCACTCCCGCCGAGAAGGCCCGCCCCTTCTTCTTCGTCGACGGCAGTCGCCTCATCGCCGGAGAGGGCATGTGGGGCGACTGGCAGCAGCAGGTGCTGAAGTCCTTCCGCGAGGCGAACGAGTCCCGCTCCATCCTCTCGTTGGGCCACGCCATCGACCTGCTCGACGCGGGCAAGAGCGCGCACAGCGACCAGAACGTGGCCCAGCTCCTGTTGCCGCTGCTCGTCACCCGCGAGGTGTCCGTGGTGGCCGAGGCCACCCCCGAGGCCTGGGCCCAGGTGGAGCGCCGCAACACCAGCTTCGCCCGCTTGTTCTCCGTCGTCCGCGTGGAGGAGCCGACACCGGACGCGCTCGCCCGAATCCTGACGCGCGTGGCCCAGGACACGCCGAGCGCCACGCCCCTGGAGGTGCTGCCCGAAGCGCTGGAGGAGTGCCGCTTCCTGTGCCGGCGCTTCCTGCCGTATGGCGCGCAGGTGGGCAACGCGGTGGCCTTCCTCCGACGGTTGATCGCCACGTGCGCCCACGCGGCCCAGCCTCGAGTCATCCGTCTGGACGCCGTGCGCCAGTTCGCCTCCGAGTCCGGCATCCCGGAAGCGCTCTTGCGCGACGACGTGCCGCTGGAGCCCGCACAGGTCCGTGCGTTCCTCACCACGCGCGTGCTGGGACAGCAGACGGCGGTGGAGCGCGTCTCCTCCGTGGTGTCCGTCCTCAAGGCGGGGCTCGCGGACACGCGCAGGCCGCTGGGCGTGCTGCTCTTCGTGGGCCCCACGGGCGTGGGCAAGACGGAGCTGTCCAAGGCCCTGGCGGAGCTGCTCTTCGGCTCGCGCGAGCGCATGGTGCGCCTGGACATGGGGGAGTACGCGGGGCCGGACGCGCTGCTGCGCCTGCTGGGCGACGGCGCGACGCCGGGCTACCTCTCCGCGGCCGTGCGCCGCCAACCCTTCTGCGTGGTGCTGCTGGACGAAATCGAGAAGGCCCACCCCGCCGTGCATGACGCGCTCCTGGGCGTGCTGGGCGAGGGGCGCCTCACCGACGCGTCGGGACGCTTCACCGACTTCCGCAACGCCGTCCTCGTGCTCACCAGCAACCTGGGCGCCGACACGTGGCGCGCGCGCGTGGGCTTCGACTCGCTGGGCGGCGTGCCCGACGTCGCCGCGCTGCGCACGCACTACCTGGCGGAGGTGCAGCGCTTCTTCCGTCCGGAGCTGTTCAACCGACTGGATGACACCGTCGTCTTCTCGCCGCTCTCCGAGGAGCTGCTGCGCAAGCTGGTCGTGCGCGAGGTGGACGCCATCCGGAAGCGCTCCGGCCTGTCTCGCCACGATGCCAGCCTCGTCGTCTCCGAGTCCGCCCTGGACTGGCTGTCCGCGCGCGGCTTCGACCCGCGCTACGGCGCACGGCCCCTGAAGCGCGCGCTGGAGCGGGAATTGGTGGTGCCGGTGGCGGCCTGGCTCGCGGCGCACCCGAAGACGGGGCCGGTGCGCCTGCACGCGGAGGCCAGCGGCGACGGGCTCACGCTGCGCGCGGAGGCCGTGGGTGGCGCGGCGGAGGGCGTGGGACGGCAGGCCATCGAGCAGGTGCTGGAGGACGCCGCCACGCTGCGCGCGGAGGTGCAGCGCTGGAGCCGCTCGCCGCCCATGCTCGCGTTGCGGCGGGAGCTGGCGGTCTTCGACAAGGTGTCCCGACAGGCCTCGTATTGGGAGGAGCGCTCGCTGGCGGAGGAGTCCGCGAGGAAGTCGGGAGACGCCCGCGAGCTGGACAAGGCCTTCCGTGAGTGCTCACAGCAGACGGAGGCCATCGAGGACCTGCTCTTCGAGGCCCACCTGTCACGCGCGGTGGGACAGGCGGAGTCGCTCGCGCGCGACGTGGCCACGCTGCGCGCGACGTTCCTGCCCCTGCGGGAGCGGCTGTACGCAAGCCTCTACCAGTACTCGCGAGGCTCCACCCTGATACTGGTGCCCGGCCGCGGCGCATGGCCGCAGCTCTGCGTCCTGGCGAAGGCCTACGAGCGCTGGTGCAACCGCCACTCCCTGGGCATCCAGCGCGCGCTGCTGTGGACGCCCAAGCCCGCTGACGGAGAGAAGCCGCCGCGCCATCCACCTCCGCCGGACTGGGTCTACCCGAAGGTGGATGAGCTGCTGGACCTCAAGCCCACGCCCTTGGCGTACGCCCTCCATATTTCAGGCGAGACGCGCCCGTTGCTGCTCTCCGCCGAGCACGGCGTGCACCGCTTCGTGGAGGGCAGCCAGGCGGCGCTGGTGCGCGTGTTCTTCACCGCCCACCCTCGCAGTCGGGACGTGCTGCCGGAGTGGGAGAAGCTCGATGCGCTGCTGCCGAAGACCGAGGTCCGGCGAATCCGTCCGGGCTCGACGGACACCTCGGGCGGCTCGGTGGAGGACCTGCGCACCGGAACCCGCGTGCGCTACGGCGGCGGAGGCCTGGAGTTGGATTCCTTGTTGGAGCCCTGGATGAACTGGCGCGTGTTCGGCGAAGCGGAGGAGGACTGACCATGGAACTCAAGCTCCCCCTGATCGTCGCGCCCATGGGCGGACGTCTCGTCGAGGCGTGGGTCCCCGCCTTCTGGCCCAGGATTCACCGCGTGGGCCCCAGCCTGTCCTCGATGAGGGACGACCTGGCGCTCGCCGTCATGGAGCGCTTCGAGAAGGAACACCCGTCGCAGGTGGCCAGCTACCAGCTGCCGCCCCACCTGTCGCTCAAGCACGTGAAGATCGACACCGAGGCGAGAGACCGCGAGAAGGGTCTGCGCGTCGTGCTCAAGGGCCGCATGGCGGTGCTGCTGGAGAAGTGGCCGCGCGATGACTTCTGGGTGGTGACGCCCACGCGGCTCGCGGAGGCCCGCTTCGCGATTCCCGACACGGAGTCCCTGCCCCTCGCGCTCGGACGCAGGCTGGGGGCGTGGTGCCTGGAGCACGGGCTGACGAACCTGGAGGGCTTCTGGGCCCAGGGCCGCGAGCGGCTGGAGCTGCTGGAGGTGGATGCCTATGCGCCCTCCATCCTCCCTCGGACGCCGTTCAAGCCGCCCAAGCCGCCCAGGCGCCGCCGCACCACGGGGAAGGAGACCAAGGTCGCCTCGCCAGAGACCCCGGAGCAGCGCGAGGCGCGACGCAACCGCCGCCGCCTCACGCTCACCGAGCTGCGCGAGGTGGCGCGCAACCTGAGCCACGCCGCGCGGGATGACGGGCTGGAGCACTGCTACGGCCGCGAGGCGCTCGTGCGCGAAGTGGTGGACGCGCTGGAAGGCCGGGAGGGCGCGGCCATCGTCCTGGTGGGGCCGCCGGGCTCCGGCAAGACGGCGCTGGTGCACGAGGTGGTGCGCCGCCTCACCGCGCGCCAGGACGCCGCGGGACAGCGCCGGGACGTGTGGCGCGTGGACGGCAATCAGTTCATCGCGGGGATGATGTACGTGGGCCAGTGGGAGGCCCGCGCGCGCGGCGTGGTGAAGGAGCTGGTGGAGGTGGGCGACCTGCTCTACGTGGACGACCTGGCCTCGCTCGTCTACGCGGGGCGCACCTCCAGCGAGCGCACCAACGTCGCGCAGTTCCTGGAGCCCCACATGGCGCGCGGCGAGCTGACCGTGCTGGCCGAGTGCACGCCCGAGCGCTTCGAGCGGGTGCGCGAGGAGGCCCCCACGCTCGCCTCGCTGTTCCGCGTGGTGCACGTGCCCGCGCTGGAGCCGCGCACCACGCTGCCGGCCCTGCTGGGGACGCTGCGGGAGCTGGAGGGCTCGGGCGAGAGCGGGCCCGCGGTGCGGCTGTCCCCGCTCGCGCTGGAGACCCTGCTGGACCTTCAGCAGCGCTTCGTCGCGCACGAGGCCTTCCCGGGCAAGGCGGTGCGGCTGCTGCGCCGGGTGCTCGCGAGGCCGGGCACGGTGGACCAGAACGTGCGGCGCTTCACGGAGGAGGATGTCACCGCCGCGATGCGCGCGCAGACGGGCCTGCCCGACTTCGTCCTGGGGAGCGCGCCGCCGAAGCCCCGAGAGGTGCTGGAGCGGGAGATGGCCGCGCAGGTGGCCGGACAGCCGGAGGCCGTCGCCGCGGTGGTGGACGCCATCCTCACGCTCCAGCGCTCGCTGCAGCCGCCGGACAAGCCGCTGGCCACCTACCTCTTCGTGGGCCCCACCGGCGTGGGCAAGACGGAGACGGCCAAGGCGCTGGCGCGCACCCTCTTCGGCAGCGAGGAGCGGATGGTCCGCTTCGACATGTCGGAGTTCGTCTCCGCCTCCAGCATCACCCGGCTGCTCGGGCTGCCCGGCGCGCCCGACGGCGAGCTGACGACGGCGCTGCGCACCCAGCCGTTCTGCGTGGTGCTGTTCGACGAGGTGGAGAAGGCGCACCCGCGCATCTTCGACGCGCTCCTCCAGTTCCTCGGCGAGGGGCGGCTGACGGACGGCGCGGGACGCACCGTGGACGCGAGGCAGGCGGTGGTGGTGCTCACGTCCAACCTGGGCGTGCGCGAGGCCGCCGCCCGCACGGGCTTCCACCGCGCTCCGGAAGGCGCGGAGGCGCACTACCTCTCCTCGGTGCGGGCCTTCTTCCGTCCGGAGTTCTTCAACCGCCTGGACCGCGTGGTGCCCTTCCGCTCCCTCACGCCCGCCGCGCTGCGCGTCGTCGTGGAGCACGCCCTGGAGTCGCTGCTGTCGCGGCGGGGCATCCGCAAGGGCAACGTGCTGGTGGAGGTGGAGTCCGCGTTGCTCGACCTGCTGGTGGAGCAGGCGTACGACCCGCGCTACGGCGCTCGTCCCCTGAAGCGCGCGCTGGAGCGACGCCTCACCGTGCCCCTGGCCCACCACCTGGTGCGGCGCGGCGGCGAGGACCTGGCCCGCGTGGAGCTGTTCCGCCGGGGCGAGGACATGGGGCTGTCGGTGCAGTTGCTCATGCGCGAGCCCGCGTGGGCGCGCGAACAGGACCCCACCTCGTGGACACTCCCGGGTTTGGCCCGGGTGCTGGAGGAGGTGACGGCGCGGCTGGAGGCGCTCCTGGCGGCGGAGGCGCGCCCCTCCGAAGGCGAGACTCCGCGCGGTGGCCCCGAGGCCGTGGAGCTGCGAGAGCGCTTGGAGCGCCTGGCGGCGGAGGCCCTGGACATCCGGGAGAACGAGCTGGCGGACCGCGACTTCCTGGAGACGGAGGAGCCCGCGGGCAAGATGGAGCGCCTCGGGTACGCGGCCAGTTGGCGGAGCAGCCGGGGACGTGGCGGACTGCGTCCCCGTCCCAGCTACGGCTCGGAGCCATTGCCGGTGTCCCCCGAGGAACGGCTGCGCCGCTGTCGCCCCAAGGTGGTGAGCCTGCGCGACGAGGTGGAGTGGCTCGCGCACCAGCTCGCCACCCGGGAGCGCGGAATGGAGGTGCGCGCGTTGCTGGTGGAAGGACTCGCGGACTCACCGGACTTCGCGCTGGAGGCCGTGGTGAAGGCACTTCCCCAGGGCCTGGGACGCGTGGCCATCCACGAGGAGCGCGTGGAGCCAGACGGCGGCGTCGCCTGGGCCGCGCCGGGCACGACGCGCCCCGCGGGAGTGCGAGTGCGGCGACAGGTGGTGAGCCTCTCGGCGTTCGGCTTGTCGGAGGTGCTCGCGACGCTGGAGGGCTATGCGCTGGTGCACCTGGGCACGCGGCCCGCGTTGGTCCGCGTGGAGCTGCTCGCGAAGGCACCGGAATTGATGGCGCACGTGTCCCGGACGGTGGCGACTCGCGATGCGGTGAAGCTGACGGAGCGGGAGGCTCGTCGCGCGGGGCAGGCGCCCGAGTCGCCCCAGGGCCACGTCGTCGTGGAGGGCGAGCCCGAGAACATCCTGCATCTGGGGAGCGGGAAGCCTCCCTCCGAGTCCGTGGCCTGGGCGGCACAAGTGCTGCGCGACCCCGCGCGAGGAGGGCGCTGACATGGACAAGAACTTCCATCTGTTCGTGCGGAACTACCCCGGTGTGGGGGTGGCCGCGCACGTGTTGACCCACCCGCATCTGGCCTCGTTCGCGCCGGACCTGGCGACGGCGCGACTGGACGTGGCGGAGGTCCTGCGCCGACTGCTGAAGCGCGGCGAGCTGCGGGACGCGCAGACGCACTGGCCGGACCTGCGCACCAAGAAGATGAACCTCACCGTGCGCGCCGTGCAGCACGGACGGCTGTTGCCCGTGCCGCTCAAGCTCACGGTGGTGACGCGCGGGGGCCGCGGGAAGGCGGAGCGAACCAGCAAGAAGGGCGCGGTGAAGGGCCCCGTGCACGTCTGGGTTCCTCGCGTGGACGTGGAGGGCTCGCTGCAGGACCTCGCGGACCTGGAGGCCTATGTGGACGAGCTGGTCCGCCACGAGCTCTACATGGCGCCACTGGAGCGCCTGCACTCGCTGGCCTACCTGGGCGATGAGACCGTCGAGACCCTCTCCGTGACGGTGAAGGCCCGTGAAGCAATCCGCCTGCGTGCGGTCGAGGAGCCGCGAGGGCCGGTGCGCCGCCCTCCCCCACCTCCCGGTCTCGCCGAGGCGAGTCGCTGCCTCAACGAAGAGGCCCGCGCGGGGCTGTTGGAGCGCGCGTGGGAGCGTGACGCGGAGGTCGGCCTGCTGGCGGAGGCCGTCACGGCCCGGGCGCGGGCGAGCGTGCTCCTCGTGGGCCCGCCCTCCGTGGGCAAGACGTCGCTGGTGCATGAGCTGGTGCACCGGGCGGAGTCCTCCGCGTCGGGCAACGCGCTCCAGGGGCTGGAGGTCTTCAGCACCTCGGGCGGTCGCATCATGGCCGGCATGCGCTACCTGGGGCAGTGGCAGAAGCGCGTGCAGCTCATGGTGAACGAGCTGCGGGTGCGGCGCGCGGTGCTCCACCTGGACAGCCTCTCCGAGCTGCTCTCCCTGGGCGGCGGCGACACGGGCCTGGACGTCGCGCGGCACCTGCTGCCCGCCCTGGAAGGTGGCGAGGTGGCGCTGGTGCTGGAGGCCACGCCGGAGGACGTCGCGCGGGCGGAGCGGACCCATGGCGCCTTCCTCCAGGCGCTGCGACACCTCGTCGTGGACCCGCTGGTTCCGGAGAAGGCACGGGCCGCCGTGCAGCAGGCGTCCCAGCGCGTCGCGAAGGCGCGCAAGGTGCGCTTCACGCCCGACTCGCTGGAGCGCGCGGCGGAGTTGACGGAGCGCTTCGGCGAGGGCCCGCCTCCGGGTGGCGCGGTGTCGCTGCTTCGCGCCGCGACGGCGCAGGCCGACACGGGAACGGAAGTGGACGCGGGCGCGGTGACCTCCGCGTTCTGCACGCGCACCGGCTACCCGAGGGAGCTGGTGGACTCCTCGATTCGCCTGGACCCGGATGCCTTGCTGCGCCGGTTCCGGGAGCGCATCGTCGGCCAGGACGAGGCCACGCTGCTCTTGCGCAACCTCGTCGTCACGCTGAAGACGGGACTGGCGGACCCCTCGCGTCCCCTGGGGGCGTTCCTGCTCCTGGGTCCCACGGGCGTGGGCAAGACGGAGTCGGCGCTGGCGCTGGCGGAGTACCTCTTCGGCGACATCACCCGGCTGGCCCGCTTCGACATGGCCGAGTACGCCGCGCCCGGCAGCGCGGGACGGCTGGTGGGTGAAGGAGGAGGACAGCAGGGAGGCCTCGCGCGGCGCGTGCGAGAGCAGCCCTTCGGCGTGGTGCTGCTGGACGAGGTGGAGAAGGCGGACGCGGGGGTGCATGACCTGCTGCTGCAGGTGCTCGGCGAGGGACGGCTGACGGATGGCACGGGCCGCACCGTCAGCTTCCGGAACACGGTGGTGCTGCTCACCAGCAACCTGGGCGCGGAGTCGGCGTCACGCTCGCTGGGCTTTGGGGGGGACACGCCACGGGACATGGAGGCGCACTACCTGGGCGCGGCCACGGCCTTCTTCCGGCCGGAGCTGCTCAACCGACTGGACCAGGTGGTCCCCTATCGTGCGCTCGCACCGGACGTCATCCGGACGCTGGCGAGGCGAACCCTGGAGGCGGCGCTGGGACGCGAGGGACTCTCGCGGCGCGAGGTGAAGGTGAGCTTTGGCGAGGACGTGGTGGACTACCTCGCGAAGGCCGGCTTCGACGCGCGCTACGGTGCGCGCCCGCTGAAGCGCGCGGTGGAGCAGCACGCCATCGTCCCGCTGGCGCAGTGGCTCGCGACGCATGCGGGCACTCCACATCGACAGGTGATGCTGCGCGTGGGCGCACAGGGCCAGTTGGAGCTGGAGGCCCGGACCTGACTCACGCGCCGAGCAGTCGCACCGGACCGCCGTGGCTCCACGCCAGGATGTCCTCCACCGCGTCGCGGTAGTAGACGGCGTGGTTCTCTCGCGTGGCATAGCCGAGATGAGGCGTGAGCACCGTGTTGGGGAGGGACCTCAACGGGTGCTCGCGTGGCAGCGGCTCGACGGAGAAGACATCCAGTCCCGCACCGGCGATGCGTCGCTCGCGGAGGACGGAGACCAGCGCATCGTCGTCCACCAGCCCCGAGCGTGAGGTGTTGACGAGGTAGGCCGAACTCTTCATCGCCCCCAGCTCCGCCGGGCCCACCACGCCCTGCGTCCGCTCTCCCAAGACGAGATGCAGCGTGACGACATCCGACGAGGTGAAGAGCGTGGCCTTGTCGACGAGGCGAACTCCGGCGGCCTCGGCGCGCTCGGCCGTCAGGCGAGGACTCCACGCCACCACGTCCATCCCGAAGGCGAGCCCCACCTTGGCCACCTGCGTCCCCAGCTTGCCGAGTCCCACGACGCCCAGGCGCTTGTCGGACACCGTCTCCGTCAACCCCGTCTGCCAGCCCCCCGAGCGCATCGAATGGTCCTCGGCGGGGATGCGCTTGAGCAGCGCGAGAATCAACGCCCACGTCAGCTCGGCGGCGGGTGCACCCACCGCGCCCGTGCCGCACACGGTGACGCCCTGGCGTCGACAGGCGTCCAGGTCGATGGCCGCGTTGCGCATGCCCGTGGTCACCAGCAGGCGCAGGCGGGGCAACCGCGTGAGGAGCGACGCGGGAAAGGCCGTGCGCTCGCGCATCGCGACGATGACGTCGAACTCCTGGAGCGCCCCCGCCACGGCGTCTTCTCCCGCGAGCGGCGCGTGGAAGAAGCGCGTCTCGAAGCCGGCGGGGAGTCGAGACCAATCCGCCGAGGTTCGAGCGACGTCCAGGTAGTCATCGAGGATGGCGACTCTCATGGGGCACTCCTCCTGCCGATGACGCTGCCATGAAGGGGGAGCGAGCGCACGCGCGACATCACCCGTTCGCCGAGGGGAAGACCGGGACCCGAGGCGTGGCTCGGCACCAACACGCCTGGCCCGTCCGCACCCCACTCCCTGTCGCCCGGGGACACTCTGCTATCGTCGCCGACGCCCACTCCCCACCGTCGGACCCTCCCTTCATGCGCTGCGTCGACGAGACCGTCTTCATGAAGCTGCTGCTGGGCGAGCTGTCGCCCGAGGAGACCGCCGAGGTGGATGCCCACCTCGACACGTGCGCCTCCTGTCGCACGCTCGTGGCCGAGGGACTGCGCGCCCAGTCCCCGGACAACACCAGCAGCGCGACGCCCACGGAGCCCCTGCCTTCCTCCACGGCCCGCCGTGAAGACGCGGCGCTGGAGAAGGGCACGGCGGTGGGGCGCTACCTCGTCCTCGAGCTGCTGGGCGCAGGAGCCATGGGGGTCGTGTACGGCGCCTATGACCCCGAATTGGATCGCCGCGTCGCCCTCAAGCTGCTGCGCACCGGCGCCCTGGGCCTGGACGTAGAGAAGGAGCGCGCCCAGCTGCTGCGCGAGGCGCAGGCCATGGCCCGCGTCTCCCACCCGAACGTGGTGGCCGTCTACGACGTGGGTACCTTCGGCCAGCACGTCTTCCTCGCCATGGAGCGGGTGGAGGCCCAGACGCTGGGCGAGTGGCTGAAGGCCGCGCCCCGCCCCTGGCGCGAGGTGCTGGACCTCTTCCTGGACGCGGGCCGAGGACTCGCGGCGGCGCACGCCGCGGGCGTGGTGCACGGCGACTTCAAGCCCGCCAACCTCCTCGTCGGCGGCGACGACAACGTCCACGTCACCGACTTCGGCCTCGCGCGCCTGGGCGCATCCACCACGCACGAGAGCGCGCTGCCGCCTCGCGCCGACACCGCCACCACCAAGGTCGTGGAGCGCTCGCTGACAGGCGGCACGCCGGCCTACATGGCGCCGGAGCAGCTGCTCGGAGAGACCCGCGCGGGCGCGGCCGGAGACCAGTTCTCCTTCTGCGTGGCCCTCCACGAAGCCCTCTACGGCGCGCGCCCCTTCGAGGGCACCACCCTGGCCGAGCTGGCCTCGCAGGTGTCCTCGGGACAGGTGCGCCCGCCGCACGCAGGCACCCGTGTCCCTCCGTGGCTGCGCCGCGTGCTGCTGCGCGGACTCTCCCGGCGCGCGGAGGACCGCTTCCCCCACCTGGAGGCCCTGCTCGACGCGCTCCAGAAGGACCCAGCCGCGAGGTGGAAGCGAGGGCTCCAGCTCGTAGGCGCGGTGACGGTGCTGGCCACCGCGGTGGGCCTCACCCACGCGGTGCACACCCGCGGAGCCCGGGCCTGCGCGAGCGCACCGCAGGAGATGACCACCATCTGGGGCCCCGAGCAGGCCGCCGCCATCCAGGCGGCGTTCACCGCCACCGGCCGCCCCTATGCCTCCGCCGCATGGGAGCGCGTGCGCCGGGAGCTGGACGCGTACACCGCCGCCTGGACGACGACGCGCACCACCGCCTGCGAGGCCACACGCGTCCGGGGCGAGCAGCCCGAAGAGGTGATGGCGTGGCGTATGCGCTGCCTCGACAACCGGCTGGCGGATGTCTCGGCGCTCACGCGGCTGCTCTCCCAGGCGGACGCCAGGACGGTGGACGAGGCGCACCGCGCGGTGAAGGGCCTGCCGCCGCTGTCGGGCTGCTCGGAGGCGCTGGCGCCCGGCGGAGGGGCCACGATGCCCGAGGGGCCCGAAGCACGAGAGCGCCACACGGCGCTGCGCGCGACGCTCGCACGAGGCCGAGCGCTCCTGGCCACTGGGCGCTACGCGGAAGGTGTCACGCTGGTGGAGCCGACGGCGCTCGCGGCGAAGCGGACGGCGAACCGTCACGACGGCGCTGAAATCTCCCTGCTGCTCGGAGAGCTGCGCGAGGGAGCCGGAGACTGGCGTGGCGCGGAGGCCTCGCTCTTCGAGGCGCTGAACGCGGCGGAGGCCACGCGCCAGGACGCCGTGGCGGCACGCGCGTGGACGCTGCTGGTGCGCGTGTCCTGCATCGGCCTGGACGAGTACGAGCTGGCCTCTCGCTGGAAGGACCGCGCCGCCGCCGCCATCGAACGGCTGGGCGGTGGCAATGAGCTGACCCGCGTCAACCTCCTCACCTACTCCGGCACCGTCCTGCGCAAGCAGCGCCGCTTCGAGGAGGCGGTGGCGTTGCAGGAGCAGGCCCTGCTGTTCGCGGAGAGCACCTTCGGTCCGGACAGCCTCGAAGTGGCGGACGTGCTCCTGGAGCTGGGCGCCACGCAGTGGGTCCACCCCCGACTCGACGAGGCGCGGGCCCACCTGGAGCGCGCCGCCACCATCACCCGACAAGCCCTGGGCGCCGAGCACCCGGAGGTCGCCCGGGTGCGACTGGCCGTGGTTCCCGTCCTCAGGGACCAGGAGGACTTGAAGCTGGCGGAGTTGATTGCACGTGAGGCCCTCGGCGTCTTCGAGCGCACGCTCGGCCCGGACCATCCTCGCGTCTACGACGCGCTCAACGACCTGGCCTCGACGCTCGTCGTCCAATCGCGCATGGATGAAGCCCTCCCCTTCTACGAGCGCGCCCTGACCATCGTCGCGAAGACAGACGGGGCGGAGAGCTTCGGCGCGTCCGTCATCCACGCCAACCTGGGCGTCCTCTACTTCCAGAAGAACCTCATCGACCTCTCCCTGGAGCACTTCCTGCGGACCGTCGCCCTTCGCGACAAGGTGCGCGGACTGATGGACCCGACGCTGGTGAGCCCGCTGCGCCTCGTCGGAAAAATCATGTTCATCAAGAAGCGCTACGCGGACATGCTGCCCTACTGCCAGCGGGCCGTGGACATCATGCTCCTGCAACCGGATGACAGCTCCGGTCAGTGGACCCTCAGCCACCGGGACTTGGGCACCGCCTTCCTCAAGCTGAACCGGCCCACGGAGGCGCTCGTGCCCCTGGAGCGAGCCGTCGCCGGCTGGGACAAGGCGATGCCGGGGCCCGGGCATCGCACCGAGGTGAAGTTCCTGCTCGCCCAGGCCCTGTGGGAGTCAGGCAAGGACCGCGCGCGGGCCCTGAAGCTCGTCGCCGAGGCGCGGACCATGGCCATGAAGGACGACCCCTCGGAGAAGACGCTCCCGCTCATCAACGAGTGGCTCGCGGAGCACAAGGTCCGCTAAAGCCCGAGCACCACGCTCAACGCGGCGTGGGAGACACCTGCCGCTCGGCGGGACGGCCCCGGCTCCCCGCCGCCCACTCGTCCCAGATGTTGAAGGACTTCAGCTGCTCGGTCAGGTCGGTGGCCTTCATCAGCGCCTCCACCTCCGCGCGCCCCTGACGCGCCAGCCGCTCGTCCATGGTGGCGAAGCCCCACGCCAGCGCGCCCACCACCGCGGCGTTGGTGCGCAGCGTGCGCGCGTCGCACTGCTCGAACTCGTCCGAGCGCGCATGGTAGTTCGGCCCATACGTGGCGGACTCCTGGTTGGCGATGAGGTTGGCCACGCCGCTCAGCATGAAGTCCAGGTTGTCGGTGCCCACCACCGGCACGTCCACCTGCGTGAAGGGCCCCAGTCCCGACACCGGGACGAGCGCGCGCTCCACCAGCGGCACCAGCGGAGGCCGGCCATTGGTGAAGAAGCCGTTGATGCGACCACAGCCGATGTCCACGGACAGCGCCATCACATGGCCATCCAGCTCCGCCGCGTGCGAGCGCACGTAGCCCGCCGAGCCATACATGCCCTGCTCCTCGCCATTCCACAGGGCGAAGCGGATGGTGCGCGCGGGCTTGAGCCCCAGCCGTCGCATCTGCCGCGCCAGGTCGATGAGCATCGCCACGTTGGCCCCGTTGTCGAGCGCGCCGCCGCCCAAGTCCCAGCTGTCCAGGTGCGCGCCCAGCACGACGACTTCCTCGGGGCGCGTGGTGCCGCGCAGCTCACCGATGACGTTCTGCGCCTCGTAGGGCCCGCCCGTCTTCAGCTCCAGCGACGCCTTCAGCGTGAGCGCGGTACCGGCCCGCAGCAGTCGCTGCGCGCGACTGGCGCCATCGCGCTCCATCACCATCATCGGCCGGGTGTTCTTGGCGCCCGTCGACACGTTGTGACGGTAGAGCTGATTGCCCGGCCGGCTGCCCTTGTAGACGACGCCCGCCGCGCCCGCGCTCACGGCGCGCGCCTCGATTCCCACCGCCTCCGCGTACTCGCGGAAGAGGCCGTCCACGTCCCGCAGCTCCTCCGTCTCCACCAACACGAATGCGCCCTTCGCCTTCGTGCCCACGCGCGCGAAGTCCGCCTCGGCGCCTCGGCCGACATCCAGCAACGGCGCGGTGAGGCCTCCCTTCGGCGTCGCGGCGGAGAAGGGCATCGCCGCCACCCGGGGCGTGAAGCTCACGTCCCGCCCCTGCACCGCCGCGCTCGCGGAGTGCTCCAACCACAGCGCGGGCATCCGGAAGGACTCCGCCGTCGCGGGCACACCCGCCGCGCGGAAGCGCTCCAGCGCCCACTTCACCGCGCGACGGTTGGACTCCGAGCCCGTCGCGCGCCCACCCACCTCGTCCACCAGCGAGCGCAGGTCCTCCACCATCGGCGTGGCGCCGAGCACGGCCCCCGTCAACACCATCGCCTCGCGCTCGCGCTCGTCGGGCGCGGCCGCTGGGGCCTCCCCTCGCGCGGGTGACACGAGGACCAGCGACAGCAACGCGGCGCTCCAACTCCACGACCTGCGGGATGGCGTCATATGCCGCAGCTTTCCCAGCCCCACGGGTTTCATTCAAGACGCGGAGTGCCAAGGGGCTCTCGGCACCTCCGACTGCAAGCACCAACTTCGTTTCACTTTGATTGCTTGAGTTTCAGTTTCAGCGGTGGCAGACGGGCGCGAACATCAGGGCGGTCGCCGGAGAGCGAAACCCGCGCCTCCGTCCTCACTGACACGGGGCCGAGACGATGCGTGGAAACCTGAAGCAAGCCTGGCTGTGGATGCTGCCGGTGGCGTTCCTGAGCGCCTGTGGTGGCGCGCCCGAGGCCGCGCTCGAAGACGGGACGCTGGAGCAAGACGCGCGGGGGCTCATCGCCGCGCCGACGCTGCCGTCCACCGGCAACATCGCCGACAGCACCACCCTCAAGGGCCCCCTGGCCATTGGCGGCGCGGTGGCGGGCTATCCGACGGCGCTGCCGGGATACTTCGGCTACACGCTCCAGGCGAACGCGGGCGCGCAGCTCGCGCTGGAAGTCACGCACCTGGGCAGCTCCATGTACCTGGACACCGGCCTGTTCCTCTACGGCCCCAAGGACGCGAGTGGCAGCTACGGCGCCGCGCTGCACGCGCAGGATGACGACTCCGGCTACGGCACGCTGAGCAAGATTGGCCTGGTGACGGTGCCGAAGACGGGCGAGTACCTGGTGGTGGTGGGCTTCGTGAACGGGGTGGACAAGCAGTTCCGCCTCCAGGCGGGGTGCATCGGTGGCACCTGCCTGCTCAACCCGCAGCCGGCGCCGGCGAACGCCGTGCTCACGTACGTGGAGCAGCCCATCACCGAGCGGCTCCAGTACGTGCTCGACACGGCCAACACCGTGCGCGAGGACATGGCGTCGTACGTGCGTCGGCTCGACTACCAGTGGCCGTACGCGGGTGAGGCCACGCTCAACCAGGCCGCCGCCGCGGTGCTCGCCCAGGGGCGCTACATCGGCTACCGGAGTGATCCGGCGCCAGTCGTGCTGACCTTGACGGAGATGAGCAACTCCATGTTCCTCCAGTTCCAGCCCCTGCTGCCGGTCATGCTGGAGACGTACGGCAACGGCACGGAGACGGTGCAGGTGAAGCGCTACTACCGCACGTTCTCCACGGGCCCCAACGGGGACAACTGGCGCTGGCTGTACGTCGTCCTCTTCCCCCAGTCGTACAAGGTCCTCGTGTACGAGCAGACGGCCCACGAAATCTGAGGGGCCGGGCTGGCGGCCCGTCGAGCGCCAGCCCTCCGTTTCTCCCTGGAACCGGGGCGGCGCCAGGCTTGCGCCAGCTCGCTTCCTGGCGACGCGTGGCTCCCCTGGGATGCCGGGGATGCACAGCCTCATGTGTGGATGCCGTGCTCCCGGAACAGCGAGCAGGCACCCCTACCCTGTCGACATGTCCAGGGTAAGCACAGCCGGGGGCACCGTGCGGGGACCAGGCGCCAGCGAGACGGACAGGGAACCCATCGAAGGCATCTCCCCGGAGCAATCGCGCTTCTTCCTGGAGACGATGGTCGCGGGAGCGCCCGTGGGCCTGGCCTTCGTGGACCTGGAGCTGCGCTTCATCCACGTCAACGACGCGCTCGCGGAGATGAACGGCCTGCCACGCGAGGCCCACCTGGGCCGCAAGGTCCGCGATGTGGTGCCAGACCTGTGGCCCTACATCGAGCCGCACTACCGCCAGGTCATCGAGCACGGGCAGGCGGTGCGCAACCTGGAGATTGTCGGCACCACCGAGAAGGAAGCCGGCGTCCCCCGCGACTTCCTCGTCAACTACTACCCGGTGAGGGACACGGGCGGCGCGCTGCAGGGCGTGGGCATCACCGTGGTGGAGACGACCGACCAGAAGCGCGCGAACCAGGCCATCCGGCTGAACGAGCAGCGCTACCGCTCGCTCGTGGAGGCCACGGCGCATACGGTGTGGACCACCGACGCCCGGGGAGGCATCAGTGAGCCCGCGCCCCGCTGGATGGCCTTCACGGGCCAGTCGCTCGGGGCCCACCTGGGCCTGGGCTGGCTGGATGCCATCCACCCCGCGGACCGGGGACGCTTCTTGACGGAGTGGGCCTCCGCGCTGGAGACGCGGGAGCCGTACCGGGGGGAGCTGCGGTTGCAGTTCCACGACGGCACCTGGCGCGACGTCATCGTGCGCGGCGTGCCGGTGTTCGACGAGGACGGCCTGGTGCGCGAGTGGATGTCCACCGCGGAGGACGTCAGCGAGCGCAAGCAGGCGGAGCAGGAGCTGCGCCACACGACGCGGGCGCTGGAGGCGAGCGACGAGCGCTACCGGACCTTCGTCGCCCAGAGCACGGAGGGCATCTGGCGTCTGGAGATGGACCCACCGCTCGACACGCGCGCGACGGAGGACGCGCTCGTCGAGGCCATGGCCGGCACCGGACGCATCGCGGAGGCCAATGACGTCATGGCGCGCATGAGCGGCTTCGAGTCGGCCCGCCACATGGTGGGGTGCACCCTGCGGCAGCTCGTCACGCGCATCGGAGACGTCGGCGGATCCACCATCCGCGACTTCGTCCGGGCCGGCTTCCGGGTGCAGGACCTGGAGACACGGCTGGTGGACCGCGACGGCGGCCCGAGGGTGCGGCTGGCCAACCTCTTCGGCGTGGTGGAAGACGGCTGGCTCACCCGGATATGGGGGACGCAGCGGGACGTAACGGAGCAGGCGCAGGCGAAGGAGGCCCTGGAGCAGAGCCGGGAGCAGGCGCGTCAGCGCGAGCACCAGCTGCGCACCATCACCGACGCGCTTCCCGCCCTGGTGGCCTACCTGGACCCGGAGGAGCGCTATCTCTTCTGCAACCGCACCTTCGAGACCTGGTTCGGCCAGCGGCCCAGCGACGTGGTGGGCCGGACGGTGCGAGAGGTCGGCGGAGAGATGCTCTATCCGCTGTTCAAGGACTGGGTGCACAAGGCACTGGCGGGAGAGCGCGTCAGCTACGAGACGGCGCTCGCCTTGAATGACGGCCGCCAGCTCCATGTCCAGTCCACGTATGTCCCGAGCGCGGACGCCCAGGGGCGCATCCAGGGCTGTGTCGTGCTGGTCAACGACATCACCGACCGGAAGCGGACGGAGGCGGAGGTGGAGGCGCAGCGCGCGCGGCTCTACGACATCCTGATGAATGCCCCGGCGTCCATCGCCATCCTGTCCGGGCCCGAGCAGATCTTCAGCATCGTCAACCCCGTCTACAAACAGTTGTCGCACGATCGGGACCTGGTGGGTCAGTCCCTGCGCGAGCTGTCGGTGGGGAACGACAAGGGGCGGGCCTATTCCCAGGCGCTCGAGGAGGTCTATCAGACAGGCAAGCCCCGGCGGCTCACGGAGATGCCGTTGCTGCTAGGCCTCGAGGGTGTGCCCCTGGCGCAGCGCTACTTCAACATCATCTACCAACCCCTGCGCGACGCGCGCGGGCAGGTGGACTCGGTGATGTCCTTCGCGCTGGACGTGACCCAGCAGGTCCAGGCACGGCGTCAGGCGGAAGAGCTCGCCGCGCATCTGGAGAGTCAGCAGAAGTGGCTGGAGTCGGTGCTGGACCTCAGCCCCATTGCCCTGCTGTTGATGGAGCCCCACAGCGGCAAGGTGCTCTTCGCCAATCAGGCGGCGCATCAGCTCTTTGGAGGCAAGTTCCCGCTGGGAGTCCCCGTGGAGCAGTACGACGTCTTCTTCCACGTCATCGGCCCGCGGGGCGCCACCCTTCCCAACGAGGAGACGCCGGGGGCGCGAGCCGCGAGGGGAGAGACGTTGCGACGGGCACCGCTGACCTTGCAGACGGGCCCTGGAGTGGTGCGAGAGTTCCTGGTGGACTCGGAGCAGCTCCCCGCCATGCATGGGCATCCGGCCACGGTGGTGCTGGCGCTCCAGGACGTGACGCAGTTGAAGGATATCGAGGTGCGGCTCCAGGAGGCGGTGCGGCTGCGAGACGAGTTCCTCACGGTGGCGTCGCATGAGCTGAAGACGCCGCTCACGCCCCTTCAAATCAAGCTCCAGGGACTCGCGCGCGAGGCGGCGATGCCGACGTCCGAGGAGCACCTGCGGGAGAGTGTGCTGCGTGCCTCGGAGAGCACCTCGCTCCAGGTGCGCAAGCTGGCCGCGCTCATCAATGACTTGCTGGACGTCACGCAGCTCACGGGTGCACCGCTGCCCCTGGAGTTGGGGCGGGTGGACCTGGCGGCTGTGGCTCGCGAGGTGGCGGACCAGCTTCGTTCCCAGGCGGCCCAGGCGGACTGCGTGCTGGAGGTGCAGGCTCCCGGGCCGGTGATGGGCTGGTGGGACGCGCGACGGCTGGAGCAGGTGGTGCGAGGGCTCATGTCCAATGCCATCAAGTATGGGCCTGGGAGGCCCGTGCGCATCCGGGTGGAGGAGCGGGATGGCCGAGGGCGGCTGACCGTGCGGGATGAGGGCATCGGCATCGCCCACGAGGACCTGGGCCGCATCTTCGAGAAGTTCGGACGGGCGGTGTCCTCGCGGAACTATGGAGGGCTGGGATTGGGGCTCTTCATCAGCCGCCGCATCGTCGAGGCCCACCAGGGCACCATCCGCGCGGAGAGCCAGCGAGGGCACGGCGCCACGTTCCTCGTTGAATTACCTCTCACGGGGCCGGAGCCGGTTCCACCTCCGTCAATTCATTGAAAAATCATCCAGACACGACGGCAACATCCGGATAGAGCCTTGGCAACCCGCTAAGAGAGTCTGACGAACATTTCCATTTCTGGAGCTGTTCGTGGCCTCTGCTGAATCACCTCCCTTCTCCACAGACGATGAGCGCTGGAAGGCGGTGGTAACGCGAGACATTCGCTCTGAGAGCGTCTTCGTCTATGGCACCTGGCGGAACAGCATCTTCTGTCGTCCCACCTGCCCGGCTCGCCGCCCCACTCGGAGCCAGGTGCGGTTCTTCGTGACGAGCGCGGCGGCCCTGGCCGTGGGCTACCGCGCATGCCGCCGCTGCAAGCCAGGCACAGACTCACTTCAGCAAGGGCATTTGTCGATAATCCAAAGAGCCTGTTTGCTGCTGGAGGCGTCTGAAGTCCCGCTGTCACTCAAGCGTGTCGCCAGCAATGTCGGGCTCAGCCGCTTCTACTTCCACAGGCTGTTCAAGCGGTACGTTGGCATCACGCCCAAGGAATACTCGGCGAGGTGTCAAATCAGACGGCTGGAGACGCTGCTCGAGCGAGGCGTGCCCATCATCGACGCCATCTACGACGCGGGCTTCAGCTCCACCAGCCGGATCTACGAAAAAACAGACAGGGAGCTGGGCATGACCCCCCGCCAAGTTCAAATCCGGCGCGACCGGCCTGCAAATCTCTCATGCGATCGTCGAGTGTCCGCTCGGCAAGCTCCTGGTGGCGATGACCGGAAAAGGGATCTGCATGCTCGAGCTCGGACGGACTTCGTCGGAGCTGCTGGACAAGCTGATGACACGCTTCCCTGGAGCAACGCTCGTCGCTCCCCCTCCGGAGCTCACGACGGCGCTGCTCGCGGTCATCAACCTGCTCGACGGCCTCCAGGGCAACACCGACCTCCCGCTTTCGCTCCGGGGAACAGCCCTCCAGCAGAAGATCCGCAAGGCCTTGAAACAAATCCGCCGGCCCCCGAACGCGCCTCTCAAGCCAAGAGTCCGCCCGCGCGTCCCGGCCGCGGTGCCCGGGCGCGCTTCGAGCACCGGGCGGAGCCGCTTCCGCGCCACGCCCGCGCCGGGCTGAAGCGCCGCCACGCCCCTCCTCCCGTCCCTTCACGGAGCCAGTCCCGATGACCAACGTCCTCAATGATGCCGTTCGCCTCTCCAGCGCCGAGCCCCCGCACGAGTCCATCGAGTCCTTCGAGGCGGACCTGGCCCGCCAGGTCCCCGCCGGAATCCCAGGCAATGCCCTCAATCGCATCTACCGGAAGCTGGTCCCCCGCTGGCATTTCGCGATGCTCAATGACACGGAACGCAATCAGGCGTTCGCCTCCGCACTGCAGTCGTGGGTCAAGCCAGGGGACCTGGTCCTGGATGTAGGGGCGGGCTCCGGGGTGCTGTCGATGATGGCCGTCAGGGCCGGTGCCCGGGCCGTGGTCTCCTGCGAGGTCGTCGAGCCCGTCGCCCATATCGCCCGGCGGATTGTCGAGGCCAATGGCCTCTCGGACCGCATCTCCGTCGTCGCGAAGCAGTCCTCCCTCCTCGCGCTCGGAAGGGAGCTCCCCGCCCGCGCCGACCTCCTTGTGACGGAGACAGTCGATTGCGGCCTGCTGGGAGAAGGCATCCTGCCCATCATCCGGCACGCGCGCCAGGAGCTCCTCAAGGAGAGCGCCCGCATCATTCCAGCGAAGGCGCGTGTCTTCTTCTCCCTCCTGGAGAGCAGCGTCATCCACCGCATCAACTACACGAAGGAGGCCGGTGGATTCGACGTCAGCCTGTTCAACCGTTTCTCGACCCAGGAGTACTTCCCGGTCCGCATCTCGACCTGGAGCCACGCCCTCCTGAGCCCGCGCACCGAAGCCCTTGCCTTCGATTTCGCGCGCGACTCGCTGGAGCCGCGGACCCTCCGCGTCCCCGTCACTCCCTCACGGAGCGGTGTCGTTCACGGCGTCCTCTTCTGGTTCGAGCTGGACCTTGGAGGAGGAATCTTCCTGTCCAACTCACCCGACAACCCGGCGAGTCACTGGATGCAGGCGGTCCAGTGTTTCGAAACACCGCTGCGGGTAGAGGGCGGCCAGTCGGTCTGCGCGGAGGTCACCCAGGACCTGACCAGCATCCACTTCACCCTGACCCATTGAACCCGCCAGACATCCTGCCCTCCAGCCGAAAGGAACTCCGACGTGAAACACTCGCCCGTCAAATCCACTCCTCCTGCCATCGACCTCGAGGATTACGACTTCTTCAAGCGCTGTCTCATCCAGTACGGCGAAAGCGAGCTGTTCACCGATACGGAGGAGTGGCTCAGTCATGACAACCCCTACCGGCGCACGCTGCGTCCGCACGTCTTCAAGCACCTGGACTACTCCAGACCGCTGCGACGAGACGAGCTCTTCACGTACAACAGCCTGAGCGCCAACCGGACGCTCCTCACCATCTACGAGCAGGACTTCGTCCTGCTGCCGGACCGCGCCTTCGAGGCCAAGCGGACTGACTTCCACGAGTTCTACTCGAACCGCTCCATCGCCCTGGGCTCCGTGGTGCGGCCCTGGCTCGAGCGCTACCTCTTCGGGTTCCTCGACAAGGAAGTCTCCGTCACCGGTCGTTGGACCGCCGCGTCCCTCAAGGCGTACTTCCAGGACTTCGCCGACTCGGTTCGCGGCTCGAGTTCGAACAAGGCGATGGAGGCCATCCTGGCGTCGTCGAACCGCGAGCACGCGGCGCGCACCTTCCTCATCCAGCTCGCGGGAGATTTCCTGCTCGAGGCGTCCGCCATGGGCAGGAACGTCCTCGGACACTATGGCGCGCTCCAATCAGACCTCTTCAAGATCATGATTGACGAGTATGGCTATGGCGTACACGAGACGAAGCACAGCACCTTGTTCCGCGACGTGCTGTCGGCGGGCGCGCTTGCTCAGACGCCGCATGCCTACTGGCAGTTCTATCTGACGTCCTCGCTGCTCGTGAACAATTACTACAACTGGCTCTGCCGGGACCATTCGAAGTTCTTCCGTTACCTCGGAGCCATCTTCCAGGCGGAGACGGCCTTCATCCAGTCCTGTGCCCAGATGGCCGAGATGATGCGCGCGGTCTTCGGCAAGGAGGTCGACGTCAGGTACTTCACCGAGCATGTGCATATCGACCAGCACCACAGCCGCATGGTCTTCGACAAGCTCATCGCGCCGGCGGTGGCCGCGCATGGGGAAGGCATCATCCCTGAAATCCTCCGCGGCTTCGAGGAGGCGACGCTGCTCGGACAGCTCGCGGAGCAGGACTTCTGCGACCAGGTGAGCTGGTCGGACGACGGCCCCTTGCTCAAGTCGCTGCATCCGGCCATCCACGCGAAGATTCTGAGGGGTGAAATCCAGCCGTCCCGGCAGCAGTTCATCGAGCCGCGAGGCGAACTCTCCGTGACGCACGTCCACGATGGGGACGAGCTGTGTCACATCGACTCGGGGGTGATGCACTTCGTCACGGGACATGAGCGCCACACCGTGCTGAACCAGGGCGAGGGCATCGTCATCCGGCGCAACCGCCTGCACGGAGCCATCATCGACTCCGCGCAATGCACCTACACCATCCACTCGATTGGAGATCACAAGAAATGCCTGTCTTCGGCTTCGACCCGCGCTCCGTGAACTACCTGGAGGCGGATGGAAACCGCTACTTCCTGCTGTCGCAGGACGGACGGGCGCCCCTCCTGGTCCGGGATGAGTGTCCGCATCGCGGAGGCCCCCTCCACCTGGGGCGGCTGGACGCGGCGGCCGAAGCCATCCACTGCCCCTGGCACTGCCAGCGGATTCCCCTCCGCCACCTGCACCGAAACGCGCTGCCCCTGATTGTCAGGCGGGACAGCGCCGTGGTGGTCCTCCCCGGCTCCGAGGAGGTACCCGTCCGCGCCCAACAACGCGTCCTGCTGGCGCGGTGCGCTGGCACTCCGGCCGAGCCACCCGCCAGCGAGCACCACACCACCGCGTCTTGAATTGGCGGCTGGCGCGGCACCGAGCCGCGCCAGCCCCTCCTGGCCTCGCGCCAGGAATCAGGAGCCCTGGCGGCCGAGCAGCGCCCTGAAGCCTTCGCACAGGGTATCGAAGGCCTCGGAGGCAAAGGTGTAGTGCCCTCGGGCCCTCAAGCAGCCATGGACCACCCCTTCGTGGATATGGCACTCGGCGGGTACGCCCGCGGCCCGCAGGCGCTCCGCGTAGGCCTTCGCCTCCTTGCTGAGGGGATCCGACTCCACCGCCCAGATGAAGGCCGGCGGAAGCCCCGACAGGTCCTTCGCCAGGAGCGGCGAGGCATACTCTGGTAGCAGCTCCATGTTGGAGCCCAGGTAGTTGCTCGTGTAGTGGTGCATCTCGACCTGGAACTCCTCCGAGCAATCCTCCACCTCGCGACGCGCCCAGCGGTGGAGATTGAAGACAGGGTTGATGGGCACCTGACCGAACAAGCGGGGGCCTCCCCTGTCACGCGAGAGCATCGAGACCCCCGCCGCGAAACTGCCCCCGCAGCTCTCGCCCGCGAAGACAATCCTCGCCGGGTCGATTCCATGGGACGCGGCCTGCTCCGCGACAGCCACCAGGGCCTGGTAGCAGTCTTCAAGCGCGGCGGGATGGCGGAACTCCGGCGCCAGCCTGTAGTGCAGGGTGATGACCGTCAGCCCCAGCCGGTCAGCCAGGTCCGCCGCGATGCTGTCGGACGCCTCGAGCGCACCGTTCACGAAGCCCCCGCCATGGGCGTACAGGATGCAGGGCTCATGGGCTCCCGCGGTCCTGGACCTGTAGATCCGCAGCGGAATCTCGTGCGTGGGTGTGACCACGGCGTCATCGCGGACGACGATGTTGGCGGGTCTGGGTATCGGAAACGCCCGGAAGAGGTTGAGGTACCACTGGCGCTGCTGCGAGAAGCGATACTTGTAGAACTCTGCGGAGTCGACGCCCTCACACGCGCGCTGACACGCTCGCTTGTAGTCTTCAACTCCTGGCGCATAGTTCGCCATTGTCGGCTTTCTCCCCTGGTGTGCAATGACAGGCGGGCCATGGGCCCTGCCAGGGGTGGACACTTGACATGCGGCGTCTGGCTGGCTCTATCCAGTTCTTGCCGAGGCGTGCGGCGCCGAAACCCTGATGGCAACTTCCGGATAGAGCCATCCCAGCCAGATGATGGAGCCTTCGCGTCGTTCCACCTGCTGGGAGCCGCTTGAGATGCCTGTCCATCGACTGGAACAACTGCTCCGCTTCGTCCGCCAGAACTCGGCCTTCTACCGGAAGCTCTACTCCACCCTGCCCGAGGATGAGACACGCCTGGAGGCATTTCCGGTGGTCCCACAACAGGACTTCTGGGAAGCCAACTCGGCTCGCGAGAGCCGGCTCCTGACAGGGCCTACCCACAATGGTGTCGTCTACAAGAGCGGCGGCACCACGGGGAACCCCAAGTTCTCCTTCTACCTGCGCGACGAGTGGGATGACTTCTGCCGGGCCTTTGGCAGGGGAATGGCCGCCAGCGGATTGCGTCCGGGCGAGCGCATTGGAAATCTCTTCTACGTGGGCGAGCTCTACGCCTCCTTCCTCTTCATCCATCGGTGCCTGGAGCTCTCACCGGTACCCGTCCTGCAGTTCCCCATCGGAGGCGCCGCCTCGCTCGACTCCATGGTGAAGACCGTCCTCGACTTCGACATCGAAACCCTCGCCGGAGGCCCCACGACCATCATGGCCTTCGCGGAGCATGTTGCCTGCCACCTGGAGAAATCCGGCAGGCCGCGGCTGACGAAGGTGCTCTTCGGCGGTGAGTCCTTCTACCCGGACCAACGTGCCCGCCTCGAGGAGATCTTCCCGGGCATCCAGGTGCAATCCATCGGCTGCGCGAGCGTGGACGCCGGTTTCATCGGGTACTCGGATGAGTCCTGCCATCCCGACGAGCACCGTGCGTTCGGCGCCGAGAGCATCGTGGAGATCCTCGACGAGAAGAGCGGCGAGCCCATCACCGGCACCGGCTGCGCCGGCCGGCTCGTCGTGACGAATCTGATCCGCGCGCTGATGCCCATCATCCGCTACCCGTCCGGTGACAGGGCCGAATGGGTGGACCCTCGGGAAGCGGGCCCCGACAGGAAGTTCCGTCTCCTCGGCAGGGCCGAGGAAGGCGCGCGCGTGGGGTCCATCACCCTCTACTACGATGATGTCAGGCCGATTCTGGCACCCTTCCAGAAGCCGCTTGGGATTGTGAACTACCAGCTCCGGGTTGTGCATGAACAGCGAAAGGACCGGCTCTCGCTGGTAGTGGCGGTCCAGGACCCGGCCGCCCTGCCAGAGTCCGCAACCCAGACACTCCTCACCGCGCTGCACGCCCAGCGGCCGATGCTCCAGGCATGGACGGCCTCGGGACAGATACACCCGACCCGCATCGACTGGGTTGCTCCCGCCCAGCTCGCCGTCAATCCGCGGACGGGCAAGCTCCGCCGCATCATGGATGAGCGGTAGGCGCTCGACGTGGAGACGGGAAGCTCATGTCCATCAATGCAGTCCGCCCGCCCGCCAACAAATGGCTGGTCACAGTCGCTGTGTCCGCGGGAACGCTCATGGGTGCGCTGGATGCGTCCATCATCACGGTGGCGCTCCCGCAGATACGCGGCGCCCTGGGCGCGACCGTGCAGGAGAGCACCTGGGCCAGCACGAGCTTCATCGTCGCCACCGCGGTGGTCCTTCCGCTCAC
This sequence comes from Corallococcus terminator, assembly GCF_049194865.1. GTDB lineage: Bacteria > Myxococcota > Myxococcia > Myxococcales > Myxococcaceae > Myxococcus > Myxococcus terminator_A. The sequence goes on along the minus strand of NZ_JBLZWL010000009.1, from coordinate 9,442 downwards.
GGGCTTCATTGGCCGCCTCTTCGGCCAGAAGCGCGCCTACCTTGCCTCCCTGGCGCTCTTCATCGTCAGCTCGGGGCTCTGCGGGCTGAGCTGGAGCCTTCCCTCGCTCGTCTTCTTCCGCGCACTGCAAGGCATTGGGGCAGGAGCGCTCACCCCCACGGAGCTGGCCATCCTCCGGAGGACCTTCCCGGCACATGAGCAGGGCATGGCCATGGCCCTCTTCACCACGGTCATCGTCGCGGGTCCCACCATTGGCCCGGTGCTCGGCGGCTACCTCGTCGACCATTTCGCCTGGTCGTGGATCTTCTTCATCAACCTTCCCATCGGGGTGATGGGGTTCATCATGGTGTGGTACTTCGTCGACGAGCCGGAAGAGGCGCGGCTCCCTCGCCAGGCGGAGCCGGCGCTCCGGCCGGGTCAGCTGGACTGGGGTGGTCTCGCCTTGCTGACCCTGGGCCTGGCGCTGCTCCAGTACGTGCTGGAAGAGGGACAGCGTCATGACTGGTTCGACTCCGGCCGGATCTCCCTCCTGTCGGGGGCGGCGCTCCTGTGTCTGGTGGCCTTCGTCTTGCGCGAGCTTCACGCGCGCGTGCCCATCGTGGACCTCCGCGTCTTCCAGGAGCCGGTGTTCTGCTCGGGTGCCCTGATCGGCGTGATTGTGTACTCCGTCGTCACCGCGAACATGTTCCTGCTTCCCATCTTCATGCAGGAGGTGCTCGGCTTCACGGCCACGCAGGCGGGAAGCGCGCTCATCCCTCGCACGCTGGTGATGATGGTCATGATGCCCATCGTCGGGCGCTTCTATGGCCGGCTGTCGACCCGGGGGCTCGTGGTGGTGGGCCTGCTCATCAACGGACTCGGGGTCTACGCGGTCAGCGGCGTGTCGCTCGACACCGGCACGAACAACATCCTCCTGCCGCTCGGACTCCAGGGACTGGGCGCCAGCCTCGTCTTCGTTCCGCTGAACACCGTCATCTTCACCCACGTGCCGCAACAGCGGATGGCGGACGCCGCCGGAGTCAATCTGATGATGCGCCATGTCGGCAGCTCGCTCGCGCTCGCTGGCTTCGCGCTCCTGCTGCCCCGGTTCGCGGAACAAGCCCGGCAAGCGATTCTCATGAGCCTCAATGTCGAGCGGACGGAGGTGTTGGAGCGGCTTGCCCAGCTCCAGAGCGGGCTCATGGGGAGTGGCCTCGAAGCCAGCACCGCCCAGGAAGCGAGCCGACACCTGCTCGAACACACCACCCTGCGCCAGGCGATGGTCATCGCCTTTGACCAGCTCTTCCTGCTGTCCGCCCTGCTGTTCGTGGTCACGGTGCCGCTGTTGCTCCTGCTCCGCGCCCCCCCAGGCCGCGCGCAGCCGGCACCGCTGCACCTGAGGGAGGAGTGAGGCCATGAGCGCGAGACTTCACGGGCTCAAGCACGAGGACGCGCCAGGGACGGATTCGGCGCCGCCCATCAGCAGGGGATGGCGGGATACGCTCATGCTCGGCGCCTTCGCGGCGGCGGTGATCCTCGCCACGGGCTGGCATGCGCTGCTGACACGCCACCAGGAGACGACGGACAACGCCCAGGTGGAAGCGGATGTCGTGCCGCTCAGCTCCCGCCTCAATGGCCGGGTGTCGAGGGTGCATGTGGCGGACAATGCCTTCGTGCGGGAAGGAGAGCTCCTCCTCCAATTCGACGCCCGCGAGTTCGAGATTCGCGTCAAGCAGGCGGAGGCGGAACTGGATGCGGCACGGGCCCAGGAGGCCGCGGCCGAGGCGCGCGCAATCGTAGGGGAGGCAGGGGCGCGGGGAGGCCACTCCACCGCGCGGGCCGTACTCGCCGCCAACCTGGCGGCGACAAACACCGCCGAAGCGCAGATCCTCGTCGCCCGTGCGGCCCTCCGGCGGGCGGATGCGGAGGCGCACCGCATGAAGCAGGAGTTCGAGCGCGCGCGCGTCCTGCTCGCCAGTGGCGTCCTCACCCTGGCGGCCTTCGAAACCGCCGAGGCCGCCAGCGAAAGTTCCCTGGCGGCGCTGGCCGGTGCGCAAGCCCAGCTCACCTCGGTCGAACAGGCTCAGCAGACGGCGCTGAGCAAGGTGGCCGAGGCCCGGGGCCAGCTCGACCAGAGCGCGCCGGTGGATGCGAAGATCGCGGTGGCGCGCGCCGACGCCGCGCTCGCACGCGCGCGCACGCGGGGCGCCGAGGCCACGCTGGCAGAGGCCCGGCTGCTGCTGGAGTACACCCAGATTCGCGCGCCCATGAGCGGCCAGGTGTCCAAGCTGTCCGTGAACAGCGGCCAGTTGCTGTCCTCGGGACAGCCGGTCGCGAAGCTCGTATCGCGAAAGACGCATGTCGTCGCCAACTTCAAGGAGACCCAGGTGGGAGACATGCGCCCCGGGCAGCAGGTGGAGGTCTCGGTGGACGCGTACCCGGGCGTCGGGCTGAAGGGCGTCGTGGAGAGCATCGCGGGCGGCACGGGCGCCCGCTTCTCCCTGCTCCCCCAGGACAATGCTTCGGGCAACTTCGTGAAGATCGTCCAGCGGGTGCCGGTCCGCATCTCATGGGCTGACCTGCCCCCCGGGCTGCCTCTGTATGCGGGCCTGTCGGTCGAGGTCACCGTCTTCACGAGCCGCTCCCATCCGCCGACAGCCAGGTGACTCCATGTACATCCCCCACGACTTCGAAGAGCAGGACCCGGAGCGCCTCCTCGGGTTCATGAAGCAGCACTCCTTCGCCACGCTGGTGACGGCAGGCGGAGACGGGCGCTCCGTCGTCGCCACGCACCTCCCCTTCCTCATCGAACGCACGGAGCAGGGCCACCTCCGCCTCCTCGCGCACATGGCCCGGCTCAATCCGCAGTGGCGCGGCTTCACGGAGGAGCGTGAAGCGCTTGTCATCTTCCAGGGGCCCCACGGATATGTGTCCCCCACCTGGTACGTGACCGCGCCGCAGGTGCCCACGTGGAACTACGCCACCGTGCATGCCCATGGCCACCCGCGAGTCATCCACGAGCCGGACGCGCTGCTGCGCATCCTCCGCGACACCGCGGCCCACTTCGAGTCCGGCAATCCCGCGCCCTGGCAGCTCGAGGACTCCGAGGACTACGTCCACCGGCTCCTGCCCGGCATCGTGGCGTTCGAGCTTCTCGTCACGCGCATCGAGGGCGTGTTCAAGCTCAGCCAGAACAAGGGCCCAGAGGACCGGCAGGGCGTCATCAACGGCTTGGAGCGCGGCGCCTCTCCCGGAAACCACGCGCTCGCGGCCCTGATGCGCTCACTCGGGAGTTGAGCGACCTCCCCGTCAAAGACTGCCAAGGAAGGCGAGCAGCGCCAGGCGGTCTTCTGTCGGCAGCGCCACCACCGCGTCCCGCGCCGCCTGCGCTTCTCCGCCGTGCCACAGCACCGCCTCGAGCACCGAGCCGGCCCGCCCATCGTGCAGCAGGTTGACGGCGCCAGACACCTGCCCCGTGAAGCCCAGACCCCACAGGGGAGCCGTGCGCCATTCACTCGCCTCGGGTAGGCCGGAGTCGTCCGCCAGCCCCGCGCCCATGTCGTGAAGCAACAGGTCGGTGTAGGGGCGCACCGTCTGCGCGCGGAGCTCCTCGAACGGGTGGCGCCCCCCCGTCGTCAGCTCGCGCAGGTGACAGGCGCCACACCCCACCGCGGCGAACACCTCGGCGCCGCGACGGACTCGCACCGGCGACGTCACCCGCTGAGGAAGGACTCCGAGCAGCCGCAGATAGGTGACGAGGCGAGCGCGGTCTTCGCCGCCGGGCGTGCTTGCCGTCACACCGACTCCGAGGTGGGCCTGGAGCTCGGCATCGACCTGCGCGGAGACCGACGGGTGCTCAGCCTTCCAACCAAAGCGGCCGAGCCGCGGTTCTTCACCCGGAGAGCCACGGCTCAGCGCGGGCCGGCCCGAGATGCCGTCCCCGTCGCAGTCGTTCTCGTCGGCGGCCTCCAGGAGGGTCGCTTCGTCGACCGCCTCGAGCAGCCCCAGGCCAATCAACGCCGGTGCCAGCCGCGCCGACGAGCGCAGCGGCCGGCCGGCATCGAACACCGGCCGGTGCAGCATCACCACCTCGCCATCGCCGAGCGTCACCGGCTGCGACTCGATGCGAGAAAGCAGGACAGGGGCTTCTTGGGGCTGAAGCTGGTCGCCGAAGTCCGGCTCGCCGGTCAGCCTGAGCACCAGCGACCGCACCGGCCCTCCCACCGGCGGCAACACGCCGCGGCCGTTGAAGGCATGGCAGGCGATGCAACTGCTGGCGTTGAACAGCGGCCCCAGAACGCCCTGCAACAGGAGGGGCGGGTTGCCCGCCTCCGCGTGGGCGCCCGTGCCGAAGTCGGTGTGGAAGAGCCGGCGCCCCTCGAGAAACCCCTGCGGATGTGGCCACTGGATGTTGAGCGCCAACTGGGAGAGCGCGTACTTCGGCGCGACCGGAGTGCCATCGTCGAGGGCGACGAAGGGCACGGTGGTGCCCGCGCCGAGGCGGGCTTCGACAGAGGGCCCCAACATGCCCGTGGAGTCGAAGTTCTCGGGCGTGAGCCCGCCGAGGCCGACCTGGTAGCGGAAGGTGTCGGAGAAGTAGGCCGACCCGCCAGCAATGGGGGCGGGGTCCATGGGATCGGCACCGGCAAGGTAGATGCCGAGCTCGAAGTCGAGGATGTCACCCACGCGAAGCGGCCGGCCTTCGCGGGCGTTGTCGGTCACCGTCTGCTCGAGCTGGCGCGGCGACACCTCGCGCATCTGCTGATTGACGTGAAAGGTATAGCCCCCGTTCTGGTTTCCCTCGACGCCGTACATCTTCCAGCTGCGGAAGTTGGTGCCTGGGCCGTGCAGCGAGACGTCGACGAGGGGGTAGTACGTGAGCTTGATTTCGGAACGGCCGGCCAAGACCGCGTCTTCGACCACGAGCCGGTAGCTCCGGTTCTCGAACGAGCGCGTGTCGAAGGTGGCGAAGCGCTCCTCGCGCTCATGACGGCCGCGCACCCGCCCGGCGGCCTCGGTGACGAGCACGCCGTCCTCCCGACGACGGATGATGGGGCCCGTCTCAGCGGGGCCTTCGGCGAACAGCGGAGTCACTCGGGGGAGCGACTTCTCCCGGCACAGCCGGGGACCAGGACCGAGCACCACCCCAGCACTGCCACCGAACGTGAACGGCTCGCATCCCGCCAGCATCAGCAACAGCACCAGCATCTCGGGCGACCGTCCGCGCATCGGTTTCGCCAGTCTACCAGCCGCGCACGCCGCCCGAGAACCAGAGCGCACCGAAGGCGCCGCCGACGCGAACAGGCGACTCGTCCACCACGGTGCCATCGAGGCGCGGAGCCCAGATGCCTCCATCCACACCCAGCCCGAGCGCAAGCCAGCTCCACGGTCGCCACTCGCCGCTCACTCCCGCCTGTGGTCCCCAGAGCACGCCCCGCGTGACAGCCCCCACATGCCCCTCCTCCGGCAGTCCCTCGAGCACCCCGAGTCCGCCGCGCAGCCCGACGCCGCCCCGAACCATCCACCCCGCTCGCTCGGCCCGCAGGTCGAAGGTGAAGCCCCCATCGACCAGCGTCGCCAACACCAGGCCCGAGGCCCGCTGTGCCTCTCCCCGCAGCGCCGCCACGTCGAGACGCAGGCCCACCCAGCTCCCAAGCCGCACGTCGGCCGAGAGGCCTCCACCCAACAACACCACCTCTCCCAAGCGGCCCACGCCAAACAGGCCAAGCTGCCCCCTGCCCGGCTCGGCCATGGGAGCGGGCGGGACCTGGAGGGTGGGCGGAGCCAGGGGGACAGGCGGGGCCTCGAGAGGAGGCAGGGCCTCGGGAGGAGGCGGGATCTCGACTGGCGGGAGGGGCGGTTCGGCGGGGGGCGAAGACCACAGCCGCGCCGCGGCTTCGGCCACCAACAACGCGACCGTCCGAGGAACGGCCAACGCGCTGACACCGGAGATGTCGACCTCGAACTGCTCGGGCTCCCGGTTCAACACCTCGAGCGCCACCTTGTAGCGCGGCGCCGTGCAGTCGACCGTCACGCGCGTGTCACCCTCGCTGGACGCCGCGTCGACGGGCACCTTGAGCTCAATCGCCAGCAGCCGGCGCAGCTCCGGTTCGACGCCGGGTGGGCAATCGGTGGCACTCATCGCCACGCTCCCCGAGCCAGACATCGAGACGGCGGCAACCCACCACACCACTGCGACCATCACGCCAGGGCCACCTGCACAGCGCCGGGGTACCCGGACGGAAGAAGGGACATCACGGTGCTCCGAGCCTCCCCCACTTTCTCACGGCGTCGACCCGCCGCGACTGCGGAAACTCGTCGACGAAGCGCTCTGCGGTACCGCGCGCGGCCGCGACGTCTCCCGCCTGGGCCTGGGCCTCGACGGCACGGGAGAGCGCGTCGGGAGCGAGCGGGCCCTTCGGAGCCAGCGCGTGCGCCTCGAGAAACGCCTCGGCCGCGTCTCGCGGGTTGCCCAGGTCGTCAAGCAGCACCCGACCGAGGGTAAAGGCGGCGAGCGACGCGCGCGGGTCACCGCGAAAGCGCGACAGCACCCGGCGCAGCGGGGCGAGCGAAGCCTCGGGGTGTCCACTGAGGCGCGCCACGTCGGCGGCGCGCAGCAGATCGCCGGGCTCGTCATCGGGAGCGCCCTCGCGCTGCAACGCCGACCATGCCGTCTGGAAATCACCCTGCTCGGCGTGTGCTCGCCAGGTGGCGGGACGACGCACGCTCTTCCTGGCCGGGGGGAGCGGTGCGGGCGCCACGCTCGGCGCCCCGGATATCGCGGGCACACCCCCGTCCTCGCGCTCCTCGGTCGTCCCCTCGTCGGGCGCGGTGGGCGCGTCGACGACTTCAGGGACGAGTGCCTCGACGCGGAAGGTGCCTTGCTCGCCCGCCGCCAGCAGCGTCTCCCGAGCTCCGGCGCGCACCCGGACACGGCCCTCGGTGACGACCACGCTCACCTGGTGGTCACCCCGGGTGACTGAAAACGCGGTGCCGACCACCTCGACCTCCACCTCACCCGCCGACACCCGCACCAGCCGCCCATGCTGAGGCGCGACACTGAAGCGCATGGAGCCCCGCTCGAGGTCGAGCCACAAGAGCCCCTGCTCCGAGCGAAGGGTGCGCACCGGCGCGCCGATGGGCATCACCACTCGCGCGTCTTCACCAATCACGACCTCGGGAACGCCGGGCCCGCGCGTCTTCGACGGGACGAGGAGCCCGACCAGCAGGAGCGCCGCGACGCCGAGCCCGGACAGCACCACCCGTCGGCGCACCTCCCGTTGGCGATAGCGCCGACGCACCTCGGCTTCGAACAGGGTCGCCTCGTGGGTCGAGTATTGAGGTTCGAGCGAGCGCGCCGCCTCAGCCCAACGCTGGTGCCGTTCAGTCACGGTGCGCCTCCTCCATCGCCGCGTCCACCGCGGCGATGCGTCGCTTGGCCGTCGAGACCGAGCACCCCAACAGCTCGGCGACGTGCTCGAGCCGCTCACCTTCGAGGTAGCGCAGGCTCCACGCCACCTGCTCGTCCGCCGACCTGCTGTCGAGCACCCGGTAGACGTCGCTCAGAATCGCCCGGTGCTCGCCGTTGGCGCGGGGCGTGGAGAGCAGCGTGGGGTGCCAACGCTCCCAGAGGCCGAAGACGCGCTGCAACCGCCGCCTTCGCAGCCGCCTCAACGTCAGCCGCACCGCGGTCGACGCCAGGTAGGGCTTGACCCTCAGGGGGTTTTCGAGCCGCTTGAGACCATCGAGGGCACGCACGAAGGTGTCCTGCACGATGTCGTCGACCTCGTCGTCACGCCCCAACATCCGCTTCACCACCCCCGCGACATAGGGACGGTACGCCCGGACCACTGCGGTGAGGTCGGATGGATCGACCTCCAGCTCGGTGGCGTCCTGGTGCAATGAAATGAGTCGCCCGGGTACGGACATGCCCCTCTAGAGACACTACCGCCCAAAACGGCTCACGCCAACGTCGAGAAAACGAAGGGCGGAGGCAAGTGCTTCCTTCCCCTACACCAGGCGCCACCTGCCTCCACGCCTCGAACAAAACACCGCGCCTCGTCGAATTCGTTGAGCCGAATTCCGCCGCACAAGTCTCTACGGCGGCGATGCAGAGGCCGTCCCCCCGCGCAACTCCACCGCAGCTTCGTTTGATCCTTCTGCGTCTCCGCAAGGAGCGACCATGCGTCTCGCCTTAGCCTCCAAACGTGCTGGAGTCTGTCTTCTCCTTCTCGGACTCTCCGCATGTGAGGGTTCATCCACTCTTTCTCTGTCGGACTCGCACCGAGGGGAGGGCGAGTCGCTGCCGGCGCATCTGCTGACAGCGTCGGAATACAACGCGACCGTGCAGGACCTGCTCGGAGTCACGGTTCGTCCGGCCGACTACTTCCCGGCGGCCTCATCGTCCGAGTTCGACGCGAACGTGGGCGTGCTCGCCTCCCTGTCGCAGGTTCAAAGCGAAGCCGTCTTCAACGCCGCCCGCGACGTGGTGGGCAAGGCCTTCGAGTCGCCCGAGCTCACCGCGCGACTGGTCACCTGCACTCCCACGAGTGACACGGATGATGACTGCCCGAAGTCCCTCGTGACGACGCTGGGTCGCCGCGCGTTTCGCCGCTCCCTCGATGACGAAGAGGTGGGCGCGTACCTGGCGACCTACAAGAAGGCCCGGCAGTCCCTGGAGCTGGGCCACGTGGACGCGGTCGGACACGTGCTCCGGGTGATGCTCAGCAGTCCGTCGTTCTTCCTTCGCATCGAGCGTCCCGGACCCCGGAAGAACGCGCTCGAGTCCGCGGCGCTGGCGAGCCGACTCTCCTACCTGCTCTGGGGCTCCATGCCCGACGAGGAGCTGCTGGCCATCGCCGAGAGCGGCAAGCTCGATGATGACGCGGCCCTGATCGCCATGACGGACAAGATGCTCGAGGACCCTCGAGGTCAGCGCTTCGTCTCCCAATTCCTCGGCCAGTGGCTCGGCACCGTGCGTCTGTCGAGCCACAACGTCGACACCAGCCGCTTCCCCCAATGGACGCCGGAGGTGGCCAAGGGAGTCGAAGCACAAGCCCACGAGTTCTTGTCGGGCTTCGTGACTGGGACGACGCCCTGGAAGGAATTGTTCCTGGCCCCGCACCCGGTGAACCCGGCGATTCGGCCGCTGCTCACCGCCGACCCGACGACCTTTCAGCGTCGCGGCTTCCTGACGCTGCCGGCCTATCTGGCGCTCAGCTCACACAGTGATCGCACCTCGCCCACCGCTCGCGCCAAGGGCGTCTTCACGTCGCTCTTCTGCACCGACATGACGCCTCCGCCCGGAGTCGTCACGGAGCTCCCACCGGAGGAGGGCCAGTCGCCCAGAACCGTCCGTGAGCGACTGGAGGCACACCGGCGCAATCCGTCCTGCGCGGGCTGCCACAGAATGCTCGATCCGCTCGGGCTCAGCCTCGAGAACTTCGACCCCGTGGGTCGCTAC
>NZ_JBLZWL010000003.1:0-238957 GCF_049194865.1 Corallococcus terminator | reverse complement strand
TGGACGCAGTACTTCTGGAACTCAATCACGCCCCGGGCCAGCTCCGGCTGCTTCTCCGGCGGCACGTGCTCGAAGGTGAGCTGCTGCCAGTCCGCGCTCCAGCGCTTTATCTTCCAGACGTCCTCCTGCGGCACGCCCATGACGCCGAGGATGACGTGGGCGGGCAGCGGGTACGCCAGCTGCTCCACCAGGTCCGCGTGGCCGTCCTGGGCGAAGCTGCCCACCATCTCGCGCGCCAGCTTCTCGATGAAGGGCGCCATGCCGGCGATGCGCTGCGCGGTGAAGCCGCGGTTCATCAGCCGGCGCAGCCGGGTGTGGTCCGGCGGGTCCATGCCCAGCAGCACGTGGGCCAGCGGAAAGCCCTGCTCCAGGATGGCCTTCGCCTCGTCCGTCAGCGTCGTCCCGCTGAACAGCATGTCCCGGTTGGAGAAGCGCGTCGTGTCCTTGAGCACCTGGAGGATGTCGTCGTTGCGGCTCACCAGCCACATGTTCAGCATCGGGTTGAAGCTGACCGGCTCCTCCTTGCGCAGCTTCTCGAAGAAGGGGTGGGGGTTGTCGACGTGGGGCCCCGCGAAGGGGTTGTACTGCGCTCCCAGGTGAGGGCAGCGAGGCGCCGCGGGGGCATGGGCTGGAACACCGGTCTCTTCCTGCTTCTGAACCGTTACGGGCATGGAGTCACTCGGCAGTTCGAGCGCGGGCCCCCCCAGCTCACTGCTCGGACAAGGGTTGGTTGAGGCATGGGGCACAGCCGGTTCCAGAGCCCGACTGGGAAAACAGGGCGCGATGGGGGCTCCAGAATGACCGCCTATACACCAATTTCCAGTTATCTTGCCAGTGGGGTGAGATTTTTTCAGTGAAACTGGCCTTCTGCGTCACCCGGAGGGTTCAGTAGTGGCGGAAGAGGCCTGATTCCGGACAGTTGGCGGTCGACGGGAAAGTCGCATCGACTCGGACTGTGGGAAATCCGGGCGGAGACCCGGGGTGTGGGGAGCGCGTTGGAAGCGCTCAACCCGGTTACAGGCAGGGGAAGCGGCGGGGCCCCGGACGGGGCCACCGCGACGGTTGAGGCGGACGGCGACGGCGGGCGGGACGACGCTCAGCCGCTCTTGCGGACGTTGGCGCGGCGCTGCTGCTCCACCCAGGCGTGGGCCTCGGCCATCGTCTTGACGAACTCCGTCTTGAACTCCGACTTGCCCGTCAGGAACATGCCCAGCGAGATGACCTTGCCGAAGGTCTGCTGGACCATGTCCGCGCCGACGTAGACGCAGCCCTTGAACCACTCCGCCTTGCTGTTGTCGGAGAGGTACCGGCGCGCTTCCGCCTGGAGCTGCGAGTTGCCGATATCGGCAATCATGTAATAGCCGCCGCTCTTGGCGACCTCGCCGTAGATTTCAACGGCCCGCTTCATGTCCTCCAGATTCAGCATGCCGCTGAACACGGCGACGACCAGGTCCGGGGCCTCCTGGCGAATCTGGTGGGCACCGAACTTCCATTCCTGTTGCTGCATGGGCGCTCCCTTGGGCTGACGGCGCAAGCATACCGCCCAGGGCAACCGGGAGCGAGAATCCAGTCTTACCTTCCAAACCAGGACTTTTAGAGGGGCCCGGGTCTGGAAGGAGACAGTGGAGAGACTCAGCCGGCCTTGCGTTGGGAGCGGGCGCGGTTCTGTTGGACCCAGGTCTGGGCCTCGGCCATCGTCTTGACGAAGGTGGTCTCGAAGCTGGACTTGCCGGTGAAGAGCATGGCGAGGGAGATGGCCTTGCCGAAGGTCTGCTGGACGATGTCGGCGCCGACGTAGACGCAGCCCTTGAACCACTCGGAGCGGTTGTTCTCGGAGAGGTAGCGGCGGCCGGCGGCCTCAATCTGGGAGCGGCCAATCTCCGCGAGGATGTAGTAGGGGCCGAGGAGCTCGTAGACCTCCTTGTAGATTTCGGAGGTGCGCTTCACGTCGTCCATGGTGATGGGACCGTCGAAGGTCGCCACCGCGATGTCCGGCCCGTCGATGCGAACCCGATGCGCGCCGTACTTCCACTCCCGAGCCTTCTCCGCCATTGCATCCCCCACCCAGAGGTACCGCTGCTGCTCTGTCGGAAGGATAACGCCCGTTCCCGGGCAGAAGGCAAACGGACGTCCTGGGTTTGGTCCCTGGAGTTCCAGAGGGGCGTTTTTCTCCAAATGGACCCGAATTGCCCGGTGTGGCCTGTCCGCGAGTGGAAACAGGGTGTTGGGGTGAGAACCGTGGGCAGGCGAGCGGGTTGACGGTGGGGAGGAGGATTGGAGACTGCCGGGACCCATGGTCCGCTCGTTCTTCGTCGTGCTCGTGCTGGGTGTCTCGGTGCTGTCGGCGGGGTGCCGGCGGGGCGGCTCGGAGGAGGGGCGTGACGGGGCGGAGGCCACGCGGCTGGTGTTGAAGTATCAGCCGCTGTGGGGGCCGCCGGAGCCCTTCCGGGAGCTCCTGGCGGGCTTCGAGAAGGCCCACCCTGGGGTGACGCTCGTCACCGAGGCGCTGCCGAACTCGTCTGATTTGGCGCACCAGTTCTTCCTCACGTCGTTGGAGGGTGGGGCGAAGGACTTCGACGTGCTGGTGGCGGACGTGGTGTGGGTGCCGGAGTTCGCGCGCGCGGGGTGGATAGCGGACCTGTCGGCGGAGTTCCCGCCGGAGCGGCTGCGCGAGGAGTTCCTGCCGGGGCCGGTGGAGGCCGTCGTCGTGGAGGGGCGGACGTACGCGGTGCCCTGGTACCTGGACGTGGGCGTCTTGTACTACCGCACGGACCTGGTGCCTCGGGCGCCGCGCACGTACGCGGAGCTGGAGCGCTTCGCGTTGGACGCGAAGGCGAAGGTGCCGGGCATCCAGGGCTTCGTGTGGCAGGGCCGGCAGTACGAGGGGCTGAGCTGCAATGTCTTTGAAGCGCTGTGGGGGCACGGCGGACACGCGATGGGGGAGCACGGGCGCGTGTTGTTGGAGACGGAGGCGGCGCGCGAGGCGCTCGCGTACCTGCGGGGGTTGCTGGTGAGCGGGGTGTCGCCGGAGACGGTGATGGGCTTCGGCGAAGAGGAGGCGCGGCGCATCTTCCAGGAGGGGCGCGCGGTGTTCATGCGCAACTGGCCGTATGCGTGGAGCGAGGCGCAGAAGGAGGGCTCGCCCATCCGAGGCAAGGTGGGGATGGCGCCGCTGCCCACGGTGAGTGGTGAGCCGGGCTTCGGGACGCTGGGCGGGTATCAGCTCGCGGTGAACGCGCATGTATCGCCGGAGCGGCGGAAGCTGGCGGCGAAGCTCATCGCGCACCTGACGTCGCCGGAGGCGAACCTGGTGCTGGCGGTGCACTACGCGCGCAATCCACCTCGGGCGGCGGTGTATGACGATGCGAGGCTGAAGGAGAGCTCGCCGTTCATCGCGGGCCTGCGGGAGATGGCGGAGCGCGCGAAGCCGAGGCCGGTGACGCCGTACTACAACCTGATTTCAGATGTGTTGCAGAGCGAGTTCTCCGCGGCGGTGGCGGGGCTGCGCTCGCCCGAGGAGTCGCTGAGGCGCGCGCAGAAGCAGGTGGACCACCTGATGGGGGAGGGGCGATGAGCGCGGGGGAATCGGGCGCGGCCTCCCAGGGACGAGGGCCGTGCGTTGGCGCGCGAACCCCGGGAGCGGCCGGTGTGCTCATGGGTGTGGAGGGGCAGCGCGCCCCGGAGGCGACACGATGACCTCCGAGGGACGCGGACCCGTGGAGGACCGCGCGAGCACGCGTGCGCGGGGCTCGCTGGAGCGGGAGCGCAGACAGGCGTACTGGCTGGTGGCGCCCGCGGTGCTGGTGCTCGCGGCGGTGGCGCTGTATCCGATTCTCGCGGCGGTGTGGCTGAGCCTGCACCGCTTCATCCTCGTCTTCGGGGAGCGGCGCTTCGTGGGGTTGGGGAACTACGCGTACCTGCTCGGGGACGCGCGGTTCTGGTCGGCGCTGGGGAACACGGCGTACTTCACGGTGGTGGCGGTGGGGGTGGAGCTGTTGCTCGCGGTGCCGCTGGCGTTGTTGCTCCAGCGAGCGTTCCCGGGGCGAGGGTTGTTGCGCGCGGCGGTGCTGGTGCCGTGGGCGATTCCCACGGTGGTGAGCGCGAGGCTGTGGGCGTGGATGTTCAATCCGGACTACGGGCTCATCAATCGCCTGCTCCTGGGCAGTGACATCAACTGGCTGGGCGCGCCCGGGTACGCGTTGCACGCGGCCATCCTGGTGGACGTGTGGAAGACGACGCCCTTCGTGGCGCTGCTGGTGCTGGCGGGGCTGCAAGGCATTCCCGAGGACCTCTACAAGGCGGCGCGGGTGGACGGGGCGTCACCGTGGCGCACGTTCCGCTCCATCACCTTGCCGCTGTTGAAGCCGGCGTTGCTGCTGGCGGTGCTGTTCCGCTCGTTGGATGCGTTCCGGGTGTTCGACGCCATCTACGTGCTGACGGAGGGCGGCCCCGCGAACACGACGGAGACGCTGAGCATCTACGCGTACAAGACGCTGATGCGCTCGGGAGACTTCGGGTACGGGAGCACGCTGTCGGTGGCGACGTTCCTGTGTGTCGTCGTGCTGGCGGCGGTGTGGCTGCGCTTGCTGGGGCGCCAGGAGGAGGCGCGATGAGACAGCGCGCGGGGATGGGGACGGCGTTGGCGGTGGTGGCGTTCCTCACGTTCTTCCTGGGGCCGTTCGTCTGGCAGGTGCTGACGAGCCTGTGGCCGGATGGTGAGCTGACCAGGCCGTGGCCTTCGCACCTGACGCTGGAGAGCTACGTGAGCGTGCTGTGGGGGAGGCCGTTCTTGCGGGTGGTGTTGAACTCGCTGGTGGTCGCGGCGCTGACGACGGTGTTCTGTCTGGTGATTGGCTCGGCGGCGGCGTTCGCGCTGGCGAAGCTGGAGTTCCGAGGCAAGGGCCTGCTGTTGAGCGCGGCGCTGGCGGTGAGCATGTTTCCGCCCATCGCGACGGTGAGCCCGCTGTATCTCATCCTGCGCGCGGTGGGGCTGCGAGACAGTCTGGTGGGACTGGCGTTGCCCTATGCGACGTTCGCGATGCCGCTGACGCTGTGGGTGCTGACGTCCTTCTTCCGGCAGCTCCCGGACGAGCTGTATCGCGCGGCGCGGGTGGATGGCTGCACGCCGTTCCAGGCGTTCCGTCGCGTGTTGTTGCCCTTGGCGGCGCCGGGGCTGGCGACGACGGCGATCCTGGTCTTCATCTTCGCGTGGAACGAGTTCCTGTTCGCGCTGACGTTCCTGACGACGCCGGAGAAGCGCACGGTGCCGGTGGCCATCAGCCTGTTCGCCAGCGAGTACCGCGAGCCCTGGGGAGAGATTGCCGCGGCCTCCGTGGTGGCCACGCTGCCCCTGGTGGTGCTCACCGTGTTGTTCCAGCGGAGGATTGTGTCGGGACTCACGGCGGGCGCGGTGAAGGAGTAGGTGGGAAGGGACCCCGCCCGGGCGAGGCTTTCTCAGGTGTTCACGACGGAGTAAGTCTTTTCCCATCCCCATGCTCAGCGCACCGTCGTCCCAGGTTGGCCCGTTCCGGTTGCTGAAGCTGCTCGGGAGCGGGGGAATGGGGGAGGTCTACGAGGCCGTCAACGAGCACACGGGGCAACGTGTGGCGTTGAAGCTGTTGTCCCGAGAGGTGGTTGGAGAGCGGCAGCGGGTCGCGCGCTTCCTTCAGGAGGGACGTGCCCTGGTGGGGCTCGACCTGCCTGACGTGGTGCGAGCCCTTCATTGCGAGGAGCTGGCGGGCCAGGTGTTCCTGGTCATGGAGTTGCTCAAGGGCTCGTCGTTGCGGAAGTGGATGACGGAGCACTCGGAGCTGGTGCCGCGAGAGTCCGCGCTGGCGCTGTGCGCCCAGGTCGCGCGGGTGATGGCGGAGATTCACGCCCGGGACATCGTTCACCGGGACTTGAAGCCAGAGAACGTGTTCCTCTGTGACGACGCGAGCGCCGCCCTGCGGTATCGCGTCAAGCTGCTGGACTTCGGCATCGCCAAGCTGCCGCCGTTCCGCGATGACGGGCTCGCCGCGACCCAGGTTCATACGCAGGAGAACGCTCTCATCGGGACCTACCACTACATGGCGCCGGAGCAGCTCCGGAGCGCCTCCTCGGTGGATGGGGCCGCGGACGTCTACTCCCTGGGGGTGATGCTGTTCGAGCTGCTCTCCGGGCGGCGTCCGTTCGTGTCGGACGAGATGGTCGAGGTCATCTCCGCGCATGTGAACGAGCCGGCGCCCTTGTTGGGGCAGCTCGTGCCGTCGATTCCGGGAGCGCTCTCCACGCTCGTGGCGTCGATGCTCGCGAAGTCCCCCGCGGAGCGCCCGTCGATGGCCCGGTGTCGCGACATGCTGAGCCGCTCCTGGGCGCACGAGCAGGACACCTGTCCCGTGCCGGGGCTCTCGCCCTTCAGCGAGGCTCAGGCGGAGCTGTTCTTCGGACGCAAGGTGGAGACGGGGAGGGTGCTCGGGTATCTCGATGAGGCCCGCTCGGGAGGGCGCCGCTGGGTCTCGCTGGAGGGCCCGAGTGGAGTGGGGAAGTCCTCGCTCTTCCACGCGGGGGTGTTGCCTCGGCTCGGTGAGGCGCCCCCCTCGGGGATGCCGCGCTGGATGGTCGCCGTGGCGCGGCCTTCTCATGAGCCGGTGCGGAACCTGGCGAAGGCGCTCGCGGCGGCGTTCCCGGGCGCCGAGGTGGACGACGTGGAGCGAGGCCTGCGCGCGGGGCCCGACGGGCTTCGGGCCTTCGTCCAGGCACATGTCCCCGAGGAGACCTTGCTGTTGTTGGTGGTCGAGCCGCTGGAGGAGCTCTTCACCGCGGGAGCCGCTGAGCAGACGGTGCTGGATGGCCTGCTGGGCGGCGTGTTGTCGGAGGAGGAGGGGCGGCTGCGGTTGTTGACGTGCTTGCGCAGCGACTTCCTGCACCGGCTGGAGCAGCTCCCGAAGCTGTCCCGCCTGCTTCAAGGCGCCGAGCGCCTCCCGCTGCTGCAGATGGATGAAGAGGCCCTGCGGGAGGTCGTCGATGGGATGGCGCGGCACGCGGGGCTGAAGCTCAGCGAGGGCCTGGCGGCGAGGATGGTACGTGAGGCGAAGGGGGAGGGCGGCGGGCTGCCGTTGCTCGGGCATGCGCTGCGCTCACTGTGGACCATGAGCGGTGGGGCACCGCTGACGCACGAGCACCTTGACCGGATGGGCGGCGTGGGCGGCGCGTTGTCTCAGCACGCGGAGCAGCTCCTGGCGAGTCTGGGGGAGCAGGGCCGCGAGCGAGCGAAGTGGTTGCTCCTGTCGCTGGTGCAGGTAGGGCGCGGCGCGCAGGACACGCGGCGGCCTCGCTCCAGACGAGAGGTGCTGTCGGAGGCCGGGGGCGACACGCTGGCCGAGGATGTGTTGCTGCGGCTGAGCGGGCTTTCGGGAGGCGCGGAGCAGGCCCCCAGGCTGGTGCTCCTGTCCGGAGGCCCGGAGGTCGAAGCGCAGCGCGTGGACCTGGTGCACGAGACGCTGCTGCAGCGGGTGCCCTCGCTCGTCACCTGGCTGGACGAGGAGCGGCGGCGGTTGGAGGTTCGCGCGGACCTGGAGGTCGCCGCGCGGACGTGGGACGAGGCGAAGCGTCCTCCGGAGGGGTTGCCCCTGGGGACCCTGCTGACGCACTACCGCGAGGGCGTGGCGACGCCGGGGCGTGAGGTCCGAGGTGTGAGCCCGCGCGCGGAGACCTTCCTCCAGGCGGCCTCGCGACTGGAGCGGAGGCGCAGGTGGACACGGCGCGCGCAGGTGTTCGCGGCTTCGCTGGCGATGTTCGTGATTCTCGTCGCGGCGGTGCTCGCGAAGCAGGCGCAGATCCGCGCGGTGGAGAGCCTGCGAGGACTCATCACCGCGGTGGATGCCTTCGTGGGGGACGTGGACTGGCCGCTGAGCTTGCTGCCGAACACGTTGGAGCCGAGGCGGTCTTTGTTGAATGAGTTCGACAAGCTCTTGCGCGAGATTCCCTCGGAGGCAAAGCAGCGGCCCGAGGTGCTGATGGCCAACGTGGGGATGGCCCATCGCCGCGCGGATGTGGACTTCTTGAATGGTACGCTCCGGGAGACGGGAGCGCGGCTCCAAGAGGCGAGAGTGTTGCTTCAGGAGGGGAAGCAGCTCGGCGTCGCGGACGATAGGCTGCCGATGCAGTGGGCGTTCAATCACTCGAAGCAGGGCAAGGTCGAGATGGCGGCGGGTCGACTGCCCGAAGCGCGCTCTCTCTTTGTCGAGTCCATCAAGCTCCTCGAGTCCCAGCAGGAGGTGGACGACAGGTCCCTGGCGGTGAGTCTCACCGAGCTGGCGGAGCTGGAGTTCGGGGAGGGACGGATGAAGGAGGCGATTGCGCTGTTCGAGCGGGCCGTGCCCTTGTTCTCCATGGAAGACCCTGTCTACGGAGACACCCTCCACGTCCATGCGTTGGCCTACCTGGCCGAGGCCCTGCGTCGAGCAGGCCGCCAGGAGGACGCGAAGCCACGGTTGGCCGAGGCGCTGGTGCTGGCCGAGCTCGCGGTGAAGCGCAAGCCGGGCGACCATTATCGCGGGTGGGTGTTGAGCTGGGTCCGTCTCTGGAGTGTGAGACTCGCGCTCGACTTGAATCGCGGGGCGGACGTCGAGGCGGACTACGTTGCGCTGGAGAAGCAGGCGCGGGTGTTGCTGGCGGGAGAGTCCTCCAACAAGCGCTTCGCCCTGGTGCTCGCGGAAGCCCTGCACGGGCACGAGCAATGGGTGAAGCAAAGGGGCGAGCCCGCGCGGGCGACTCCGCTGTACGAGGAGCGCTGTGCGCTGGTTCGACGGTTCTTGGACAGGGACGCTGAAGACGCGCGCTTCAATGTTTCCGAGTGCGAGGGTGCTGTGCCGTGATGGAGGATGGACATGGATGAGTCCTCGCTGTCGAAGGTGTCGTTCGAGGCGCTGTTGGTCCAGGTTCGCGCGGACGGGAAGCCAGCACGTGAAGAGCTGTTGCGTCGCTGTCTGGACAGGATGGGGGTGTGGGCGAAGCAGCACCGAGAGCAGGCCGCGAAGGTGGGCGCTCGTCCCTCGGACCTCACCCAGGACTCCCTGCTGAAGGTCTTCCAGCACCTCGGTAGGTTCACGGGGACGAGCGAGGCGGAGTGGTGGAGCTGGCTTCGCACCATCGTCAAGAACGAGGCCATCCAGACGTACCGGCGCGGCACGCGGCAGCGGCGTGATGTTTCCGACACGGTGCCCCTGGATGCGGAGGAGGCGCGGGACGCGCGTACGATGGAGCGCAGCCCGAGTCAGGTGGCCGCGAACAAGGAGGAGTGGAGGCGCCTGCTGTCTGCCTTCGGGGTGCTCCCCGAGAACCAGCGTGAGGCCTTGCGCCTGTTCCACCTGGAGGGCCTGCCCGTGAGCACCATCGCGGAGCGGATGGGCAAGACGCCGAAAGCCGTGGAGTCGCTCATGGGGCGTGGCGTCCGGACGCTGCGCGACGACATGGCCGAGGCGCCAGACGCCGACGCTCCCCTGTCACCCGAAGCCGCCGCCCTGCGCAACGCCGCGGATGCCGCGTTCTCCAAGTACCTGCGTCGCCGTGAGGCGGGCGAAGCGGTGGACCTGGAGGCTTTCGTGGCCGAGCACCTCGACTGCGCGGAGGAGCTGCGGGGGATGCTGTACTGGATGCCGAGGCTGCGCGCGCTGGACCCGTCCAAGGCCACCTGATGCTGGCTCCCGGCACACGGGTGGGGGAGTACGTCATCCTCCGCTGGGTCGCGGTGGGTGGGTCGAGCGATGTCTATCAGGCGCGTCATCCGGAGGAGGACACCCAGGTGGCGGTGAAGATGTTGAGCGCGTCGGCGAGCCTCCAGCCGGAGTTGGTGGCGCGCTTCATCAACGAGGCCCAGACGCTCCTGCGACTCCAGCATCCGCATCTGGTGAAGGCGCTGGCGCTGGGGGCCCTCCCCGAGGATGGACCGCCCTTCCTCGTCCTGGAGTGGCTTCCGACCAGCCTGCATGCCGTTCTGGCCGCACGAGGTGGGCGCCTGGTGCTGAGCGACTGCATCGAGGTGCTTCGTCAGCTCGCCCAGGTGCTCCGCTATCTGCATGAGCACGGCGTCATCCACCGCGACGTGAAGCCCGCGAATGTGCTGGTGGCGCGGGAGGACTCTGGCGCGCTGGACCTCCGGCTCACGGACCTGGGGCTGGCCCGGCTCGTCCCCGAAGAGGGCGCGCCACTTCCGCCGCTCCAGGTGTCCACGGCCCGGGATGCCCTGCTGGGGACGGGGGAGTACATGGCTCCCGAGCAGTGGATGAGCCCCAAGGGGGTGGATGCAAGGGTGGATGTGTATGCGCTCGGGGCGCTCGGGTTTCATCTGCTGGTGGGGGAGCCGCCGTTCGGCTCGGAGACGAACAGCGGCCTGCACTTCCTGCATGTGACGAAGCCGCCTCCGTTGTCCCGACTCCAAGGGCTGGCGCCTGAGTCCATGGGCACGTTGCTCGGGAGCATGCTGGCGAAGCGGGCGGGAGGTCGGCCCTCGCTGGAGGAGATTCAGCGAGCGCTCGACGCCATGGAGGCAGTGGCGAGGGGTTCGGGGTGATTTGGCGTCTTCCTCCGTGAGCGTCCCGAGCACGAGGGGTGGAACATGTGGACCGTTGAACAGGCGATGCAGCGGCTCCTGGAGGAGTTGGAGCTGACACCCGCTGAACGCGACAACGTGACGCGGCAGCATGGGGTGGTGCGCCAGGTGCTGCGCGAGCGGCTGGATTCGGCGGAGGAGTTCCTCTCGGGCTCCTACAGTCGAGGGACGGCGCTTCGTCCCCTTCACGACGTGGATGTGTTCGTCGTGCTCGATTCCGCGCGTCAGCCTCGCGGCCAGCGGACTCCCGATGACCTGCTCCGGGATATCCGTCAGGCATTCAAGCAGCAGTGGCCCGAGCGCGAGCTGCCGGCCTTCCAGCGGCACTCCCTGCGCATCGACTTCTCCTCGAGAATCCATGTCGACGTCGTGCCCGCCTATCGGCATGAGCAGGGGGGCTACCTGATTCCCCAGCGGGACACGGGCGCCTGGATTCGGACGGACCCGAAGGCGCACCAGGAGGCCTGTGCCCAGGCGGACCGGGCCGCGGGAGGGCGACTCAATCCGCTCATCAAGCTGGTCAAGCAGTGGAACCGCGCGCGGGACAACAGCCCGCTGCGCTCCTTCCATCTGGAGGTGATGTGCTACTCGGCGTTCCAGTCACCTCCCGGGGGCTCGTTGCTGGAGCGCCTGGAGGTCTTGTTCCGCCACTTGTCAGAGCGGGTCATGCAGACCTGCCGTGACCCGGCGAAGCTGGGCGTCGCCGTGGATTCGCGGATGGAGCCTGGGCACCGGGAGGCCGCTCGGAACCTGTTCCAGAACGCCGTCCGGGAGGTGGGCCTCGCCTTCCAGGAGCGAGTGTCAAACCCGGAGCAGGCGCACCAGCGGCTCTCGACGCTCTTCGGGCCCGTCTACCGCAAGAAGGCTCCCTGAGCGTCCGCGAGAAAGTGAGCGCGCCCGCGAGGGATGCTCGTCCGGTTGGCGTCTTCCCTGGGAGACGTCGTCAACCGAGGTGCGCACATGTCGAACGCGGAGCTCTCCATCAACCCCAGGACTCAGGCGCTCATCCTCCGTTACGAGCACGACCGGCCCGTCATCGAGGACGCCGCGAGGCAGACGTTGACGCGACTGGGCATCGAGGGCTACCGCGACGTGGCCAGCGCGGTGCTCCATCCCCATGACGAGAAGCTCTCCGTCCGGTCGCTGCGAGGGCCGGAGTGGGCGGGAGCGTTTCTGGAGAACGAGCGCTTCGCGAGCGCGCTGGTCGGCAAGGAGAAGGAGCTGGGGCTGGACCACCTGCCGGTGCACCTCTTCGGATGCGCGCCGCTGGAGTTGATGCTCCACCTGGCCTCGTGCCTGCCCCGGCGCCCCTTGCGCGTGTACCAGCAGTCGCGGACTGGGGAGTGGTCGCTGGGCTTCGACCGCGAGCGGGCCGCCCCACCCGAGGACTTCCTCGTGGTGGAGGGGCTGCCGCAGGCGAAGCAGGGCGGCACGGGGCTGGTGGCCCTCGTCTTGGAGGTGACTCGCTCCATTGGCGACCAGGCGCTGGCGGCGTTTCGCAGGGAGCATGGCTCGAACCTCCTGGCCGAGGTTCGCGTGCGCCCCGTGCGCGGGCCCGCGTCGGATGCCATCCGAAGCCCCGAGGATGTTTCTCGTGCGGTGGAGCAGCTTCATGGCGTGCTCGGGGACCTGCATGAGCGCCTGGGTGGAGCCACGTCCGTGCTGCTGGCCATGGACTGTCCAGGGAGCTTCGCCGCCGCGCTGGGGACCGCGGTGAACGTGAACACGCAGCTCCCCTTGTGGCTCCACCACTACGACGCCGAACGGAAGCAGTACCTGTCCGTCCGGGAGCTGAAGGCCGGACGCGCCGCGCCCCTGGCCACCGAGCCCACGACGGCGCAGCTCGCCGAGGCGGTGAAGGCGCTTGCCGACGTGCGGAAGGTGCACCAGGAACTGGTGGCTTGGCTGTCCGAGCCCGCGCAGCAGGGGCTCGTCGACGCGCTGGACGGGAAGAAGTTCCTGCGGAGCGTGGTGGAGGACGTGCCGGCGATGGTGCCCACGCAGCTCTACCGTCATGTCGGTGGCAAGTGGGGCTTCGACGTGGGGATGTTGCTGGGGCTCAAGGCGCTGAAGCAGCGCGTGGGTGACGATGACTGGCGGGAGTGTGTCCGCCTGTTCATGGTCCACGAGGTCTTCCATGTGCATCAGGGCGGGCTGACCTCGTACACGTTCAGCGGGAGCGGGCGCACGGGCTTCGTGCTGGAGGCGGCGGACTTCGACGCGGACGCCATCGCCATCGAGGCGGCGCTGGCGTGGCGCAAGTCGAAGCAGGCCCGGACGGTGGAGGACGCCGGCGAGACGAGGACGATGGAGTCCATCATCTGGAACGCGATGGAGAGCCTTCGCGTCTTCGAGCCCGAGAAGCCCATTCGCATGCTCTCCGAGCGCCGCCTGCGCCGCTATCTCATCTGGCTGTTCCAGGTGTGTCGGCTCAATGCGCTCGGGTTGACCGACGAGCGCGGCCCCGCGCCGAAGCTGGAGCGCGCGACGGTGGAGATCGCCGGCCTGAAGACGTCTCCAGACCCATTCGAGACGTATTCGCAGCAGCGGGTGAGCCTGCTCGACGTGGACCCGCGCGACGAGCTCATCACCGGCATCTACTTCCAGCGCAAGCTCGTGCGGTACCCGGATGGGCGCTGGGTGGCTCGCGTGCTCGAGGCGCTCAGCCACTGGGACGAGAAGTCGCGCGAGGACGCCCAGGAGGACATGCGGCGCATCTTCGAGGAGCTCTTCAACCGTCACCGTGAGCTGATTCAGCCTCGGTAGGAGGGGCGGTTGACATGGGCGAACAGAGCGCATCCCGACTCGAAGGAGACCGGTACCAGTACCTGTATGGCTGGTACGAGCTGCTCCACCTTCTCGATGAGGACTGTCCCTTCGAGTGTGGCTACATCGAGCACCCCGACGCGGGAGCCGCGGACGATGTCACGCTGCACGCGAGGGAGGGCTCGGGGGTGGCGAGTCGCTACGTGCAGGTGAAGTGGCACGTGGACCACCGGAGCCAGTACTCGTTGGACTTGCTCTGCGAGGTGCCTGGAGGAAGAGGGCGCTCGTTGTTGCACAAGCTCTTCGCGAGCTGGCGGAAGCTGCGCGAGCGAGGGCTGGTGGAGGTGTGGCTGGTGAGCAACTGGGGCGTGGAGGAGCGACTGGGGCGCTATCTGCGAGGGAGGGACCATGCGCTCACGCCGGAGTTCTTCACCGAGTCACGGCCGGGCTCGTTCAATGAAGGGAGCACGCGCTGGGGGGCACGGTGCGAGGCGACGTTGGAGGAGCTGCGAGGGTTCTTCGGGGACCTGCGCTTGCGGCTCGGGCACGCGAGCATTCGCGACTTGGAGGCGCAGGTGGACGTGCGCATGGACCAGCTCGGGTTGCGGCAGGGCGTCAACCCCCGGGCCAGTGTGCTGGACGGTCTGCGCGAATGGGTGGAGGTGTCGGGGGAGGCCAAGCGGGTGACGCGGGATTCGTTGAGGGAGTTCCTGGGGGCGCGGGAGCTGTTCGCACCACATGACGGAGGGCCCACGGTGAGCCTGTGGATTCACGGGTGGGCGCGTCGGAAGTGGGAGCGCGCGCCGACAGAGGAGCTGGACTGGACGCCGTACTTCGACAGGGAGACGCGCGGGCTTCCGGACGAGACGGTGTGGCGAGAGAAGCTGTTGCCCGAGTTGCGCGCGGCGAAGCAGCGATTGGCGGACCGGCCGGAAGGGGCGCTGGTGGACTTCCGGGGCAAGCTGCCACTGAGCCTGTCGCTGGCGGTGGGCTTCCACTTCTCGGAGGCAGCTGGTTTCCGCGTCCGTGCCGAGCAGCTCACGCGAGGAGAGACGTTCCTGTGGCGCTCGGACGAGGGGGGCTCGGAGCGCCGGTTGCGCGCGGTCGAGCGTGAGGTGGGCTCGGAGGGGAAGGTGTTGTTGGTGATGTTCCAGCTCACGAACGACGCGCATGTGGACCTGGAGCGCTTCGAGGCGGAGCACCCGGGTGTGTATCGCGCCGTGCTCGTCTTGGAGCCGGAGGGAGGACCGGGCGATGGAGCAGTGACTTCGGCAGGGGACGCGGTGGCCTTCGCGGTCCAGGCGCGGGAACTGATTCGACGCGCGAGGAATCGATATCGGGCTGCGAGTACGCATCTGCTGCTCTACGCGCCGTCGGCGTGTTGCCTGTTCCTGGGGCAGCGGCTCAACGCGGTGGGGCCGGTGGTGGTGCACGAGCGCACCGCGGATGAACGCTACGTGCCCGCGTTCACGCTTCAGACGGGGTAAAGAGCCACACCCATGGGCAGATACGCATCCCAGGTCGCGCTGGGCGTCATGTTGTTCCCTGGCGTGTGCTGGGCAGAGGTGCTGGACAAGCAGCAGGTTCCCTGGGAGCCCGCTCCGGTCCTGGCGACTCTCGTGATGTCCTCGCTCTGTGCCCTGCTCGTGCTCTGGCGCGGAGGAAGGCTGTGGCGAGTGGCCTGCGTGCTCTCGGTTCTCTGGGCCGTCGTCTGGCTTCAGGACGACTTCTTCAGCGCTGACGTCGGCCCCGTCCTCCAGGCCGAGCTCTCTTTGACCGAAGCACGGACATACCTGGGCTTCTTGCTCGTCGAGGCCCTGCTTCCCGCTGTCGTGACGCTGGGAGGGCTCTGGCGAGGGCGCCTGCTCCCGCGGAGGGGCTGAATCAGGCAGCAGTCGATTCGTGCCGAGGTGTCCTCGAACTGGCCGAAGGACTACGACGGGACCTGCTCGGGAGTTCCGTCGCGCGCTCAGTGACGACGTGTCGGGAGGCCCAGTGCCTCACGGAGTGCTCGGAGGGCCGCGTCTGGAGAGGTGAAGGCAAGGGTGCTGAGCCGCGCCAGTTCTGTTTCGTCCATGGCCGCGAGGCGCTGCTCTTCCTCGGAGGACACCGTGAGTTCTCGGGTTCGCGCGAAGGTGACGAGGGTCCGAGCGCGATCTCTGGTTCGTTCGAGGACTCGTTCCTGCGCGCGCAGTTCTTCCCAGAAAGGTGAGTCGATCATGATGCTCCTCAAGGATGGGCTGAGCCGCTCGCTTCCGAAGCGGCGTGACGTAAGGGTCCAGGACGACGAGCAAATCCAGCCTCTCTTGCGATGAGATATCCTTGGCTTGTCGCAAGCGCTCCTCGGCCCAGGTCGCGCGCTCGGGCCCGGCTCGTGCATCCAGGACCGAGAGCGGCACGAGTCCGGTGGCCGCCTGGAGGGCTGGCTGGGAGAAATCCACCTCCCAAAGCCGTACAACCAAGAAATCAAAGGCAAGCACCTGCCGGCCTCGACAGTGGACAGGTAGGGCGGACGAGCACCTTCTGCTTCCGGGACGACCAGGAGGACCACGGGCAAAGCCTCTCCGTGACGTCAGTCCACGATGAAGAGCTTCGCCCCTGTCTCGGTCGATGAGCGGTGGGCTCCGTCGTCATCCGCGACCTGGTAGCTCATCATCGGCCCGAGCTCGAAACGCCGCCCATCCTTCAACTCCGTGAGCAGCGTCCCTTCGAGCACGAGCAAGATATGTCCCCGGCTGCACCAGTGGTCCGCCACGTACCCCGGTGTGTACTCGACGAGCCGGACCCGGATGTCTCCCGCTTGGAGCGTTCGCCAGAACGCCTTGCCTGTCTCCCCGGGATGCTCCGTGGGCTGAAGCTTGCTCCAGTCCGTCGTGCAGAAGGGGATGTTCGAGATTTTCAAAAGAGACTCCTTCCAGATGCGAGGCTGTTGCGACAGGAGACTGACGGAATGACAGGCGCGCCTCGGCCGCCCAGATGGACGGCCGGGCACCCCACCCGCGACTACTTCGCGTCCAGCGCTCCCGCCCAGATGTCCTTCACTCCTCCGATATGGTCGAGCGTGCAGTACGCGGCTCCAGCAGTGACGTTCTCCTCCAGCGGCACCGCGAACCCGCGGTACGCCGTCACACTGGCCTGGATGTCCGTGAGGTGCTCGTACTGGTCGCCGTACGAATAGAACAGCTTCGTCGGCCCACGCACCTCGGGCCGCGTGCTGTCCCAGTCCAGCGAGCCACTCCACGGCGCCTCTCCACCGCACCCCAGCGCATAGATGCCGCGATAGCGATTGCCATACTTCGGCAGGAAGCTCGCCGTGAGGAGCACCGCGCCACCCGAAGACCCGCCGAACAGGATGGGCTCGTTGTTGAGGTCCCACCTCTTGCGCAACGTATCGATGACCTCCGTCAGCGCCCGCGCGTTGTCCCCCGCCACATCCCGGTCCGCCTCCGTCGGGGTGTCCGTGCACGTCGTCAACGAAGGCTTCGTCCACCACGCGCACTTGTTCGGCGCGAGCGCTGACACATAGAGCGTGTCGTGGTCGAACGCCCACGGGGCCTGCAGCCTCGGCGCCGTGTTCCCCGTGTGCGCTCGAGCCCCGTCACCATGCAGGTAGATGGCCAGGTTCATCGGCACGGGGACGATGCCCACGCGAGGCTCCACGATCTTCAGCTCGACGCCCGCCACCTGCGCGACACAGAACGTATAGGTCTGGTTGTTGGACACCACCGTGCCCGTGCTGTCACACGGCAGCTTCCCCGTGCCGTGCGAGCTGCCCGCATCCGGCGAGGGCCCCGTCCCTCCATCCGAGCCCGCATCCGTCCCAGCATCCGCTCCCGCATCCGTGCCATCGGGAATCCCCGCGTCCGCGCCGCCATCCGTCGTGGGCGGTACCGGGTCGGGGTCGTCCGAGCAGGCAGCGAGAGACAGCGTGAGCAGGGCGGCGACGAGGAAACGATGCATGGGCGGTCTCGGGCGAAGAATGAACAAGGACCCCAAACTACCGCGTCCCCGACGCCCCGAGCCGCTGTTCACCACCCCACGTTCCGCACAGCGAACCGGACAACCTGGTTGGTTTGATGTGACTCCCTGAATTCTGGTGAGGCCATCCCTCGGGCCCTCGGGCTGTGCGGGCGACCCACCCCAGACGCGGTGCTGGCAAGACAGCCTTCACCCGGCGCCGCCGCAAGCAGTTGCGCCAAGGCCATGCCAGTCCATGCCACCCAACCAGGCAAGGCTGTCGGTGTTGAGCGCCTGTTTCCAGATAGGCCTCATTCGGCAACTATCCGCGGCGCGATCGGAAGTCGGGACGTAACCCGGAGCCTGCCTTCTCGATAATAGGGTGTCAGGTCTGACGAAAAGGGGATTGTTCCATGGGCGGTCTGTCACCCACGGGTGGTGGTTCAGGTTCGAGCGCGGCAGCGGCGGCGGAAGCAGCACGTCGCGCCGAGGAAGCTCGCCAACGAGCGGAAGCAGCGCGCAAGGCGGCTGAGGCCGCACGCAAGGCCGCGGAGGCAGCCCGCAAGGCCGCTGAAGCCGCACGCAAGGCCGCGGATGCCGCACGCCGTCAGCAAGCCGCCGCGCAGAAGGCCGCCGCCGACGCGCAGAAGAACGCGCAGAAGCCCGGCCAGAAGCCCGAGGAGGCGCAGAAGACGAAGACGGAGGCCGCCAACGCGGAGAAGGCCAAGCTGGCCGCCGCGCAGAAGACCGCCGCCGCGGAGAAGCAGCTCCAGGCCGCCGAGGAGAAGGTGGCCCTCACCGCGAAGAAGGCCGAAGAGGCCATGGGCAAGGCGAACACCGCCGCCACCCAGGAGAAGAAGCCTCAGCCGTTCACGCAGAAGGACATCGACAGCGTCAAGCCTCAGAAGAACGAGCTGGTCTCCGCCTTCGAGGGCACCAGCCGCAAGGCCGAGCTGGAGAAGCTGCTCGGCACCGCCGCGCCGCCGAAGGCCGAGGCCCCCGCGCAGCAGCCCGTCGCGGCGGGCGACAAGCCCCCCGAGGCGCTCAACGCGGTGGACGCCAAGGACGTCCAGGACGCCACGAAGCTGAAGGACGGCGAGAAGTTCAAGGACCCGTCCTCCGGCGCGACGTACGACGTGAAGAAGAACGCCCTCACCGGCGAGACGCAGCTCTCCGACGCGAAGAGCGGCAACACCGTCACCATCAAGCCGGACGGAAGCTACACGTCCACGGTGACGGCGAAGGAGGCACCGAAGGACGGTGGCACGCTCGAGACGTCGTGGACGAAGTCCGCGGACGCCAAGGGCAAGACCACGAGCCTGGAGTCGCGCAAGAGCCAGACGACGCAGAGCCCGGAGACGGGCGCCACCACCACCACGTCCACCACGAAGTTCAACCCCTCCACGTCATTGCCCCAGTCGCGCGCCGAAGAGGTGCGGATGGAGAAGCCCTCGGCGGCGCTGGTGGGACGGCCCGGCACGCCCCAGGGCCCGACGACGGTGACGACGGACACGGAGTTCAACGCGCAGGGCCTGCCCGCCAAGCAGGTGAAGAAGACGGAGATCCACACTCCGGGCTTCGACGCGAACGCCGTCAGCGACTTCGAGGCGAAGCAGAACAAGGCCCTCAACGACGCCTCCAAGGGCGAAGACCACCACGACACGAACCGGGACCCCACCTCCCTCAAGCCCGGCGAGTCCAGCCTCACGTTGACGGAGGAGACGCGCTTCAACGCGAAGGGCGAGCCCGCCACCTCGACGCAGAAGACGGAGTCGGTGTCCACGCAGCCGCTCGCGTCGGACAAGAACGGCAACGGCGTGCAGGTGGCGCGCAGCCAGCAGGAGGTCACCTACGGGCCCAAGGACGCCGCGTCCGCGGACTCGCTGCCCGCGCTCACCCGGCAGACGCAGGGCAACATCACCAGCAACACCACCGTGACGGGGTATGACCCGGACGGCAGCCGCTTCGACGACGGCTACGCGAACCGGACGCAGACGTCGTTGAAGTCCTCCGGCACCGTGGGGCCCGACGGCCAGCTGCAGATGAAGCACGAGCCCACGGAGGTGAAGAGCCTCCAGGAGGCGGACGACAACCGGTGGAAGTACGACCACGTCGAGTTCGAGACGGGCGCCGACGGCAAGATTGCGTCGGGCGCGAAGCCCAAGGAGCTCGACAAGGAGCGCCAGCTCCCCTGGTACCAGGACGCGAAGGACTTCGTCACCGAGGGCCTGAGTGACCTGGCGGGCATGGCGGGAGACTTCGCCAAGGACGCGCTGGGCTTCGCCAAGGACGTGGTGCTCAAGCCGATTGATTACGTCATCGACCAGGTGACCGCGCCCATCGAAGGCGCGGTGGCGGACGAAATCAAGAAGCTCAACAGCGCCGGCGACACGCTGACGTTGAGCGGCAACCTGGACGTCAAGGTCGGTCTCAAGGCGGGCATCGAGGGCGAAGTCGAGGTCGAGAAGACCTCCGACGGCAAGTACCAGCTCTCGGCCGAAGTGACGGGTGACGTGGGCGTGGGCCTGGTGGGCTCGGCGTCCCTGTCGGCTGGTGGCCGCATGGAGATGACGTTCGACACGCCGGAGGAGGCGGCCAAGGCGGCCGTCATCCTGGGCAAGGGGCCCGCGGCGCTGGCGTCCGGCGGCGAGGACCACAAGTTCCTCCTCGACCACCTGTCGGCCATGGAGGTGAACATCGGCGCGGAGGCGGAAGCGGGCCTCGGCGGCAAGTTCGGCCCGGCCAGCGCGGAGCTGTCCGCCAGCATCGGCGCGACGACGAGCTTCCGGGTGGAGTTCGAGAAGGGCAAGCCCACCAACCTGGTGCGGTCGCTCGAAATCGAGGGCTCCGGCGCGGCGAGCATCGCCGGCGGACTCAAGGGCGCGGCGGGCCTCAACCTCGGTGGCGAAATCACCGGCTCCGTGAGCCTGGAGACCAGCATCCCGCTGGACGCGAGCAAGCTGGACGCCAAGGACGTGCTGGCGTTCCTGGCGAGCCCGGGCACCGCGCCGTTCGCGGGGCCCGCGGAGACGAGCATCTCCGTGGAGGGCTCGGTGGACGCGGGGCCGAAGGGGCAGTTCTTCACCGCGGAGATCAGCGGGCTGAAGGGTGAGCAGCTCCAGCAGGTGACGAAGAACCTGATGGACGGGAAGTTCGACACCGCCTTCGAAGGCGTGGACGTGGATGCACGGTTCACCACCGGCTCGTTCACGGACCGCGAGCTGGCCGTCGGCGCGAAGCTGGGCGTCGTCGACTTCGAGCTCAGCGCTCGGCACCGCGACGTCACGGCCGAGGGCGGCAACGGCGGCGCCGGCACCACCGTCAGCCTCGGCGGACGCCGACGCCACGGCAGCGATGGGTCGAATGGCTCGAACGGGTCGAACGGCACCAATGGCTCGAACGGTACGAACGGGACCAATGGCTCGAACGGGACCAACGGTACGAACGGCACCAACGGTACGAACAAGCCGAAGCCGGGCACGACGACGAGCCCCGGCACCACGACGACGAGCCCGGGCACTCCGACGGGTGGACCCGAGCAGACCGGCCGTCCTCCCCAGAACACGGTGGAGAACAGGCCCACGACTCCGACCGAGTACCGGGTGAACCCGGCGACGGGACAGCTGGTGCCCGTGCCGCCGACAGCGACTCCCACGCGGCCCGAGGTGGGGACCGACAACACGGGACGTCCTGCCGTGCCCGTGGTGCGCAACCCGGAGCTCCAGGGCCGCACGACGCAGGTGCGCTACGACAACGGCAAGGTGCACATCGAGGCGGGCCCGGACGCGACGAAGGAGGACATCCAGGCGCACATGGAGACGGCGCGCGTGCTCCAGCGCTACGAGGGCACCATGGGCAAGGTGCGCCAGCTCATCGACAAGGTGAAGCAGGCCATCACCGGCATGCCCGGCTACGGCAGCCAGGGCTTCGAGTCCAACCTGGAGGTGCAGAAGCTCTCCGGCATCCTCAAGAACCTGGAGGCCACGCAGGCCAGCCTCACCGAGGCGGTCTCCGGCGCGGCCGGCAAGACGACGCCCGCGACGGCCGACCAGCTCAAGGACCTGGAGGCGCGCATCGCCAGCGTCGAGCGCCAGCTCACGCAGCACGCGGGGCAGGTGGACTCGGTCGACAAGGGCCGCGGCTTCGTCGCCATGCTGGATGACGTCTCGCGCCTGAACGCGACGACCACGGGCATGCAGGATGCGCGCGACCACCTGGCGAACACGAACTTCGAGGACCGCGCCAACGTCAATCAGGCGGCGCCGGTCAACCTGACCAACGGCAAGAAGGTGGACCCGACGACCGCCGTGGTCGCGCTGGAGGCGAGGCCGGGAACGGCTCCTCTCGACAGCAAGACCAAGGTCGAGGTGCTCAACGCCGACGGCACCACGTTGGGGAAGGTCAAGTTCAACGCGAAGGACGGCTTCCTGCTGCCGTCTGAGCCGAAGCCCGCGCCTCAGGTCCGCGTCACGACGAGCGACGGCAAGAGCTTCACGTGGACGCCTGGAGACGAGCCGCCTCCCGGCTACCGGCTCAACATCCGGTCCTCGAGGCCCTTCCGCGAGGCCGGGTTCTCGGGAGGCCACACCCGCGAGGCCTGGAACGAGACCGTCGCCACCTATGGCGACAAGATGGAGACCACCCAGGAGCGCAAGCTCGGCTTCCGCCTGCCCGGTGAGACGACCGACATCGACGTCAGCGTCATCAACTACAAGTACGACGGCCAGGAAGTCGCGGTGCCGAAGACCCTCTTCGAGGGGCCCGGGTCTGAAGCGCTCTCCCGCTTCGAGAACCAGCTCTACCAGCACGCGTCGGATGCACTGAAGAACGCCGGTCCCAACGACCGACTGATTCCCGTGGACGTGCCCGTCGTGGATGCGTCGGGCAAGCCCACCACGGTCAAGGTGATTGTCGCGCGCGACCCCGACCCCACGGGAGCGGGCATCGGGAAGATCAACAGCTGGTGGGTCTCCGAGGAGAACCTCTCCAACCCCCAGCTCAAGCGTTGAGGTGAGGCCAACCCATGCTAGCTAGAACAGACATGCGCACCGTTCGCCCAGCAGGACCGATTCTCGACGTCAGTGAGGACCCGAAGAAGGTCATCAGTGATTTCCTCGGCTATGCGCTCTCCTTCGGGAAAATCACGGGGCACTCACCCGCGGAGACGCTCGCCGAG
Organism: Corallococcus terminator; assembly: GCF_049194865.1. Taxonomy (GTDB): domain Bacteria; phylum Myxococcota; class Myxococcia; order Myxococcales; family Myxococcaceae; genus Myxococcus; species Myxococcus terminator_A. The sequence continues at coordinate 216,467 of NZ_JBLZWL010000003.1, read as the reverse complement.
CGGTTCTCTCCGCAAGGCAAGGGGATGACCGTCCCGGACGTCTTCCTGGCCTATCGCCCGGAGGGGCCGGATGACCTCCCGCCCGAGTTCACCGAGGCGGGCTCGCCGGACCTGAAGGGCAAGGAGACGTGGGTGCTCACCCGCCTGAACTTCGGTCGGCTGTCCGTCTCCGAGCTCGTCGATGGCCCGGAGCTGCGGCACCTGATTCAGGAGGCGCTCAAGCTGAACTCGGAGCGCGCCCCGTCGTAAGCACCGCCCTGGTGCGTTGAGCAGGAAGTGCAGGCGGTCCTCCCGGAACTCGAGCCCGGGGGGACCTTCCGTCGACCGGGCTCACGCTCCGGTCGACGCCACCTCGTTCCACAAGCTGTCCCCTTCGAGCACCGTGTTCAGCGGTGCTCGCTTCACGGCCACGTGCAGCAGCACCGCGGCCAGCTGGTCCAGGTGGATGGGGCGCAGTCCGCCCAGCAGCGGCAGCTTCGAGAGCGTGCGCAGCAGCGCGGGCGGGCGGTGGTACTCGCCCTCGAACGCGGGCGGGCGCACCACCGTCCAGGCGATGCCGCTCTCGCGCACCAGCCGCTCCGCCTCCGCCTTCGCCTTCAGGTACGCCCCCACCGGCCGGCCCGCGCCCACCGAGCTGAGCAGCACCAGGTGGTCCACGCCCGCGTGCTTCGCCGCCTCCACGAGCTGCCTCGTGGTGCCGATGTCGCTCGTCTCGTAGGTGTCTCCCGACGCGAAGCGCTTGCGCATGGTGCCGATGAGCTGGAGCACCGTGGTGCTGCCCTTCATCGCCTCCGCCAGCGGCGCGCCGCTCGCCAGCTCGACGACGGCCTTGCGCGGCCAGCTCTTCGCGGGCTCCGTGTCCGCGCTCTTGGGGCGCACGTGCGCAATCAACGGCACGTCGCGCGCCAGGGCCTGCTTCACCACGTTGCGCCCCGTGGCGCCCGTGGCTCCGGCGACGAAGAGAAGGCGGGATGGCTGCGTCATGGGCGGCGGCTCCGGCGGCAGGAAGAGGGTGGCCCCTCTTTCAGCACACTGGCGCGAAGCTGCCCAGCGCTCCGCTCATCCTCAGCGCCGCACCTGTCCGGTGTCGCCCACCTCGCGCGCGTGTGACAGGTCCTCCAGGAAGAAGGCCTCCATCTGCTTCGCGGCGTTGAGGTCCTCCAGCACCAGCGAGCCCTCCTCCAGCACGTTGAAGGACAGCGGGTCGTAGTTGATGGAGCCCACCAGGACGAGCCGGTCATCCACGAGCATCGTCTTCGCGTGCATCATCGAAGGCTGGTACTCCCACACCCGCACGCCCGCCTCCAGCAGGGAGGCATACGTCGCCCGCTGCGCCACGGTGATGATTCCCTGGTCGTTGAGGTCCCCGGGCGCCAGCACGCGCACGTCCACGCCCGCGCGCGCCCGCTCCTGCAACAGCTCCGACAGCGGCCCGTTCGGCGTGAAGTACGACTGGGCAATCCACAGCCGCTTCGTCGCCGCGCGCACCATCAGCTGCGTCAGCCGCTCCGCGCGCGTCACCTCCGGGTTCGCCGTGCTGCCCACGAAGGCCGCCCAGCCCGCGCCCGCGTCGTCCAGCCCGGGCACCGGCTGCGCCAGCGTGGGGAAGTCGCTCACGGGCAACAGCTCCCCCGTCGTCTCCTGCCAGTTCTCCGCGAACGCCTGCTGCATCTGCTCCACCACCGGGCCCACCACGCGCGCGTTCGTGTCGCGCCACTCCGTCTCGCGCAGGCCCTCGCCCAGCCACTCGTCCTGGATGGCCAGCCCGCCGGTGACGCCCACGCGTCCATCCACGACGAGCAGCTTGCGGTGGTTGCGCGCCAGGTTCTCGTCCGCGGGCAACGGTCGGAACAGATGCGCCCGGCAGCCCGCGGCCTCCAGGCGAGGCTTCACGTTCGTCTCGAAGCCCGCGCTGCCCAGGGGGTCCACCAGCACGCGACACGTCACCCCCGCGCGCGCCCGCTCGGTCATGGCCTCCACCAGCCGGTCCGACGCACGCCCCGGTCGCCAGATGAACATGACCAGGTGCACGGAGGAGCGCGCGCGGCGAATCTCCTCCTCCATGACGTCGAAGACGGCGCCGTTGTTGGCCCACGTCAGCCGGTTGCCCGGCGCCATGCGCACGCCCACCGTCTGATACAGCGCCACCGCGAAGTCCGGCCCGTGCGAGCCCACCTCACCCGTGAGCTGGAACGGCTTCGGCCGCTCCTTCGTGCACGCGACGGGACACCCCGTCAGCACCGACGCCGCCACCAAAAAGGCCACCCACCCGCGCATGCGCCTGCGAGATAGGCACGCGCACCCCCTGGGTCATCCCGGAGGACGAGACAGATGTTCACCCGTGGATGTTTCAATCCGCCTCGAATTCGTCAACCTGCCGGATGCGGAGCGCGCTGTCCTGTGCGTAGCATCCGCCCGCCTTGGACACCCGCGAGCCTCTCGTCTTCCCCCAGAGCTTTGAAGGCCTCATCCGCGCGTTGGGAGACCAGCTCGATGAGCGCTGTGTCGGCCGGCTCAAGCAGGTGGGCATCGACACGAAGGGGCGCCTGGCGCCCGCGTATCCGCTGGAAGTGTGGCTGGGCGCGCTGAAGGTGGCCGCCGACACGCTGGCGCCGCAGATGCCGCTGGAGGAGGGCGCCGCCGTCGTGGGTCGCCGCTTCGTCGAGGGCTTCGGCTCCACGCTCATCGGCAGCGCGCTGCTCACCACGGTGCGCCTGTTGGGACCTGAACGGATGCTGGCGCGGATGACGCGCAACCTGCGCACGGGCACCAACTACCTGGAGGCCACGCTGGAGCCTCGGGGGCCCGGGCACTACGCGCTCACCTGCCGGCCCGTGGTGGTGGCGGGCTTCTATGTGGGCGTGTTCCTCGCGGGACTCGAGGCGAGCGGCGCTCGTCACCCCTCCGTGCAGGTGGTCCGTCGGGAGGGCGAGGAAGCGGTGTACGACATCGCCTGGAGCTGACCCAGGGCCGTCGGGTCGTGGTAGTCAGCGGGCGTCCATGTCCACGCCCTCGTCGTCCTCGCCCTCCGCTCAGTTCTCCGACACCCAGACCCAGCTGTCCGCCACGTTGCGGTCCCTGGCGGCGCGGTTGCCCGAGTCGCTCACCGTGCGCGAGCTGATGCAGGCGTGTGGTGAGCAGGGCCTGCTGCTCTTCTGCTGCATCCTCACCTTCCCCTTCCTCCTGCCGGTGTCCGTGCCCGGCGTCTCCACCGTGTTCGGCGCGCTCATCGTCCTCATCGGCGTGGGCGTGACGTTCAACCGCGTGCCCTGGCTGCCGCGCAAGCTGCTGGACAGGAAGCTGGCGCGCGCGTCGCTCCAGCCCGCGCTGGAGAAGGGCGCGGACGTCTTCACCAAGGTGGACCGCTTGAGCAAGCCGCGGCTGCTCGTGCTCACCCACGGCGCCAGCACCAACCGCTTCAACGGCTTCATGCTGTTCGTCGCCGGCGTGCTGCTGATGGCGCCGTTCGGCCTGATTCCGTTCAGCAACACCCTGCCCGCGCTGGCCGCGCTGTTCTTCGCCATCGGCATTCTTCAGCGTGACGGTTACGCCATCCTGGCGGGCCACGGCATGACGCTGGGCACCATCGGCTACTTCGGCGCGCTCATCTTCGGCGCCGTCCAGGGCGGCCGGGGCCTGGCGAGCCTCATCGGCCGCTGAACATTCCAGCAGTCGGGCCCTCCTACCCTGGAGGGCGGTGGAAAGGTTGTCCCGTGGCGGGTGTGTAACAACCCGTGTATCAGCCGGGGGAAAGCAACCCCCCGGATAACCTGAATCTTCGTTATCATGCCGGCGGGCGGCCCCCCGCACATGCGTTCAATCCCACTGGATGCGACACAGCCTCGGCTCGAGGACCCGGCGCGCCGTCTGTTCGACGGTGAGGTCATCGGTGGGCGCTACCGCATCGCCGACTTCCTGGGGCGGGGTGGTGCGGGCACGGTGTGGCGGGCGCAGGACTTGCTGAACGGCCCGGTGGCCATCAAGCGGCTGCACAAGACGGTGGAAGACCTGGTGAAGGCGCCGCCGGGTGAGAACACCCCGTCCTCCGCCGCGCGCCATGAGCTGGCGCTGTCACTGGCTCACGAGTTCCAGACGCTGGCCTCGGTGAGACATCCCCATGTCATCAGCGTGCTCGACTACGGCTTCGACGCCGAGCACCGGCCGTACCTGGCCATGGACCTGCTGGAGGATGCGCGGCACCTGGTGCAGGAGGGCGCGAATCAGCCGCTCGACGTGCAGGTGGACCTGCTGGTGCAGACGCTCCAGGCGCTCGCGTACCTGCACCGCCGGGGCATCATCCACCGCGACCTCAAGCCCGCCAACGTGCTGGTCGCGCGCGGGCAGGTGAAGGTGCTCGACTTCGGGCTCGCCGTGGGGCGCGAGCAGGTGCACCGCGCGCAGCCGGGCGGCACGCCGGGCTATCTGGCGCCGGAGCTGTTCGAGGACGAGCCTCCCTCGGAGGTGACGGACCTCTTCAGCGTCGGCGCCATGGCGTGCCAGATGATTTTCGGGCGGCTGCCCTTCGACGGGAAGGCTCCGCCCGCGCCGCCGGACTTCCCGGAGGCGCTCCACGAGGTGCTGGACCGGCTCGTCTCCAAGGACTCGCGGCGCCGTCCTCGCAGCGCGGACGAGGTGATTGCCGCGCTGTGCGCCGCCACCCGTCGTCCCGTGCCCTCCGAGTCCGTCACCACGCGCGAGAGCTTCCTGCAGGCCGCGCGCTACGTGGGCCGCGCGCGCGAGCTGTCGCTGTTGTCCTCCGTGCTGGACGCGGCGCTCCTGGGGCGCGGCAGCGGGCTCTTGGTGGGCGGAGAGAGCGGGGTGGGCAAGTCGCGCCTGCTCGACGAGCTGCGGCCCCTGGCGCTGGTGCGCGGCGCGGTGGTGTTGCGCGGCCAGGCGGTGGCCGCGGGCGGCAGTCCGTATCAGGAGTGGCGCCCGGTGCTGCGCTGGCTGTCCATCCTCACGCCCTTGGATGACCGCGAGGCCAGCGTCCTCAAGCCGCTGGTGCCGGACCTGGAGCTCATCCTGGGGCGCGCGGTGCCGGACCCCGCGGAGCTGGGCGCGGAGATGGCGCAGGCGCGCCTGCTGCAAGTGGTGGAGGACATCTTCGCGCGGCTGACGCAGCCCACGGTGGTGCTCCTGGAGGACCTGCACTGGGCCCACGCGGAGTCGCTGCTGCTGCTGTCGCGGCTCGCCGCTCGCGCCACGGGGTTGCCGTTGTTGCTGTTGGGCAGCTTCCGCGATGACGAGGCCCCCACGCTGCCCACGCAGCTGCCCGGGCTGGACGTGCTGCGGCTGCCCCGGCTGGACGCGGTCGAAATCGCGGTCCTCAGCGAGTCGATGATTGGCCCTGCCGGAAGCAGGCCGCACCTGGTGGAGCTCTTGCGCCGCGAGACGGAGGGCAATCCGTTCTTCCTGGTGGAGGTGGCGCGCGCGCTGGCGGAGGAGGCGGGCGGGCTGGACAGGCTGGGCGACATGCCGCTGCCGGAGCGCGTGTTCGCAGGTGGCGTGCGACGGCTGGTGCGGCGGCGGCTGGAGAAGGTGTCCGCCAGCTCGCGCGACCTGCTGCGCGTGGCCGCCATCGTCGGGCGTCAGGTGGACGTGACGCTGCTCAAGCACGCGGCGCCCGGCGTGGACGTGGAGCGCTGGCTGTCGTACTGCGCGGCGGCGGCGGTGCTGGACGTGGCGGACGGGCACTGGCGCTTCGCGCACGACAAGCTGCGCGAGGGCGTGCTGGAGGAGCTGGCCGCGGCGGAGCGCCCCCTCTTGCATCGCCGGGTGGCGGAGGCGATGGAGGCCGCGTATCCGGATGGCTCCGAGCGGACGGCGGCGCTCTGCTACCACTGGGGTGAGGCGGGCGACTCCGCGCGCGAGGCGGCGTATGCGCAGCGCGCGGGCGAAGAGGCCTTGAGGGTCGGCGCCTGTCGCGAGGCGCTGCCCTTCCTCGCGCGCGCGTTGGAGCGGGTGCCCGCGCGCGACTCGCTGCACCTGGGCCACCTGGAGGCGCTGCTGGCGGAGGCGCGCTTCCAGTTGGGGGAGCTGGCGGCGTTCCGGGGGCATGCGGAGCGGGCGCTGCGGCACTTCGGCTGGCCGGTGCCCACCACGCGCATGGGCTGGGCCGTGGGCACGCTGGTGCAGGTGGGGCTGCGGCTGGCGCAGAGCGCGCGCCCTGACGCGTACGACGTGGAGACGGAGGAGCGGCGGCGGGTGCGCCGTGTCGCGGGTCGGCTGCTGATGCGGCTGACGGACGCGTTCATCTACGGGCAGGAGGCGCTGCCGGTGCTCTGGGCGGGCCTGCGCATGCTCAACCTGTGCGAGCCGGCGGGCGCGTCGTCGGAGCTGGCGCGCGGCTACACCAACATGGCGGTGGTGGCGGGCACGGTGCCGGTGCGCCCGGTGGCGGAGGCGTGGGTGGGGCGCGCGCGGGACGTGGCCGAGCGCATGGGCAACCCCGCGGACCTGGCCTACGTGCTGTGTCGCAACGCCGTGTACTCGGCGTACATGGCCAGGTGGGCGGAGGCGGAGGCGTGGCTGGAGCGGGCCATCGGCATCGTCGACTCCGTGGGCGACTTGCGGCTGGCGGAGGAGTGCCGCGCGCTGCTCACGGTGGTGTCGTGCTACCAGGGGAAGTTCCAGCGGGGCCTTCCGCTGATGGATTGGATGGAGCACTCGGCGCGCCGTCGCGGGGCGCTCCAGACGCAGCACTGGGCGCTGCACTACCAGGGGTACATCCACCTGCGGCTGGGGGAGCACGAGCGCTCGCGCGCGGCCCTGGAGCAGACGGTGGCCTGGACGGAGGCGCAGGGCGGCCTCACGGACCGCATCATCCTGGACGGCACGCTGGCGCTCCTGCGGCTGCGCGAAGGGGATGCGGCGGGCGCGCGGGTGGCGGCGGAGAAGGCGCTGGCGAAGCTGGTGGCGGGCAAGTCGGTGGCGCACTTCATCTACTTCCCCGTCACTGCGGTGGCGGAGGTGCTGCTCACGCTGTGGGAGCGCGAGGGTGGCCACGACGTGTCGCTGATGGAGAACGCGCGGGCGGCGTGCCGCGCGGTGGAGAGCTTCGCGCGGGTGTTCCCCTTCGCGGAGCCCGCGGCGAAGCTGTGGCGCGGGTGCGAGGCGTGGCTGTCGGGTGATGCACCTCGCGCGTACGACGCGTGGCGCGAGTGTGTCGCCGTGGCGACAGCGAAGGAGACGGCGTACGATGAGGCGCGCGCGCGCTTCGAGCTGGCCCGACACCTGCCCTCCGATGACCCGGCGCGACGGCTGCATCTGACACGCGCGCTGGAGCGCTTCGAACAGATGGGCGCGCGAGACGACCTGGCCCGGGCGAGGGTGCTACAAAGTCCGGGTGCGTAGCGGATTGGAAGAAGGGGACGTCGCGGAGCTGGCCTGCCCGGACTGCATGGGGACCTTGGTGTTCCACGGTCAGCAGGACGAAGGCCGCCTGTCGTGGGGCTGGCTGCGCTGCGGAGGCTGTGGCGAGGCGTGGCCGGTGAAGCGGGGCCTCGCGCGGCTGTACCGCGAGGAGGCGGTGCGCGGCACGGACCGGCTGATGCGCGTCATCTACGACGGGCTCCCGGCGCTGCATGACCCGCTGACCACGGTGCTCACGCCGCTGCTCCAGTCCGTGTCCGAGTCGAAGATGCGCGCGGGCTATCTGCGCCGCCTGGAGCTGGGCGCCTTGCGTCCTGGCGAGGACGGCGCGCCGCCGCGCATCCTGGAGGTGGGCGTGGGCGCGGGAGCGAACCTGCCGCTCATCCGCCGCGAGCTGGCCTCCGGACAGGAGGCCGAGGTCTGGGGCGTGGACCTGAGCGAGGGGATGCTGGGGCGCTGCCAGCACCGGCTGCGCAAGGGGAGCTATCCGGGCGTGCGGCTGATGATGGCGGACGGGCACGCGCTGCCGTTCCCCTCGGGCATGTTCGACCGGGTGTTGAGCGTGGGAGGCATTGGCGGCTATCGCGACCCGGCCGCGGGCCTGCGGGAGCTGGCGCGCGTGGCGAAGCCGGGCACGCCCGTGGTGGTGGTGGACGAGCAGCTGGACGCGGCCCGCAGGCCCTCGCTCCTCCAGCGCGCCGCGTTCCGCGCGATTACCTTCTACACGCGCGACGCGCACTGTCCCCGGGAGCTCTTGCCCTCCCGCGCGACGGACGTGCTGGAGGAACAGGTGTCGCCGTTCTTCTACTGTCTGCGCTTCCGGATGCCGACCCTCGCGGTGGCCCCCGTCACGGGTTGAGCACCAGGTCCAACAGGCGCAGCGTCATGCCGCCCGAGTAGTCGATGGTGGCGCCGTTGAACCAGCCAGCCTCGTCGCCGGTGAGCACGCTGACGAAAGTCGCGACCTCCTCCAGCGTGCACATGCGTCCGGCGGGGTTCATCCGCGCGTGGGCCGCCTCCAGTCGCGCCAGGGCCTCGGGGGAGTACACGTGCTTGAGCGCGGGCGTGAGCACCGTGCCGAACTTGAGCAGGTTCACCCGGTGCCCCTTGCCGCCCAGCTCCATCGCCAGGTAGCGCACGTACATCTCCAGCGCCGCCTTCGACGCGCTGATGAGCGCCGTGTTCGACAGGTGCGTCTCGTCCAGCGAGTTCTGCAGTCCGAGCAGCCGCGCGTTCGGCGCCAGCATGTCCCCGGCCACCAGCGCCTGCGCCCAGTACACGAACGAGTGCGCCATCGTGTCGAACGTCCTGCGCATGCGCCGCGCGTGGAGCCGGTCCTCTCCCTCCGACAGGAATCTCCCCACGGAGGCCCCCGCAATCGAGTGCACGAAGAGCTTCACCGAGCGCGGCCCCGCCACCTCACGCAAGGCTTGCACCCCCGCCTCCGCCGCCTCGGGGGTGGAGGCGTCCGCCTGCCACAGGAGCGCGCGCCGCCCCGCCTCCCGCACCTGCCGCTCCACCTGCGCCGCGCTGTCCACGTAGCGGCCCCGGTGCACTCCGAACACGTCCAGCCCGGGCTTGCGCGCCACCGCGTTGGCAATCGCCGCGCCCGTTCCCGATGAGGCCCCCAGGATGAGCGCCCACTGTCGCTCTCCGGTGCCTCTCTCCTCCTCCGAATCGCTCATCGCTCCGCTGCCTTCCCTGCTTCGCTCAGTCCATCGTCCCGGGCCGCCGGCCGCGTGCCCGGTCCAGCAGTGCCTGCACGGCGCCTGCCACTTCCTGGTGTGCTCCCAACATCGACTCCCTGTCGCCCGCGTCGAAGCCCGGCTCCAGATGACGCGTCAGCGGCTCTCCCACCCACTGCGTCATCTTCACGGGGAAGGGCAGCGACAGCGGCCACACCCCCGTCGCGCCCAGCCCCAGCCACAGCGGCATCCGCGCCGGCATCCCCACGCGTCGCCCCAGCGCGTACCCGTCATTGAGGCCCACGTAGGCGTCATCCATGCCGCTGCCCCCCACGGGGACAATCGGCAGCCGGTAGCGCACCGCCAGCCGCAGGTAGCCCAGCCGCTCTCCCCAGCTCACCCGGTAGCGATGCCGGAAGCTGCGACAGCCCTCGCGGGTGCCACCGGGTTGCAACAGCACGTGCTCACCTCGCGCCACCGCCTCCGCCAGTCGGGGGTCGTCCTGGGTGATGAAGCCCAGCCCGTCCACCACCGCGCGCATGCCGGGGATGCGCTCGAACGCGCCATGCGCCACGCCGTGCGGCAGGTAGCCCAGCTGCTCGTGCAGCGTCACCGTCAGCATGCACAGGTCCACCGCGAGCGGCCGCCCGTGATAGCCGACGATGAGCTTGGCCCCCGGACGCAGGAGCGGCTCCAGGTTCACCACCTCGTAGCGATGGTAGCGCCGCAGCCACCCGAAGGTGCCCAGCCACGCGGCGAGCGGCAGTCCGCCAGCGCGCTTCATCCTCCCACCTGGTACAGCACCGCGCCGTGCGCCACGCCCGCGCCCACGCCCACCATGAGGATGCGGTCGCCGGCCTTCACCGGACGGGTGCGCAAGAGCCGGTCCAGGCTCGTGGGCAGCGACGCGGAGCCCACGCTCCCCACCGTGTCCACCACGCGCACCCCGCGCTCCTCCGCCACGCCCATCGCGTCCAGGACGACCTCCAACATCCTCCCGTTGGGTTGATGTGTCAGCACCCACTCCACGTCGCGCAAGTCCACCCGGGCCTCTTCCAGGACGGTGCGTGAGGCGCGCAGCAGCGCGTCCAGCGCCACGCGCGTCATCGCCTTGTTGGGCGTCAGGAAGCGCATCCGCTCCGGCTTGCCCGTCGCGTGAGGGTTCTCCAGCACCACGTCCGCGGGCAGCGTGCCGTCGTTGCCCAGCGCCACGCCCAGCACGCCTTCACCCTGTCGTCCGGCCCCGAGCACCGCGGCGGCGGCGGCGTCCCCCAGCACCAGGTAGGGCCTGGGGTCGTCCGGCGTCGTCGTGCGCGACAGCAGCTCCACGGAGACGATGCCCACCGGCCCCAGCCCCGTCGCCACCGAGCGCGCCGCGAGGTCGAACGCGCTCAGGAAGCCCATGCACGCGTTGCTCAGGTCCATCGCGTCGCAGCTTCCGGACAGGCCCAGCGCCGCCGCCACCCGGTTCGCCGTGGCGGGCGTGGTGACGTCGCCGCCCATGGACGAGACGCAGAAGATGCGCCGCAGCGCCTTCGCCTCCAGCCCCGCCGCCTCCAGCGCGCCGCGCAGCACCTGGGCCGCCACGTCCGAGGCCTTCACTCCTGGCGGCGCGAAGTGGCGCGTGCGGATGCCCGTCTTGCGCAGCACCTCCGTGGCGTCACGGCCCACGCGCGCGCACAGCGCCTCCGTCGTCACCGCGGGGCCGGGTTGCAGGCTCGCTGTTCCCAGGATTCGCACGGGAATCATGCGGCCTGCTGCCCTCCGCTGCGCCGCCCATGGGGACCGCAGTGCAGGCGCATCTGCTCCCAGTGGGCCTGGAGGTCCTCGAGCTTCCAGGCCAGGGCTTCATCCGACGCGGCGCGCTTCAGGATGTCTCGCGCCTTGCTGAACTCCATCGCCGTCCGCAGCGGGGTGTCCGCTGACCGGATGTCGTAACTCACGTCCGCCATCGAGCTCTCCGCGTCACCGCTGTGATGCAACAGCAACACACCGCTGGCGATCAGGTCCAGCGCCCTCGATACAGGATTGAGCCCCGCGAGGAAGCGGCCCACACGGGTCTCCGGCATCCAGGCTGTCGCACGCAAGCCGAAGGGGAAGATGTTGCTGGAGAACACCAGGTCCGCGCCTGCGCTCACCAGCACGCTCGCGGGCACCATGCTGGTGAAGGCGCCGTCCACATAGCGTGCGGGAGGCACCAGGGTAGGAGCCCAGAGTCCGGGTGCGGAGCCGCTCGCGCGCACTCCGCGTGCCACGGGGCCCCTGTCCAACGCCACGCACTCGCCGCTCGTCAGGTCCGTCGCCACCGGCAGGAAGCGGATGGGCAGCTCCTCCAGCCCCACGTCGCCCAAGTCACTCGCCACCAGGTGCTCGAGCGAGTACGTGGTGACGACGGCCGCCATCGCCGCCAGCGACAGCCTGTGGCTCATGGCCCGCTCCTCCAGTCGGTGCAGGCCCCCCAGGCCGCTGTGCCCGTCCAGCGCGGTGCCGCAGAAGTACGCCCCCACCAGCGAGCCCATGCTGGAGCCGCTGATGAAGTCCACCGGCACGCGGTGCTCCACCAGCCAGCGCAAGATGTGCACGTGGTAGAAGCCCCACACGCCGCCGCCGCTGAGCGCCAGCCCCACGCGACGGTGGGTGATGGCCCGGGCCCAGCGTGACAGCGCGTCCCGCTCGGCGGGGCTCAGGCCCACCTCCTTCAGCGGCCTCGCGTCCACCTCCAGCGCGGCCAGCCGACGCAGGTCCACCCGCAGGCGACAAGGTGGCAGGACGTGGGCATCCTTGCGTGGGCCTTCGTGCGGTTGGCCTCGCAGCTCGGTGTCCCGCGTCGGGTGCTTCGGGTCGATGACCACCGTGGGCAGCACCCGGTGCTTGCCGGAGCGGGAGACGCGCGTGTCCTCGTGGCGCGTCACCAGCCGCACGTGTTTGTCCACCAGCGGCGCGTCGCCCGCCACCCGGCAGCCGTCGAGGAAGACGTAGTGCGGGTCGTGCTCCCGGGCCAGCTCGCGCAGCCGCTCCACGCTCAGGCGTCCCGGCGCACCGGGCTCGGGCGCCGCCACCGTGGCGCGCAGCACGCCGTCCGCGCCCTTCACCGGCAGCTCGTCCGAGCCCGGCTCCGCGGTGCGCACCAGTAACACCCTGTCCCTGAAGTCGTGGGTGATGACCTTGGCCACCAGCTCGATGAGGCGGGACAGCGGCGCGTCTCGCACCTCGCTCGCGAAGGTCACCACCTCCACGTGTGGCAGCGGGTCCTCTTGTTTCGGTGGCTCGGCGTGGACCAGCAGCCGCTTCAGGTCCTGTCTCAGCCCCGCGCGCGCCTGCACGAGCGTCCACACGCCGTCGCGTGGAAAGAAGAGGCCCTTGCAGGACGTCGCCGCGCGCGCGGTGACGGAGTAGTGGCCGCCCATCAGCGCCTCGAACCCGAGCGGGGTTCCAGGGCGCAGTGTCAGCAGCAATTCGCCGTCACGGTGTGCCTCCAGCTCTCCTTCCAGCAGCAGGAAGAAGCCGTGGGCCTCCTGGCCCTCCTCGCACAGCACCGTGTCCTTGGCCCATGTGACATCCCAGGCCACATCCAACATCTGGAGGAGCACGGTGTTGCTGGTGTGCCGCAACGCGGGAGCGCGCTTGAGCGCGTACAGCCGACGACGCTGGACGTCGAGGGGCATGGAGCGGGCCATGAATCACCGGAGGATAGCGAACCCTCCGGCTTGGGATATTGGGTCGTATCAGCCCCGCCACGTGGCTCAGGCTGGCTGCGGACGCGGCGGCTCGCCAGGCGGTGGTGTTCCTCCGCCGTCGGGCCGTGCGTGTTCGTGCCGCTTGAGAAGACGGGAGCGCGCGGACTCCACCACCGCGTACAGCACGGGGATGAAGATGAGGTTGACGAAGGTCGACAGCAACATGCCGCCGAAGACGGTGGTCCCCAGTGACTTGCGCGCCGCCGCGCCCGCGCCGGACGCGAGCACCAGCGGTATCACTCCCATGAGGAACGCGATGGACGTCATCAGGATGGGACGCAGGCGTGTGCGCGCGGACTCAATCGCGGACTCCGTCACGCTCTTTCCCTCGTGACGCAGCTGCTCGGCGAACTCGACGATGAGGATGGCGTTCTTGCTGGAGAGGCCCACCAGCATCACCAGGCCCACCTGGCAGAAGACGTCGTTCTGCAGCCCGCGCAGGTTCTGGAACCCGAGCGCGCCGAGCATGGCCACCGGCACCCCGAGGAGGATGACGAAGGGCAGGGCGAAGCTCTCGTACTGCGCGGAGAGGACCAGGAACACGAAGACGATACCGAGTCCGAAGATGAGGAGCACGCGCCCACCCGCCTCCTTCTGCTCCAGGGACAGGCCCGTCCACTCGAAGGTGTACCCCTCCGGCAGGACTTCGCGGGCCGCGCCCTCCATGGCCTCCAGCGACTGGCCGCTGCTGGAGCCCGGGGCCGCCTGCCCGTTCAATTCCGCGGAGCGATACAGGTTGTAGTGCTGGATGTTCTGCGCGCTGGTGATGGGCTTGATTTTCACCAGGGACTCCAGCGGCACCATGTCCCCGCTCGCCGAGCGCACATAGAGCGCGCCGATGTCCTTGGGCTCGCTGCGGAAGGGCATCGCCGCCTGCACATACACGCGATACACGCGGCTGGAGAAGGTGAAGTCGTTGACGTACTGGCTACCCAGGTACACCTGTAGCGTGGAGAAAAGTGAGTCCAGGGGCACACCCAGCGACAGCGCCTTCTCGCGGTCCACCTGGATGTCGAGCAGCGGCGTGTTGGCGGTGAAGGAGGAGAACACCCCGCGCAGCACCGGGGACTGGTTGGCCTTGCTCACCAGCGCCTCCGTCGTCTTCGCCAGGTCCGACAGGGAGCGGCCGCCCTGCTGGTCTTCCAGGACGAACTCGAAGCCGCCCACGCTGCCCACGCCGCGGATGGCCGGCGGCTGGAAGGGCAGCACGCGCGCGCCGCCAATGCCGATGAGCGGACCGCGCAGCCGCTCCACCAGGCCCGCCACGCTCTCCTCGCGCGTCTTGCGCTCGTCCCAGGGCTTCAGGTTGACGAAGAGGGTGCCGTAGTTGGCGCCGGTGCCTAGCAGCGAGAAGCCGCCCACGGTGAAGATGTCCACGACCTCGGGCTGCTTCTTCAGCACGTCCTCGGTCTGGAGCAGCACCCGCCGCGTGTAGTCGAGCGACGTGCCCTCCGGGCCCTGCACGGCGACGATGATGTAGCCCTGGTCCTCGTCCGGGATGAAGCCGGAGGGCGTGGCCCGGTATACGAACACGGTGCCGATGAGGCACAGGGCGAACACCGCGATGACGGGCCACTTCAGCGGGCCGATGAGCTTCTCCAGGAGCCGGCTGTAGCCGTCGCGGAAGCGGTCCATGCCCTTGTCGAACATGCGGAACGCCTTCCACTTCTGGCCCTCCTGGGGCCGCAGCAGCCGGGCGCACAGGGCGGGGGAGAGCGTCAGCGCCACCAGCGCGGAGAGGCTGATGGAGAAGGCGAGGGTGAGCGCGAACTGGCGGTAGATGGCGCCGGTGGTGCCCGGGAAGAAGGACACGGGCACGAACACCGCGGACAGCACCAGGGCGATGGCCACCACGGCGCCGGCCACCTGGCGCATGCCCCGCTGCGTGGCCTCGCGCGGTGAGTAGCCCTCCTCCATGGTGCGCTCCACGTTCTCGATGACGACGATGGCGTCGTCGACCACCAGGCCCGTGGCCAGCGTGAGGCCGAAGAGGGTGAGGGTGTTGAGCGAGAAGCCGAACGCGCTGACGAAGAGGAAGGTGCCAATCAGTGACACCGGCAGCGTGGTGGCGACCACCAGCACGCTGCGCCAGCCGTGCAGGAAGATGAAGATGACCAGCACGACGAGGAGCACGGCCTCGCCCAGCGTGACGAGCACCTCTTCAATCGACGCCTGCACCGCGACGGTGGTGTCGAAGGCGGCCGCGTACTTCATGCCCGGGGGGAAGCTCTTCTGCAGCCGGTCGAGCTCCGCGACGACGCCGTCGCGCACCTCCAGCGCGTTGGAGCCCGGGAGCTGGAAGATGCCCAGGCCCACGGCGTCCCGGCCGTTGAAGCGCAACAGCTGCGCGTAGTTCTCCGCGCCCAGCTCCGCCCGGCCCACGTCCCGCACCCGCACCAGCGAGCCGTCCTGACCGCGCTGCACCACGATGGCCCCGAACTGCTCCACCGTGGCGAGCTGTCCCTGGACTTGGAGCGTGAACTGGTAGTTCTGCCCCGGAGGCGCGGGCTCCTGGCCCACCTGCCCCGCGCCCACCTGGACGTTCTGCGTGCTCAGCGCCGCCACCACGTCGGAGGCCTGCAGCTTGCGCCGCGCCAGCTCCGTCGGATCCAGCCACAGCCGCATGGCGAAGCGCCGCTCGCCGAAGATGCGCACGTCGCCCACGCCCTTCACGCGCAGGAGCGCGTCACGGATGTAGACGTCCGCGTAGTTGCTCAGGAAGCCCGTGTCGTAGCGGTTCTCCGCGTCGAACAGGCCGAAGGCCGTGAGCAGCTGGGTCTGCGCCTTGTTGACGGTGATGCCCAGCGCGTTGACGGCGGCGGGGAGCTGCGGCGACGCGGTGGCCACGCGGTTCTGCACGTCCACCGCCGCGATGTCCAGGTCCCGGTCCTGGTCGAACGTCACGGTGATGGCGCTCTGCCCCGTGTTGCTGCTGGTGGAGGAGATGTAGCGCATGCCCTGGACGCCGTTGAGCTGGCGCTCCAGCACCGTCGTCACGGCGCTCTCCACCGTCTCCGCCGACGCGCCGATGTACGTCGCCGTCACCTGCACTTCCGGCAGCGACAGGTCCGGGTACTGCTCGATGGGCAGATTGGGGATGCTGATGGCCCCCGTCAGCGTGATGAGGATGGACAGCACGCTGGCGAAGATGGGCCTGCGGATGAAGAAGTCCGTGAACATGCAGTCCTCTCACTGGCCCGCGTCGGAGGCGCCGCCCACACCCTGGCCCTCGGGCTTCGCGGGCGTGGGTTTGATGGGCTGGCCATCGCGCAGCAATTGCAACCCCGTCACCACGACCTGGGCCCCCGCGTCCAGCCCCGCCGTCACCTCGTAGTCGTTGCCCGTGACGTCGCCCACGTCCACCGGCGTGCGCCGCGCGACGGCGCCTCCGTCGGCGGAGCCCACCAGGTACACGAAGGACTGGCTGCTGATTTGTGTCACCGCGACGGTGGGCACGATGAGGGCCTCGCGCGACGCGTACACCACGCGCACGCGCACCAACTGCCCCGCGCGCAGCTTCCCCGTGTTCTCGAAGGCGGCCTTCACCTCCACCAACTGCGTCGTCGCGGCGGGCGTGGGCGCCACGAAGAAGGCGGGCGCGGACACCAGCACCTTGCCGTCCGAGTCCAGCACCTCCAGCGGCGTCTTCCCCACCTGCACGCGCTGGGCGCGGTCCACCGGCACCTGCACGGACAGCTCCAGCACCTTGCTCTGGTCCAGCGAGGTGAGTCGCGTCTGCGGCGTCACGTAGTCGCCCACCTTCACCGGGATGTCGCCCACCACGCCCGCGAAGGGCGCGCTCACCTCGTAGAAGCCGAGCTGCACGCGCTGCGACTGGATTTGCGCTTCAATCGCCCTCGCGCTCGCGTCCGCCTGCTGCGCCTGCGCCACGGCCTGGTCATAGTCCTGGCGACTCTGGAGCCCCTCCTTGAGGAGCTGCGCGCTGCGCTCGCGGGTGCGCCGGGCGAACTCGCGCTGCGCCAGCGCCGCCGCGCGCTGGGCCTGGGTGGCGCGCAGGCCCGCCTGCTCCCGTCGCGGGTCCACCACCAGCAGCACCTCGTCGCGCTGCGCGCGCGAGCCGGGCCGCACCGGAATCGCCTGCACGTAGCCGGCGACCTGGGGATACACGGAGATGCTGCTGCGGGAGATGAGCGTGCCCACGTACTCGCCCGCGTCCTGCACCTCGCCAGTTGCCAGCGCCAGCGCCTGCACCGGCAGGGCGGTGCCCGCGCCGGCCTGACCGCCCTGGGGGCCGTCCTCTTGCTTCGAGCCCTTGCACCCCGCCAGCGCCAGGGCCACCGCCCACCCCGCGCCCCATGTCCTCACCAGTCGCATGCCGCCTCCGCAAGGAATGCCTCGACGCGCGCCTGCTCCAGCTGGAACTCGCGCACCACCAGCGCCAGCTCCGCTTGTCGCAGCGCCGCCGCCGTCTGGATGAGCTCCAGGCTGGTGCCCGTGCCCACCTCGAAACTGCGACGGGTGAGCCGGTCGTTCTCCTCGGCCAGCACCCGCTCCTGCGACGAGATGTCTCGCGAGGCCTGGGAGACCTCCACCCCGCGCCGCGCTTGCGCCACCTCCACCGTGACGGAGCGCTCCAGCTCCATCACCTGCTGGCGGGCGACCTCCGCCTGGGCGCGGGTCTGCCGCAGCAGCCCCCCGCGCGCCCCGCCGTCCCAGAAGGGCAGCAGCAGGCTGGCTCCGATGTTCCAGATGGGCACGTTCACGAAGTCGTCCTCCACCGTGAGGGCAATCGTCGTGCTCGTCAGCGATATCGACGGCGCGTACTGAGCCTTCACCTCGCTGACCTGCCGCTGCGCCACGGTGAAGCGCGAGCGCGCCGCCTCCAGGTCCGAGCGCCCCTCGAACCCCGGAAGCTGGCGACAGTCCTTCCGCGCGCTCTGGAGCAGCTCGTCCACCCGAACGCCCTTGGCCAGCCCCACCGCCTGCGGCAGCCCGAGGGCGAGCCCGAGCGCCTCGCGCGCCTGTCGCAGGTCTTCGTCACCCCTCACGACGAGGGCCCGCGCGGACTCCGCATCCTGTTTCACTCGCACCACGTCCAGCTTGGTGCCCGCGCCCAAATCCAACCGACGCTGCGCGAGGGCGAGCCGCTCCAGCGCGGTGCGCAGGTTGACGCGGTTGACCTCGGCAAGTCGCTCCTGCGCGGCCACCTGCACCAACGCCCGCGCGAGCGCGCTGCTGAGCTGACGCCGCGTCTCCGCGAGAGACCACGCCGCGGCGCGCTGGGCCTCGCGCGCCGTGCGCCGCGCGCCAATGGCCCGCAGGTCGAACAGCGGCACGGAGGCCGAGAGGATTCCCGCGAAGGGCGGCTGCGTGGGTCTCAGGGTGCTGTCCGTCCCCGTGCCCCCACCGACACCGCCGCCCACCCCGCCGCCGATGCCACCACCCACGCCCCCGCCCGTGCCGCCGCCAATGAAGGTCGTCGCGTCGGGGTCCAGCACGTTGTACTGCACGCCCACCGTGCCGGTGATGACGGGCAGCAGGCCCGCCAGCGCGATGCGCGCCTGTCCCGCCGCGGCCTCTACCTGGGCCAGCGCCTGCCTCAAGTCGGTGGAGCGCTGCCGCACCAGCTCCAGCGCCTCGTCCCAGGACTTCACCTGGAGGGGCGCGGGCGGCATCGGCGTCAAGAGCGGGTCCGACACCTCGGGCTGCGGTGGCTCCGGCGTGTCGTCGCTCTGCCCGGTGGCCTCACCCGGCCCTTGCGCGGACGTGTCCCCTGACCCTTGAGGTGCGGTGTCTTGCCGTGGCGTGCTCGGAGGCCGTGACGGCGCTCCAGGGGTCGTCGCCGGCGTGCCTTGTCCTTGAGCCGACGGAGGCCTGGGCGCCCCGGGATTCTGGATGGGCAGCACCTTGGGCGCGCCGTGTCCCTGGGGTCGCTGTCGCACGGCGGAAGGCGGCCGGGCCTGGGCGAGCAGCACCTCCGGTTCGGCGCCGGGGTGCGTGAGGATGAGGGCGAGCAGCAGGGCGTTCATATCGGGTGCCCTGAGGTAGGGGAGGCACCCGATACCGGCCACGTACCCCAGGGCTGGTCCCCGCCTGTCGGACAGAAGGGGGTAGGCCCTGCTCAGCAGTGGATGGAGCGCCGGAGGGCTTGAGTCCTCCGCGTGGCTGCTGCCTCAGCGGCCCTGTTTGAGCATGGACAGACGCTGCTTCGCCGCGCGGCTCTGTGGGTCGAAGCGCAGCGCGTCCTCGAGCCGCTCCTTGCCCTTCTCCACCTGTCCCTGGACGACATAAAGGTCGGCCAGACGGACGAGCGCGTCGGCGTTGTAGGGCTGCAAATCCAACGCCTTCTCGAACTCTCGGATGGCGGTGGTCAGGTCCTTCCGGCGCATGGCGAGCTGTCCCAACATGAGGTGCGGCTGGACGAGCCCTGAGGTCTCCGGTCGCGACGCCAGCACCTCCACGGCCGCGGCGCCGCGCGCGTCACCGAAGCTCGCCAGCGTCAGCGCCGCGGACTGGCGCACCCACGTGGAGCCGTCCTGGAGCAGCGCCGCCAGGTCCTCGGTGGCCTCCTTGCCGCCCACGGCGCCCAGCGCCTCGATGACGTCCGCGCGCAGCAGGCTGTCCTGTGTGCCCTTCAGCGCGGCGCGCAGGGCGGGCACGGCGTCTTTCTTGTAGCGACGCCCGAGCACCTTCGCCGCCACGCCGCGCAGCGACGCCGCCTCCTTCGTGTCGGAGAGCACGGCCTCCAGCGCGGGCCGGCTGGTGTCCGCCGTCTTGTCGTCGAAGGCGTCCGCCAGCCGCACGCGGCGCTCCTGCCGCTTCGCGGAGTCCGGCCACATTTTCGTCAGGGCCTGGTCCATGGCCTCGGGCGTCTGCTTCGTGTGACAGGTGTTGCAGGCATTGGGGATGCCGTGGCGCGTGGTGTTCTTCGGCGCGGGCACGTCCATCGCGTGGTCCGCGAACTTGTCGAGCACGCCGGAGACGACGGGCGGCATGTGACAGGCCAGGCAGTCCTGCGCGGCGCGGCTGGTGTGCTGGGAGTGTTTCGCGCCCGCCGCGAACAGGTCCGCGTGGCATTGCTGACAGGTGGCGGAGCCGACGGAGGTTTTCGCGGCGGTCTTCTCCGGCAGGTTCAGCTCGTTGGGCGCGTGCGGCTCGTGCGGCGCGGTGTGACAGGTGAGGCAGGTGGCGCCGCCCTGGAGGTGGCACTGCGACTGGATGAGGGCCTGGTACTCGAAGCTGGAGGTGCTGGGGCGGCCGTCGGTGAAGTAGTCGCCGGAGCGCTCGTTGCCCACGAAGAGGACGATGGGCTGGTAGAAGTCCTCGTACTTCTGGCCCGGTTGGAAGCGGTGCGCGCCGTCGAGGATGGGGAAGAGGGGACGGCGCGGACCATGGCACTGCGCGCACACCGCGAAGCCCAGCTCCGAGGACAGCTTCGACGGCTGGACGATGTCCTTCGGGTCCTGCGTGTCGGCGTGCCGCGCGCCGGGGCCGTGGCAGCTCTCGCACGCGACGCCCGCGTCGGTGAAGCGCGTGGTCCACGTGTGGGTGGCGCGGTCATGGCGCGCGTCGAGCCCGGTGACGTGACAATCCAGACACGCGTGCTGCGCGCTGCGACGGAAGTTCGCCCAGAAGAACGGATGGTCCGGCGTGAGCGCGCCCTGCTTCGTCTCCGAGTAGTCCACCCACTCGCCCTTGCCGGTGACGTGGTAGTAGACGGGCAGCACCTGCCAGCGACCGTCGGCGAGCACCGTGATGGGGTCCTGCATGCGCTTGCCGCCCACCACCCACTGCACCGGGAACTCCGCGAGCTGCCCGTCCGCGCCCTTCGTGCGCATGGAGTGGTGCTCGCCGTCGCGGCGCATCCACGCCTCGCTGGAGTCTCCCTTGAAGTGCGTGTTCTTGCGGTAGTCGCCCACCACGAACTTCGACGTCGCCGGAGACAGCGCGCGCGAGTGCCAGCCCTTGCTCCACTCGGCGTGCTCATCCTCGTGGCACTCACCGCAGGCTTCGGCGCCGGCGTAGACACCGCGCGGCGGGTGCCCGTCCTTCACCTCCGTGGGCGGTGGCGTGGCCTGGGCCACGGGAGAGGGAGCGGGCTTGGGCGTCGTGGGAGTGGAGGCGCTCGCGGTGGCCGGTGTGGAGGCCGGCGTGCGCAGCGCGAAGGTGACTCCCACGGCCGTGCCAAGCAATGCGAGGAGGACGAGGGCGAGCAGGGCGGGACGAGCAGGGCGCATGTCGGAAGTGCCCTCAGCCTGCCTGTCGCGCCCTGTCGTGACAAGCCGGGCTCACGGGGATAGCGGGACTGGGCCGTCCTCCCGGGTTGGGCCGTCCGTCACCCCGCCCCGCGTGCGAGCAGCGGGGCGGGAGCGGGCTGTATGTCACTCCTTGTCGGAATCGGAGGCGTAGAACGATGCCGGTCCGGTGAGCCACACAGCGGTGCCCTGCGTTCGCTCCAGCAACTCGTCCGCCAGCTTCGCCCAGTCCTCGTACGGTCCCACGACCTTCAGGCTGGACGGCACGTAGCCGATGAATTGCCCGGGGCCCACGGCGCGGACGGTCGCGGCAGGCGCCCGGTAGGGCCCTTCCGTCCAGTTGCCGTAGAGGGCCCAGTTCTCCCACGAGCGGCTCAGTGCGTCGTAGCGCAGCGGCGCGCAGCCCGTCTTGGCGATGTGCCGGGCATCCTCCTCACTCTCGTTCGAGCAGACCTGGAGGCTGTCACCGGCCTTCAGGTCCTCGAGCGCGCAGGCGCGCTGGGCGGAGTAGCGGCACTCGCCGATGGGCGCGGGCGCGCCCTGGTGGCTCCAGTAGGTCTGGATGAAGGCGGCCGAGCCGGTAGCGTCTTCCCACTGGCTGGAGTCGCCGAGGTCCGCCAGGAAGACCCATGGCACGGTGGTATGCTGGACGAGCAGCTCGGCCAGCCACTCCTTATGGGAGGAGTGCCCGATAGGCTCGATGCTGGACGGGACGAACCCCACATAGCCCCCCGATTCCATGCCGACCAGAGTGCCGGCGCCCGTGAGCATCACACCGCCCTCCCGCGACCCCCCCGGTCGTACGACGCCGCCGCCGGTGTTGTAGCCGCCCCCAGCCCGCGGCGAGTTCTCGGCCGCCTTCGTGCAGAGGTTGGTACAGGCGTTCGGGGCGTCCTTCTTGGCCTCCTCCAGGCTCTCGTTGGAGCAGCCCGTGGCGTGCTTGAAGTTGGTGACGACGTGAGGCGCGCAACTGCAGGAAATCTCGTACGTGAACTTGCACCACGGCTCGAACCCCCTCGGCGGCTCGCCCTGTCCGTTGGACGCATAGCCGATGACCCCTCCGATGTTGCGCGCCTCGGCGGGCGTGCTCCAGGCGACGACGCTCACGGCGGCCAGGAGCCCGAGCAATGAAACTCTCGACATGAAACGAATCAGGGACGGCTGCGAGGGGGACATGAGTGACCTCCGTCAATGAGTTGCACCAGCAGCCTGACTGTCTCAAGAAATATTCACAATGGGTGTTGATTGACTTCTCCGGGAGTAGCGTTTTGTGTCACAGCCGGGGTTGACCCTGGCGTGTCCGGGGGAGAGGCTGACGGGCGATGCTCAAGCTCCAGTGGCTCCAGGTCCACCAGTTCCGCTCCGTGAAGCCCGGCACGCGGCTGTCGTTCAGCCCGTCCTTCAACGTGTTGCTGGGCCGCAACGGCACGGGGAAGACGCTCCTGCTGGACCTCCTCGCCGCCGTCGCCAGCTCCGACTTCACGGCGATGGCGCGAGAGCCCTTCGAGGTGGAGTACGCGCTGAGCGCGGACACCGGCCGAATCACGGTGCGGGTTCGCAACGTGCCTCAGGACGGGCCCGGGGGCTCGGGGTTGTCCATGGACATCGTCGTGTCGCCGCGCGACATGGCCTGGCCGCTGGTCATCCACCGCGAGGGGACACAAGTCACCGTCTCGCGCGAGGACGACGCGTCGCTCGTCGTCCAGGAGAAGCTGTCCCCCGAGGTGGCTGGCCGGCTGTGGCTGGTCCTCATGTCGGGTGGCATCGCCTGGGTGGAGAAGACGGGCGAGGGCGCGGCCACGGTGGAGCCGCTGCTGGCCATGGCGCGCGAGGTGTCGGCGCTGGCGGGGCTGAGCCGCTTCGACGAAGGGCTGGCCTACTTCGAGCAGCTCTACCAGGTGGAACTGCGCCTCTCGCGCCGGGCGGAGGGGGTGCTGGCCACGGGCACGGGGCTCGCGTCGGAGGCGCTGTTGGACGGCCTGCGTCGGCTGGCGGCGGCGCAGTGGGGCTCCGCGCGCTACGTCGTCCCGTCGGACGCCGTGCCCTTCTTGCGCGACGCGGCGCGGCTGCTCGGCTTCACCTCCGCGGAGGCCAGCCTGGTGCCCATGGAGGCGCCGCCGGAGGGCAAGTACGAGTCCCTCACACTCGGGGGCCTGGAGCTGGACTTCCTGGGCGCTGGGGGCACGCGTGTCTCGGCGCGTCACCTGGGGCATGGCCAGAAGCGCCTGCTCGCGCTCCAGCACTACCTGGCCCGGGCCCGCGCCGTCGTCGTCGTGGACGAGGTGGCCCACTCCCTCCACCCCCAGCTCGTGCGGGCCAGCGTCGAGCCGCTCAAGGGGCGGCAGAGCTTCTTCACCAGCCAGAGCCCCGTGCTGATGGACCTGCTCGGCTTCGAGTCCGCCGAGCACGTGCGCTCAAGCCTGGTGGTGTGCCGTCGGGACGAGGCCACGGGCGTGCTGACCTGGGAGGACCCGTCGCCGGAGGCCGCTGAGCGACTGTTCACCGCCAGCACCGCGACTCCCGGACAGACGGGGGCCCTGCTCCAGGCCCAGGGGCTCTGGTAACCCGGGCACGTCCGTTCTCCCGTGGGCGTCCGCGAGTCGACAGCCGGCGCACCGCGGCACGACTGCTGGCGTGTCGCGTCACGGGCTGGCCTATCCTGCGGGGAGTGGGGAGGGAACCGCCATGCCGATGTTGTCCGTGAACGGAACCGAGTTGCATTACGAGGATACGGGAGGCTCTGGCGAGCCCATCCTGTTCAGCCATGGGTTGTTGTGGAGCACGCGGCTGTTCGACCCCCAGGTGGATGCGTTGCGGGGGCGGTATCGCTGCATCGCGTATGACCACCGGGGGCAGGGCCGCAGCGCGGTGCCCGAGGTGAGCACCATCGACATGGAGACGCTGTACCTGGACGCGGTGGGTCTGATGGAGAAGTTGGACCTGGGGCCGTGTCACTTCGTCGGCCTGTCCATGGGGGGCTTCATCGGCATGCGAATCGCGGCGCGCCGGCCGGAGCTGTTGCGCTCGTTGAGTCTCTTGGAGACGTCGGCGGACCCCGAGCCGCTGGCCAACGTGCCGCGCTACACGCTGCTCAACCTCATCGCCCGGATGGCGGGGTTGAGGCCGGTGGTGGACTCGGTGATGCGCATCATGTTCGGCAAGACGTTCCTGTCGGACCCGAACCGCGCGGAGGAGCGGGCGTTGTGGCGAGCGCGCCTCTTGGAGAACCGTCGGGATATCTGGCGCGCGGTGAACGGAGTCATCCGCCGCAACGCGGTGTCCCACGAGGTGCCGAACATCCGCGTGCCCACGCTCATCGTCGTGGGGGAGGAGGACGTGGCCACCGTCCCGGCGAAGGCCGAGCGGCTCCACCAGTTGATTCCAGGCTCGCGACTCGCGCGGCTCGCACGAGGGGGACACTCGTCTACGGTGGAGGAGCCCGCGCTCGTCAACGCCGCGCTCGGCTCCTTCCTGGAGTCGCTGGTGCGTCCGCCCGTGTCGTCCTCGCGAGCGGGGTAGGGCGGCGCGGATGACGCCGCCCGTGTCGTCCTCGCGGGTGGTGCGGTGTTCGCCTGGAGGTGTCGACGCTCGCGAGGAGTGCGAGCGTCGCGATGCACGAGCGGAACCCGTTCGGAGGCGTGTTCCTAGCTCTTCACCCCGAGCGCTTTCTTCGCCGCACGGGAGAGCGTCTTGTCCCCGGCCGCGTCGGGGATGTCGAGCAGGGCCGCCGCCACCGCCTTGCCCGCACCGTGGATGTTCTCGTTCCCCAGCTTCAAGTACGTCCCGAAGCGCGTGAGTCGCTCGGGGTGCGAGCGCGCCGCCTCTACATGGGCCAGCAGCACCTTCGAGAGCGTGTCCGCCGGGAATCGCTCGAACAGGTTGCGCAGCGCCTGTCGCTCCAGCGCCTCCGGCCGAATCTCCGCCAGCCGGACAAGCGGCTCCAGCATCGCCAGCCCGAAGGTCTTCAGCGAGTCGGCCACGACGTTCGGCTTCCACCCATCGGCGAACGCCGCCAGCAAGGTCTCCGCTCCCCGCACGTCGCCCAGCACGCCCAGCGCATACACCGCTGTCTTCGCCTCCTCGTCGTCCGCGTCGCGCGCCTCCACGCTGTGCACGTACTTGTCCAGCACCTCCGCGTCCCCCAGCCACGCCAGGGCCATGGCCGCGCGTCGCCGCACCTCGTTCGACGGGTCGCCGTAGAACACCTGTCGCAGCACCGGCCACGCCTGTGTCAGCCCCAGCCCCTCGAGCTGGTCCACCGCCGCCAGTCGCGCCTCCCGTGTCGGCTCTGAGAGCGCCCGCTGCGCGAGCGGCCGAATCCGCCCCTGCCTCACCTTCGCGAGCGCCGCCACGGACCCCGGACCGGTCTCCCGCGCCTGGATGTCGTTGAGCACCTCGCGAGCATGGAGCCGCAAGCCCGCGTCGTGGCCCTTGCGAGTCAGTCCGTCCAGCAGCACGCGCGCCGCATGGACATCCAGCTGTCCCAGCACGTGCATGGCGGTGCGGCGCACCATCCGGCTGTGATGCTCGGACAGGGCCTGCTTCGCCACCTCCAGCACGCGCTCCTTCGGACATGACGCCATCGCCCGGACCACGGCGGTGCTCGCCGCGCCGTCACTCCACGCGGGATAGAGGGACTCCAGCAGCGAGTCCGCGCCCAGGTTCGCGTAGTAGTGCGCCGCATGGGCCGTGGCCTCGTAGCGCGACAGCTCTCCGCGAGCCCGCTTCAAGAGCGCCTCGCCCGGAGGCAGCGGCGTCTCGGGCTTTCGGATGTGGATGCTCGGGTGCGTGGGCACCGGCTCCAGCGTGTCGCCCTGCACCTGCGCCGCGCCCGCCAGCCGCACCAGGGCGATGCCGAGCACCTGATACACCTTGATGAAGTCGTCCAGTCGCTCCGCCGCGTCGGGCCGCTGCGCCAGCGCCTCCAGCAGCGCCCCGGGCTTCTCCAGCCCCAGCTCCCGCAGCCGCGCCACCAGCGGCTCCACCGCGCGAGGAGACAGCGACGCCAAACCGTTGGAGAACTTCTCCGCCAGCTCGTCCCGCACCTCGGCCAGGGCGATGGCCGCGCGAGAAGCTCCCGCCGCGCGCGCCGCCTCCGCCCACCCGCTGCGAGGCACCGCCACCGGCGCCTCCGGCCGCGCCCGCCGCCGCCGCCGCGGCGAGGGCTCCTCCGCCACTTCTCTCAAGCCCAGTCCGCGAAGCTCCAGCCCGTCCGGTGTCTCCACCACCACCGCGAGCGGGAACAGCGTGGGGAGCGCCGCCTCCAGCCCCACGTCTCCCAGCACCACCTTCAGCGAGGCCCCTTCCAGCGCCGCCGCGAAGGGCTCCTCCAGCCGCGGGTCCGCCGGCAGGAACAGCCCGCGCTCTCCCGAGTCCACCAACTGCGAGCGCTGTCCGCTCGCCAGGAGCGTCTGCACGCGCAGCGCCACTGGCAGCAGGTCCGGCGCGAAGACGTCCTTGCGATGCTCCTGGAAGGCCGCCAGCGCGGCGCCCACGTCTGGGAGCGCCACCTTCACCAGTTGCCGCAGCGCCGAATCATCCTGCGGATGCGTCGCCTTCATGGTTTCCAGGTCGAGTCGTCGAGGAGGGAAGCCCGGGTACTGCCCGCCCTTGGCTTCCTCCATGACGACGCCCGAGTGACTCTTCTTGGGCTCCACCGTCTTGAGGAAGGCGGGGAGGATTTGCTTCTCCGTGAAGTGGGTTCCGGAGCCCAGCTCCAGGAAGCGGCTCTCCCGGACGAGGAAGTTGTCGGGCGTGACACGCGTGGTGAAGGAGTACTCCACCAGCGTCAGTCCCTCGATGGGAGCGCGGTCCTTCTTCGTCCACGTCTTCCCAATCAGCTCCTCGACGTAGCGGTCCTCCAGTGGCTCTCCGCCCAGGTGCTTCTCCACCTTGCGTGCGGTGAGCAGCATGTCGGCCACCAGGTCGGTGAAGACGGGAGGCTCGAACGTGCCCGTGCGCGCCG
This sequence comes from Corallococcus terminator, assembly GCF_049194865.1. Lineage (GTDB taxonomy): Bacteria > Myxococcota > Myxococcia > Myxococcales > Myxococcaceae > Myxococcus > Myxococcus terminator_A. Next base: position 189,493 of record NZ_JBLZWL010000003.1, on the reverse strand, counting down.
CCGCCTGCTCCAGCAGGGCCGCCACCTCCACCGCGCGAGCCGCCAGTCGGCGCAGCCCGTTGGCGCGCAGCGACTCCGCCAGGGCCCGCACCTGCTCGGCCCGGTCCTCGGAGAGAGACGCCACGCCGGACAGGCCCAGCTCCCGCACCAGCGTGGACACCTGAGCCACGCCCGCCTTCATCAGCTCGCCCGTCTCCGTCTTCCCCTTCTTCACGCTCTTCTTCGCGGGCCCGCCCGCGCCAGCTGGCGCCGAGTCGGTGGTGACGAAGGCCTCCGGGGCGCGAGCCCACGCCACCAGCAGCGCCGCCGCGTGTTTGCAGAAGGGCCGCGAGCGCGCGGCGACACAGGAGCAGCGCCCCTTCACCTCACGCCCGTCCCCGAACACCAGCGACACCTTGTAGGGCGTGGCCCCCGAACCCAGCGCGTCAGCGAACAGGCGGTTCTCGAAGCGGGACAGGTGCAGGAGCTGCTTGTCGTCGAAGATGCGAGTGCCCTTCGCCACCTCCGAGGTGTCGCCGATGATTTCAGTCAGGCCACCGACGCTGGCCACCACCTTGCGTACCTCAGCCATGGCGCGACTCCTTGTGTGCGGTCAGCAGCGGGGTCAGGTCCTGGTTGCGCATCACCCGCTCCACCACCTCCACCAGCCGCTTGGGCGTGCACCCGAAGCAGGGGATGCCCAGCGCGGTGAGCTTCTCCGCCATCGCGTGGTCGTACGTGGGCTGGCCCCCGTCCGACAGCGACAGCAGGCACAGCACCTTCGCCCGCGAGTCCACGAGCTGGCGCAGCCGCGCCACCAGCTCCTCCGCGTCGCCGCCTTCATAGAGGTCGGTGATGAGCAGGAAGAGGGTCTTCTCCGGCCGTTGCACATGGTTCGCCTGCGCATAGGCCACCGCGCGGTTGATGTCCGTGCCGCCGCCGAGCTGCGCGGTGAACAGCACCTCCACCGGGTCGGTGAGGAGGGGCGTCATGTCCACCACCTCCGTGTCGAACAGGATGAGGCGGGTGCGCAGCACATCCAGCGACGCGAAGATGGCCGCCATGACGGAGCTGTACACCACGCTCTGCGCCATGGAGCCGGACTGGTCTACCACCAGCGTCACGTCCCACTCATGGTGACGGCGCTGATTGGGCCAGAAATAGAAGCGCTCGGGCACCAGCCGCTTGTGCTCCGCGTCCCAGCCCTTCAGGTTCTGACGAATCGTGCGCTTCCAGTCGATGTTGCGAGCAATCGGCAGCGGGCTCGTCCTGTCCCTGCGCAGGGCACCGAACACGGCGGTGCGGACGGTGGACTCCAGCTTCTTGCGCAGCTCCTCCACCACCTCGCGGACAATCTGCCGGGCAATCGCCTTCGCCTCGTCGGGGATGAGGCCGCGTGCGCTGACCAGCGTCGTCACCAGCTCCACGTTCTTGTCGAGGAAGGGCAGCGTCTCCGGCTCGAAGAGGAGCTGGGTGAGCCCCTTCTTCTCGATGGCGTCCTTCTGGACGAGCGCAATCACATCATCGCGGAAGAAGCCGCGCAGGGCGCCCAGCCACTCGGGGATGTACGGGCGCGAGCCGGACGAGGTCGCGCGCTTGTCTCCGTAGACGAAGGACAGCGCGTCATCCAGCGCCTCCAGGTCTCCCTGGCCCACGCCCACCGAGCCCGCCTGGGCACCCAGGGCGCGCAGGGAGGGACAGGCCCCCGTCTTCTCCGCCGTCGGGCCCAGCGCGAGCCGCCAGCGCAGCAGTGCCTCCCGGTCCTTCTCCGCCAGTTCCTTGGGGTCCACGCTCATAGCAGGTCGTCCAGGTCGTCGAGTGCCTTGCCCAGCTCGGCGCTCATGCTCTTGAGTTTCTCCGTGTCCTTCTCCGCGAGCACCGTCTTCACGGCGCGGCCCTTCTCTCCGAGCTGTCGCACCGCCACCACGTTCTCCATGAGGTAGCGACGCTCGGTGGTACCCAGCACGGCGAGGGCTCTTCTCAATACCGGCAGGGTCTGACGGAAGCGCTCGGGGTCGATGCTGGACAGGAAGTCATCCAGGGCCTTCACCACCTCGCGGTTCTTCACCAGCACCAGCGCGTTGACGCCCAGGAAGCCCTCCAGCCAGGACGCGCCCTCTTCGGGAGCCACCGCCAGCGACAGCCGCAGCCCGACGATGGTCGCCACCTCCGACTCGCTCAGCTCATGCGCCAGGTAGAGCAGGCCCGTGGCCAGGCCCGACGTCGCCGGGTGCACGGTGTTGCTGCCCATCAGCTCGCGAGCCTCCGCCAGCCACCCGGCCTTGTCCGCGAGCGGCTGGGCCAACGCCACCTCGTGCAGGGTGCGCAGCGCCTCCGTCACGGAGGGCAGGGCGTCCGGAGCGCAGGCGCACGACTCACTCACGCGCAGCAGCGCGCGGGAGAAGGTCTTCTGGCACAGCACCGTCACCGCCTCGTCGCCCACGTCCGTGTGAGCGCGCGAGGTGCCATAGGCCACCAGTCCGGACAGCGCGCGAGCCGCCGACGCGAGCGACGGCAGGTCCACGTCCGTGGCCGCGTGCGTGTCACAGGCGCGCAGCGCCGACGCCATGGTCTGAGGGCAGCCGGTAATCACCGACTCCAGCAACACCTCCGCGGCTGCGCCCGTGGTCTTCGCCGCATCCAGGTGCTCCTGGAGGACGCGGGTCGTCACGGCTTCCAGCGAGTCGCCGAGGACAATCTTCTCCACCAGCGCTACGTCCGTGGACGGCGTCCACTGCGCCTGCCACGACTCGCGCACCCGCGTCAGCGCGGCCTGTCCGCCGGCCTCTTGGGGCGAAGCGCGCTGCTGTCCGGTGGCCGCCAGCGTCGCATACGGAATCCCGGCCACGCGCAGCCGGTGCAGGAACACCGAGGAGCCGACCTCCACCGCGTTGTTCAAGCGCAGGGTGAAGGTCTCCGGGCTGTCGGTGCTCGGTAGGCGCCGTGTGTCCAGCTCCCGCCAGAACTCCGCCTGGAGCGAGTTCTTGCCGATGCGACTGGCCACCCGTCCCACTTGATGGCCGACGACGCTCTTCCACAGGAAGGAGTCGACATGCGTCGCGTCCCCCCGGCACAGCGTGGCCACGGTGGCCTCGCGCAGCTCATCGAGCCCCGGTGCGCTCTTCTCGCGCAGGTCCGCCAGCGTCAGCGCCAGCCGGTAGGCCTCCAGCACGTCCGACAACGACGCGGTGAAACCGCGCATGCGCAGGTGCGCGGCGAAGTCGATGAGCACCTCCAGTGTCGCGCGCCGGAAGTCGCACTGGGCCTCGTGGGCCTTCTGGTAGAAGTGCGGCGCCCGATTGCCCGCGCCGTAGCCGAGCTGCTCGGAAAGCCGGGGGAAGCTGTATGGAATCACCGTCACCGCGCAGGGCACGGCCTTGGGTAGCTTCGCCTCCAGCGCGGGCTCCACGTCCCGAGCCAGGAAGGCCGCGATGTGCGCGGCGCCCGCCACCACGGCGACCTTGTCCGGCGCGACTCCGCTGGCCACCACTTCGAGCACCTTGCGAGCCATGAAGGCATCGCGCCAGCGGTGGTAGTCCTGGCGAGGACCGGCGTTGAGCACGTCCGCCCAGGCGAGCAGCACGGGGCGGAAGCCCTCGGGGGTCCAGTCGGGAGCCTCGAACAGCGCCTCCCACAGCTCCTCGAAGGAGCGATAGCCCTGCTCCCGGGCGAACCGCTCCGTGAGCGGCTCTTCATCGTGGAGGTGCTCGGGGTGCCCGGCCTCCGGGGCTTCTTCGTTCTCGACGCCGGCCGACTCGTCGTGGCGGTCCATGCCGAGGCTGACGCCGACGGGGATGTCGATGAACAGCGCGCGGGCGCGGTGCACCTTGGCCCAGCGCAGGGCCGCGTACTCGGGGGAGTAGTCCGCGAAGGGCCACAGCGCCGAGCCCGGGGTGTCATCCGTGCGGTAGCCGAGCAGCGCGATGGGCGGCTTTGTCTCCGAGTCGCACAGCACGTCAATCAGGTCGGAGGCATCACAGGGTCCCTCGATGAGGACGACCTCGGGCTTCACGCGCTCCAGCCAGCGCCCGAGCACCGCCGTGGTGCGCGGCGAGTGGTGGCGCACGGGGAACAGGTGCACCCGGGAGAGCAGGTCCAGGTCCATCAGCCCCTCAGGAGCTTCTTGCTGGCGGAGTAGAGGTCCTTCCACGCGCCGGTGCGGCCCTTGGCGACGGTCTCCATGTACTCGCGCAGGGCCTTCACGTCGTCCTCCTGCTCCTTCACCACGGCGCCCACCAGCGAGGCGGCCAGCTCGTGGGGGGTGACCTTCCCGTCGCCGAACTGCTCCGCGAGGATGGAGCTGTTGAACAGCACGCTGATGGCCTCCGCGGTGGACAGCACGGCGCCCGGGGTGCGGACCTTCGTCTTGCCGTCCTTCGTGACGCCCTTGCGCAGCTCCTGGAAGAGCGTCAGCAGGATTCGAGACAGCTCCTCCGGTGGGGGCACGCCGACCTGGTAGTCATTGCGCAGCTCCGCCTCGCGCTTCGTGACGATCTGGATTTCCTGTTCCAGGTCCTCGACGACGGGGACGGTGACGAAGTTGAAGCGGCGCTTGAGGGCGGCGCTCATCTCATTGACGCCTCGGTCTCGTGTGTTCGCGGTGGCGATGAGGTTGAAGCCGCGCTGGGCGCTGACCACCTCACCCAGCTCCGGGATGGAGACCTGCTTCTCGGAGAGGATGGAGATGAGCGCGTCCTGAATCTCCGGGGACGTGCGGGTAACCTCCTCGAAGCGGGCGAACTTGCCGGTGCGCATGGCGCGCAGGACGGGGGAGGGGACCAGGGCTTCGGGTGTGGGGCCCTGCGCGAGCAGCAGCGCGTAGTTCCACGAGTACTTGAGGTGGTCCTCGCTGGTGCCGGCGGTGCCCTGGACGATGAGGGCGGAGGTGCCGCTGACGGCGGCGGACAGGTGTTCGGAGAGCCAGCTCTTCGCGGTGCCGGGCTCTCCGACGAGCATCAGCGCGCGGTCCGAGGCGAGGGTGGCGATGCAGACCTGGATGAGTCCCTTGTCGCCGACATACTTGGGCGTAATCGTCACGCCGCCCACGGGCTTGGAGGCGCCGAGGATGTACATCTCCACGGCGCGCGGCGACAGCGCCCAACCGGGAGGCCGGGGCTTGTCGTCATGGGCGGCGAGGGCTTCCAGCTCGGTCTTGTACTTCGCTTCGGCGGGCAGTCGGATGTCCGGCATGCGTGCAAACTACCGGTTCGGTCTGACACGCCGCAATCCGAGGGGTTGTCTGGGCTGTGGCGCGGAAACCGACCTCGGAGGGAGCGAGCGTGCAGAGGGCGGGGGTGAAATCTGGCGGGGGCTTGGTGACGGAGTTCGGCGTGTCGAGGGGGAGACTCCAGGTGGCTTCACAATGTGGCCACGAGGCGGTTGACCCTCTGCGTCGTTTCGGGCGTGCTGCGCGCCATGTACCTGAAGAAAGTCTCCCTCGAGAACATCCGCTCCATCACCGAACTGGAGTGGGAGCCACCTGCGGAGCCCTCCCTGGCGGGCTGGCACGTCATTCTCGGGGACAACGGCGCGGGCAAGAGTTCCGTCCTTCGGGCCATCGCGCTCGCCATGGTGGGACCTCATGAGGCGAGGGCATTGCGCCAAAACTGGGACGAGTGGCTCAGCGCGCGAACACTGAATGGCTCGATTCTGGTAGCCCGGGACAGAGACTTGAGATGGGACCAGGTTATTGGAGGCAGTCATCATTCTCCAATAATGGATGATACAGTTCTCTTGGCCTTTCATCGGCTGCTGGACGAAGACGACGCGGTCCAACTCTTGCAACTCGGTGAGCCCGTTTTTGGAGAGGGCTCTTGGAAAGAAGGTTCCGGTTGGTTCTCTGCCTCATACGGTCCGTTTCGACGTTTTACGGGTGGTGACAAAGACCAGGAGAAGCTTTTCTCTTCCAACCCGAAGCTCGCTCGCCACTTGTCTGTTTTTGGTGAGTCCGTCGCTCTGACGGAGTGTCTCGAATGGCTGAAGTTGCTTGAGTTCAAGCGACTGGAAGGCGGACCCGAAGGTGCGCTGTTGGAGCCGCTGAAGCAGTTCATCAACCAACCTGACTTTCTGCCGAATGAAGCCCGTTTGGAGTCGATCTCCTCGAACGGAGTACGCTTCGTCGACGGCAATGGCTGCGAGGTCCCCGTCGAGAACCTGAGCGACGGATATCGCTCCATCTTGAGCATGACGTTCGAGCTCATCCGCCAGCTCGCGAAGACGTACGGTGCCGGGCATCTCTTCGCACCGCAGGATGCGACGACCGTGCAGGTTCCGGGCGTGGTCCTCATCGACGAAATCGACGTGCACCTGCACCCTACCTGGCAGCGCCGTGTGGGCCACTGGTTCCGTAAGCACTTCCCGCTCATCCAATTCATCGTCACCACACACAGCCCGCTCATCTGTCAGGCCGCGACAGTGGGAAGCATCTTCCGGCTCCCACAGCCGGGAAGCGACGAGTCGGGTGGCATGGTCACCGGCCTCGCGAGGGACCGGCTCCTCTACGGGAACGTGCTGGACGCCTACGGAACGGGCGTCTTCGGAGACATCTCCACGCGTTCGCCGGAGGCGCTCGAACAGCTCGAACGCCTCGCCGTGCTCAACCAGAAGGAACTGGTCGAAGGGCTCAACGACGAAGAGCGCACGGAGCAGCAGACGCTGCGCTCACGGACGCCCACGTCCGCGAGTGCGCTGCCCGTTCCCGAAGTGAAGGACCTGCTCAAGTGATCCGGCTGCCGGACAGCCCGTTGTCGGCCGCCGCGCTCACGGGCCTCGCGGACCATCAGCGGACAGTCGATTCGCTGCCGGACTATGCGGAGCGAGTGGCGAGGGCCAAGAAGAGCTTTTCCTCGGCGAACAAGCTCGGCAATCCCGTCTTCGATGACGTCAAAGCCACGCTGACGCGGATGTGTTCAGGCGCGCGGCGCTGCGCCTATTGCGAAGACTCCTGCGCGGACGAGGTGGAGCACATCCGTCCGAAGTCGCTCTACCCCGAAGTGGTCTTCGCGTGGATGAACTACCTCTACGCGTGCGGCATCTGCAACCTGCACAAGAACGACCACTTCGCGGTCTTCGCCGAGGACACGGGGCGCCTCACCAGCGTGCAGCGAGCCCGGAGAGCGCCCGTCGTACCACCCATCGTGGGCAAGCCCGTGTTCATCGACCCTCGCCTCGAGGACCCGACCGAGTTTCTGTCCCTCGACCTGCGTGACACCTTCTGGTTCCTTCCACGCGCCAGGCCGGGGACAGTCGAACATGCTCGCGCCGAGTACACGATTCGCGAGCTCCGATTGAATCTGCGCGACATCCTGCCCAGCGCGCGGCGCTCCGCCTACGTGGACTACCTCAATCACCTCAAGGTGTACGTCCACGAGAAGTCACAGGGCATGCCGAAGGCGCAGCTCGACATGCTGGCAGGGCAGGTGCGAGCGCGTCAGCATCCCTCGGTCTGGTTCGAGATGAAGCGTCAACACGCGCTCATCGGAGATCTGCTGCTGCCCTTCTCGAATGCCCCCGAAGCGCTCAACTGGTGACCCGTCTCACTCCGCGCACGGAAACGCGGTGTCCAGCTTCTTGCTCCCATTGATGCCCGGGCCCGACAGCGTGGCGACCACCTTCACGGTGGACGAGCACTCGTAGGGCATCAGGAAGGGCACCATCGTCACGCCGCTCTCCGCCAGCACATGCAGCTCCCGCGTCTGCGTCACCTTCCATGCGCGCCGCGAGCCCGCCTCCGACTCCTCCTTCGGCGCGCTCACCACGAGCTTCAGCTTCAGCGGTTTGTCCCCTTCGTACTGGCCCTGCACCTTCACCAGCAGCATCGCGTCCACGTTCATCCCATACGGGTCCGAGGCCTCCTCCACCGTGACAATGGAGCCCTTCTGCCGGTCGAAGACGCGCAGCTCGATTCCTCCCAGTGACACGCTCGGAGCGCTCGCGCTCCCGGCGGTGGAGGACAGCAACAGGACACCACCCACGAGCAGCGAGCGCAGCTTCAGTCGCGACGACATCTCCGCCTCCGGAGTCTTCAGGGAATATCCGCCGCGCGACTGTACGCCAGTCTGCTGGCCTCCCGTGCCTGGGCGGCGGGCATGAGGGCATGCCCTGGCTCGGGGCTTCGTCGCTCCTTCTGCAATTCCTCCCACCCATGACCAGCCTGCGGAGGAACCCTATCCGTCGCGGGGCCTCTGCCCGCGAGGAGCCACTTCCATGAAGACCTCCGTTCCCTCTCAGATGAAGGCCGCCGCCATCGACCGCTTCGGCGGACCGGAAGTTCTCGCCACCAAGACCGTCCCCGTCCCCCAGGTAGGCCCCGGCGAGGTGCTCATCCAGGTAGAGACCGCCGGCATCGGCCAGTGGGACCCCGCCGAGCGCGCGGGCGAGATGGAAGGCTACAAGCCGGGTAGCAAGGCGTCCTTCCCCTACGTGCTCGGCACGGATGGCGCAGGCACCGTCGTCGCGCTGGGCGAAGGCGTCAAGAACCTCAAGGTCGGCGACAAGGTCTACGCCTTCGGCTTCCTGAACGAGAAGGGAGGCTTCTACGCGGAATACACCGCGGTGAGGGCCCTGGACACCGCGCCCGTACCCAAGGGACTGAGCGCGGAGCAGGCGGGCGTGCTGGCGGCGGATGGAATCACGGCCCTCCAAGGCGTCGAAGACACCCTCAAGGTCGGCCAGGGCACCACGCTGCTGGTGTACGGCGCGAGCGGCGGCGTGGGTCACCTCGCGGTGCAGCTGGCCAAGCGGCTCGGCGCCAAGGTGCTCGCGGTGGCTTCCGGCGCGGACGGCGTGGAGTTGATGAAGAAGCTGGGCGCGGACAAGGCCGTGGACGGCCGCTCCGACGACGTCGCGAAGGCGGTGCGGGACTTCGCTCCGGACGGCCTCGACGCGGCGCTGGTGCTCGTGGGCGGAGACAAGGTGAACGAGCTGCTCAAGGGCGTCTTGAAGAAGGGCGGCCACATCGCCTACCCCAACGGCGTCGAGCCCGCGCCCAAGGGCCCCGAGGGCGTCAAGGCGACCGCCTACAACGGCGAGGCGAACCCCAAGGTGCTCGGCCGCCTCAACAGCCTCATCGAGTCTGGTCCCTTCCACGTCGAGGTCTCGAAGGTCTACCGCCTGGATGACGTCCGAGGCGCGCACGAGGCCGTGGGCAAGCACCACCTGGGCAAGCTGGCCCTGCGCATCAACTGAGCGCGCGAAGCCTGTGTCGCGGGTACACCGCCGGAGCCCTGGACACAGGGCTCCGGCGGAAGTCCTTCCAACGCCCACGCTCCGGCACAACGCCGGAGGCGGGTTGCATGGGGAGGACTACTCGGCGCGGCAGACGGCCGGCGCGGAGAGGTTGGGGCGAATCATCTTGAACGGCTGGAGCAGGTCCGGGACGCGGAGCAGCGCATCACGGCAGCTCGTCTCGTCGTTGCCCGAAATCTCCACCTTGAAGCTGCAGTCCTGCGCGCCCTCGCAGACCGTCTTGGCCAGCCGCGCATAGCAGTCCACGGCGCGGGCGCAGGTGCCATCGCCCAGGTCCACCGAGGCGGCAGAGGACGTCGTCGAGGCCGAGGCCGTGTTCGTCGACACCGACGCGCCCGCGGACACGGTGTCCCGCGAGCTCGCGCCCGGAGTGTTCACGTTGATGGTGACGTTCGTCCGAGCCGGCTCGGGAGCGACGGCGACGAAGCGCGGGTTGATGCGGTCCTGGGCGCAGAGGTACAGCTCCTCGCCCTTCTTGCGCACGGTGGCGAGCTTCGCCTCCAGCTCCGCCGGAGGAACCTGCTTGTCGTCCACGGAGACCTGGAAGGTGTACGCGTCCTTGCCGTTGTACCGGTAGTACATCGTGGAGGCCGCGTCGTAGGTGACGGCGATGGCCGTGTTGTCCAGGGCCTGCGACTCGAGCCCGCTCTCCAGGGCGCAGACCCCAATGGACGTCTTGGTCGTCGAGGCGTCATTCGAGTCGACGGGCAGCGTGTAGAACTTGTTGGCACCGCAGGCCGCCAGCGAGAGACACAAGGACGTCAGGGAGAGTCCCTGGATGAGGCGCTTCATGAGGTGTGCTCCTGAATTGGAATGAGGCCGCGCGGGAGCAGCCCGGCGGTGTGGCGGCTGGGACGTGTACACCAGTTGCACATTCAATCCCGACACGAAAATACCCGCCCCCGAGGAATTCAAGGGGCGGGTATGCCGTGAGGGTTCACTCGAACCCCGGGCCACGTCCGGAGTCGATGGGGCTCAGGTCGTCAGCTTGGAAGTGATGTCGATGGACGTGGGGCTGGTGGGCACGGCGAACGTCTTGCCGCCTGCGTTCTTGAAGTCGAGCGTCTTGAGGTTCACCGAGTAGATGAGCAGGTCGTCGTAGAAGCGCACGTTGAGGACGGTGTGGGTGAGGTCCTTGACCACGGTCCACTGGGTGTAGTCGTCCTCTTCCTTGAGGGACTTCTCGTCGAGTGAGCGGACCGTGCCGCGCGGGATGTCGACGGTGTTGAGCAGGTGGAAGGCGAGGGTGGTGGCCTCGGTGGCGTTGGCGACGGGGCGGGCGAACTGCTTGAGGTACGCGGCGCGCACGAAGCGGGAGGGCGGCATCGGGTCGCCGGGCAGGCCGCGCAGGCCGCTGCCGTGGCCGGGCTGGGTGAAGGTCTCGCTGCCCAGGTCCACGGCCTTGGCGTCCCACGGGGACAGGCCCACGTACTCGCGGAGGTTCTGGAGCTGGACGGGGAAGGGGGGCGCGTTGGTGAGCACGGCGACGGGGTTGTCGTGCAGGTGCATCTCCCCGTCGAGGAACTCGACGACCAGGCTGTTGCCCTGGGCGTCGTGGATGGGGAAGTGCAGGGGCAGGTACTGGGCCAGCCAGTCGCTCTCCCAGACCTGGGCCGCGCCTTCCTGGAGGGCGGTCTTCACCTCGGCGACGGTGGCGAAGCTGCCGAGCACCCAGCCAGGGAACTGCGCCAGCGACAGGGCCTTGGAGTTGTCGGTGACCTTGGGGTAGCGGGACTCGGGCAGCCACAGGCTGCCGGTGGACAGGCCCGCGGTGTTGAGCCCGTCGACCATGATGGGGAGGCCGCCCTTGGCGGTGAGGCCGACGTAGCCGTAGGTGGCGGTCCACGTCAGGCCGTTGAGGCCCTTGGGGGAGGGGGAGATGAACTTCTCACCAGGGGCGCGGACGAGGAGCTTCGAGTCGAGGTCGACGCCGAACTCCATGCTGCGGCCATTGACGACACTCTTGTCCGAGGCGACGACGAGGAAGTCGGTGCACATGTGGCGGCTCCTTGTGTGAGGGGGTTGGCGCGACGGCCCTGTGCAGTCGTCGAGCCAGCGACGTCCTGTCAGTGAATCCCGGGGGTTGAAATCGCACGCGGGTCTGGCTTCGCGGGGCGTGTTGCCTATCGCACGCGAGAGAGCACGGCCTGCGTTCCCGTGGAAGGCACGTGCGTCCCGGGTCGACGCGGCGCCGTGCGGGAATTTCCCAACCCGCGTGCGTTTGTGATGTTCATGCATCCCATGTCGAAGTCACCCCAGGTCGTGGTCATCGACCACCGCGCCCCCGAGCTGCAAGCCGCCTTCTGTGAGTACGTGCCCCACGTCTTCCGCACGGTGGACTTCCGCCGCTGGTGCACGTGGGGCGAGTGGACCGACGACTACCGCGCGTTCAGCGTGATGGACGGGGGGCGCGTGGTGGCGAATGCCTCGGTGATGAGGATGTTCCTGTGGGTGGAGGGGAGGGAGGTCGTCGGCTATCAGCTCGGGGCGGTGGGTTGTGTGCCGGAGCGACGGGGACAGGGCCTGGCGTGGTTGGCGATGGAGGCGGCGATGGAGGCGTGTGGTGACGCGCCGATGTTGTTGTTCGCGAACAAGAAGGTGCTCGACTTCTATCCGCGCTTTGGCTTCGCGCCCCGGGAGCAGACGTTGTTCGGGGTGACGCTGGACGTGGTTCCCGGAGGCGAGCCCGCGCCGGTGTTGGATGTGGCGGAGGTGTCGGTGCGAGCGAGATTGGTGGAGTTGGCGGAGGAGGGCGTCCCCGTGACGGAGCGCTTCGGAGCGCGGCGGCATGGGCATGTCGCGACCTGGTACGCGGCGGCGAACTTCGCGCGTCCGCTGCGGAAGCTGAGTGAGGATGCGTGGGTCTTCGCGGGTGTCGAGGACGGCACGCTCTACATCGAGGACGTGTTCGCGCGAGAGGGGTTCGACTTGCGTCCGCATCTATCGCGACTGGTGGAAGAGCCCGTGAAGAGAGTCCAGTTCGGCTTCACGCCCGACCGGTGGTGGCCGGGGGCGGAGGTGCTCGGCGAGGACACGGAGGCGGACCTCTTCGTGCGCAATCTCTCGCTGCCCCAGGGCGCGAATCGTTTCCCGGTGATGGCGAGGACGTGATGGGCTTGGCCCATGCGAATTCGTCACGCCCAATGGCTTGCGCTGGTCGCGGTGTCCTGGCTCGGCTGTTCCACGGTTGAAAAGCCCCCCGTGCAGCAGGCCTGGGACGAGGCCGAGCTGGAGTGTCACACGCCAGAAGAGGATCAGTGCGTAACCCTCCTGTGTCTGGGCGACACCTGTGGCTTCTATCGCTGCGAGGACACGCCGGTAGCGGTGGAGTTGGCGCGCTTCCCGCCGTCGCGCCCACCCGCTGCCGCGGCGGCACCGGGCAGTGGTCCTCGGAGGAATTGGGGCGGGGCGCAGAAACTCCCTCCGGGTTCCATCATGACGTTCCCCAACTGGAACGGTGCTCCGGACCAGGTCATCCCTCCGTCACGCCAGCTCACGGCCGGGCGTTGGGAGAAGCACCACATCTTTCCGCAGGAGCCGGCGCTGCGAGAGTGGTTCGAGACTCAGGGCGTCAAGATTCACCACTACACGATACCCATTCCCGTTGAACTTCATCATCGCATTCACAGGGTGGGTGGACGAGGAGGGGAGTGGAACGCGGCCTGGCGACAGTTTCAGGAAAATCATCCCAACGCCCTACCCGAGGCCATTTTCAAGCATGCAGGAGAGCTTATCTACCGTTTCCAGCTCATCGGAGGCCCTATCCAGCCCTACTATTCGAAGCCTGGAGCTTGAGGGCACATGAGCCGATTCTTCTGGGTGGATGAGGACGCCATTGCAGTGGCGAAGCATGGCGGGGAGGTCGAGGGTATTCACAAGTGGCTGCTGCCCGGTTTGAAGGGGTGCCCCGCCTGCGGCGCTACTTGGGGTGGCACCGGCCACTTCTACCCCGGTGTGGACCTGTCGCCCTTACCGGAGCACCGCGAATTGGAGAAGGCCCGGCCCGAACCTTTTTCAGAGTTCGTGCGCCTGCGAGAACTGGTCCGTCCGCTGGCACCCCCGAATGTCGCGCTTCCTCCGGGTACGCGCTTCGGGCCGATGGTGGGGAAGTCGTTCGGGAAGCTGCCTGCATTCGCCTGGGTGATATCGGCGCCGCTGATTCAGCGTGAAGCCATGGAGCGCCTCCATGCAGAGGGAGTGAAGAGCCTGACAGGCCATCCCACGGCATTGCGATTCCGGCAGAAGCCCCCACCGGAGCTGTTGGAACTCCAGGTGGCTCCCCATGGGAGGCTCCACCCGGACTGCATTCCCCCGGGCATGTCGACGCCGTGTCCAACATGCGGGCGGTTTGGTTTCTCTCGGCCTGACGAGCCCATCCTGGACGCGGCTTCCCTGCCCACGGACCTGGACCTGTTCCGACTGGCCAACTTCGCCACCATGGTCATCGGCACGGAGCGTTTCAAAGACGCCGTGCTCCGGCTGGAATTGGACGGCCTCAGGTTCCGCGAGCTGCCAACCCGCTGAGCCCGAAGAGCCACCGCATCAAGGAAGGTCAATCCAGAGCGCCGAACTCGCGATGTCCGCTGTCACCGTGACCGAACCCTCGCCGAGCACGGCGCCTTCGCCGAGCGCCAGGTTCACACCCGCGCCGCCCTGGAGCGCCTCAACCCGAAGCGGTCCCGTCGTCGCGAGCAGGTATCCGTTACGGACGCGGTCGAGCGTCAGCTTCTCGGGCCGGCCCGCGACGAGCGGGAGCCACCAGACCCGCACGTCGGCGCGCAGAGGCATCCCTTCGTCGCCCGCGATGAGCTGACGTCCGTCATCCGAGAGCTGGCGCGAGTAGTAGGCAGGGGGGCCGCCGTACGTGTGCGGCCGGAACCACAACTGGAGCATCCGCGTCGGTCGGTCTGTGTCGTTTCCCTCGGCGTGCACCATCCCGCTCCGCGCCGAAATCAACTGCGCGGTCCGCGGGCCCATCGTCGCGCCGTGAGCCTGGTTTCCGTGATGGGACAGCGTCCCGTCCACGACGATGCTGAGGATCTCCATCTCCTCATGCGGGTGAAGGGGGAACCGCGATTTCGGCGCGAACGTCGCATCCGCGAGGACGAGCAGCGGCCCCAGCGGCCGACCCTGGCCGGAGTGGGGGCCCACCGTCGCGACGAAGTGGTCCCGGAGCGAGAGCCACGAAAGCGTGGTTCTAGGCAGCGATGCGAGCGGGCGGTGTTCGACGTGTGGCATGGGCAAGCTCTTTTCGGTGTGACAACCGGACAGGGCCACGGCGCTTCCGGCGACGAACGTGCGACGGGAGAGCTTCACGACTTCAACCTCGCCGTCAGCGTAGCGCGCGAGGAGCGCATCGACGTCGTCGCGTTGTCAGTGGTCGCGAAGCCAACGGGCAGGTTGTCCGGATCGCCGACCATGGTTGTTTCCTCTCGCGCTGGGGTGCGCTTGAAGAATTACCTCGGCATGGCTCGTTTGACAGCTCCAAGCGAGCGCACAGAGGATGTGCACATATGCACATCTCCTGGGACGAGCTTCAAACCATCGAGGCGCTTGTTCGCACTGGCAGCGTCGAGGCCGCGGGACGCGAGCTTTCGCTTCGACATTCTTCGGTGTCGAGGAGGGTCGCGGCACTGGAGGCGCGTCTCGGCACGGCTCTGTTCGCGCGGGGCGCTCGACTCGTACCGAGCGCGCTGACGCTGCGAATCGCGGAGAGGGCCGCGCCCATGCGCGTGACCGCGAGGGAAATCGAGGACTTCGTGGGGTCCGAGAGAAGGGGCCGGGAACGAACCCTCGTCATCACGACCAGCGACGTGCTGGCGCCGCTCTTGTTCCTCGCGCTCGCGAAGGCCAGGCCCGTGCAGGCGGTAGAGGTGCTTGTGAGTGACGACGAGCTCGAGCTGCTGCCAGGGCAGGTCGACCTCGCTCTTCGTCCCGGTCAGAACCCGAGCGGGTCGCTGCGCGGTCGACGGCTCGGGCGGTTGAAGGTCGGAGTGTATCGCGCGCGAGGCGGAGCATCGGGTTGGCTGCAGCCGAGCGTCGGGCTGCGAGCCAAGTCCTCGATGGGTTGGTGGCGCGAGGTGCCCAAGGACGTGCCGGGTGCCGTGACGTGCGGCTCACTCCTGGCCATGCGCGATGCGTGTTGCGTCGGCCTTGGACGAGCCGCGCTCCCATCCTTCCTCGCGCACGGGGACGCCCGGCTCCAGCTCGAGAAGGAACTCGACGGCGGGCCACCCCTCTGGCTCCTCGCGCCGATGGCCCGTGGCATACCGAAGGAGCTTCGCGAGGCGCAGCAGGAGCTCTTCTCCGCGCTGCGCGCGACGGAGGGCGCCTTCGCCGAATGAGCTCTGCTCGGGGCACGTTGGCCCCGAGCCTCACGAACCCGAGCGAGCCCGAGCCGGCGTCCCGAAGCGGCTCGGAGGTTGTCCCGTCCACCGCCGGAACGCGCGGGTGAACGTGCTCACATCGGAGAAGCCCAACAGATACGCAATCTCGCTCACCGACCGCCCAGGCTCGGAGAGATACGACAGGGCCAGCGTCCGGCGAGTCTCCGCGAGCAACTCACGGAACCCCGACCCCGAATCCACCAACCTCCGCTGCAAACTCCGCGCGCTCATGTGCAGCCGCTCCGCCACCTTCTCCTGCGACGGCTCTCCCTGTGGCAGCAGCTCCAGCAACACCGCGCGCACCCGCGCCACCACGTCCTGCCCCGCCTGCCGGGCCAGGTGCCGGGTGATGAGCTCGTCATTGATGCGCGCCAGCTCCGGATTCGCTCCCGGCAGCGTCACCTCGAACGGCGGACGCTCGTACACCAGCACGTCCGCATTCGCTCCGAAGGTCACCTTGCACCGGAACAGCTTCGCGTAAGGCGTCAGGTCCGCCGGCTCCGGGCGGCGCAGCAGCACCTCGCGCGGCGACAATTCCTTGCCGTACACCACCCGGCAGAAGCGCACGAGCAGGTACGCCACCGCGTCCGTCTCCTCCTCGCACAGGTGCGGCCCATCGCCCCCGTCGAAGAGGATCACCTGATAGCAGTCCCCATCTCGCGTGAAGGCCGGCCGGAGCGCATCGGAGACCAGCGCCACCGCGTGCACCAGCCGCTCGAAGGCCTCGCGCAGCGTGCTGGACGCATTCAGCCGGTAGCCCACCGCATGGAACGTCGTGGGGCTCACCTGCCGCGCCATCTCCAGTCCAATGGCCGGCTCCCCCGAGCGCTCCACCGCCAGCCGCCACAGCCGAGTCATCCCCTTTTGCGGATACCGCGCGTTGGCGTCTCCCAGCAGCCCCGGGTTCAGTCCCGCCTGCACGAACAGCGCATGCGAGTCCACGCCGCGCAGCTCCAGCGTCCGGTGGAGCGCCAGCGCCCAGCTCGTCAACATGGTCGCCGGAGAGCTCATGTTGTCGCCTTCGGTCAAAGGAATTGGCGGAACGGAGCAAGCACCCAAGGCGCATCCCCCGGTACCTTGTCTTCCTCGGAATCCTGCCATGTCGGAGGTGAGGATGCTTGCCCTCGCATCGCGTGCCTTCCCTGTGACGCATTGCGTTATGTCTGTCTGTAGACCGCCTCGAGCGTAGCGGTTCAGAGGCGCCACGCTTTTCCACCCCGCTCACATTCTGGCTTCACCCTTCCGTCGGCAGATGCCCCGCCGCGCCTTGGTCGGCGTGTGCGTTGTCCCCCTCGTCATACCCAGAGGTCTGGCTTCCCCATGACTCCCCCGAGACTCAGAAGCATCCAGAAGTCCTTGCTGGCGGCGCTGTCGCTGCTCGCTGTCATGACACCGGCCTTCACGCCGGCGGAAGCGGCGGCACCTTCCTTCCTCGCCTTCGAGAGCGGCCATGTCCGTCCGCTCGCGCTGTCACCGGATGGCACGCGGCTGTTCGCGGTGAACACTCCGGACAACAGCCTGTCCATCTTCACGGTGGGGGCCACGGGGCTCGCGCTGCAGGCGAAGGTTCCGGTGGGACTGGAGCCTGTCGCGGTGGCGCCGCGAGGCAACAACGAGGTCTGGGTGGTCAACCACCTGTCGGACAGTGTCAGCGTCGTCTCGCTCACGGGCACGCCGCGCGTGGTGCGCACGTTGTTGGTGGGTGACGAGCCCAGAGACCTCGTCTTCGCGGGCACGGGGGGCCGGGCGTTCATCACCACGGCGCACCGGGGACAGCACCGCACGCACTCCTCGATTGCGGCGGTGCCGGGCGCGGGAGACCCGCAGCTCACCACACCGGGCGTGGGGCGCGCGGATGTCTGGGTGTTCGACCCGGCGAACCTGGGCACGACGCTGGGTGGCACGCCGGTGCGCATCCTCAACCTGTTCGGTGACACGCCTCGGGCGCTGACGGTGAGCCCGGATGGACAGACGGTGTATGCGGCCGTGTTCAAGTCTGGCAACCAGACGACCTCCCTGCTGGAGGAGACGGTGTGTGAGGGCTTCAATCCCTACCTGCCCTGTCTGGTGAATGGCTCCATCTATCCAGGTGGCAGCCCGGGCCCGGCCACCAACCACCAGGGCGTGCCGGCGCCCGAAGTCGCGCTCATCGTGAAGTACAACAACCAGTCCAACAAGTGGCAGGACGAGCTGGGGCGCAACTGGAACAACGCGGTGCGCTTCCGGCTGCCGGACCAGGACGTCTTCGCGCTCGACGCGAACACCCTGGGCCAGAAGGCGGCCTATCCGCACGTGGGCACCACGCTGTTCAACATGGTGACCAACCCGGTGACGGGCACGGTGTACGTGTCCAACACGGAGGCCTTCAACCACGTCCGCTTCGAGGGTCCCGGCAACTACGGCGGCACCACGGTGCAGGGCCACCTGGCGGAGACGCGCATCACCGCCATCCTCGGCGGCACCGTGCTGCCCCGGCACCTGAACAAGCACCTGGACTACGCGAAGCTGGCGAACGAGCCCGGGTTCGACCCGGCGGCGAAGGCGCACAGCCTCTCCATGCCGCTGGACATGGTGGTGAGCCGCGATGGCCGGAAGCTCTACGTGGCCGCGTACAGCTCCAGCAAGGTGGGCGTGTTCGACACGCAGGCCCTGGAGGCGGACAGCTTCAACCCGAAGGTCGCCAGCGCCGCGTACATCCCGGTCAGCGGTGGTGGGCCCAGCGGCCTGATTCTGGATGAGACGCGCAACCGCCTCTATGTGATGACCCGCTTCGACAACGCGGTGAAGGTCATCGACCTGGCCACGCGCGTGGAGCTGGGCAAGCAGGTGCTGGCCAACCCGGAGCCAGCGTCGGTGGTGCAGGGGCGGCCGGTGCTCTACGACGCCTCGACGCTCTCCGCCAACGGCGAGGCCTCGTGCGCGAGCTGCCACATCTTCGGCGACATGGATGACCTCGCGTGGGATTTGGGCAATCCGGACGAGGACGTGACGGTGAACACGATTCCGGGGCGCCTGTTGGGCGCGGCGGAGCTGCTCAAGCCGCACATCAACGGCTCCGGCAACGTGGAGGACTTCCACCCGATGAAGGGCCCCATGACGACGCAGACGCTGCGCGGCATGGTCAACTCCGGTGCGATGCACTGGCGTGGCGACCGCTCCACGGGCTTCTTCGGCGTGGGGCAGCTGGACCCGAACCTGTCCTTCATGAACTTCATCGTCGCGTTCGAGGGCCTGCTGGGCCGGGCGAGCATGCCCACGGTGGCGGAGATGCAGCGCTTCACCGACTTCCAGTTGCAGGTGCAGTTGCCGCCGAACCCGGTGCGCAACCTGGACAACACGCTGACGGCGGCGCAGCAGCGGGGCCTGAACTTCTACTCGGGCACGCGTCGCTCGGACGGCATTCCGTTCGGAGAGGGGCTGGGCTTCACGTGTGAGGGGTGTCACCGCATCGACGCGTCCCAGGGCTTCTTCGGGACGGATGGTCGGGTGAGCTTCGAGAACATCCCCCAGATTGTGAAGATCCCCCACCTGCGCAACATCTATCAAAAGGTCGGCATGTTCGGGAACGCGACGACGCCCTTCTTCCTGGCGCCGGACAGTGGCTGGCAAGGGGACCAGGTGCGTGGCTTTGGCTTCGTGCATGACGGCGCGGTGGACACCGCGGCGCGGTTCCTGTCGGCCATCGTGTTCATCCCGAGCCTCGGCGTGGGCTTCCCGTTGAACAACCCGGATGGGACGCGGCGGGACGTGGAGCAGTTGTTGCTCGCGTTCGACACGGACCTGGCGCCGATTGTCGGTCAGCAGGTGACGTTGACGAACACGAACTCCGCGAGCGTGGGGACGCGCATCGACCTGCTGTTGCAGCGTGCGCGCACGCCGTTCACCTCGAAGATTCTGGGAGGCGCGGTGACGGAGTGTGACCTGGTGGCGAAGGTGGCGCTCGGGGGCCGCGTGAAGGGCTTCCTCTTCAGCCCGTCCGCGAATGCCTTCACGCCGGATGACGGGACGACGGCGAACGTGACGGACGCGACGCTGCGCAACTACGCGAAGACGGCGGGCCAGGAGGTGACCTACACCTGCGTGCCGCCGGGCTCGGGTCCGCGCATCGGCCTCAATCGCTAGCAGTCGAGTCGGAGGGCTCACCCGCGAGGAGGCAGACAGGCTCCTCGCGGGGCCCCGCGAGAGGGACGCGCCGTGTGGAAAAGCCTCGCACGCGACGTGGATGGGGATGTGAGGCTGACCAGGCCCTGCGAAATAGTTGCGTGAGTAAAGCATTCCACGGGGTGCATGTCTGGGGCTTGGCTTTCCTGGAACGTGCCGTGTCATCCTGCCTGGCATGCAAGCAAGGCATGTTCATGCGGGGGTGGGGCTCCTGCTGCTGGCGGTGATGGCGGCGGCGTGTGGCTCCTCGGGCTCGAAGGATGAGGGGACGCGGGACTCGGGCCCGAGCGTGGTGGAGGACGGAGGCAGGGATGGGGGCCGGCCCGAGGATGGAGGGGGCACTGGCACCGACGGTGGACCGGATGGTGGCGTGCCCGAGGATGCGGGGACGCCCGAGCCGGATGCCGGCACTCCCGAGGATGCGGGGACGCCCGAGGACGCTGGTACGCCCGAGCCGGATGGCGGCGTGGAGCCGCTGGCGTGTGAGAAGACGCGAGGTGTCTGCGCGGGGGCACGGCGGGCCTGGGTGGACGGCGCCTATGAGGCGGTGTGCACGGGGCGCTCGTATGGCGCGGACTACGAGGAGGGAGCGGAGACG
The DNA here is from genome assembly GCF_049194865.1 of Corallococcus terminator. Classification (GTDB taxonomy): domain Bacteria; phylum Myxococcota; class Myxococcia; order Myxococcales; family Myxococcaceae; genus Myxococcus; species Myxococcus terminator_A. The sequence continues at coordinate 169,123 of NZ_JBLZWL010000003.1, read as the reverse complement.
CGCTGCGACGGGCTCGACAACGATTGCGATGGCGTGACGGACCCTCCGAGCTGGTCCCGCGTGACGAGCCTGGAGACGGCGTTCGGGCAGGTCTCCAGTCTCAAGACGGACAGCGGCGTGTTCGTGACCATTGGCGACAGCAACAGGGTCCTCATCCTGCGATTGAGCTCGGAGTTGTCCATCCAGGGGACGGCGAGCGTGTCGATGCCGTGGATTCGGACGGAAGCCCCCGCGGGGACGCTCCAGTCCGCCCAGCTCGTGCGCACGGAAGCCGGCTTCGCGCTGCACTACTCCACCGTGGCGCTCAATGGGGGGGCGCCGCTCCGGGCGTATCTGGTCCCGCTCGATGTCCGAGGTGCGCCGACTTCGCTGCCCGAGGGAGGGCTGGTGGAGTACCCGCTCCTCGACAGGGCGTTGGACAGTGGAAGCACCCGTGCGGCGACGTCCGTCGCGGGGGACCGGGTGGTGGTCATCTGGCGCTCGGGTTCCGCGCAGTCCCCGCCGATGCAGGTGATGGGGACGGTGACGGATGCCGAGGGAACGGTGCTCACGGCGCCCAAGTCACTCTTCACGAGCGAGGGGAATGTCACGCAGAGGCTGGCGAATGTCCTGTGGCTGCGCAATGGAGAGATTCTGGTCGCCATGAGTGATCAGTCGGGGATTCCGGGTGACACCGTGCGACTGCGTCGCTTCGATGCCAACCTGGACCCGGTGGGGGTTGAGCGCTCCTTCGAAACCTCCGAGGAGTCGATGCCCTTGCTGGTGGATCTAGGCTCCGCGCGCGGTGGGCCGCTGGCGTCGCCCGTGCTGGTGCTGCGAGTGAGCTACGCGCCGGACTGGACCCGACAGCTTCAGGTGGTCCAGAACCTTTTCGGCGGTGGGTTGCCGGAGAAGTGGGCGGAGGCGCCCACGACAGAGACCATCTGGTATGGCGCCCTCGCGGACGAAGGCGTGCTGCGGCTGGGGTGGCTCGCTGAGTTCAAGGACCATCAAGCGCCGCCGCCGGGAGGCGATGACTGGCTCGGATGGAATGGACGCCTGTGGACCTTGGACGAGGGGCAGGCCGCGGTGGACAGGTCTCCGGACTCCGAATACCTGCCACTGCATCGGTATGCGCAGTGGGTCCTGATGGAGAAGCTCGCGCCCCGCCGCGTGGGCGCCATGTACATGACGACCACGCTGGACGGCAGCTACCTGGACTCGGTGCGCTACTGCACGCCGTGAAGCGCCTCAGCTCCCGGCGGTGCGTCCGCGCTGGGAGCGGCGTCGGAGGTAGTTGTTGAGGAAGGCCTTCACTGCGGGGTGCTGGGATTCGCGGAAGGCGTCGGGCGGGCCATACTCGACGACGCGGCCCTCGTGCATCAGCGCCATGTGGTCCGCCATGCCGAAGGCGGAGGCGACGTCGGGCGTAATCACCAGCGACGTGGCGCCGAGCTGCTGCTTGCCGGTGAAGATGATTTCGTTGACGGAGGCCGTGGTGAGCGGGTCCAACCCGGCCGTGGGGTCGTCGTAGAGGAGGATTTTTGGCTGGAGGATGGCGGCGCGCGCGAAGCCCACGCGCTTCTGCATGCCGCCGGACAGCTCGCCCGGGAAACGCGTCGACGCGTGGGACAGCCCCACGCTGGCGAGCGTCTTGTCCACCGTCTGGCGAATCTCCTCCTCGGACATGCGGGTGCGCTGGCGCAGCGGGAAGGCCACGTTGTCGTAGACGTTGAGCGAGTCGAACAGGGCGTTGGCCTGGAACAGGATGCCCTGCTGACGGCGCATCTGGTCCAGCGCCTTCTCGCTCAGCTCCGACACCTCCTCGCCGTTGACCTTCACCGAGCCGCTGTCCGGCGTCATCAGCCCCATGACGTGCTTCATCAGCACGGACTTGCCGGAGCCGGACACGCCCATCAGCACGCAGGTGGTGCCCTCGGGCACGACGAGGTTCGCCCCGCGCAGCGCCGCGTTGTCGCCGAAGGACTTGTGGAGGTCCTTCACCTCGATGACCAGCTTCGCTGCCGCCTGACTGCCCGATTCACTCATCGCTCCTCACCATAGTGCGCGCCTCTCCGCTCCGCCCCTCCCAAGACGCGCGCACCCGGTGTCCCACCACCCAGCGGCACCTCGTCCCCCTGCTCGGCGCACCGGCGAAACCACCACCTGGCCTGGATTGATGCAGCCTCCCGGTGGGCCCTCGCCGCTTCCGCGCGTCCGAGCGCTCGAAAGATGACGTCCCCTTCACCTGGGCATGCACTGTCGCGTTTTACTGGTTAAGAGGACTTTGGGGCCGAGCGGGGCTCAGGCCCCGAACCCCTCACCCCCGAGCACAATGAAAACCAAGAATCTGGGTGTCGTCGCAGGTGCCACGTTGTTGGCGTTTGGGCTGGTCGCCGAGGCGGCGTCGCTCTTCAACAACACGGGCACGTTGGCTGGCTGGAACTCCATCAGCCGGGAGCACCGAGGTTCGGTGAACGAGGTGACGAACGTCACCTACGAGGGCCCGACGGCCCTGAAGATGACGCAGATCTACGACGCGGCCTACGGCGGCCGGTACCACTCGGAGGTGATGCGCAGCAACGTGTACCGCCGAGGGGACACGGGCTTCTACGGCTTCGCGTTCCGGCTGCAGGCGGATTGGCAGTTCCAGCCGCAGTCGTACAACATCGCGCAGTTCATCGCGGACTTCTCCGACACGGGCTGTGACGACTACATGCCGTCGAGCATGGTGTGGCTTTCGGGCAACCAGCTCTTCACGCGGGTGAAGCAGGGCACCATCTGCAGTCAGAAGACGGTGACGTTCGGCAACCTGGCCACGGTGACGGCGGGGGAGTGGCACAAGATTGTGATTCAGGCGAAGTGGGCGACGGACGGGACGGGCTTCTACAAGATGTGGTTCGACGGGACGAAGGTCCTGGAGCAGTACGGCCTGAACACGACGATAGCGGACGACCGCTACTTCCAGTTCCGCGTCGGGCTGTATGCCAATGGCTGGTACGACAACGGGTACATGCAGGGCAGCCAGGGGACGCGGAGCATCTGGTTCGACGAGATTGGCGTGGGCACGACCTTCGCCGACGCAGACCCCGCGCAGTGGTAGCGAGCGCCTGAGCGAGCCCCGTGACTCGGGGTCGGAGTCACGGGGCTCGCTTAGGCAGACGCGGCAAGCCGCCAGCGGGGCGAATACACCCTGGGAATGGAAACGCTGTACCCACTTCCTGGGTGTCGGGTGGACTGGGTGGCTCACGGTAGCGCGGAGGGTGTCGTCCTCGGGGCGCGTATGGAGGGCACGCGGTCCATGGCAGCTACGTCCGACGCCCGGCGGACCTGCTTCTCCGGCGTGGGGGAGTCCTTCGCTCATGCCCCGAGGAGACAAAACCTCGGAGATCGCGTCAAACGGCTCTGGGTTGGCGTCGCGGCGTTCGATCCTCGATGTCTTGCGCTTTTCGGGTGTCGAGGGGGACGTAGAGGATCTTCTTGTCGAGCGCGTTGAAGTCGACATCCTTCAGCGAGATCTTGCGAACCCGACGATTGTCCTGGGTGTGGAAATAGAAAATGAGATTGCGCGTGTCGGACGCCGTCGTCCACTGGGTCGAGCTACGAAGATCGTGCGCCGTCCGCTCGCCGGTGCCTTGATAGCCCTCTCCCGGCGCCAGAGGGAGGTTGAAGCCATCCAGGATCCGAAGGAGTTCGTAGACGGTCTCCTCTGCGTCCCGCGTGGCCCGCGCAGTCTGGCTGAACGCGACCGCGCGCACAAAACGCGAAGGAGGCGTGTAATCACCAGGCAGACCAATCATCCCGCTGCCCACCCCCAGGGGGGCGAAGTTGATGCCCTCAAGCTCGCCTTCGGGCAAGGACACCGGGGAGAGGTTGACGTAGTTTCGCAGGTTGGTCATGTGCCACGAATATTCCGGGGCGTTGGTGATGACCCGGAGGGGTGCGTCAAAGAAGTGCATCTTGCCGTTGAGGAATTCGACGACGATCGCTTTGCCGCTTGCCTCCACAATCATGAGATGGCCGGGCGGAGCCATCTTGATGGCGTGCTCGACCACGGGGGGCACATGGAGCTTCGGCAGCGCCTCGCGCACTTCCTTGAGCGCCGAGAAATTGCCGAGGATGTACTGGACCAACTCTCCCGCCGACAATGTGACATGCGCCTTGTTCGGATCATAGGTTTCGTACGAGGCGAACCCGGGGTGGTAGAAGAATCCGCAGGCCAGGCCGGCCTCGTTCAATCCATCGGTGAAGATCTGCTTCTCCAGCGCGTCGATGCCGACGAATGCGAGTTTCGAACTCCAACTGATGCCGGTCTGCTTGGGATTGGGTGTGGAGCCCTGGAAAGCCGTGCCGGGCGGGACCACGGCCAACCGTGAAACGAGATCGAACGATGCCCACTCCATGGTGCGGCCGTAAATGACACTTTCATCCTTCGCGGTCAGGACAATGCCAGTGCACATGTTTTGTTGCTCCTTGATTTCGGGTCAGGACTGCTCGCTCGTGGTCGGGGAGGGGGCAGCACGGTGCTGTGTCTGATTCATGACTTCGGAATACACCGCAGCGTCGGGCGCACGGTCGTCCAGCCGCCCCCTGTCATGACGAGCCACGTCAGTGTGGGTTGTGAGTGATTGCTGTTGCAAGGGCTTGTGGCGCGCGTTGTGTGGTTTCGCTCATGTCCTCCCTGACCCGGGAGAGCGGAGACCCAGGCTTGCCAGGGACTCTCCTGCCCATGCCCCCTGATTCGCGAGCCAGATGAAACCGTCGCTGGATGTGTGGTGTAGCCCTTGAACAAGGTCTGGGCGGACGCGGGCTACTTCTCAGCGAAGAATGTCCACTGGCTGGAGTCGGTGGGCGTCGAGCCGTACCTCGCCACCGGCCACCAGAAGCATGGAGAAGCGCCACCGGAAGTCCGAGGCCGCCCGCCCACGGGACTCACCCCGAAGGAGCGGATGGCCCGGAAACTGGCGACGAAGCGAGGCAAGGAGGTGTAACGGATGCGCAAGGCGATTGTGGAACCCGTCTTCGGCCAAATCAAAGAGGCTCGCGCAATGCGTGCCCTGCTGCGACGAGGCCTGATGGCCGCCTGGCAGGAGTGGGCCCTCTGTTGATGGTCACTGGCGACGGCGGTCTCCACGAACCGACCGAGCCTTGAAGGCTCATTCAGGGGCCCTGTCATGCGCCCAGCATTCGAATGGAGCTTATTTAAACCAAGAGCCCTTCGCTTAAATAAGCCCCTCCTTAAGGAAAGCCGCCTTTAGTAGCTGAATTTTCTTGGTAATATCAATGGGTTGCATATTTGCTTCCGCGTCAATCCGGGGCCGCGTGAGCCCCGCGACCGCTGCTCAGGACGTCGTGCTCGCGCAGCGGTCGATGATGGCGCGAAGCTGCGTCTTCACCCCCGTGAGCGCGTGCTGAGGCGCGCATGCCGCAGCGAGCCGGCGAGCGCACTGGATATCGCTTGAAGCACCGCTCCGTTGCTTCCGAGCAGTCCCCATCATTTTCCCCGAGGACTTCATGCCCTTTCATCCCCGCACCATTTCCCCACCGTTGGCACTCGCACTGGCCACGGTCCTCTCCCTCGCCTGCGGCCCGGCGCCCACGTCCACCGAGCCCGTGGTCACCACCGCGTCCGCGTCGCTCGTCCCCCTCCAGGGAGACACCTCCTGTGTCTGGGGAAGCCCGGACTGCAACCTCTGTGTCCTCGATGTGCCCGCGCGCTTCGCTGAGCTCAGGGACCACGGCGAGGTGCTCGGCTTCCGTTCCGGCCCGTTCAACTTCAACGTCGCCTATCCCGGGGGCAATCACTGGCAGGGGATTCAACGCCTGTCACTTGGCTCCGGACGGTACCTCGTCGTGTCCAAGCGCGACGACAACGTCAACGGCAACGTGGGCCACGTCGTGCACCTGCCCTCCCGCAACGGCGAGGGGCTGCGCTTGCGCTCCAATCGCTTGTCTCCCTCCATCTCCCAGCCCGAGGACACCGCCCCGCCCCTCGATGACCGCGCGGTGTCGGCGCTCCCTCTCGTCGGCGGCTACGCCCACGGCGGTGGCATGCAGGCGGTGGGCAACATCGTCGCGCTCCCCATGGAGCAGGGCTCCGGCCCTGGCCGAGTCGCGCTGTATGACTTCAACCAGGGCCTGGCGCCCGAGCCCTTCGCCCTCATCGACGGCGCCACCCCGAACGCGGGCACCGCGTCACTGACGCGCCTGTCCGACCGGCGCTACCTGCTCCTGCTCGGCCAGTACGACGCGAAGGTGCTCGAGGTCTTCCTCTCCACCTCCACGGACCTCCGCTCGCCGACGAACGGCTGGACGCGCGTGGACCAGTGGGCCCGCGAGGAGCTGGCCTCCGACACCTGGGGCCCCTTCCAGAACCTCAACTTCGTCACCGACTGTCAGAACGGGCAGCTCTACCTGGTGGGCACGCTGCTGGGCGGACTGCGCTGGGGCCCCGTCAGTGACGACCATGCCCACCTCTATCGGGTCAACCTGGACGGCCACCTGCGCCTGGAGCACGTCGCCGCGAAGCACCTGTACTGCAGCAACGACGGCGCGCGGCAGTGCAACCTCGACGCGGCCGGCGGCACGTTCGTGGGCCCGGACCGCAAGCTCATCCTCTACGCCACCGAGCACGCCGACGACGGCCCCTCGGGCTCCGTGAAGATGGTGGAGTTCCGGAACATCTGGGCGAACGACGGCTGCGGCACCCACGTCGCGCGCGCCTTCGTCGATTTCTACGACGACTCCGACTTCAGCGACCGGGGCTTCATCTTCGATTTCGCGGACCAGGGCGCGAAGAACTGGGCCCGCCTCCACGATATCGACGGGCTCAACGACAAGGTCTCCTCCGTGCGCTGGTGCCTCCCACCCGGACACCGCGTGCGGCTCCATGCCGACTCGAACTACAGCGGCAAGACTCAGGACCTCATCGGCGATGGTTCACTGCGAGAAGTGAATCTCAATTCCTGGGGATTTGGAGACAAGGTCTCCTCCGCGCGCTGGCTCGCGGACTGAAACATTCAGACACATGGCCCCAGGGGGTGGGGTGGAAATCACCAGGGAACTTTCTGATACATTGTGGCGATAACTCTTCAGTCACCTCGTACGGAGTTCTGAGACCCATGAGCATTCGCCGCACTGATGGTTCGAAGCCGACGGTCCTCCCCACTCTTTCTTCCGCCGAGGCCCAGGCGAAGAACTCCGCGAAGACTTCCAAGGTTGCTCCGAACGTCATCAAGGACGGGTTCGGTCCCGCGGCGAAGACGTCGGACCTGGCGCGCGCCGAGCAGACGCTGAAGCCGCTGCCGGCGCCGGTGGGCCGCCTGTCGCTGGAGAGCAAGGAGGCGCAGTCCGCCATCCAGACCTCGCTGGAGCACCTCACGCCGGCCACCAGCAAGCCCGCGACGCAGGGCCTCCGGGGTGGCATCCAGTACCCCTCCTTCGTCCCGAAGAACGTGGAGCGCGACGAGCTGGGGATGACGCACGTGCGCCTGGACCGGCAGCACGAGGGCGTGAAGGTCTACGCCGAGCAGGTGGTGTCCCACCTCGGCAAGGACGGCAAGGTCAGCAGCATCACCGGTGACCAGTCCACGATTCCCGCGGGGCTGGGCACGCAGAAGCCCCAGCTGTCCAACGCGCAGGTGCTGGACATCGCGCTGAAGGACTTCGCGGGCAAGCCGGACCGCCAGCCGCACTCCGAGCGGGTCATCTACAAGGACCCGTCCGGCGAGTACCGCTCCGCGTACCGCGTCGAGGTCGCCAATGTGAACGGCACCGACAACCCGCGCCGGATGAACTACCTGGTCGACGCGAACAGCGGCAAGATCTACGAGAAGTTCAACACCATCGACGGCTTCAAGAACTGCCCCTGCGCCACGCACGGCACGGGTGACACCGCCGCCGCCAAGGGCAGCACCAAGGCCGCCGCCGCCGCGCCCGCGGACGTGAAGGTCTCCACCACGCCGAACGCGGCCATCAAGGACAACGCCACCGTCACCTCGAAGGTGAAGGTGGCTGACGACGTCACCGTCGACAAGCTCAAGCTGTCGCTGAACATCAGCCACACCTACAAGGGTGACCTGTCCGTCACGCTGACGAGCCCCTCGGGCAAGAGCGCGGTGGTGCACAACCGCACCGGCGGCAGCACGGACAACGTGAAGGGCGACTTCGACCTGAGCGCCTTCGCCGGCGAGAAGGCCAAGGGCGAGTGGACGCTGACGGTGAAGGACAACGCCAAGGGCGACAGCGGCAAGCTCAACAACTGGGGCCTGTCGATTTCGCCCAAGGCCACCCAGCCTCCCACCGAGCCCCCGAAGCCGCCCGTCCCCGGTGGCACCGCGGACGACACCTCGCTCTACAGCGGCAAGGTGGACCTGAAGACGAAGCAGAACGCGGACGGGACGTTCACGCTGGAGGACAACACGCGCGGCAAGGGCGTCTCCACGTACGACGCGAAGAACCAGGAAGAGGCCAGCGGCACCACGCCCTTCAAGGACGACAACAACGTCTGGGGCGAGGCGACGGACCCGAAGCGCAACCAGGCCGCCGTGGACGCGCACTACGGCGCGGCGATGACGTACGACTTCCTCAAGGACGTGCTTGGCCGCGACTCCATCGACGGCAAGGGCGAGAAGCTCGTCTCCTACGTGCACGTGAGCGAGAACTACGTCAACGCGTACTGGGACGGCGAGAAGATGAGCTACGGCGACGGCGACGGCGTGGACTCCGGTCCGCTCACCGCGCTGGACATCGCGGGCCATGAAATCGCCCACGGCCTCACCGAGCGCACCGCCGGCCTGGTCTACCGCGGCGAGTCCGGTGGTCTGAACGAGGCCATGAGCGACATCATGGGCGCTGGCGTGGAGTGGTACGCGTCCACGAAGAACCCGGACGTGAAGTTCAACTGGACGATTGGCGAGACGGCCTGGACGCCGACGAACGGCGACGCCACGGACGGCCTGCGCTACATGAACGACCCCACGAAGGACGGGTACTCCATCGACAACTACAAGGACTACCCGAAGCAGACGGAGGTGCACGGCTCCAGCGGTATCGCCAACAACGCCTTCTTCCTGCTGGCCAACGGCGGGACGAACCGCACGTCCAAGCTGGAGGTGAAGGACGGCATCGGCATGGACAAGGGCCTGAAGATTTATTACCGCGCCCTGGCCCACTACATGACGCCGAGCACCACGTTCGCCCAGGCCCGCACCGCCACCGTCCAGGCGGCCACGGACCTCTACGGCGCGGACTCCGCCGAGGTGGCGAAGGTGAAGGAGAGCTGGACCGCCGTCGGTGTGAAGTAGTCCTGACGTTCAGCACCCGGGCGCGAGCTGCTCTTCGCGCCCGGGGGACTGACGCAGCGGCGGCGACGGGAGGGGCGCCGCCGCGCCGGTCCGTTTCAAATCACTACAGCTTGCTCGGGTCGTCGACGCGGTAGTGGGACAGCCAGTAGTCGTCGTCGAAGCCCGGCGCGTCGATGTTGATCTTCTGCATGTGGATTTGTCCCAGAGCGCCCAGGCGCTGGTCCGCGTCCAAATCCCACAGGTCCAGGCCCTCGAACTCGTCCGCGGAGCCGTAGGGCACGTAGTAGTACGTCTGCACGAAGCCGTTCACCACGTCGACCATGTAGATGCCGGACGTCTGTCCGCCGCCGCCCACGCTGATGTACAGGTTGCCGCGCGCGGAAATCTTGCCGCCCTGAATCCAGGCGCCCACGGGAATGCTGCTCGACAGCGTCAGCGTGCGCTTGTGGGTGACGGTGACGGTGGTGCCCGACAGGGCAATCGAATAGCCGCGCAGCGAGGTCGCCCCGAAGGCGTTCGTCGCCGCGTAGAACAGCCCGTCACGCGAGTTGTAAGCGAGGAAAGCCACGCCGCCGGACCAGTTCGGCAGCGACGCATAGCCGATGTACTGCATGTTCGTGTTGAAGACGCCCACGGCGCCGCCCTGGCTCGGTCCATCCATGGCGATGTAGAGGTAGCCATTGACGTGCACCAGGTCGCCGTAGTGGCGGAAGCCCGCGTTGTACCAGGGGGACGGCATGGAGTAGCGCTCTGGCGGGTTCTCGTTGAGGGCCGTCATCGGCTGCTTGGCGATGATTCCGTTCGTGGCCTCGTCCTTCCAGAAGTTGGTGGTGTTGCGCGTCTGGAACCAGTGCGTGTAGTTGTGGGTGATGCCCTGGAGGTTGTCGGCGAAGTTCGAGTAGCTGCGGTCGGCCGGGAAGTCCGGCGCGCTGTTGATGATGTTGGGGATGGCGTAGCGGTAGCGCGCCACGAAGAGCGCGTTCGCCGTCGCGTCCAGGCCGGAGCGGTACTGCGCCGCGCCCACGCCCCACACGCACGTCCACCACCACTTGGGCAGGGTGGCCGTCTGCAGGCGCTGCCACGCGCCGCTCGCCCACTTGTCCATCCACAGCGAGCCGGTGGCCTCACCCGTCGTGGCACAGGCCTGGTAGTACTTCTGCACGGGGCCCCAGCCGGTATGCGCCCAGCTGTAGACATTCAGGGGGCACCAGATTTCGTCGTACTCGGTGTTGAGGCCCTGGCAGAAGTTGGCGTTCCACCACGCGGTGTCCGGCACCGCCATCTGACTCACTCCGTCCCCCGAGGGCCTCGGGGACAGCTGCTCCTTGGCCTCGGGCGCCATCGCCTCGCGCACGGACGTCTGCGCCAGGGCGGACGGCACGCGGCGGGCGGCCTCCACCAGCGCGGCGGGCGGCTCCTGGCCTCCGGACAGCTTGCGGTAGATGTCCGGGATGGGCATGCCGTCGAAGGCCGCCGCGTCCGGCATCGGCGTGCCTCGCGGGCCCTTCACCACCGTGACGACGCCGTAGTCGGGCACCTCGTAGAACGTCACCGACTGGCCGTCCGCCAGCTTCACGCTGGCCAGGCGCGTGCCCGGGTCGCTCTCCTGCTCGAGCTCCTCGTCCGTCTCCGGGCCACCACACGCCGCCAGCACTCCCACACAGCACAGCAGCCTGAACATCCCTCGCACGGTTGCAGCCTCCTGATGATTTTCCAGGAGAACGCCCCTCGCCAGTTTGCTTCGGTGCCTGTCGCTCGGGGAGCACCGCGCGAGCCCACCCGGAGTGGTGCTTCACGCCCCCGAGGCGCCACACCCGCCGCGTCCTTCCTAAGTCAGACGCAAAGCGTCAATAGTAGCAAATCGAGCTAATCGTGAAAGTCACGATTGTGAAAATTCTCTGTCACGGCGGGTGCGTGACGGTGCGACCGGACATGGGGAGAGCTTCGTGATGCGAAACATCCGTCGGTATGACGTGGTGCTGGTGGGCGGAGGCGTGACGGGGTTGATGGCGAGCCACAAGCTGGCGCGGCTCGGCCTGCGGTTGTTGTTATTGGAGAAGCAGCCGACGTTGGCCAGTGGCCCGTCGACGCGGAACGAGGGCTGGCTGCACCGGGGCAGCTATCACGCCGGCTCCGTGAAGGACCGGCAGGCCGCCATCCAGGTGGCGCGGCGGTGCATCTACGGGCACGAGCAGATTCGCGCCTTCGCGCCGGAGGCCGTGGAGGACGCGGACCGGCCGCCGCTCGTGCTGGTGCGAGACGCGGACCGGCTCCCGGAGCTCGTCTCGCGCTGGGAGGAGGCGGGCGTCATCCACCGTCCGTTGACGCAGGCACAGGCGAAGGCGCGCTTCCCGTCGGCGGACCTGTCTCGCGCGTCCGCCGTGTTCGAAGTGGCGGATGTCAGCATCAACACGCGGATGCTGTATCGCAAGCTGTACACGTCCGCGCAGCAGGGGGGCGCGGAGGTCCTCACGGGCTCGCGGCTGGAGCGCGTCAGTGGCTCGGAGGCCACCGTCATCACCGCGGACGGGGAGACGCTCCAAATCGAGTCGCGGCTGTTCGTCTACTCGACGGGCTTCGGGGCGCGGGACTTGTTCCGCCAGTTCTTCGGGTTGGAGCTGCCCATCCGCTACTGGAAGAGCCACCTGGTGGTGGTGCCGCGCCTGGGCGGGCACGGGCTGTTCTACGTGGACGCGCACGAGGCGGCGATGATGCACCACGGTGACTACAGCGTCGTCGGGCTCAACGAGGACGCGCTCCTGTGCGCCAACCCCGACTACAACGTGGTGCCCGAGCGGGCGGACAACCTCCACCGCGCGCTGGAGCGGCTGGTGCCGGGCTGGCGCAACGCGGGGCCACACAGTGATGTGGCCTGCACCAAGGTCGACTTCGCGCCCGACGCGGGCTCCGCGCGCTCGCTCAACATCGCCATCCACGAGCCGGTGCCCGGCCACATCTGCATCCTGCCGGGGAAGATGACGGAGGCGCCGTTCCTCACGGACGTGCTGACGGCGCGGCTCTACGATCGACTGGAGGATGGGCTCATCGCGCAGCGTCCGTGTGACGTGCTGCACGCGAGCCTCGCGTCCGTCGTGCGGGAGGCCCCCCATGCGGCTTGACCTGCTCGCGGCCCTGGATGCGCCCCGGCGCTCGGCGGGCCTGCTCACCGTCGAGGAGGTGCTCGCGCTCGCGGACACTGGGAACGTCGTCTACGACCCCTTCTCCGTGCTCATCTCGCGGCACCTGCGCATCGGCGAGGGCAATGTCATCCATCCGTGTGTCACGCTCACCTGCGCGGCCACGGCGGAGTTCCAACTGGGCAGTCGCAACATCCTCCACACGGGGACGCTGCTGGCCGCCGAGACGGGCAGCATCGTCGTCGGTGACGGCAACCAGTTCGGTGAGGGCGGCTTCACGGCGAAGGCGAACCGGGCTGGCGCGCGCATCACCGTGGGCGACGGGGGCCGGTATCTGGGCGGCGCGTCCGTGTTCGGAGAGAGCGTGCTCGGCTCCGGGACGCAGGTGCTCGGGGCCATCACCGTGGACAGCTGTCAGCTCGCGGCGGGAGCGGCCTTCAGCGACCCGGACCCGGACGTGCGCGCGGCGGTGCTGAAGGGCTCGGGCACGGCCCGTGGCCTCGCGCTGGGCGTGGGACAGGTCATCCTGGGCAATGGAGGCTTCCGCGCCGAGGACGTGAAGCCGCAGGCGTTCTATCACCCCAAGGTGAAGTCATGAGTGGGACGAGGCCCGTGGAGCTGGGGCTCGGACTGCTCTCGCTCGGGCGCACGTGGGGCTATCGCTCGGAGCCGCCTCCGTCGGAGGCCGATGGCCGAAGGCTGCTCGACACCGCCCTGGAGCTGGGCGTTCGCTGCTTCGACACCGCGCCCGCGTATGGCTCGAGCGAGCAGCGCTTCGGCGCGTTCCTGTCGGGGCTCGGCTCCGCGCGAAGCTCCGTCTTCGTGGCCACCAAGCTGGGCGAGCACTGGGACGCGGAGCGGCAGACGTCCTTCACGGACCACTCGCCGGACGCGCTCCGCCGGAGCCTGGACGAGAGCGCGCGCCTGCTCGGGCACATCGACCTGCTCCAGGTGCACAAGGCGACGGCGGCCAACGTGGGCTCGCCCGAGGTGCTGCGCGTGCTCGAATACGCGGGGACGTTCGGCATCTCCCGGGTGGGGGCCAGTGTGAGTGATTGGGCCGGCGCGGAGGCGGCCTGTGCCGCGGGCGTCTATTCCTTCCTCCAGTTCCCGTACAACCTGCTCCACCGGACGCTGGAGCCGGCCTTCGAGCTGGCGGCCCGACACGGGCTCCAGGTCCTGGTCAACCGGCCCTTCGCCATGGGGCAGTTGCTCCAGGAGGAGGGGAGGGATGCGCGGCTGTCCATGCGCGAGTCATTGGCTCACATCCTCCAGCAGCGCTTCTCCGGCTACGTGCTGACGGGCACGAAGTCTCCGGAGCATCTGCGGCAGACATTGGACGCCTTCCGCTCGCTCGAAGGCTGACGGAAAGACTCTCTCGCCGGCGGGGCCTCGTCGTGGCTCCGCCGTGCTCCTGACCTGGGGCCCCGCGAAGCCGTGGCCCCGGGCGGGCACCTCTTTGCCTCGAAGACCTCAATCATGTGGATTGCGTATGGCCTGGGCGCGGGCGTGATGCTCGGCCTCTACGATGTCTGGACGAAGAAGGCGATGACGGGCAACAGCGTCATCCCCGTGGTCATGTGGTCGTCCCTCTTCGGCGCGCTGTGCTGGGTGCCGGTGCTGATTCCGGGGGCGCTGCCCATCCACGTCGAGCCGTTTGGATTGACGTGGCGAGAGCAGGCGTGGCTGTTGCCCAAGGGCGTGGCGATGACGGCGTCGTGGATCCTCGCGTACTACGCGGTCCGCGAGCTGCCCATCTCCATCGCTGGAGCGGTGCGCGCCTCCGGCCCGCTGTGGACGCTCGCGGGCGGCTTCCTGATGTTCCGCGAGCTGCTGACGCCCGTGCAGTTCCTCGGGCTGATGCTCACCGTCTGTTCGTACTACGTGCTCGCCATCGTCGGCCGGAAGGAGGGGCTGGTGCTGGCGAAGAACCGCTCCGTGTGGTGGATGTTGTCCGCCACCGCGTTGTCGGCGGCGACCACCGTGTATGACAAGTTCCTCGTCTCGCGGCTGGGCCTGCCCGTGCTGGAGTTGCAAGCCAGCTCCGCGTTCCAGCGCTGCATCCTGTCCGCGCTGGTCTTCGTGCCGTACATGCTGCGCAACGGCGGACTGGGACTGGGCCTCACCTGGAGTTGGGGCATTCCGCTGGTGGGGTGCTCCTGGGTGGCGGCCGAGCTCATCTACTTCGTCGCCATCACCGAGCCAGAGGCGATGGTGACGCACCTGTCCGTGCTGCGCAGGACGAGCCTCATCGTGGGCTTCGTCCTGTCGGCGCTCTTCTTTCGCGAGGCCAACGTCCTCTTGAAGTCCGGGATGATTGCCGTGCTCATCCTCGGCATGGCCATCCTCATCCTGGGAGGTTAGGCCGTTTTCGCGTGCATGCGGACGGCCGCAGCGAAGTCGGGAACCATTTTGGCCAGACCCTAAAGCAGCTCCTCAAAGGAGCGAGGTGGGTTCCGTAGAGCCTTTGCCTGTTCCCTCACCAGTTCGACCACGCCGTCGGGATTGAGATCAAAGAGGTGGACAAGGAAATCGTCTGGCGATTGCGCTTCTATCCCAGTGGGAAGCTCGCGGAAGTCTCTCAGGTTGCTCGTTACAACGACTTGGGCTCCAGCCTTCACTGCGACCGCGACGACATGCCGATCTTTTTGATCGTTCTTCATCGCGGGAATGAGGTCCTCGTGACCCGTGATCATCGCTTCCGGAAAGGCTCTGTCCATCGCAGCCCGGAGTCGTTCAGCTTGTTGCTCCGTCATATTGCGGGTCCCGACAAGATTACGGAGTGCTTCATCAAGGATCTCTTCCGACCAGTAGACCTGGAAGAGCCCTTCGGACGCTGCGCGTAACAGCGTGTCGCGCAACGAGAATGGGTAGAGGACGTTCGCGTCCAGAACGACTTTGAAGGGAGCAGGAATCATGCGGATTCGCGAGCCGATCTAGTCCAGCTCTTCGTATCCGCCCAGGTCTTCACTCAGCTGCGTGAGCTCATCGAGAGCTGCCCCGCGCGCTTTGGACTGCTTTTCCTTGAAGCTGAGGACATCCTCGATGCGTAGCCGCCGATGTTTCCCCGTCTTCGTGTAGGGGATTCTCTTCTCATCAAGCAGACGGATGAGGTACTGCCGCGACACGTTCAGCAAGTCCGCGGCTTGCTGTGTCGTCAGCTGCTTGCCGACGGGTACAACCGTGATCGCATCCCCGCGTGCCATCACCTCAACGACACGTTCCAGGACGTAGAACACAGCCTCGGGAATCGCAATATGCTCGCCTGTTGGGCCAACCAGCTGGCATTGGGCGGCTAGTTTTCTTTGAGTGGTGGCACCGCCAAGCATGCGTGAGAGCGCCACGACCTCGGCCTGCTGGTCCGGGGGGGCTGATACGGGCGTCATCCGGCGGATACGGTCTTCCAGGAGCTGCGCCGCAGCGGTCGTCATGTTGGAACCTCCACGGGGTTCAAGCTAAGGAACATTCGACCCAGACGCAACCGATAATCGACCTAAACGCAACCCGCGTGCGCCTCTCCGCCTTTCTTTCCCCAGTAATTTCGAGAGCTTGTGGCTGCGTTCTTGCTGGGGGGCATGTACCCCTGGCTGCTGGGTACTCCCTCGGGGCCTGCATGGTGTCCCCCCTGTCCACCTTCAGCTGTTGGCCTTGAACGGCAGCTCCCAGGGGAAGTGCGTGGCGCCCAGCGCGGGCTTCAAGTCGAACAGCCACGTCGCCTTCTCGTCGTACTTCGCGAAGAAGGGCTTGCCCACCCACTCCGGCTCCCGGGCCTGGATGAAGTGCAGCATGAAGACCTTCTCGCCCGCGATTTCCGTCACGCCATCCACGCACACCTTGCCGGGCGTGGCGGACATTGACGGGCCGCGCACCGTCCGCGCCAGACCCGACACCTGTCTGTAGGCGTTGCGAAAGATGTCGTAGGCGGAGGCGAGCGGGACGGCGAAGTAGTCCTGCGGCCCCGTGTCCCGCTCCACGAACATGTAATAGGGCACCATGCCGTGGCGCAGGTGCGTGCGCCACATGCGCTCCCACGTGGCCGCGTCGTCGTTGATGGTCCGAATCAACGGCGCCTGGGTGCGGATGACCGCGCCCGTGGAGCGGATGCGGCGCACCGCCTCCTGCACGATGTCCGGCATCATCTCGTTGGGATGGGAGAAGTGCGCCATGAAGGCCAGGCTCTTGCCGGAGGCCACCACCTTCTCGAACAGGCGCAGCGTGTCGTCCGCGTCCGGGTCCGTGACGAAGCGCTGCGGCCAGTAAGCCAGCGCCTTGGTGCCGATGCGGATGGCCTCCAGGTGCTCAATCTCCAGCAGCGGCTCGATGTAGCGCGCCAGCACCGCCTCGCTCATCACCATGGGGTCGCCCCCGGTGAACAACACGTTGGTGACCTCCGGATGCTCGCGCACGTAGTCGACCATGGGGGCGATGTCGCGCGAGGCGAACTTCAAATCCGCGTCCCCCACGAACTGCGCCCAGCGGAAGCAATACGTGCAGTAGGCGTGACACGTCTGCCCTTGCTTGGGGAAGAAGAGCACCGTCTCCTGATACTTGTGCTGGAGCCCCGGCAGCGGCTCCTCGTTGGCGAGCTTGGGCACGTTGAGCTGCATCTGCCCGGCGGGATGCGGATTGAGGCTCGCGCGGATATCCCGCACCACACCCGCCAACTCCAGGCTGGGCGCTCCCGAGCGCATCAGGTCGACGATGCGCGCCACGTCGGCGGCGGGGAGCATGTCCGCCTGGGGAAACACGAGCCGGTAGATGGGGTCGTCGGGCGCCGCGGACCAGTCGATGAGCTCGTCCACCACGTACGTGTTGACGCGAAAGGGGAGCACCTGGGCCACCGCCTGCACGGCGAGCCGTTCGTCCGATGACAGGCGTGCCCTCGCCGTCAGCTCGTCCAGGTTCCTGTGGGTGTAGGCACGGTACCGCTGTCCCAGGGACAGGGGCCGCACCGCGTTGGATGTAGCGCTCACGCGGTCCTCGCTTCGGGCATGGCAGGGCCCTCCGCGATGGCTCCGCGGACATGGCCCTGGAGGGAGTGGGGCTGTCGGTAACCAGACGTACCGTTTGACCACCAAAGAGGTGGTCTTTCGGGGTAACACACGGCACGTGGACCTGTCACCCCGCCCGAGTGAAGAAACGTCGAAAGACGCTTCCGGGTGAGGGGAGACCCTGGCGGAGTGTCCGGGTGCCGGGCGCGATTCCTCTCGGAGCGCGCCCCGATGACGCCCCGCGCAATCACACATCGTCTGTGTTTGTTATTGTGGCTTCCCCTCTTCCAAGGAGCCGTCCATGAAGTCTCGTCTGTTGGTCGTCGTGGGAAGTCTGGCGCTGGGGCTCTTCTCCGCGTGTGGTGCGTCCTCGCCCGACTCCCGCGTGGCGGAGCCGGGGCAGGTGGAGGCCGGGCTGGAGCAGTGTCCGTGCGGGGGCAGCTGGCCGTCGTGCGAGGTCTGCGCCTACATCTGCGGCGACAACTTCTGTGACACCGCCCACGGGGAGAGCAGCTCCACGTGTCCCGAGGACTGCTCCTCGGTGCCCTTCTGTGGCGATGCCATCTGCAACAACGGGGAGACCCAGTGGTCGTGTCCCGCCGACTGCACGCCGACGCCCTACTGCGGCGATGCCATCTGCAACAACGGGGAGACCAGCGCGTCGTGTCCCGGCGACTGCGGCAGCCCTTCCTGTGGGAACAGTGTCTGCGACATCGGTGAGCATGCGTGGTCCTGCCCCATCGACTGCCCCAACACGCCCCCGTGCGGTGACTTCATCTGCTCCGCGGGCGAGCCGACGTGGTGCCCACAGGACTGCCCGCCCATGTGCCCGTCGTGCCCGCAGGAGCCCCAGGGCTGAGTTTCCCTGAGTGACAACCCCACCGTGCCCGGAGTGTGTCCGGGCACGGTGGGGCGGATTTTCTTGGGACACCGCGGCCGTGGTGGCCTCCATTAGAATGCGGGGCTCCCACCAGCAGCCCCGTGAGACTCCATGAACGCTCCTCGCCGTCACGCCTCCCCGCTGACCCCCGTGGCCCCGCCGCCCGCCGCCTCGGGGCCTGGTGCTTCGGGCGCCCTCGAGTGGCTCGCGAGGTTCGTGGGCATGGTGGTCGCGTGGGTGGGGGTCGCTGGCGCGGCGTTCGGGCTGATGGGGCTGGCGGTGGGCGTGGTGGGAATTGTTTCGCCGGAAGAAGGGAAGAAAGCCTCGCACGGGTGGTTGATCCTGGTGATGGCGGGCGTGCTCGTGGGCGTGGGCGTCTTCCTGTGGAAGAAGGGCATGGCGCCGTCCCGAATGGCCCGGCGCCGGGAGCAACTGCGTGGCTTCATCCGAGCACAGGTCCGGCTTCGCGCGAGCGACGCGGCCCTTCACCTCAAGGTGTCCGAGGACCAGGCGGATGCGCTGCTCACCGCGCTCATCGCCCGGCACGAGGTGGACCTCGTCTATCTCGCGGAGTCGCGCGAATACATCCACCGGGACGCGCTGGAGCGGGGGCAGGGTTTCGCCCGCAGGTGTCCCTCGTGTGATGCGCCGTTGGGCGCGGACAATGTTCTTCCAGGCGACAAGGTCGTCTGCTCCTACTGCGCGGCCCCCATCAGGGTGGCCTAGAAGTCACCCGCACGTCCTCGCAATCGAGGGTCGCGGTTCGCCGTAAGGGTCGGCGTCCTTCGACGCATGGCCAGGTCCCTGGGAGGGGTCGATGAGAAGAGTGTTTGGAGCGGTCACCGCCGCCGCGTTCCTCGGGTGCGCGGCCTCACATGAAGCCCAGAAGCCCGAAGCGCCGCCACCGCCCGCCGCCGAGGCGACTCCGGTGGCGGCTCCCGCCCCCGCCGAGACGCCGAAGCTCCAGGTGCCGGTGGACTACTTCAAGCTCGATAACGGCTTGAAGGTGGTGCTCTCGCGAGACACCACGGCGCCGAAGACGGCGATTGGCGTCTATTACAACATCGGCTTTCGCATCGAGCCGAGGAACCGCACCGGCTTCGCGCACCTGTTCGAGCACATGATGTTCCAGGGCTCGCGCAACCTGGGGAAGATGGAGTTCATCCGCCTCATCCAGAAGAACGGCGGCATCCTCAACGGCTCCACCCGCTTCGACTTCACCAACTACTTCGAGATTGTCCCCTCCAACGCGCTGGAGACGATGCTCTGGGCGGAGGCCGACCGGATGAGCGGCCTGTCGGTGACCCAGGAGAACCTCAAGAACCAGCAGGGCGTGGTGGCCAACGAGGTGAAGGTCAACGTCCTCAACCAGCCCTATGGCGGCTTCCCGTGGCTGGACATGCCGCAGGTGGCGAACACCAACTGGTACAACGCGCACAACTTCTACGGCGACCTGAAGGACCTGGAGGCCGCCACGCTCGCGGACGTGCAGTCGTTCTTCAAGACGTACTACGCGCCGAGCAACGCCGTGCTGGTGGTGGTGGGCGACTTCGAGCCGGAGCAGGTGAAGGGCTGGGTGAAGAAGTACTTCGGGCCGCTGCCCACGGTGGCGCAGCCCCAGAAGCCGGACATCTCCGAGCCGCGCCAGGAGAAGGAGAAGCGCCACGACAAGAAGGACCCGCTGGCCGAGCGGCCCGCGCTCGCGGTGGGCTACCACATGCCCGCGGTGGGCACGCCCGAGTACTACGCCATGGCGCTGGTGGACGAGGTGCTGCTCAAGGGCAACGACAGCGCGCTCTACCAGCAGCTCGTGCAGAAGAAGGGCCTCACCGGTGAGCTGCAGGGTGGGGTGAACGAGCTGGGCAACCAGTGGAACTACAACGGCCCCATGCAGTGGACCGCCTATCTGTTCCATGACGCGGGCACGTCGACGGAGACGATTCTCAAGGAGTTCGACGGCGTGGTGACGCGCCTCCAGGACACGCCCATCGACGCGGCGACGCTGGCGCGGGCGCGGGTGAAGGCGCGCTCACGGCTGTACGAGCACGTGGAGGCGTTCCTCGGCTTCGGCCGCGCGGACCTGTTGGCCTCCTTCGCGCTCTTCTTCGACGAGCCGGAGCGCATCAATCGGCTCGAGGACGAGCTGATGAAGGTGTCACCGGAGCTCATCCAGAAGACAGCGCGCGAGTACCTGCGCCGTGAGAACCGCACGGTGCTCACGGTGACTCCCGCCCCCACCAAGGCCCAGGCCCGCTGAGGACATGCGACCCATGAACACGCGCTCACTTCGCAGCCGTCTTGTCGCTCCCGCGCTGATGGTGCTCGGGCTTCTCAACGCGCCCGCCATCGCCGCTCCCGCCGCCAAGGAGGCCCCTCCGGCTCCCGCGGCGCCCAAGCCCTTCAAGGTCCCCGTCCGCACCGAGTTCAAGCTCGACAACGGCCTGGAGGTCTCCCTGCTGCCCTACGGCGACATGCCGAAGGTCGCCATCCAGCTCGCCATCGACACGGGCAACATCCACGAGAAGGCCAACGAGGTCTGGCTCGCGGACCTGACGGGCAAGCTGCTGGTGGAGGGCACCACCACCCGCTCCGCGGAGCAGGTGGCGCAGACCGCCGCCGGCCTGGGCGGACAGCTCAACGTCGGAACCACGTCGGACCAGACGTTCGTCGGCCTGGAGGTGCTCTCCGAGTCGGCGCCCCAGGCGGTGGCGCTCATCGCGGACGTCATCCAGAACCCGGCCTTCCCCCAGGCGGAGGTGGAGCGGGTGAAGGCGAACCTGCTGCGCGACGTGGCCATCTTCCGGAGCCAGCCGCAGGTGCTCGCCGACGAGCTGCTGGCGAAGGCCGTCTTTGGCGACCACCCCTATGGTCGCCTCTTCCCGACGGAGGAGATGCTGAAGGGCTACACGCGAGAGAGCGTGCGCGCGCACTACGAGGCGAACATCGGCGCGGCCCGTTCCCGCTTGTACATCGTCGGCCGGTTCGACGCGGCCTCGGTGGAGAAGGCGGTGCGCGAGGCGTTCTCCGGTTGGAAGCCGGGCCCCGCGCGAGTCCAGAACCTGCCGACGCAGCAGGTGGCGAAGTCGGTGCAGTACCTGGACCGGCCCGGCGCGGTGCAGTCCACGGTGCGCGTCGCGGTGAAGGCGCTGCCGCCCGCGAGCCCCGACTACGTCCAGCAGGAGGTGATGAACACGCTGCTCGGCGGCTACTTCAGCTCGCGCATCACCGCGAACATCCGCGAGAAGAAGGGCTATTCGTACTCACCCTACAGCGAGGTCTCCGTGCACGTGGGGGATGCGTCCTGGGTGCAGAACGCGGACGTGACGACGGCCGTCACCGGGGAGTCGCTGAAGGAGGTGCTCAAGGAGGTGGACACGCTGCGCAAGACGCCGCCCTCCGCCGAGGAGCTGCGCGAGGTGCAGAACTACCTGGCGGGCGTCTTCCTGCTCCAGAACTCGTCGCGCAACGGCATCATCAACAAGCTGCGCTTCGTGGACCTCCACGGGCTGCCGGACTCGTACCTGCGGGACTACGTGCAGACGGTGATGTCCGTCACCCCGGAGCAGGTGCGGCAGATGGCCACGAAGACGCTCACGCGCGAGGCGATGACCATCGTGGTGGTGGGCGACCTGAACGTCGTGAAGCCGCAGCTCAAGGTGCTTCCGCCGCCGGTGCGCTGAAGCCAGGTGCCGCTGGGGCGGAGGCTGGCTGTTGCCTCCGCCCTGGCCCGTCACAGGTGCTGCTTGAAGTAGCGCATGGTGGTCTCTCCCACGCGCTCCGCCATCAGCGGGTCCGACACCATGTGGGTCATGCCACTGAGTGGCAGGAAGTCATGGGGCTGGCCCGCGCGGAACAGGGCGTCCGACAGCTTGAGGGCGTGGAAGAAGAAGACGTTGTCGTCCGCGGTGCCGTGGATGACGAGGAGCTTGCCCATGGGCTGGCCCGCCTTCACGTGCGTGAGGAGCGAGCTTTGCGCGTAGGCCTCCGGGTGCTCGTCGGGAAGGCCGAGGAAGCGCTCCGTCAGGTGCGTGTCGTAGTCCCGCCAGTCCGTCACCGCCGACACCGCCACCGCGGCCTTGAAGACATCGGGTCGGGTGAGCACCGCGAGCGCTGACATGTAGCCGCCGTTGCTGGCGCCCGTGATTCCCACGCGGTTCAAGTCCAGCTCCGGCACCTCCGCCGCGAGCGCGCGCAGCGCCGCCACCTGTTCGTCCATCAGCGTCTTGGCGAAGTGGTACTTGGGCTTGCGCAGCTTCGCGTCGGCCGTGGACGAGGCGCCGCGTCCGTCGAGCTTCACGACGAGGAAGCCCTGGTCCGCCATCCACTGCGAGGTGAGGTTCGCCGCCAGGCTCTGGCGGACCATGGCGGTGCCGGGGCCCGCGTAGATTTCCACGATGACGGGCAGCTTCACTCCGGGCCTGGCGTCGCGCGGGCGGATGAGGGCCGTGGGGTAGCGCTCCTTGCCCACGTGGCGCACCTCGAGTCGAGGCTGGAAGGGCGGCTCCTTCGCGACGGAGGGCAGCTCGCCGACGCGTGTGCCGTCCGCCTTGAGCACCACGGTGCTTCGCATGCTCTGGGGGCCCTCCGACGTCAGCACGAGCAGGCCGCCCTGCTTCGAGACGCGGGCCGACTCCAGCGCCGGGCCTCCGGTGGTGACGCGGGTGGGCTTGTCACCCGGCTTCACGCGCCACAGGTAGCGCTCCGTGGAGTTCGTGCCGCCCAGGAAGTAGACGGTGCCTTCCTTCTCCACGTAGCCCGCCAGCAGCTCGAAGCCCGCGCCGGGCGGGACGAGCGAGCGCACCAGCTTGCCCGTGGCATCGCGCAGCTCCAGCTCCGGCGCGCCGTTGCGCTCGGTGCTCCAGAGAAAGCCGCTGCCGTCCTCGAGCCACCACGGGAAGGTCTGGTCCAGCGTGAGCCAGGCCTCGTCGCGCTCCACGTGCAGGGTCCGCGTGCGCCCCGTCTTCGCGTCCACGGCGAGCAGCAGCTCCTCCGTCTGGGCGCGGTTCTGGACGAGGAGTGTCAGCGGGCCCTTCGCGGGCCAGCGCACGGTGGCGAGATAGGGATACTTCTCCGCGTCCCAGCTCACCCACGTCGTCTTCCCGCCGGTGACGGGGATGAGGCCCAGCCGCACCTTGGCGTTGGCCTTCCCCGCGCGAGGGTAGGAGAGCTGCTGCGCGCCCTGCTCGGGGTTGCGGGTGTCCGCGAGGGAGAGCTTCTCCACGCCGCTCGTGTCGGACTCCGTGTAGGCCAGGGTCTTGCCGTCGGGGCTCCACCAGTAGCCGGCGAAGCGATACATCTCCTCCTGGGCGACGAACTCCGCCAGTCCGTGGGTCTTCTCCTCCGTGCCGCCTTGGGTGACTCGGCGCTCGGTGTTCGTGGCCAGGTCCAGGCGATACACGTCATGCTCGCGGACGTAGGCCACCTGCGCGCCGTCCGAGGAGAAGCGCGGGTCGATGACGCCGGGGCCCGTCTTCAGCTCGGTCACCTTCCCAGTGGTTCGCGCGACGACGTACAGCTTGCCGGACAGGCCCATGAGGAGCTTCTCGCCATCCTCGGCCAGGGCGTAGGAGGTGAACCCGCGCGCGGTCATCCTCATGCGCTCGCGGCGCGCCTTCTCCTCGGGGGTGAGGGTCTCCTCGGCGCCTTGGAGGAGGCTCTCGGGCGTGAGCAGCTCCCGCGTCTGGCCGGTGGCCACGTCGAAGGTGTGGAGGGAGAGCGTGTTGGAGGTGGCGGAGTTGCGCAGGAAGAAGAGCGTCTGTTCGTCCGGGGTGACATTCACGCCCACGGGACGGCCCGCGTTGAAGTAGCGCGTCTCCAGGAGCTGACGGAAGAAGCTGGTGGGGGCCTGGGGTTGAGCGAGGACCGGTGCGCTCAGGAGGACGAGTGCGGCGACGAGGATTCGCATGGGGTGTGTGGGAGCCCTCGGAATGACGGCTCAGAGTCCGAGCAAGATGCCATGGCGATGTAAACGAATGATGAAGTGCCCTTTGACGTGGAAACCACTCGGGGCGTCGGGTGGGGAGGGGTTGACCATGACCGTCCCATGGCACCGCGCGCCGTGCGGGCTGCCTTGGGCGTGTCATCCTCCAGGGCTATGCTTCAGGCATGAGTGAGCACGAGCCCCGAGTCATCGTCGCGCGGCGGTTGTCGCCGGAGGGCTTCGCACCGTTCGGTGATGTGGTCTCCGCGGGGCTCGCGCCGGGGGCGCTGGCGAATCAGGGCACGGCGGTGCGGTTCGACTGGTCGGCGCGGCTGGAGAACGGGCGGGACTCGGCGAAGCCGAACCTGGCGGTGTTCCGCTCGGTGCCCCAGGGGCTGCCCTTCACGGTGAAGCTGCTGGAGCACCATCCGCATTCGAGTCAGGCGTTCCTGCCCATGCGCTGCGAGCGGTACCTGGTGTGCGTCGCGCCGAGCCTGCCCGAGGGAGGCCCGGACGTGGAGAAGCTGGAGGCCTTCGTCTGTTGGCCGGGGGAGGGCGTCAACTACCACCGGGGCGTGTGGCACCACCCCATCATCGCGCTGGATGCCCCGGCGGAGTTCGCGATGCTGGCCTGGGAGGACGGGAGCGCGGGGGACTGCGTGGTGCGTCAGTTCACCGAGGCGTCGAGGGTTCGGGTCCAGGTCGACGACTGAGGCTATCATCCGGCCTCCGTTGGTTTGGGACCTGGGAGGCTCCAGATGGGACAGCAGGCGGATGTCATCGTCGTGGGTGGTGGGCTCGCGGGGCTCGTCGCGGCGACGGAGCTCGCGGACGCGGGCAAGCGCGTCACGGTGGTGGACCAGGAGGGTGAGCAGAATCTGGGAGGACAGGCGTTCTGGTCCTTCGGTGGGTTGTTCCTGGTGGACTCGCCGGAGCAGCGGCGCATGGGTATCAAGGACTCGCATGCGCTCGCGCTCGAGGACTGGATGGGCACCGCGGGGTTCGACCGCGAGGAGGACCTCTGGCCCCGGAAGTGGGCGGAGGCCTTCGTCGACTTCGCGGCGACCGAGATGCGCCCGTGGCTCCATGAGCAGGGCATGCGCTGGTTCCCGGTGGTGGGCTGGGCCGAGCGCGGAGGCTACGGCGCGGTGGGGCATGGCAACTCCGTGCCGCGCTTCCACGTGACGTGGGGGACGGGGCCGGGGGTGCTGGCGCCCTTCATCCGGCGGGCACAGGCGGCGCGGGAGAAGGGGACGCTGACGTTCCTGTTCCGGCACCAGGTGGACGAGCTGCTCGTCGAAGGTGGAGCGGTGGTGGGGGTGCGGGGGACGAAGCTGGTGCCCTCGGACGTGGAGCGCGGGGTCAGCAGCTCACGGGAGACGGCGGGGGACTTCGAGCTGCGAGGCTCGGCGGTTGTCGTGACGTCGGGAGGCATTGGCGGCAACCACGAGCTGGTGCGCAAGAGCTGGCCCGAGCGCATGGGGCCCGCGCCGAAATTCATGGTGCAGGGCGTGCCGGCGCATGTGGATGGTCGGATGATTGCGATTACGGAGGCGGCGGGTGGACGGCTCATCAACCGCGACCGCATGTGGCATTACACGGAGGGGTTGCGGAACTGGAACCCCATCTGGCCTCGGCACGGCATCCGGATTCTTCCGGGGCCCAGCTCGCTGTGGTTGGACGCGACGGGCAAGCGCTTGCCGCCGCCGCTGTATCCGGGCTTCGACACGCTGGGGACGCTCGAGCACATCCTGAAGACGGGGTACGAGTATTCGTGGTTCGTGTTGAACCAGTGGATTTTGAAGAAGGAGTTCGCGCTCTCGGGCTCCGAGCAGAACCCTGATTTGACGGGCAAGGATTGGAAGGGCGTGCTCAACCGGGCGGTGGGGAAGAAGGCGATGGGGCCGGTGGAGGCGTTCAAGGAACACGGCGCGGACTTCGTCGTGGCGAATGACTTGCGGACGTTGGTGGAGGGGATGAACGCGAAGACGGAGAAGCCGGTGCTCGACTTCGCGACGGTGGAGCGGGAGGTGCTCGCGCGGGACAGGCAGTTGGACAACCCGTTCGGGAAGGACTTGCAGATCGCCGCGATTCGACAGGCGCGGGGATACCGTGGGGACCAACTGGTGCGCACGGCGAAGCTGCACCGCATCCTGGACCCGAAGGCGGGGCCGCTCATCGGCGTGAAGCTGAACGTGCTGACGCGCAAGACGCTGGGAGGGTTCGAGACGGACCTGTCGGGCCGGGTGTTCGGGGCGGAGGGACAGGTGATTCCCGGCCTCTATGCGGCTGGCGAGGTGGCGGGGTTCGGTGGAGGAGGGGTGCACGGGTACCGGGCGCTGGAGGGCACGTTCCTCGGCGGGTGCATCTTCTCGGGGCGGGCGGCGGGTCGGGCGCTGGTGAAGACTGTGTAGACCGTGTGGGGCCCGCGGCGGTGGTGCGGCAGGCGTTGTCTGAGGGCTGCCCTCGTGGCGTCATCCGCGCCACGGGGCGTCCAGCGTTTCAGAAGGAGCACGCGGACCAGATGGCGCATTTCGCCGCGGCGGACTGAACGGCTTCGTGGAGGACGCGGGATGAGTGGACATCGCACCCTGGCCGAGCGGGACCGGGCCCTGGATGAGACGGGCTATGTCGACCGGGACCTCTTCGCCGAGTTTGATGTCACATACGGCTACAACGCCGCGACCCCCATGTCTTGGTTGCTGGGCAGACTGAAGGTTCTCGGACGCAGGCTCGAGACAGGACGGTCCTTGTCGCTCTACGACCCGGCTTCAGGAGCGCAGCAGCCCGTCGACTCGATGGAGCAGTTCAAGGGCTGGATGGACAGGCACTTCCCTGACACATGGTGCTGACACAGCGCCTCCTGCTCTGGGGAAGGGCCGGCCCATGTTCTGGAGCCGGCGCACTCGCCCAGGGGTTTGATGTTGGCACCATTCGAGCGTTGGAGACGCACATGCGACGGTTGCTGATGTTGGGAGTGGCACTGGGAGGCTGTGCCTCAACGAAGGGCCTTCCTCCCGTTGAGCCGGAGCTGGTGCCCATGAGCAACGCCGAAGGCGCGCAGGCCGAAGTGACTCTGACAGTGGCCGAGGTGGAAGCCCTCGGCCGAATCCAGGAGGACGCGATACGTCTTCTCTGGCCAGTCGTCGAGGGCGGTGCCTTTTGCCAGTACACCCCGCAGGCCATCGGAGTGACCATCTACCAACCGGACTCCACCGGGATGCGCTACGTCGTCGTGGCGTACAATCCGGACCACTGCCCTATCCCCATGACGTTCCCGCTGATTCACAAGAGCCTCGCTTACGTGCTGTCAGCGAAGGGTCAGCTATTTGGCCCTCGTGTCCATGGGCGGTGACGTGCCTGCGGTCTGTGTGCACGCCAACCGTCCGACGACCTCAAACGCAGACATACGCACCTCGCCCCGTGATTTGCCCCATATGTTGAAATAGGAAACAGGAACACCTCCGCGCCAGGCACCGGGCCCCCAGAAGGAGGGGCCCGGCCACCCGAGGGTCAATCGGGTGAATAGGCGTCGCGGTGTCTGGCTTCAATGACGCCTGGCAGCGGCTCGAACTTGCCATCCGTCCTGGCGAGGTACTCGAAGGTCTCGCTCATCGGTCCTTCATTCCCGTAGGCCTCCATCAGGGCGGAGCCCACCTCGGTGGGGGTCTTGGCGTTGGCGAGTGCGTCGATGAGCCTGTTCCGGTAGGTGGTGTCGTCCTGTCCCAGCCATGGTTGGCCCTTGTGCTCACTCTTCCAGTTCTCGAGGTACTTCTTGGCGCGTTCCGACAGCGCCATGGAGTCCTTGGCATCGAAGGTCAACAGGACGTCGTTCTCCTTGTCGAACGCGGACTGGTCCACCTCCATGTTGTCCTTCGAGCGGAAGTTGCGCGCGAACTGCTCCTCGACCTCGCCCTTCGCACCCTCCAGGAACAGGGAGACCTTGGTCTTGGATGTGTCCTCGGTCTTGTCCGCATTGAAGTGCTGTTCGATGCGCACGGGCGTGCCGTTGTGCAGCTTCGCGTCGAAGGACCTGGAGGAGGAGCCGTCGGCATAGGTCGTCTTGACGTACTCCAAGCGGGTGTCGTTGATGTTCACCGAGGCCTCGAAGGGGCCAAGCCCCACGTCGAGGCTGGTGGAGGACTCGGCATTGAGCTTCTCCACCGTGGCCGACTTGGCGACGCCCGGGCCGTCCTGGGCGGGGAACGTTCCGTCCTTCAGGA
Source organism: Corallococcus terminator (assembly GCF_049194865.1). GTDB lineage: Bacteria > Myxococcota > Myxococcia > Myxococcales > Myxococcaceae > Myxococcus > Myxococcus terminator_A. The sequence continues at coordinate 140,688 of NZ_JBLZWL010000003.1, read as the reverse complement.
ACTGCTCATAAGCGGCCTTGCCCTCCGGCGTGCCGACGTCGAACTCGGCCGTCTTGAGCCGGAAGGTCTCCAGGCTCTTTGTATTGCCCACTCCGATGCTCGCCGGACCCACGCTCAGGCCCAGGCTTCCGCGGCTCTCGACGGCCTCCGTCGGGCCCGCTGTCACCGTGATGGTGGTGGGGCCCGTCTTGTCGACGGAGAACGAGTTTCCCTTGCCTTGGGTGATGCCCGACTCGGCGCTGATGCCCCTGAAGGCGCCGCTGAGGGTGGTGCCACTGAACCGCGAGTCGTTCAGGGTGATGGAGGTGCCCTCGGGCATCGTCTCCGGCCTGGCCGGGTCCGGCGGGGGGATTTCATTGTTCTTCATCCGCTCGTACTCGGCGGTCGGCATCTTCAGCTCGTACTCGGCCTTCACGCCGTACGTCTTCTCGACTCCGACCTCGAGCTGCTTCTTGTTCTCAATGCTGGCGCCGCCCGAAACCGCGATTTCGGTTTCCATCGTCACGGTGGTGATGCCTTCCGCCTCCTTGACGGAATCCTTCTTCTCGTAGGTGGCGCTGCCGCTGAACGGGCCCATCGGAGGGGTCGTGAGCTCGAAGGCTCCGGGAGGCAGCACGGCGCTGTTCTCCGCGACGCTCGAGCCCAGGATGCCCGCATTGCCCAGGGAGGGCGAAGGCGTCGTCTGGCCCGTCAGATTGAGCTTCGCGCCGATTCGATTCGCCGGCTCGAAGGAGTCGACGGGAGGAAGGGGAGGAGGGGGGGGCGGAGCCGGAGGCGGGGCCGTGGGTGCCTGGGTGGCGTTCGGGGTGTTGACGGCGCCGGGGGGACGAAAGCGGATGCCAAAGCTCATGGGGAATCTCCGTGCGGCGCGCGGACCTGGGGGTGATGCGCGCGCTTCCTGCCCAGAGGAGCGGAGCCGTGGCGAACTGGCGCATTTCCCCCTGAATTCAGCGCGAGCCTTGGGCACGAAGGCCAGGAATCCCAGGGGTTGCGCGAGCCACGGCGCGACCGTGTCGCGCGGCATTCGCTGAATGCTCGGAGTGCTCCTATCGCGCGCTCGGCGACCGACATTGCCCACGCGAGTGGACTGTTCGAGCCGGGCGTCAGTGGCCCGCGGAGATGCCCTCGTGCTCCCGGCACAGCAGTTGACTGTCCTCGCGCGACAGCGGCTCCTGCGTCAGGCCGCAGCGGAAGCGCCCCGTGCCCTCTCGCTGGAAGTGCTTGCACGTACCGCAGGCGCCGAAGCTGCGCTGCGCATTCGCGGCCTGCAACGCGCGCAACAGCTCCGTCAGGGACTCATCGAGCGCCGCGCCATCGCCGGGCAGCCCCGCGAGGGCCCGCTTGAAGAGCTCGGGCGGCAAGGCCTGCTTCAGCACCGCGCGGCCTCCTTCCGTCAACAGCAGATGAATGACGCGCCGGTCCTCCGTATCCGCCTGCTTTCGCAACAGCCCCTTCTCCTCCAGCAACAGGAGCGTCTGGGACACGGTGCCCTTGGTGAGCCCCAGGTACTCCGTCAGCGCCGCGGGCGTGTTGCTGTAGCGGTTGCACGACTGCAAGTAGCGCAGCGCCTGAAGATGCACCGGCTGCAATCCATGGGGCAGCCCCGCCGCCCGCTCCTCCGTCCGGAGCAGGTTTCCAAGTCGCTCGAGCAGCGCGTAGAGGCGGTCGCCAGCCATGGACACAAAGGTATCGTGTCGATACTGACTTGACAAGCGGGAGTGGCCGGCGCATTTAGTATCGAGTCGAAACCAATCGACCCGCCGCACCACCCGCTGTCTCCAGGAGCACCCCATGACGACGCCCACCATTGCCCCTGTTGGCCCCTCGAATACGCCCGCCGCCTCCGAGCCCACGCTCGCCGCCTTGAAGGCGAAGTTCGGCGGCGTCCCGAAGATGTTCTCCACCTTCGCCCACTCCCCCGCGGCGCTCGACGCGGTGGCGGGCTACTTCAACGCCATGGGCGGCGCGAAGCTGTCGCCGCGCACGCAGGAGGCCATCGCCATCGCCGTGGCGGAGCTGAACCGCTGCACCTACTGCCTCTCCGCGCACACGGCGCTGGCCAAGGGGCACGGCGTGAAGGCGGATGAGCTGACGGGCTTCCGCACCGGCCGCTCGGCGGACCCCCGTGAGCAGGCCATCCTGGACCTCGCCGTCGCCATCGCCCGCACGCGGGCGGCGGATGTGGGCCCGCAGCTCGCGCAGGCTCGAAAGGTGGGGCTGAGCGACGCGGAGCTCGTGGAGGTGGTGGCCGCCGTCGCGCAGAACGTGCTCACCAACTACCTCAACGTGGTGGCTGGCACCGAGGTGGACTTCCCCCGCGTTGCCTGAGTCTCCGCTCGGAGGGCGCCGGCAGCGTCACGGCGCCCCTTCGCGTACCAGCGGGACGCAGGCCCGTTGCTTCTGGACGCACGCCGCCGCCCGTCCCATGGCATGTCAGGGCTCTCCCTCGTGCGGGCCGCTCCGACGAGCGCACTGGCACAGTCGTTGCCTACTCGGCGCCACCTTGCCGGGGAGGGCCATGACACGAACGTTGACGGAGTTCAGTCAGAAGAAGATTGAGAGGAGAATGGGACTTGTCGGCCAAGGATTCTGTCTCGCCCTGGCCAGCCGTTGGGTGAGGCACATCCTCGACAGCGAGAAGGACGGGTGGGACATCCCCAAGCAGGCCGTGGGCAATCGACTCCAACTGCTCAAGGACGAGGCCGTCGCGCTGCATGCCCTCCACCAGAAGTACCTGGCCCGCCTGGGCAAGGCGCGGGACATGCTCGACGCGCAGGAGGCACTCGTCCTCGTGGCCAAGTCCGGGTTCATGGAGGACCGAGACAATCTGTGTGATTACGTGAAAGAGAACAGCAAGATCATACCCGGCCTTTACATCCTCGACGCCAAGGGCATCTATCTCCAGAAGAGCGCACTGCTCTTGATGGAGACGCTGAGAGTGCCTCCCAAGGGTGTGGCGAGCGTCACGGTCAAGAACATCGCAGTGGCGGAGATGATTGCCTCGGAGCTGATACACAAGAGCTCCACCTATGTCGTCACGACCAAGCATGGCGCGACACGCGATGACCATGCCATGGCAATCTATCGCTCGGGTGGCGCCTTCTCGACCTACTTCTACATCTTCGACCCCAACATCGGCGAAGTCTTCGCTTCGACCTTGGAAGACGCGGCGTTTGTCATCAACGAGTTGATGGGCCCGGGATCCCCTTCCAATACCAACGAGTGGAACCTGCTGCGCTGCAACTGAAGGCCCCCGGAGGTCAGGCCGCGCGAGCCCGGACGAGTCGCCAGACGAAGGACGTGATGACACCGGCGAGGACGGCCTTGAGCAGCCCCCCGGGGATGAACGGTACGAAGCCCTTGTGAAAGGCCGTGGCGAAGTCGAGGGACGCCGCCACGCTGAGCCAGCACACGCCGATGCCCAGGATGACGAGCTGTCCCGCCAGGAAGAGGGGCACCGCCGTCCTCGGGCGCCTGTCGTAGGCGTGGCGCGCCGCGAGGCCCACCAGGAAGGCCGCGGGGAGGAAGCCCACCAGATAGCCGCCGGTCGGTCCGACCAAGGCCCCCCAGCCACTGGCCGCCTTCGCGAAGAAGGGCAGCCCCACCGCCCCCAGCAGGAGATAGACGAGCTGCCCGGCCACGCCTCGCCGAGGCCCGAGCGCGGCGGCCGTGAGGACGACCGCGAACGTCTGTCCCGTGACGGGCACGGGTGAGCCCGGCACCGTGATGGCGACCTGCGCGAACAACGCGGTACAGAGCGCCGCTCCGAGGACGAGCGCGGCCTCCTGGGCTCGCGTGCGCACGAAGACGTCAGCCAGGACGCGGTGCTGTGGGGGATTGGCGTCCGAGCTCACCGCCGACCCGCCAGCGAGGAGTGAGCGCCGCGTGACGACGCGGAGGGAAGTGGAGACACGGACCGATGCTCGGTGAGGACGGATGCCGATGCAAGGTGGTGAAGCGCCCCTTCTCCAGGCCGCGCACGTGGCTGGCCACGCGATGGCCCTCGAGGAAGACTTCGACGCGGCTCCACCCCGCCGTGGCCCTGACCCAGAACGACAGGGGTTGGACCGACTGGGATTTCGGTGGTGGCACTCAGTCCGGTGAGAATAGGGCGGTCGCTGCTTCGTCTTGAGCCTCCGCCATGTTCTTTCTGGTCCTTGCCCTCCTGACCGCCGCTCCCGATGCACGTACTCCTTCCGCTCCAGACGCCCGCGAGGAGGCCGCCGCGCTCCGGCGCAGTGCGACGAAGGCCTACCGCGCACGCGACTACAAACAAGCGTGTCCCCTCTTCGAGAAGGCCGTTGCCCTCCTTGGGAGTGACAGCGGGCTCGCCTCCGACCTGGGACTCTGCTTCCTTCGGCAGGGCAGGAAGGCAGAGGCCCGGCGCGTGCTGGAGGATGCCGTCCTTCTGGCGGGGAAGGACAACAAGGCGCGGCACGCGGCGCTCTTCAACCTGGGACTCCTCGGAGAAGACCTCGCGCCGCGGGAGGGCTGCGCTGCCCTCACACCCGCCCGGGGCTGCGACAAGCCCGTGCAGGTCTGCGCCGTGAACTACAGCGTGCTCGGGCTCCGGGAGGATTGGAAGGGACGAGCCGCCGCGCTCCACTCCGACTCGGCGAAAGCCTCGGCCGAAGCGAAGGAGCTGAAGGAGACCGTTGACGCGTGCGCCAGCGGCGAAGACCCCTTCAAGTGCATGTCCGGCGTGCTGGCCGACAAGACGGTCCTTGAGCTCTCCCTGGAGGACGTCAATACAGCCTCCGCCAATGAGACAACCCTCCTCCGGGGCTGCCGCGTCCTCTACGCCAACGCGTGCCTGGGCCAGCTCTTCGCCGCGTGTGCCGACCCGGGAAACAACAAGCCGAAAGAAGTCATCGTCGAGCGCGCGGTTCCCTGAGCGACCTCCTGTTCGCCGCGCCCATGGGCCCTTCCTCCGTCGGGGCTACTTGCCGTAGCCCGCGCTGCGCACGTCGGTCAGCTTGCCGTCGGTGAAGATGGCCACCTGCATCAGCCGGTTGGGCCCGAAGTTGTACGTCCACTCCTCCACCAGGACTGTCACCGTCTGCGTGGTGGAGGACTCCTCCTTGCCTTCGCGAACCCGGTTCCGCGTGGAGGTCGACTCCTCCCGCTTGTGCTTGCTCATGGGCTCCCCGCACTTCATGAGCGCGTCGGACTGGGTGGCGCCATCCGCGATGAGGTTGTTGCCACAACGCAGGGTCGCCGCTTCACCACGGAGGGGCACGATGAGGCAGGCGAGGACCAGGCCAGCGAGGAGGGTACGCATGCGGGGCAATCTCCAGCAATCGGGGGTGCGCGACCGACGCGGGGGCCCGGAGGATATTCACGGCCTCGCCGAGATTTCTCGCGAGGCCGCGCTTCGTCCCCGTCCCGTCGCCCTCTTCGGCGTGGCGCTCGCGGACGCGCCTCCCGGCTGGAGATAGCCCTGCATCAACGCACACAGCTCGTCGAGGAACGTCTCGTTGGTCAGGTAGTCCGGGCGGTCCGCCACCGCCTTGATGCAGAGCGTCTCCACCGAGTGCACCAGGATGAAGACCGCCATGTCGAGGTCCTTGGGGCGCAGCGCCTCGGCCCTCGGCGCGAGGAAGGCTCGCACCAGGCGGAAGAGCCGCTGCTCGTGCGGGTCCACCTGTCCCAGCTGCCGCATCTTCGGCACCAGCTCATGCAACACCTGGTGCAGCCGAGGGTTCTCCAGCTTCGTGGTCAACAACTGGCGGACCAACGCACGAAGCGCCTGGGGCAGTGGTTGGCTGGCCAGCAGCACCAGCCCCGCCTCGAAGTCCGCGAGCGAGCGGGCGCGGTGCCGCTCCATCACCGCCATCACCAGCCCTTCCTTGCTCGGAAAGTACTGGTAGAGCGACCCGATGCTCACCCCCGCCTCGCTGGCGATGCGGTTGGTGCTGGCGGCCTCATAGCCATTCTTGACGAGAACGCGAGCCGCCGCCGTGAGAATGGCATCACACGTGGCCTGCGCCCGGTCCTGATGGGGCTTCCTCCGACGAGAAACAGGGGGACGGCGCGGCATGACTCTTCCTCCACGAAATGTGAGCACCGACGCGAGTTGCGAACGTGAGTCCTAGCTCACATTCTGGACCCATGCACACCGCTTCGACAGCTCCCTCTGTCTCCCCCGCGCCCACCTCGGGGCCCTTCCCCTACCAGGGCCGCCGAGCGCTCATCACCGGTGCGTCCTCCGGCATCGGCGAGGCGTTCGCTCGCCTGCTCGCGGCTCGGAAGATGAACCTGGTCCTGGTGGCCCGCTCCGAGGACAAGCTGCGCGCCCTGGCCGCCGAGCTGGTGAAGCAGCACGCCGTCCAGGTGGAGGTGCTGCGCATGGACCTCAGCCGCGAAGGCGCCGCCAGGGAGCTGCATGGTCAGTGTCGTGAGCGCGGCCTGCACGTGGACCTGCTCATCAACAACGCTGGCTTCGCCACCCATGGCGCCTTCGAGGCTGTCTCCCTGGCTCGACAACACGAGCAGGTGATGCTCAACGTCACCGCGCTCGTGGACGCCAGCCACCTGTTCCTGCCGGACATGATTGCCCGGGGCGTCGGCGGCATCCTCAACGTGGCCTCCACCGCCGGCTACCAGCCGCTGCCCTACATGGCCATCTACGGCGCGACGAAGGCGTTCGTCCTGTCCTTCTCCGAGGCGCTCTGGGCGGAGAACCGCGCGCGGGGCGTGCGCGTGCTCGCGCTCTGCCCGGGGCCCGTGGAGACGGCCTTCTTCGACGTGGTGGGCACGCGCCAGGTGGCCGTGGGGCCGGTGGCCTCCGCCGAGCAGGTGGCCCTCGCGGGGCTTCGAGGGCTCGAGCAGGGCCGGCCTTCGCTCATCGCCGGCTGGCGCAACTGGCTCCAGGCCAACATGCCGCGCTTCGCGCCGCGAGCGTTCACCGTGCGCATGGCCGCCGGGATGCTGAAGCCGCGTGACGTCGCCGCGCTTCCCGCCCGCTCCGTCTAGGGCTGACGCGGACGCAGCTTCAGGCGCAGCCGCTGCTCGTCCCCGCGGTCGATGACCTCGGAGACCTCGAACACCTCGCCCGCGACTTCCACCGTCTGGCCCGCGTGCACGCGCACGTGCTGCTGCGCCGGAGGGACGACTCGTGAGTCGTAGATGAAGAGGGCGGCGGTGGGCTCACGCGCGCCCGCATCGGTGTCCTCGGGCCAGAAGTTGCCCGTGGCCAGACTCAGGTGCGGCGTCACCTGGAGCGGGCCGTGATTCTTCGTCAACGTGAAGGTGCCCGGCTGCTCCGCCGAGGAGGGTGCCACGGCGGAGGTCTCACGCGCGCACCCGGACAGCACCAGCCCGAAGGCCAGTGCCAGTCCGGTCCACTCGCGCGTGCCTGGCGCCCGTCGACTCACTTCGTCGGGTTGCTGTTGGCGTACTGGAAGGACTCACGGAACTGCGCCTCGGTGAGGACGATGTCCGGCGTACCGGAGCCCCACGGGTTGCGCAGCGTCACCGTGCCGGCCTTCGTGTCCACGCCCGAGATGAAGTACTCGTGGTCTGCCACCAGCGTGCCGTTCTTGTAGAGCGGCTTGTCGGTGCCGTCCGCGATGTCGAAGCCGAGGAACTTGATGTCGTCGTGCGTGCCCGCGGTGATGGCCTCGCCCGCGTTCAGCCGCTTCTCCAGGTCCGCCAGCGTGGCGCCCCCGACGTCGAGCTTGCTGCTCTTGTTGCCGGTGATGGCCTCCATGGCGTTGGCGCTGTTGCCATGGACAATCTTCGGGTAGCCGCCCTTCCACTGGGCATAGGCCTTCTCCACCAGGGCTGGCCACATCTCCGCCTTGCCACCCTCCTGCGGCGTCGCGGCGTAGGCCGGGTTGCCACTGGAGTTCAGGGGCAGGTCCGGGGTGACGGTGATGGTCACCGGCTTGCCCTTGTCCTGGAAGGTGACGTTGTAGTTGCCGGACGCGTCCGGGCCCTTGACCATGTTCTCGATGAGCGCCGGGTTGGCGCGCGCAATCGCGCCCATGGAGGTCATCAGGTAGCAGTCACCAATCTGCCCCTGCTGCACGTCGTTCCAGTGCGCCTTGACGCCGTCGGTGCCGGCCTCGAAGACGCTGCCGTTCTTCACCGGGCCATAGGTGACGTTCGTGTCGAGCGCCTTCGGGTCCTTCGTCTTCGGGCTCTCCGCGCCGCTGGTCTGCGGAGTCGCGCCGAACAGCGCGGCGGCGAACTGCTCACGGCGGCTGGGCGGCAACATGCCGTCCTGCGTCCGGGCGCTCGACTCGGGCTGCTGCTGGCGGGCCTCCTGCGTCTTGACCTGCGGCTGGACGGTCTCGGTGGCCTTCGGGAGGGTCTGGGTGACGCGGGACCCTTCATTCCCAATCTTGAAGCTCATGGATGTTCCCCCTGGGACTGTCGCCCCCCAAGGGCGTCAGTGGTGCATGTCTGGATTATCGCAGCGGCGGCGGCGGAGTTGCGTCGCGCCCGCACTGTGGGTGTGGCGCTCAGCGGACCTTGAGGTGGATGGCGGGCTCCGTGCCCTCGGCGCCGCTGACCTCGAGGATCTCCAGCGAGGCCCCATCCACCTCCACCACCTGGGTCGCGTGGACGCGCACGTGCTCCTGCTTCGAGGGCGACGTGCGGGTGTCGATGATGAAGAGGCCGGCGGTGAGCTGCTTCTCGCGGCTCCCCTTGGCTTCCACCTCCTCGGGCCAGAAGTTGCCGCTCGCCACGCGCAGGTGGGGCTTCTCCGGAAGCGCGACGGGCCCGTGGCCCTTGATGAGTGTGATGGTGTCGGATGCCATGACTGTTTCCCCCTAGCGTCAAGAAGGGCGGGGCCGCGTGGAGCGGTCCTCGCGCTGGATGATGTGTGCGGACGCTACCACGGGCCCCTGCGCGGGCCGTATGGCCTTGACTGTGAGTGCGTGTGGCTGAGTGTGGCCCTAGAGCGGGGGGAGCCGGACGGGGAAATAACGCCAGGTGTTGTTCGTGCCGTCGCCGACCTGCCCCCACTCATTGCAGCCCCAGCCCCAGTAGCTGCCGTCCGCGGTCCGGGCGACGGAGTGGCGCCAGCCCGTGGCGACGGCGACGACGAAGGTGGGGCCGACGGTCTGGACGGGCGTGGTGCGGCTGACGGTGGTGCCGTCTCCGAGCTGGCTGCAGTCATTGGCTCCCCAACCCCAGAGGGTGCCGTCGGCGCGAATGGCGAGTACCTGCCCGTTTTCGCCCGTGGCGACGGAGACCACGTTGGAGAGGCCGGGGATTTGCGTGGGGGGAGTGGACTGCGGTGCTTGCCATGCCCACACGGTGCCATCCGCGCGCAGCGCCACGGCGCGCCTCCTGCCGGAGACGATGGCGGACACCTGGGTGAGGCCAGGGACCTGCGTGGGCGTGGGGGCGTCGGTGTACCAGCCCCAGACGGTGCCATCGGCGCGCAGGGCGAGCGAGAAGCCCTCTCCCCCCGCGAGGTCCACGACCTGCGTGAGTCCGGCGATGGGTGCCATGGGTTGGTTGTGGCCCCAGCTCCAGACGGTGCCATCGGGGCGCAGGGCCAGGGAGTGGAAGTAGCCCGCGGCGATGCCGATGGCCGGGCCGAACACGGGGACAGGGGCGAAGCGGTTGGTGGTGGTTCCGTCACCCACCTGTTGGAGGCCGTTGAAGCCCCAGGCCAGGACGAGGCCGTCGGAGCGCAAGGCCAGCGAGTGATGGGCTCCCGCGGAGATGCCCACCACGCTGGAGAGTCCGGAGACCTGGACAGGGAGGGTCCGGTCGATGTTGGTGCCGTCCCCGAGCTGGCCGGCCCAGCTGTCGCCCGAGGCCAGCACCGTGCCGAAGGTGCTCAGCCACAAGGTGTGTCGCTCGCCCGCCGCCAGCTGCTCGTGCGCGACGAGTGCACGGGTGGAGGACACGAGTTCGTCGGCGCCGAGGTCCGCGGCGCTCTCTCCACAGCCCAGACTTCCGACGGTCACCGCCGCGCTCAACCACATGACTCGAGGTAACCGCGTGAGAGGGTTTCGCATCGGTGGAGCCTCTTCCTGTGGTCGGGAGCGCAAGGGTATGCGCGCGGCGAGTCTGGGGCAGGAAGCTTCCAAGACTCAATCCCTCACATCTGGAAAGTCCTGGTCCGAGGCCGCTCTGCCCTGGGGAGGGAGACTTCTTTCCTGACGCGGGTTGTCAGCAGGTGCACGGCGGCGCGACATGGCGCTTGCCGTGCCCGGTGGCGTGGGGGTTGTCTGTCCCCATGCGCATCATCCGAGAGACCGCTTCGATGGAGAGAACCCGCGCGTGGTGGGCCCGAGGCTCGGGCACCGGGGAGGGCTAGTCGCGTGGCGACGGTGTCCCTGGAGGATGTGCGCAAGGTGTATCGAGGTGGCGTGGCCGCGGTGAAGGGCGTGACGCTGCACATCGCCGACGGTGAGTTCGTTTCACTGGTCGGCCCGTCTGGCTGTGGCAAGTCCACCACGCTCAACCTGATTGCAGGACTGGAGGAACTGTCCGGCGGCACGCTGCGCATCGACGGCGAGGTGGTCAACGGCATGTCGCCGAAGGAGCGCGACATCGCCATGGTGTTCCAGAGCTACGCGCTCTATCCGCACCTGGACGTGGCGCGCAACCTGGGCTTCCCGCTGGAGGTCGCGGGGCTGTCACGCGCGGACATCGACGCGCGGGTGCGTGAGGTGGCGTCGGTGCTCGGGCTGGAGGTGTTGCTGTCGCGCCGGCCGAAGGAGCTGTCGGGAGGGCAGCGGCAGCGCGTGGCGTTGGGCCGTGCGCTGGTGCGGCGGCCGAAGGTGTTCCTGTTCGACGAGCCGCTGTCCAACCTGGACGCGGCGCTGCGCACGCAGATGCGCGGTGAAATCAAGAAGCTGCACGAGCGACTCCAGGCCACGTTCATCTACGTCACGCATGACCAGTCGGAGGCGATGACGCTGTCGGACCGGGTGGTGGTGATGAGCCAGGGCGAGGTGCAGCAGGTGGCGCCGCCGCGAGAGCTGTATGACGCGCCCGCGAACCTGTTCGTGGCGGGCTTCTTCGGCTCCCCGCGCATCAACCAGGTGAAGCCCCGGACGCTGGGCCTGGAGGCGGAGGACGTGGTGCTGGGACTGCGGCCCGAGCACCTGGAGGTGGTGGCTCGTGACTCCGCGTCACCGGGTGCGCTGACGGGGCTCGTGTACCTGGTGGAGCCCATGGGCGCGGAGAGCTGGGTGACGGTGGACGTGGCTGGCGAGCAGCTCGTGGCCCGTGCACCCGGTGACTTCCGCGCCGCCTCGGGCACGCCTGTGTCCCTGCGCTTCGATGCATCGAAGCTGCGACGCTTCGATGCACGGACGGGACGGGCCCTGGGCTGAACGAACACTCCAATCCGATGAGTGGAAGCCGTGGGCGGAAGCTGTAATTAATCCGTTATAGAGGATTAGGGACAGGTCGGCGGACTACTCAAATCCTTTTTAATGGACTAAATGTGGTTTCCAGAGTCTCTTTAATCCGTTATAATGGATTATATGGAGCTGCATCTCCAAGCGTTGATCGACGGGTCATGGCAGCGGGCGGCGCTGCTTGAGTTCTCCACACCCAAGGAGGGTCGGCGCGGAGGATGTACCTTTGAGTACGAGTACGACTACCTGGTCCGGTGGATTGCTGATCCGCCGCCGCTGACAGCGGTGAGTCTCAATTTCCCGGTCGAGTTTGGCCCCAAGGTCTGGCGCCGTTGGCCTGCGTTCCTCGATGACCTGCAGCCCATGGGAAGTGCCCGCCGGTGGTGGCTGCGGCGACTGAACCTCCCTGATGAATCGGCGAGTGACATCGAGCTCCTGCGGAAGGGCACGATTGCGCCGGTCGGCAATCTCCGAATCGAGGAGGCCGTTCCCGCGAAGAAGGCCTCCCCCCAGCGGTTCCCGCGCCAGGCCGTCATCGAGCGTGAGCACTCCTTCATCGAGTACGCCGTCAACGCCGGAGCACAAGTCGGAGGCGCGACAGGCGCGGGCGGTGATTCGCCGAAGCTCCTGCTTCGCTGCGATGACACAGACCGCGTGTGGATTGATGTCTGGCAGGATGACCCTGACTGCCCGGATCGGCATTACCTCGTCAAGTTCGCGCGCAGCGGCAGGGAACGCGACCAGACCATTCTCCGGTCGGAGTACGTGTATTACAAAGCGCTCGCGGAGCTTGGGTTCGAAACCATTCCGCAAGAGGGGCTCTCGCTTCACGAAGGTCCTTCAGGCCCGAGCCTCTGGCTTCCCCGCTTCGACGTCGCACGACGAGGCGGTCGCGAGCTTCGGTTCGGACTCGAATCCCTCTATTCGCTGCTCAAGGCCGAGCCAGGTTCCTTCCAGAAACATCAATCGGCATTGAGTGCACTGCAACACGTCGTCCCCAAGACTGCCTGGCCGACGGTGCGCCTCGAATACCTGAAACGGGACCTGCTGAATCAAGTGTTCGGCAACTCAGACAATCATTGCAGGAACACCGCCGTGCTCAAGACGGACAGCATCGTTCGCCTCGCGCCCATCTTCGACTTCGCGCCGATGAAGATGGACCTCGAAGGCATCACCCGCACCACGACGTGGGAAGGGTACGAAGTCGGTGGAGATGTCGACTGGGATGGGCTTCTCCGAAGTTTCGGTGCGGATGAAGCGTCGTTGCGAGAGGGCCTCCACGACCTCGCCTCGCGCCTTCGTCATCTCCCCGAACTCCTCGCCGACCTCGGGCTGCCGGAAGAAACGCTGAACTTCGCGGGGCTCGGCCTTCTCGACACCGAGAAGCGCCTCCGCGCGTGGGGGCTCCTATGAAGCGCGCCGACGTCGCCCAGATGACCCCTCTCGAACGCAAGGCGCTGTTGGAAGAGCTCGCCGCCATGGTCGCCACTGGAGAGTTCGACCTGGGAGACGCCTCGCGAATCCTTCGCAGCACGATGCTGGGAATGGACCGGAAGACCTTCGCGCACGTCGTGAAGCTCTCCACCAGCATCATCGCGAAGCTCGAGGACGAGCCGGATGCGAACCCGACGCTGGAGACGCTCAAAAAAGTCTTCGCGCCCTTCGGCGGAAGGGTCGTGTTGACGTTCCCCCACATCGAGGAACCACGGCCACTCGATGATGACGAGAAGCAACGTCGCGAGATGCTTCGCGCCGCGCTCGCGAAGAGCAAGCGGCCACGGCGGCGCTCGACAGAGTCGTCAGAAGGCTAGGGCTGCAGCGAGAAGCTGTCGTTCTCGATGCTCATCCGCTCGCGCTGTCGGTCATGGACGATGAGTCCGGTGAACGGCGCCTCCACGTTCTCGAAGTCCGCGAAGCGCATCTCCAGGGCCTCGGCGTGGGAGCCCGCGCGGAACAGCAGCTGCTCCGCGTGGCGCAGGTGCTCGTCCACGACGACGGGGATTCCGTAGAGCCTTCCGAAGGGCGGCTCCGCGCCGACCTCGCACTCGGGAAAGAGCGGGGCGAACTCCGACTCCTCCGCGAGCCGCAGGTTCTTCGCGCCCGTCACCTCCGCCAGCCGGTCCAGGTTCACCGAGTCCGGCGCGCTCACCACGCAAATCCACAGCGAGTCATCCGAACGGAAGATGACCGACTTGGCCACCTGAAAGCCGCTCACATGCAGTGACGCCGCGAGCGCCTGCGCGGTGATGGCGCGCAGGTGCGGCCTGCGGTCGAAGGGAACGTTGTGTCCCTCCAGGTACTGGATGATGTTCTCCGGAATCATGGCGCGGCCTCCCTCGTGCTCGCGAAAGAAGGTGCTCTCACTCTCGCTCTCGCACCACGCCTCGCCTCTCGCGCGCCCGCTTCGCGAGCCGCCGCTCCAGCGCCCGACTCCCTCGCCCCGTCCTACCGGACGATGCGCGAGCGCCACCTCAGGCGTAGACCTGACTGCCCTCCAGCGACATCTCCAGGCGCCGGTTGAGCTGCTCCAGCCGGTCATACCGCTCGCGCAACAGGTCGCGGTACGCGCGCTGGTCAGTGTGGGAAATCTCGGTGAGCAGCTCGAGCAATGCCGTGTCCAACGCCTGCTTCAGCTCGCGGGCTTCCTCCGCGGACAGTTCCAGCAACATGCGGCCACCTCCTGTCGCGAATGTTAGGCACTCCACTTCGCGCGAGCCTCTCCACCCGCACCGTCGCCTCCCTTCGCCCACGCCAGGAGGACGGGCGCTGCCCCGCCTGCTCCCTCGGACTGTCGTCGCGCGCACCGGGCCCGCAGGTTCTTCAATGACGAGGACCCGGGTGCGCCGGGCATGTCACGCAGCAGCGAGGAGGTCGCGATGATTCAGTCCGGCGAGGTGCGCGAGGGGATGACGGTGAGGGCCTCCGACGGCCGCGAGGTGGGCCGCGTCGCCGCTGTCGGTGACATCCACTTCGAGCTGGAGCAGGGCCTGGTCCCCATTCCCCGCCGCGACTACCTGGTGGAGTTCAGCGACGTGGACCATGTCAGCGGCGACGAAGTCCATCTGTCCCGAGCCGACCATCCGCTGCTGACGCTGGAGGTGGATGACGATGGCGGCGCGCTGCCTCCCCGCCACTCGCGAGGCATGGACTCGGAGCCGGTGAACTCCTCCGCCCCGTCGGACGACGACTCCGTACGCCACTGAGCACCCCCGCGTCGCGCTGTCTCTGCGGCGCCGGTGCGGGCCTGTCGCGTGTGGGGGATTTCCGACCCGCCACGCGGGGCAAGCGTCCGGAATCATTCAGGTCGGACCTCCCAGGAATGTCAGACCGTCAGGGTACACGGGCTCTCTTCGACCAGCGAGGCGAGTGGGTCCCATGCGACGTGTTCCGACATCCTTTCTTGGCGTGGCGCTCTTCGCGCTCGTGTTCTCGTGCAACTCCGGTCCGCGCGCGGACGGGAGCGCGCTGGACACGAGCGTCGTCGCGCCCCTGAGGCTGGTGACGCCGCGCAAGCTGCTGCCCTTCGTCACGCTGGAGGACGGGCGCGTGCTCGCCGCTGGAGGCCATGACGGCCAGGGCACCCTGTCCAGCTGCGAGGTGTTCGAGCCCGAGACGGGCCTGTGGAGCCTGACGGGACCGCTGCACAAGGCACGTCGCAACCACGCGGCGGTGCGGCTGTTGGATGGTCGTGTGCTGGTGCTCGGAGGCACGCAGGTGGCGGCGCCGGGCGCGCTCGCGGACGCGGAGGTGTATGTGCCGACTCTGGGCGCCTGGACGCAGGTGGCGCCCATGGCCGAGGCCCGGAATGACCCCGCGGCGGTGCTGCTCCCCGACGGCCGCGTGCTGGTGGCGGGCGGCACCGACGCGGACCGCAGGCCGCTGCGCTCGGCGGAGTTGTTCAACCCCGTGACGAACACGTGGGCTCCCGCGACGCCGCCGGGCTTCGTGCGCGGCGGCGCTGGCTCGGCGGTGATGCTCGCCACGGGCAAGGCGCTCTTCGTGAGCGGCCTTCAGGCGGAGCTGTATGACGTGGCCAGTGGCCGCTGGGAGAAGGCGGGCTTCGCGGGCGGCGCGGCGGGGACGCATCGACAGGGTCACTCCGTGACGCTGTTGCCGGACGGGCGCGTGCTGGTGGTGGGCGGCGGCACCGCGCGCGCGTCGAGCACGGCCGAGGTGTACGACGCGCTGACGGGCCTGTGGACGCTGGTGGCGGCGCCGTCGGTGCCGCGCGAGCACCACGCCGCGGTGGTGACGCCGGAGGGCCAGGTGCTGGTGCTGGGCGGCGAGCACTTCACGTCGGGCGCGCTCGCGTCGGTGGAGCGCTTCGACCCGATGACGGGCCACTGGGTGTCTGCTCCCACGCTGACGGAGCCTCGGGGCCTGCCGGGCGCGCTGCCGCTGCGCGACGGCTCGGTGCTGCTCGTGGGCGGCGCCAACGAGGCGGTGGGCATGCTCGGCTCGAGCGAGAAGTACCTGCCGATGGGCTGCGTCCCGGTGACGTGCGAGACGCGGGAGGACGCGTGCGGCGTGGTGCCGGACGGCTGCGGCGGGACGCTCGAGTGCTCATCCTGCGTCGTGGAGGGCTGTGACGCCCAGCAGTGTCGCGCCGAGGGGCTGACGCGGCGTTGAGGGGCGCCATACCTGTCGCGGGTGACAGTGCCACCGATTCCCGCTCAGATGCGGCCATGCGTTGGCTCTTGTTCGCGATGTCCCTGGCGTGGCTCGGTTGTGGCGATGACGTCTCGCAGCCCTCCTATGCCGAGTGGGCCGGTCGTGCGGCCACCGGGGAGTGTGCCCACTCGGTGGCGTGCCTGGGAGACACGCGTGCCCAGGAGGTCTGCAACGACGAGGTCTACGAGAGCTACATGCGGGTGGAGCCGGTGCTGGATGCGGACTCGGGCGCGAAGGCCGGCTGTGTGCGGTGCATGCGCATCCGGATGGAGGTGCAGCACGCGTCACACTCCAACCAGTGCCAGCCCATGGACACGGCGCGCATCGACGCGGCCTGTGGGCCAGAGCAGCAGGCCTGCGCTGGCGCGCCCTGACTTTCGTGCGTGAGGCCCGTGGCGCAATCGCGCCAGCCCGCGCCCCGCGCGAAACCTCCTGTGACTGGCTGAGCACCGCCGCGCGGAAAGCCTCGCAAGCCGCGAAGCCCCCGGCCCCTGGTGCGTCGCGTGGTCGAGACGCCCTCGTCCGCGCATGCCAGACTGCGCGCCCATGCGAACCCGCCTCCGCCTCCTCGCACCGCTCATGCTGAGCACCGCATGTGCCTCCGTCTCCTCACAGTCTCCGGACGCCATCGCCACGGCGAAGGCGAAGGCCACCGTGCCGGAGCGTCCCTTCGGCACCCTGCGTGAGCAGGCCGAGCGTCAGCAGGCCTGGCTGCGCGAGCGCATGGACACGGCGCTCCCCCAGCTCATGCGCAAGTATGGCATCGAGCTGTGGGTCGTCCCCATGCGCGAGTACAACGAGGACCCTGTCTTCAAGGCGCTCGTGTCACCCACGACTTTCGCCGCGCGCCGCCGCACCATCTACGTGTTCCATGACCTGGGCCCGGAGAAGGGCGTGGAGCGGCTGGCTCTCGGCGGTGGTCCGCAGGGCGGCGTCTATGTTCCGCGTCGCGCCCAGCAGCAGGTGAACCACGGCGGCGAGGGACTGCGTCAGGCGGAGCTGTGGGGCCCGGACCAGTGGCTGGTGCTCAAGCAGGTGCTGGAGGAGCGCCAGCCCAAGAGCATCGCGCTCGACGTCTCCCGCACGTTCGCCTTCGCCGACGGCCTCTCCCATGGCGAATACGAGGGCATGGCCCAGGCGCTCGGCCCCGACTGGGTGAGGCGCTTCAAGCCCGCGGAGGGCCTGCCCGTGGACCTGCTCGCGTGGCGCATCCCCGACGAGGTCCGCTTCTACGAGGACGAGACGAAGCTCGCCTGGAACATCATCGAGACGGCCTTCTCCAATCAGCTCGTCACCCCCGGCGTCACCCGCGTCTCCGACGTGGAGTGGTGGATGCGCCAGCGTCTGGCGGACCTGGGCCTGGACACCTGGTTCCAGCCCTCCGTGGACGTGCAGCGCCAGGGCGTCAACGAGGAGCAGCTCGGCGAGGACCCCGTCATCCAGCGCGGCGACGTGCTCCACTGCGACTACGGCGTCACCGCCCTGCGGCTCAACACCGACACCCAGCACATGGGCTACGTGCTGCGCGAAGGCGAGACGGATGTGCCCGAGGGCCTGAAGGCCGCGCTCAAGACGTCCAACCGCCTGCAGGACATCGTCTTCGAGGAGCTGCGCCCCGGCCGCACCGGCAACGAGGTCCTCAAGAGCTCCCGTCAGCGCATGACGTCCGAGGGCATCGACGGCACCATCTACTCACACCCCATTGGCCTGCACGGCCACGGCGCGGGCGCCATGGTGGGCCTGTGGGACCGGCAGGAGGGCGTGCCCGGCAACGGCGACCACAAGGTCATGGCGAACATGTGGTACTCGATTGAGCTTCAGGCGACGAGCCCCGTGCCTGAGTGGAACCAGCAGCGCGTGCGCTCCGCCCAGGAAGAGGACATCACCATCGACGCGGAAGGGCGCGTGCACTGGGCCTGGAAGCGTCAGACGGCGTTCCACCTGGTGCGCTGAGTCGTGGCTCACGGGGCTCCCGCCCGGAAGGACGCGGGAGCCCGGCGTGGGTGCCTCAGCGCGGCGTGCCGGTCAGCGACTTCAAGAGCTCCACCAGCGCGCGCTTCTCCGCGTCCGTCAGCTCCAGCGGGACGATGGTGACGGTGCGCTTGCCGGTGAAGGTGCCATCCGGGTTGCCGCCGTCGTTGTAGAAGTCGACGACCTCCTCCAGCGTGGCCTGCGCGCCCGTGTGCATGTACGGCGCCGTCAGCGCCACGTTGCGCAGCGACGGCGTGCGGAACGCGCCCTCCAGCTCCTCCTGCTTCGCCTGCGTGCGCAGCGTGCGCAGCCGCAGCGCGTCCGCGCCGTTCCGGTCGTCGCTGTGCCTGCCCGCCGCGTTGAACTCCCAGTCCAGCAACTGGGGAAGCACCGCCCACTGTCCCCCCGCGCCAGGCCCCCGGTCCTCCAGGCCCACGTTGTGGAACAGCTCGTCCGTCAGCGAGGGCCCCTTGTGGCAGACGACGCACTGCCCCTTTCGCACGAAGGTCTTCAGCCCCAGGAACGCCGGGTCGCTCTCCGCCGTGCCGGCCTCCGCCGCGGCGATGAAGCGCTTCACGTCCGCGTCGAAGGGCGCGTCCACCTGCATCAGCACCCGCTCGTACGCCGCCATCAGCTTGCCCACGTTGGCCATCAGCACCGGCGCGGCCACGCTCGAGGGCTCCACGCCGAAGAGCGTCTGGTAGCGCGTCCGGTACGACGCCTCCTCCTGGAGCCTCGCTCGCACCACCTCCGCGTCCGAGTCCATCTCCACCGGATTCGTCAGCGGCAGAATCGCCTGAGACCAGAGCGAGTCCGCCCGCCCATCCCACATGAACCAGCGGTTGTGCCGCACGTTCAGCACCGTGGGCGGGTTGCGCTCCGTGCGCTGTCCGCCACAGCCCTCCGCCGTCGCGGTGTCCACGGTGCGTCCATCCCCCGAGTGACAGCTGTCGCAGGACACCGTGCCGCAGCGGGACAGGCCCGTGTCCCGGAACAAGTCGTGTCCCAGCTCCTGCGCCACCCGCATGCCGTCCACCTTGTTGGTGGCGTCCAGGCGCGGGTTGCTCGACAGCGAGTGCAGGCTGCGAAGCTGGTCCAACTCGTCGAGCGTGGGGAACGGCTCTTCCGACTCACACGCCAACCCCAGCCCGCCCAGGCTCAGGGCAAGCGTGGCGGCGCGCCAACTGCTTGGAATCTTCACCGGGTCGTCCTTCTTCGCAGGCTTCGCGGCCCGGTCCACTCCGGTACCTCGTGCCGCCTCGCGGGCGGTCTTCCGGAAGCTTCGCGCCCCTCTGCTCGCGAAGCAATCCGGAATTCCTGGACGTCCCGAGGGCTGCCTGGCCCCTCCGCTCCGACATGAGCAGAGGGTTCCAGACGTGAAACCGACTTCAGGCGCCGCAGCTCACCGTGAAGTCCTTCGTTCCGGTGCCGTAGTTCACCATCTTGATGGTGGACGGCTCCGGGGTGATGGTGGGCGCGGACCCGTTGTCGCACTTCAGGCCGGACTCGGGCGCCGCGCTGATCTGCAGGTCGGTGTTGCTGGGCACGCCGGAGATGGTGAACGAGCAGCGGTTGCCGCGGCTGGACTTCACCATGGCCTTGCCCAGGGCGTCCGACGGCCTGGCGGCGTGAGCGACCACGACGCGGAGCTGGTCACACGGGTTGCCCGCCTGCGCGAGTCCGCTCTCCGGCAACTTGATGACACCGGCGACGGTGGCGTTGCCCTGGCTGCCCCCGGCGCCTCCCGTGGTGGCGCAACCAGTGGCGGCAAGAATCAGGGCGGCAACGGCGATGCGATACATGAAAATCCTCACTTCATGGGGGAAAGAGAAGGCGGCTCGTCTGCCGCGCAAGCGACCTACGTCGCGCGCTCAGTACAATTGCGATGGGATTTCATTCCACCCATTCCTCTCGCACGCGATGTGCCGGGTTTTCTGCAAATCTCCTGAAGTTCCGTGTGGTTCCGGACGCCGCGTAGCCGGGAACCACGACGTGGAGTGGTCCGCCATGAGTCCAGTTCATCGGTCGAATCAAAGCCAGACATGCCGCGCTGCGCAGGGTGGGTTGGACGTCCCAGGAGCGAACGGGAATCCCATGTTTGGGAATGCGGAGGTGCAAGCTCTTGCGCGAAGCATGCGGCCGGGAAGCAGGACTGTTGCCTGCTGCCGGACACCCGGCGCGCCCCCACGGTGAAGGCGCGAGAGGAGACGCGCATGTCGATTCAGAAACAGGAAGCGACGCAGTCGTGGTCGGGGCTGGGGGTGGGCACGGACCGGAAGTCCTTCATGGACGCGGTATCCGCGCAGCTTCCGGACTTCGTGGCGGAGCAGGCGGCGGAGGCGGTGTTCTGTGGGTTGGCGGAGCTCTTGTCCGACGGGCTGATGCGGCAGTTGCGCGAGCAGCTCCCCGAGGACTTGAGAGGGCTCGTGGATGCGTGCCCTCGCCATCCGGACGGCACGCGCGGGAAGGTGGACCGTGACGACTTCTACCTCCAGGTGGCCAACCACCTGAACGCCGAACCGGAGAACGTCCGGCTGGTGCTGCACGGCGTCTTCGCGGCGCTGCGCGAGCAGGTGACGGAGCAGGAGGCGGACAAAATCGAGAGCCAGCTGCCCCGCTGGCTCCAGGGCACGTGGTCCGCGTCGCGCCTGGGCATCGACCGGCCCTCCTGAGGCAGGGCCTGTTGCCATCGCCAGGACCCGGGAAGCACGAGGCGTCCGGACCGCCGCATCGGGTCCGGACGCCTCTTCACGTCGTACGGGCTTCTAGTAGGTGCCGCCCAGCTGGAGCATCCCCATGTAGCGGCCGTCCAGGGCGTTGGGCGTCGCGGACGTGGGCGCGAAGTCCTGGTCGAAGAGGAAGTTGTAGCTGACGCGCGCGTCGGCGGTGATGAGCTTGCCTATCTGGTAGCGCAGGCCCAGGCCCGCCGGCACATAGCCGCTGGTGTCGTCCTTGAAGCCGAACACGCGCCCCGCCGCGTCGTGGCGGATGTTGTAGTCGTCGATGCCCAGGCCCGTCACCGCGTAGGGCTGCAGCCGCGTGTCGGTGAAGTTGCCGATGACGAGCGCCTGGCCCCCGTTGCGGGCCACGTCCGGGCCTTCGCCCAGGCCGCCCGCCCGGCCGTCCCCGTCGACGTCCACGTTGTTGAGGCTGCCGTTGTAGCCCAGCTCCACCGCCAGGAAGTCCATGGGCCGGTAGCCCACGGCGGCGCCGTACGTGAAGCCCGCCTCGAGCCGGGGTGCCAGCTGTCCGGTGTAGCCCTCCGCGCCGCCTCCCAGCTGCGCGTACAGGCCGGTGTCGGCGCGCTTCGACGAGGACTTCTTCCTGGGCTCGTCGACCTGCACCGGCTCCAGGTTGCCTGGGGCCCGCTCCGCGCTGGGCCGGTAGTCCTCCTGGGCTCCCACGGCGCATCCCCACAGCGCCGCCACACATCCCGCGATACGCACGAATGCCTTCATGTCGGACTCCTTTCCGAGCGTCCGATAGGCAACGTGGAGTTCACGCCCCATCCCGGCAATGTTCCCGGGGGCCATGCCCTCCGCCCGTCCTCTCCACGGCGGGCCGGAGGACACGTCGGCCCGCTGGCCTTCCCACCCCGGAGGGTGGGGCGAGCGTCAGGGCAGGGGACCGATGAGGGCCTCCAGCGCCCTCCGGGCCTGCACCAGCCCGTGGCCGTACTGCTCGTCGAAGCCGCCGGGGCCCAGGTCCTTCGCGCTGCTCAGGAGCGCCGCCTTCACCTCGGCGGGCGTGGCGGTGGGGCGCGCGCTGAACAAGAGCGCGGCGACGCCGCTGACATACGGCGTGGCCATGGAGGTGCCGGACATGTACGCGTAGTCCGCCGGACGCAGGCTGAGCTTCGCGGTGGCGCCGAGCTGTCGCTCCATCAACGTGCTGGCCGCCTGGGTGATGGTGACGGAGGGCACCCAGTGTCCGCGCTGCGGCACCGAGAGAATCTCCGCGCCGCCCTCCATCAGCTCGCTGGCGAAGATGACCGCGCGCGCGCCCTGCATCATCACGTTGACGATGGCCTTGTCGGGCCGCACGTAGGGGCTCGGGTGCACGTACGCGACGAAGCCGTGGCAGGTGCCGTCCTTGCCGCACGAGTCCAGCCCCTTGCCGTCGCCGCAGTCCACCAGCGAGCCCCAGGTGTCCCCGGTGGGCGCGTACAACAGCGAGCGCGACATCGGCCGGGTGCTCCCCACCTCCAGCGCCGCGAACGAGCCCCGCCCCTGCGGGAAGGTGGACAGCACGTCCACGCCGGGGGCCATCAGCGCCAGGCCCTCTCCGTACGAGGAGAACACCGCGCGCCGGTCCTGGTTGTCCAGCGCGCCCACCGCGAGCACGGACGGGTCCGAGCCCGGATAGGACACCAGGTTCTGCGACTCGTTGCCCGCCGCCGCCACCACCAGCATCCCGCCGTCCAGCGCCGCCTTGAACGCCTCCTGCGTGGTGAGCGTGGGCAGGCTGCCTCCCAGCGACAGTGACGCCACCTTCGCGCCCTCGCTCAGGCAGTACTCCAGCGCCTTCATCACCAGGCTCATGTGGGTGCGGCCTTCCAGGTCCAGCACCCGGGCGATGATGAGCTGTGCTCCGGGCGCCACGCCCATCAACCCGCGCTCGCCCAGCACCGGCCCGCCCCGGCCTCCCATGCCCGGCCGCGCGGCGACGATGCCCGCCACGTGCGTGCCGTGGCCGGAGCCCCACTGCCCCTCCAGGCTGTCGCTGGGCGTCGTGTCCCCATCCAGGAAGTCCTGGGCCGCCACCACCGCGTCCCGCAGCTCCGGGTGGTCCAGGTCCAGGCCGCTGTCGATGATGCACACCTTCACGCCCTGGCCCGTCACCGCGCCCGGGTCCAGCACGCCGTCGGAGTCGCGGTCCCAGACCTCGGGCGCCTGCACCCGGCGCAGCTCCGCGGTGTACTCCGCGGTGGCGCTCGTGCCCGCGAGGACTCCCGCCAGCGCCAGCGCCGACGGCACCGAGGGCCCCAGCGAGCGCAGCTCTCCATCCGGCTCGATGCTCTCCACCAGCGGATCCACCGCCAGCTCCCGCCGCTCCTCGGGCGTCACGCGCGCGGCCACGGCCGGCACGTTCTTGAAGGTCGCCGTCACCTGTCCGCCGAGCTGCCGCACCCGGGCCGCTGTCACAGCGCCCTGCTGTCGGTAGCGGATGATGACCGGCTCGCGCCCGTCACCCTCCGTCGCCGCCCGGTCCGAGAGCTTCCCGTGGGGCTGCCCTGGCAGCACGCCCGCGGTGATGCCGGGGCAGATGTCCTGCTGGGCATCCCTGTCGGAGGACTCGTCCGGCATGCAGGCCGACAGGGCCAAGAGCCCGATGACTCCCCAGCGCTTCATGAGTCACATCCTTCCGTCACCACCCGGGCGACATCGCGGTGCCTGGCTGAAGGGCTTCCAGCCGGGCGACCCCACCTGTCCCCACGAAGTGCATCCCCCTTCCCAGCGGCAACGGCCGTCCCTGGCACGCGGCGGTGGGAGGTGCGCGGGTTCACATCCTGTGTGGCCCGCTTGTCTCAAACTGGCTTTCGCCCCGGGTCCGTCCAGGGGTCGGCTGTCCCGAAACCCCCGCCCTCCGCCCACCTCGACGGAGGTGCGCCCGGGACTGCTTCGCGGAGGCGGTCAACGAAGCCCGGCCTCGGACGTATTGGGGGGCGGCGATTTCACGGACCGTTGTGCCTCACCGGTCTGACACGCCGGCCAGGACGGTTGACGGAGTGTTCCGGGGGCGTACGGTGTCTGACAGATACGAGAAGGGCCCTCGACAGCTTGATTCCGTGTGTGTCCGGGTGCTTCGCTGCCGGGAGAAGCCATGAGCACCGAACCTACAGAGACCTCCCGTTTTCTCGGGCGCTACGAGCTCGTCCACCCCCTGGGCCAGGGCGGCATGGGCGAGGTGTTCCTGGCGAAAATCAGCGGCGCGGCCGGCTTCGAGAAGCCGTGCATCGTCAAGACCATCCTCCCCGCGCTGCTGAAGGACCGGCAGTTCCTGGACCGCTTCCACCACGAGGCCAAGGTGCTGGTGCACCTGGTCCACTCGTCCATCGCCCAGGTGTACGACATGGGGGAGGCGGACGGGACGTACTACATGGCGCTGGAGTACGTGGCCGGCGTGGACCTGGCGTACCTGCTGGAGCAGGCGCGGCTGCAGGGCGCGCAGGTGCCGGTGCCGGTGGCGCTGTTCCTGGGCCAGCGCATGGCGGAGGGCCTGGGCTACGCGCACCGCAAGGTGGGGCCGGACGGCGCGCCCTTGGGCATCGTCCACCGCGACGTGTCGCCCCACAACGTCATGGTGTCGTACGAGGGCGAGGTCAAGGTCATCGACTTCGGCCTGGCCAAGTCCGCGGCGCGCAGCAAGTACACCCTGCCCGCCACGGTGATGGGGAAGCTGGGCTACATGTCGCCGGAGCAGGTGCGCGCGGAGGCGCTGGACCACCGCAGCGACATCTACTCGTGCGCCGTGGTGCTGTGGGAGATGCTGGCCGGCCGCTCGCTCATCCCCCACGGGACGGTGGGCGAGATGATGGCGGCCATGTCGCAGCCCACCATTCCGCCGCTGACGGGGCTGCGTGGGGACTTGGACGCGACGCTGGACGCCGTCGTGCGGCGCGCGCTGGCCACCAAGCCGGATGAACGCTACTCGCGCTCGGACGAGCTGGCGCGGGCGCTCAACGGGGAGATGGTGCGCTCCGGCGCGGCCGTGGGCGCCGAGGAAGTGGGCCACTTCGTGCGCGCCCTGTGCCCGGAGGCCTTCGCCGCGCAGCGACAGCTCATCTCCAAGGTGTCTTCGTCCGCCAGCCACCACCGCACGCCCACGCCGATGCCCGTCCTGGCGGGCGGCACGGGCACGGGCGCGTTCGGCACCGGGCCGCAGGCCACCCCGGAGAACACCGCGCCGTCGGGCTTCGAGCCGACGATGATGCGCGCGCCGACGGAGACTCCCGCCCCTGCTCCTTCGAACGAGCGGCGCGTGCCCGGCATGGCCCGGCGGGATGTTCCGTCCGCCGACGATGCGATGGGCCATGACGCCACCACGCTGCGTCCTGGCGTTGGAGCCGTCGCGGGTGGAGCGGCGATGGCCGTGTCCTCGGGCCCCGTGGCTCCGTCTCCCGCCAAGGTCGTGGTGCGGGAGGAGTCGGGACCGGTGGCGCAGGCGACCTCCTCGGGGCCGGTGGCTCCGGTGTCCGTCTCCCAGTCCGCGAGCGATGTGGCCACCCGGCCCGAGTCCTCCCGGAAGAAGACCGGGGTGATGCTCCTCATCGCGCTCACGGTGTTGCTGCTGATGGTGGGCACCGCGGTGACGACGGCCCACTTCGTCAAGGGGCAGGGCGGCCCGGAGGCCCCCACCCCTCCGCCTTCCGTCACCACGAGCCCGCCACCGCCTCCCAACCCGGACACGAAGCCTGTTTCGCCGACCACCGCCGACACGCGTCCGGTCTCTCCTCCTCCCGACAAGCCGGCGCCCAAGCCGGAGCCGGAGAGGGTGGCGACCCGGGAGCCGCTGCCCAAGCCCAAGCCGTCCACGCCGAAGCCTCCTCCCCCCAAGCCGGTCCCCGAGCCCGAGCCCGTCGTCGTGGCGCCCAAGCCCGCGCCCGAGAAGGGCCCCACCTACGTCTCAATCAAGGACGCGCTTCCCTTGAAGAGTGATGGAGGCGGCCCCTTCGTCGCCGGCCCCTCCGTCAAGAGGTTGCTGGTGGACGACAAGCTTTGGGTCGTGGGTTTCCCCAGGGGCATCGACGGACGGCGAGAGCTGTTCGGGTACGCCATCGTGGAGAGGAAGGACGGGCCGAAGGTCTGGGTGAAGTTCGATGCGAAGGTCAGGAAGGTCATCGCGCCCAAGGACCTCAAGAGCGCCAAGTCCATGTACTTCATCGCGCTGCCGGGCTCCGGCAACGAGTTAGAGTCATTCCCCGACGACGAACCCGACCCAGCCGGGCCAGCGGGCACCGTCGCACCGTCGCAGCCCGCTCCTCCGATGATTGCTCCGCCCAGGCGCCTCCAGGGAGTCGTGAGGATGGCGGGCGGCGTCGGACCGTTCGGCGGAGACGATGTGATGGTCCGCAACACCGGCGACTTCACCTGGACCAACTGCTCCGTGGTGAAGGACCGCCGTCAGCGGGGCAAGCTGGGCATCCTGCTCGCCGGCAAGGAGCGGACCGTGAAGAGCTTCGCGACCCACGCCGAGCACTTCGTCGAGAAGGGCAAGGTGGGCGTGTTCTGCGAAGAGGGACAGCTCATCACCTCGCCGCAATGACCCCGGCGCTCTGACTCGACTTTCGCCCTTTTGGGCCGGGAGGCCCAAGCAGGGGGGCGAGGGTAGAAAGGGCTGAGAGTAGGAGAAGAGCGGCCATCGAGGCCAGCTGAGAGAGGTGTCCGGCAAGACACGCCTCCACCAGCACCTTCGAGGTCTCCCGATGGCCGCCTCCCATTTGTATGCACTGTTGCGAGTCTTGCAGCTGGTTCGGCCCGCCTTCACCGAGCCCTCGTTCCTGCGCTTCCTGGTGCTGTTCGCCGGCTGGGTGTGCAGTGGCGGCACGCACGCGGTCACCGAGGCGCTGGTGGCCGCGGGTGTCTCGGGCGTGCAGCACCACGCGGCCTTCCATCGCTTCTTCTCCCGGGCTCGCTGGAGTGCGGACGAAGTGGGCCGACTCCTGCTGCTGAAGCTTTCGGCCCTGGGGCCCCTGCGACTGGTGCTCGACGACACCCTGTGCAGCCACAAAGGGCCGAAGGTGTTCGGGCTGGGCAGCCACCTGGATGCGGTGCACTCCACCCGAGGTGTGCACGTCTTCTGCTTCGGCCACGTCTGGGTGACGCTGGCGGTGCTGGTGCAGGTGCCCTTCGCTTCGCGCCCCTGGGCGCTGCCCATCCTCTTTCGGCTCTACCGCACCCAGGCCGAGTGCCAGAAGAAAGGCATTGCGCACCGCAAGAAGACGCAGCTGGGCCGAGAGCTGGTGGAGCGTGTCCTCAGCTGGCTGCCCACGGCTCCCCTGGAGCTTGCCGCAGACGAGGCCTACTCGTGCAGCACCGTGCTCAAGCAGTTGCCGCAACGGCTCGTCTTCGTCGGCGCCATGCGCCCAGACGCAGTGCTGACTCGCCCGCGCACTCACCGGTGCCGCTCGCCGAAGACGGGCCGGTGGCTGACACGCGACGTGACGGTCCCCAAGCCCCAGGCCCTCGCCCGGGATGCCGCGCTCCCCTGGCAGCGGCTGACGGCCTTTCTCTACGGCCAGTCGCAGCAGGTGGACTGCAAGGAGGTGGTGGCCCGCTGGAAGAGTGCTGCCGGTGAGCGGATGCTCAAGGTCGTCGTCGTGCGGATGACGGGCGGCAGCCGCCCCCTGCGCGTCTTCTTCTGCACCGACGCCTCCCTCACGGCCCTCCAAGTGGTGGAAAGGTATGCCTTCCGGTGGAGCATCGAAGTGCTTTTCCGAGACTTGAAACAGCTGCTTGGCTTCGCCGACTCGCGTGCCCGCCGCCGCCTGGCCGTGCTGCGCACCGCTCCCTTCGCGGGCTTGAGTTACACCCTGCTCGTCCTCTGGTACCTGGAGCTGGCCGCCAGCTGGCAGCAACTGAAGCTGCCTATGCGACCCTGGTACACCACCAAGGCCACTGTCAGCTTCGCGGATGTCCTGCGATTGGCTCAAGCTACCCTGGCCCGTGCCCGCTGGCACTCGCCGCGTCGACTTCGCGCCAACTTACGCGCCGCCTCCCGCGCCACGCTGCCCCAGGGGCGCGCCGCGTAGACCGCAGCGCTCGCCCCTTCGCCACAAAAGAGCGAAAGTCGAGTCTGACTCACGGCTTCGCGAGTCGCTCCGAGGCCGCCGGACAGTCCGCCACGACGGCGCGCACGTCCTCGTGGCCGGAGCCCGCCTCGCGCACCGCGCGGTTCAGGGACGTGCGGCACTCCCACGTCACGTCCCGGGTGCCGTGGCAGCAGTGCCAGCCCGTCAACGTCCGCCCCAGGTACTTGAGCGTCTCCGCGCGCGTGGGCGTGACCAGCAGCCACACCGCGCCCGCGAGCACCGCCAGCCAGGGAAGCTGCCAGCCGATGCCCTTCAGCCGAGGCCCCGCGCCCGCCGTCACCGGCTCCGCGTAGAGGCCGAGCATCGTGTCGAAGGGGCGGCGCTGCAACACGGGCGCCACCAGCAGGTCCACCGGCGTGGTGAAGCCCCGGACCAGCCCGCGCTGCGCGCCCGGCGCGCTTCCGTTGTTCACCAGCCACACGCCCAGGAGCTGCCGCCACAGCGTCCGTCCCCAAATCCCGCCCACCGTGGACCATGCGAGCCAGGCGAGGACCATGGCCAGCACCATCGCCCCCGGCGTCCGCTCGTGCTCCAGCGCTCGCAGCGCGGCCCAGCCGACCAGGGCCGCCGTCGCCACATCCAGCACGTCCGCGGCCCACAGCTGCCACTGGTACCGCGCCTCGGTGCTCACCGTGTCCGTCGAGAACAACGCCCCGTCGCTCATCCACCCTCGCTCTTCGGCGCGCGGAGCATAGACGTTCGCGGCCCCCGGGGGGCATGCACCTTCGTCCACCGCCCGGCCTTCGCCCGGCCTTCGTCTGGAAAGCCACCGCGAGAGCAGGCGGGCTCGGGATGTTTCATGGCGCTACGCCGGGCGGGAGGACGGGCGCCCAGGGGCCACCCTGGGGCGACCGCGGGACGTGACTGCTGTCTGTTTCCCGCAGTGGCGCGAGACACAGGTGGCTCCCATCTTGGGTTCAGCGCGATGCGGCGAGACCCCACCCACCACCGGGGTCTCGAAGCGAGGAGCGCCAGGGCCATGGCCCCGGTCACCCGGGAGCACGGCTCTTGGGTGCCGGCGGTGGTGGCGTACGAGGCGACAGCGGCGGGGGGAAGTCTGGGAGTCGAGGGGGGGCAGGTCGTCCCCCGCCGCTGTCGCCGAGGCCGTTAACGGCCAACGTTCCACTGTGGGTGAATGCCCGAGGTTTGGCCTCGCGGGCGTTTCTGCCGGACACTGGGGCCGTCATGTCCATCCCGAGGCATCGGCTCCGCGCCTTCTGGCGTGGGCCCATGGGGCTCATCCTGCTGGCCGGGGTCATCCTGGCGCGGCCGGGCCTCGCCTTGGACCCACAGCGGTGGGTGTCCCAGTACAGCCAGGACTCGTGGCGCAGCGACGACGGGCTCCCGCAGAACAGCCTGCTGGCGCTCGCGCAGACGCGAGACGGCTACGTGTGGCTGGGCACCTGGGAGGGCCTGGTGCGCTTCGACGGCGCGCGCTTCGTCGTCTTCGACAAGCGCAACACGCCGGAGCTGCGCAACCACACCATCAAGGCGCTCGCGGAGGATGCCTCCGGCGTGCTGTGGGTGGGCACGGACCAGGGGCTGGTGTCCTACGTGGACGGCCGCTTCGAGCGCGCCCCCGGGGCCTCCGCGCCGCTGGAGGGTGTGCGCGTGGAGGAGCTGTTGGTGGGCGAGGGCTCCCTCTGGGTGGGCACCACCGGGGGGCTCTGGCAGGTGCCGCTGGGCGAGGGCGTGGCGCGCCAGTACACGGAAGCCGACGGACTGCCGGGCTCCTTCATCACCGCGCTGGCGCGGGCGGGCGGTGACAACCGGCTGTGGGTGGGCACCAAGTCGGGCCTGGCGTTGCTGGAGGGCGGGCAGGTGCGGCGCACGCCCTTTCCTGTCCCGGGCCCCGACGAGCGTCCGGAAGTCACCGCGCTCTTCCAGGACGTCGCCGGTACGCTGTGGATGGGGACGGAGACGGGGCTCGTCTCGTGGAATGGCGTGGTGGCCACGCGCTTCACGGTGACGGACGGGCTGCCGGCCACCGTCACCGCATTGTTGGCGGACAGCCAGGGCAACCTCTGGGTGGGCACGCGGCGCGGCGGGCTGGTGCGGCGGGAGGTCGACGGCTTCAGCTCACCGCTGCACGGCGCGGGGCTCGCGGACGCGGAGGTCCTGTCGCTGCTCGAGGACCGCGACGGAGCGCTGTGGGTGGGCACCTATTCGGGGCTCTTCCGCCTGAGAGACGGCCCGTTCGCCACGTACGGCCTCCCCGAGGGCTTGAGCAACGAGACGGTCAGCACGGTGCTGGAGGACAAGCGCGGCACGGTGTGGCTGGGCACGGTGGGCGGCGGGCTGTTCTACCTGCGTGACGGGCGCATCCGCCGCATGGAGGACTTCGAGGGAGGCACGGACCCGGTCATCACCGCGCTGCACGAGGCACCGGATGGCACGCTGTGGGTGGGCTCCAAGGCGGGCGCGTTCCGCTACGACGGGCAGCGCTTCGCCAGGTCGTCGCGGGTGCAGGGGCTGCCGGACCACGTGGTGACGTCCATCCTGGTGGACTCGCGCGGGACGCAGTGGTTCGGCACGCGGCAGGGGCTGGCGCGGGTGCGCGGTGACGACGTCACGGTGTTCGACACGAAGCAGGGGTTGTCGGCCGAGCCCATCATCGTCATGGCGGAGGACGCCGAGGGCGCGGTGTGGCTGGGCTCCGAGGGCGGGCTGTGGCGCATCGAGGAGGGCAAGGGCCCGCGGCGCTTCACGGTGAAGGACGGGCTGCCCGGCGAGGTGGTGCTGGCGCTGCTGGCGGACTCGGACGGCACGGTGTGGGTGGGCACGGAGACGGGGCTTGCGCGGTGGAAGGAGGGCGCGTGGACGCGCTACTCGGTGTCGCAGCACGGCCTCTACGACGACGCGGTGTTCAGCATCGTCTCGGACGGGGATGGCCACCTGTGGATGAGCAGCAACAAGGGCGTGTCCCGGGTGTCGCGGCGGGAGCTGGAGGATGTGGCGGAGGGCCGGCGCCGCGCGCGGCTGACGGTGATGGGGTTCGACCAGACGGACGGCATGCGCACCGCGGAGTGCAACGGGAACACGCAGCCGTCGGGGTGGCGGGGCAGGGACGGGCGGCTGTGGTTCACCACCATCCAGGGCGCCATCGTCGTGGACCCGGTGCGGGTGCGCGCCAGCCGCCAGCCTCCCGAGGTGCGCATCGAGGAAGTGCGGGTGCAGGGCGAGCTGGTGCCGGTGACGGGCCCGGTGGAGCTGCGGCCGGATGGCTCGCGGCTGGACATCCGCTTCACGGCCTTCACGCCGGGGGACGCGGTGCGGCTGCCGTTCCGCTACCGGCTGGTGGGGCACGACGACGGCTGGGTGCGCGCGGAGATTCGCCGGGCGACGTACACGGGGCTGCGGCCCGGGCGCTATCGCTTCGAGGTGCAGGCGGAGGGCCGGGACGGCGGCTGGACGGAGCCGGTGTCGCTGGACGTGCTGCTGGAGCCGAGCCTGTGGCAGCGCACGGACTTCTGGGTGCTGTTCGTGCTGGGGCTGGGGATGCTGGGCGTCAGCGTGTACCTGCTGCGCGTGGGGCAGCTGAAGGCGCGCGAGCGGTGGCTGGAGGCGCGCGTGCAGGAGCGCACGCGGGAGCTGGCGCGGGCGAACGAGGAGCTGGAGTCCAACGTGCGCACGCTGCGGCAGACGCAGGCGCAGCTCGTCCAGGCCGGGAGGATGGCGGCGGTGGGGCAGCTCGCCGCGGGCGTGGGGCACGAAATCAACAACCCGCTGGCGTACATCGTGTCGAACCTGGAGCACGCGAGCGAGGAGTCGGACGCGCTCGCGAAGGAGCTGGGCGAGGCGCGGGACGCGGGGATGCGACTGCGCGAGGTGGGGCAGGCGCTGCGCGAGGCGTTGCATGGCGCGGACCGGGTGCGCCGCATCGTCCGCGACTTGAAGACCTTCTCCCGGCCGGACGACGAGAAGCAGGGGCCGGTGGAGCTGGGCTCGGTGCTCGACTCGGCGGTGAAGATCGCCATGGGCGAGCTGCGTCCGCGCGCGAAGGTGGTGCGCGACTACGGTGACGTGACTTGGGTGGAGGGGAACGAGGCGCGGCTGGCGCAGGTGTTCCTCAACCTGCTCATCAACGCGGCGCAGGCGTTGCCGGAAGGCCGGGCGGAGGAGAACGAGGTGCGCCTGGTGACGCGCGGCGGCCCGGATGGCTGGGTGCTGGCGGAGGTGCGCGACACGGGGAGCGGGATTTCGCCGGAGTCGCTCGGGCGCATCTTCGACCCGTTCTACACGACGAAGCCGGTGGGCGTGGGCACGGGGCTGGGGTTGTCGTTGTGCCACGCGTACGTGACGGCGATGGGCGGCACCATCTCCGTGGAGAGCGAGCTGGGCAAGGGCTCCGTGTTCCGGGTGGCGCTGCGCCGCGCGAGGGACGTGGGCTCGGCGTTGACGTCCGAGGCACGAGGCCGGTCGCGAGACGCGGCGGCACCGGCGGAGGCGCGAGCGCAGGGCAGCGGAGGGTCCTCCCGAGGCACAAGTGAGGCGGAGTCGAGGCCGGTGAGAGAGCGTCCCTCGTCGCCCTCGGGCTACGCGACGGTGTCCGGAGCGCGGCCGGTGACGGAGGGTCCATCG
Organism: Corallococcus terminator; assembly: GCF_049194865.1. Taxonomy (GTDB): domain Bacteria; phylum Myxococcota; class Myxococcia; order Myxococcales; family Myxococcaceae; genus Myxococcus; species Myxococcus terminator_A. The sequence continues at coordinate 108,318 of NZ_JBLZWL010000003.1, read as the reverse complement.
TCCCCGACGGTGTCCGAGTCCTCACTGGGAGCGCGGCCGGTGACGGAGCGTCCTTCGTCTCCCTCGGGATACCCGACGGTCTCCGATTCCTCCCTGGGCATGAGGTCCATGACGGAGCGGGACACCTCGCCCACGGGTTACCCGCCGGTCTCCGGCTCATGGCCCCTGTCCGAGCGTGAGACTTCACCCACGGGTTTCCCGACGGTGCCCGTGAGGCCCGCGGCGGAGCGCCCGGCGTCACCCGTCAGCGCGCCGACCCAGTGGGAAGCACCGCCCGAAGCCAGGTTGGCGCCGGAGCGCCCGTCAACAGCCCTCGGCTCGGAGTCCTTCGGCGCCGCCATCCCACGTGTCACGGCCCCGAGCCTCGCGATGGACGCGAGCTCCCCGCGAGTCCCAGGTCCAGTGCCCTCCTCCGAGGCCCGGGTGCCCGAGCTGGCGAGTGACACGGCGGTGCGCACCGGGACGACGGCGGTGGTGACGGACGCCCCTCGGGTGGAGAGCCCGCCACCGCCGGTCCGGGGGCGGGTGTTGGTGGTGGACGACGACGCCCTGGTGAGCGGGGCCATCCGTCGCACGCTGTCGCGAGAGAACGACGTGGACGTGGTGGTGAGCGCGCGGCAGGCCCTGGAGCGGCTGAACGCGCCCGAGCCCCAGCGCTACGACGTGGTGCTGTGTGACTTGATGATGCCGGAGATGACGGGGATGGACCTCTACGAGGCGCTCGTGCGCACGGCGCCCGACGTGGCGGAGCGGATGGTCTTCATCACCGGCGGGGCCTTCACTCCGACGGCGCGCACCTTCCTGGAGCGGGTGGAGAACCCGCGCGTGGAGAAGCCCTTCGACCCGGAGGCCCTGCGAGGGCTGGTCCGGGCCGAAGTCGCGCGAGCGCGCCGGGTTACAGGTCCAGCACCAGCCGCTTGGAGCGAGCGCGCGACACGCAGATGAGCATGCGCTCGTCGCCCGCGGGCTCCTGCTGGAAGAAGGTGTCCCGGTGCTCGGGCTGTCCCTCGCAGACGCGGGTGACGCAGGTGCCGCAGGAGCCGGCCTCGCACTCGCTGGGCACGCGCACGCCATTGCGGCGCAGCACGTTGAGCACCGACTGTCCCTTGGGCACGCTGAGCACCTGCCCCGTGCTGCGGAGGGCCACCTCGAAGTCGGTGTCGTCCTTGCCCAGGGCCGCGCCGTTGCCCTCGGCGCCGAAGGACTCGAAGTGGACCTTCTCCCAGGGCCAGCGGTGCTTCGTGGAGGCCTCGCGCACGGCCTTCATCAAGCCCGCGGGGCCGCAGCAGTACAGCCGCGTGCCCGGCCCTCGCGTGGCGAGCAGCCCCGACACGTCCAACCCCTTGTCCGGGTCTCCGCCGTCGAAGTGGAACCGCACCCGGTCCGCGAACGGCGCGGAGGACAACAGCTCGCGGAACGCGGCGCGCTCGGGTGTGCGGACGCAGTAGTACAGGACGTAGTTCGCGCCGGTGCGCTGGAGCTGGCGCGCCATGGACAAGAGCGGGGTGATGCCGATGCCGCCCGCCACCAGGACATAGGCGCGCGCGAACAGCAGGGGGAAGTCGTTGCGCGGCGCGCTCACCACCAGCACATCGCCTTCACGCACGCGCTCGTGCATGCCGATGGAGCCGCCGCGGCCTCGCGCATCCTTCTGCACGGCGATGACATACCGGTGCGTCTCCTCCGCGTCGTTGCAGAGCGAGTACGAGCGCAGCGCGGAGTCCTTGCCAGGGACGCGCACGTCCAGGTGGGCGCCGGGCTCGAACGCGGGGAGCGCACCGCCGTCTTCCGCGACCAGCTCGTACGACAGGATGTCCTCGGCCTCGCTCGAAATCCGGGCCACGCGCACGCGCTGAGCATCATTCATCAAGGTGTTCACTGCGTTCCCTCTCCCCTTCTCGCGCCCGCGGCGAGCCCATCACCATTTCGACGAGACGAGATTGGGCAGGGGTGGTTCCGCGTGGGATTGAACCAGGGGGCGGTCGGCGCGTTGCTTCCCCGACGGCGGCCGGACCGCCAGGGCCGCGTCGGTGTCACGCATGGAGCGCCGCTTCCTGGTTTGGGTAGGGCGGGCTCCTATCAGAGGGCTAGGAACTTCCCACGAGGTCCCATGTAGGCCCTCGCGGGGCCCGCTTGTTCTCCGGTGCACGGACGCCCTGGCTGGCTGCCGGGTTCGCGAGGGAGCGGGCTTTTGCCTCGTCGCTCCGGCATGGAGGCGAGGTCATCCCCACCATCCAGGACATGTCGCGCCAGGAGCCTTGCGCTCCATGGAGGGGATGCGCGGCCCCCAGAACCCCAGGGAGGCAATCAAGCATGGATGCCATCGCGTTGCTGAAGACGGACCACAAGACGGTGGAGCAGCTCTTCCGCAGGTTCGAGAAGGCGGGCGCCAATGCCCACAAGCTCAAGCGCAAGCTGGTGGAGCAGATGGTGCTCGAGCTGTCGGTGCACGCCGCCATCGAGGAGCAGGCGTTCTACCCGGCGGTGCGCACGCGCTCGGAGTCGATGAAGGAGGAGGTGCTGCGCTCGCTGGAGGAGCACCACGTGGTGAAGTGGGTGCTGTCGGAGCTGGACGAGCTGCCCGCGGAGGCGGAGCGCTTCGATGCGAAGGTGTACGTGTTGATGGAGAACGTGCGGGCGCACGTGCTCGAGGAGGAGACCACGCTCTTCCCGGCGGTGAAGAAGGCCTTCAAGCCGCAGGAACTGCGGGAGCTGGGCGCCTTGCTGGAGAGCGCCAAGCAGGCGGCGCCCACCCGGCCGCACCCGCTGGCGCCGGACACGCCGCCGGGCAACCTGGTGGCGGGCGCGATGTCGGCGGTGATGGACATCGGCCGTGACGCGCTGAGGGCCGCGCGTCGCAAGGCGACGACGAAGGTGCGGGAAGTCACCGGGCGTGGCCCCAAGCCCCAGGCCCCCGAGTACGAGGCCGGGGACGCCGCGAGTCCGTGAGGTCGGCTCCCACGGGAGGGCGGGGTGTGCTCCGCCCTCCCGTGCGGGACAGGTGCCGTGGGGGGACGTGAATGTTGCCCGCGGGGTCCCGTCCCGAGGAGTAAGGCAGCGGCATCACGTCACCCGCCGTACCGGAATCCCGCCCGAGGAGGCGCCATGCTTCACGCAAGACCCGTTCGTTCCCTGCTGCTCACCGCCATGCTGTTCACCGCGCTGGGCGCGTCCGCGCAGCCCGCCGCGCCGCGACCGCCGTTGGACCCCGCGGTGCGGACCCTGCGCGTGGAGGGCACGGGCGAGGTGAAGGCGCAGCCCGACGAGGCCTTCATCGACCTGGCGGTGGAGACGCTGGCGCCCAACGCGAAGGCGGCGGGCGAGCAGAACGCGAAGAAGATGGAGAAGGTGATTGCGGCGCTGACGTCGGCGGGAATCGCCCGCAAGGAAATCCAGACGCGCAACTACTCGGTGTACCCGGACTACGGGCCTCCGGCGCCGAACGAGACGGAGCCGAAGCTCAAGGGCTACCGGGTGAGCAACCTGGTGAGCGTGCACCTCACGGAGCTGTCGCGCGTGGGCAGCCTGCTGGACCAGGCGCTGGCGGCGGGGGCGAACCGGGTGGACCAGGTGCGCTTCGGGCTGGCGAAGCAGGACGCGGTCCAGGGTGAGGCGCTGCGGCAGGCGGTGGCTCGTGCGCGCAAGTCGGCCGAGGTCCTGGCGGCGGCGCTGAACGTGAAGCTGGGCGCGGTGGTGGACGCGAGCACGGTGACGGAGTCGCCGCAGATGTACCCGGCGCGCTTCGCGATGGCCGAGTCCGCGGATGCCCGCGTGGCCACGCCCATCCAGCCGGAGGAGCAGACCGTGCAGGCCAAGGTCACGCTCATCTACGTCATCGAACCGCTGCGCTGAGTCAGACGTCTCGCGAGGGCCTGCTTCGGCGGGCCCTCGCTGGGGTGCCAGGGGTGGATTGGAGAGGCATTGCGACGGGTCGTGTCATTGTCTCGATATCACCCGGTGGGTGGCCTTCCCTCTTGAGGGGTTGAATCCGCCAAACCAGAATTCCAATTAAAATCAGTAAAACGTCGGCTTGACCTCGCGGAGTTATCCCGCTTTCATTGCTACTCCGGGTCCGTGAGGGCTGTTCCCCATGTGAACCAAGCTTCAGTGCCTCGGTGCGTGTCTCGGCGAGGAATGTAGCGCATTGCGCCATTCTTCAGCCTGAGCCCGCGATGCAAGAATTCCAGTCACCGGGATGTATTTATTTCCAAGTGACTGGTGCAACTTGACCTCATGGATTAATCCGGCTTCAATTGATACTCCGGGTCCGCGAGGTCTGTGCCTTGCGTGAACTGGAGAGCCGTCTTCACTTACACAAGGAGCAATCCATGAAGATCAAGACGCGCGTTCGTGCAGGTCCCGCGGCCCCCACCACGGGTGGCAGCGGCGGCGGTGGTCGTGGCTGTGGCGGTGGCATCATCATCGCCGCCCCGCTCGACTTCTGATCGTTTCTCAACGCAACCAGTCCTCACTCGCACAAGGAGCAGTCCATGAAGATCAAGACTCGCGTTCGTGCAGGCCCGATGTCGACGGATGACGGCACCATCGGTGGTGGTGGTGGCGGCGGTCGTGGCTGTGGTGGCGGTATCATCATCGCCGCCCCGCTCGACTTCTGAGAGCGGTGAGCTGACCTCAGTCGCCAGCGGGCCGAGTACCGGCTCGCCGGCGACTGTTTTTATTCAAGCCCTTCCAGGAGCTGCCACGTGAGTCAGGAGCCGGTGCCGGTGGACCCCCATGAGACGCTGTACGTGCCCATGCGGCGTCGCTTCATCAAGGAGTACCTGAACTCGCCCGAAGGCCAGCCCGAGCTGCACATCTATTACGGCACCAAGGAGATCTACATCGAGGAGCTGGACCTGCACTCCTTCGGAGAGCAGCTCTGCCTCGAGGACTCCTTCATGGCGGGCGCCGCCACGAAGTGGACGCCGGGCGAGCCCTATCCCTGGGAGCGCATGAAGGAGCTGCTGGAGGCGCTGCTGGCCGAAGGCATCGTCACCCGCGAGGCCCCGACGCTCACCTTCGAGAGCGAGAGCCACCGCAAGTACCTGGAGTTCGAGGCCCGGCGTAAGGCGCCCACCGAGCCGATGTGGTGGAACCCGGACGCGGCCAGCGTCATGAAGCAGCTCACGGGGACCCCGTTGGAGCTGGGCTTCCTGGAGGCGATGCTCCCCGTGTACCGCATCGCCCACCCGGCGCTGGACGCGGAGGGGCGGCACATCGGCGAGAGCAACACCTTCCCCGAGACGATGCGGATGAAGGTGGAGACGGAGTTCAAGGCCTGCCACTTTCCGGGCAGTCGCTACCGCAACAACGCGCCGATGAACGTCACGGCGCTCAAGTCGATGATGAAGCACTGGAAGCCGATGATGCAGGCGGTGCTCGCGGTGCGGCAGGCGTTCCTGCGCCCGGACACGGTGCTTCCGGATGGACGCTGGCGGCTGGGAGACCTGCACGCGGTGGCGTGCGCCGTGCTTGCGGTGCCGTCCTATATGTTGATGCGCGCCAATGACCCGGTGCCCAACGGCACGCTGGACCCGGTCCTCTCCAACATCTACCGGGTGACGGACGGCGTGCGGATGGTGGCGGCGTACATGCTCTTCCTCCCGGAAGACCCCATGACGTACGAGACGCCCATCTCCTCCGCGGAGCTGCTCTATGTGTCGGACCGCGACAACCACTACCTGTCGACGCGAGGGGTGTGCGCCGGTCCGCCGAACCTCATGGAGGAGTACTTCCAGACGGTGATGGACGGCAGGCCCGTGGCGGGTGCGCCATCGTCGGACTTGCCGTGGGCGAAGGACATCGTGCCGGGGGTGGACTACGGGCAGCTCGGGCTCCAGCTCTACTCGCTCCAGTTCAACCTGTGGAGCTACATGTGCCGTGCCTATGAGGTCATCCGCGCGGCGGTGAACCAGGTGGAGGACGCGCCTGGCGGGTTCTGGAGCCGGATGCGTGAGCGGGTGGCGCACGACTGGGAGATGATGCGGCCCACGCGCCTCCACTCGGCGACGCAGCGCGACTGGGCGGAGGCGCGCTACATCGAGATGTTCGACCGCGCCCAGCGCGGCATGAGCAACTTCCGGGAGGACTCGCTGCTTCACCTGAAGGACATCTTCACGCCCGTGCACGACGCGGTGTACGAGACCACGCGTGAGCAGCTCCGGGCCCTGGTCCGCGAGCGCGCGGGTGCCACCTCGGGGCCTCGGGCGGAGCAGGCGGACGCCATCGCGGATGCGACCGCGGAGTTCCTGACGCTGGAGCGCTCGGCGCTGCGGGTGCTGGAGAATGTCCAGCGTGAGGTCAACGCGCTGCTCCAGCGTCCCCACCCGGACCGACGACTCACCAACAAGGACCTCGCGCTGCACCACCGCATGCGCAAGGGCACCATCGGCGTGCTGCCCTATCTGTTGGATGTGTTCCGGGACGAGCTGGGCGTGGACATCGACAACTCGCCCGAGGGCACCCGGGTGAGCCAGCTCAGCAACGCCGCCTGAGTCCCTGGGAGCGGCCCGACGCTGGGCTTGCTCCCGGAGTGTGGGCGGGGCGCCACGAGCGCCCCCCTTTCCCTCGCCGGTCCGACATACTCCCCGCCCCCCGCGTCTCGCGAGGGTGAGCTGCGGGGAGGGCACGGCACGTGAGTGGTCGGAATGTCATCGTCGTCGGAGGTACGGGCGACATCGGCCGGGCCGTCACGCAGAAGCTGCGAGCCGAGGGGCTGCGCGTCCTGTGCGCCGCGAACGACGTGGCGACGGAGAGCGTGGACGCGGTGCACGTGGACGTCACCCGTGAGGACTCCGTGGTGTCGATGTTCGACAAGGCGGAGGCGGGGCTCGGTCCCATCTCCGTCCTGGTCAACTGCTCGGGCGTGGGCGTCTTCAGGCCGCTCGAGGAGCTGACGCTGGAGGATTGGCGGCGGAGCCTCGAGGTGAACCTGACGGGGACGTTCCTGTGCGCGCGGGAGGCGTTCCGGCGGATGAAGTCCCGAGGTGGAGGTCGGCTCATCCACATCGGGTCCGTGAGTGACCACCTGACGTTGCCGATGAACGGGGCCTATGCGGCGTCCAAGCACGGGGTGCGAGGGCTGACGGGAGTCCTGAACGAGGAGGGCAAGGCGCTGGGCATCCGCGCCACGCTCTTGTCGCTGGGCGCGGTCTACACGTCCTTCTGGAGGTCCCGGCCGGAGTTCAGTCCCGAGGACATGCTCTCCGTGGACGACGTGGCGCAGTGCATCTGGGAGATTTCCACCAAGCCGTTGAACGTGCGGGTGGACGAGGTGCGCCTCGTTCCGCCCCGAGGTGTCCTCTGATGGAGACGCAGTCGAAGGCCCCTGTCGCGGTCGTCACCGGGGCCAGTCGTGGAATTGGCGCGGCCATCGCCACGGAGCTGGCGAGGCAGGGGTTCGAGGTGGTGTTGCTGGCGCGGGACGTGGCGCTGCTGGCGCGGCTGGAGGAGCAGCTGACGCGGGCAGGTGGGCGCGTCTGGCCGTTGGCCTGTGACGTCGCGGATGAGGGCGCGGTGCGGGTGGCGATGGAGCGGCTGGAGGCGAAGCTGGGGGTGCCTCGGGTGCTGGTGAACAACGCGGGAGTGGGAGGGCCGTTCCACCGGGTGGACGAGGTGAGCACCGCCGAGTGGGACCAGCTGTTCGGAGTGAATGTGACGGGCGTGCGCAACCTGTGTCACTGGGCGCTGCCGCGCATGAAGGAGCGGGGCTACGGGCGCATCGTGAACATCGCTTCCATCATGGGGCTCTTCGGTGGGGCGCAGTCGTCCACGTATGCGGCGACCAAGCACGCGGTGGTGGGGTACTCGAAGGCCATCGCCGCTGAGTGGGGTGCCTATGGCATCACCTGCAACGCGCTCTGTCCGGGCTACATCGACACGGAGATGTTGGCGAAGGCGGACCCGGCCGTGCGCGCGCGACTGTTGGAGCGAATCCCGGTGAAGCGCTTCGGGACGCCGGAGGAGGTGGCGGGCATGGTGTCCTTCCTCGTCGGGCCCTTCAGTGGCTACGTCAACGGCAGTGCGCTGGTGATGGACGGCGGCCTGTCGGCGCACCTGGCGTCGGACCTGCCCACGTTCTGACTTCAGTCCCGGAACGGCTGGATGCCTCGGCTTCGCTTCAGGACACCTGAAGCGAAGAACCCGCCGCAGTCCTCCCGCCGCGCGCAGCCCTCGCAGTCCTCGGCGTAGACGTTCTTCCAGTCGGAGATGCTCTTTCGCGCGAAGGGATGCAGCTCGGTGGGGAGGGTGCAGAGCTGGTGGTTGTAGATGGACGTGTTGAGCCCCGCGCGGCTCAGCGTCCTGACCGCGTCGGTGAGCTGGGCCTGATAGTCGAGGGGGTCCACCCAGAGCAGGCCGAGGTTCGTCCTGGCGAACCCCATCAGCTCCAGCCCCATCAGCGCGACATGGTCGACGAACAACAGGTTGCGCGTGATGAAGTCCGCGAGCTGGGGCAGGCGCGAGTACGTCTGCGCGTGGACGACACAGCGCAGCTCCACGCGCACGCGGGCGCGCTTGAGGTGGAGGATGCCTCGGAGGGTTTCGTCGAACGCGCCCAGGGCCTGCACGACGTAGTCATGCTCCTCGGGCAGGTCCGAGTAGAGCGGTATCCCCAGCATGAGGTCGGGGTGCTGGACCTTCGCCACCGCGCGCGCCAGCTCGGCGTCCGCGAAGCCGCGCCCGTTGGTCAGGATGTGGACCGACGTCCGTGGCAGATGGCTCTTCATCCGCTCCAGCAGCTCGACGAGGCGCCCCTTGAGCAGGCTCGGCTCGCCGCCCGTGATTCCAAGCTCACGAGTCTCCGGAGAGATGAGCGGGAGCGTCTCCATCAGCTCGTCCACGAGCCAGGAGTCATCCTGTTTGCGCGGTGGCTGGGAGCACATCAGGCAGTTGTTGTCGCAGCGCTCCGTCACCAGGAACGAGTTCGACGGAGACTCGCGGCGGTACAGCGTCGCCAGGGCTCCACGCTCGGGATGGATGCGGACCACATCCCCATCGGCGAGGTAGCGAAGCCCGGGGGCCAGGACGTAGACGTCCTTCAGCTCCGGGCTCACGGCACCTTCCTCCAGCAGGAGGTACCCGCGGAAGCCCGGAGGAAGGCGCTCCAGCGGACGCCGGACGAGGAGAATCTCCTGGTTGCGTGCGAGCGCCGGGGAGTCATGCTGCTCGCGGATGCGGCCGATGAATGGCTCGGGTGAGCGCTCCGAGAGAGGGCGCAGTCCGGTCGATGCGAGGTCCAGTGCCGGCATGACTCAGCGCCACCCCATGAGGATGTCCCGAGCGCGGGAGTCATCTTCGAGCAGTCCGATGAGATGACGGAGCACGCCCATCTGCTTCTTGCAGAACGCGCTGAAGGCCTTGTGGCCGACGGCATCTCCGAGCGTCGCCTGATGGAAGACAGGGTCCGCGCCACAGTAGGGCAGGAAGGCGCAGTCGCTGCACATGGGAGCGCCCTCCGGCATCGTGTCGCTCAGGTGGGCCAGGAGCGTCTCGGACGTCATGATGGACTCGTAGGAGTCGCGGGAGAGGTGCCCGAGCCGGAAGGAGAAGTCGCCCATCTCCGCGAGCATCCGCCCTTCGTCGGAGGCGTACACCGCGCCGTCGTAGTTGTAGACGAGCGCCCCGATGCCGATGCCCGAGGGCGACTGGAGGTCGACATAGGTCGAGCCCCTCGGGGAGAAGAACTTCTGCAACAGGATGGCGGTGAACTCCTCCTGGAGCGGATACCCCTGCTCGTTGATGCGAAGGATGTGCGCGAGCCCTCGCTTGTAGAACTCGACCCAGGCCTCGACGCCGTACTGGCGCGAGGCGCGCTGGCGGACAGCGAAACCGTAGGGGCTGACGTTCCGCAGGAAGATGCCGTGGAAGCCCTGGCGCACGTACTCGTCGATGATGTCCTCGACACGCTCCAGGCTCGCCTGCGTCGTGGTCATCAGGGCGGAGACCGCGTCTGGCCCGAGCGCCTGTCGTGCCCGGCGAATCGCGTCGATGGTCCGTTGATGACTGTCACCGCCACGGACGGGACGCTGGGCGTTGTGCAGGGCCTCGGGTCCGTCCAGGGACGTGGAGAGCAGCACGCCATGCTCCTGGCAGAAGGCCAGCACGTCGTCCGTGAGGCGCGAGAGGTTGCTCGCGATGACGAACTGGAGGTCCCTGCCGTGCACCTGGTTCAGGGCCTTGGCGCGCTCGACGATGTAGCGGATGCGCTCGAAGTGGAGCAGCGGCTCGCCGCCCTGGAACTCGACCTTGAGGGCGGGGGACGGACTGCGGAACATGAAGTCGAGCGCCTGGTCGGCGTGCTCTCGCGACATGTCGAAGTCGAGGCGTCCTTCGGCCTGCCGTGACACCTGACAGTACGGACAGGAGTGGTCGCAGCGCAGGGTGACGACGAAGATGTGCAGCCCGGTGAAGGACGCGAGCTGCTCCGCGCGAGTCCGGTACTTCAGGGCGAGCAGCTCGAGCGCCACGCGCGAGTGCTCATCGAACATGAAGTGCCGGGACTTGAGCGCCTTGTAGGTCTCCCGGTCCGGGGGCAGGGCATGGCTGACGAACTCGACCAGCTCCTCGCGAGGCAGCACCACGTATTCGCCCACGTCGTTCGTCGCGATGTAGCGCGAGCCGTCCAGTGGGCTGAACCGGAAGGGCGCCAGTTGGTATCCCCGCGCGGACTGGTACCTGGAGCGGTCATGGAACATGCGTCGCCCTCAGTCCTTGCGAATCAAGTCGGTGCGAGAGAAGGCCTGGGCGAGAATCAGCGCACGGAGGGCACGCGTCTCGTCGCCCACCTGCTCGCGCAGCTCCTGGTCCAGCAGCTCCTGGAAGAACAGCCGCACGGTCTCCAGCGCGTCCTGCTCGGTGACAGTCGGTCCGAAGACGAAGCGGACGGAGAGCCGGTCCGCCTCGGGCGAGCCGAGCACGGCGGTGCACCGCTCCGCGAAGCGGTAGGCGGACTTCTGTATCGCCGCGAGCCGGTAGACGCGCAGGTCGAGGACGGCTTGAACGGCGCCGTCGCGGAAGGTGAAGGGTGGCTGAGCTTCGGCTTCTTTCATCGTCACGTGTCAGCTCCCAGTCCCACCGCTACCACTCAATCGTGACATCGCCCATCTGCCCCGCGACCAGGTCCACCTCGACGGTGGTGGTGCCGAGGAAACGGTTCTCGATGCGGACCACGTGTTTGCCCGCGGCCAGTCGCATGAGCGACGTCACGTCCTGCCCCGCGGGCTTGTCGTCGACGAAGATGCGTCCCCCTGGAAAGGCGACGAAGGAAACCATCGCGGGCTTGGGAGGTGGAGGGGGTGGCTCCGGCTCTGCGGCGGGGGCGGAGTAGCCGCCGCCGTAGCTCCGGCTCCGGCTGCCGGAGTAGTGGCTGCGATGCGAGGAGTGGGAGCGGTGTGAGCGATGTCCCGCGAGGAGAATCTGCCCGCTGGTGGGTGGGACGACGAGGAGCAGCTCGTCACGCGAGTCCTCTTCGTCGCGTCGTCTCCAGGTGGGCTGCGCGACCTGGAGCTCGATGCCTGGAATGAGCAGGCCCGAAGGCGCCGCGCCGCCGAGCAGTCCCATGAGCGCCGCGCTGACGGACAGCAGACGGGGAGGTTTCGGATTCATGGCTTCACCTCTCCGATGCGCAGCTCCATCAAGTGGGCACCACTCCATCTCGCCACGATGGTCACCCCGCCATCCTTCCACGTGGACTGCGTGGGTGACTTGCCGCCACGAGGCTGCGGTGGCGCGGGCAGCTCGGCGGAGTGCCCCAGGGCCCGTGAGAACAGCTCCTTCGTGGTCACCGCATGTTGCAGTCCATTGAGCGCGCGCGAGGCCTTGTCCGCGCCCACCAGATATGCGCCCGCGCAGCGCCCGTCCTTCAGCGCGCAGTACAGGGAGACGGACTTCGTGGTCGCCATCAGGATGTTCGAGTCGCCGCCGGACGACAGTTGAAGCAGCGCGGTGGCTACGGCGCGCTCGGCGCCGATGAGGGAAATCCGCCCCCGTTCCTCCTGGGTCCACGTGGCGGCTTGTCGTGCGCGCTCCCCCAGGTCCGCATCGGAGGGTGTCTCACCCAGCTCGGTGGCGAGCGAGCGCGTCTTGTCGAGGTAGAGGACCCACTCCAGCGTGGCCACCTTGGGCCGCGGCGTGGGCGACAGTCGCTCGATGAGCGTCGCGCGCACCTGTTCCTGTCGCTGCTCCCGGTTCGACGTGGGCTCGGCGCGAAGCGCGGCGCCCAGGGCCTTCCATTGGCAGGCCTCCGTCGAGCAGGTCTCGAACTCTGTTTCATGGATGCGTGCGGTCAGCTCGCCGACGTCCTTCGAGAAGCTTTGTTCGAGCGCGGGCTTCGCGGTGGTGAGCACCTCCAGGGCGGAGGCGGGCTCCTTGCGTGCGAGGGACTGGAGGACCTGTTGCCGAGTGAGTTCCAGGAGGTGCTGGTCGACCTTCGCCCGCTGCGGAGAACCCGCCTTCATCAAGACGGCATCCTCGGCGACCTCTTTCACGGTCTCCGCGCGGAGCGCATGGGCGAGATGGAGGTCCGTCCATGCTTGCTGGAGAGAGGGGTCGTCGGGCCCGCCGAGCGCGAGCAGTTCCTTATCCGCGTCGTCGAGGCGGCCCTCCGCGATATGGGATTTCGCGGAACTGAGCCAAGGCTCCGAAGCCAGGGCCATGACACCCGCGAGGACCGTGAAGACGGCCGCGCCAATACCCCAGCGGCGAGCCTTCTGCTTCCTGCCCAGGGTCCAGTCCCGGACGAAGTGCTCACCCAGAATCGCGAGCCCACCGAGCGAGACACACAGCGCCACCAGCCAGCCGTTCCAGAAGTAGGAGCCTCGGAGGATGTAGAGGAGCGAAATCCAACCGGCCAGCAGGAGGAGGACGAACCGGGCCGCGAAGACCTTCCGGGCTCTTGCCGCGAACTGTCGGTCCGCGGAGACCGGTGGCGCCAGCATCCTCTGCCCCTCGAAGTGAACTGTCGTGGGGCGCGCATCCTCGATGGAGTAGGAGACTTGCGCGGCAGGCGCCTCGAAGACCTGGAAGAGCTGGCTGGTGATGCGCTCCTGGGTCTTGAGCGCGATTCGGGTCTTCTCCCAGTGCTCCTGGAGCCAATCCTCGGGGAGATGCGGCGCGACCTTCTCCCGCGACAGCGCACCGTTCGCGCTGATTTCTCCCAGGAGCTTCGCGTCCTTCTCCATCTCCACCGTCGTCCACGGCAGGCCGCGCAGCGTCTCGTCCTCCGTCATCACCAGGAAGTCGAAGCGGACCGACTCGACGAACTCGAGCCAACGCTGCTCACGGCCGTGCCCCAGGCATGGCGAGCAGGACACCCGCCCCGAATTGCAGCCGCTACAGGAGACACTGCCCCGCGCGTCACATGACCTGCAGTTCATGAGTCGACGCGAGCCGTTCGATGCGTAACCGTAGGCCTTCCGTGTGCCGTTACAGTTCGAGCAGCGGACCGCCCCAGTTCCGCTACACCTGGAGCAAGGAAGCGAGCCCAGGCCACCGCACGGTGAACAGGCGAGGATGGAGAGGCTGTTTTCACGGAGGCTCGTGCGTGTCTCCGCCCAGGGGTCGACGCTGTCGGCCTTGCGCCTCAACCCCGTGATGGGCGGTGAACCTCGAGCGGCTTCTTCCTTCCACACGACCGTCCGCTCGGTGATGGTCGTGTAGAGCCGGCAGGCCCTCCGCACCTTCGGCTCCACGGAGCGGATGAAGTCCGTCGGACTCGAAGGTGCCACGGGCAGGCGTCGTGCCCATTCGACGAAGGCCTGCGTGGCGGCGTGCTTGATGGCCGCCGCGTCTTCGGGAGGCGTCGGGTCGACGGCCTGGGACTCGTGAGAAGGAAGACTCATGGGCGACAAGGCCTCTTCAGGGAGAGCGTCACTGCAACACCCGCTGCGCCGCGCGCCACGCACCTTGGACATCCAGGTACCGAGCCGCGTAGTCACGCGCGAGCAGGTCCTCCGGCACGAAGCCGTCATGCTTTTCGAGCGCCATGTTGGCCACGTGGGTCGTGAGGGCTTCGGCCCGAGGAGGCCCCTCCGCCACGAGCCCACGCAGGGCGCCTTCCACGTCTGACTGCATCCCCTCCACGCTCAAGACAGCCCCCAGCGTCTGCACCGACAGTCCTCGCGCCTGGAGTGACAGCGCCAGGGTGTGCACCACCGCGTCGCCGGCCCAGGGGAAGACATGGACCTCCCGACCCGAGGTGACGATGGAGCGCTCGGCGAGCCCCCATCGCTGGAAGTTCGCCCGAGCCTCCGCCAGCAGCTCTTGCGCGCGCGCATCCAGGTATCGAGGAACACCGTCACTGGCATAGACAGTGCGCATCTGCTCCCGGACGCGGTCGTGCACACCGCCCACGCTGGCGGGCTCGAACATGGGGACGCGACCCGAGGGTGCGGGCTCCAGCTCCACGACCTTCTCGTCGGCCTGAACGGCGAGCACGCGCCACCGTCGTCCGCCGAAGATGAGGTACGTGCCGACGAAGAGCGGCTGGTCGATGGGCATCGTGCCCAGCGTGCGTCCCGAGGCCACCAGCCGGAACTCCTCCACCGAGGCGAAGGCCGCATAGAAGCTGTAGTGGTTGACGAGCCGCTCTCCTATCCGCCCCAGGAGCAACGTTCCATCCGAGGACTGCGAGAGCAGCTCCCGCTGTCCCAGGCCCCGCAGGAAGTGCACGAAGTCCTCGCGAGACACCCGCGCGAAGGGACCGCCCTGGCACAGCGCGGAGAAGGCCTCGCCCGCCTTGACGCCGCCATGCTGGGCGATGAGCGAGAGCAGCTGCTGGACCAGCGTGGAGAAGTGGAAGGCGCCCGAGGCGGGAGGCTCGAACCAGTTCGTCAGCAGCAGCTCGAGCATGGCCACCGACTGGAGCAGACGCACTCGGAGCTGGTCTGTCAGGGGACTGGTGCTCGTCAGCTCCGCTTCCTGGAGATACAGGCGGAGCACGGCGGGCCCGCCCTTGCGTCCGCTGCGTCCCAGGCGCTGACGAAGGCTGGCCACCGAGGGAGGAACGCCCACCTGGGCGATGCTCTGCACGGCGCCCACGTCGATGCCCATCTCCAGCGTGGTGGTGCACACCAGGGTGACGGGACGCTGCTTCGCCTTGAGCGCGGCCTCTGCTTCCTCTCGCAGCTCCTTGGAGAGGTTGCCGTGGTGGGGAAAGAACTCGTTGGGCAACTGGGCCTGTTCGCACATGCGGCGCAGGAGGTCCGCGTAGAGCTCCACGTTCCTGCGACTGTTGGCGAACACGAGGTTGTGGGTCCCTCGCAGCGTCTTGAAAAGGTGCGCCCCCACGTCGTGTTCATCCTCGGGCAGCCCTTCTTCGGACTCCTCGTCAGCTCCCGAGGCCAGACGCCGAACATCAGGCGCCCGCGTGCGATAGCCCCGCAGCTGGAGGAGCAGCTCTCCACCGCCGGAGTCGGCGTTGCACAGCTTGACCTGCTCGCCAGCTCCAGGCCGGAGGAACTCCGCGGCCAGGGACATATCGCCGAGCGTGGCGCTGAGGCCCACGCGCGGCACGTTGCGACGCAGGGTCAGCTCGACACGATGCAGGAGCGACCGGAGCTGGCATCCCCGTTCAGTGCCGATGAAGGCATGCAGCTCGTCGATGACGATGTGCTCCAGCCCGGAGAACAGGCTGGCCAGCGCGGAGCCCTGTCGGATGAAGAGGGCTTCGAGCGACTCGGGAGTGATGAGGAGGATTCCCGCTGGGGACTTGAGCAGCCGCGACTTGTGGCCCTGGGACACGTCGCCGTGCCAGCGGTGCACGGGAATCCCCAAGCCCTCGCAGAGTCCGTCGAGTCGCTCGAACTGGTCGTTGATGAGGGCCTTGAGCGGGCCGATGTAGATGGTGCGCACGCTGCCGCCGGAGTCCTCCGCGAGCCGGCTGCAGATGGGCAGGAACGCGGCCTCCGTCTTGCCGCTGGCCGTCGACGCCGAGAGGATGACGTCTTGCGTCCCCTCGATGATGGGAGCAATCGCGGCCTCCTGGATGCCGCGCAGCTCCTTCCACCCCTGGCTCCACACCCAGCGCCGCACCTTGGGGTGCAGTCGGTGGAAGGAGCCCGACGCGGAGCCGTTCGGGTCAGAGCTTGAAGGATGCGAGCTCATCATCCGCTCCGGCCGTCATGCTTCCCGCCTCCGCCTCGACGAGGGGGGCCAGGTCCGGGTTGACGTCCGTGGCGAGCTGCACGCCTCCGAGCAGTTCCTTCCAGTCCGCGGTCGGATTCTGTTCAAGGACGGCCAGCAGGTTGATGAAGGCCGTCACGGTGCTCCGGGGCGTGCGGAAGTATGCCTCGCCGATGCGCTCGGAGCAGTGGGTCATGAAGCCCTGGAGTCCCTCGTCGGGCAGGCGCTGCGCGGACGTGTCGCCTACGGAGTAGACGTGCCGCAGCTTGGTGAGCAGGACGTACAGGTCCTCGGGGGTGAGGTTGGCCAGCCGGAGCACCGGTGAGCTGTAGTCGACGAGGTTGCCCACGGCGAAGGTGTTCTGCGCCAGTCGCGACTGGAGGGCCTCGTAGCTGTAGAGGCCCTTGCGGGTGTCCATGAGGAACTCGGGCGTTCCTCCCAGGATGAAGCCCAGGCCCTCGGCGGTGCCCTGGAGACAGTCATTGAGGATGCGGAGGATCTGCTCGTAGTTGGAGGCGCGGGCCTTGGTGTTGGCCATCTTGTAGAGATTGACCAGCTCATCCAGGCACACCATCAGGCCGTCGTAGCCGGACAGCCGGACGAACCGACCCAGGAGCTTCAACTGGTCGTAGACATCCGCGTCGTCGATGATGGTGCGGACGCCCAGCGCCTTGCGTGCATCGGTGCGCGTGGAGAACTCGCCGCGCAGCCACTTCACGGCGTCGGCCTTGAGCACCTCGTTCCCGCTGTCATGGCCGCGCCAGTAGGCGGCGATGACCTCCGCGAAGTCGTAGCCGCCCACCAGCTCCGAGAGCGCGGCAAGCTTCTCCCGGATGACGGCCTCGGGGTTCAGGTTCCGGCTCTTCGCGTCAGTGAGGGCGCTGGAGACGAAGCGCTCCACGACGCTGGCGAGCGCGCCACCCTCGGGCTTGGCCCGGGTGGCCAGGTTGCGCATCAACTCCGCGTAGAGGCTGCGAGCCTTCCCATCCGTCGCGTGCAAGCGCCGGTCGGGGTTGAGGTCCGCGTGCAGCGTGACGAGGCGCTTCTCCAGGGCGATGGAGCGGATGAGGTTGAGGAAGAACGTCTTGCCGGAGCCGTACTCGCCGATGACGAAGCGGATGGCGCTTCCACCCTCGGCGATGCGCTCTACGTCACGGACGAGGGCCCGGACCTCCTCGACGCGTCCCACCTGGATGTGCTGCTGTCCCACGCGAGGCACGACGCCCGCGCGCAGCGACTGGACGATGGCGTCCCGGTCCTTCGGCCTGATGCGTCCCTGGGGTGTCGCGTCCGTCATGACATCATCTCCCGTGCTGCCTGCTCATTGAGCTGAAGTGTGTCGTCGCCTTCGAGGACAGGCTCGCCGCACACCTCGAAGGCCGCGTCGTTGATGACCTCCAGGGCGCCGTCCGTGAGCAGGCCGAGCCCACCGGCGAGCTTCTCCACGTCGGAGCGAGGCCACTCCGTCTTCGCGACGAGGGCTCGCAGCAGGGAGGAGTGGAGGGAGTCCAGACCCGCGACGCCGGCTTCCACGGGGGCTTGTGTCGTCGGAGCGACGGGCGGCGGCGCTTCCTCTTCGGCGAAGATGCTGCCCAGGAGGCTGGAGACGGCGGCGGTCTCAGCGAGCTTCGCCTGCACGCTGCGCATGTCGAGCGCCAGTCGCTCTCCCTTCTCGGGAGGAGGCGCGGGGATGGCGAAGCCCTTCTCGGGCGCTCCGGCGAGCCGCATGGAGACGGGCTCCGTCGCGGCGGTGGGCCGCGTCGCCGAGGCGGCGTGGACGCGGGAGTAGACGCTGGCCTCGTCGAGTCCCAGCATGGCGTAGAGCTTCGACAGCGTCTTGAGCTCCTGGGGCGACACGTTGCCGTCCGCCATGGCGACTTCAATCAAGAGGTTGCCCAGCGAGGTGCGGGCCTCGGGTGCGAGCGCTTCGACGCGCTTCTTGTGGCCCGCGCTGGAGGCCGGCCTCGCGAGGAGCCACGCGATATGTGCCTTGAGGCGGGTCTTCTCCGAGGCGAGCAGTCCCTGGGCCGCTTCCACCAGGGCCACCATGCGAGTGGTCTCGTCCGTGGAGACGGTTCCATCCGCGGTCGCCACGGCGGCGGCGAGGTGGAGCATCGCGAGCGCTGACAGGTAGTCACCGGAGGGCGCGGTCGGTGACTCCGGGGGCAGCGTGAAGAGGTGGGCGGACTCCTCGAGGGCGAGCACGGCGCCACCCATGCGAGGGTCGGGCTCCATGCCGTAGCCCAGCTTCTCCAGGGCCTGGGCCAGTCCCACGGCCTCGGACTTGGAGAGCTTGCCGGAGGTCGCGGTGGGCCAGTGCGCGAGGAGGGAGGCGGCGGCCACGGGCGCGGAGACGTTGCTCCCGAGCGATTGCTGCAACAGCGCGCGGAGCGCCTGCACGTCCGAGCCACCTTGCACCGTGGTCGCCAGCTCGGGGGGAAGCAGGGCCAGGGCGCTCATGCTGTTGCGCGCGTCGGGATTCTTTCCCACCCAGCGGCTGTAGGACTCGAGCGACTCGCAGCAGTCCTCGATGAGCGCGCGCACGGGCTTGAGCGATGTCTCGGAGGCGTTGGTGACGGAGGCCGACGCCAGGCGCACCATTCCTCCGAAGGACGCGCTCGCGGGCTCGTAGCGGGCGTCCACCTGGGTCTTCGTGGCACGAGGGACGATGCCCGCGCCGTGGTCTCGTTGGTAGCGCGCGCGGAACAGGGCCTGGAACTCCTCGGGGCAGCGTGTGGCGGGAGTGCGCAATCGCGAGTCACTCGCCTCCACGGCCCAGGCGAGTGCCCAGTCTGCGGGAAGTGGCAGGCCCTTGGACGCCGCGGTGCCCACGGCCATGCGCACGTCGAACGAGGCCGCGCCCGCATGGCGCAAGGAGAACTGGGGCGCCTCCTTCAGCAGTCCGTCTTCTCCGGCGCGGCGCACGCGCAGCACGTCGAGGAAGGCGGAGGCATAGCCACGGAAGGAGCTGTTCTCCTCGTGGACCCTGAGCAGGGCTTGGACTTCATCCTCGATGAGGCGGGCCTCGGTGGCGGCCGTTGCGTCCGTACCCAGCTCGATGAGTGCTCGACGTTCCAGTCCGTAGAAGAAGAGGAAGACATAGCCGATGTAGGCGTTGGGATTGCGACGTCCACTCGCGAGCCACTCCAGATAACCCGCGCGGGAAGCGGGAGAGATGTCCGAGTACGAGGGCCAGTACCGCATGCCCTGTCCATCGCGGTTGGGCCGAGAGGCCACTTCGAGACTCGGGTTGATGAGTGAGGGCTCGGTGCCCGGGGCATTCACGGCGCGCAGCCGCGAGCCCACGTAGACCATTCCGTCCTTCAGCTTGTAGCCAGCGACCTCGATGGACTGTCCTGGTGGAATCCAGCCGGTCTTGGGAGGGGTGGGTGGCCACAGCGTGGGACCGGGGGCCGCCTGTGTCGCGACGGGTGGCACGGTCGCCACGGGAGGAGCGGGCTCGACGCGCGGTGCGGGCTCGACTGGCTCCACGGCCGGAGCGGAGGCTGTCATCGTGAAGGCCGCGGGCGCGGGAGTCACAGGGGGTGGAGGCGCGAGACGCGGTGCCACCGGCCGCGGCTCATCCGGGATGCGGACCATGAGCCCTGGGGAGACCCTGGGCGCGCTCACGGTGTCGAATCGCAGCGCGATGGTGGAGTCAGGTGGGGCAGCGCGAGGGACGGGAGCGGGAACGCGAGCAGGCGCGACGATGGCGCCTGATAGTTGCGCGGCATTCCAGCGCTTGTTGAAATTGTTGAGCCAGACAGCGCCGCCCCACACCCCCAGACCCACGACGACCATCCAGCACAGCGTTCCCCCGGCCCCGTCTGACTGAGCGGCGGCAACCAGGGTCGGCAGCGCCCGCATCCATACGTCCATTGTGTCGCTCCCCGCCGGGCGCTGAAGGACGGCTACCTCACACGTCTGACTGTACCAGCCCGGGTCAGGGTAATGGGATGCAGGCGCGCGCGGGAGGGAAAAGGCTCAAAGGCTCATCACCCCGGAGAGGTATTCCCATCGGGGCGGTCATGACCCATCGTGGGTCGGACAAGGGTGTGCCTGAAGTCTGCCGCCCTTGATTGACAGACTTCGTTGGACAGGCCCAGCTCACGCACTCAGGAGGTATGTGATGCCGCTTCCGCTCATTCCCGCCGCGCTTCTGCTTGCTGGTCTCTTTGGCTATGGCGCCAAGAAAAGCTACGACGGCCTCGACAGCATGAAGGACGCCAAGGACATCGGCGAGGAGGCGCAGGCACGACATGAAGCCGCGGTTCAGCGGGTGGAGGGTGCGCGTGGCGTGCTGCAACGTCAGCTGGATGCCCTGGCCGCTCAGCGAGATGGTGTTGTCACCACGACCTTCCGTCGTCTCTTCGACTTCCTCGAGCAGTTGAATCAAAAGGCCCGCATCGAGGCGTTGGAGCACCTGGGACGCGTGGGGGTGAGTCGGGAAGCCGTCCGCGAGTTCGCCGTGCAATATCTCGAAGCGGGCGGCACGCTGTCGGGCTCGGTCGCGGCGGCCGTCACGGGCGCGGGAGCCAGCGCCCTGACCACGGGGTTGGTCACCAGCTTCGCCACGGCTGGAACGGGCGCCGCGTTGTCGGGGCTGACTGGCGCCGCGGCGAACAGCGCCCTGCTGGCGTGGCTTGGCGGTGGCTCTCTTGCGGCGGGCGGCTGGGGCGTTGCTGGAGGCACGGCGATCCTCGGAGGCATCGCGGTGGCCCCCGCGATGGCCGTCGTTGGTTTCGTCATGGCCCATCAAGGGGAGAAGGCCAGAACGAAGGCCCTGGCCTATGCGGAGGAGGTCGATGAACAGGTCGCGCGCATCGATGCGGCCATCGCGCTGCTGGAGCGGGCGGGAGTGCGCGTGGACGAGCTGAGCGGTGTTCTCGGCGCGCTCGACCAGCGAGCGGGTCGGGCCATCGACTCCCTCTGGGAGTTGGCGGAGCGTTTCGACACCGAGAACGATGGGCATCTGGCTCGGTTCGCCACCGCGATGCAGTTGGTGAAGGCGGAGAGTGAACTGATGCGGGTGCCGCTCTTCGCCGAAGGCGGAGACCTCAACAACCAGCTGGAGGTCCTGCTGGAGCAGTCTCGCGGCCTTCTTCAGAGGGAGACGACATGAGCGTGAAGGTGGTCTTGAACCTGAAGGACGTGCTGACCGGCCTCAAGGTGGTGGCCGAGTGCGTGCGCGACATCGAGAAGGAGCGCACGGAACAGACTCGGCTGCGTGAAGAGTCCCGAGTGAATGTCGAGCACATCCACGCGATGCGTGACGTGCTCCTGGACTACCTGGACCGCAGCTTCGACGAGCGTCGGGAGAACTTTCGACAACTCTTCGAGCGCCTGGATGGAGCCATCGCCAGCGACAATGTGCGGATGGCGGCGGTGGTCCTGGACTCCGTCGTGAAGCTGGCCGATGCCTCGCCCTTCAAGGCGCTGCGGGATGTGGCGGCGACTCGTGTCGCGCTCGGGAAGCCGGGGACGGAGTGGAAGTTCTAGGAGGCGCCGCTTCGCCCTCTACGCGGCGACAGTCGTCAGGCCTCTGCGCTCCATGAAGGCGCGCAGCTCCGGCCACCGCGCGGACAGGGCCTCGAAGTCCTCGGGGCGCCCGAGCCGTGCGGCGGACAGGGTGGCGTCGATGTCCACTGCATGAGTGGTCGGGTCCACGGCATCCAGGGCGAAGGCCTTGAGGAGCTTGAGTCGGCGGGCATCACGTCCCGCGAGAGCGTCCGCCTCGCCCCCTCGGGCTGCGAGCACCGCCAACGCGGCGCTAGGCTGTCCCTCGCGGCAGAGCAGCGCGACCTCGGGCAGCAACGCGAACGAAAGGGGCAGCTTCCCAGCCCGCTTGCGCCCTTCCTCCAGCCATTCACGTGCTGGAGACAGCTCTCCCTGGAGGAAGTAGGCGAGGGCAATCAGATTGGGCAGCCATTGGTGAGCGGCCGGAACGAACCTGCGCAACGCACCGGAGTGCTCCGCGGAGCCGAAGAGCTCGAGCGCGCGTGTGGCCTCCCCGAGTGTCAACAGGGACAGTCCGGCCATGGCGACGGAGACGGCCCTCTGGGAGCCCACGGTGCTTCGGCGTGCAGCCTCCTCGTAGCAGCGGGCTGCTTCTCGTTCGTCACCCGCGCCCGAGTAGGAGACTCCCTGGTGATAGGTGAGGCCCCACTTGCGGATGCGCCAGAAGAAGAAGGCGAACAGCACGAGGAACAGCGAGCCACCGCCGATGATGAGCACCGGAGGCGTCATGTGCTCGCGCAGCGCACTGACGAGGGACCTGGCGTTGTAGGAGATGACGAAGACGACGACGAGAAACAGCCACAGGCCTCCCCATTGCACCGAGAAGAAGGAAAAGGGTCGGAGATGGCGCTCTTTGGGGAGGGGAAGCGGAGTCACGGGGCTCACCGGGTGAAAGTCGAGGCGGCCTCGTAGCGTGACTGCGACCTGGAATGCCACCAACTCGAGGTGGCAACGGCTCGCGGACGAGTCCCGGGCGGATGTCTGGGGTTTGCTTGGGCAGGTGGCTCGCGAAGGGCTTTTGAATCCTCGTGCCGATATGCGGGCAGCGAGGCGCCAGGCTGCCTGCCCATCGTGCTTCGGGGCTGGGGGCCCGAGTGCCCCGGGTTCTCGGCTGTCTGGAGCGTTCGCATGTTGACGGGGAGGTGAGCGGGCGGGGCGTGTCGAGCCCGGGCCTACTAGCACTGACGCGCATGCGGAATCACGGGGGAGACGATGGGCCGCACACGCCAAGGAGGGTGGTTGGCGCTGGCGCTCGCGGCGGGCGTGCTGGGGAGCGGCTGCGAGCGACAAGAGGACAAGGTGACGACGCAGGGTCCGTCGGCGGACGACCGTGAGGTGCGCTCGGCCTTGTTTCGAGACCTGGTCGCCTCGCGCGAGCGCGCGCCGGACCCCGAGGCGCTGAAAGGTCCGGACGAGCAGGGCCTCCCGGGGCGGGGCGGCTCCGGAAGACCCGAGCCCACGGGGAGCGTGTCGGGGAACGTGGAGTGGGTGGGTGACAACGAGCTGCTCATCCGCGACTCGGGCGGACAGGAGCGAGACGTCGAGGTGACGCCGGACACGCTGCTGCGCCTGAACGGGAAGCCGGTGGGGCTGGCCTCGATGCGCGAGGGAGACTCTGTCGAAGTGTCGTACGACGACGGCCCCGGAGGTTGGGTGGCGCGACAGGTCGACGTGGTGGTTCCCCAGGCACCAAAGCTTCCGACGGAGCGCGAGGTCCGAGCGCGTGAGAGCAACGAACCTCCGACGCGTCCGTGAGCATCCTCCCCAGGCCCCGAGGCTTCCCACGAAGCGTGAGAGCAACGAACCTCCGACGCGTCCGTGAGCATCCTCCCTTGACCCCGAGGCTCCCACGGAGCGTAAGAGCAGCGAGCCCTCGACGCGTCCGTGAGTCTCCATCCGCGCGCGAGGGCGGAGCCAAAAAGTGTCCGCACCGCGCGCGGCAATCCAGGTGAGTTGTACGAGTCGCCCGCGAGCGTCAGCCCACCGTGCGAAGTGCGGGGTGGGCGGGGCCTCGAGTCAGAACGCGTTGCCGTTCGCGCGACGGCCCGGCGACGAGCCGAGGCTGGGATTGAGCGTGGTGTGGAGGACGAAGTCCGTGCCGGGGAACGCGTCAGGTGAGCGATTGAGAGACACGTTGTCCACGGTGCCCGTATAGGTCATCACATCCACGAGCGCGCCCGCCGAGTCGCGAAGGCTCACGCCATCACCACCGTTGTTGAGACCCAGTTGTCCCGTGGACGCGGGCACGGTGTTGGGTGTGCCAGCAGGGAAGCCTCGGGGGCCGCCGAAGACGACGTACGCGCGGCCCGGGGGGACGAGTGTCCCGGTGGCGAAGGTGTGGCGCATCACGTTGGAGTCCCACAGCGACCAGTTGGACAGGTCCGCGGTGGAGCCGCCGGTGTTGATGACCTCGACGAACTCGTATTCGGTGTCGGCCATGGTGCCTCCGTCGGGACTGGGGAAGGCGGGCTCGTTGGCGAGCAACTCGTTGATGAGCATCGCGGGAGGTGTCTGGGTTCCTCCGTCGGTGTTTCCACCGCCTCCGCCAAAGTCATAGCGGCTGACGACAGGGTAATGGTCGCTGACGATGTTGTTGTAGTTGGGAATCCCCGTGTCGGGGCGCACGACGCGGACGGAGTTGGGGACGTAGACGGCGGCGACCTCGTCGCTGACGAGCGTGTGGTCGATGGCGTCGGGGTATTCGGTGGTGGTGCGCTCGGAGCGCTCCGACAGGACCTTGGTGATGAAGGTGTAGTGCGTGGGGTCGTCGAGGAAGTTCTGGAAGGGCGTGGGCAGGTACACGCCTCCGCTGAAAGTGATGGAGCGGTCGACGTCGTCATTCCAGTCGCCCAGGACGAACACTCGCGCGGTGGGCAGCGCATCGAGATACGCCTTGAGCGCGGTGCTGGCCTCCTGCCTTCGCGTATGGGAATCCACGTCGGCGAAGGCCTTCATGTGCAGGACGATGACGATGATGGGGGCCGACGCGCCGTTGATGACGGTGGTGAAGTCGACGCGCAGGGGAGGGCGACCTCCGAAGGCGTAGTCGTTCGCGGTGAGGATGAGCTCCGCGTGTTGGAAGGCGAGGCTGCTGTCGTAGAGGATGCCGGGCTTCTGCTCGTTGAAGGAGTACCAGGAGCTGGCGTTGGAGACGTAGGACCAGTCGTTGGCGAGGAAGCCGTCGTACTGGGGGAGCTGGGCCTTGAGGACCTCGAAGTCCGCGCTGTCCACCATCTCGACGAGGCCCCACACATTGGCGCCCGTGTTCGTGAGGATGTCGCCCGCGTGAGCGAGCTGCAGGTCATCGAGCGAGCCTCCGGGTGACGTGGAGGCGGGCGGTCCCTGGGTGTCCGCGCCGAACCACTCGATGTTCCACTGGCCCACGGTGAGCACCTGTCCCGAGCCGCTGACGGTGAGCGACAGCGAGCGCGAAGCGGAGGTGCCCTTGGCGTCCTGCACGACGGTGCTGAAGGACCGGGTGCCCTGGACGGTGGGGGTGCCGGAGATGACGCCGCTCGTGGAGAGGGACAGACCGGTGGGCAGTGAGCCCACGTGGCTCCAGGTCATGGGCGCACGGCCGTCGCTCGCGGCGAGGGTGGCGGAGTAGGGCTGTCCGGAGACGGCGTTGGGCAGGGTGGCCGTCGTCACCGAGGGTGGCACGTAGACGGGGAGGGACAGGGCACGTTCCGCGACGCGGCCGTTGGTGTCGGAGGCGCGCACGGTGAAGGTGCTGGTGCCGGAGGTGGCGGTGCCGCTCACCGTGCCGGAGTTGGAGAGGGAAAGGCCTGTGGGCAGCGAGCCCGAGATGACGCTCCAGGAGAAGGGCGTCTTGCCACCGGAGACGAACAGAGTGGTGGCGGGGTAGGGCTCGCCAGTGTCGGCCTCGGGGAGGGTGCTCGTGGTGATGGAAGGGAGCGAGAAGATGCTGAGGGCGAGCGGGCGAAGGGCGACGCGGCCGTTGGAGTCGGTGGCTCGGACCTGGAGGGAGAAGGGGCCGGGAATGGAGGGCGTGCCGGTGAGGCGGCCGTCGCTGGAGAGCGTGAGGCCGGAGGGCAGGGTGCTGGGGGTGTCGAAGGTGTAGGGCGGCTTTCCACCGGAGGCTCCGTAGACCGCGCTCACGGGGACGGTGACGTAGCCATCGAGCGAGGTGGCCGCGCCAGTGACGACAGGCAGCGAGTAGACGGAGAGCGTGACGGCACGGGTGCTGGTGCGGCTGGCGCTGTCGGTGACGCGAAGGGTGAGGTTGTGCGTCCCCACGCTGGAGCCGAGGGTGCCGGAGAGGATGCCCGTGCTCGGAGCAAGGGAGAGGCCCGAGGGCAGGGTGCCGCTGGCAACGGACCAGGTGAAGGGAGCGCGTCCTCCCGAGGCGGTGAGGGACGCGGTGTACGCGGTGGTGGCGTAGCCGTCGCCGAGGGTGCTGGTGATGGAGGGTGGGGCGTAGACGATGAGCGCGAGGGTGCGTTGGTCGGTGCGTCCGTACTCGTCGGAGACGCGGACGGTGATGGACGCGGTGCCGCTGAAGGAGGGTGTACCGCTCAGCGTGCCCTGGGAAGAGAGCGTGAGTCCGGGAGGCGGGGCACCGGAGACGAGCGTCCAGGTGAGAGAGCCACGACCGCCCGTGGCGCTGAGCACGTGCTGGTAGGGAGCGCTCAGCGTCGCATCGGAGAGCAACAGGGTGGTGATGGAGGGCAGGGCGGCGACGGTGAAGGTGATGGAGCGCGTGGTGGTGCGGCCATTGGCGTCGCG
This sequence comes from Corallococcus terminator, assembly GCF_049194865.1. GTDB lineage: Bacteria > Myxococcota > Myxococcia > Myxococcales > Myxococcaceae > Myxococcus > Myxococcus terminator_A. The sequence continues at coordinate 81,936 of NZ_JBLZWL010000003.1, read as the reverse complement.
AGCCAAGAGCTCGAAGGTGAAGGTGCCGTCCTGGGTGGGCTGTCCGTGGAGAAGTCCCTCGGGAGCGAGCGTGAGGCCTGGGGGAAGCGGGCCCGGCGTGGTGAAGACGAAGGGTGTCTTGCCTCCCGAAGACTCGAGTGCGCGAGCGATGTTGTCGCGGACGTAGACGAGCTGAGGGCTCACGGGAGCAAGCGTGGGAGGCAGGTAGATGGTGAGTGAAAGCTCACGAGTGGCGCTAGCGCCCTGTGCGTCGGTAGCGCGGAGGCTGAACGTGGATGCGCCACCAGCGGAGGGGGTGCCCTCGATGCGGCCGGAGTCGACGAGGGTGAGCCCGGGAGGCAGGGCGCCGTTGACGAGGGTCCAAGCGTAGGGGGGCGAGCCACCGGAGACCGCGAGGGGCGCGGAGTACGAGTCACCGACGTAGGCCTCGGAGAGGGTGGAGGTCTCGAAGGTGAGCGAGGTATGGCCGCCGTCGGTGGGAGTCGGACCGGCGTCGATGGGAGTCGGACCCGCGTCCTGTTCAGGCAGCAGGGGCGTGGTGGGCTTGGAGCCGGGACATGCGGTGAGGCTGAGGGCGAAGAGCAGCGCCAGGGCGCGGCGGAACCGCATGGAGACTCCAGAACGGTAGGAGCCGAGGCCCCAGGTGAGAGCGGGCACTGTAGTCCGTGGCGCTGACGACGGCTCAAGCGCGCGTCAGGTGATGCGGCCAAGAAAAAGGCCGCGGCCCCCGAAGGGACCGCGGCCAGGATGTCTCAGTAAGACCGGGTCAGACTACGGGTTCGCAACACCCCACGACTGAGTACCCACGGCCCAGTCCGCCGCCGTGTTGTTGTCCGTCGCGCTGACGCGGCGAATGGTGTCCGTCGCCGGCGTCACAGCGGCTGCCGTCGACGGGATGGCGCTCCAGTCGGCCGAGACCTGTCCCGCCGTCGGAGTCGAGGTTGTCGTGCAGGGCGCGCCGCCGCAGTCCGCGGGCAGCCACTGACCAACGGCCTGGATGGCCTGCAGATTGGCGGGGAACACGGCGGGAGGAGCAGTGTTACGCGCAAACGAGACCGCGTCCTGAATCGTTCCGGCAGCATCCTTGACCAGCAGGATACGGCTGGAGAAGGTGATGCCCGTCGCGCCGCCCTTGAAGTCCCAGGCGTTGTCGTAGTTGGCGGCCACGGTAGTCTTGGGGAACTGGTCCTTGGCGGTGGTCTCGCCTTGGTACGCGGTAGCCTCATTGATGTGGACGACAATGAGATCCCCCTGCGCGACGTTGACGTCGGGGAACGTCAGAAGAACCACGGCCGAATTGACGTCCTGCTGGAGCACCAAGCCATCCGTGGTGCCCGCCGTAAGAACCTGGAGCTCGACCAGGTCCATGCTGTTCGCCATGTTCGGTTGAACCTCGGTGATTCGCACCACAGCGGCGGTGCGGAATCCCTTGAACTCATCCGTGTTGTTCGGCGCCACCACGGAACCACCGACCGTGTCCTTTACCGTGTCCGCGACGGTGACGGTGTACGAGGTGCCCGCCGTCTGGGTGGACGTGGTCAGGACGACCTGCTTGCCAGTCACCTGCGCGGCGGTGACCGTGAGCCCCTCCGTGAAGGTGAATTGGCTTGCCAGGTTGGTGAGGCTCGCGTCGGAGATGTTGCGGTCGAACGTCAGGGTCACGGTGGTCAGCGAGGACGCCGCAGCGCTCAGCAGCTTGGGCGCCACGCAGCTCAGGGTGAGGTCAGCCGCCGTGGACGCGGAGGGCTGCGCAGCGGCATCAAACCGCCACATGGGGCCCACGAAGGTGAACGTACAACCCTGGACGATGTCCAGCGTCTGCCCCAAGGCAATGGGCATCCGAAGCCGGAAATTGTTGTTGGCAGCGGTCATGCCCGTGGTCGTGAACTGGAAGCCGGTGAACCCAGCTCCAACGCCACCGCCACTGTTGGCGATGGTGCCACTGATGGAGACGATCTCGCTCTCGTAGTTCCCCAATGCCGTCACGAGATCGTTTGCGCCAGAGACATTCACGGCGAGACCCGCGGGGGTCTGGGTTGCCAGGTTCTTCACCGGGTGCCCCTGACTGATGCGAGAGAAGTCGGAGACGGCTGTCACGGTCTTCTGAAGGTTCGGTTCCGCCTTCGCCGTGGCGGTCAGGTTCACGCGGTCACCCACAGCGACCTGCGCCAGAGCCGTCGAGTCGGAGACGAACACCGCGGGGCCATTGGGTTCGGCCTGGATGAAGAAGCCCACGGGCTCGGTAGCAGCCTGACCCGGGGCGGCGGACTTGATGGCCGTGACGAACGCACCGGTCACTGCCTGATTGATGGTTCCAGGGGCGGCCGTCAGGATGTTCTGAATCTGCGCGCTGGTGTCCGTTGGCGTAGGGCCAAAGGTCTCGCACGCGAACGTCGTGGTGTTGCACACCTGGGTGATGCCGCAGTTCGCGTTCGTAAGACACTGCACGCATGCCGTCCTGTTGTTGCAGATGGGCTTGCTGGGGTCTGCGTTGGCGCACTCGGAATTCGTCAGGCAGACCTCGCACTGACCGCGACCGTTGTTGGCCACGGGGTCGCAGAAGTCACGCGCGCTGTCCGGCACCGCCGCACACTGAGTATTGTCCGAGCAGCCACACAGGAAGTTGGCATTGCAAACCGGCTTGGTCGCATCGCAATGGGCAGTGTCGGACGGGGTGCACTCGACGCATGCCGTCGGCGTGGTATCCGTGCGGCAGACCGGCGTCTCCGGAGCGCACGACGCGTTGTCCGCGCAGCCTTCGCAAGCCGTGCCCGTGGCGTTGCACGTCTGCTCACCCTGGCAACCCTCGGTGGTGTTGCAGACCTTGCACTCGCCAGCGCCGTTGTTTCCCGTCGGGTCGCAGATGTTGGTGGGCGAAGAGCATCCCAGGTCGGGGCTCGTCTGCGAGTCGACGCAGACCTTGCACGCTCCCCCGCCGTTGTTCGCCGAGGAATCGCAGATGGGAGCCGTGGCCGAGCAGCCGACGTCCTGGCCCGTGCCCGTGGCGGAATCGACGCATGCCTTGCACGCGCCCGCACCGCTGTTGGCGGCCGGATCGCAGACCGGCGCGGTGGGCGAGCAGCCGTTGTCCTGGGCGTTGCCCAGCGCTGAATCCGTGCAGGCCTTGCAAACGCCCACGCCGTTGCTGGCGGCAGTATCGCAAACCGGCGCTGCCGCGGAGCATCCCAGGTCCTGCGCGCCACCCTGTGCTGTGTCACGGCACGCAGTGCACAGGCCCTTGCCGCCGGCACCCGTGGTGTCGCAGACAGGAGCAGCAGCCGAGCAACCCTCGTCCTGGTTGGTGCCCGTGGCGGAATCGCGGCAGGTCTTGCACACGCCCGTGCCGGAGCTGACGTCGCACAGCTCGCCTGCGGCGCACGCCGGGTTGCAGGTCACGCCCGCGTCAGGCGTGCCCGAATCAGGCGTGCCCGAATCAGGCGTGCCCGAATCAGGCGTGCCCGAATCAGGCGTGCCCGAGTCCGGCGTCGGAATGTTGATGGCGGCCTGCTCACAGGTCCCGTCATTACAGGTCCACTCCTTGCCCGGATCTGGCTGGCCATTGTCGGCGCGACAGTCGAACTGGTCGACGCACTCATCTCCACAGCCCGTGCCCAGCGTGACGAGCACGGCGGTCATGAGCGCTGCAAGCCAATTTCGCTTCTGCATGCGGTCCCCTCCAGGGATGCAGGTAGTAACTCGCCCCCCTTACACCTGAACCTGGAGAGGGTCCATTGCGGGGCCCCCGTGACACCGCTATGTCACGCAGGAATCCCTTGAAATGTCAGGTTTTCACGGAGTCTTGCGGGATGCCTGGGGTTTCGGACCCGCGTACAAGTCGATGACCTGTGAAATCGCGTCCTGACACACCGCGCAGAAGGGCACGCGGTCCCGAGTAAACATCACGCAGTCGAGCTGGGGTCTGTAATACCCCCGGGCCTCGTAGTTGGCCCCTTCGAAGGCCCCGACCTTGTTCGAGTATTTCTGCGAGGAAAGGAACTTCTCCTCCCAGTCGCGTTGCGCCACGAACAGAGAGTCCATCTCCGACTCCGGCTTGCGCTGGGCGCGGACCTGGCGGCGGCGCTTCTGCACGTCATTGGAGTGCGTCTCGTAGGCCTCCTTGCCCCAGGGCGTGGGAATGGGTGTGCCGGGCGTCACCAGGTGCTTCCACTTGAGCTGCTCCGGGTCCTTGAGCGCGGTGACGTTCTTCTCCCAGGGCTCCAGCCGGTCCGCGCTGGACACGTAGACGGACTCGGAGGTGTAGTACTCGTCGGCGAGTCCAGCGAAGTGATGGCCGAACTCGTGGACGAAGACGTAGGGCGCCCACAGGCTGTCGGCTGCCACGGTGCCGTAGAGGCCAAGGATGCCGCCGCCCCCGTAGGTGTTGCCGTTGGAGAGGATTTCGACGAACTCGTAGGGCGCGAAGGCAGACAGCTCGCGGAAGGCCTTGTTGTCGAAGGTCAGGATGTAGCGTTCGCTGCCGAAGGCGTCATAGGTGGTGCCCACGGGCGAGCGCCGGTGGATGCCGGTGGACGGCCGAGAGATTCCGGACTGCGCGGCGGCGGGCATCAGGCCCCAGACATTGAAGTCCGCCTTGCGCTCCTTGAAGGGAGAGAAGGTGAAGAGGATGTCCACCATGCGCCGGGCGTCCTTCTCGAACTTGGGGCGCTCCGCTTCGGTGTAGCCGTCTCCCAGGATGAGCAGATCCACCTTCTGTTCCGGCGGTCCGTTCTCCAGCAGCTTCAGCAGTGGGCCCGGAGCGGGTGGCGAGGACGGGTCCACGAACATGTCCTTCGGGTCCACGATGAGTGACCACACCTCTCGGAAGGCGTTCTGTGTGTCGCGCTTCTTGAGGAGCACCTGGACGGGGCGCTCCGGCGTGGGGAAGCGAAGCGACTCGTGGAACGTGCGGTGCTGGTTCTTCGCCTCGGTGGTGAGTTCCCACTCTCCGTAGATGGAGGCGAAGCCTCGGGAGAAGAGGACCTGGTTCGTGTCCCGGTCCCTCACCTCGAAGAGGTACTTGCCGAGGTTGGTGTCGTCGACCGCACGTGCCGCGTGTCCCGGCCAGGGCAGCGGCTCGAGGACCACCCGATCGAGGCTGAAGCGTTCCTCGGTGGCATTTCCGGTGTGGAAGTAATCCACCCGGAGGGTGCGAGGGGCCGCGGCGGAAGCGCTCGTGGCCAAGAGCAGGGCAAGAAGGGCACGCGTCATGCGCGGCACTCTATGCGGTGGCGAGGGTGTCGGCGCGGATGGTGAGCGACTCCCTAGGGGGCGTGGACGTCAGAAGGTGCCGGAGAGGCTGGCCGAGAACTCCTCGCCATTCGTGGCGACGCCCACCGAGACAGGCTGCGGTCCTTGGGGCGAGGGCGATAGGAGGAAGAGCACGGCCCCCGTGGTGACAGCGGCGCCTCCTCCGACGAGGAGTCCCGTGAGGAGATTGCTCTTCTGGACCAGGGAGTTCCGAAGCCGCAGCGCCTCTTGGTCCGAGGAGAGGATTCGACCGTTCTCCATCCGCTTCTCCAGGTCATCGACGTTCTTCTGTGCGAGGAACCGCACCACACCTGCCCCACCCAGTGCGGCCACGCCGGTGCCGAGAAGGACATAGGACGCCACGCGCAGTGCCGGTGTGGATCGGTCCGCCGAGTCCGCGACGCCGTCCGAGAGAAGGTCCGGAGCGCTGATGTCCATGCCGCTTCCATGCTGGGCGCCAGACTTGTCCGAGGTCACAGCCTGCTCCCAGGGAGCACGCCCATTGGCGTTCATCACCACGAGGCTGGAAGGAGACCGGCCCGTGGTCACGAAGTCGACCAGGGCGGAGAGTGCTTCCGAAGGGGCATCCAATCCCTGTGTCTTGAAGCCTCCTTCGCGAAGCTTCTGGCCGCCCTCGACATTGAGCACCGTGGCGGCGAACCACTTGGGGCCACTGCTGGGACGCTCCAGTCGCACGACGATGACCTCCTCGACGCCGAGCGTGCCGCCCAGTCGGACGGCGTGACTGAGGGTCTGCTCCATGCTGGCCTCGGGCACGGAGAGGCAGGGGAACGGCGTGGCGGAGACGGAGCCCTCATAAGCGAGGTCCACGAGCAGCGGCGTGTCAGCGCCCTGCGCCTGAATCTGCCGAGGGAAGCTGATGGCCTCGCCCTTCACCAGGGTGAGGTCATAGCTGCCCGCCAGCACGTCGAGCGTCAGCGGCGTCTGCCCCATCTTGATGCCGTCGAGATACACGTCCGAGGTGGGCAAGGTGGACTTCACCGAGAGCTTCACCTTGCGAGCGAGGTTCAGCTCACGTCGCAACTTGTCGAACCCCTGGCGCACCGAGGGGGCGAAGTAGTCCGGGTCGAGCTCGTAGGCGGGCTGGAGGCGCAACACGTGCCGGAATGCGGTGTCGCTCTCCTTCTGTCTTCCCATGGCCCGATAGTTCAGGCCGTGCAGGAGCTGAGCGTTCACGTAGAGCTTCCAGCGCGCATCGCCCACGGGCAGGCGGTTGATTTGCTGGAGTGCTTCGTCGATGGCCACGGCGGCTTTGCCGTTCCGGCTCTCGTAGAAGTGGTCCTGAGCGGAGTCGAGCTGCCGCTGGAGGTCCTCGTAGCTCTTGGTGGGCTGGGGGAACAGTCGTTCACTGAAACCAGACGCGCTCAGGACGTCCTGCTCCGGGCGTGACACGAGGGCACCGAGGAACGCGTTGGCCTGGCTGCCCAGCTCCGCGTCCTTGCAGTCTCCACTCGCGACGACCAGACGGCGAGGTGCCGCGAGCCCGAGTGTCGGAAGGATCGCGAGGAGGAGAACAACGATTCGAAAATCTGTCATCGGAGTGGTTTCGTAAGGTGAGCCCGCCCGGATATTCTGTGAGCGTGCATGGGCCATGGGAACGCTAGTAGTTGAGTCGGCGTATTCTCAGCTGCGGTTCGGAGGGTGGACGGTTGTTCGCCAAGACGCCGGGCTCATTCGTTGAATCGCTTGATGTGAATGTGTGTGTCGGACTGCGTCTGCTCAATCCAACTCAGGACCAGGCTGCCATCAGGTGTGGTCTGGAGAGAGGAGGGTATGACCGTGAGCGAACCTACCAAGGGGGCTGCATCTTCTAGAGAGTCCCAAGAGGTATGAGACCAGCGGCGCAGGTGAAGCTTTGTGCCGCCTTGAGGAACCGCTTCCTCCCATACAATGACGAGCCGCTCGTCCTTGTCGGTGATGATCGAAAAGTTCCGAATGGAGGCGGTTTCCGATGCCGGCTGGAAGACGCCAATGGCACCTCCAGTGGCGTCGGGGTCCAGCGAATAGCGATAAGTATGCAGGTCGTACGTCGTAGGGAGCCCACGCGGTGAGAGTCCTACAAGGTACAGGCTGTTGTTGGGCCCCGGGTGGGTGAGAATATATTTGCCTGGTTCTGTGTCGCGGTCGTCATCCATGGCCTGCCACTTCCCCTCGGAGTGGTAGTGAATCTTGATTTCCGTGGCAGCGGAAGTGCTTCCCTCCCCAAGCCACGCCACCACCGGGATGCCCGTCGAGGTGAAGTTCAGAGATAGATGCGGGTTGGGAGGGCCTGCGAGTGTGTCGGCCAGGCATGCCCCCACTGGGGTCCACTGGTGTTCGGTCAAGATGCTGACGCATACTTTCTGTTGGGTCGCGTTGTGTTCGACCCAGGCGATGGCGAGCTGGCCGGCCGGAGTCCACTGAAGAGTGGGGTGCAGTTTGACTGGCAGCCCTGTTCCTTCGGGGGTGGGGGATTCAAGTTGCTGCCAGACTCCAGTGGTCCATCGTCTGATGTGAATCAGGGACTTGTCATGAGTATAGGCGCTCACCCAGGCGACGACAGGGTTGCCTGTATCGTCCAGCAGGAGTGGAGGGCCTTCGTTGCTGCTCATGATGGCGCTGTCGATGTAGGTTCCGCCCCAGAACTCCCAATCAGTACCGCCCCATCGATTCAGCTGAGGTCTTCCCGAAGGATCCGTGTGAAGGGGCCACGTTGCGAGAAGTCTGCCGGATGAATCAATGCGGTGAATGCCTGTGTCGTGGAGTCCCAGGGGCAGGGAGACGTTAGTTGCTCCCCACGGAATCCAGTAGGGCAAGGCCCAATTCCATGCCTCCGAGGGGTTGCTCACTTCATTCCCCGCCAGATCCGTTACTGCCGAGGTGAGCGCAATCGCCGCCGAGGTCGGCGCCGAGATGGGTGTCCCCGGCACCACCGTCATCGTCTTCCCATCCCCCGACAGTGACACCGTCCGAACCACTTCCACGCCGCCCACGGTGAGTCGCACGGAGGCGCTCGTCACGGTGCTCGCCTTCATCGGCTCGGAGAACACGGCCTGGATGGGACTCTTCACCCACACGTCATCTGCCCCCGGCTCAGGAGACCGCGACACCACCTGCGGCGCCGTGCGGTCCACCACCACCACGCGCTCCTCCCCCGCGAACACCGTCTCCCCGAACACCACCCGTGCCCTCAACCGGTGCTCGCCCTCCGTCTCTCCCGTCGTGTCCCACGCATACGTGTACGGCGACTCCAGCACCGCCAGTACCTCACCGTCCCAGAGCAGCTCCACCCGGTCCGGACGGTGCCCCGTCACCTCCAGGCCGATGTCCAGGACCCCCTTCGTATAGGCCGTCGCCTCGGGCGTTCGGATGTGCACCTCGCCCTGGACGGGAGTGATGTCCGGCACTTGGATACAGGCCGGCGTGGACAAGAGGACGGCAGCCACCCAGGGCAGCAGGACAGGTCTTGGAGAGCTCATCGCGTGGCGTCAATGCAGTCCGTGTTCCACTGCCCGACCGACATTCGGCTGCCCAGCTCCGCGTCCTTGCAATCGCCACTCGCTACGACCAATCGCCGGGGGGCCGAGAATGAGGTGAAGGGAAGAACACAACTCAGGATGAACAATGCGGACCGCATGGCATTTCTCCTGGATGGTGTAATGGCAGAGCGCAGAGGTGAGGGCATGGCCGATTCTAGCGATTGGGGTGTGAGTGAACGACCAGCGTTCCACCGTCGGGGAGAGTGGTCACTACTTGGATGCCGTTGGTGTGTCGCGTAGGGGTAAAGGTCGAGAATTTCGCGGTCGGGATGGGGTGGGGTGCGGTCGAGCTGCTGGCGAAGTGAGACCACGACCCAGATACGCATTGCTCGATGTGGAAGACTGTTTCTAGCTGCTTCGCCCAGACCATCCACAACGTCCCATTGTCGTCGACCTCGAGGCGCGTCATCTCGGAATGACTATCCATGGTTGGCTCGAGCGGTGGGCAATAGATTTTCCACTCATTGCTCTCCCAGATGTATGAACGCGCCTGCGTGGAGCCGCTAGTCGCTTGAGCGAGCCCGGTCAGAATCGGGTTGCCTTCTGGGGAAATGAAGAGGCGTTGGCTCCAACCGAAAGAGGGGTTGACGGAAGGTTGAGCTCCACGAAGAGGCTTCCATGTGAAGCCATCCCACTGAATGATAGATGGTGCGGGTGTTCCGTCTGTCGACCCCGTCACCCACAAGAACAGAGATTGAGAGGGGCCGGACCTGATGTCGAGCGGGGAACTCGAAGTCATGCTGAGCGCCAAGTTGATACTGTCCCCCACTCCTTCCCATGCTGTGCCCGTCCAGCGGTAGACGTAGGTGTTTTTCTCGGCGTCGGAGAAGAATGCAACGAGTGGTTTTCCTGTCGCATCCAAATTCATGACTGGATAAAGACTGTCGGGGTGGGATGGGAGGATGCCTGTCGGTCCCCCTAAGTGGTTCCATTGGTTTTCCATCCAACGCGCGACGTAGATGCGCTCGGAATCGTTGCTGCCTTGTCCTTCATGCCAGGCAATGACTGGTGAGTCATCAAGAGGGTCGAATCTGAGGATTGGCTTGTCTGGCTCGAAGCTGCCTGTTCTTGCTTCCAGACCCCTCCCCAATTCCGTCCATTTGCTGCCAGTGTTGCTGTAGACTCGTAGTTGGGTGTGTGTCAGGAATTTTTCTGTTTGGATGATGATGGAGTTCCCTCTCTTGTCCGAGCCGAACCCAGAACGAGAGGAACCAATGCTCCCTGAATTCTTGGCGAAGACGGGACCAGCAGGCTCGAACAGCACGGTGGGGTGCTCCCAGTCCCACGGGCCTGCGGGAGCGTCCAAGGCATTCCCCGCCAGATCCGTCACTGCCGAGGTGAGCGCAATCGCCACCGCACTGGGAGCCAAGATGGGTGTTCCCGGCACCACCGTCATCGTCTTCCCGTCCCCCGACAGTGACACCGTCCGAACCACTTCCACGCCGCCCACGGTGAGTCGCACGGAGGCGCTCGTCACGGTGCCCACCTTCATCGACTCGGAGAACACGGCCTGGATGGGACTCTTCACCCACACGTCCTCTGCCCCCGGCTCCGGCGCCCGTGACACCACCTGTGGCGCCGTGCGGTCCACCACCACCACGCGCTCCTCCCCCTTGAACACCGTCTCGCCGAACACCACCCGCGCCCCCAATCGGTGCTCGCCCTCCGCCTCCCCCGCCGTGTCCCACGCATACGTGTACGGCGACTCCAGCACCGCCAGTACCTCCCCGTCCCGGAGCAGCTCCACCCGGTCCGGAGGGTGGCCCGTCACCTCCAGGCCGATGTCCAGGACCCCCTTCGTATAGGCCGTCGCCTCGGGCGTTCGGATGCGCACCTCGCCCTGGACGGGAGTGATGTCCGGCACTTGGATACAGGCCGGCGTGGACAAGAGAACGGCAGCCACCCAGGGCAGTAGGACAGGTCTTGGAGAGTTCATCGAGAGGCGTCAGTGCAGGCCGTGTTCCGTTTCCCGCCCGACATCCGTCTGCCCATAACAGCCCTCTCCCCCTTCCTCCAAACCACCCCAACTCCTTGCTTTCTGGCCCGGGCTCACCGGTGCAGAGGCGTTCCACTTCCGGTGCAAGCTCCAGGACTCCGTCCCGACGATGGACCCCCGTCCCGCGCTCCGGAACCGCTCTGCCGCCCGCTCTCCGGGGGAGCCCCCGGGGGCACGGGGCACCGCCCACCTTCATCCCCATCTTCGCCCAGGAGCCGGAGCCGCCAGTGCGCCGGCTCGCCCCACGGAGGCCAGGGAACATGAAGCGTGCATGGAAGAACCGCGTCGTCGTCATCACCGGAGCGTCCAGCGGCATCGGCCGCGCCACCGCGCTCGCCCTCGCCAAGAAGGGCGCCCACCTCGTGCTCGCCGCCCGCCGCGAGGAGCCTCTCGAGGACCTCTCCCGCGAATGCGTCTCCCTCGGCGTCCGCGCCGTCGCCGTCCCCACCGATGTCTCGGATTCCGCCTCCGTGCAGGCGCTCGCCCAGGAGGCCGTGCGAGCCTTCGGCCGCTTCGACGCGTGGATCAACAACGCGGGCGTCTACCTCATGGGCAGCCTCGAGGAGACCCCCGATGACGCCTTCCGCCAGCTCATGGAGACCAACTTCTTCGGCACCGTCAGCGGCACCCGCGCCGCCGTGACGCAGTTCCGCCGCCAGGGGTACGGCACCCTCGTCAATGTCTCCTCGTCCTTCGGCTCCGTCACCGCGCCCTATGTCAGCGCCTACGTCGCCTCCAAACACGCCGTGCGAGGCTTCACCGCCTCCGTCCGCCAGGAACTCCTCGATACCGGCATCCACGTCTGCACCGTGATGCCCGCCGCCATCGACACGCCCCTGTGGCACCACACCGCCAACTACACCGGCTGGCGCGTGCGCCCCGTCGAACCCGTCTACACCCCCGAGCGCGTCGCCCGCGCCATCCTCCGCGTCCTGCGCCAACCCCGCCCCGAAGTCCTGGTCGGCCCCGCCGCCCGCGCCTTCGCCGCCATGCACGGCCTGATGCCTCGCACCTTCGAGCGCACCATGCACGGCGCCACCGAGGCCCTTCACTTCGAGGACGAACGCCAGGGCGCCACCTCCGGCAGCCTCTTCCACCCCATGTCCGAGGGCACCGCCACGTCCGGCGGCTATCACTCCCGAAGCAAGCAAGCCCTGCGCCGCCTGCTCCTGGCTGGGGGACTGGTCGCCACGGCCGCACTCTTGAGGCGGAGGGAGGTTCGGGGGCGGCTTGGAGCGCGTGTCGCCCACGCACTCGGGGTGTGAGACGCACATTGTCGTCACGGGCCAGGTCCATCGCGGGCCCGTGACCGGGCCATGACACGGCCCGGGGAAAGTCCCGCCGCCATGACCGACATCGCCGTCCTCGTCAATCTGCGCGCACGCCGGGGCTCCGAGGGAGTCGGCGGCCTGGTGCAGCGCTTCCTCCCGAAGGCTCGCTTGGCGCTCACCCGCTCGCTCGAAGAGGCCCGTTCCTGGATTTCCGAGCTGCGGCCCAACCCTCCCTCCCTGCTGCTGGCTGGCGGCGGCGACGGCACCATCACCGGATTGCTCAACGAGCTGCGCGCGGCGGGCGTGGCCCTGCCGGCCATCGGCGTGCTCCCCATGGGCACCGGCAACGCCTGGGCCCGCGTCACCGGCGCCCCCCGGCCCGCGGTGGCGCTCAAGCAGATCGCCGCCATGCGCGAAGTCCTGCCGCCCACGCGCCCCTTCTCCCTGGTGCGCGTGGAGGGCAAGGTGGCGCCCTTCGCCGGCACGGGCTGGGACGCGGAGATGATTCAGGACTTCAAGGATCAGCTCGCCTCCGCGGGTCCGCTGCGCAGCCAGCAGGCCGGCCTGCGCGGCTACCTCACCGCCATGTTCACCCGGACGGTGCCTCGGCACATGTTCGGCTCCGGCAACCCCCGGGTGTCCGTCTACAACGTGGGCGAGCCCGCCCTCACCGTGGACGCTCGCGGCAACGTGATTCCGGTGCCCAACGGAGAGAAGGGCGCGCTCCTGTACGAAGGGCCCGCGGGCGTGGCCGGCGCCGCCACGACGCCCGAGTGGGGCTTCGGCTTCAAGGCCTTCCCCTTCGCCCAGAGCGTGCCGCACCGGCTCTCCGTGCGCGTCTACGGCGGCGGGGTGATGGAGGCCACGCGCAACATGTTCAAGCTGTGGCGCGGCGAGCACCCGCTGCCGCACATGAATGACTGGTTCGTCCAGCGCCTGCGCATGGACTTCGACCGCGACGTGCCCTTCCAGATGGGCGGCGACGTCATCGGCCTGCGGCGCTCGGTGGAGTTCGACCTGGCCGAGGAGAGCGTCCAACTCGTCGACTGGCGCAAGCTGTCCCGCATGGTCGACGTGTAGCGGGCAGCGCCCTCGTTGACTCGGGTGTGCTCCGGACACTATGCCGGTGCGCCGTGAGCTACACCTACGAGTACCCGAGACCTTCGTTGACGGTGGACTGCGTCGTCTTCGGCCTGGACGACGATGACCTGAAGGTGCTGCTCATCCAGCGCGGGGTGGAGCCCTTCGAGGGCCGCTGGGCGCTGCCGGGTGGCTTCGTGAAGATGGACGAGTCGCTCGAGGCCGCCGCTCGGCGCGAGTTGGAGGAGGAGTCCGGCCTGCGTCCCGGGCACCTGGAGCAGCTCTTCACCTTCGGCGAGCCGGAGAGGGACCCTCGGGGCCGGGTCATCACCGTGGCGTACTTCGCGCTGGTGAAGCTCAGTGCCCACGTGCTGCGCGCCGCCACCGACGCCCGCGAGGCCGCGTGGTTCTCCGTCTGGGATACGCCCAAGCTGGCGTTCGACCACGCGGACATCCTCAACACCGCGCTCCAGCGCCTCAAGGGCAAGGTGCGCTACCAGCCCATCGGCTTCGAGCTGCTGCCGCCCAAGTTCACCCTCACCCAGCTCCAGCGCCTGTACGAAGTCGTGTTGGAGCGCGACCTCGACAAGCGCAACTTCCGCAAGAAAATCCTGGCCATGGACCTGCTGGAGGAGCTGGACGAGGTGGAGCAGGACGTCTCCCATCGCGCCGCGCGCCTCTACCGGTTCGACCACAAGAAGTACCGCCAGCTCGAGAAGGCCGGCTTCAACTTCGAGCTCTGACGCCCCGCTGTCCACCAGCTCACGGGAGGCCTGTCCTCCCGTCCGGTCCGCGATTGCGTTGACATAGTGTCGTTCAGACACTATGTTGGTGTCGTAGCTACACGAATCCGGAGCGAGGCTCCGCGGGACGCCGCCACCAGAGGAGAGGCGCGGCCCGTGGAGTCCCTCTTCGGGGCGTGGGAGGCCGCCGCTCTCGGGGAGCCCGGGGGACGAGGCGCGTCACCTTGCAGCACCTTCGCCGAGCCGAGCCCGTTCGCGGGCCACGGGAGAGCCATGTCCTCGCTGCCCTTCGATGTCGCCGCCGCCTCCGTGCAGGGCCGGGAGCACGCGAGGGCGGGGCGCAACAACCAGGATGCCTGGTGCGTGCGGGCCAGCGAGCACGGGCTGGTGGCGGTGGTGGCGGACGGCTGTGGAAGCCAGCCGTGCAGTGAGCTGGGCGCGCAGCTCGGCGTGCGGCGGGTGGCGCAGGCGGCGCTGGTGCGACTGGCGGAAGACGGGCGTGTGGATGAAGCCGGGTTCCTTCCCGGACTGAGGGAGGACGTGCTGTGTCTGCTGAGCGAGCTTCGGGGGGAGCTCGGCCGCGACACACTGGGGGACTTCCTCTTCACGGTGGTGGGCGCGGTGCTGACGCCCTCTCACACGCTCGTCTTCTCCGCGGGGGATGGGGTGTGGTGCCTCAACGGCGAGGTGCAGGTGCTGGGGCCCTTCCCGAACAACGCGCCGCCCTACCTCGCGTATGCCTTGTCGGGCGGAACCCAGACGCCGCTCGTCGCGCAGGCCCTGGTGCCGACGCGGGACGTGCATGCGCTGATGCTCGGGACGGATGGTGTCTCCGATTTAGCGAAGCTGGCGGAGGCGCGCCTTCCCGGGAGCGACGAGCGGGTGGGGGAGCTGTCGCGCTTCTGGACGGAGGACCGCTACTTCGCGAACCCGGATGCGCTGCGGCGCAGGCTGGCGATGCTCAACCGCGAGCACGCGCGCGCTGACTTCGAGGCGCGGCGACTGGAGCGCACGCCGGGCCTGCTCGCGGATGACACGACGATGGTGGTGCTCCGTCGCCGCATGGGGAGGGCGTGAGGCCATGGACCTCTGGCTCGAAGGCAAGAAGGTGCGGCTCAATCCCGCGAAGGCGCTGGGCAAGGGCGGCGAGGCGGATGTGTTCGACCTGGGCAAGGGCCGAGCGCTCAAGGTGTTCAAGCAGCCCGAGCACCCGGACTACACGGGGCTCGTCGTCGAACAGGCCGCCGCCCGGGTCCGCCTGGAGGAGCATCAGCGAAAGCTGCGCGCCTTCCCCACGGGCTTGCCGGGGCGGGTGGTGACGCCGCAGGCGCTCGCCACGGACCCGACAGGACAGAGGGTGCTGGGCTATGCGATGCGCAAGCTGGACGGCGTGGAGTCCCTGCGACGCTTCAGCGAGCCCTCGTTCCGCCGCGTCGGCGCCACGTCCGCGCGCGCGGTCGAGGTGCTGTGTGGGCTGCATCGGACGCTCGCCGGAGTGCATGCCTCGGGCGTGGTGGTGGGCGACTTCAACGATTTGAACGTGCTGGTGACGGGGACCGCGGACGCGCACCTCATCGACGCGGACAGCTTCCAGTTCGGAGGCTTCCTGTGCTCGGTGTTCACCGAGCGCTTCCTCGACCCGGTGCGCCTGGGCGGCGCGACGAGCCTCGTCCCGACGAAGCCCGCCTCGGATGCGAGTGATTGGTATGGCTTCACCGTGGCCGCGATGCAGACTCTCCTGTGCGTGGGGCCTCATGGCGGGGTGCACCGGGCGAAGTCTCCTGCGGCGCGGACGACTCCGGCGGGGCGGTTGCTCCAGCGCATCACCGTCTTCCATCCGGACGTGCAGTATCCGAAGCCCGCGCTCCCCCTGAGCACGCTGCCGGATGACGTGCTCCACCACCTGCACCGCGTCTTCGTGGAGGACCTGCGCGGTGTCTTCCCGTTGCAAATGCTGGAGGGCCTGCGCTTCACCGCGTGCGCATCGTGCGGCGTCGAACATGCACGGAGCGCCTGCCCCACCTGTCAGCCTCACGCGGTGGCGGCGAGCACGCCTGTCACCTCGGCCCGAGGTCAGGTGACGGCGACGCGCCTGTTCTCCACGCGCGGCGTCCTGGTGCACGCGAGCGTGGAGGAGGGCGTCCCGCGCTGGCTGTACCACGCGGATGGTGCCTATCGGCGCGAGGACGGACGCGTGACACTGCGCGGACCGCTGGACCCTTCCCTGCGATGGTCGCTGCAAGGGGAGGCGACGCTGGTGGCGCGCGACGGTGTGGTGGCGGTGCTCGTCCCGGAGCGCGCGCCCGAGCGCCTGAGCGTGGATGTCCCCGAGGGACGCCCGGCCTTCGCCGCCAATGCGAGGCATCGCTACTGGGCGGTGGGTGGCGGACTGTGGCGGGACGGCGCGCATGGCCAGGAGCGCATCGGCGACGTGCTGGAGGGACAGACGCGCCTGTTCGTGGGGCCCCGCTTCGGCCTGGGCTTCCACCGCGCGGGCGGACTGCGGGGCGCGTTCGTCTTCGATGCGGAGCGTCTGGGATTGCGAGACGGGCTCGTGTTGCCGTGGCCATCGGGACAGCTCGTGGACGCGGACTGTGTCTTCGACGGGGCGCTCGCGTGGCTGTTCCTCGCGGAGGAGACGGCGGGGCGCACGCGGCACCACTGCGTGGTGGTGGGCTCGGACGGCGTGGTGCGCGCGAGCGACGTGGCCGAGGCGGGAGATGGCTCGTGGCTGGGCGGCGCGTTCCGGAGCGGACGGTGCGCGGTGGGGGAGGCGCTGTTCTGTGCGACGGACGTGGGCCTCACCCGCGTGGAGTCGCGCAACGGCCGGCTGGAGGCCGTGCGTGAGTTTCCGGATGCCGAGCCCTTCGCGGACTCGGGTTGTCAGCTCCTGCTGACTCGGCAGGGGTTGTTGGTGGTGGGCAGACAGGACCTCACCACGCTGCGGATGGCGTGAGCGGACACATTGAGTTCTTCACAAGGGGGTAGCGCGATGAAGAAGCACCTGAAGGAACTTCCGATGCCTGGCTTCTACCGGGCGGACCACGCGGGGCAGTACAGCTATGGCCCGGACGCGGGGAGGCTCCAGTTGGAGGCGGGCGCGTGGCGGGGCGCGCACGGAGTCACCTCGGCGGCGGCGGATGGGTTCAACCTGCACCTGCTGCTCATCGATGTGCAGAAGGACTTCTGCTTCCCGGAGGGCTCGCTCTACGTCGCGGGGCGCAGCGGACGCGGCGCGGTGGACGACAGCCGCCGCATCGCCGAGTTCATCTACAAGAACCTGGGTGCGCTGACGAACGTCACGGCGACGCTGGACACCCACTTCGCGTACCAGATTTTCTTCCCGTCCTTCTGGGTGGACCAGGATGACAAGCCGCTCACGCCGTACCGCGAGGTGACGCGCGAACACATCGAACGCGGGCAGGCTCGGCCCAATCCCGCGATGGCGAAGTGGCTGTGCGGCGGCAACTACCCCTGGCTGCTCAAGCAGGTGAAGTACTACTGCGAGGAGTTGGAGCGCGCGGGGAAGTACACGCTGTACCTGTGGCCGCCGCACTGCCTCCTGGGAGGCGACGGACACGCGCTGGCCGGCGTGGTGCAAGAGGCGCGGCTGTTCCACTCGTACGCGCGCGGCATGCAGTCCTGGGCGGAGGTGAAGGGCGGCAACCCGTTGACCGAGAACTACTCCGTGCTGAGGCCGGAGGTGATGGGCCGGCATGACGGCCAGCCGCTGGCACAGCGCAATACCCAGTTCCTCAAGACACTGCTCACGGCGGACGCGGTGGTGATTGGCGGACAGGCCGCGAGCCACTGCGTGAAGAGCTCCATCGATGATTTGCTCGGAGAAATCGTCGCGCAGGACGCGGCGCTGGCTCGCAAGGTGTATCTGTTGACCGACTGCATGTCCGCGGTGACGGTGCCCGACGGCAAGGGCGGCTTCGCGGCGGACTTCACCCCGCAGGCGGACGCGGCGCTGAAGCGCTTCGCCGACGCGGGCATGCACCTGGTGAAGTCCACGGACCCGCTGATGAGCTGGCCGGACCTGCGCATCGGCTGAGCTGTCCCTTCGTCACGAATACGAAGACCCGACCTTGTTCCGAGGGGAGTGAGGCGGGCGGAGCCATGCCCTCGGACCGAGGGAGAAAGTGAGACAGACATGAGCAGCACGAGCAAGTCGACGTGGGGTCCCCAGACGGCGGTGACGAAGCTCTTCGAGGATGCACACGCGGAAGGGGTGCTGAGCCCCGCGGGGTTGCAGGCGCTGTCGGTGGTGGACCTGGGTGCGCAAATCCAGGCGGGGCTCGGCGTGCGCGTGGAGGACGTGCAGGCCAGCGAGGTGGTGCTGGTGACGGTGATGCCGGACGACTCGGGGAGCATCTCCTCGGGCGGGCACACGAAGACGGTGTGCGACGGGCACAACCTGGTGCTCGACTCGCTGCTGGCGAGCAAGCAGAAGGACGGCGTCCTCTTCCACACCCGCTACCTGAATGGCCACGTGCTCAATCCCTACCGGCCGCTGGAGGACGTGGTGCGGATGCACTCGAAGAACTACAGCGCGGACCAGGGCACACCGCTGTACGACCAGGCGGTGGTGCTGCTGGGCACGGTGCTGGCGAAGTCGCAGGAGTTCAGCGGGAACGGCGTGCCGGTGCGCACGGTGACGCTGCTGATTACCGACGGCGCGGACATGCACTCCAGTCGCGCTCGGGCCAAGGACGTGGCGGCGGTGGTGAACGACTTGCGCCGCGCGGAGAACCACATCGTCGCGGCGATGGGCATCGACGACGGGAGCACGGACTTCCGGCGCGTGTTCCTGGAGATGGGCATCGAGGACAAATGGATTCTGACGCCGGGCCAGACAGCGCAGGAGATTCGCGCCGCCTTCCAGGTGTTCAGCCAGTCCGCGGTGCGCGTGAGCCAGGGGGCCGCCAGCTTCAGCCGCACGGCCCTGGGTGGCTTCGGACGGTGAGGCGCTACGCGTCCTCGTCGTCAATGTCGCTGAAGACGAACTGCGGCGTGTCTGACAGGGCTTCGACCACGGTGATGCCCGGCCCAGCATCCATGAATCCTACCGCGTTCGTGTCGAGGTAGATTTCAATGTACCGGGCGTGCTCCAGGTACTCGACGAGCTTCCAGCGGATGCCGCTTGGGGGAAGCATGTCTCCCTCGCGGTAGCAGGGGACCTCGAAGGAGACGGGGGTGGAGAGCTGTGCCGGGTTGCCTCGGAATATCCGGGCGATGCGTCCTTCCACCACGGCCTCGCCCGGGGTGAAGGGCGGTAGCTTGACGCGGTCTACCTCGAGCTGGACGTGCAGCTTCGCATGCAGGGCGTGGCTGGCATCGCGACGGGCATATGCATCAGGAGAGAGGGCCATGTCCAAAGCCTACCCTGACGAGGCCCGGAGAGGGATTCCTCCCCGGGCCCGCTGTCGTCTTGCGTCGCTCAGTGCACGCGGGCGGGCGGCAGGTTGGACGGCACCAGGCCCACGGACTTGAGGCCCGCCGTCGGCGCGCACACCAGCGCCTTCAAGTCATCGGCGCGCCGGGTGAGGTCGTCGAACGGGCGCACCGACTTCGTCATCGGGTCCGTCACCGTGGTGCCTCGCAGGTAGGGCGACAGCGCCGCCGTCGCGCCTCGTGAGCGGGGTGCCACATGGACGAACTCCGTCTGAGTTTCACCCGCGTGGCAGCCGCTGCACGTGTTGAGCGAGAACTTGTGGCGCACCTCGTTCGACACGCTCGGCGCGCGCCAGAACATGTCCAGCGGCACCAGCGAGTGGGCCGCCAGGAACGGGAAGCCCCCAAAGGTGTCGGGCACCACGTGCCGCTCGGCGAGCACGTCCGCGCTGTTCTGCGTCAGGTAGGTGGCCAGCAGCTGCGTGTTCTCGAAGTGCATCGCGGGCGTCAGCTTCATCGTCGTCGGCATCAGGCCCAGCGGCGAGAGGTTGAACTCGCGCATCTCCCACGGCTCCGCGAGCTCGATTTCATTGGTGCGAATCTGGTTCAGCGCGCTGCCCTCGTGCCGACCCGTCATCACCCCCGCCTTCGAGAAGCGGTCCGTGAGCGCCTGGAGCTTCGCGTTGTAGCCCGCGTTTCCAACCTTCACCGCGCCCAGCTCATGCCAGTCGGTGGCCCACCGCTGGATGGACGCCGGCGTGTTCCCGGGCAGGGCGTACTCCAGGATGACGGTGAACTCGAGCGGCACACCGCTCGGGTCCACCACGCCGTAGATGAAGCGCCCCTCTCCGGCCTGGACACCCTGCTCGCGCAGGTCGATGCGGTTGACGATGGCCAGCAGCCGGAACGGCGCCGAGTTGAAGTCCAGCGGCGCCGACGGCCCACCACTGCGCGCCTCCCACGGCCCCAGCACGCGCGTCTGCATCTCCGGACGCGGTGGAATCTCCAGCCCGTTCACGTTCTGCTTCGCCAGCCACGTCTTCAGCCACGCACGCACCAGCGGCGACGGGTCCTGTCCACCGGCCAGCTCGCGCATCACCGTGCCGAAGTGCCACGCCCCACCGGGCGCCGTGCGCACCGGGTCCTCGACGACGGACAGGGCCGTAATCATCAGCTCGCTCGGCTTGTCGATGGTGCACTGGTTGGTGGGCTGGCACACCGTGCGCGACTCGCAGCCGTTGGACGCCTTGCCGTCGCAGTCGTAGTAGCCCGGCGCGCAGGTGGTGCCGCACGTGGCCGCCACGCAGACGCCGTCCGCATAGGGGCCGTCCTGGCAGGTGTTGCCGCAGGTGCCGCAGTGGTTGGGGTTCGCCGTCAGGTCCACCTCGCAGCCGTTGGAGGAGCGGCCGTCACAGTCCGCGGTGCCCGGCGGGCAGCGCAGCTCGTAGGCCGGGCCTTCCGCGCAGGTGGACACGTTGCCCGAGGCGTCCTTCGCCGCGAGGAACACGCGGTGGCTGCCCCCGGCGCTGAAGGGCGCGGTCGCGGTGAAGCGTCCCTCCGCGTCCGCTTGCACCGTGCGCGCCGGGGTTCCCGTGCACGCGGCGTCGATGAAGATGGCCACGGTGGAGTGGGGCTCGGCGGTGCCCGTGACGACGAGCTGACGTCCGCTGTTGAGGTACTGCCACTTCACGTCCGTGACGCGGGGCGGGGCCGGCGGGGTGCCGTCGTTCTCGTACTCGAGCGGGTTGGAGCAGGGAGAGGGCGTGGAGTAGCCGCCCGAGTCCTTGGCTCGCGCGGACACCGTCACCTTCTCGTTCTTGGCCACGTTCACCCGGGCGGAGAAGTTGCCGGCGGCGTCCGTGGTCAGCGTCTGCTCCGCGGTGCCCTGGCAGGTGGCGTTCTTGAAGAGCTCCACGGTGACACGCGGCTCCGCGCGGCCGTTGAAGGTGGGCTGGAGGCTTCCACCGGGTGAACTCGGGTTGGTGTTGAGCATCACCGGGGCGAGCCGCGGCGTGCCGTCGCCATAGGGGTAGTCCGCGGAGGGGCTGCAGGGAGAGCCGTTGCCGACGTCGTCATACGCTCGCGCGGAGTAGGTGGCTCCGGGCGTCGTCGGGACGTCGATGGGGACCTCGCAGTAGTTGTTGGAGCCCGCCACGGTGCTCGCGACTTCTCGTCCGGAGCAGCCGTGGCCCTGGTACACGCGCACCGTGGCGCCTGCCTCGGTGTGGAGGGTGAGGCTGCGGGGCCTCCCGATTCCGGCCTCCGTCCAGGCGGGCGCGGGCGTCTCGGGGGGCGTGCGGTCCACGCGGATGGCGTTGCCGAGACGGACGTTGTTGTCCTCGCGGGACTCGGTGGCGACGCCGTCCGGGTCCACCCTCGCGCTCAGGAAGTAGCTGCCCTCGGGCGCGGACCGCGCGCTCACCCACGCGGAGACTTCCCGACATTCGCCGGAGCGGAGGGAGAAGCGGGTGCTGGTGGCCAGATGGATTTCGTTCGTGCCAGGGGAGGCGGTGGCGGTGAGGAAGAAGGCGGCCTCTGTGGGGCCGGCGCTGTCGCCCTCGTTGCAGAGGCGGGCCTGGACATATTGCTCCGCCACGCCGAGGGCGGAGGGGCCGGAGACGAACTCCACCTGGAAGTCGGGGCCGCCGGGCTGGGTGGGGTTGTCCGGCCAGGGCTGGGTAGGGTCCTCGTCCCAGTCGTCCCAGTCGGGACCCTGGGGCTCCACGATGCAGCCCGCAAGTGTTCCCGCGAGCGCGATTGCCCACCAACGACGCGCGTGCATGTGTGACGTGCCTCCGGGGGAGCCTGGGGGTCCGGCCGTACTAAGGGGATGGCTCCACCGTGCCCCTGGACGGGGGGCGGCGGGGTTTATTCACGGAAGGCGCCAGGAAGGGCTCGAAAGAGCCCCTCCTGACGTCGGGGCATGTAGCCCCTACCTTTGAGGCTCCCTCACTTTGGAGTGCGCTCCTGGGGAACTTGGAGGTGGGCGCAGAAGGGGGGCCGATGCCGTGTTGGCGCCACTACAGCCACTCGCAGGCATGTTGTGAGATGACTGGGCAGTTCGGGTTCGGCGGATACGGCTCCGGAGGGATGTAGCAATAGTCCTCGGTCACGGGGGAGCAATCATTGTCGACTCCGTCGTTGCAGACCTCATAGCCCGCTGGACTGATGTACGTGCTGCCGTCGTGGCAGTCGCTGGCGTCTGACACGTAGCCGGATGGCTGCCCGCAAGCCTGCGTTGACAAGTTCGCGTTCCCGTAGCCATCGCCATCCGCGTCCCTGTACCAGGTCGGCATCACGCCTTCATCCACGGAGCCGTTGCAGTTGTTGTCCGTACCGTCGCAGACCTCGCTGGCATTGGGGCGGATGCTGGCGTTGTCGTCATGGCAGTCGCTGGTGTTCGCTACATAGCCGGAAGGCTGCGCGCAGGCCTGTGTGGACAGGGACAGGTTTCCGCTCCCGTAGCCGTCGCCATCCGCGTCCCTGAACCACGTATACGTCACGCCTTCGTCCACCGTGCCGTTGCAGTTGTTGTCCACGCTGTCGCAAGTCTCCGATGCACCCGGTCGGATGCTGTAGCTACCGTCATTGCAGTCGCTGGTGTTCGTCACATACCCGGAGGGCTGCGAGCAGGCCTGCGTGGTCGAAGAAGCGTTGCCATAGCCATCGCCGTCCGCATCCCGGTACCAGGTCGACGTCACGCCCTCGTCCACAGAACCGTTGCAGTTGTTGTCCACGCTGTCGCAGGTCTCCGAGGCGCCAGGACGAATGCTCGCGTTGCCGTCATGGCAGTCAGAGGCGTTCGCCACGTAGCCGGTCTGCTGACGGCAGGAGACCGTCGAGTTGCTTGCGCTGCCGTAGCCGTCGCCGTCCGCATCCCGGTACCAGGTCTGCGTGGCGAGCCCCTCATCGGCCGCACCGCTGCAGTTGTTGTCCAGGCCGTCGCAGACCTCGGTGGCTCCCGGGCGGATGGCCGCGCTGCCGTCATTGCAGTCCGTCGCGTTCGCCACGTAGCCCGCTGGTGCGGAGCAAGCCTGAGTCGGCGTGCTCGCCACTCCGTAGCCGTCGCCATCGGCGTCCCGATACCACGTCGACGTCATGCCCTCGTCCGTCAGGGTATCGCAGTCGTTGTCCGCTCCGTCACAGACCTCCGCTGCTCCGGGCTTGATGGACGCGCTGCCGTCGTTGCAATCCCCCGACACGGACACGTAGCCCGCGGGCTGCCGGCAATTCCGCACCGTGTCGGTCGCGATGCCGAAGCCGTCACCGTCCGTGTCGCGGTACCACGTGTGCTGCGTCAACCCTTCGTCCGCCTGCCCGTCGCAGTTATTGTCCATGCCGTCGCACAGCTCTGGCGCAATCGGGTTGAACGTGGCCCGCGTGTCGTCGCAGTCCCCCGCGTTGGGCGCGTGGTCCACCGGACGTGCACAGGCCTGCACCGACTGCGACGTCACGCCGTAGTTGTCGTGGTCCATGTCCAGGTACCACGCGGTAAACGTCAGGCCGTCGTCCGACTGCCCGTTGCAGTCGTTGTCCCGAGTGTCACAGACCTCCGCCGTCGGACCCTGCTTCTGCACGCAGTCGAGGACGCCATGGGTGCAGTACTTCACGCCCTCGCCGCACACGCCCGTGCCTCCCGTCTCGCACGCCACGAGTCCGCCCGGGTTCCCATCATCCACCTCACCGTCACAGTCGTTGTCCAGGTTGTCGCACTGCTCGGCCGAAGCGGACTGGTTCTGCGCGCACACCACGCTGCCGCTGGTGCACGCCGTGGTGCCCATCGCGCAGACTCCCAACAGCCCCGTGCCGCACTCCGTGCCACCGCCCGGGTTCCCCTCGTCGGCCACGCCGTCACAGCTGTCGTCCATCCCGTTGCACTGCTCCGGCGCACCCGGGAACGTGGTCGACGTGAAGTCGTCACAGTCGACGTCCTCCACATAGCCATCCGGCGCGGTACACGACTCCAGGGCGATGTACTCGTCCCCAAATCCGTCCATGTCCCCGTCGAAATAGAACGTGTTGAGAATCAGGCTCGCCACCGGCGATGTCGTGGCCGACGTGGTCGTCGCACCCGTGCCAAGCTGCCCCTGACCGTTGTTGCCCCACGCCCACACCGGGCAGTCCGGACGCACCGCCAACGCATGGTGGTAGCCCGCCGCGATGGCCGTCGCGTCCGTCATTCCCACCACGTCCACGGGGACCACACTATTCCCTCCCGCCACGCCATGGCCCAACTGGCCCGAGGCGTTGAGTCCCCACGTCTTCACGAACCCGTTGCCCATGATGACCATCGAGAACGAGTGGCCCGCGCTCACGTGCGTCGCCGCGAACAGCCCGTTGACCGCGGTCGGCGTCAGCACCGGCGTGGCCCCCGGCGTTCCGCTGCCCACCTGTCCTGACGAGTTCTGTCCCCACGCCCATACGTTGCCGAACTGCTCGTCAATCGCGAGTGAATGGCCCGAGCCCGCCGCGATGGCCTTCGCCCGAGGCAAGTTGGCCAGCAGCGTCGGCACCAGGACGGAGGCCGTTGCGCTCCCGGTGCCCACCTGTCCGAAGTCGTTCTTTCCCCAAGCCCACACGTTGCCGTCCGCGTCCAACGCGAGCACGTGGTTGTGGCCCGCCGCGATGGCTCGAATGGTCGGCAGGCTGTTCACCTGACGCGGCGTGGGCTCCGCGCTGGTCGCCGTCCCCGTGCCCACCTGTCCGGACACATTCTGTCCCCAGGCCCAGAGGCGGCCGTCTTGCCCTAGCGCCAGCGAGAGGTTCCCGTTCGCCGCGATGGCGCTGATGCTGGAGAGCGTCGCCACTCGGGTGGGCAGAAGCACCGTGCCCCCCGCCGTGCCGAGGCCCACCTGCCCGAAGTCGTTCTTGCCCCACGCCCAGACCTGTCCGCTCGTGTCGAGCGCGAGCGAGTGTGTCTGGCCCGCCGCCGTGGCCTTGATGGACGACAGCCCGATGGCCTTCGTCGGACTGGTCACCGGCGTGCTGTTCGTGCTCCCCGTGCCGAGCTGGCCGGACAGGTTCTGTCCCCAGCCCCAGACCTCGCCATTCTTCTGCACGAACAGCGAGTGGTAGGCACCCGCCGCCACCGCCCGGTCCACCTTCACCGGTGACGACAGCTTTTGGCGGGTCGTGGTCGGCTCCGACCCATTGTCAGACATGGATGCGGGGTCACCGCATGACATCACGACCAGAAGCAGGGGAACCACGTATCGAGCGAAAGGACTTTCAGGCCGTTGCGGGCATTGCCTTCTCAAGAGGTGCTCCTGTTGCGCTCCAGGACCCGGCCTCTCGGGCGAGGAGCAAGGGGGACGGACCTCCCGTGGGGGCGTGGGGCTGGGTCGACACCCACGGCACGGTGAAATGGGTCCAAGTCAAACCAGGGGGAGGTTTGAGCGCGATCGAGCTGCCACACGGGGGTGAGGGCTTTTGAATGGTGTGGTTGATTTGTTGCGGGTGTCCAACGAAATCGTCTGGCTTTGCGCGTCGTGGGGAGGTGTTTGTCCAATGATGAGAGCAGGCTCGGTGAGATTCCCGTCGGATGGGTCGCCCCGAGCCGGGTAGATTCGGTCCCATGGCTGGCTCACCTCGTGTCCTCCTCCTCGCTGAACGCTTCCCGCCCGATATCGGAGGGCTTGCTCGCAGTGGCGCCCGCACCGCTGGCGCACTGGCTCGACTGGGGGCTCGGGTGGACGTGCTCGCGTGGACGCGCACCGCGGCTCCTGGCGCGCTGAGCACCCTGGATGACGCGGGCGAGGTGACGCCGTTTGCTCGCGGAGTCACGTTGCATCGGCTGGGGCTGTTCGGAAGCAGCGACCTGTCGATGCAACACACGCTGGATGTGCTCGACTACCTGCACTCGAAGCGGCGCTATGACCTGGTGTGGGGACACTACCTGTCGCCACCGGGGTTCCTCGCCGTCGTGTTCGCCGCCTCGGTGGGGATTGCGTCCACGGTGAGTGCTCGGGGCAATGACGTGGACCAGCACATGTTCCCTCCCGGGGATTTCGCTCGGCTCCTGTGGACGCTCCAGCGCGCGGATGTGCTCACCGCTGCTTCCGCCGACCTGGGACGGAAGATGGGGTTGTTGCTCGGGAAGGATGCTCGGGTGGAGGTCATCCCCAACGCCGTCGACACCGAGGTGTTCTCACCCGGGCTCGCCGACCCGGTGCTGCGCGAACGGCTCGGCATCGCCCCGGGCGAGGTGGTGCTCGGGTTCTCGGGGGAGCTGCGTCACAAGAAGGGACTGCCGTTCCTGCTCTCCGCGCTGTCGGAGGTGCGACGGGCTCGGCCCGCGTGTCTGCTCGTCATCGGGGAGGTGCGTCCTCGTGACGCGGAGCACCTCGTTGCCTACCGCGCCGAGCATCCCGAGGATGGTGCTCGCATCATCGTCTCTGGTGCGCTCGAGACACCCGAGGCCATCGCCGCGCACCTGCGCCTGTGCGACGTGTATCTCCAGCCGTCACTCTGGGAAGGGATGCCGAACGCGCTGCTGGAGGCGATGTCGTGTGCTTGTCCCGTCATCGCCAGTGACGCCGGTGGCATCCCCGAGGCCGTCGACCATCAGCGCAACGGCTTCCTCGTGTCGAAGGCTCTGTTGAACCATCTGGGACAGGCGTGTCTCGACGTGTTGTCGCTGTCGTCGGAGCACCGGGCGGCGATTGGCGCCGCCGCGCGCAGGCGCATCCTGGAGAGATTCCAATCCGACGCCGAGGCGGAGGTGCTGCGCCGCGTGCTGGCTCGCGCGGTGCCCAGGGTGGGCTGAACTCAGGTGCTCAGCGCCGCTTCAACCCGAGCTGCTCCTCGTACGCCACGACCAGCGCCTCACGCGCTCTGGCCCAGGTGAAGTCGCGCTCCACACGGGCTCGGGCTCTCGCACTGAGCGCGGGCCCCAATCCGGGATTCGCTCGCAGGTCCTTCACCGCCTCCGCGATGGCCTTCGGCGAACCAGGTCTCACCAGCAACACCTCATCAGGCCCCGCGAGCGTCCGCACCACCGGCAGGTTCGACGCGATGACCGGTGTGCCCGAAGCCATCGCCTCCAACAGCTTCAGCGGACAGCAGCCCTGCACGCAGTTGCGGTCATTCACCGGCAACGGCACCAGCACCGCGTCGCATTCGTGATGCAGCGCCGCCAGCGCATCCTGCGGCATCGCCTCGCGCAGCTCCACCGCTCCCTCCAAAAGCAGATCTCCACACCGCTCCAGCATCGCCCTCCGCTGGTGTTTGCGCAGCGGCCCCACCAGCGTCAGCACCGCGGGCATCTCCGCTCGCAGCAGCCGCAGCGCATCGATGGCGTGATGCACTCCCTGCCACGACGTCATCGTCCCGCTGTAGAGCAGCCGCACCGGCCGCCCCGGCTCCAGCGCGCGCGGCGGCGCGTGACGAAACACCTCCAGCTCCACGCCGTTCGGAATCACCTGCACGCGTGACGCCTCCGCGCCCCGCTTCACCAGGTACTCCGCCGTCACCTCGCTGGGCGTCACCAGCAGGTCCGCGCTCGCGATGCACGCGTCCTCCTGCGCCACCAGCTTGAGCATCAACTCCGCGTCCTCAGCCACGTCCGGGTGGTGATACTTCAGCTCGATGGACGGCAGCCCGTTCACCTCGAACACCAGCGCGTCCGTCAGCGCTTCCTTCCTCCGAGCCACCGGATAGCCCTCGAAGATGGAGCGCACGTGGACCACCTGGGCCCGAGGTCGGTTGCTCCACCACGCCGACAGGTGCGTGCGGAACGACAACGCCTGTGCCACCAGGTCTCGCCCCCGCGCGTCCAGCGGGTGATACGTCACTCCCTCCACGAGTGGATGCGGGGCCGCGCTCGCGGTGGGGCCGTCTCGGAGCGCCAGCAGGTCCACATCCCCGAAGGCCGCTCCCAGGGCCTCGACGAAGGCCCGGATGTGCACGGCGGCTCCCTTGGGAGCGGGAAAGCGGTCGAAAGAGGCGTAGATGATGCCGGACGCGGAGGCCACGCCCGCGTGGTATCGCGGCCCGCCCGGCTCGGCAAACGGGGACGTTTGCCCCGCCCCTCGCCGACCCATACACTCCGCGCTCGTTCCGTGGCTCCGAGGGGGAGCTCTCCGCCTTGACCTTCGACATCGACCGCTTCCGTGTGGAGAAGCGCTACAGCAACACCGCGCCCGTCTCCGAGCTGATGGGAGACCTGGGCGTCCTCGCGGGCTTCGACGTGGAGATGGACGTCCTCAAGCGCCGGTGGCAGCGACGGGCCTTCATCGTGGGCGGCTCGGGTGTGGGCCTGTTCGTCCTGTCGAACCTCATCAACAACCTCCTCGACTCCGAGCACGCCCCCACGTTGATGAGCGGCTTGCTGCTCGGGGGCATCGGCCTGCTCATCGTCATGGTCGTCCTCCTGTTCAAGGCCTCCCGATACGGCCGGAACGACCTGGAGGACCGTCGCTACGAGCTGCCCGACCTGTTGCTGCGACGGCTGGGCCGCGACATCGCTCCCGAGGAGCCCGTGTCGCTGGAGCTGGACTTCCATCCCATCGACCACAAGACCAAGTGGACGTGTCAGGGCATGGCGGGCACGTGGACGACGAATGAGTTCGAGGACCCGTGGCTGTCGCTCCAGGTCCGCCTGCGCGACGGCACGCACCTTCGCCTGTCGATGACCGAGTGGCTCCAGAAGCGCTCGCGCACCCGCCGCAATCCCCGGGGCAAGTACAAGACAAAGCGCAAGCAGAAGAGCGGCACGTACCTCCAGGCCCAGCTTCGCGTGAAGCCGGAGCGCCACCCTGGCCTCTCCCGACTGCGGAACGCGGCCCACGAGGCGGTGAAGCTCCCTCCGACGGTCGCGCTCACCAGGCTGGACGTGTCCGACGACCGGCTCGGCCTGCGCGCCCGGATGGACTCCGACTGGGAGGCCGCTGAGCACGTCGAGTCTCCCGGCCGGGATGCGACGCGCACCTGTCTCATGATGCTGCTGAGCCTCTACCAGGTGCTCAACTTCTCCACCTCCCAGCGCAAGCAACTCCCCGCGAGGGCCTCCCGATGATGTTCCGCGCGCTCCTGCTGAGCCTCCTCGTCACCGCCGCCTGCTCGCGTCCTTCAGGCTCCGAGGCCCCGTCCTCCCAGACGCAGTCCGCCACCGCGAGCGACGAGGTCCCCCTCCCGGGCAAGCTCAAGTTCAAGGACGCCGACGACCGCGAGCGCTTCTCCCTCAAGCCCAAGGACGACGGCGCCAAGCTGGTGGACGGCGAGGACCGCGAGCTGGCCCGCTTCAAGTGGAAGGGCACCGCCCTCAAGGTGTCCGGCCCGGATGACTCGGCGCTGGGCTACATCGTCGGCTCCGCGGGCGGCGCGCTCACCGTGCGAGATGGCGAGCAGCGGCAGGTGCTCTACACCCTCGCGCGACAGGGCGCCGGCTGGCGGCTCACCGACGCGAAGGGCGCGCTGCTCTACACCGTGTCGTCGGACGACGAGGGCGCACGCATCCAGGATGCCTCCGGTACCGAGGTCGCCCGGGTGAAGGTGCGCGAGGGCAAGGTGTCCCTGCGTGAGCCCGGCGGCAAGACGCTGCTCGCCACCAAGTCGCTGGTGCGCGCGGACGCGGTGGCCTGCCTCGCCTTCGAGAAGCTGGACCTGCCCTTCCGCGTGGCGCTGCTCCATCAACTCCAGACCCCGCCGTCCGAGTCCGCGCCATGAGTCCTTTCTCCACCGACGGCTGCGAGGTGAGCACGGGCTTCCTGTTCTCCCATGCGTGCGGCCTGCCCGCGGGTGCCCTGTGCCCGCGTTGCGGCAAGCGCGTCTGTGACGCGCACCTCTCGTCGAACCAGGAGGGAGCGCTCGTCTGCACGAGCTGCGCGGCCGCGGGTGACGACGGCTCGGAGGACGACGGCTCGACGCACGAGGACTCGGACGACGCGAGCTCCTACTACGAGGACTACGGCTACTACGGCTCGGGCTCCTCGTGGTCTCGTGGTTCCTCGAAGGATCCGCATGACTTCACCGAGGCCGACGGCGAGAGCCTGCGGCACGAGCAAGATGCCTCCTTCGAGGAGGACCTGGGCGGAAGCTGATGGGCGCGCGCTGGCTCATCTACGCGTTGGGCGGAGGCATGGGTCACTTCACCCGTGCTTGTGGACTCGCGCGCGTGGCGGCTCGACGGGGACACCGCGTCACCGTCGTGACGAACAGCGTGTTCGCACCGGACGTCCCGCTGGAGGACGTACTGGGCGATGGAGCCCACGTTCACCGGCTCAACCCGGACCTGGCCAAGCCCGCGGTGCGCGAAGCGGTGGAGTGCCTGCTCGATGGCGTGCGTCCCGAGGTCCTCGTGGTGGACACCTTCCCTCGCGGACTCGCGGGGGAGCTGGCGCCGCTGTTGCCCGGGCTGCGCATGGGCAAGGTGCTGGTGCACCGGGACTTGAATCCCACGTACGTGGAGCGCTTCAACGTCGCGGCGGCGGTGGAGGACTTCGACCTGCTGCTCGTCCCGGGTGAGGACGCGCCCTTCTCTCATCACCCTCGCGCCGTGCGCACCGCGCCCTGGCTCCTCCTGGAGCGCGACGAGTGGATGGGCCGCGCACAGGCGAGGCAGAAGCTCGGCGTGGACCCGGAGGATGCCCGGCCGCTGGTGGCTGTGATGGGCAGCGGCAACGCGGAGGAGGTGGCGGAGGCGGGCGCCATCGCCACGCGGCTCCAGGAGCGGCTCGGGGTGTCGGCGCCAGTGCGGTGGCTGGCGCCTCCCGGGCCCTGGTTCCCCGCCAGGTCCGGTGCGCGCGCGCGCAACATGCTCCAGCCCGTGCGCGTGTGGCCCGCGCTCGCGGTGATGCCGGGGGTGGACATCCTGGTGGGCGCGGGCGGGTACAACACCGTGCAGGAGGCGCGCGTGACGGGCACTCCGCTGGTGGCCCTGGCGCGGGCCCGACGCTACGACAGGCAGGCGGTGCGGCTGCGTCCAGAGGAGCTGGCGCGCACCGAGGCGGAGCTGATGGAGCGAGTCGCCGCGCTGGTGGGCCCTCGCGTCGCGCGCTCGCCGGAGACGTACTCCGGGGGCGCCAGGGACGCGGTGGCGCTCATCGAGCGCACCGTGCTCAGTGCTTGAGGTCCTTGTGGCCGGGCGCCGGGTCGATGCCGTGCGCCATGATGAAGTGGTAGACGACCTGCGGGTCTTCCTTCGGCCCGCTCATCAGCTCCACCAGGAAGTGGCCCTGCGTACCCGAGTCCGGGTCCGGCGCCACATTCACCTCCGTCACCTCGCGGCCCGCAATCACCAGCTCGCCCACGAGCACCTTGCCCTTGAGGACCTGGATGATGTGCTGACGGTCCTCCTCCAAGAGCAGCCAGTGGAAGTCGTCGTGGTCGTACAGCATCGCGTCGACGGAGCCGCACCGGAGGATGCACTGGGTGTGTTCCTGGAGCCAGCGCCAGAAACCATCGAACTTCAGGGTACGTACCGGCTGGGGGAGCATGTCCATGGTGGCCTCGCGCGCAGCCAGGGGAGCTCACGCTCGCCCGCCACGTCCGACCTTCCCTAGCACGATTGCCCTCTGCCGGTGCTGATGCCGTGCGGGGAACCCCCCACCACGCCCGGTTGCTGTCCACTCGGCGAATCCCCATCGTCCAGTCCTTGTTCCTCCAGTCATGAAGGGGGCTTCCCATCCACATCCGCCCCCGGCTTCAGCGAGGTCGCCGCCGTGAGATTCCCCGCCCAGCGCCAGGTCCTTCGTGGAGCCCTTCCGCCGCGCTCGGAGGCGACATGAGTCTGCGCGCCTGGCTCGCCGCCATCATGGGTGGCCTCGCCCTGCTGACGCTCGTGGCCGCCACCGCGCTCATCGTCCTGACGAACGCGCAGAATCACTCGGCGAACACGCTCGGCAACTCCGTGGAGGGACTCCATCTGGCGGAGGAGCTGGAAATCGACCTGCTCATCCACTTCCGGCTCAGCGGCGTGACGGGGCCGGTGGAGACGCCGTCGGGGTTCATCCGGGGCAGGACGACCGAGAGCATCGAGGCCTCGTTCCCCCGGTTGCTGGACGGGCTCAATCGCAGTGCCTTCGGGCCCGCCGAGCTCGCGCTCATCCAGGAGGTGAACCAGCATTTCACCGAGTATGTCACCGCCCAGCGCGAGGCCGCCCGGCTGCCCCTGCGACAGCGCACCCAGCGGGTCATCCCCGCGCTGGATGACGCGCTGGACTCCTTGGAGCGGCTGGTCCAGTTCAACGTCGAGGAGGCCCGGATGGCACGGGAGTCCTCGGCGGACCTCAACCGGATGGGCAACGCCGTGGGGCTGGTGCTGTGCGGCCTGCTGCTGGTGAGCCTGGTGACGGGGACGTTCCTGTTGCGCCGCGTCGCCTGGCAGCCCCTGCGCGATATCAGTCAGGCCATGCGCCGCTTCGGCGGGGGTCGCAAGCGCACCCGCGCTCCGGTGGCGGGGCCCACGGAGCTGCGTGACATGGCGCGCACCTTCAACGAGATGGCCAACAGCCTCACGCACCAGCAGGAGCAGCAGCTGGCCTTCCTCGCGGGCGTGGCGCATGAGCTGCGCAACCCGCTGTCCGCGCTGAAGCTGTCCACCGCGCTCACCGAGCGCAGCCGCGCGCAGCTCACGCCGGAGCGCATGCAGCGCACGCTGGCGCTGGTGGGACGGCAGGTGGAGCGGTTGGACCGGATGGTGGGTGACTTGCTCGACTCCACCCGGATTGAAGCGGGCAAGCTGGAGCTGCGGCCGGAGGTGCGCGACTCGCGCGAGCTGGCGCGGAACGTGGTGGAGCTGTACCGCTCCAGCGACAGTGGACACGTGTTGCAGCTCGACGTGCCGGAGACGCCCCTGCTGGTGCGCGGGGACCCGGACCGGCTGGAGCAGGTGATGGCCAACCTGGTCAGCAACGCGCTGAAGTACTCGCCGTCCGGCAGTCGCGTGGAGGTGGGGGTGCGCCGCGAGGCGGACGACGTGCTCCTGTTCGTGAAGGACCAGGGCGTGGGCATCACCGAGGACGAGAAGAGCATGCTGTTCGCCCCCTTCCAGCGGCTGGGGGATGCCCGGAGCAAGCGCGCGCCGGGCGTGGGGTTGGGGTTGTCCGTCGCGCGGCGCATCGTCGAGGCCCATGGCGGGCACATCGAGGTGGAGAGCACTCCCGGCGCGGGCTCGACGTTCCGCGTCCGGCTGGCCATCGCCAACTCGGGGGGCGCCGTGGAGTCTCGGGACGAGGGGACTCCGGTGCCTCCGGACGCCCTGCACTAGACGCAAAGCGTTGCGTCTCGTGCTTCCGTCGGAGAGTCTGGGTGCGCCAGGGAGGCGTCGGACGTACCTTCCGGGCTCCATGACAGGAGTCGCCTGGAACATGAAGATTTCGCGCCGAGTCGCGCCGCTCGCCATCCTGCTGTCCGTGGGGGGACTGGGGGCGTGTGCCTCCCGCCAGCCGGCGCCCGAGGCCCAGGCCGCGAAGCCTGCCTCCGCCCCCTCCTCTGTCGTCCAGTCCACGGAAGGTGGCTTCTCCGTCGCGCTGCCCGGGCCGGTGAGCGAGGAGCGCCGCTCCCAGGTGACAGATGTGGGCGAGGTGACACTCCACACGTTCATCGCCGTCCGTCCGGAGTCGGACACGGCGTACTACGTCTCGTACACGGACTTCCCCCCGGCGGCGGTGTCGCAGGCGAAGCCGAGCGACGTCGTCTCCCGCGCCAGCCTGGGCGCGCTGGAGGCCCTGGGTGCCACGGGCGTCTCCTCGAAGCCGCTGACGCTGGAGGGCTTCCCGGGCTGGGAGGTGGAGGGCGTCTCCGGGCCGCGCCGGCTGCGAGGCCGCTTCTACCTGGTGGGCCCCCGGCTCTATCAGCAGCTCCTCTTGCACCCGGAGGGCAAGCCGCCCCAGGACGCGGAGGGCTTCTTCGAGTCGTTCCGCCTGGACCCCCAGGTGGCGGCCATGCTCTCGGGCGCGCAGCGCTCCTGAGCGCGGCGGGCCGGTGTTCCGGTGAGGGCGGGTGCGGTATGCCAGCCCCGCCATGAATCTCTCGGCCATCGACCTCAACCTGTTCCTCGTGCTGCACGCGGTGCTGGAGACGGGGAGCGCCACGGGCGCGGCGCGGCAGCTCCATGTCACGCAGTCGGCGGTGAGCAACGCGCTGGCGCGGCTTCGGGAGTTGTTGGGAGACCCGCTGCTGGTGCGGCAGGGGAAGGGGCTGGTGCCCACGCCTCGCTGCGAGGAGCTGAGGCCGCTGCTCGTCAACGCGGTGTCGCAGCTCCAGGTGGCCGTGGATGGTCAGCGCTTCCAGCCGGAGGAGAGCACGCGCCGCTTCACGCTGGCCTGCGGTGACAACCAGGACGTCTGCGACGTGCCCCGAGTCGTGGAGGCCTTCGCGCGCCGCATGCCGCGGGCGCAGCTGCGCGTGGTGAGCATCGACTTCCTCGTCGCGTCGGATGGAATGGCGACGGGTGAGGTGGACGTCGCGCTGGGGCCCCGGCTGGTGGCCACACGGGAGGGCTTCTGCGTGGAGGACCTCTACCTGGAAGAGGTGGCCTTCGTCGTCCGAAAGGACCACCCGCTCATCCACGGGACGGTGCTGACGCGGGAGGCGTTCAACGCCTGCAAGCACATCGACATCGTCATCACCCAGGGCCGTCCTGGTGTGGGGCGCTCCATGTTCGAGCGGTTCCGCAAGGACAACGGCCTGGAGTACAGCTCGGCGCTCGCCGTCTCCCACTTCATCGCCGCGGGCATGGCCGCGACGCGCACGGACTACATCGCGGGCATGCCGGGACGCACGGCGGAGGTCCTCTGCGCCATGCTTCCGCTGAAGCGGTTGCAGTTCGTGCCCGCTCCCGCGCCCATGACGATGTCGCTCATGTGGCACACCCGTACGGACGCGGACCCCGGCTCGCGCTACTTCCGGCAGTTGCTGTTCGAGGTGCTGAAGGACATGCCGCCGACTCGCGCGGAGTCGCGCGCGAAGGCCCCAACGTCGGGCCCCGCGCGCCGCTCCCGGAGCCGCTGACACCCGCTGGACCCGGTGGTCCAGAGGGCGTCAGCGTGTTTTTCGTCCCGCTCCGTCACGAGGTGGCGACGGGGGCGTCCTCGGGGACTTCGCCGAAGCCGCCGGACTCGAAGTCGTGAATGGCCTGCAGCACTTCGCGCTGGCTGTTCATGACGAACGGGCCCAGGTGGACGATGGGCTCGCGGAGGGGCTCACCCGCGAGGATGATGAAGTGCGTGTCCGCTTCGGCACGCAGGGACAGGAGCTCGCCGTCGTTGGCGAAGAGGGCGAGCTCCCCCTCGGTGGCCGTCTCACCACCGGACGACACGCGGCCGGAGGCGATGAGGACGATGGTGTTGTGGTGCTTCGGCAGCGGAACCTGGAGGTCCGTCCCCGCGCGCAGCCGCACGTCGAGCAGGGAGATGGGCGTGAAGGTCTTCGCCGGGCCCCGGGTGTCGTTGAAGGCACCCGCGATGACTCGCACCGTGCCGCCTTCGACGGGGACGGTGGGAATCTGGGTCGCGGTGATGGGCTGGTAGCCCGGCGCGGCCCGCTTGTGAGCGCGAGGCAGGTTCACCCAGATTTGAAGCATCTCGAAGACGCCACCGCGTCGGGAGAAGGCATGCTCATGGTACTCCTCGTGGAGGATGCCGGACGCCGCCGTCATCCATTGCACGTCGCCCGGGCCGATGACGCCCGAGTGGCCCGCGTTGTCTCGATGCGCGACGTTCCCTTCGAACGCGAGCGTGACCGTTTCAAAGCCGCGATGCGGATGCCAGCCGACGCCCCGCTGACCCTTCGCGAGGGGCGGGTAGTGATGCGGCGGATGGTGGTCCAAGAGAAGGAAGGGGCTGACGCGCTCCTGGGACACGCCTCCGCTGGGGACGAGCGTCTTGACGCGGAAGCCGTCACCGACCCAGTGGAAGGGCCCGCCGCCGTGGACGCTCTCGAGCGTCCGCGCACGGGGAAGCGCGTGGGGAACGATGGGGGGATTGAGTGTCTGGGTCGTGGTGCTCATGACACAGAACGTAAGGGCCAGAGCGGGTGTGTAAATCGCTCCCGCGCATGATGCTTATCATCACGTCGTGTGATGGTCCGCGAGCGCGAGCTGGCAGAGTGAGGTGAGCCGGTTCGAGGCCCACGTCGCCACCGGGCCCAGCGGCGTGCCCTTGCGGCGCACCAGGGCGAGGGGCCGTTGGGGCGGAGGCCCGCCCTCGTAGGCGGCGAGCCGCAGACGCACCAGCCTCCCCGCCGCCAGGTCTTCGCTCACCAGGTGCTCGGGCTCATGGCCCCAGCCGAGTCCACCGAGGATGAGGGCATGTTTCGTCATCAGGTCCGCCACGCGCCAGCTCTTCGCCGAGAAGACGCCGCGGTCCGCCGTGCCTGTCTTCCCGGAGGGCAGGCGCTCACTGAGGATGAGCTGCGTGGTGGTGGCGAGGTGCTCGTCGGTGATGACGCCCTTCACCGCCGCCAGAGGGTGTGACGGCGCGGCGACGGGGAGCATGCGCAGGAGGGCGATGGGGCGCTGCTCCAGGCCGGTGAGGTCCAGGTCCGCGCCGGCGATTCCGAGCGTGGCCTTGAGCTCGCGCAGGCGCTCCGTCACGGCGGAGAGCAGCTCCACCTCCAGCGTCAGCTCCACCTCCGGGTGCGCCTGCGCCAGCTCCTTCACGAAGGACAGCAGCGCGGGCGTGGGGAACATGGCGTCGACGACGAGCGCGAGCTTGGTCTCCTCGCCGCTCTTGAGGCGGCCGACCACGGTCTGGAACGTCGAGAGGTCGTCATGCAGGCGCTGCGCGGCGGCGACCACGGCCTCACCCTTCATC
The DNA here is from genome assembly GCF_049194865.1 of Corallococcus terminator. Taxonomy (GTDB): domain Bacteria; phylum Myxococcota; class Myxococcia; order Myxococcales; family Myxococcaceae; genus Myxococcus; species Myxococcus terminator_A. Next base: position 44,910 of record NZ_JBLZWL010000003.1, on the reverse strand, counting down.
GTCAGGCGGGGGACGCGACTGCTGCGGTCGAAGAGGCGCAGGCCCAGCTGCTTCTCCAGCCGCTGCATGGCCTGACTGACGGCGGGTTGTCCCTGGCCCAGGCGCCGGGCCGCCGCGGAGAAGCTGCCTTCCTCGGCCACCGCGCGGAGCGTCCGGAGCTGGTCGATGGTGACGCTGTCGAGCACCGCGTGACTGCATCACATCGACGCGGGCGTTGCACGCGTGGCGGGCCGGGCCCTACTTGCGCGCCGACAGCCAGGAGACGATGAGCGAGCTCAGCGTCGTTGCGGCGGTGCTCTCCGAGATGGCGCCCCGGAGCATGTCGCGTGAGATGGCCTCCGCCGCGCCGATGATGCCCACGCAGCGCAGGCGCAGGGTCTCCTTCGGCAGCTCGCAGTAGGGCGCGAGCGCGTCCCGGTAGAGGTCCACGTAGCGGTCCAGAATCGTTTGATAGAAGGTTTCCATCTGCCCGTCGCCCTTGAGCGCGGCGGAGATGGCGTGCTGCTCGGGACCGATGGTCAGGTAGCAGTGCATGTACGAGCCGCTCATCACCTTGGCGACGTCCTCCAGCTTGCGTCGCGTGCGCTGGAGCGCCTCCTCGAACTCAGCGAGCTGCGCGGCGTCGATGCGCTCATACAGCGCCATCAGCAGCCCGGCGCGTGACTGGAAGTGCTCGTAGGGGATGGGCTTGCTGACGCCCGCGCGCTCGGCCAGGTGGGCGAGCGTCAGCGCGTCCGTGCCTTCCTCCCTCACCACCGCCATCGCCACGTCGAGCAACTGCTCGCGTCGCTGGGCCTTGGGAAGCTTCTTGGGGGCGGGTTCACTCATGGGACGTCGCGGCGGCACCCTTGGGGCTTAGCCGCCTCGACGCGGACGCGCAACCTGACCCCTCGTCGTCGAAATCGTGGCGAACCTACTTTTAGTAACTTACTTTAAGTAGGGTCAACGCAGCGCCATTTCCCGCCGGCCCTCCGGCACCCTCAACCACTGCCTCTCGGGGCAGGGGAGCGCACCCGTCATGTCTTCGAACCCTCGGAAACCCGTCCTCATCATTGGTGGCTCGGGCGTCGTCGGCGCCCTGGCCGCCAAGGCCCTGCGTCGGCTGCAACCGGACCTGCCGCTCACGATTGGCGGCCGGGACTTGTCCCGCGCCCAGGCGGTGGCCCGCGAGGTCGGCCTCGCCGACGCGGCGACGGTGGACCTGTCGCGGCCTGATTTGGGCCAGCCCTCGAGCCGCGCCTACAGCGCCGTCGTCCTGTTCGTGAAGGACGACACGCTGAACTCGCTGCGGTACGCGCAGGCGCACGGGCTGCCGTACCTGGGCATCTCCACGAGCTTGTTCGAGGTCGCTCCCGAGGTCGCCCTCCACATGCACCAGCCCACGCGCTCGCCCATCCTCCTGGGAAGCACCTGGCTGGTGGGTGCCGCCACGCTGCCCGTGCTCCAGTTCGCCCGGGAGTTCCGGGCGCTGGAGTCCATCGCCATCGGCGCCGTGCTCGACGAGCAGGACGTGGGCGGGGCCGCCGCGTACGCGGACCTGGAGCGGCAGTCGAAGGCCACGCCCAACAACCTCATCCTGGAGAATGGACAGTGGCGCTGGGTGGGAGGCGACGCGGCGCTGCGCACCTTCCGCGACGGAGGAGGGCAGGACGTCCAGGGGCAGGCGTACTCGATGATGGACCCCGCGAGCCTCGCCGCCGCGACGCAGGCGAAGTCCATCCGCTTCGATGTCGCCGTCGGCACCTCCGCGCCGCGCCGCCGTGGCGAGCCCTTCTCCACCGAAATCATCTTCGAGCTCGAAGGCACGCTGCACGACGGCACCCGGACGCTCGTGCGTCACGAGTTGATGCACCCGGAGGGACAGGCTCCGATGACGGCGGTGGGCGTGGCCGTGGGCGTCGAGCGGTTGCTCGGCCTCGCGGGAGGCGCGCCCGTCGCACCGGGGCTCTACCTCCCCCATGTCCTCATCGAGCCGGAGTACCTGCTGCGCCGACTCCAGGAGTCCGGCACCCGGCTTCGTCGCGCATGACGTCCCCTCATCATCTCCCCACAGGAGTCCCCACATGAATGCATCGAACCTGAAGCCCGTCCTCGTCATCGGTGGCTCCGGCGTCGTCGGACGCCGCGCCGTGAAGGCCCTGCGCGAGCTGCACCCGGAGCTGGCCCTCCGAATCGGAGGACGTGATGTGAAAAAGGCCGCGGCGCTCGCGCGGGAGCTGGGCCACGCGGAGGCCGTGCGCATCGACCTGGAGCGCGAGGACCTGGGGCTGCCACCGGACGCCGCCTTCAGCGCCATGGTGGTGCTGCTCAAGGACGACTCCCTGCGCTCGATGAAGTACGCGCAGGGAAAGGGCATGCCGTACGTCTCCTTCTCCGACTTCGTCTTCGACATCGGCCCGGAGGTCGCCCTCCACATCCAACAGCCCACGGCGGCGCCCGTGCTCTTCCTGGGACACTTCCTGGGCGGCACCGTGGCCCTGGCCACCCTCCAGTTCGCGCGCGAGCTGAAGAAGGTCCACGCCATCCAGATTGGCGCCGTCTTCGACGAGGAGGACGTGGGAGGTCCGGCCGCCAACGGGGACATGGAGCGCCTGACGAAGGGCGTGCCCAGCCCGCTGATTCGCAAGGACGGGAAGTTCCTCTGGGCCACCGAGGAGGAGGACGTGACGCGGACCTTCCAGGGCGCGGATGGCACGCAGTGGAAAGGCCGCGCCTATCCCCTGCTGGACGTGGCCACGCTCGCGGCGGTGACGGACGCGAGCACGGTGCGGCTCGACTTCGCGATGCGGGCCGCGTCCAGCCGGAAGCCCGGCGAGGGACCAGGCCATGAGGTCGTCATCGAGCTGACCGGTGAGCTGCCGGACGGGACGATGACGCACGTCCGTCACACGCTCGTTGATGGGGATGTTCACTCGGAGCTGAGCGGACGGGGCGTTGCGCTCGCGGTGGAGCGCCTGGTGGGGCTCGTGGGCGGCGCGCCCGTCGGGCCCGGACTTTATTCGCCCGAGGGAGTGTTAGACTCGGCCCACGTCATCGAGCGCCTGAAGGCGTGGGGTACACGGATTCAGCGTGCGTGACGTGGGGGGATGACCCGCGCTCCAGCGTGGGGCGACTCCGGAGGATGGGCTCGTGCGCCGTGCCAGGAGGCTGTCAGCCCTGGCGCGGATACTCGCGATTGGCGCCTTGCTCCGCACCCTGAGGGGACCTCATCCCATGACGAGCCCGCTGTCCGCCGCACCCATGTCACTTCCGCTGCACTCCGCGCCGCCTCCCACGCGTGTCGCGGCCGAGAAGTTCGAGGCCTCCCGGTTCGATGGCGTCCTCGCGGACAAGGCAAGTCACGTCCCGAGCCCGAGTGCTCCGCAGGAGGTCGCCTCCGTCGGAGTGGTGCCCCCGGTGGCGAGGATGGACGGGACGGTGCTCAACGGCATCTCCCGCTTCGTCCAGGAGCTGGAGCAGGGCCAGCGCGTGCTGGACCACATCATCCGGTCCGCGTCCTCCGGCTCGCGCTACTCCAACGCGGAGCTGCTGTCGCTCCAGGCGTCCATGTACCGCTACGCGCAGGTGTTGGACCTGGTGAGCCGAATCGTCGAGAAGGGCACCAACGGGCTGAAGGACGTCCTCAAGACGCAGGTGTAGCTACCCCGACTTGCGGCGCTTGCTCGCGGGCGGGAGAGGGGGCTCCTCTTCCAGCCGCGCGCTCAACGCCTCGCGGATGGCGAGGACGCGGGCCTTCACGTCCCGCAGCTCCTCCAGGGAGGTCCCCGACGCCTCCAGGATGGACACGGGCACGCACTCCGCCTTCGAGCGCAGCGCGCGGCCCGTGGTCGTCAGCCGGATGCGCACCTGGCGCTCGTCCAGCACGTCCCGCTCGCGCTTGACGAGCCCCGCCGCCTCCAGCCGCTTGAGCAGCGGCGTCAGCGTCCCCGAGTCCAACAGCAACCGCTCCCCCAGCGCCTTCACCGTGACGTCGTCCTCCTCCCACAGCACCATCATCGCCAGGTACTGGGGATAGGTGAGGCCCAGCTTCTCCAGCAGCGGCCGGTACGTCCGGTTGAGCAGGTGCACCGTCGAATAGAGGGTGAAGCACAGCTGCTCGTCGAGGTGGAGCGCGTCGACACGCTTCTTGGGCTGGGGCATGGCGGTTCCTCCCCACAACATGCGGCCCAGGTCCATTGTGCGCAATGGAATCGTGCTTCAGGGCTTTCCGGGCGGGCGCGAGTGGCGCAGCCAGTGGGGCACGTGCTCCAGGAGGGCGTGCCCGTCGAAGGGCTTGAGCAGGGTGTCGAGCACGGCCGGATGGTGCACCTGGCGGGACGTCAGGGCCACCACGGTCAGCCCGACCCATGCGGGGTGGCGGGTGATGCGCTCCAGGAAGGCCCGTCCATCCATGCGAGGCATCTCCATGTCCAGCAGCACCAGCGCGGGCCGCCCGTGCACCTCCAGCCAGGTGAGCGCCTCCAGTCCGTCCTTCGCGACGGCGCTGCGATAGCCGGCGCTCGTGAGGACGTCGACAACGGAGGCACGCAGGTCCGCGTCATCCTCCACGACGAGAAGGGTTCCTTCGGAGGCACCTGGCATGAGAGGTCTCCCGTAGGACAGCGTGGCTGCGAGGTACAGGGAACATCTGCCGGTTCGCACCGGCAGAAGAGGTCCTCAGGTTTCCTCGAACATGGCCTGGAGCACCCTCCAGGCGAGCTTCACCTCATGGCCAGAGAGGCCGGAAAGGAAGTCGCAGATCTCCGCCACTTCTTCGGTGCGTCCCTGCTCGAAGCCGTTGAAGAGCGTCTTGAGCGACACGTCCAGGCCTGTCGTCAGCTTGCCGAGCGTATCCAGGGACGGCGAAAACGCTCCGCGTTCGATGCGGCGGATGGCGTCCACCGAGAGGTCGCACCGCTCCGCGAGCGCCTCCTGGGTGAGCGCGCGGTTGTTACGAAGCTCGCGTACATGACCGCCGAATTTGCGATGGAACCTCGTCCAGGTCGCTACCTTGTTCTTCGCATTCTCCATATTGGGTGACGACTAATCTGGGGATGCCGCGTCCCAAGTGAAGTGAAGGTGTTGACGGGTGGACCCTGGATTTCGCATGTCCGCCCAGTCGGAGGCCCTGGGTGTCGCAGGGTTGCGGGAAACCAGGAGGCAAGGTGCGAGCGTGTCTCCGCCCGGCGCTCCCCCGAGGAGCAGGGAGGCTGGCGTGCCGGGAAAATGCGCGGGCGGAAGAGTTCGTCTACGCTGCACGCCGCATGACGCATTCGGAAGTCGGGTGGGGTGGACGGCGGGCCGTGTTCCACGTCCTGGTCTGCTGTGGCCTCTTGGCCGCCTGTGAAATTGGTTCCGAGGTCCGCCCCCTCACCGCTGCTCCGGAGCCCGTCACGGCCCCTCCGGCGGCGGCGGTGGCGCGGTCCGTGCCAGACGTCCCGACCGCCCCCGAGCCCGCCTCACGTCGGGTGGCGCCGGAGCCCACGGAGCGTACGCGCGCGACGCAGGCGCTGGCGGTGAAGCTGGGTGCGCCCGGGGCGAAGGTGGATGACCCGTGCGTGGCGCCCGCGGGCACGGGGTGCGAGCGCACCGCGCTGGCGCCCTTCTTCGAGTCGCTGGATGCGCTGTCCTCCGGCACGGCGACGGGGCCCACCGTCATCGAGGCCTTCGGCAACTCGCTCATCGCGGGGGACCGAATCGTGGACATCCTCCGGGATGATTTGGGCGCGGGCTTCGGCGCGGCGGGCCGGGGCGTGCTGCTGGTGGACCGGATGGCGCCCTACGGTGGGCGCGGACGCACCGGCTACAGCAAGGGCGGGTGGGAGCCCCGCACGCTGGGCGAGCTGCGCAAGCCCCCGCACCCGTTCGGCATCACCGGCGTGTACCACGTGGCCACCGTGGCCAAGGCGCGCAGCCGCTTCAAGCTGGAGGGCGAGCCGCGCGGCACCCTGTGGTGGCTGGACGTCCCGAAGGGCGGCGCGCTCACGGTGCTGAGTGGAGACACGGTGCTGGCGCGGACGGAGCCCGAGGGAAGCGGCGAGTCCAGGGCCACGCGCTTCGAGCTGCCCCCGGGCACGACGTCGGTGGACATCGTCGCCGAGGCGAAGGGCGCGGTGGTGCAGGGCGTGGTGTTGCAGCAGGCGCGGCCCGGCATCGTCCTGGACATGCTCGGGGTGCCGTCCGCGGATGCGAGCCTCTATGCGCGCCTGGATGACGCGGCGCTGCGCTCGCAGCTCGCGGAGCGCGAGCCCCGGCTGCTGGTCTTCTTCCTGGGCGGCAACGAGTCCAAGCGCCTGGAGTGGAAGCGCACGGACTTGGAGACGCTGCGCACGGACCTGGGCGCGCTGCTGCGTCGCGCGCGTGCGGCGGCGCCGAACAGTGCCTGTCTGGTGGTGGGGCCCATGGACGCGGTGCGGGACTCGAAGGACCAGGGCAAGGCCTTCACGCAGCGCCCCTTCCTGGAGGCCGTCGTCGACGCGGAGCGCCAGGTGACGCAGGCGGAAGGGTGCGCCTTCTTCAACCTCTACGCGGCCATGGGCGGCAAGGGCTCGCTGTCACGCTTCCACCAGTCCGGCTTCATGCACGAGGACCTGGTGCACCCGCGCGGCCGGGGGCTGGACGTGCTGGGGCACCTGGTGACGGACGCGCTGCTGCGCGCCTGGGTGGAGACGCCGCCGGCCTCTCGTCGCGTGGCCGCGCTGACGCCCGCCGCCGGAAGCCCGCCCACGTCGACGGTGGAGGCCGCGCCATGATGAAGCCCAGGTGGCTCTTCGCCGCGCTGTGGTTGCTCGCGACTCCGGCGCTGTCCGCGCCGCGCCTCACCCCGGTGTGCGAGCCCGTCAACGCGGAGGCCGTCGACGGCCCTCGCGAGTTTGCTCCCGAGGTGACGCAGGCGCTGGACGCCATCGTCCGCGCGGAGCTGTCCCAGGGGCCCGTCGCGGGGCTGACGGTGGGTGTCACGCGCGGGGCCCAGCGCTGGGTGTGTGGCTATGGCCTGAGGGATTTGGCCAGGCGCCTGCCGGCGACGCCGCGCACGACGTACCGCATGGCGTCCGTCACCAAGTCCTTCACCGCCATCGCCGTGTTGCAGTTGGTGGAGCAGGGGAAGCTGGATTTGGACGCGGACATCCACACGCTGGTGCCGGGCTACCCGGCGAAGCAGTGGACCGTCACGGTGAAGGACCTGCTGGGGCACCTGAGCGGGGTGCCCACGTATGACGGGGTGGCCTCCAGCAACAACGTGAAGCCGGTGAGCACGGGCGAGGCCATCTCCGCGTTCTCCGAGAAGCCGTTGGCCTTCGAGCCGCGCACCCGCTACCTGTACAGCACCTGGGGCTACAACCTGCTGGGCGCGGCGGTGGAGGCCGCGTCGGGGAAGTCCTACCGCGACTACCTGCGCGAGAATGTCTTCCAGCCCGCGGGCATGGAGCACGCGGACCTGGACATCACCGCGACGCGCGACGAGCACCAGGCGGTGGGCTACCGCGTGAAGGACGGCGTGCTGAAGCCCTCGCGCTTCCTGGACGTGTCCAGTCGCTTCGGTGGCGGTGGGACGAGGGCCACGGTGGGGGACATGCTCGGCTTTGGCCGCGCGGTGGTGGCCCATCGGCTGGTGAAGCGCGACACCATGGGGAAGATGCAGGCGTCCATGGCCACGCGCGACGGGCGCCTCACGGACTACGGCATGGGCTTCGCCACCTACCCCTTGCGCGGCCACTACCTGGTGGCGCACGCGGGCGGGCAGCCGGAGACGACGACGCTGCTGGTGATGTTCCCCGCCGAGGACACGGTGATTGCGCTGGCCACCAACATCGAGGGCGAGGCGAAGCGGCTGCGGCGCCTGTCCATCCGGTTGATGGAGGGTGTGCTGGAGGGCGGCGTCACGCGCAGGGACGCGCACTTCACGGACCCGGTGGACTCGGTGGTGTACGAGGGCCTGGGCCGCATCGCCAGCTATGGCCTGGCGTACCACCTGTGGGCCACGCGCGGGCCGGGCACGCTGCCGCCGGATGAGGACCCGACGGGCGCCTTCGCGCGCGTGTCGGAGCTCTTGGACCGCAAGCTCATCGGCAAGGACTCGAGGGCCGCGCTGGAGCGCATCCGGAGCGGGCATGACCCGAAGCTGGGCTCCGTCTTCATCCGCGTGGGCGCGCGAATGGCGCGCACGCTGGAGAAGGCCCACGGCCCGGAGCGGCTGCTGGCGTACCCGGCGGAGGGGCCGCTGTCGTTCTTCGCGGACTACCTGGCGGCGTGTGAAGCGCAGGGCGTGCCGGACACGGAGCGCTTCGGCGAGCCGCTGCGCGGAGACTTGCTGCGCTTCGTCGCCGGGTGGAAGCGCGCGGAGGTGCCGGCGCTGCTCCGCCTGCGGCTGGACGAGGAGCAGCACCCGGACTCGCACTGGCCCACGCTGAAGAAGGCGGCGGCGCTGTCGCCGGACGTGCGGCCGGACTACTCGGACGAGCTGCTGCGCATCGCGGATGGCTTCGCCTGGCGCAAGCAGGCCGCGAATCGCGTGCGCTGGCTGGAGCGGGCGGTGGAGCTTCAGCCCAAGAGCGTGGACGCGCGGTGGGCGCTGTCCCAGGCGCTGCTCACGGTGAAGCGGGATGAAGAGGTGCTGGCTCAGCTTCAGGAAGCCCTGGCGACGCCGCAGGGCGCGGTGTCCCTGGCGCCGTTGGCGTTCCTCAAGCGCGTGGTGATGGACGCGGAGGCGCCGCCGCGCGTGGGGCTGGGGCTGCTGCGCGCGGGGGTGGCGCTGCACCCGGAGTCCCCCGAGCTGTGGGAGGCGCTGGCGAAGCGGGAGAAGGCCCAGGGCCACAAGGTGGAGGCGAAGGCGGCCCTGAGACAGGCCCGTCGCGCGCGCGAGGCCCGGCCAGAGCCTTCCTCCTCCGAGCCGCCAGCCAACCGGGCAGGCGTGGACCGTGGCTCGGGTCCCGTGCCGGATGACCACGGGCTCGTGCGCCCGCGCCAGACGCTCTGAGTCGAGGCCGTTCGGGAGGACTGTGCGAGGATGCCTCGCGTGTCCGGCATCCCGTGTCCCTTCTGTCAGGCCCCCTTCGCACCCGGCGCTCGGCGCTGCGCGGCGTGTGGCGCCTCCCTCCTGGTCGCTCCTCCCGCCGATTCGCAGGTGGCCGTCTGCGCCATCCATCCGGAGTGGATGAGCTTTCATGCGTGCACGCGCTGTGGTGCGTTCGCGTGCTCGCAGTGTCTGCACGAAGGGCCTCGCGGCGAGCTGGTCTGCGCGGGGTGCCATGAGCGCTCGCCGTACTCGCCGCTCGCGTGGGACGAGCGCGCGGAGCTGGGCTGGGCGAAGGCGTTCTGGAAGACGTGCGTGGACGTGATGCTGCGTCCGGGTGCGACGTTCGGGCGGATGTCACCGGAGGGGAGCGTGGGCAGCTCGCTCCTCTTCGCGCTGCTCACGGCGTTCGTCGGCTACTTCGTCACCACGCTCCTCTATGGCGCTGTCTTGCTGGTGGTTCCCTATGAGGACCTCGCGTCCCGGGGGCTGGACGAGCCGGGCCCCAGCTTCTTCCGGGGCGCCGTCGTGTTCTTCCTCGTCCTCTGGGTGGTGCTGATGCCCCTCTTGAGCGCGGGAGTCACGCTGGTGGCCTCCGCGCTGGACCACCTGGTGCTGCGGATGGCGGGCGCGCCGAGCACCTTCTCGGCGACGCTGCGCGGACATGCCCTGTCCCAGGGCGTCTACCTGATAGGCCTGGTGCCCTTCTGCGGCATGTATGTGATGCCCTTCTGGAGCGCCGGCGTGCGGGTGGCCGCGTATCAGAAGCTGCACCGCGTGGGCTGGGGACAGGCCGCCTTCGGCGCGCTGTTCGTGCCCATCGCCACCTGCTGCCTGGGCGTGGGCGGCTACGCCGCGATGATGGCGACGCTGATGCGGTCTCCGTAGGCTTCAGTGCCTTGAGCCGGCGTCCGGCGGGGACTCGTGCCGCTCATCGTGTCCCGGGGCGAGGTGGCGTTGCCGGGCGCGCTCATGCATCCTCGAAGGGATGGGCATGAGCGCGAGGGTTGGCTTGCTTGTCTGGCCGCCGCCCGAGGGCCTGCTTGCCCTCCAGCCGGACGCTACTGCCCGGCGGACGTCCCCGAGGAAGGGAGGGCCGCGGTGACGGTGCGCTGCTTGGGCCAGAACCGCGCGCCATGCACGCCGTCGAACTGGGCGAGGCGCTTCTTGCTCCGCGCGTCGTAGATGCGCGCGCTGTGGTCCGACGCCACGAGCAGCAGGGCGCCCCGCACGCGCAGCTCCACCACCGACGTGGGCTCCAGCGACAGGGCCTCCGGCTCGGAGAGGCGATCATTCGCCTCCCAGCGCAGCGGCGGCATCAGCACCGGCAGCTCGCGCGCCGCCCGCCACGCGTACAGCGGGCCGCCGTGCGTCTCCAGGGCGACCCAGGCGCCGTACTCGGTGTGGCCCTTGTCCTTCACCACCGCGTCCAGGCGCGCCGCCTCGCTGTCCTCGGTCAGCTCCGTCGCCACGGGCGCATCCGGGTCCGCGCCGAACGTCGAGGACACCAGCTGGCTCGCGGTGGCCAGCGCCGTCGTGCCCGGCGCGTCCTCCCGCTCGTACACTGTCGCCACGGATTCGATTCGCTTCCACGTCTCGCCCTCGCGGCGGTACGCGTGAGCAAGACCCGCCGGGCTGCCCTCCGTCTCTTCCGGCACCGGCAGCCGGCGGCCGTCCACGACGAAGACCTCCTCGCCGCGCTCCTCCTTGCGCGTCAGTCCCTCCAACTGGGACACGAGCGCGACGACACGGCCCTGTGCGTCAAAGCCGAGTGAGTCCGTATGGCCCTCGTCGGGGAGTGCGAGCGGGACGAGGCCCTGGGGTGCGTCGAAGTCCACCTTCCAGGCGCGCGGCGGCAGCGTGCCGCTGCCCCGGTCCACCAGTGCGCCCTGCTTGCCGTCCGGGCCCCAGGCCAGGCCCAGTCGCTCGCAGGGGGCATCCACGGTGGCCAGGGCCTTGCGTATGCCCGTGGCGTCCTGGCGTATCCAGGTACAGCCCGAGGGAGCTGCGTCCTGCAGGAGCGAGAGCGCGAACGTGGGCGCGGGCTCCGCGGAGGGAGGGGGCGCCGGCGGAGTCGCGGGCGCGGGGTCCTGTGACTTCTTGCAGGCACCCCCGAGCAGCAGGGTTCCGAGGAAGAACGCGGGGCCAAGGCGGCGGAGCATGAGGCTCTCCGGTGCGGGTTCCCACCCACCATCGCAGAACGCCGGGAGTGGGAGGAAGTCACCCCTGGAGTACATCGCCGGAACTTTCAGATAGCCCACGCGGGACTGGGTGCGGTCCCACCCGCCTGGCGCCCCGAGGTGCTCTGTCGCGGACAGTTGCTCGGGGCGGCCGCGTGCGGGTGGCTCAGACGAGCCAGCCGCTCTCGTCGAGGAAGAGGGCCTCGTTGAAGGGCTCTTCGTCCTTCTTCTCGCGCGTGGGTGGCGTGTCCGCGAAGTAGAGGCTGCGGCCGTCCTTGACGACGTGCAGCACGCGCAGGTCCTCGCGGGCGCGGGGCGTCACGACGAGCGGGTTGCCGGAGAGGACGACGAAGTTGGCGCGCTGGCCCGGTGCGAGGGTGCCCTGGGGGTCCGGCTCCTCTTCTTCCGCGTTGTTGTTGTTGTTCGACAGCTTGTCGACGACGGCGGGAATCACCGTGCCGCCCTGGAGGGGGATGACCTCCGTATCGGGGCCGCGGAGCGCGAGGACCTCGGCGCGGGTGCCCACGGCGAGGATGTGGCCGTCCTGGAGGGCCAGCGCCTCGGCGGTGGGCTGATGCTCGTTCATTGTGAGCAGGGTTCCGCCCTCGAAGATGCGGTCGGCGAATCGGGAAGGGTTCATGGCCTTCGCTCCGGGGGACACGCGGGTGGACCCTTAAGGTGAGCCCGAGGGGGGGAAGCGTCCATGGGGGACAGGGAGATGTTGTCCTGTCGCCCGAGTGCCAGCCCGCTGGGGTGGGAATGCCGTGCGAGCGGCGACTGGGACTCCGGGCGCGGGTTGCTGGCGGCGGGTGGCGTCCCCAGGCTGGAGGATGGCGGTGTGCTGACGGGCCGCCGCGCGCGTGCCATGTCCTTCGACCTGACTGAACCGAATGTGCAGGAGCAGGTCATCTCCTTCGGGACGCTCGTCGCGGACCTGTTGGGGGTGTTCTCCGGCTCGGTGTTGGGGGCGCTGCTGGCCGAGCGGCGGAAGATGGACCTGATGGGCTTCCTGGTGCTGGGGCTCGTGTCCGGCGTAGGGGGCGGAATCCTTCGGGACACGTTGCTCCAGGTGGGGCCGCCGCTGGTGCTGGTGAAGCCCGCGTATCTGGTCGCGGCCTTCACGGGGGCGTTCGCGGCGTTCATCTTCGAGCTGCGGCACGGGCCGACGGTGAAGCTGTTGTCTGCGCTGGATGCGCTGACGCTCGGCTCCTTCGCGGTGGCGGGGACGCAGCGGACGTTGGAGGTGGGGCTGAGTCCCGGGACGGCGGTGCTCATCGGCATCATCACCGCGGCGGGGGGCGGCATCATTCGCGATGTGCTCATCCGGCGCACGCCCTCGGTGATGAGGCCGGAGCCTGGGTACTACGTGCTCGCCGCGTTCGCGGCGAGCCTGGTGTGTCTGGCGTTCTCGCTGACGGGGCACCGGCGACTGGCCCTGGTGGCGGGGATGGTCGTGGGTGCGGCGGTGCGGCTCATCTCCGTGTGGCGGGGATGGAGGCTGCCCGTCAAACGCACGCGTGAGGTGCCCCGGAAGGGGGACGACTTCGGCGGGCCTGACGAGGACGAGAGCTGGACGAAGCCGTGAGGCCTGGAGTCAGGGCTGTTTCTCGCGGAGGAAGCCTGAGCCAGCGCAGCAGGTGGGAGGAGTGCCCGTGCATTCCGGCCCAGGATTGCCACGGGGTGGGACGCGGCGAGGTGACGGGGATGACGGGGTCACCAGCGCGACCTTTCGAGGTCTGAGTTGTCCTCGATGAGGGCCTGGAAGTGGCTGAGTTGCTCGGCGCTGTGCATGCCCACGCGAATGTCGAAAGTGGAGTCATCGGGAAGGCGATAGAGCCGGATGGCGGCGTCCTCCCGTTCGAAGAGCATGCTGTGGCGAGGGTAGGGCAGTCGGTTGAAGCCCGTCTTCTCGAGGAGGCGGGCGAGGTCCTCGGCTGTGCCGGCCTTGGGTCCTTTCCCACGGTGGTAACGCGCTTGATAGGGAAAGCTCGGCAGGTGGACGGCTTCCATGGCCCAAAGGAAGAGCATCTCCCGGAGACTGATGAAGTCTCGGTGCAGCTTGTCTATCCAAGCGTTCTCCCCAAAGGGCATTCGTACGACTTGGCCGTCCCCCTCTTCTGAGGGAGCCTCCAAGTCGAGCCAGTAGTGATAGGGGGCCAACGGGTCCGGATCTCCGAAGATAAACAAGAATCGCCGTGGAGGCATTTCTCCTGCGATGGATTCATAGAGAAAAGCGATGTGCAGTGGTTCACGAACGTTTACATGGGCAAGAAGAGGTCCTCCCTGTTGTCCCATCGTCGTGGCGAAGGACTTGTAGAACGTTGGGAGGGGGCGCCCAAATTCTTCTTCGAGTTCATCCAGTCGCCAGTCGAAAACTCCATGAATCGTCTCTCGATATCCAGGCGAGTATCTCTCCAGAAGCGCGAGTAGTTCTTCCATGGTTTATGAGCACTCTTCCTGGTTGGCGCAGAGCATTTCTGGAAGGAGTTCTTGACAGGTGGTGCAAGAAGGAACGGATTCGCCATGACCGAATTTTCCTTCTTGGGCTGGCTCGGTTCCGTGATTGCTGGTGTGGCTGTATGTCACCTTTACTTGGTGTTCCAGAATGGGAGAGAAGTAGCGCTCGGACATGGTACGAGCTTTGTGGCCACCCGCTCCAGCGGCCTGGAGCAGCTTGGGCGCTGCGCACTCCCATTTGTTGCGCGACTGCCCCTTGATCGACTGCACTTGATTCTCACTCGGCCGAAAGTCGTCGATTCTCTGGAACGGTGTGGCGGCGATAGCCTCCTTGAACCCAAGAGGAGTGGTGCCAGAGCATGCTGCTAGCAATCTTGGATGGTGTGCGCATTTACAGATGCATGTGCCGACCATGTAACCTTTGGTGTATGTTCCAGTGCTCTCGTCTTTTGTGAGGACGGGTTTCATGTTTTCGAGCTGGTGGTTGATTTTGTCCATTTCGAGTTTGATGGACTGGATTGATTGGAGGTTCTCTTTTCTTCTTTCCTTGTTCTTCTTCTCCGTGTTTGCGATTTCTGATTGGAGTGGGGCGAGTTCATTCCTGATGGTTGTGCTGGCTCCGGCGGGTGAGGAATTGAGTTGAGAAATTAGTTCTTCCCGTCTCCGCTTTCGGGGTGCCAGAGCCAAGGCTGCGATGTCTGCGGCTTCATTAGCTCGTTGCTCCTTTGTGTTTCGCTCCGCCTTGAGCCGCAGGTACTCCTCGATGAGAGGTCGCTGTTCATGGAGTCGCTCCATGAGCTTCAGGAACACCGTGTCCATGTGGACCACGACGTCATCCATCTCGTGGACACGGTGCGTGTCCAGTGACTTGCCGCAAGCCGTGCACTGCGCGTCGTCACCATAGGCCCAGGCCGTGCGCCCGCCGGAGATGAAGGTGGTGTTGTAGGTGTTCCCGTTGTGCAGGGTGACGTCGAGGTAGCGGACCACTCCCTTTCCCTCGACCTTCACGTCCACGCTGCCGCTGCCCCAGGCCATCTTCCCCTTGAACTTGGAGGAGATGAGGCCTCCCGCCGTCCCCGCTTCGTCTCCCGTGCTCGTGCTCAACTCCGAGCTCGTCAGCGCCACGGGGTTGCCCTCAATCGTGACGCTCGTGCTCCCCTTCGTGAGCATCGAGTCCTGCGCGGAATTGACGAAGGGCGTCGGCACAGGTCCTCCCGGTGTCGGTACCTTACAAACATCGGGCGCCGCCGAGGTGTGCGTGTTGCCGTCACCCTTGTGGAGAATCGAACGGCCATTCGCGTAGACGCGTCCCATGGTTCCTCCTCTTCACGACTTCGGAATCATCTCCACCACGCACGCCCCCACCCGACCCCCGTCCGCACTCCCGTAGATGAGCGTCCTTCGCGCCGCCGGCTCCCTCCATCGCGCTCGATGCAGGGCCACGCCCAACATCACCGGGCCCGCTCCAGCCCCCGCGTCCCCCAACCCTTCTCCCGAGAGGTACACCCGCAGCGGCTCGGGCATCAGCCCCGCGTTTCGCAGATACGCCCGCGAGAACTCCGTTCCCCACCAGGTCTCTCCCGGCTGACAGGCCAGCACTCCATCCACCCGTCGCCCTCCCATCACCCCGTCGCCCCGCACACTCCTCAGCGCCTCTGTCAGCCCTTCCGCGAGCCCCGGCTCCGTCCGCGCGAAGGGACGAGGCTCGACCGCCAACGCTGTCCCCAGCACGACTCCCGTCTCCTCCAACCCCAGTGACTTCGATGCCCCTGGCCGTGTGAGCGCGACGAAGCCCGCGGCCTCGCCAGGAATCCGTCCGTCCGGGTTCTGTCTCCCCAGGTGGAGCCGTGCCTTCGACAGCGCCTCCAGCGATGCCTCATCCCCCAGTGAATCCACCGCCCCCACCAAGGCCAGCGCTCCCGCTCGGCCGGACTGAAGATCTCTTGTCGCGGTGGCCAGTGCTTCAAAGAAGGCCGCTCTCCCTCCCTCGTGCACCTTCGCCAGCTCCAGTCGCCCCTCGCCGGCCCCGAGGAGCGCGGACACCAACGCCGCTTGCTCCACCTGTGCTCCCAACCCGGACTCCGGGAGCCCGAGGTACACGGGCACACGTGCCCTCGGCGGCAAGCGCTCCAGCACGGGCTTCACGCCCACGAGCGCCTGCCGCGCCAATGCGCTCATTCGCTCTGTTCGTGTCGACGCGATGTCCAAGAGACTCAACCTCGAGGCCCTCACGGGCTCCCCAAGGTCGTCCTCGACTTGTGTCTCCGCGAAGCGCACGAGCCCCGCTCGAAGTGAGGCCAGCGTCAGGTGCGTCGTCGTCCCGATGGGCGTGCACAACCCCACCCCCACCACTCGCGCCCCGCTCATGTCACGTCCTCCCACGGCTCCAGCAGTCGCACCGTGCTCACCTCATGCGTCGCCAACCTCCGGTGCGCCGGAAACGTCGCCCGCCAGGTGAGCACCACCCGGCGCTCCTCGGGCTCCAACCGCACCGTGTCCAACGTCATGCGCCGCTTCTCCCGCTTCCCCGCGAACGTGCAGCGCGCCAGCAGCCTGTAGGTCGGGAGGTGGAACGCGAGCGGTCCGTCCGGGGACACTCCCTCCAGCACCACCGGCTCACCTCCTCGCAAGTGAGGCGAGGCCTGCAATCCCTCCGGAGCCACCTGGAAGAAGCGCTCGTCGAAGTCCACGGGCCACAGCGGTGCGCGCCGCTCCACCCATGCGGCGTCGTATGTCCCCGCCCAGCTCAAACGTGGCTGCCAGTGTCGAGCCACCGGCCCAAAGCCACACGGCGGAGGCCTGTCCGCCCAGCCGCGCACCAGCGCCTCCGGCGTCTCGATGGATGGCAGCGGTTGCTCCAGTGCCTCCTTCCCGCTCGTGTAGAAGCCGCGCCCCACAGGGTTGCGTGCCTCGTATCCCGACGCGCGTGTGCCTCCGAAGCTGTACTCGTAGCGCAGCGGCAGGGACTCGAACGGCAGCGGGGCCGAGGCGCTCAGTCCAACCAGCCCCCGATACCAGACTCGGGTGCCCCAGACCTGTGCTCGCTTCTCCACGGGCCCCACGCGCACTCGCACCTGCGTCCCCGTCACCTTGCGCCCACGCGATGCCCATGCGCGCCCTTCCAACAACACGTCCGTCGCCCGCCGTGCATAGGACGACGGTGCTTCATACCGAAGACTCGATGTCTCCGGTGCTCCCCAGTACGCATCCGCTCTCGGTGGCGGAGCCTGCACTTCGCTCAATGCCAGCGGCGCCACCGAGGCGCGTCCAGGTGCTGGCAAGGTGAAGCTGCCAGATACGACGAGGATGAGGCCGTCCTCGCCATCCTTCGTCTGCGTCAGGAAGTCGGTCGCCGCGAATGGCGTGAGGTTTTCGAGAACGGGCATGGTGACGTGTCCTCGTCGCTCTCAGCGAAGCGTGGAGACGAGGGGTCCGCTTCCCAGCGCCAGCCTCGCTCCTTGCGCCCGCGTAAGTGCCTCACGCTGCCGCGTGGTGAAGGCCCTTGTAGGGATGACGTGCTGCCCCTTCGTGCGGATGGCCAACTCGCGCGCCAGCACATGCCGACGCCGCATCGAACTCGTCTCCAAGGCCTCCACCAGCACGGCGCCACTGAAGGGCCGACCCAGTAGATATCGCTGTCCCTTCACGAAGCGGCTCCGTGACTCCGCCCACCAACTCCGGACCGCCGACGCGTTCGGCCACGGCAGGTCATCCTCGGGACGCACCGTGAGATCCGCCTCCGGGTCATCGACCTCCTCGGGCTCCTCTCCCTCGAGCAGGGCGTACGGCCCCTCCAACACAAGCCCCGTCATGGCCGAGAACGCCTCCCCCGCGAGCCGGGCCACGCCAGGCACATGGAGCAGCCCCGCGCAGACCTCCATCGCCGCGAGCCGCTCGCTGAACCCCAGCGCCCACAAGGCCCTGGGACGAAGCTCATCGTCCTTCGCCAGTCCCACGAGGACGTCCGTGTCCTCCTCACCGCCACCCAGCGCGAGCAACACCATCGCCTCCGGACTCGCGGCCCCCAACTCCCGTGCCTCCTTGCCGCACGCGTCCCACGCCAGACGAAGCCCCGCCGTCAGCCCCGCCTCCACCGCTGCCAGCCGGATGCCCGGATGCGCGGAGCCGAGCAGCGCGGGCAACACCCGCCGCGCGAGCTCCTCGGGCAGCGGCCTCGCCCCGCCAAGCGCGGCGATTCGCGCCCTCGGCTCGTCATGCAGGAAGTACCGCGCCAGCATCTCCGACGACGCGGACTGTCTGAAGGCCAGCGCCTCCACCACGTGGGCCTGCAGGTCCAGGTCGCCCAGCTTCAACAGGGACTCGACCGCCTTGCTCACTCCCGCGGCCTCGCTGACCTCCAGCGCGCGGCGCATGGCGGCACGGAGTTCGACCTCCGCTCCTCGCAGCTTCGACAACACTTCGTCCACGGCGCCCTGGCTCAACAGCGCGTGGGTCGCGACGGAGACGCGAGCCGCTTCCTCCGAGTCGAACGCCGGCCGCACCACCGCGTCGAGTGCCTCCCGCTCCGCCAGTCCTTCCAGATTCCCCAGCAGGCGTTCTTCCCGCTCCGCCGTCTCGGACAGCGTCGCATCCGGAGCCACGAGCGCTCGCTCCCATTGCTCCCATCGGAAAGACGCCTCATCGAGATGCTCTTCCCAGACATCCACCAACAGCATTGAGGCCTCCCCCCGCCGAGCACCCAAATCCTCGCGTGGCGCTCTGACACAGGGCCAGCGGGTTGCTCGAGAGGTTGTTGAGTTTGAGCAGGGCTCACAGCCCCGGAGGCCTGGACTTCAATTCGCTGGCCAGTCGCCACCGGGCTACGAGCGCCACGGCTTCGCGTCTGTCGGCCACGGCGCATGCCTTGGACACACAGGTCTCTCTGCGCACAGCTCGTCCACGAGCCAGGACGGACCATGCCGTGACGCGGACCGGTGGGCCCAGCGAGCACAATGGACGCCTGTGCCTACACCGTGTCGATGAAGCGGTGTGCGAAGCCGCATCCGGGCAGCTCACGCACCACGAAGCCTCGGTGTTCGAGCACCCGGCGCAGCTTGAGCTTGGGATTGGAGGGCGCCGCCTGCCTCGACTCGAAAGACAGGCGGGCCGGGAGTCACGGACCGCGCGCTACTCGGTGAACAGCTCGCCGGACGAGTACAGCTCCGGCTCCTCTTGGCTGCTGCCACCGACGACGAGCACCTTGCCGTTGGTCAGCAGCGTGGCCGTATGCCCATACGTCGGCGTGTCATTGCCCACGACGGAGAGCTGCCACGTGGCCGGATTGAACACCTCCGTGGTGCCGCCAATCTGGTTGCGTGTGCCGCGCGCGACGAGCACCTTGCCCGACGGCAGCAGCGTCATCGAGTGACTCCGCCGACGCTCCTCGGTGGCATACGAGACGTACTCCCACTCGTTGTCCTCCGGCCAGAACAGCCACGCGCCGCTCGCGTACTGCCCCGTCTCCTGTCCCGTGGCCAGCACCGCGCCCTGGTTCAACAGGAGCGCCGCATGACCATAGAAGGCCGGCGGGTCCGACACGCGGCTCCACGCCCCCGTGCCCGCGTTGTAGACCTCCGCCGCGCCAGTGACTCCGTCGTCGTTGATGACCAGCACGTTGCCCGAAGGCAGCAGCGTGGCGCTGACCTTCCCCGCGACGACCGACGTGGAGCCCGTCGCCGTCCACGTCCCCGTCGCCGGGTTGTACAGCTCCGCGCTCTTCAGCGCCGTCGTCCCGAAGCCGCCGAACACCAGCACCTTGCCCGACGCCAGCGGCACCGCCTGATGGCTCCTGCGCGCCGTGCCCAGGCTGCCCGTGGCGCTCCACGTGTTCGTGGCGGGGTTGTACAGCTCCGCGCTCGCCAGCGTGCCCGCGCCCTGGCCTCCGACGACGAGCACCTGGCCCGAGGTCAGCAACGTCGCCGTGTGGTGCGCCCGCGTCTGGCTCATCGCCGCCGCCGCGCTCCAGGTGTTGGTGGCCGTGTCATACGTCTCCGTCGACGCCGTCACCGAGCCCCAGCCATTGCCGCCCGTGACGAGCACCTTGCCCGACGGCAGCCTCGTCGCCGTGTGGAACGCGCGAATCTGGCTCATCGACGCTGCTTGAGACCAGGGGGAGATGAAGGCCGTACGCGCCTCGGCACGTGGTGCTTCGGCGACGGCCGTGGAAGCTCCGGCCACCGTCGCCAGCGCTCCGCACAGTCCCAGGCTGAGCCACGTCTTCGCTGTGGTTACTCGTGTCATCCGTTCCTCGTGGTGAAGGGTGAGGTCCGCATTGTGCCGAGAGGGACCGACGCTCCAGCGGCCCTCTTCGTCAACTTCGCGTGACGACGCGACATACACGTCACTGTGTTGCACTGGAAATACAGTAGTCCTGAGTCCCACTCGTGGGACGGCGTGCCGGTCCCTGGCCCGCTGGTCCTACACGGGCGACCATGGCAGCCTGCGTCGGGTGACGGAGCCCCTGTTCGATGACCTGCTGGGCCTCGCGTGTTTCGCGCGCGTGGTGGAGCACCGCTCGTTCACCCAGGCCGCGGCGGCGCTCGGTGTGTCGAAGTCGGTGGTCAGCGCCCGCGTCTCGCGGCTGGAGGCCCGGGTAGGGGAGCGGTTGCTCATCCGCACCACGCGCAAGCTCTCCGTCACCGATGCGGGCCTGGGTGTCTACGCCCATTGCGCGCGGCTGCTCCAGGAGGCGAGCGCCGCCACGCGCGGGGCCTCCGACGCGGGCCGAGGCACGCTGCGCATCAACGCGCCCATCAGCTTCGCGCAGATGTACCTCGCCGCCCCGCTGGCCCGCTTCCTCGCCGCACATCCGGGCACGTCGGTGGAGGTCATGCTGAGTGACCGGTTGGTCGACCTCGTCGAGGAGCGGGTGGATGTCGCCCTGCGAATCACGCGCTTGCGTGACTCCAGCCTCGTGGCGCGGAAGCTCGCCACCACCGCGCTGTGCGTCTGCGCTTCACCCGCCTACCTGAAGCGCCGGGGCACCCCCGAGCATCCCGAGGACCTGCTGCGCCACGACTGTCTGCGCTACCAGCACCTGCGCGCCGAGGACGAGTGGCGCTTCTACGGCCCCAAGGGACGCATCCCCGTACCCGTGCCCGTGTCGGGCCCGCTGTCCGCCTCCAATGGGACACTGCTGCGCGAAGCCGTGGCCCATGGCATCGGCCTCGCCGTGCTGCCTCGCTTCATGGTGGACGAGGACCTGCGCTCGGGCCGCCTCGTCACCGTGCTGGACCGCTTCGCTCCCAGGCCCGTCGGCATCCACGCCGTGCACGCCGCGGGCCGCTCTCCGCCACCGCTCGTCCGGGCCCTGCTCGACACGCTGGCCTCCGAGTTCCGCTCCACCCGCTGGGAGTGAGCCGCACACCTCGCGTGGATTGTCCTGCCTCCAGAACAATTCGTTCGGGAGGTTGACCTTCCGCCGCGCCCCCGAGGCGCGCATTCCTGAAGCGTCCCTCCACCCCAGGAGCCGTCTTCATGCGCCGCGACGATTCGCTTCCTTCCTCTTCCGACCTGGCCGCCACCGTGCTTCGCGTGGCGCTGGGCGCCGTCTTCCTCGCGCATGCGGGAGCCAAGGCGTTCATCTTCACCTTCGAGGGCACTGCCCGCTTCTTCGAGTCCCATGGCTTCCCCGGCTGGACGGCCGGGCCCGTGTTCGCGGTGGAGCTGCTCGGAGGCCTCGCGTTGCTCGCGGGTCTGCGCGTTCGATGGGTGGCGCTCGCGCTGCTTCCGGTGATGCTCGGCGCGCTCAAGCCTCACGTCTCCCAGGGATGGATGTTCACCAACGAGGGAGGGGGCTGGGAGTACGTCGCGTTCCTCTTCCTGTCGCTCATCGCGCAGGCCCTGCTGGGCAGTGGCGCGTTCGCGCTGGATGGCCTCCTGTCGCGCAAGGGCGACACTCAGGGGTCGGCCGCCCAGACCTCGACCTCGTGAGCCCGTGCCCGCGCGAGCCCGTCACCGACGACGACGGAGTAGGGCGGCCTCGCGGGCTCCAGGGCGCGCACCTCAGCGGGGAGTCGGGACAGCTCCCGTCGCGCGTGCTGACGGATTTCCTCCAGCGACGGAGACGCATCGGGCAGACGCTGTCCCGCGCGCATCACCGGTCGCAGCAGCGGGCGCCCGCTCGCGACGTCTCCGCGCCGCACGAGCAAATCCCTGCGCGCGACACCGTCCTCTTCCTGTCGATACACCTGCTTGGCACCGGGCAGCAGCGCCTTGCCCGAGGAGAGCTTCATGCGGCCCTTGCCCGCGTACTCCACCAGCTTGTAGGCCATGTCCAGCGAGGGTGCGTCCGCGGACACGCCCATCGCCGTGCCCACGCCAAAGCCATCCAAGGGTGCGCCTCGCGCGAGCAGCTTCGCCACCGAGTCCTCGTCCAGCCCGCCACTCCCCACCAGCCGCACGCGCTCCAGGCCCGCCTCGTCCAGCAGCTCACGCGCCGCCAACGACAGCGCCAGCAGGTCTCCCGAGTCCAGCCTCAGCGCTCGCACGCGGAAGTCCTCTCCCAGCTCCCGCGCCAGTCGAATGACGTGCTGCACGCCGCGCAGCGTGTCGTAGGTGTCCACCAGCAGCGTCGCGTCGGGGTAGACACGGGTGAAGGCCCGGAAGGCCTCCAACTCGTCGTCGTGCGACTGCACGTAGCTGTGCGCCATCGTGCCCGACAGCGGAATCCCATAGCGCCGCCCCGCGAGCACGTTGGACGTGGACTCCACGCCGGCCAGGTACGTCGCGCGAGCGACCTTCAGCCCCGCGTCCGTGCCGTGGATGCGCCGCAGGCCGAACTCCATCACCGGCCGTCCCGCCGCCGCCGTCACCACGCGCGAGGCCTTGGACGCCGCGAGCGTCTGGAGGTGCACCTGGTTGAGCAGGTACGTCTCCACCAGCTGCGCCTCCGGCAGCGGCGCGCGTACCTCCAGCAGAGGCTCCTGGCCGAAGACCGGCGTCCCCTCCGGCATCGCGTCCACGTCGCCACTGAAGCGGAAGCGCTCCAGCCAGCCGAGGAGCCGGTCCGAGAAGCGCCCCTGCGAGGCCAGCCACTCCAGGTCCTCCGCACGGAAGCGCAGCTGCTCCAGCGTGTCGAGCACGTCCTCCAGGCCCGCCGCCAGCAGGTAGTTGCGCCTCGCCGGAAGCCCGCGGACGAAGAGGCTGAAGACCGCCTCGTCCCACTGGCCCTCGGCGAGATACGCCTCTGTCATCGTGAGCTGGTAGAGGTCCGTCAGCAGCGCGGCCTCGGGCTCCATGGCTGGCCTCCTTCAATGCGCGACGCGAGCGCGCTGTGTGCGGGACTCAGGCCGTGGCGCCCGCGCCGGGCGGGCCCGACGTGGCGCTCGACACCCATCGCTCCAGCTCCGGCCTGGGCAGTACTCCGCTGCGCCGGGCCACCTCGCGTCCACCGGAGAACACGATGAAGGTCGGGATGCCTTGCACGCCCAGGGAGCTCGCGGGACGCGGGTGCTGCTCCGTGTTCAGCTTGAGCACCAGCAGCCGTCCCGCCTGCGCGCGGCCCACCTCGTCGAGGATGGGGCCCGCCACGCGACAGGGCGCGCACCACGGCGCCCACAGGTCGAGGAGGACGGGCACGGGAGAGCCGAGCACCGCGCGGTCCAGGGCCTCGCCATCCACCTCCTGCGGCGCGCCCGACAAATCCAGCGCCTTGTGACAGCGCCCACACTCCGGTGCTCCGGAAGGGCGGGGCTCTCGTACGCGATTGAACGCACCACAGGCAGCACAGCGGAACATGACGCCTCCTCGGAGCCTCGTTCCGAAAAGGTAGGCCGTGTCGGCTCCGGAAGCGGCCCGCGCGCCGTGCTTCTAACGGCTGCCCTGCCTGGCCGCCAGCCCCCGGAGCGCACGTGGCTTTTGCGTCCACTCCCGTACGTGTGCAGCTTTTGCACGGTCCCTTGCCTTGCTCATCCGCGCCCATGCGTGGTGTGAGCGTTGCAGTGGCAACCGACCGGACGCGGCGGGCACACGGCCTGTCGGCGGGGGAGCAGGCATGCGGCTGGCCGTCTTCGACACCCATCGGTATGACCGGAGCGCGCTGGAGGACGCCAACGCGGAGTTCGGCCATGCGCTGACGTTCCTGGAGCCTCGGCTGACGCTCCAGACGGCCCGGCTGGCGGAGGGCTTCCATGCGGTGTGCTCGTTCGTCAACGACCGCCTGGATGCGCCCACGCTGGAGGTGCTGCGCGCGGGCGGCGTGCGGCTCGTGGCCACGCGCTCCGCGGGCTACAACCACATCGACCTGGAGGCCGCGCGCCGGTTGGACGTGCGGGTGACGCGCGTGCCGGAGTACTCGCCGCACGCGGTGGCCGAGCACGCCGTGACGCTGGTGCTCTCCCTCAACCGCCACATCCCCCGAGCCTTCGCGCGCGTGCGCGACTGGAACTTCTCGCTGGATGGGCTGGTGGGCTTCGACATGGCGGGCAAGACGGTGGGCGTGGTGGGCACGGGCCGCATCGGCCGCGTGGCCGCGCGCATCTTCAAGGGCTTCGGCTGCGACATCGTCTGCTTCGACGCCGCGCCCGATGAGGCGTTCGCCCGCGAGGTGGGCGCGCGCTACGTGTCGCTGGACGCGCTGTACTCGGCCTCGGACATCATCTCGCTCCACGTGCCGCTCACCCCGGGCACACGGCACATGGTGGACGCCAAGGCGCTGACGCGGATGAAGCGCGGCGTGGTGCTCGTCAACACGGGCCGGGGCGCGCTCATCGACAGCCGAGCGCTCATCGACGCGCTCAAGTCCGGCCACATCGGCGCGGCGGGCCTGGACGTGTACGAGGAGGAGGAAGGCATCTTCTTCCAGGACCTCTCCGGACAGGTGCTCCAGGACGACGTGCTGGCGCGCCTGCTCACCTTCCCCAACGTGCTCGTCACCTCGCACCAGGCCTTCCTCACCCGTGAGGCCCTGGTGAGCATCGCCCGCACCACGCTGGCGAGCGTCCGGGCCTTCGAGCATGGCGAGCCCCTGGTGAACGAGGTGCGCGTCGAACAGGTCCGGCCCGCCGGAGCGTGAGCCGTGTGTGCAGGGCGGATGGGCATGACGCCCGTCCGACTCGTGGAGGAACCCGCCATGTCCATCGTCTGCGCCACCAACTTCTCCGACGCCGCGCGCCGCGCCTGTGACTTCGCCGCCGAGCTGGCCCGGAAGGCGAACGTGCCGCTGTACCTGGTGCACGTGCTCAACCCCAACTCCGCGCGTGCGTTCGGAAAGGCGCTGCTCCAGGCGGCCGAGGCGGCGCTGGGAGACGAGGCCCGCCGGCTGACGAAGCTGGGCGCCCGGGTGGAGCAGGAGCTGCGCACCGGCGAGGCGGCGGTGGAGGTGGCGGAGGTGGCCCGGCAGCGCGTGGCCACGCTGGTGGTGACGGCGCCTCCGACGCGCGAAGCGCCGTTCCTCGGCGTGGGTGGGACGGTGGACCGACTGGCGCAGTCCCTGGATGCGCCGCTGCTGGCGGTCCGCGACGCGGAGGCGATGGAGGCGTGGGCGCAGGGCAAGCGCTCCATTCGCGTGGTGCTCGGCGTGGACCGCTCGGTGCCCTTCGAGGCGGCGCGGGAGTGGGTGCGCGGGCTGCGCGCGTGGGGGCCGGTGGAGGTCGTCGGCGCGCGCGTGGTGTGGCCGGATGAGGAGTACCGGCGCCTGGGCTTGTCGCGCCCGCTGGAGCTGGCCGAGATGACGCCGGAGCTGCGCGCGGTGCTGGACAGGGAGACGGAGGCGTTGATGGCGCCGCTGGCCTCGGGAGGCGCGACGCCGCGCACGGTGCTGGAGCCCTCGCTGGGACGCATCGCTGACCACCTGGTGGAGCTGGCCGAGCGGGAGCGCGCCGACCTGCTGGTGGTGGGGACGCATCACCGGCGCGCGCTCGGGAAGATGTGGAGCGTGTCCCACCATGCGCTGCGGCTGGCGCGGATGTCCGTGGCCTGCGTGTCCTCGCGCGCGGTGCCGACCGGCGTGGACGCGCCCCTGCCGTCGTTCCGCGACGTGCTGGTGGCCACTGACTTCTCGGAGACGGGCAACCGCGCGGTGGCGTACGCCTTCAGTCTGGTGGCGCCGGGCGGCACGGTGCACCTGCTCCACGTCGCGGAGGCGGGCCAGCCGGTGCAGACCGAGCAGCGGAAGCTGGAGGCGCTGGTGCCTCGCGAGGCCGAGGCCACCGGACGTCACGCGCGGGTGGAGGTCATCACCGACAGCAAGGACGTGGTGACAGCGCTGGCCCAGGCCGCGGAGCGCCTCGCCGTGGATGCGCTCGTGCTGGGGACACATGGGCGCACGGGGCTGAAGCGCGCGGTGCTCGGCTCGGTGACACAGGCCGTCCTCGCTCGCACCGAGCGGCCGGTGCTCCTGGTGCGTCCGCCCACGGTGTGATGTTCCGCGTCGCGCGGCCGTGCACCGCCTGGGCGACCCTGGGTGTCCAGTTCCGTAACGTGCCCGGGGTCACCTGATACATCGCTGTCCTGGGAGCCCGCGCGGAGTGTTGACCCGGCGGTATCCCGGGCGTCCAGTGCTTTGGCGGGCCGCCAATGCATTGGAGTCGTGCCCCTTTCGCGGGTAGGAGGGTGATAGTTCTCCGCATCCCTTTACCCTGGAAAGGACACGACTCATGGCCTTCACGCTGCCTGAACTTCCGTACCGCAAGGACGCGCTCGCCCCTCACATCAGCGAGGAGACGCTCGAGTACCACTACGGCAAGCACCACCAGGCGTACGTGACGAACCTGAACAAGCTGCTCGCCGGCAAGCCCGAGGAGAGCAAGTCCCTGGAGGAGATCATCCTCTCCAGCGACGGCGGCGTGTTCAACAACGCGGCGCAGGTCTGGAACCACACCTTCTACTGGCACTGCATGAAGCCGAGCGGTGGCGGGCAGCCGACGGGTGACCTCGCCGCGGCCATCACCAGCGACTTCGGCTCCTTCGACAAGTTCAAGGAGGAGTTCTCCCAGGCCGCCGCGACGCAGTTCGGCTCCGGCTGGGCGTGGCTGGCGCGGCAGAACGACAAGCTCGTCATCACGAAGACGGGCAACGCGGACCTGCCGATGAAGCACGGCCAGAAGGCGCTGCTCACCATCGATGTGTGGGAGCACGCGTACTACATCGACTTCCGCAACCAGCGCCCCAAGTACATCGAGACCTTCCTCACCAGCCTGGTCAACTGGGACTTCGTCGCCGAGAACCTCAAGGCGCGCTGAAGTCCTCGCAGCCAGCGCCGCTTCATCCCGCTCGTGACGAGCACGGTGAAGCGGCTCTGGATGGGTGGTGAGGCGGGCGTCGTCAGAAGGCGATGCCCGTCTGAATCTGGGGCGAGAAGCTGAAGCCCCCGTCGCCCGGCGCTCCGGTGATGAAGAAGGGCAGGTCCAGCTCCACGAAGAACTTCAGGTGCTCGGTGATGGGGAAGCCCTTGATGATGATGGGGACGATGCCCCCGTTGAAGGGCACGCCCTCGCCCACCTGCATGGCCAGCCGCAGGCCGCCCTTGAACGCGCCGAAGTCGTAGATGACGCCCGGGTCCAGCACGAAGCTGGTGCTGACGCTCGCCGGAGTGCCGTCGTCCTCGAACTGCCAGCGGCTGAAGGCGATGAACTCGAAGTCGATGGCCCAGCGCTCGTTGAGCGTCAGGGTGATGCCCGGCGCGAGACCCAAGGTGAAGAAGTCCCCGAAGATGACGGAGGTGTCCTCGTCCGTGACGCTCAGGAAGGGAATCACCGCGGCCACGTGGCCACCCACGCGAGGCCCCATCATCGCCGCCGCGCCCGAGCCACCGGTGGCGGCCGCCTCCCGCTTCGCCTTCTCCTCTTCCTTCTTCTTGTGCTTGTCCTTGTGGTGATGTCCCAGGGCCAGGGCATCGTCCGCGTCCGCTTTCGCGCTCCCCGGAGCGAACGCCGCGAGCGCCGCGCAGAGTCCCCCCAGTCCAACCTTCCCCCTCCAACTCAGCCCACCGCCCATGTCGCCGTTCTCCCCCGGGCGAAAGCCTCCGCCCCCTGTCTTGGCAGCCAGGAGGTTGGGGAGGCTCTCAAGTCAGGACAAGCCGGCTGGGACCTGGGGGCGACGGGCCGTTGGATTCCGACGCGCGCTCAGGGCAGCTCGCAGTCGAGGAAGTCCTTCTCGAACACGGGGCCCAGGAGCATCCGCTTGCCGAAGACGGCGGCGGTGGCCGTGCCGGCCGTCTGGCTTCCGTCGTCCAGGAACACCTCGGTGGCCTTCAGGTCCGCGCCCGTGCCCGTCACGCGCAGCACCTGTGCGGGCGCCCGGCTCTTTCCCGTCAGGTCGCCCGCATAGGACGCGAAGTCGAGCAGCTTGGGGTGAGAGGCAATCCAGAGGTTGCCCTCGGCATCCAGCTCGATGTTGTCCGGGCCGGTCTTCAAATCCAGCGTGTTGAGCAGCGTCAGCGCGCCCGTCTCCAGGTTGCGCTCGTAGCTGCGCAGCGAGCGGCCCACCGACTCCGCCAGGTACACGGTGCGCCCGTCCGGCGAGCGGTTGATGCCGTTGGCGTACTTCGTGTCCCGGATGACCTCCTGGAAGCGCTGGCCGTCGAAGTAGAGGACGTTGCCCTGGGCGAGCTGGAGGTAGTCCTCCAGCACCTGCTTCACGCCCGGCGGGTTGCCGTGGTCGTTCGTCACGTAGAAGCGCTGTGCGTCCACGGCGACCACGTCGTTGGGCGACACGAGCAGCGCGTCGCGCAACGAGGCGCGGTGCACCAGCAGGCCGTCCTCGCCGACCTCGAAGCGCTCGATGCGGTTGCCTTCGGACTGGGTGTGGTTCACCACGAACAGCGTCTGTGCGCCGGACGGGTCCACGTGCAGGCCGATGCCGTGCGGATGGAAGTCGGGGGCGAAGCCGCTCGTCAGCAGCACCGGGGGCGTGGTGCCGGAGAGGTCATAGCGGTAGATGCCGCCGGGCACGGGGCGCCCCGCCAGCGTCGCGCGCCGGTCGTCCGAGGAGACGTAGGCGTAGCCCAGGCTCGGGTGGAAGGTGATGTCCTCCGCGCCGGGCATGCCCGACACCGGCGTGCACTTGCCGGGCGCGTGGGGGGAGAGGTGCTTGAACTGGCCGGCGTCGGCGAACGTCTTGAGGACGAGCCCTCCCAGCGCCACGAACAGCACACCCGCGATGATGAGGAGCTTCTTCATGGTGCCTGGAGCCTCGCCGGGAAATGGACGCGGCGACGCTAGCAGGGCGCGAGGGGTGTCACATCCTCGGACCGTGGCGGGGCTTCAGCGCAGGCCGCCCACGAGCCGCCGCAGCCGGTCCCAGATGCCCTGGGGGCAGTCCTCGTACGCCGTCTCCGCGGGGACGCGCAGCTCCATCTCCGTCCCCGACTTCTCCCGGCCCCGGAGGTCGAGCCCGGCCCCCAGCTTCCCAGCGCGCTCGCGCATGCCCGACAGGCCCCAGTGCCCGGGCTTGCCGCCGGCCTGGAGGAACGCCTCTTCGATGCCACGTCCGTCGTCGCGCACCCGCAGGAGGAGCTGGGTGAAGTCATACGTCAACTCCACCTCGATGCGCCGGGCGCTGGCGTGCTGGAACGCGTTCACCAGGGCCTCGCGGCCGATGCGGAAGACCTCGTCGTGCACCAGCGGATTCAACGCGGCGGGGGTGCCCGCCACCACCACCTGGAACGCGATGGGCTGCCCGTGCCCCAGCTCTTCGCCCAGCTGGGTGAAGGCCGTGGACAGCTCGCCCGGGTCCACCGTCGCGGCGCGCAGGTCCATCACCCTGTCCCGCCCCTCGACGAGCACCTGGTCGGCGCGCTCCAGGGACTTCTCCATGGCCACGCGCGCCGGGTGTCCCGTGGGCACCAGCTCCGCCGCCGTCTGGAAGCGCAGCACCAGCCCGTGCACGCCCTGCAGCAGCGTGTCGTGCAGCTCGCGCGCGATGCGCTCCCGC
This sequence comes from Corallococcus terminator, assembly GCF_049194865.1. Taxonomy (GTDB): domain Bacteria; phylum Myxococcota; class Myxococcia; order Myxococcales; family Myxococcaceae; genus Myxococcus; species Myxococcus terminator_A. The sequence goes on along the minus strand of NZ_JBLZWL010000003.1, from coordinate 15,408 downwards.
TCGTGGTGGCGCTCCTCCAGCAGTCGCCGCAGGCGGGCCCGTACCTGGCGCAGCCTCAGCAGGTAGAGGAGCCACAGCGCCACCACGACGACGGCGCCACACAGCGCGCGGAACCACCAGGTCTGGAAGAAGGCGGGGGGCAGGATGAACTCGAGCGTCGCGCCCTGCTCGTTCCAGATGCCGTCGTTGTTCGTGGCGAGCACCTGGAAGCGATAGTGCCCCGGGGACAGGTGTGAGTAGTACGCCTCGCGCCGTCCGCCCACGTCCTGCCACGCCGTGTCCACGCCCTCCAGCCGGTAGCGGAACCTCACGCGCTCGGGGATGGAGAGACTCAGCGCCGTGTAGTCGATTTCGATGTTCGTCGCCTGCTCACGCAGGGTGAGCGCGCCGGGGCCCGGGGGGAGCCACTGGCCGTCCACCCGCACCGCGTGGATGGCCACGGGCGGCGGCAGCGGATTGCGGAAGATGCGCGTCGGGTCTACCCACACCACGCCGTTGCTGGTGGCGAACCACAGCCGCCCATCCGTTCCGCGCACCGCAGTGGGCAGCGGGCGCAGCAGCGTGGGTCGCGCCGGAAGGCCATCCAGGAAGTCGAAGCGCTCGCAGCGCAGCGCGGCACTGTCGGGCGCGGCCAGGACACGGGCCAGCTCCTTCGCGCTCAGGTGCAAGATGCCGGAGACGGCGTGGACCCACAGGCTTCCGTCCGCCAGCTCGATGATGGCGGAGACGCCTCGCAGGGGCTCGTCGTCCTCCACGGCGAGCGTGTGGAAGCGTTGCCCGTCGAAGTACGCCAGCCCGAACTGTCCGCCCACCCACAGGCGCTGGCCCGCGCTCAGCGAGGTGACGATGCCCACCTCCAGTCCATCCGCGCGGCCAAAGCGACGGACGTCCTTCCCCTCGACGCGGAGGAGCTCCTGCGTCTGCCCCAGCCAGACACGGCCCTGGGCGTCGGTGGTCGCGGCCATCATGCGCTCCCGAGGCTTGAGCTCCGAGCGCGCTTCCAGCGACGTCCACTTCCCCTCGCGCCACTGGAACAGGCCCCCGCCGACGAGCGTGACCCAGAGGGTGCCTTCCGTGTCCTTCGTCATCGCATGGATGTACGCGGGCGGAGGCGCCGGGAGGTCCGCGACGCGCAGGGGTTTGTCGTCCTGGATGCGCCAGAGGCCGGTCTCCGCGGCCAGCCACACCTGGCCGTCCCTGTCGCGGTGGGCGGCGAGGATGGGGGCGCCGATGTCGAAGGTGTCCACCGTCCTGTCGCGCAGCCGCATCAGCGGCCGGTTGGTGGTGCCCGCCCAGAGCGCGCCGTTGTCGCCCACCGCGATGGCGAAGTCATGCGAGCCGCGAGGAAACTCGGCCAGCACCAGGGTGCTGTGACGGAAGCGGTCCAGCCCGCCGCTGGTGCCCACCCAGAGGTTGCCCTCCCTGTCCTCGAGGATGGGCCACGTGTAGTCGGAGCTGAGGCCGTCCTTCTCGGTGAAGGGCTCCCCGGCCTCGTCGCGCCGGGTGATGCGCCGCTCACCCCAGTGCTCGGGATGCGCGATGCGGCGCACGCCGTCACCGAGCGAGGTGGCCCACAGGCTCCCCTCTCGGTCGAACAGCAGGCCCGCGGACTTGACCTCCAGGCTCCCCGCGCCAGGGTAGGGCTTGCCGCCCGGCAGTCCGACGGGGCGCACCGTGTCCGTGGGGTCGGCGACCCAGAGCGTGCCGTCGGGTGCCTGGGTCAGCCGGCTCGCCCACTTCACGGCGATGCCCGTGTCGCGGAACGCGCGGCCGTGCTTCTCCAGGTAGTAGACCTTGTCGGCGAGCGCGAGCCAGAGAGCGCCGTCCCGGTCCACGAGCATCGCGCGGGCCCGTTGCTCCACCGCGGGCAGACCCCAGGCCTCGGCGATGCGCTCCCACTGGCTCCCGTTCAGGCGGTACACGCCGCGAAGACTGGTGGAGGTCCAGAGGCCCCCCTGGGCATCGGTGGCGAACGACACCACCTGGGACAAGGGCAGGCCCTGGGCTTCGCCATACCGGGTGACCTGGCCGTCCTTCAGGCTCGCCACGGAGCCATGCATGAAGCCAATCCACAGCGCGCCGTCAGGGGCGACATACAGCGTCTGGATGCTGCTGAAGGGCTGGCCATCGGGCGGCTCGAAGCGCCGGAAGTGGACGCCGTCGAAGCTGTACAGCGCCGCCGCCGAGGCCAGCCACAGGAAGCCATCCGGCGTCTGCGCCAGGGCGGAGACCTGACCGGGCGCGCCGTCCTTCACCGTCCAGCGCGAGTGATAGAACTGGCCGATGTGGCGCTCGCGCCCGTTCACCTGCGCGACGGAGACCGTGCTCCACAGGAGCGTGAGCAGCGCCAGCACGCGCATCCCCGTGCTCCCGTGATGGGCTGGCCTGGGCGCGCGCGTCGTGACTTCGGCGGGGTGGGCGAGCGCTGATGGAGCGGGGGCCATGGAGACTTCCAGGCTAACACCCGCTTCCCGCTGTCCTCAGCCCTCCAGCGCCTGGCGGGCGAACATGCGCACGTTCTCATCCGGGTCCTGGTCCGCCACGCGCTCCCAGAGAGGCCGCAGGTGGGCGGGGCAGTCGCGGTCGTGGGCGTTCATCAGCTTGCCGCGCACGTGGGGGTCGGAGTCCGAGGCGAGCTGCTCAATCAGTCGCATCAGCTCCGGCGACTGGGGCCACTTCGGCAGCGCCTCCGCGATGGTGGACCGGACCTGGTCCGAGCCGTGCCGCACATTCACCGCGAAGGCTGGCAGCGCGGCGTCCCGCACGCCGTACTCGGGTGCATCGCTGAGCGCGTAGAGGGCGTGGACGCGCAGCTCGTCCTTGTCGGAGTGGGTGGCCTCGGAGACCAGGCGAGCGACGATGCCGGGCTCCAGGAGGAGCTTGCCCCCGAGCGCCTTGAGGCCCGCCGAGGCGACCTGGGGCTCCGCGTCCCTGGCGAGCGCCTCCGCGAGCTCGCGCTGTCGGGGGCCTCCGGCGGAAGGGAGCGCGAAGCCCACCGTGCGCCGCACCGACGGGTGACGGCTCCGAGCGAGCACGGCGAGGATTTCCTCTCCCGCGGGCCCCAGCTTTCCAGCGGCGTCGGCCAGGCCGTCGAGGAAGAGGGTGTCGTCCGCATGCTCTTGGATGAGGGCGAGGAGCGGCGCGGCGGCGGCGGCATTGGCGGTGGGGCCCAGCAGGCGCGCGTACCACCAGATGGCGGTGTCTCGCAGCTCCGCGTCCTCGTCGTGGAAGCGGCGGCGGAGCACCTCCGCGCCAGCGGACACGTTGAAGTTCTCCTTCAGTTCATCCAGCTCCACCGCGGCGTCGCGGAATGCCTCCGCGTCGTGCCCGGTGAGCGCGGGCCACTGCCCGAGTACCTCGTCGACGGTGTAGACGCTCGCGCTGTCGTCGCCGTCGTCCGGGCCGAGCACGGTGAAGGACACCTTCGCCGATGGGTCCGCCACGCCGGGGATGTCCGCCGTCGCGGTGAGCTGGTAGTCGTGGCTCGGGTCGGCGTCCTCGGGGATGTCGAGGCTCAGGGGCAGCTCGATGGACTCGCTGGCGGGCAGCGCCACGTCCTGGGCGATGGCGCCGTCGAAGAGGAGGCGGTGCTCGAAGTCTCCCGCGCCGCCCACACGCGAGCCGAGCACCTGGACCTTCAGCGAGGTGATGGTCGCCGCCTTCTTGCCGCCGCGCACGGTGATGGTGCCCGTCAGCGCCTCGCCTCCGGACACGGTGTCGCCGTCCAGCGTGATTTCCAGTCCGGTGCCGCCGCCGAACATCGAATCGAAGAGGCCCATGGGGTTCGACTCTAGCGGGGGGAGAGTGGGGTGGCTTGCCAGGTGCCTACATCGTGAAGAGGGAGAGCACGAAGGTGTTCGTGCCCGGCACGTGGAGGAGTGTCCCGTGCAGGAGTGGAGACCGGTAGAAGGGGGAGGCGTCATAGGCCCGGGCGCCCGCGAGGGACTTTCTCGTGGTGGCCGGCAGCCAGCCTCCGTCGTCCAGCGTGGGCGGAGCGAGGTCCGTGGGTTTCAGCGTGGCCAGGAGCGCCTGGGCCTCTGTCTCCGAGTACTCGAGGACCGCCAGCACTTCCCAGTCGGTGGGGCCCATCCCCGGCGCGCCGCGAAGGGCCTTGCGCCACTGGACGGACACGGGCCGACGGGGAAGGTTCACCACGCGCTCCAGGGACGCGAGGTCCGTGCCCGTCTTGGCGGACTGGCTCGTGGGCGCGGGGCCAGAGTCCTTGCAGCCGAGGCCGCTCCATCCGAGTGCGAGGATTGCGACGAGGAGGCGTGACGTGGCCGTTCGGGAGGGGCGTCGACCTGGCATTGTCGGTGTCTTCCTTGCTGCCGCCGGTCAGGCTTCTTCGTCAGGCAGGAGCGTGCGGAGCAAATCGTCATCGGGCCCGAGCGGGCGCCAGCCCGCGGGTGGGGGATTCGCACGAAGCGCGGCCATGACCTGATCGGCTCGTTCCTCATATGAAGCAGGAATGTAGGCTGACCATGAGCCAAGAGCCTTCCCAACCTGGAAGCGGGTTCCGTCATCAAGGACTGCTGGCCACCCATTTGGGAGGTTCTGGGATAGCAGGCGCACGAGAACATCGCGGACAAACCGTGTGATGCTCTTGTGCTGCTCTGCCTCGGCGCGCAGCCCATTCAGCACCTGCACACCGGCGATGTCATCCTCGCCAAGCTCCTCTGCCAGCTCTACTAACGAGACGGCTGGGCGTGCGGCGGCAAAGGCGGTGAGCGAGTCGTAGCCGCGCTCGCGGACGCGTTCATACAGGCGGGCCTTCCAGTTCCCCTGCCACGAACGTCCGTCGGTCATCGGCGCCTCCCCTTGGTGAACTTCAGCGGGATGTCGTAGAGCTTCATGTTCTCCGCGACGATGTTCAGGATCTCGTTTCGGGTCAACGTCCTGCCCGTCTCCCTCTCGGCCTTGCCCAACAGTCGCATGATCATCCGGTTCCACTCGTCGGGCCACATGCGCCCCAGCTTCCAGTTCCCACCGCCGTGAATCGCCTCGTGGTGGGCCCGCTCCATCCGGACGCAGAACTGGTCGATGTCCATGTCGCCCTTGAAGCCGCGCTGCTCGAACCACTCACGGTGCTCTTGCGGCATGACGTGGTGCTGCGGCGCCTCCGACATGCCCGCTCCCGCTTTGCCCGTGACCCGCATGCCGCGCACTTCCGGGCTGTCGCCCAGCGCATCGCGGACACCCTTGGGCAGGTCCTGATTCGCTTGAGCCATCAGAACCTGTCCGCCGTGGATGCGGACGGCCGCGCTGACGGCGGGCACGGAGAGGACGCCCGCCTGCACGAGCCTTCGCATCGTCTCCACCCACTCGGCGGAGACGGCGATTCGCGAGCCAGCCATCACGCCACCTGAGCCCATCACCAGCCCCGTGCCGAGCGTCACGGGCGCGGAGGGAGGCAGCCGAGGCAGCGACATCCTCAGCGTGGAAATCAGGGCGAGCATCTCCATCGCCTGCGCCGCCGCCATGACCTGCCCGCCGACCTTCATGGCCTCGCGGATATCTCGATGAATTGAGTCGAACTCATGCGTCAGCTTCCCCATCAACTCGGGCATCGCGGTCGCCGCCGCTTCGACCCGCTCCGGCTCCGGCGAAGCGAGTTCCTTCAGCGTGGGCTCCATCAGCTCGCGCACTCGATACAGGTCCACGAACAGCTCCTCGACGCCGCACGCGAGGCATTGTCGGAGCACGGCGTCCGCGAGGCGAAGGAAGTCGACCCAGGTGGCCAGTAGCAGGGTGCCGAACAGGGCCCCCTGGAGCCGGGGTCCCGTCATGCGGAGCAGGGCCAGCTCCATGTCCGAATCGCCGACTTCCGAAGCCACGCCCGGCAGCACGGTGGCACGCCCGAGCGCACCACGAAGCGACGTCAACTGACGGGTGCCGTGGTCGAGATAGCGCGTGAAGGCGCCGTGGAGACTCCTTCCACCAAAATCCGGAGCGCGCCCCTCGAGCGTGGAGAGCGCGGCTTCGATACCGTCCAAGGAGTCCTTCATTTCGTCAGTCGCTTCGAGGACGGCTTGCCGTGTCAGTGCGGCGCTCTGGCCCCCATCCCCGGCGGCTCCAACCCGGTGGCTTTGCGCGGCGTACTCAGTGGCCGCATGCGGAGCGTAGTTCAAGGTCCTTCGACGCCCAGGAGCACGCTCCACGGAGGCGCACCCCGTGGCCAGCAGCAACACAGTCACCAGCAGCACGTCAGCGCGCATGGTCCACCCTCAACCCCACCGAGGCGAAGGCCCTCGACCACGGCATTCCTTCCGCATGGGGGAAGAGCAGCGTACCCCCTGCCGCCGCGAGCTCCATTCGCTCGAATGCAAGGACTGTCGCCGCGTCCCGCCTTGCGGTCGTGCAGGGGCCCGAGGATGCTCACTCGAAGGGAGGCGTCTGGGTGTGGGCCCGCGTGTCCTCACCGACGAGGCGAGAGCATGGACCTGGAAGAGTTGCGTGCCTTCGTGGGTGTCGCGGAGACGGGCTCGTTCCTGGCCGCGGCGGAGTCCCTGGCCGTGTCACGAACCACGCTGCGCCGCCGCGTGGAGGCACTGGAGGCGCGCGCGGGTGTGCCGCTCCTCACGAGCACCCCGACGGGCATCGTCCTGACCGAAGCGGGAGAAGTGCTCGCCCGTCGTGGCCGCCTGATGATGCAGGAGACGAGCGCGCTGGTGGCCTCGCTGCGTGAAGTGGGGCAGGCCCCCTCCGGAGTGCTGCGAGTGGTTCTTCCGGTAGGCTTGCCACCGCACCTGCTCGCGCCCCTCTTCGCCCTGCTGCGCACCACCTATCCACTGCTGCGCGTGCACGCGAGCTTCAGTGACAATCCCCTGGCGGAGCCGCTCGACAACGTGGACGTGGCGGCGCACTTCGGAGACGAGCTGCCCCGAGGGCCCTGGATGTCGCAAGTGGTGCTGCGGGTGCACGAAGGACTCCTGGCCAGCGAGGACTATCTGCGTCGGCGCGGGACGCCGGGCTCGGTGGAGGACCTCAAGGGCCATGAGCTGCTCTCCTGGCAGGCGCCGGGCGACGACGCGTGCCTGTGGCCCCAACTGCGCGGACCTTCGTTCCAGGTGGAGCCCGCGCTCGTGTCGACAGACATCCACTTCATCCGAGTGTGTTGTCTGGCGGGTCAGGGCATCGGCCTGATTCCCAGCGTGGAGTTCGCCGACCCGGGAGAAGGGGAGGGCGCGCTGATGCCGGTGCTCCCCGACGTGGTGGGCCGCGAGCGGCCCCTGCGCCTGAGTGTCCCCGAGGCGCTCAGCGAGATTCCCAAAATCAAGCAGGTGCTCGCACACATCCGCGGCTTCCTCGCGCCGCTGTGAGCCGAGGAGGACAGAACGAATCCGGCCACCGGGTGTCCATCTTCGGCCATCCCCGGACTCGGGTATCCACGCTACGGATGAGGGCGTTCTTCCGCGCCGGAGCCCGCCATGCGAACGCCGCTGCTCTTCACACTCGCCACCACCACGCTGCTGACGCTGTCCGCTCACGCGAAGGACCCGGCGCTCGGCGCGACGACCTTCACCGTCTACGAGGCCTTCCTCAGCCCCGCGCAGGAGCCCGGCGAGGAGTCCGAGACGCCGAAGCCGCTGGAGAAGAGCCTGGGCGCCACGGCGCCCTCCACGCCTCGCGAGGCGCGCAAGTCCCGGGGCTACGGCGCGCTCAAGTTCACCAAGGACCTGACGCGGGCCTACGTCGAGTTCGAGATGAAGGGCGTCAACCCCGCCGACATCCTCATGTTCCACATCCACTGCGGCCCGCCCGGAGTGCTGGGCCCGGTGGTGGTGGACTTCGGCGAGCTGGGCAACCTGTCGAAGACGCTCTCGGAGGGGAAGCTGTCGGTGGAGCTGACCAACGCGAACGTCGTCTTCATCAAGGACATGAAGGGCATGAAGCCAGGACTGCCGGAGAGCTGCCCCGCGGAGCTGGGCTTCCTGGCGCAGACGAAGACGCTGGCCAGCCTGGAGTCGCTCGCGCGCAAGGGCGTGCTCTACTTCAACCTCCACACCAAGGCGCATACCTACTACGGCGAGATGCGCGGGCAGCTCTACGCCGCCCAGCCCTGAGTCCGCGTGTCGGGGCTCGGGTAGGCTGGGGCGCGTGACCTCCTCTCCGCGCCCCTCCCCTGGCTCAGCCACCCTGCCTCGCACCCGCCTGCTCTCGCTGGGGCTGGCGGCGCTGGTGATTCCGCTGGGGCTCGCGTCGCGCCGGAGGTCGCTGCCGTGGCCCTCCTTCTTCGCCACCTATGCGGGGGACACGCTGTGGGCGCTGCTCGTGTTCCTGCTGCTGCGCTTCCTCGCTCCTCGTCGCTCCGCGCTCGCCGTGGCCGCCGTCGCGCTCGCGTTCTCCTTCGGCATCGAGTTCAGCCAGGGCTATCACGCACCCTGGTTGGATGCCGCGCGCCGCACGTTGCCGGGACGACTGGTGCTGGGCGCGGGGTTCCTGTGGAGCGACCTCGTCTGTTACTCCGTCGGAGTGCTCCTGGGCTTGGGGCTCGACACGGCGCTGTTGACGCGTCGGCGTCCGGAAATATCCGCACCCTCCACCGATATGGCCTGACTTCCACCGCGTTGGTGAGAGGCCGGGGCCGACACCGTTGGATGGAGCATCATGACGACTGCCGTGAGAGGTGTGCTCGTTGCCTCGCTGTGCCTGAGTGCCGTCAGTGGTTGTTCCCGAGAGCTCACCGACGTGGTGGAGGTGCCCGTCAACCAGGGCCCCACGCAGATACTCGAGGACCATGGGGACTGGGCCCCGGAGCCCCTGGCCACCTGCCCGTTGCTGCCCCGTAGCGGCGCCGCCGCCGAGTGCGGCACCCCCGAGTCCTTCGACCTGTCCGCGTGCGAGCGCGACTCGCTGACGCGCCTGAATGCCGTGGGCCACTTCACCGTGAATGTCATTGGCAATGACATCCTCCAGAAAGCCAACAACCAGTTCACCGGCGCGATGAACTTCCTGGCGGAGGGAGGGGTGCTCTACGACGGCCGCTTCATGCGGGAGGTGAGCGTGGAGGGGAACACCTTCTTCCTCTCCAATCACGGCACGCTCCCGGACGGCCGCGCGTACCGGTCCTCCTTCGTGGGCTGCGAGGCACCGAACCCGGGCCGCGTGATGGGGTGCTACGTGTCCTGTCTGGCGGGTGAGCCCACCTTCCAGGCCACCTTCGAGGCGGAGAAGGTCCAGCGGCGCGCGGGCGAGGAGGAGTCCCAGGGGCTCACCCTGGTGGGCGAGGCCGTGCTGGGCCAGGGCGTCGTCGCCGACGTCTTCGTCACCCAGGGGCACGCGTATGTCGTCTCGCTTTCGGACTCCCTCGCCGGGCCCGGTGGGCTCTTCGTCTATGACTTGAGCGACCGCTCCCAGCCCAGGCTCGTGAACAGCATCACCTATCCGGGCGACAGCTACTGGAACAGCGTCTGGGCCAAGGGCAATGCCCTCTATGTCGCCAGCGCCGCCCGGGGGCTGCTCGTCTTCGACATCGCCGAGCCGGCGAACCCGAAGCTGCTGCGCTCGCTGCCCGATGGCCGCGCCATCGACGCGCACACCATTCACGGCGACAACGACCGGCTCTATGTCATGTCCGCCTCGCCCACGCCGGAGACGCTCATCTTCAACGTGAAGAACGAGCGCGAGCCGGTGCTGCTCGGCCGCTACGCGGACCCGAGCGTGAATCCGATGGTCGCCTCCTTCCCGCATGACGCCACGTCGTGGGGAACACGCCTCTTCGTCAATCACTGGGCCGCGGGGCTGCTGGTGCTCGACGTGAGCGACCCGACGAACGTGGTGAAGCAGGGCGAGTACGTCTATCCGCGCGCCACCAGCCACACCAACCGCTGGCACTACGTGAACAACCGGCTCATCGTCTTCGAGGGAGGCGAGGACTGGGGCGCGCATGTCCGCGCGCTCGACATGACGGACCTGGAGGAGCCCGTGCTCATCGGCGAGTACCGCCTGTCCCAGGGCGTCTCCGTCCACAACATGGAGCTGAAGGACGGCCTGCTCTACCTCGCCCACTATCAGCACGGGGTGCGCGTGCTGGACGTGACGCGTCCCTCGCAGATGCGGGAGGTCGCCTACTTCAATACCTGGAGAGGCACGGACCGGGCTCGCGGCCTGTCGTTCTATGACGGCGCCATCGGCATGCGCATCCCGGGCGATGGCTATGTCTATGTCATCGACACCTCGCGCGGCCTGCTCATCTTCGAGGAGCTGTAGCCGGTAGGCGGAAGTCCTTCACCGGAGGCGGGTGGGCGCCTGCCTCCGGCGTTGAACGAATGTGCCGGGCGCGGGTACGAGGCCTGTCCGGACGCATAGCCCTTTCCAGGCCATCTGCCATACGCTGCGAAGCAGGGTGCCGGTGGTTGAACATGGATTCCTCGGGGGGATTGTCGCGGGCTGAGGCCCTGGACGCCGTCCTGTCGGGGAAACGGAAAGATGGCCTCGATGCTTCGCAATGGGTGTTTGTCGTTGTTGTTGTTCGTGCTCGTCGGCTGCGGCTCGCGTCACCACGGTCCGACGGTGCACGAGCGCCGCGCCGCCATCCGCGCCTCGCATGCGGAGAAGTACGGCTCCAGTGACGGTTTCCAATCCACCACCTGGGGCATGACGCGCGACCAGATTCGCGCGATGTACCCGGACACGCAGGAGACCGCGCGCGGCGACCTGGTCCTCACCACGGCGCTCGCGGAGCACCCGGCCCGGGTGTTCTTCCTCTTCGCGGACGGGCGTCTGGGCTCCGTCTTCGTGCGCTTCGCGACGCCCACGAACGTCCGGGAAGCCCACCAGGAGGTGGTGGAATTGCTGACCGCCAAGTACGGCCGCGCGGCCAAGCGGGGCACCTCGCGTCGTGTGCAGAGGTACCGCGAGTCGCTCGACCTCGCGTGGCTGCTCTCGCAGAGCGCTCCGCCCGCGCCCACGAACTTCCCCGCCGCCGTGGAGTCACGGAGCGAGGGGTCGGGAGCCCAGGTCGCCGAGGGAGCTCCGCCCGATGGCGCACCCACGAACTTCCCCGCGCCCACGGAGTCGGGAGCCCAGGTCGCGGGAGCTCCGCCCGATGGAGCGCCCACGAACTTCCCCGCGCCCACGGAGTCCGGAGCCCAGGTGTCCGAGGGACAGCCTCCGCTGCTCGAGGCGCGGCCGGACGGGGACTCGCTGGACGAGGACGACTCGCGGGATACGGCGGTGGCCTCGGCGCCCGACGCGAATGACTCCGAGTCGGAGGAGCCCGCCCTCTTCGGTCCCATCTCGGAGCCCGAGGTGAGCTTCGCCCGCCGTGGCCTGGTGGTGGTCGCCAACTGGAAGGCGTTCGAGACGACGGTCCGCCTGGTGGGCTACCAGTTCCCCCGGGAGCGGCTGCTCACGATCCACTACGAGAGCCCCGAATACGCGGCGTCGATTCGTGACGAGCTGACGCGCCTCATGAGGCTGCAGCGCCGCGCCCAGGCCCGGGACTTCTAGCCGTCCTCCGGGTGCCCCTCGCTCGGACGAGAGGGGCACTCCGGGGCTTCCGTCCGGCCTGATTGTTCGCGCTGGTGGAACTGTGATGCCTGTTTCGGGGGCATTATTTCGGCCTCGCGAAGGCACAGGGTGTCTCTCATGCCGGTGATGAAACGCCGGCCAGGAGGAATGACATGAACGCGAAGACCCAGAAGGTGGCGCTCGTCACGGGCGCTTCTCGCGGCATCGGCGCCGCCATCGCGGAGCGGCTCGCCCAGGACGGCTTCACCGTCATCGTGAACTACGCGGAGTCGGAAGGGCCCGCCGAGGCGCTCGTCCGGAAGATTGAGCAGGCGGGTGGCAAGGCGCTGGCCGCCAAGGCGGATGTCAGCAAGAGCGCGGAGGTGCGGCGCCTGTTCGACGCGGCGGAGACGGCCTTCGGCGGCGTGGACGTGCTCGTCAACATCGCCGCCACCGTCGCCTTCCTCGCAGGCCCTGATGCGGGTTGGGTCAACGGTCAGGTGCCGCGCGCCAACGGCGGAATCATCTGAGCGGGGCACCCCGCGTCACGCGCGCGGCCCGGGCTCACGGTGACGCGTTCACGTCCACGTACGCGCGGCGGGCCGGCACGGACACGAGGCGGCCCTCCGGCATCACATAGGCCGTGAGGCGCCCGCCGTACACGCAGCCCGAGTCCAGGCCCACCGCATGCGGATGTTGCTGCACGCCGCGCATGGCGTCGTGGCCGAAGATGACCAGCTCCGGGCCCTTCCAGCAACTCGCCCAGGGCACGCCGCCATCCACGCGCTTCGACGGCGTCCCGTCCGGGGCGATGCTGCGCAGGTTGAGCAGCTCATCGGCGCGCTGCGCTTCCAGCGGGACACCCGGCACCAACCCACCATGCACCGCGAGGACGTTCAGGTCCGGGAGGCGGCGGTACAGCGGCTGCGCCTCCAGGTACGTCCAGTCCTCGGGCGTCAGCGTGTCCAGAACCTGGCGGTGCTCCTTGCTCAGCTTCTTGCCCTCGGGGCCCCGGCCCGCGTGCCAGCGCAGCACGTGCGCGTCGTGGTTGCCGCGCACCGCGAGCAGCCCCTTCTCGCGAGCGCACCGCACCACGCCCGCCGAGTCCGGCCCCTTCGCCACCAGGTCGCCCACCAGCACCACGCGGTCGTCCGGCCGCCAGCCACACGCGGCCAGCAGCGCGTTCAGCTCCTCCGCGCAGCCATGGACATCTCCGATGAAGAGCGTTCGCATCCCACCTCTTCTTTAATTCGCTTCACCGCTCCGGGGAATCCTTCCGGAAGGGGCTCTTCCTCTGCCTGCCTCCACCTTCCGGCACGTGCGGGCTCGCGCGTCAGTCCGCTTTCGAGCGCAACAGTCGGCTGAGATTCACATCGAGCTGGCTGGAGATGAGGCGCAGCACGCTGTCGAGCTGGGAGCCGGTGAGGCGCAGTCGCTCGGTGAGCAGTCGTCGCGTCTCCTGGAGGAGCGAGTCCTGCGCGGCCACCACCCAGCGGGCCGCGGTGGAGCGGTGCACGCCATAGAGCGCGCCGAGCTGGTCGATGCTCAGCCCGTCCAGGTACTTCAGGCGCAGGAAGTTGCGCTGACGCGGCTCCAGGATGCCGAGCGCCGCGGTGAACGAGGTGCTGAACTCCGCGCGGTACGTGTTCTTGAGGTAGAGCAGCTCCGGGTCGTCCCCCGGCGCCACGAGCAGCGACAGGTCCCCATCATCCGCCAGGGGATGTCCGCTGCGCTGGCGCTGCCAGTCGAGCGCGAGCCACAGCGCCGCGGCCCGCACCCACCCGCTGAGCGGCCCCGTGCCAGGGTAGGCGGCCAGCCGGGCGGGCGCGTCCTGGCTGCCCACCAGCATGCGCTGGCGCAGCAACTGGCGAACCTCGTCGAGCCCCGTGGGCGGCAGCTTCAGGCGCGAGACGGCCGCGTTCACCTCGGGGAGGAAGCTCGACTCGAAGGCGTTCAGCGCGGAGGGCAGCTGGTCCGCGGCGGCGCGGGCCAGGTACACGTCCGGCAGGTGGAGCTTCTCCACGTCCTCGGAGGGCGCCTGCGTGGGGAGCAGCCTCGCGAGATGACCGACGAAGCGCGCGCCCTCCAGCTCCACTCCGGGCCACGCCGAGCGCGCGGTGGACAGCGCGCGCGTCAGCCGCTCCTGCAGCAGGGGAAGCGACGACTCCGGCGCGGAGGAAACGCCACGCGCCGCGATGAAGGCCTGGGCCAGGGAAACGTCCGGGGGGGACACGCCGTGGGACGATAGCACCCCCCTCGCGTAATCCGGATTCAACCATTTCCGAAGTGAACTCTTGTTTGCCTCGGTTCGAGGGTGGAGGAGGGCTCCGGGACGACAGGTATGACAAGGGGCGGGCCCAGGCGCCTGGTGCGCCTGCTCCATCCGCGGGCGCCCGTGTGTCCCGTGGGCCGCGAAGCCCATGGCCCGGCCATTGCTGGTATGGGGCGGGAGTCGACGTGGTGGAGGTGAACGTGGAGTCCATTGGTGGCGGGCCCGGGGATGCGGCCCATTCCTCGTGGTTGGAGCTGAGCGCGGGAGCGCTGCGGCACAACGTGGAGGTGTTCCGGGTGTTGGAGGGGCGGGATGGGACTTCGCCTCCGCTGGGCGTGGTGCTCAAGGGCAACGCCTACGGGCATGGGCTGGCGCAGGTGCTGCCGCTGGTTCACGGGCTGGTGGACGTCCTCTATTTCATCGCGCCGCAGGACGCGCTGAAGGTGCGCGAGCACGAGCGGGCGGAGGGCCTGTCTCCCCGGCGGGTGGTGGTGCTGGGGGCGGTGGCGCCGCACGAGGCGGTGGTGCTGGCGCGCGAGGGCGTGGAGGTGGCGGTGGCGGACCGTGGCTGGGAAGACGCGGTGCCGGTGCTGCGCGCGGCGAAGCTGGAGCGGCCCCTGCGGGTGCACGTCCACATCGACACGGGCCTGGGGCGCGAGGGCTTCACGCTGGAGCAGATTCCGCGCGAGACGCAGTTCATGGTCGACGCGCGGGACGTGCTGGAGGTGGTGGGCGGGCTGAGCCACTTCGCCAACACGGAGGACGTGACGGAGCAGGGCTACGCGTTGGCACAGGTGGACGCGTTCGAGACGGGGCTGCGCCTGCTGGAGGAGCAGCTGGGGACGGGGAGGGTGTTGCAGCGGCACATCGCCGCGAGCGCCGCGACGCTGGTGTTGCCCCGGGCGCGCTACGAGGCGCAGCGGGTGGGGATTTCGCTGTATGGGCTGTGGCCGTCGGCGGAGACGCGGCTGTCGGCGCGGCTGGTGCTGGGCGAGGTGCCGGTGCTCAAGCCAGTGTTGTCGTGGCGATGCCGCAGCCAGGTGGTGAAGTGGCTGCCCGCGGACAGCTACGTGGGCTATGGCTGCACGTACCGGACGTCGGAGCCCACGCGCATCGCCGTGCTGCCGGTGGGCTACTACGACGGCTACCCGAGGCTGGCGTCGGGCAAGGCGCACGTGCTGGTGAGCGGGCGGCGGTGCGCGGTGCTGGGCCGGGTGATGATGAACCACCTCATCGTCGACGTGACGCGCGCCGCGCATGACGAGCGCCCGGTGACGGCCACGCTGATGGGGCGCGACGGAGACGAGTCCGTCAGCGCCGAGGCGCTCGCCGGCTGGGCGCAGACGCTGCACTACGAGATTGTCACGAGCCTGGGCGCGCACCTGCGCCGCGTGGTGGTGGAGTAGGGCCGCTCAGCTCTTCGCGTCCGTCGCGCTGGGCGGCTGCACCTTCCAGCGGCGGTGCAGCCACATCCACTGGTGCGGGTACTTGCGGATGCAGCGCTCCATCGCCGCGGTGACGCGCGCGGTGTGCTCCGTAATCGGGTCCTCGCATTCGCCGGGCGCGGGCGGGAGGATGGGCCCCTGCACTTCCAGCCGCAGGCGCGCGCCCGGCTTGCCGTTGCGCACGCTCATCACCACGAACACCGGCGCGCCCGTGCGCTGCGCGGCCACCGCCAGGGCGGG
>NZ_JBLZWL010000142.1:0-241853 GCF_049194865.1 Corallococcus terminator | reverse complement strand
CTCGCCGCCTGGCCTGATGATGCGTCGGACGCGCTGCGCACCATCGTGCAGCAGGCCGAGACGCTTCGTGACGCTCTCGGCGAGCTGAACGAGCACGCGCGAGGGAACCTCAATGCGGGCGTGAGTCATCCTGTCATCGGCAGCGAGGTGAATGGGCACCTGAGCGCGCTCGACAGCCGCCTCGCGGCGGCGCACGCCGAGCAGCCGCTCACGAAAGACTGGGTCGCGGCCTGGAACAAGAAGGCTCAGGAGCTGATCAAGCGGCTCATCGAGCAGCCACAGGCGCCACAGCTTCCGGTCATTGGTGGTGGGGCCCAGCCCCCTCTCGTCGGCGGTGGCACCCAGATCACGCCGCGCACGGTGCTCCTCAAAAAGCGCGTGAACCCGACCGACGCCGGAGCCATTTCGGACTTCCTGGCCGAGGTGCGCAAGGCGCTCACTGAGCAGGGAACGAAGCCGATCAGCGTCGTACTTGTGCGTACGGAGGACCTCGAGTGAGTGCTGCCCAGCTCCTTCTCCGTCGTCTCCTCGATCAAGCTGGCGGTGCCAGCGAGACGGGCTACCTGCTCGTGATCGACGGCGAGGGCCTCGAGAACCTGCCGGACCAGATGCCGACGTCGAAGGGCCCCTACGGCGTGCATAGGACCTCGTCCGAGCTCGGACTTCGACACTTGCTGTGGAAGGCGAAAGGAGCGCCTCTCATCGCAGTGATGCCCGAGGACGTAGCGAGGCGTATCCAGAACGCCCCAGACTTGCTGCGGCGCGCGTGCAACCAGCGTGTCCACGCGCTCTCGGTGAACGACGTGCTCGAGGTTGTACTTGGCGTGCGTGTGGTCGGCGCCGACGCGCCCTACATGCAACAGCTCGCGCTTGAGAACGTCGACCGCCTGGGCTTCGCGATGAGCCACCGTACGCTGCCCACGGTGGTCGACCGCCGGCTGCTTACGGAGCTGCTCGTCGACGTGAGCGTGGGCGAGCAGGTGCGGACGCGCAGCCCCGCGCAGCTTCTGGCCGCCTGGGTACAGGAGTCGCCACGCTGGTCGACGAACGTCAGTCAGCTCGTGCGCGACGCGATGCCCACGTTTCACGGCGACGAGGGGCGCCTTCTCGCCTGGGCGCTCGCCGAGCCGGATAATCGCCTGCGCGAGCTCGTTGTCTACGGCGCGGTCCTCACGGTCGAAGCCGCCGAGCTGCCGAAGCCCGCGTGGGGCACGCTGTGGAAGGCTGCCACTGAGCCTCCACTCGAGATGGACCGGCGCATCCTCCGGCGTACCGTCGCGCGACTCGCGGAGGAGACGCTGGTGCTCCTGGGCGACATGGCGGGTGACCTCCTCGCCGGTGCAGATCGCGTCGGGCGCGAAAGCCTCACGCCCACGCAGCTCCAGACCAGCCGCGTGCTTCCGCTCGCATTCTCGGACCGCTGCCATGAGCTCGCGCAGCAGGCGGCCAACGGGAGGGCGATCAGCGCGGCCGACATCACGTGGCTGTCGAACCACCGCGCGGCGCGCATGCATCGCGGCGACCTCGCAGTAATCGAGTCGATGGCGCGCATCTCTCGCTACCTCGACCAGCCCTTCAGCCCGAAGCTCGACCTGCTCGAGCAGGTGCGCGACTACCAGCGGGGTGGTGCGTTCGTCGACCTCGCGATGATGCAATTGCGCCGCGCTCTCGCGAGCAGCGTCCACTACCACGCCGAGGCAAACAAGCTGCTCGCCGCGTGCCGTGAGCGCCGCGACCGCGAAAATCGCCGCTTCGCCGAAACGCTCTCCGGCGGCTATGAGGCCGCGCTCCACCGCGAGGGGCTCACGCCGCTGCACCGACTCTGGAAGCGCACCGTCGCGCCCGTGTGGCAGCAGGAACCCGACGCGCGCCTCTTCCTTGTCGTGCTCGACGGCTGCAGCTACCCGGTGTTCCTCGAGTTACTCTACGCGCTCGCGCAGGACAGCTCGTTCCCGCTCGGCATCAAGCCCGACGCAAGCGGGGTCGTGGCGGGCCTTCCGGCGCTCTCGCCGCTCCCGACCATCACGAGCCACGCACGCGGCGCCATCTTCCTCGGCGAGTTGCCGAACGACCCGCTCGTCGCCGAGACCGTCTTCCGCGACCAGGACGAGGCGAAGACCGACAAGGCGCGCTTCAACCAGAACGCCGCGCTCGGCAGCCGCAAGCGGCGTCTTTTCCTCAAGGGGGACCTGACCGACGGCGGGCAGGAGCTTCTCTCCGCGCTCGACGATGAGTCGCTCTCGGTAGTCGGCGTCGTGTTCAACGCGGTCGACGACCAGATCGGCTCGTCGAATACGGGCGCGACGGTGAAGATAATGCCGGAGGACATCAGCGCCTTCAAGCCCGCCCTGCGCGTGGCGCTCAATGCGAAGCGGCGCGTGCTCATCACTGCCGACCACGGGCACAGCCCCTTCGTCGACAAGTCGCTCCGCTCCGGCAATGGCAAGACGCCACGCTACACCGCGCTCGGCAAGCACGATCCGGTGCCCGAGGGCTTCATCGAGATCGACATCGCCGGGCTCGGCGGGCCGCCCGAGCGACGCGCCTTCGCTTGGCGCTCGGGCGCGTACCTCGGCGGGTCGCAGGTTGGATTCCACGGCGGCTGCGGGCTCGAAGAGGTGGTCGTCCCTCTTGCTTGGCTGGGGCGCGAAGGTCTCCACGCCGACGAGCCCGCGTGGTGGTACGGGCGCGGTGCGCTCGCCGAGGTCACCACCGCGGCGAAGCTGGTACAGCCGCCCATCGTGACGCCGCTGCCGTCGGACGAAGTCCCCGCAAAGCCGAAGGCGCAGCTCTCGCTGTTCAACCCGGCCGACCAGGCTGACTCGCTGCCCATCGCGAAGGAGCTGCTCGCGAAGCTCAGCCTCGACGAGAAAAGCATCCTCGTGCTCCTGCGCGAAACCGGCTCTGCGCGGGCGAGCGAGCTGGCTGAGCGCCTCAAGAAGAACCCGGGCCGCCTCAACGGACTCATGCGGGCGCTGCGCCGGACCCTCCACGAGGGGGGCCATATTCTCTTCAGCGATGAAGTCCTGCCGAGTGGGGAGACCATGTACCGCTACCAGCCGAAGGAGGGACGCTGATGGCTGTCGTCCCCGAATCAGCAGCCATCGTGAACGCTCTCCGCAGCGGTCTCGTGCCGAACGTGGGGCTCGAACACTTCGTGACCGGCCTCGACGCGCTCGTCGGGGCGGTTAACGAGGACCTCGACTTCGTCGCCGACGGCAAGGGCCTGTCGAAGTGGATGCGCGGCGAGTACGGCACCGGCAAGACCTTCGCCGCGCGCTACCTGTGCGCGAAGGCGCGCGAGCGGAAGTTCGCATCTTCCGAGGTACAGATCTCGATCAACGACACCCCGCTCCATCACCTGGAGACGGTGTACCGGCGCCTCATCGAGAAGCTCGAGACAGCAGCTGACGGGCCCAACGCGTTCCAAGCCATCGTCGAGGGGTGGCTCTATCAGGTCGGCGACGAGGTCACGCGCCTGCGCGGCATCAGTGAGGACGACCCAGGCTTCGCCGATGCGACCGAGCAGCGGCTCGAGGACAAGCTTGCCGACCTCTCAAAGCGCAACCCCGCCTTCGCGCAGGTGCTCCGCGCTTACCACCGAGCGACGCACCAGGGCGACTTCGCCACCGCGCAGGGCCTGCTCGCGTGGCTCGCAGGGCAACCGCACACGGATCGCTCCGTGCTCGCGGCGGCGGGCGTGAAGGGCAAGGTCGACGGTCAGGCATCGCTGACGTTCCTGGCCGGACTGCTCCAGTTGCTCCGGCAGTCGGGCTACGCCGGGCTCGTCGTCGTCCTCGACGAGGTCGAGACCGTGCAGCGCATGAACGCGCAGACGCGCGAGAGATCGCTCAACGCGCTCCGGCAGCTCATGGACATGCTCGCGAAGGAAGAGCTGCCCGGGCTGTATCTGGTGGTCACCGGCACGCGCGACTTCTTCGAGGGCTACAAGGGATTGAAGGCGCTCGCGCCGCTGTACCAGCGCGTGCAGGTGAACTTCTCTGAGGACACTCGCTTCGACAACCTGAAGGCCCCGCAGGTGCGGCTCACGCCGTTCACGGACGACCGCCTGCTCACGGTAGGCACTCGCATCCGTAACTTGTACCCCGCTAAGAATCCGGCGCGCCTTACCGAGCGCGTCAGCGACGCGTTCCTCCAGGGGCTCGTGACGCAGGTCACGGCGGGCTTCGGCGGCAAGGTGGCGCTGGCGCCGCGCATGTTTCTCCGTGAGCTGATCGACGTGATGGACCGCGTCGACATCCACGAGGCCTACGATCCGCGCGAGCACTACAAGCTCCAGCTCGACGACGGAAAGCTCACCGCCGAGGAACTCGCCGCCAAGCACGGACGCCCCGTCGAAGAGCCGCCCGAAGAGCCGACTTCCAACGATAACGAGGAACCGCCCCCGGCTCCGAAGCGGAAGCGGCTGGACGGGTAGCTATGGCCGGACTCGAGCGCCTTCATCCGCACTTGCAGCACGCGATCATCCACGACCTGGGCTGGCGCTCGCTTCGCCCTGTCCAGGAGCTGACGATCGACGCGATCCTCGACGGCTGCAACGCGGTAGTGCTCGCTCCGACGGCCGGCGGAAAGACCGAGGCGTCGATCTTCCCGGTGCTCTCGCGGATTCTCACGGAGGACCTGAAGCCTGTCTGCGCGCTCTACGTGTGCCCCATCCGCGCGCTCCTCAACAACCAAGAGGAGCGGCTCTCGTCGTACACGCGCATGGTGGGTCTTGAGGTCTTCAAGTGGCACGGCGATGTCTCGGACTCGAAGAAGAAGAAGTTCCGCGACACGCCCGCGCACCTCCTGATGACCACCCCCGAATCGCTCGAGGTCATGATGATCTCCGAGCGCACCGACGCGAAGGCACTCTTCTCGGGGCTCTCGGCGGTCATCATCGACGAGGTGCATGCGTTCGCCGCCGACGATCGCGGCGCGCACCTCGCGAGCCTGCTCGAACGCCTCGTCGCGATGACGGGTCGCGACATCCAGCGCATCGGCCTCTCGGCCACCGTCGGCAACCCGAATGTCATCGGCGAGTGGCTCCAGGGATCGAGCAAGCGGCCGTTCCGCCTCGTCGACCCGCCGAAGGCGAAGGCGCAGCGTGACCTGCGCCTCGACCTGTGCGTTGACATCAGCGAGGCCGCAACCGCCATCGGACAGGTCGCGCGCGGCAAGAAGAGCCTCGTCTTCGTCGAGAGCCGCAGCAAGGCCGAGAAGGTCGCACACGCTCTCGCTGGCACAGGAGTCGAGGTCTTCATCCACCACAGCTCGGTGAGCCGAGCTGACCGCACCCTCGCTGAGGAGCAGTTCGCCAAGGGGCACAACACGGCCATCGTCTGCACCTCGACGATGGAGCTGGGCATCGATGTCGGCGATCTCGATCAGGTTATCCAGGTCGACGCGCCGGCCTCGGTCGCTTCGTTCCTCCAGCGCCTCGGCCGCACCGGCCGCCGCGCGAACACGCGCGCCAACTGCACGTTCTTCTGCCTGAGCTCCGAGTCACTGCTCCAGTCGGTGGCGCTGCTGCGTCTCGCCGAGGCGGGATGGGTGGAGGACGTCACGCCCGCCGCTCACGCGATGCACGTGCTCGCGCACCAGGTGATGGCGCTCATTCTCCAGGAGGGAGGCATCTCGCGGCACAAGCTGATGCCGTGGGTCGAGGCCGCGTACCCGTTCTCATCGGTGCGCCACGAGCGCGTCCAAGAACTGGTCGACACGATGCTCAAGCGCGAGATTCTCTACGAGGCCGACGGGCTCCTGTCGCTCGGCCAGCGCGGCGAGAAGCTCTACGGCCGCAAGAACTTCTTCGAGCTTTACGCCGTCTTCACCGCGCCGCCGGTCATGCGCGTGCAGCACGGCAAGGAAGACGTCGGCTACATCCAGGCGCTCTTCGTCTCGATGCATGACGCCAGCAAGGGCCCGCTTTGCTTCCGTCTCTCCGGGCGCGCGTGGGAGGTCGGGCAGATCGACTACGGCAAGGGTGTGCTGCACGTGCGCCCCGCAGAATACGGCCGCGTGCCGAGCTGGCTCGGGTTGCCGGGCGTGCTCTCGAACGCGCTCTGCCAGGGCATGCTCGACGTGCTGCTTCACGAGAAGCAGGAGGGCGCGTGGCTCAGCAAGGCCGCCGCCACCGAGCTGGCTGTCGTGCGTGACAGCTACGACGGCCTCCTTGAGGGAGGCACGGCAACGCTCGAAGACCACCCCGACGGCGTCCAGTGGCACACCTTCGCGGGCGGTGCGGTGAACCGGCTCCTCGCGGCGGGTCTAGAGCAGAAGTCCGGCAAGAAGTGGGTAGCGGGGAACCTCTCGCTGCGTTGCAAGGACATCGCCTTCACTGCCGCGGGTGACGCGATCCGCTCGCTCGCCGACCTGAACTGGGAGTGCGTCGCTGCCGAAGCTGCCCGCGAGATGGCGCGCGGGATGCTCAGCAAATTCCAACCGTGCCTTCCTAAGGAGGCTGAGGACCGGCTCCTGTCTGAGCGCCTCCTCGATCATGCCGGCACGTTGCGATTCCTCGCCAGCGTGAAGGTCAACGGCTCCCGCGTGGCCGCGCGACCGACCGGCATGCGCCTCGCCGACGTCGAGGCCCCCGGCCCGCTGCCCCTCGTGCTCGCCCCGCGCGCCGTCCCTGGCGTTGCCGCAGCGCCGAAGAACGACGTCCAGTGGGTGGACACGCCGGCGGCACTGCGCGCCGTCAGCGAGGAGCTGCGCGCCGCCGAGGTCGTCGGCCTCGACGTCGAGACTGCGCTCGACTTTGGCACGCTCTGCCTCCTGCAGCTCGCCACGCGCACGAGGACCTTCCTCATCGACCCACTGGCCATCGGCGACCTCAAATCCATCGTCGACGTGCTGAGCGGCCCCGCCCCCCTGAAGGTCATCCACAACGCCCGCTTCGAACGCCGCGTGCTCGCCGCCATCGGAATCGCCCTCGACGGCGTCTTCGACACGCTGGAGGCCTCGCGGCGTGCGCGCGGCACCGACGCCCTCGGCGGTCACAGCCTCGCGATGGTGTGCGAGCGGGAGCTGGGCATCGTCCTCGATAAGACCTCGCAGACCTCTAACTGGAGCCGCCGCCCGCTCGATGCCGACCAGTTGAAGTATGCCGCGCTCGACGCCGAGGTGCTCCTCGCGCTTCACGAGCGCTTCAACGAGTTGGGCGTCGCGCCGGACGCCGGGGGAGGCCAGCATGACGGCCGGCGCTGATGTGATGGAGGCTGCCGTGACGCCGCCCGCGTCGACGTGTGACGGGCCGGGGTAATGGATCGCAGGCGGGTCACCCAAGCTGTTCGTAGCGGGTCGGCCAAGCGGATAGCAAGTCGGAGCAGTCGGGACGGCGGTCCGTTCACCCGGAAGACAGTTGGAAGAATCGCGGCTGGCGTCCGTTCCTTCTTCGGCGTTCTTCCTTGACACCGGCTCAGGCGCCGCACTCGCCTTCTCTGTATCTGCTTGGGGCTGGCGTGTGCCTTTAGGGGCTGCACTGTCTCTCTACCGCTCTGACGCATCGTTCGGGGGACTCCCGTTAGCAGACCTCCTCGGCCATTCGGCTACAACCCTCATCCTCGACATGGCCCCCATTCTCCTGCACTCCAGCGAGGCAGATCAGGCCGAGGACTTCTTCTTGACCCACTCATATTTTCGGGACCTTCCATTTTGGCGCATGTTCGCAATACCCTGCCAAGTGCATGGATGATTCAGCTTGAGGATAGTCGCGTCGTCGGGAAGAGCGTCCTCAAGCGCCTCCTGAACCAGCCCCCTCAGGCCTTCATCCGAGGTACAGGAGTTGATGGTGATATCGCCGTCTTCGTAGATACCTTTTATCCGATGCACGTATAAGGCGCGCCCGAATTTTTCCCAGCAATCCTTGAACACCTTCGTCCGGTGCACCTTCGTATCTACGCCCAGCGAACACTGGTATTGGATTGCGTTGACCAGAACAAGCGCATATTTCCCGTCGTCTAATACGACTTGGTCACATCCGCGAGGGCAGCTCAGGCGGCGCTCTGGCGTTGATGGCCCTGTTGCAAAGCGGGCAGGTGCCAATCTGCTGGAGCAGGATGGGTTGAATCGCGCGCCGCACCATCGGCAGGGTCCAGTGCACTCGGCTCTGGGGGGAAAAGCGCCCGACGGAGCGCGAGGAAGCCGTGGGCCACGGCGCAGAGGGTGGCGTGGTGGTGGAAGCCGCGCCACGTGCGCCCTTCGAAGTGGTCGAGGCCGACTTCGGCCTTCAGCTCCTGATAGTCCCGCTCGACGCGCCAGCGCAGCTTCGTCAGGCACACCAACTGCTTGAGGGACGTGTCCGCCGGCAACGTGGAAAGATGGAACTTGGTGGGCCCCTCCTCGTTCCTGGGCCATTCGCAGAGCAGCCACTGTTCGTCGCCCGGGGCCAGCCCTATCGAGTGTCCATGGCCAATGCGAATGCGCAGTGCCGCGAAACGAGAGCGCTTGCGGCCCTTGGGACCTTCACCCCAGGTGAGCGACTTCCATGCGGTGGGTGGTAGGTCGGCGGCAAGTTTCTGAGCGGCAACGGGCCTCGCTTCGCCATAACGGTAGCGCGTGCGAGCTGGCCCACTCATGCCCGGGGGCTTCGAGGGAATGGGCGGAGGCTCGAATCCGGGAGGCCAGACCACGGAGTCTCCCCGAATGCCGACGATGTACGGCAACCCTCGGCGAGTGAGTTCCTCTCGGAACTCGATGTCATTCCCATACCCGCAGTCCGCAAGGAACAGCCGCCGCTTCACTCCCCAATCCAACGCACGGCCAATCAGCTCCAGAGCGATGTCCCGCTTCGTCTTGAACACCACGTCCTCCGGCACGCCCACCTTGCTCAGGCGCTCCGTGTCGGACGTCCATTCCGCCGGCAGATACAGCCGCATCCCAATGCAGCCGCTGCCCTTCTCACCAGCCAGATGCAGGCTGACGGCCACCTGGCAGTTGTCGGTGCGGCCCAGCGTGCCCGAGTACTGACGGGCCACGCCCACGGAGTGCTTGCCCTTCTTGGGGAAGCCCGTGTCATCCAAGACCAGAGCTTCGATGCCTGGCAGGTCCTCCTCCAGTTTCAAGGCCAGCCGGCGCATGACCTCATCGTCCGCCCAGTTGCTGCCACTGAGGCACTGCTGGAGGCGCTGGCGCATGGCCTCCTTCTCGGATGCTTGCTCCACCAGTCGCCCCGCCATCGGGTCGATGCTCTTGCGCTCGCCTTCAAGCAGCAGTCCTTTGACGTACCAGTCCATGGCCCGGCGCCGCTCCACACGTCCCAAGCCCGAGAACATCGACTCCAGGAAGCTCGCCAGCTCCCCCTCCAGTCGTTTCATCTGCGTCGGCGTCATGCCTGGGGAACAGTCCGCCCTCCCTCACGCATTCTTGAAGTGACCAAGTCGTATTAAATAGCTTGCTCAGTCCCCATCCGGTTTCCCCCCATTCGTGGCCGGCAGCCGGTCGCGGTGGCTCCCCGAGAGGCAGATACTCCTCTTTGTGCGGGCTCTCCAGCGTCTGGATGATGATCTGGGCATTGACTCTAGGCCGGGAAGTAGCAGCGTCCCTTTTCCACTCGGTGAGAGGCGTGCGGTACATGAAGTCTTCGAATTTCTTTTTTGAATCCGAGCAGGTCTTTCTCACTGTAGCCGGCCCGCTAAAAACCATGCCATTTTTGACGGTCACATACCCGACGAACTGATCCTCGCAAATTCTCAGCTGGCCATTCATACCGAGCTGGTCGAAGAACCACTTGAGATGGTTTTCGACGATTCTTCCGAACTGTATTTGGCTGGAAATGCTCCCTTCTAGTCTTGGCGCTGCTATGTGTTGGAGCTTAGATTGGCGTGCTTTCAGGCGCGACACGGTAAGACCTGGCTCTTTCAGGGGGACCAGTGGTTCTTGATGTACTGCTCAGCATCCTTGCCCTCGAGGGTCTGGCACGTGTTGCCCGCGCGGACGTAGAGGCGCTGTTTGTGCTGCCCATTCTCGGTGTCCAACGCGTACGCGGCCTGGACACCCTGGGGAATCTTGATGGCGAACACCACCTTGCCGTCCACCTCGTGGAAGGAGGAGCCCACGCGCGAACTTTCAAACTTGCCGAGACGCCGGATGAAGTCATTAGTGAACGACTCCACATAACTATCACGGCTTTTCTCGTGCAGCCGGGCGATGTCGTTCTCGACTCCTACCACCGTTCCATCATCGGCCACACCGATGAGCAGCACACCTCCCTTGTTGTTCAGGAAGCTGGCCACCTCCTTGCTGATGAAGGAGCGGACTGGGAGTAGCCCAGTTCCGTGGACACCCGAGATGTGATGGAAGGAGGACGGGATGTCCGCGAACGAGGAGAAGCAGAAGAAGCCCCGGAGGCCGCGCCGTGAGTTCTCGGCGGAGTTCAAGGCCGGGGCGGTGAAGCTGGTGCTGGTGGAGGGCAAGTCCTTCCCGCAAGTCGCCCGCGACCTGGACCTGACGGAGTCGGCACTGCGGCTGTGGGTGGCGCAGACGAAGACGGACAGGGGCGAGGGCAAGCCCGGTGCGTTGACGACAGCGGAACGCGAGGAACTGGCTCGGCTGCGCAAGGAGAACCGCGAGCTGCGGCTGGAGCGGGAGATACTAAAAAATGCAGCGGCCTTCTTCGCGAAGGAGATGAAGTGAAGTTCTCCTTCATCCACGCGAAGAAGGCCCTCTTTCCGGTCTCCTCCCTCTGTCGTCACCTGAGCGTCTCCCGCAGCGGCTACTACGCCTGGGCGAAACGGCCCGAGTCCGAGCGCAAGAGGAGTGACAGGGCCCTCAGCGCTGAAGTGGTCGCCGTGCACCAGGAGAGCCGAGGCACATACGGCGCTCCTCGCGTGCACGCGGAGCTGAAGGCGCGTGGCCGACGCGTGGCCCGCAAGCGGGTGGCTCGCCTGATGCGCCAGGCCGGCGTGCGCGCTCGCGTCCCGCGTCGCTTCGTGCGGACCACCGACTCAGCCCACAGCCACCCGGTGGCGCCGAACACGCTGGAGAGGAACTTCCTGCCCGACGGGCCCAACCGCACGTGGGCCGGCGATATCACCTACGTCTGGACTGACGAGGGCTGGTTGTACCTGGCCGTACTGTTGGACCTCTTCAGCCGCAAGGTGGTGGGCTGGGCGATGGGCGAGAAAATCGACCGGGGCCTCGTCCTGCGCGCGCTCGACATGGCGTTGCTCGGCCGCCCCGCGCCCGAGTTGCACCACTCGGACCGCGGCAGCCAGCTTGGGTTCAAGGGGTCGTCGCAACACTCCAAGAAGGAGATGTCGCGATGGGCACAAGAGGACGTCGACGCGCGGAGCGGGCCGGGCGCACACGGATGTCGTCGCCCGGTCGTCCACCGGTGGGCAGGCGTGAGCATCGAGAGCGCTTTTGGGCGGCCATCGCCCGAGGTCTTTCGAGTGAGGATGCAGGGTCAGCAGCCGGCGTGTCACCGGTGGTCGGGACGCGCTGGTTTCGCGAGAGTGGCGGAATGCCGCCGTTTCGCCTGGCCAAGCTGTCGCAGCGCTACCTGTCGTTCGCTGAGCGCGAAGACATCGCTGTCTTGCACGCCCAGGGGTGCGGAGTACGCCACATCGCGCAGCAAATCGGCCGCTCGCCATCGACGGTATCGCGAGAGCTGCGCCGCAACGCTGCGACCCGGGGCGGCGCCTTGCAATACCGCGCCACCGCCGCCCAATGGCACGCTGACCGACGCGCCCGGCGCCCCAAAGCAGCGAAACTCGCGGTGAACGACAAGCTGCGTCGGTACGTACAGGATGGCCTCGCTGGCACGCTCTGCGCCGCCAATGGGGTAGCCGTGCCAGGCCCGACTGTGGGCTGGAAAGGCCGACGGCATGGTCGCAGGCAGGACCGGCGCTGGGTGACGGCGTGGAGCCCGCAGCAAATCGCCAACCGACTCCAGGTCGACTTCCCGCAGGAGTCCTCCATGCGCATCTCCCACGAGGCCATCTACCAAGCGCTCTACGTGCAGGGCCGCGGCGCACTCCGGCGTGAGCTGGCTGCGTGCCTGCGGACGGGCCGGGCCCTGCGGGTACCCAGGGGGCGCACCAAGAGGCGCGGCAAACACTTTGTCAGCCCAGACGTCATGCTTCGTGAGCGGCCTGCCGAGGCAGATGCCCGCGAGGTGCCGGGGCACTGGGAGGGCGACCTCATCGTCGGTTTGGGCAGCTCGGCCATTGGCACCCTGGTGGAGCGCACCACCCGCTTCACAATGCTGCTGCATCTGCCCCGAATGGACACCTACGGTCAGCCCCGGGTGAAGAACGGCCCTGCGCTCGCTGGACACGGCGCCCTGGCAGTTCGCGACGCAATTACAGCATCCATCATCACGCTGCCCGAACAGCTTCGCCGCTCACTGACCTGGGACCAGGGCGCCGAGATGGCGCAACACGCCCAGTTGCGCATCGACACCGGCCTGGCCGTCTACTTCTGCGACCCGCACAGCCCATGGCAGCGCGGCACGAACGAGAACACCAATGGGCTGCTGCGCCAGTACTTCCCCAAGGGCACAGACCTGGCCAGGCACTCGAGCCGCGCCCTCGCCGCTGTCGCCGCAGCGCTCAACAGACGCCCTCGCAAAGCACTCGGATGGAAAACACCTGCTGAAGCCTTCAACGAGCACCTATACTCATTGCAGTCCAACAGCGTTGCGACGACCGATTGAATCCGCCCAGTACGCGAGCGAGGACTACCGCCGGCTGCTCGAGGAGCGCGGCATCGCGTGCAGCATGTCGCGCAAGGGCAACTGCTGGGACAACGCGGTGGCCGAGAGCTTCTTCTCCACGCTGAAGCTGGAGCTCGTCTACGTCACCCACTTCAAGACACGTGAGGAAGCAAAGCGAGCGTTGTTCGAGTACATGGAGGTGTTCTACAACCGGAAGCGGCGTCATTCCTCCCTGGGCTACATCAGCCCAGTCGAGTTCGAGCGAGTGTCCACAACGAAGAGGATGGCAGCGTAACCAACCTGTCTACGGAACCGGGCCACGCCCAGGCGCAGACGAAGACGGACAGGGGCGAGGGCAAGCCCGGTGCGTTGACGACAGCGGAACGCGAGGAACTGGCTCGGCTGCGCAAGGAGAACCGCGAGCTGCGGCTGGAGCGGGAGATACTAAAAAATGCAGCGGCCTTCTTCGCGAAGGAGATGAAGTGAAGTTCTCCTTCATCCACGCGAAGAAGGCCCTCTTTCCGGTCTCCTCCCTCTGTCGTCACCTGAGCGTCTCCCGCAGCGGCTACTACGCCTGGGCGAAACGGCCCGAGTCCGAGCGCAAGAGGAGTGACAGGGCCCTCAGCGCTGAAGTGGTCGCCGTGCACCAGGAGAGCCGAGGCACATACGGCGCTCCTCGCGTGCACGCGGAGCTGAAGGCGCGTGGCCGACGCGTGGCCCGCAAGCGGGTGGCTCGCCTGATGCGCCAGGCCGGCGTGCGCGCTCGCGTCCCGCGTCGCTTCGTGCGGACCACCGACTCAGCCCACAGCCACCCGGTGGCGCCGAACACGCTGGAGAGGAACTTCCTGCCCGACGGGCCCAACCGCACGTGGGCCGGCGATATCACCTACGTCTGGACTGACGAGGGCTGGTTGTACCTGGCCGTACTGTTGGACCTCTTCAGCCGCAAGGTGGTGGGCTGGGCGATGGGCGAGAAAATCGACCGGGGCCTCGTCCTGCGCGCGCTCGACATGGCGTTGCTCGGCCGCCCCGCGCCCGAGTTGCACCACTCGGACCGCGGCAGCCAGTACGCGAGCGAGGACTACCGCCGGCTGCTCGAGGAGCGCGGCATCGCGTGCAGCATGTCGCGCAAGGGCAACTGCTGGGACAACGCGGTGGCCGAGAGCTTCTTCTCCACGCTGAAGCTGGAGCTCGTCTACGTCACCCACTTCAAGACACGTGAGGAAGCAAAGCGAGCGTTGTTCGAGTACATGGAGGTGTTCTACAACCGGAAGCGGCGTCATTCCTCCCTGGGCTACATCAGCCCAGTCGAGTTCGAGCGAGTGTCCACAACGAAGAGGATGGCAGCGTAACCAACCTGTCTACGGAACCGGGCCACGCCCAATGTGCGGGAGAGCCGGTTCGATGGACAGGTTTACTACGCCGCTGCTCTTTCGAACTCGGCCGGCCATCGCAGCCTCCGTGAAGGCCCCCGTGGAACCGCGCGTGGTCGCCAGCGTCGTGGACCGCGTCGCGGAGGGTAGTGGTGAAGAAGCCCCGTGTACTCGTACGTGTCGTAGTTCACCGGTTGGCCGCGAAGGGGCGGCATGGCGTTCATCAACGGCAGGCGAGTTTCGTGAGGCACTCACTCCGCGAAATTCGACGAGACCGAAAGCGTGGGACGCCAAGAAGGCTTGCTCAGAGCGCTCTCGTTGAATGAGAGGACGGGAGTGTTTCACTCGTGCTCGTTACCGGGTTTCCTTCCTTTGACAGGAAATGCCTGACTTCGAGTCCCGTCACGCTTGCTCATGCGTTTGGTAGTCGAAAAAGCACCTGTCTTTAATTATAGAGGTGAACGAACATTCATTCACCGGGACTTGTGGCCCTCGGTGACCCATCCGGCCCGTTGGGAGCTGTCCCCTGAAGCGCGTACACACCTTGGTCTTCCCCTCGCCGGCCGTTTACTGGCTCGTGGTGGGGTTCATCCTCATCTACGTGGTGATGGCGGCGGTGCTCGCGCCCCTGTCCATCCACCTGCTCCCGCTGTCGATGGTTCACGGCCTGCTGCGGAGCTACTTCGGGTTCTTCATCCTCCTGCTGGGCATCCCGTGCGGCATCTACGTGATCGGCTGGCGCGCCAGCGACCTGTTCGTCTGGCTGCGCGCCCCCGAGTCACTCACGGTGGACTCGCTGCGGCTCACCTCGGGTGACACGACGGTGGCGTGGCGGGACGTGGGCAGCATCGTCCGGCTGCACAATCATGATCGTCTCGTGCTCCGCCACGCTGGCGGCAAGTACCGGCTGCGGCTGAACCTGTGGAGCGACTCGGACGAGCTCGAGGCCGAGGTGACGGATCGTGTCGTCGCCGCGCTGCTGGACAAGGTGCGCCGGCAGGTCGCCGCAGGTCGGTCCGTGGACTTCGGCCCGCTGACGCTCAGCTCCGAGGGGCTGACGCACAAGCGGCAGCTCATCCGCTGGGACGATATCGAGAGCATCCGCTTCCAGGACGGGCACGACCAGGGCGTGTCGACCCGGGAGCTGGTCATCACGGTGAACGGCAGGTTCCGGAAGATCGACGAGGAGAAGATCGTCAACGCCCCGGTGCTCCTGGCCTACCTGACGGACCGTCTCGAGCAGTGACTTTTTCCCCCAACCCCCCACAGGCATCACCTCATGGAAATCTATAGCTCTGCCAGGACCAAGGCGAAGTCGGAACAGCCGGTCGCGTTCTACTACTCGCGCACGAAGCTCATCGTGGGCGCTGTCATCTGGACGCTGTCCACGGCCTTCTTCGGCGCGCTCACCTACCGCTCCATCGGGGAGACGGGCGTCATGGCCTTCTGTGGCTTCATCACGGCGACGTCCATCTGGATGATCTTCAACTGTCTCAAGCCGCTGGGCAGCTTGGACACGCCCGTGCTGACCATCGGCCGGGACGGCATCCTCTTCCCGGACGGCGTGCTGATCGCCTGGGACGACGTGAAGGAGAACACCTACGTCGACCAGTCCTACATGGGCATCCCCATCGGGAAGTCGGTGGTGGTCAAGACCACGCTGAAGAAGCCCAAGGTCAAGCAACTGCGCGTCGCCGCCCTCCAGATGTCGAGCGACGAGTATCTGGCGGAGTGCGACCGCTACAGCCAGGCCGCGTGACCCCCGCGGTAGACTCCTGAGCGCCATGCCGGGGATGTTCGTCGGACTTTCACTCCATGCCCGCGAGGCCTGTCCGGGCTCAACCAGGACAGGCACGTGGCGCTACGACTGAGCTCCTCCCGGATGTGGTTGCCCCAGCAAGGGCGGGCGGTGGGTGTGGACTGGAGCGGTGCGGTCCATGCGCACCGGAAGGTCTGGGCCGCGACGCTGAGCTTCAAGGGCGGACAGGGGCGCCTCCAATGCCTCCAGCGGCCCTTCTCGTCGAAAGGGGCACAGACGGTGTCGGAGGGCCTGGGTCCATGGCTGTCGGCCCAGGAGACCGACGTGGCTGGACTCGACTTCTGTTTCAGCCTCGAAGCCAGCCAACTGGCCTCGCTCGGGCTCCCCGTCGCGGGCCCTCGCGAGCTGGGCCAGGCCATCGGCGCGATGTTTACCTCGGCGGAGGCGTTCAAGGCCGCTGTCGGGCCTGAGAAGAAGCGCGTCACGGATGCGGAGTGCGCAGCCCCATTCGCCCCCACCAACCTGCGCATGTACAAGCAGACCTATTGGGGCCTGCGTGCGCTCGGCACCTGTCGTGGCTCCTTTCCTCCCTGGAGCACGAGCCCCGGTCCCGCAGTAGTGGAGGTCCTCCCCGCCGAGGTCGTCCGTTGGCTCGGCCTGCCCAAGACCTACAAGGGCCGTGGCTTCGAGGAACGCCGACGAGAAATCCTCCGGCGAGTCCGCGCATCCACGGACCTGATCATCCCCGACAGCGATCTGCTCACGATGGTCTCCGACGCCGACGGAGATGCGCTCGACGCGCTTCTCGCTGCCCTGTCAGCGGCATCAGCATGGGCCTCGGGTTTCACCGGGGCCCCTCCCACGGCCGCGAGCACGGGGGAGGGGTGGATCTACTCCGTGAGGCAGCGGCCCGAGCCGTAGCAAAGCTACACAGCAGCCCGGGCCACCGACTCAGTACGTCCCGATGTCGTAGACAGTCGACAACCAGTTGCCGCAATTCCAACCCGTCCCCGTGGACAGGCACACCGGGTAGCGGGCCCAGGAGCGGTGGGCCTGGATGACGTCGGTGCGTCCATCACCGTTCACGTCCGCCGTCATGAACCGCTGCTCGGAGGATCCCGAGTTGTAGATGGTCGCCGGCGAGTTGCTGCAGTTCCAGCCCGACCCGGTGGAGTAGCACGTGGGGATGCTCCCCCAGCCACGGTAGGTCTGGATGATGTCCGTGCGCCCGTCCCCGTTGAAGTCGCCCGTCAGCATCTGCTGCTCATGGGAGCCCGAGTTGTAGAACGTGCCCGCCGGGATGTTGCAGGACCACGTCGCCGACGAGAGGCCGTAGCACAGCGGCATGGCATTCCATCCGCGATAGGACTGGAGGATGTCGTCCCGCCCGTCGCCGTTGAAGTCGCCGGTGAGGAAGTCCTGCTCGGCATTGCCCGCGTCGTACATGGCTACGCTGGGGTTGCTGCAGGACCAGGCCGTGCCCGTCGACAGGCACAAGGGCTGCGTCAACCAGCGGCGATACACCTGCGCGATGTCATCCCGCCCATCACCATTGAAGTCCCCCGACAGGTACCGCACCTCGGGAGAGTCCGTCGTACGAAGCGTGGCCGAAGGGTTGTTGCAGGACCAACCCGTGCCGGTGGAGCGACAGACGGGCAGCATCGACGAGTCGTGGTACGCCTGCGCGATATCCGTCTTCCCATCACCGCTGAAGTCGCCAGTGATGAAGCGCTGGCTCCCTGTTCCCCAGTTGTAGATGTCCGCATAGGGATTGGAGCAGGACCAGGCCGCGGCGCCCGTGGAGTAACAGACCGGGTAGCTGGCCCAGAAACGATAGGTCTGCACCAGGTCCGTGCGCCCGTCGCCGTTGAAGTCACCCGTGACGTACCGCTGCTCTGGCGAGCCCCAGTTGTAGACAGTCGCGCCAGGGTTGGAGCACGTCCAACCGCTCCCCGTCGAGCGGCACGTGGGGATGCTGCCCCAGCCTCGGTATGTCTGGAGGATGTCCGCGCGGTAGTCCGTGTCCACCTTGGCCACATGGAACTGCTGGTCCGCCCCACGAGGCTGTCCGTAGAACTGCCGCACGCCCTGGATGTCCGTGGTGCTGAGCTGCCCGCCGTTGTTCCACGTCGGGTTGCAGTAGTTCATCACCGACATCAAGTCCCACGCGCCCACGTGGGTGTCCCCGTCGCTTCCCTGGGACGGCGTGGTGCAGGTGGACGGCGTGTCCCCGCGGTTGTGCTCGTGCGCGAAGCCCAGGGCGTGGCCAAACTCGTGAACGCCGATGACGCGGATGCAGTGCTCACGCTGCGCGGGGCTGGAGGCACAGGAGGGGCTCCAGTTGGCGAAGGTGAAGTTGAGCACCATGCCCTCTTCCTCGTCCTCGATGTTGGTGCCCAGTCCCTCCGTGTGAGGCCCCTCGTCGCTGATGGTGATGCGGATGTCCGCGGAGCTGGGACAGGCGCCCCAGCCTGAGAACACCAGGTTGCTCTCCTTCTCCCAGGTGTCGCGGATGGAGGTGCGCACCCACTCCTTCTCGGTGGCGAAGCCCGGCGTGTCCCAGCACACCGTCAGGTTGGGTCGCCCCCAGACTTCGTCCGAGTCGACATACAGCGACTGCGCCGACGTGCCGATGGCCACGAGGGACGCGTCGGTGGTCGGCGTGGGCTCTGGAGGCGCGCCACATCCGACCAGCAACCCTGTACCCATGGTGAAGAGGAGCCCTCGGACTCCGGTGATTCGGTGCCTTGATGTCTCGATGAACATGACTTTCCCTTGGCGGACGCGAGGCGCCATCCAGAGGGATGGGCCCTCGCAGAGGAATCGAACGCGAAACGCCGGAATTCTTCGCCTCGGGGCAGCCCGCAGGGGATTTGCGCTGCGGGGCGGGAGCTCCGCGGCCCTTGTACGAAGGGTCAACGCGGATGACCTGCCTCGGACACCTCGGCCCCCGCCCGTTGAGCGGGTGTGAGTGATTCGTTACGAAAAGAACCTCACCTGGAGGCTGATATGTCTTTGTTTCGTGCGATGCGGAGCGCGGTCCTGGTCATCCTGGGTTTCAATCTGGCGTCATGTGGCGTGCCCGAGTCCGAAATGAATCCCGGGACTGGGCCTCAAGAGGTCGGGACGACAGAGCAGAAGCTGATGCTCGTCACGTGTCTCATTGGTACCAACGTGGTGACCTACTCGCCGCCTCTCAAGAACACACCGCAGGCCATGACGGTGACCACGACGCAAACCCACACCACCTGTTTGGGAGGGCCAGCCGGACTGACTTCGGCGACCGGCTTCTCCTCGACGTTCAGGCCGCAGAACTCCTGCCTGGACCTGCTGTTCATCATCCCCACCATGTCCTCGGTGACCTGGAACACCGGAGAGACATCGACGTTTTCCCATATGCAGGTCAACACCCGCGTGGAAGGGCTCGCCGTCGTGTTGGTGCAGGAGGGAACGGTCGTGTCCGGAAAATTCGCGGGCGCCACGGTGGTCCGGACCTTCACGCTGGCACAGACGGACCTGGATGCCTGTAGCTCCGACGAGGGGCTCGCCGGCATTACTGGCCCGGCGACGATGACGTTGACGAAGCTGCTCTAGCCGTCAGTTCACCTCCCTCGGCGCCTTCGGTGGCTCAGCGCGGGCCCCGGAGGCGCCGGGTCGCCTCCTCGGGCGGCTCCTCCTTCTGCGCGACGAGCTGGGTGGGTGCCAGCTCGGCGGGCACGGAAGCTGGCTCTCGGGACAGAAGGGCTTGAACCTCTTCGGGCGTAGGGTCGCTCAGCTCGGACAGCTCGCGCTCATGCGACCATCGCTCGGAGTAGTTCTCTCGCAGCCAGCTCGCGAGGTCGACGGTAGGCAGCGCCTGTCGCACGGGGAGCAGGGCCTGCTCCAGCTCCCTCGCGTCCGAGAACCTCCGTGCGGGTGTCAGGTGCAACGCCTTCTCCACGATTCCACGGAGCATCCGATTCACCTCGGGCGCCTCCGGGCCCTCCCAGCGCGCTCGCTGCTGCAAGCTCAGGCCGATGCCGGGAAGGTCTCCCCACAGCAGCTCATGGAGAACACAACCGAGCGCGTAGATGTCACCCGACGTCGTCGCCTCCGCGCCCGCCCTGCGCTCCGGCGGCATGTACGCGAGCTTGCCGATGACATCGCCCGCCTGGGTGAGTCGACTCACGGAAGGCAGGGACGCCGTCGAGCGCGCGGCCAGGTGCTCCTGCGGACTGCCCACTCCGTGCGCGATGCCGAAGTCGACGACCTTCACCACCCCGTCGAACGTCACCACCAGGTTGTCCGCGCTGATGTCGCGGTGGATGACGCCTCGCTCGTGTGCGTAGGCCAGCCCCTTCAATGACTGCAGGCAGAGCTCCACCACGACTTCGAGGGGCACCTCGCCACCGCGCCGCACCAGCCGCGCGAGCTTCAGCGCATTCACCCCGCTCAGGTACTCCATGACGATGAACCACGCGCCGTCCACCTGTCCCAAGTCGTGAACGGACACGATGTTCGGATGGTGCAGTCGCGCGGCCGTGCGAGCCTCGCCGATGAAGCGGTGGAGCCGGACAGCCGGGTCCTCGCTGTCCTCATCGACCATCCGCTTGAGCACCACCAGCCGGTTGAACCCGGCGCGCCCCGTGCGCACCGCCAGCCAGACCTCACCCATGCCTCCTCGTCCCAGGCGCGCGAGCCGCCGGTAGCGGTGGATGCCCGTGCCCAGGTCCGCGCCCCTCAAGGAGCGCGCGGTAAGAATGGCGAGTGACGTGGACGCCAGCAGCAGGAACGGCAGCCCCACGAGCGCGAACAGCGGCGGCCCCGTCATCCAACCCGCGTCCACCGCCAGCTCACGCCCCAGGATGCCCAGCGCGAGCAGGGCGGCCACGAGCACCGCCGCCGCCATGGCGCCCCGGCGCTTCAGCGTCCTCGCCGCCTCCACGGCCCAGGTGCCGCCCACCGTCACCGCCAGCAGCCAGAACATCGGCAGCCCCAGGCCCACCGTCGCGTGCGCCAGCTCCTCGGTCGTCATCCGAGGCCCCGACGTCGCCAGCACGGACCCGAGCACGTCCGCGACGCGCACCGCTCCAAAGGCCACCGCCACGCCCAGCAGCACCCGCCGCGTGCGCGTCAGGGGAACGTCCAGCAAGGCCCAGAGGACTCGCAGCAGCGTGTAGGGCAGGGGAATGGAGCACAGCGCGCCCAGCAACAGCCACGGACGCGTGTCCACGAACATCCAGCCGACCTCGTGGTGCGTGGCCCCCGTGGACAGGCTGAGCGCGGCGAAGCTCAGGAAGCTCGTCGCGAGCCACAGCTGCACGCGTTGGGAACGCACCGCGGCCCAGGTCGCGAAATGCACCAGCGCGAGCACGAAGAACGCCCCCGCCAGCGCCAGATGCAGCATCGTGTAAGGCGTCACGGGTCGAAAGCCTAACCCAGACACCCAATGACTCGCGAATGACGGCCCATCCAGGATGACAGGCCTGTCAGCGAGACGCGTCAGGATTTGGAGACCTGGGTAGGTGACACCCCAGAGGGCCGGGGATGACGCGAGGCGTCCTCGCGTCATCGGCCCGGCGACAGCGCTCAGCTACTTCTTGCTCGCGACCTTCGCGTAGGTGCCCTTGAGCGTCACGCCGACGGCGAAGGTGCCCGCGTGGCACTCGATTTCCGTCGCGTTCTGCAGCTCGTTCTTCTTGTAGAAGCTGACGATGTTGACCACGGCGTTGGCGCCGCGCTTCTGGGCGCCTTCCTGCAGCGAAATCAGCGCGGACAGGATGGCCCACTTGCAGCCCTCCTCGTCGGACTTGCCCACGCCGCTGGTCTTCTTGTTGGAGACGTCCTCGCCCAGCTCCTTGGTGACTTCGGGCGTCTTCGCGCCGGCCAGGTAGAACTTCACCGTGCCGTCCAGCTTCTGCTCGGCCTGCGGCATCGACAGCACGTCGGCGAGCCGAATCATCGTCACGGTGTCGCGCGCCAGCGCCGGGCTGGAGACGGTGAGTGCGAGCAGCGACAGCAGCATTGCCTTCTTCATGGGTTTCTCCGTCACTGCCACCGGCGGAAGATCAACGAGGTGTTGATGCCGCCGAAGGCGAAGTTATTGGTCATGACGACCTCGGTCTGGATTCTTCGACCATCTCCCATCAGATAGTCCAGCGGAGCGCAGCGGGCATCCACCGAGGCCGCGTCCAGGTGCAGCGTCGGGGCGAACCAGCCCGAGCGCATCATCTCGATGGTCATCCACGCCTCCAGCGCCCCACAGGCCCCCAGGGTGTGGCCCATGTAGCTCTTGAGTGAGGAGATGGGCATCCGCTCTCCAAAGACTCGCTGCGTCGCCGTGGTCTCCGCCACGTCGCCCGTGTCGGTGGCCGTGCCGTGGGCATTCACGTACTCCACCACGCCCGGCTCCAGGCCCGCGTCCTCCAGCGACAGGCGCATGGCCTGGGCCATGGTCTCCGCGTGAGGCTGGGTGATGTGGCGCCCGTCGCTGTTCGTGCCGTAGCCGACCAGCTCCGCGTAGATGCGCGCGCCTCGGGCCCTGGCGTGCTCCAACTCCTCCAGCACCAGCGTGCAGGCGCCCTCACCGAGGACCAGGCCGTCGCGCTGCGCGTGGAAGGGCCGGGGCGTCAGCTCAGGCGACGCGTTGTTCTTCGTGCTGGTGGCGAACAGGGTGTCGAACACGGCGGCCCCGGTGGCATCCAGCTCCTCGGCGCCGCCCGCGAGCATCGCCACCTGCCGGCCCATCTTGATGGCCTCGTACGCGTACCCGATGCCCTGGCTCCCGGACGTGCACGCGCTCGACGTGGTGATGATTCGGCCCGTGAGGCCGAAGAAGACGCCGATGTTGACGGCGGCGGTATGGGACATGGACCGCACGTAGGACGTGGCGGTGATGCCCTCGGTGCTCTTGGCCACCAGCATCCGGCCGAAGTCACCGATGCTCGGCGGCGAGCCCGTGGACGAGCCGTAGGACACGCCCATCTTCCCGCTCGACAGCAGCGGGTCTCCCAGGAGCCCGGCGTCCACGAGGGCCAACTCACTGGCGCGCGTGGCCAGCAGCGCCACCCGGCCCATGCCCCGCATCGTCTTGCGCGAGTAGGTCTGCGGCGGCAGCTCGAAGGGCGCGGCGGGGGCTCCCACCTGCGTGTTCAGCCCCTCGTACTGCTTCCAGTCCTCGATGACCTGCACCGCGTTGCGCAGCGACTTCAGCCGCGCCTCCACCTGCGGCCAGTCGTGGCCCAGGGGGCTGAGGGCTCCAAATCCCGTGACGACGACACGCCTCATCCGAACAGCCCCCCATTCACGGAGATGACCTGCCGCGTGACATAGCCCGCGTCCTCGCTCATCAGGAAGCTCACCGCGGCGGCGACCTCCTCCGGCCTTCCCAGGCGCTTCGCCGGAATCAACTTCAGCGCCTCCTCCACGATGTGCGGCTCCACCATCTCCGTGTCAATCAACCCGGGCGCCACGCAGTTCACGGTGATGCCCCGGCTCGCCAGCTCCACCGCCAGCGCCTTGGTGGCTCCGATGATGCCGGCCTTCGCCGCGCTGTAGTTCACCTGGCCCCGGTTGCCGGTGAGCCCGGAGACGGAGGACAGCGTGACGATGCGCCCCGGCTTGCGCCGACGGACCATCGGCATGGAGAGGGGGTTGAGCACGTTGTAGAAGGCGTCCAGGTTGGTGTGGATGACCGCG
The DNA here is from genome assembly GCF_049194865.1 of Corallococcus terminator. Classification (GTDB taxonomy): domain Bacteria; phylum Myxococcota; class Myxococcia; order Myxococcales; family Myxococcaceae; genus Myxococcus; species Myxococcus terminator_A. The sequence goes on along the minus strand of NZ_JBLZWL010000142.1, from coordinate 218,386 downwards.
TCCCAGTCCTCGGGCGGCATCGCGGGGAAGGCGTTGTCCCGGGCGATGCCCGCGTTGCACACCACGCCGTAGTAGCAGCCGTGCGCCTCGATGTCGGCGAGCAGCGCCTTCTCCGTCTCCGCGCGGTCCGCCACGTCGAAGCGCAGCACGCGGGCGGTCCGGCCCAGCTCGCGGACCTGGGCGGCCACCACCTCGGCCTCTTCGATTCTCGCGCGGCAGTGCACCACGACGTCGAACCCGTCGAGCGCCAACCGCAGCGCCACGGCGCGGCCGATGCCTCGGCTGGAGCCCGTCACCAGCACCGTCTTCTCACTCATCCGTGCCCGCCTTCATCACGTCCAGGGAGGCCGGGGGCTGGAACACCGTCAGCGCGGCCGTGGCCACCGTCTCGCCACCAATCCCGAGAGTACAGTCGAACTGGCTCATCCCGTTGTCCGTCCAGAATTGCCGGCGGACCTCGATGCGCAGGTGCTCGCCCACCTTGAACGAAGGGCGGCTGCACTCATACTTCCGCGTCCCCAACAGGAAGCCCATGCGCTGCGTCTCGCCCTGCATCCGCTGACGCCAGCCCGCGTAGGCCGCGATGGCCTGGGCCATGAACTCGATGCCCACCCAGCCGCCCACCGCGCCGGACTCCTGGAACAGGCAGTCCTCGCGCAGCGTCACCTCGGCCACGAGGCTCTCCTCGTCGCCCTCCACCGCGCGGTCAATCAGCCGCATGCGGTCCGCATGGGGAACAATCTCGGAGATGTCGAAGGCAATGGGCGTGCGCATCAGGCCCTTCCCAGGATGAGGGCGGCGTTGCTGCCGCCAAAGGCGAACGAGTTGCTCAGGACATAGCGCGGCGGACGCCCCAGCGCCTCCCCGGGCTTCACCAGGGACAGGGCCGGCAGGGACGGGTCCGCCTCGCCATCCCACCAGTGCGGAGGCAGGCGCCCGCGGGCGTCGTCAGTGAGGGTCAGCCAGCACAGCGCGGCCTCCAGCGCCCCGGCTGCCCCGAGCGTGTGCCCCGTGAGCGGCTTGGTGGAGCTGCACGGCACGTTGCCCCCGAGCAGCGCGCTCACCGCCCGGCTCTCCATGGCGTCGTTCTGCGGCGTCGCGGTGCCGTGCAGGTTGACGTAGCCCACGTCGGCCGGGGTGATGCCCGCGCGCTCCAGGGCCGTGCGCATGGCGATGAGCGCGCCCCGGCCTCCGGGCTCGGGCGCGGAGAGGTGGTGCGCGTCCGAGGACTCACCCCAGCCCGCGAGCCGCACCGGCCCCGGCTCGCGCGTCATCAGGAACAAGGCCGCGCCCTCGCCGATGTTGATGCCCCGGCGATGGACGCTCATCGGGTTGCAGCGCGCGTCGCTCACCGAGTCGAGCGACGTGAAGCCCGCAATCGTGAAGCGGCACAGCGCGTCCGCGCCACCGGTGATGACGGCGTCCGCGGCGCCCGAGCGAAGCAGCCGCGCGGCGGTGGCGAGGGCCTTGGCGCTGGACGAGCACGCGGTGGAGATGACGAACGAGGGTCCCTGCACGCCCAGCACGTGGTTGAGCGCCAGGGCCGGTGAGCCCAATTCTTGTTGTCGGACATCGAAGGTCGCTGGGAGTTGGCCCGTCTTCGCGCGCGCGACGATGGCGGCCTCGCTCTCGCCGATGCCAGAGGTGCTGGTGCCCAGGACGACGGCCACGCGCTCCGGGCCATAGCGTCGCAGGGCGTCGTCCACGGCGGGACGCACCTGGGCGAGCGCGGTGAGCAAGAGCGCGTTGTTCCGGCTGCGCAGCGGCACCGGCAGCTCATCCGTGGGGACGAGCGGCTTGGTGACGTAGCCCACGTGGAGCGGGCGGTCCGCGAAGTCGAAGCGCTCGGACACGCCCGTGGGCCTGTCGCCGAAGAGGGCGGTGGCCACCTCGAGCAGGCCCTGTCCCAGGGCGCACACCAGACCGAGTTGATTCAAGAAGACCGGCGGAATCATGGGCTCATTCCTCCGAGGGGCGTGACTCGATGGTCAGCCGGTAGTGCTCCGCCAGGTTGACCAGCTCCGCGCGGCCCGCCCAGCGCGGATCTTCATCATAGCGCACCGTGAGCCAGTCCTTGCCCGCGTGGCGCAGCACGCGCAGACCCGGTGCATCCTCCAGCGTCCAGTCCGGCGGCAGGGCGGCACGCACCGAGGCGGCCGGCCAGTAGACGAGCTGGATGTCCCGCAGCACGGTGCGCGACTGGAACTGCTCGGGCACGCGCGCGTCGCGCTGCTCGTCCAGCTTCGCGCCGTCCCACTGCATGGTGAAGACCCGATGACCCAGGGCGAAGCCCGCGAGCTGGAGCGACTCGGCGTCGATTTCGACGAGCGCCTCCAGCGAGCGGGGACCGCCCGGGTCCGCGTCGTGCGCGAAGCTCAGGCGCTGCGACAAGCTCACGCTGGCTCCGAACGAGGCCGGGGCCAGCGAAAGCATGGGCAGGGCCACCTCCGGCGCCACCCGCCGAGGAGGCGGAGTGACGCAGGCGATGAGCCCCGACAGGGCGACGATGTGAATCAGGCGGCGCACAGCTTCTCGAGCACACCGAGCCGACGTCGGCTGTCGGCCACGAAGGGATTCTCCTTGTCCCAGGCGTAGCCGGCCAGGATGGCGGAGATCATCCGACGCACCTCGGGGGACGCGTTGGGGTGGAAGATGATGTCCTGGAAGCCACCGGCGTACCAGGACTCGACGAAGGTGCGGAACGTGTCCACGCCGGCCTTGAGCGGCACCGCGTAGTCGCGCTCCCAGTCCACCGTCTCCCCGGCGAACACCCGGCCGATGCACTTCGCCGCGAGGCTCGCGGACTTCACGGCGATGGTGACGCCCGAGGAGAACACCGGGTCCAGGAACTCGCCCGCGTTGCCCAGCAGCGCGAACCCGTTGCCCCACAGCGACTTCACGTTCGCCGCGTAGCCGGTGATGCTGCGCGCGGGCGTGTCCCAGACCGCGTCCTTCAAGAGCCTCGACAGGGACGGGTCCTCGCCGACGATGGCCTTGAGCCGCTCGGTCTCCGTGCCCTGGAACTGCTCCAGGTACTCGCGCTTGGCCACCACACCCAGCGAGCAGCGCCCGTTGGAGAAGGGGATGGTCCAGTACCAGACGTGCACGTGCTGAGGGTGCACGGTGACGCGAATCTTGCTGCGGTCGAAGTTGCCGCCGGACGGCACCCGGTCCTCCACGTGCGTGAAGAGGGCGCCGCGCACCGGAAAGTTCGACGGCGTCTCCAAATCCAGCAGCCGGGGCAGCACGCGGCCGAAGCCGCTGGCGTCGAGCAGGAAGCGCGCCTGCACGCGGTACGTCTCACCCTCGGGCGAGCGCACCGTGAGCTCCGGCTCCGCGCCGGTGACGTCCACGGACTCGACGGTGTGGCGGAAGCGCAGGGTGGCGCCCATGCGCTCGGCGGCGAGCGCCAGCACGTGGTCGAACGTCCCGCGCTGCACCTGGTACGTGGTGCCCCAGCCCTTGGAGAACTTGTCGCGGAAGTCGAAGTCCGTGTACCGCTCGCCGCGCGCGAAGGCCGCTCCGTTCTTGTGCTGGAAGCCCGCCTCGACGACGTCGCGGATCATCCCCGCTTCCTCGATGTACTCCATGCTCTGCGGCAGCAGGCTCTCTCCGATGGAGAAGCGAGGGAACTGCTCGCGCTCCAGGATCAACACCTGACGGCCCTGCTTGCGCAGAAGCCCCGCGGCCACGGAACCCGAGGGACCCGCACCAATGATGACGACTTCTGTTTTTTCTACCTTCACGACACGTCCTTGCCAGGAGGCAGTCTGCAACAGGGCGTGAGCAACCAGATGGTGACTTCGCCCAGTAGCATGGTGAGACCGAAGGAGCGCAGGGCCGGAGTGGCCGAGAGCCCCAGGAGACCGAAAGACAGGAGGGTGCTCACGCCGGCGAGCGCCACCGCGAGCCATGCGGAGCCCTCTCCGGGGTGTTCCAGCATGAAGATTCCGTAGTCCACGCCCATGCCCAGGAGCAGCATGAGGCCCAGCACGCTGAAGAGCTGGAGCGGCTCGCCCACCCAGCCGAACACCGCCAGCGTGACGAGCGTGCCCACCACCGTGGGAAGCCAGGCCCGCCACGCCTCGCGCCGGAAGCGCGCCACGAGCATCAACAGCACTGCGACATAACCCAGCAGGATGAGCCCGCCCATGAGCCGGCGGTAGCGCTCCAGCATCCGTGAAATCTCGTGCGTCTTGTCCACCCACCGCACGCCCTCCAGCCCCTGGGCGGTGTCGGCGATGCGCGGCAGGACCGACGGGTCATTCAGCCCGCGCAGCATGACGATGCTGAAGTGCTTCTCCCCCAGGCGTCCCAGCCACTGCTGCCGGATGGCCGCCGACGCGGGACTGGCGAGCAGTCGCTCGGGGGTGAGCACGTCGTCCGCGAAGCGAGCGCGGGTGGGCGCCTCACCGGTGGCCTGGGCCACGGCGGCCACCGCCTGGGCCTCCGCGGTGGCGCTCAGCTTCGCGTCCGCGCGCTGCTGCTCCGCGCTGGGAAGCCAGTCCGACACCGCGCGGTAGCCCGCGAGGACCTTGTCCGTCACGAGCGGGTCCAGCCGAGCCTTCAGCACCGCCTCGCGCGCGAGCACCTGCTCCTCGTCCTGGCCGCTCACGAGGAAGAACTGGGCGGGGCTGGGCAGGCCCAACAGGCGCCCCAGCTCGCGCTGGTCGGCGATGAGGTGCGCGGGCGCGCCCTGGAGCTGGCGCACGTCGTCGCGCGTCTGGATGCGCCACAGCCCGCCGACGATGAACACGACGAGCGCGGCCGTGCCTCCCCACCACACGCGGTTGGAAGTGAAGCGGGGCCAGCGCGTGAGCGACGCGGCGAAGCGCCGGGCGAAGGCCGTCTCGGGGAGCGCGCCGGTGTCCAGCGTCGGGAACCAGCAGGCCACCGTCAGGAACGCGCCCACCAGGCCCGTGGCGGAGAACAGCGCCATCTGCCGCAGGCCGGGGAAGGGCGCCACGCCCAGCGCCAGGTACGCCACCACGCTGGTGAGCAGCGCCAGCACCATGCCGGGCAGCAGGCTGCGCATCAGCGGCCCGCGCTCGGAGGGCGGCTTGCCCTGGCGCGCGGCGAAGTAGTGGAAGCCGTAGTCCTCCGCCACGCCGACCAGGCTGGAGCCGAAGACGAGGGTGAGCAGATGGACCCGCTCGAACACCAGAGCAGTGACGCTCATCGCCACCGCGCAGCCGATGCCCAGCGATACGCCCACCAGGACGATGGGGCGCACCGAGCGGAACGTCAGCCACACCAACAGGAGCACCGCCAACAGCGAGCCGATGCCGATGGTGGACATCTCATCGCTCGCCTGCGACGCGGCGGCCTCCGCGTACAGCGGCACACCCGCGGCCACCAGCCGGCCTCCAGGCACCTGGCTCGTCACCGCGGCCCGCGCGCGGGCCACCACGGTGGTGATGTTGCCGTCGGCACCCAGCGCGAAGGCGGAGACCTGGCTGTGCCACGCCAGCAGCACCCACTCGCGGCCCTCTCCGGACAACCAGAGCCGGCCGTCACGCGGACGCGCGGTGCTCTCCGACGCGCGCGCCGCCCACCAGTCGGGCCACAGGCCCAGCGGGTCCGCTTCCCAGTCCGTCAGCCGGGGGCCCGCGGGCTGGTACAGCTTCATCAGCGCAGTGCCGCCCAGCTCCTCCGCCGTCGCCCGTGACAGCCACGTGCGCTGCGCGGGCGTCAGCAGCCTGTCTCGATACGGGCGGTACAGCTCCAGCGCCGCATCCAGCGAGGACGCGTCCAGGGCGGAGGGCTTCAAGAGCGAGGCGTCCTTGGACAGCTCCGCCGTGACGAGGTCCGCCGCGCGCTGGGCGGACTCCCAGTCCGGCGCGCCCACCAGCAACACCAGCTCCCGGCCCGCCTGGTCCGCGAGCTTGCGCGTGGCGGCGTCCACCTCGGGGGCCTGCTCGTCTTCGGGCAGGAGCGCCAGGACGTCGGTGTCCAGGCGCGCCGAGCGCCAGAACTGGACCTGGTGCACACCCACGGCGAGCACCACCAACAGCCAGAGGAGGGCGGCCTTATTTCGCAAGACGTCTTGCTTCCGCGTCACTGGGAGGAGGCGTCTGGGTCAGCTTGTCGAACTGGATGACGCTGGTGTCGCCCCGCGCCTCGTCCAGCTTGACCTGCCGCACGTACGTGTCTCCCTCCAGATGGATGCTCTTGAAGACGCGCGCGAGGCCCGCGTCCGTGGGCGTGAGGGTCAGCTTCCAGCCCGCGGTGCCCACCAGCTCGCCCTCGACGTGGAAGCGCTTGGACAGCGCGGCCACGTCGCCGGACAGGAGCGCGAACATCACCTCGTTCACCGCCGCCAGCCCCGGCTCCTTGCTCGCGTCCAGGTGATAGGCCGCCGCGCCCGTGCCCTGCTCCGCGCTCAGCGACTTGCGCGTCAGCGTCAGCGTGGACGCGAAGGGCACCCGCGTGTCCCACAGCACGCCCTGCTCCTTCGACAGCAGGAAGGCGCCGCGCGAGACGAGCGGCTTCTTGAATCCGGACACCGTCTTCTTCTGCTCGAAGTCACCCCGCAGCAACGGCACGTCCGCCAGCCGGGCGCGGACCCCCGCGATGACGTCGTCACCGGCGCTGGCCGTCGAACCCACCAGCAGCATCCCCAGCAAGAGCGCGCGCTTCATTCGGGCTTCACCCCCAGCCGCTGCCAGAGCACCGGCGGACAGATGTACTGGAGCTCCTTGGTGGCCATGGACACGGCGACCTGGACGGTGTGGGCCTGGTTCACCTTGCGGCCCGTGGCGGCATCTCGAATCACGTAGTCGATACGGAGCCGGTTCTCCCACTCGGTGATTTCGGCGCGAATCTTCAGCGCCTTCCCGTAGAGCGCCGGCTGCACGTACTTCAGCCGCATGTCCACGACGGGCCAGGCGAAGCCGGACGCCAGCATCTGCGGGTAGTCGTAGTCGAACTTCGCCAGGAGCGCGCAGCGCGCCAGCTCCAGGTACTTCACGTAGTGGCCATGCCAGACGACCTCCATCAGGTCGATGTCATGGAAGGGCGGCGACAGCTCGATTTCATGGCTGAGGTCAGGCTTCATAGAGCCCCCACTCGCGGGCGCGAATGGCCCCCAGCAGCCCTTGCAGCTCCTTGTCCAACGCTCGGTCCTCCACCACCAGGGGGATTCGCTGCTCCAGGTCGGCTTGCATCGACGCAAGAGACGGCGCCAGATTCATTTCTTGAGCAATCCGGCCGCGCAGCGCCACTCCCTGACGCGCCGCGATGAGCATCGCCGCCACCACCTGCTCGGACAGCTCCAATACCCGGAGACAGTCGCGCGCGGCGATGGTGCCCATGCTCACCTTGTCCTGGTTATGGCACTCGGTGGAGCGGGAGAAGACGGACGCGGGCATCGTCTGCTTGAGGGCCTCCGCCGTCCACGCGGAGACGCTGATCTGCACCGCCTTGAGGCCGTGGTTGATGGCCGCGCGGGGCCCCGTGGAGCCGGAGAGGTTGGAGGGCAGCCCGTGGTTGTAGCGGGTGTCCACCAGCAGCGCGAGCTGCCGGTCCAGCAGGTCCGCCACGTTGGCCACCGCGGTCTTCAGCCCGTCCATGGCGAACGCGATGTGGCCACCGTAGAAGTGCCCGCCGTGCAGCACCCGCTCGCTGTCGGGGTCGATGAGCGGGTTGTCGTTGGCGCTGTTCAGCTCGTTCTCGATTTGCGCCCGGAAGAAGGGCAGGGCGTCCTCGAGCACGCCAATCACGTGCGGCGCGCAGCGCAGGGAGTAGCGATCTTGAAGTCGCTGCTCGTTGCGGCTCGGCCGGTCCGTGGCCAGGTCCACGCGCAGTCGCGCGGCCACCCGCTGCTGGCCCACGTGCGGCTTGAGCGCGAACAACGCCTCGTCGAAGTGGTGCGCGTTGCCGGCGCTCGCCACCACGTTGAACGCGGTGAGCCGCGTGGCCAGCCGCCCCAGGTACTCCGCGCGCTCCCACGCAAGGCACGCCAGGGCGGTCATCACCGCCGTGCCATTCATGATGGCCAGGCCTTCCTTGGGGCGCAGCTTCAGGGGCTTCAGGCCATGCTTCGCGAGCACCTCCGCGGCGGCGTGACGCTCCCCTCGGTACCAGACCTCGCGCTCCCCGCAGAGCACCGCCGCCACGTAGGACAGCGGCGTGAGGTCGCCACTGGCGCCCACGGAGCCCTCGGCGGGAATCAGCGGCAGGATGTCGTGGCGCAAGAGCAGCTCCAGCTGCGTGAGCAGCCCCAGCCCCACGCCCGACACGCCCTGGGCCAGCGAGGCCAGCCGCGCCGCCAGCACCGCGCGCGTCTCCTCGGGCGTCAGGAACCGTCCCGCGCCGATGCCGTGGTAGGCGTAGAGGTGGTGGGGCAGCTCGGCGACCAGCTCGGGCGGAATGGAGACGGTGCACGAGTCTCCGTACCCCGTCGTCACGCCGTAGATGTTCCCATCCTCGGCCAGCAGCCGGTCCAGGAACTCCGCGCCCCGGGTGATTCTGCGCTGGAAGTCGGTGGCAGTGCTCAGCTCGGCGTCGCGCTCGCGGCGCGACAGCGAGGACACATCTTCAATGGCGAGCCGGCTCCCATCGAACCGGACCGCGCGGTCATTCTTGATTCCTGGCGGAGGCATTCGCCTGATCCCAAAAGGGAAAGAAGTTGAACCAATCGAATGGAGAGCGCTTCAGCAGCGCAGTCACCCGCTCGGCATAGTGTTGGGCGTGGCCCGTCAACGCGGCCGCGCGCTTGCCCCGGGGGAGCTCGACTCGCTCGGCCAGGCGCTCGAAATGGATGGTGTACCCACCGTTCTCGTGGATGCACCCCAGCAGGTAGAGCGGGCACTTGAACAGCGAGGCCAGCACATAGGGGCCCACCGGGAAGGCGGCCGGGTGCCCCAGGAAGTCCACGTCCACCGTCTGACTGGCCGTGACAGGCACGCGGTCCCCGGCAATCACCACGAACTCGCCCGCGGCCACGTACTTCTCCAGGGCGACGGCCGTCCCCGGGCCCATGTCCGTGACTTCCACCAGCTCGAACTCGCTGTCTGGATTGAGCCGCTTGAGCATGCGGTTGAACTGCTCGGCGTGGCGGGTGTGCACCAGGATGTGGAGCTTCACCTCGCCGCGCTTCTCCGCCATGGCGCGGCACAGCTCCAGGCAGCCCATGTGCGCGGTGACGATGATGCCGCCCTTCTTCGACTTCACCACCTCGTAGAACTGCTCGCGCCCCTCGGTGTGGACCTGCTCGAAGCGGTACCTCCCGCTGACGGCCAGGAGCTTGTCGAGCATCGTCTCCGCGAAGGCCACCATGTGGCGCAGGCTGTCGCCCCGCCCGGGTTTGCGCCCGAGCGCGCCGGTGGCCTGCTCCAGCCGCGTGAGGTACTGGAGCGAGGCCTGGCGGACCACGGGACGGGCGAGCCAGTGCACGAAGACCACCGGGTACAGACAGAGGCGGAACGGCCAGCGCCCCAGCAGCCGGTGGACCCAGAACAACAGCCAGATGCCGAGCACGAAGGTGCTCTCGCCCATCTCCGCCCAGTGCCGCGACTTCATGCGGAGACCTTCCGCCACAAGAGCAGCGGCAGCCGCAGCAGCATCCCGAAGAAGAGCCGGGCGTGCATGCGGGAGATGCGCACGTTGTCCCAGAGCACGTCGAAGTGGGAGATGCCGTCGGTGGGGTAGCGCACGTGGGTGGGCTGGTTGAGGATGCCCAGGCCGCGCCAGTACAGCCGGACGATGACCTCCACGTCGAAGTCCATGCGCCTGCCGATTCGTACCGAGTCGATGAGCGCGAGCGTGGGCGCCAGCGGATACACGCGGAAGCCGCACATCGAGTCGCGGATGGCCAGGGACAGCGTGTTGATCCACACCCAGATGTGCGTGGCATAGCGGCCGTACAGCCGGCCCTTGGGCACGGACTCATCGTAGATGGGCGTGCCGCAGATGAGCTTCTCGGGGGACGCGGTCGCCAGCTCGACGAAGCGGGGGATGTCGCGCGTGTCGTGCTGGCCGTCGGCGTCGATCTGCAGCGCGTGGCTGAAGCCGGAGGCCTTCGCCGCCCGGAAGCCCGCCATCATCGCGCCGCCCTTGCCCTCGTTCTGGGGCAGGCGCACCAGCTCGATGCCCGTCTTGTCCGCCTCCGCCAGCGTGTCCAGCACCTTCGCGCAGCCCGGCTCGCTGCCGTCATCCACCAGCAGGCACGGCAGCCCGTGCGCGCGCACGGCGTTCACCACCGCGCCCACCGCCTCGCCGTGGTTGTAGACGGGAATCACCACGCAGACCTTCATCCGTGGACCTCACCAAGCACGATGCGGCCGCTCCCGTGGGTGCCGGCCTCGGAGGTGAACTTGAACTGGAGGCTGCCCTTGGCCTGCGTCCAGGTGAGCTCCAGGGTGAGGAGCGTCCCGGGGACGATGAGCTGCTGGAACTTCACCGCCTCCATGCGGAGGAACTCGGGCGGGAGGGTGAACAGCTCCCGGCCGAGTTGGAGGGCCCATTCAATCTGCGCCACGCCGGGCAGGATGGCCTTCTCCGGGAAGTGGCCCTTGAAGTACGGCAGGCTCGCGGGCGTCTCGACGCTCAGCACGGCGCGGTCCACGGTGTGCTCCAGCACCCGCAGGGGCGGGCGGCGGGAGTCGAAGAGGGCGACGAGCGCGGCCTCGGTGGATTTGCCCTGGGAGTTGACTGGCATCGCCTCCAGATACCGGAATCGACGCGGAAGGACAGCAGGCTCGAACTGGGAAGCCAGATGCTTTCGGATGGCCTGGTTCAGGAAGTGCTTGCCGCCGTCCGCGTGGAGGTGCCGGCCGGTGGGGCCCAGCACGGCCACCACGCCCAGCGTCAGGCGGTTCCCCTCGGACAGGGGGACCACCCGCGCCTCGCGCACCAGGTCACTCTCCAGCAGGGCCCGCTCCATGGCGCTCAAGGAGACCCGCTTCTCCTCCAGTTTGAGCAACCGGTCCATGCGTCCCAGCAGCTCGAAGCCCTCCGGCAGCAGCCGGGCCCGGTCCTCCGTCTGCAACCAGCCTCCGTCCGGCAGATGCGGGGATCGGACCGCCAGGGCGTCGTCCGTCAGGCGGACCTCCACGCCGGGCATCGTCCTCCAGCTCAGCGCCTCGTCTTGGTCTCGCTGGCGCCAGGCGATGCCCCCGGTCTCCGAGCTGCCGTAGACCTCCACGGGCGCCTGCCCGAGCAGCCCGCGACAGGCGTGCAGCGCGTCGCCAGGCAGGGGCCCCCCCGAGGAGAACACCGAGCGCAGGTTCCCCCGCACGCTCGCCCAGTCCAGGGTGTCCGGCAGCCGCTTGAGGTGGGCGGGGCTGGCGATGAGCGCGGCGGGCCCGTGCGACAGCTCCGCGACGATGTCCTCGGGGTACGGCAGGCTCCGGGCCAGGAACGGCCGGCCCGACGTCAGCGGCCAGAGGACCCGGAACAGCAGGCCATAGATGTGCTGGTGGGACACCGTCGCGAGCACGCGGCCGTGTCCAAGCGGGCCGTCGAAGAGGTCGGCCAGCGTGGCCACCTCCCGGGTGAGCTGACCCAGCCGCTTGGGGATGGCGGCGGGCTCTCCGCTGGAGCCGGAGGTGTAGACGACCAGCGCCTGGGCCTCGGGGGAGAGCGGCGTCCAGGCCTGGCTCGTCGCGCCCTCCTGGAACTTCAGGAGCGCGGTGGAGGAGGGAATCTGACCGACGAAGCCGTCCACCTCGCGCCGCAGGCGCTCCCGCGTGGTGGGCTGGACCTCGGAGGGGAGGTAGACGCACCGGCCCGCGTGCCACGCGCCGAGCAGGGCGGCGGCGAACTCGAAGGTGTCCTCGAGGTAGAGGGCGAAGCGCTGTCCCTCGTGTCCCTCATAGGCCGCGCGCCAGCCGGCGGCCCGGGCCTCGAGGTCCGCGAAGGTGAGGACCTGACCCTCGCGAAACGCCACCGGGAAGTCGGCGGGGCGTCCTTGGGTGAGGAGGTGTTCGATGGCGATGCGCTCAGCCATGGGCGTGGCTTGCCCTCACGCGTCGGCGCACCAGCCACTCCCCGGCGAAGAGCAGGCCCATCAGCCCATAGGCGATGAGCCCGTTGTACAGCGCCCACGTCGCGTCACTGGCCCACAGCGCGGTGCTCAGCGCGATGCTCCCGTTGACGACGAAGAACCCGCACCACACCTGCGTCACCCGCCGCGTGTAGGCCACGCCGGACGCAGGAAGCTCCGGCTCGCGCAGCCGCGCCAAGCGCTCGATGACGCTGGGCGGGTAGGCGAGGCTGGTGGCGAAGACGGTGAGCAGCATGGCGTTGACGAGCACCGGATAGAGCTTCAGCGGCAGGGCGTGGTTGCCCAGCATGCTGGTGCCCGCGAGCACGAGGGCTCCGGCGGCGGTGACGAGCCAGACGCGCTCGCGCGTGGCGACGGCCCGCACGACGGCCATGCCCACCAGGGGCACCGCCATCCAGCGAGGCTCGAACCGGCCCAGGCCCCAGTACACCAGCAGCGGATACGCGAGGCTCAGCACGCCGAGCAGCGCTGGACGCAGAAGCTTCACGCCGCCACGGACTCGTCGAGCAGGCTGTGCAGGGCGTCGACGACGTCCTGAATCGTGCGGACGGACTTGAAGACCTCCGGCGGAAGCCGCTTGCCCGTCACGGGCTTGAGCTTCACGAGCAGGTCCACGGCATCGATGCTGTCGATGTCCAGGTCGTCGCGGAGGCGGGCCTCGGGAGTAATCCGGGCCGGGTCGATGTCGAAGGTGTCCTGCAGGAGCGTGCGCAGGTTCTCGAAGAGCTGGGTCTTGGTCATGTGCATATCCCCCTCGAATGGGTGGTGCGGGTGCTCAGGACTTGCGGTGGGCGCTCACGAAGTCCGCGAGGGCGCGCACGCTGGCGAAGTGACGACGGTTTTCCTTGGAGTCGCTGGCGAGCGCAACCCCATAGGCCTTCTGAAGCGCCAGACCAAGTTCCAGGGCATCGATGGAATCGAGCCCCAGGCCCTCGACGAACAACGGCGCGGCCGGATCTATATCCTCCGGCTTGAGGTCCTCGAGGTTCAGCGTCTCGATGACCAGCTCCTTGATTTCCTGCTCAAGCGCCTGCATGGCGTTGTGTCTCCGTGGAGAAGTAGTCGTGCAATCTCTCGGTGAGATGGCGGGCGGCGAGGGCCTCTCCGTGAGCCTCCTCGACCAGGGACGACACGCGAATGTCGTCTCGAACCATGATGTTGAACTTCATCCGGGTGGGCGCCACACGCCACCACGGCCGCCCCTTGGTGAGCGCCAGCGGCGCGACCTGGATGGTGACCGGGGTGATGTCGCAGGGCCCCCGCACCGCGATGTTGGCCGCCCCGCGCTGCAGCTTCATGGGGCCGGACTCCGGCGTGCGCGTGCCCTCCGGGAAGATGATGAGGTTGTTGCCCGCCTTCACGGACGCGATGCAGGCCGCCACGAGCTCCGGGCCGGAGTCATTGCAGAGGTAGCCGGTGGCCTCGATGGGGCCGCGCATGAAGGGGTTGTTCGCCAGGCTCGCCTTGACCACGCAGTCCGCGTTGGGCACCAGCGAGATGAGGAACACGACGTCGATGAGCGTCGGGTGGTTGGCCAGGATGAGCAGCCCGGGGCGCGACAGCTTCTCCACGCCCTCGACGCGGTAGTCCAGGCACCCCAAAAAGCGCATCAGCCCGACGAAGAAGCGGAACGAGTGGTGCACCGCCAGCCGCGCCAGCCGGGTGCGGCGGGGCTTGTTCCTGACCAGGAGCGACAGCAGGGGGAAGAACAGCAGGCGCAGCGCCAGGCCCCCCACGCCGAAGGTCGCGAAGGAGATGCCCGTGGCGACCACCCGCCAGCCGCGCTCCAGTCGCTCAAGCATCACGGTGCCACCGCCAGAGCCGGGAGCCGGTGTGATGCTCGAAGTGCTCGTCCCCGGAGACCAGGAAGCGCAGCACGGACAGCTCCTCCGGCAGCACGTCCCCGGAGGCCCGCTCCGGCGCGCCCGTCGAGGCGCCGCAGGTGAGCCGGTAGGTGGCCCCGGCGCCGGCCGGCCGGAGACTGCACGCCCACGCGTGCGGGAGGGACACCTGCTCGGGGAAGTGCGCGAAGGGAGCGGGGCGGGGCTCGTCATAGACGACGACGAGGACCTCCGGAGCGCCTTCTGACAGGATCCCGCACGCCTCAACGAAGGCCGCCTCCACCGTCTCCGCGCCCGCGGCCACCGCGCTCTGCGCCGTCAGGTCACCCCGGGCGATGGAGTACAGCGCGCCAATGGCGTTGTGCACCGACAGGCTGAAGGACGTGGGCGACAGCGGGGTGGCCTGGGCCAGCTGCTCCAGCAGCTCCACCGAGCGGCCCATGTCCCCGTACCGCGACGCGAACACCATGGGACGCGGGGGGGCATCCCCCTGGCACGTATAGGCCGCCTGCAGCGCGATGCGACCCAGCCGGTCCACCCGCCGGCGCATCATCGCCGGCATCTCGGTCAAGGGCGGGGCGCCCTCGGCCGGAAGCGGATGGGGCTGCGAGAGCCAGGAGCGCCAGGCGTCATGCCCGACGAGTCCGGGAGCCCACGCGGCCCAGTGGTGGACGGAAAAAACCATGATGGCGGGGAAAAAGGCGGGTGCTGCGTGCGGCGGTCCTCTACCAAAGCATCATATACGAGACAATTGCCTCCAACGGGGCATTGCCTCTAGGGACGAGGCAGGGGCCTCCGCATTCATGCTACGCCGCGCCCGCACCCGGCCGAGAGGGGTGGCGCGGCGCTCCTGCTCGCATGGCCGCTGGGGAAGAAGCCTCGTTGGACCCCACAACCCCCGGTGGCGCGGAGCCCGCGATTCCGCTCTGGGCGCAGCGCTCACTCGGACCGGCCGCCCCGCATCACGAGGGCTCGGCGACGGAGGGTGGTGGTAGGGGGTGGGATTGGCTTCTCGCGGTTTCCCCTGGTGCGCTTCCTACCCGGGAGCGGCGCCGAGCTTCACGGCCGCGAGTTCCTAGGAGCTCCTCACTTCCGCCAGGAAGGAATCGAGCGACGGGCTGTGGCTCGTGGGGCAACGGGCGGCGCCGCGAAGTTGCCTTCGGGTCCACGCGCGCGCCGCGGGCCGGGGCTGGGCGGACGGGGCGCTGCTGGTACGCCGCTTGAAGATTGTGGGCGGACGCCGTTTGTCCCAGGGCGAGGGGAAGGGGAAGAAGTTCAGTCGCGGGCGTTGAGGATGTGTTGGAGGAGCTGGCGGGAGATTCTGGAGCAGCTTCGCGGCGCCGCGCACGCTGCCGCCGGATCTGGCGAGGGCCTCGTCCACGAGGGTGTCCCGGACCAGGCTCTCGAAGTGATGCAGCGGCACCTTGCCGGCGCTCGCCCTCAACGCAGGGCCGAGTTCGGGAGGGCGCGCCAGCGTCTGGGTCCACACGGCTTCCAGCCGCGCCAGGTCCAGCGGCTTGGGGACGAAGGCGCGCACGCCACTGGCGGCCAGTCGGAAGGCCTGCTCGGCCGTCGCGCTGCCGCTGATGGCAATGACATACGGCAGGGGCTCCACCGCGAGCAGGTCGTCCAGGAGTGAGTCGCTGGTGCCGTCCGGCAGGCTGACGTCCAGGAGCACCGCGTCGGGAGGTTGAGTGCGAAGCACCTCTCGCGCGGCGGCGAGGGTGGTGACGTGAGTGATTCGTTCAGCGCGGGATTGAAGGACGTCTTCGAGCACGCGCGCCAGGCTGACCGAGTCCTCTATCAGCAGGAGGTGTTGGACCATGGCCATACAGGAAAGCATAACACGCAAGGTCCTCACCGACGCGTCCAACGAGGGCGAGGTGCTGGTGAGCGCGGTGCGCATCATCTTCTGCGCGCTGGTGCTGGCGCGTTTCCTGGCGCTGGGGGGCGTGGCCGCGGAGGGGGGCTGGCCCGCGGCGGTGCTGGAGCTGGCGTTGTTGCTGTCGGGCATGACGCTGTCGGTCGTCGCGTTCTGGGCGGGACGCCGCCGCCTGTTCGGTCCCCGGATGCTCGTGGCCTCCGCGCTCCTGGATGCCGTCGTCGCGCAGGGCACGCTCCTGTCCACGCTGTTGTGGCACGGCCCCAGCTACACGGGGTTGCTCCGGATGCCGGACCCCTCCGCCGTCATCGCGGTGGTGTTCATCACCGCGTTGCGACTGTCACCGCGCGTGGCCTGGGTGGGCACGGGCGCGAACCTGGTGCTGCTGGGCGGACTCGTCGCCCTCGACTTCCGGTTCAACGCCAGCCATGTGACCTATGGCCTCTCCGAGGTCGCGCTGCTCGTCATCTTCGTCGGCAGCGCGGGGAGCGTGGCCGCGATTGCCTGTGGCGTGGCGCGGCGGATGGTCCTGAAGTCCGGCGCGGAGGGAGTGCGCATCCGGCGGGCGCGGACGAACCTGAGCGTCATCCTGCGCGAGCACCACGATGCGAGGACGCTCCTGTCGGCGGCGCGGCTGCGCGCGGACCTGCTCTTGAGAGACCCGGGAGGCGCCTCGTGCTCTCGGCATATGCAGGGCCTGGCGTCGGACCTGCGGGAGCTGTGGGAGTTCGTGGAGAGCGTGAAGTCACGCGCCCTGGGCGAGCTGGCGATGATTGACGAGGCGACCCCCGTCGAGGTCTCCACCACCCTGCGGAACGCGGCGGCCGTGGTGCAGACGCGCTACTCGCATGTGCGAATCCTGCTCGGGCCCGGGGCTCCGGAGGGGCACGGCCCGCGAGTCTGGGTGGTGGGCGGCGAGCGAGGGCTGGCTCACGTGGTGACGAACCTGCTCGTGAACGCGTGTGAAGGCGACGGACAGCGCGGTGCCGGCATCGTGCAGGTGAGCGTCGAGCCGGAGGGCGGGACCCGGAACATCCTGCTGCGGGTGAGTGATGACGGGCCGGGCTTCCGGGCGGGGCTGTTGGACGGGGCGCGTCCGACGGGAGGCACGACGAAGTCGGAGGGCTCGGGCCTGGGGATGCGGCTGGTGGGCGGGCTCATCGAGGCGAGCGGAGGGACGCTGCGTGCGTCGAATCTTCCGGGAGGTGGGGCGCGGGTCGAGGTGATGCTCCTCGCCGGAGGGTGAGCGACGCGCTGGCCCGCCACCGCTTCACATGGACGAGCGCCAGGCCGAGGTTCGTGACGAGCAGGACGGACATCGGCTCGCGGGTGTCCTGCCGGAAGGTGGGCGACAGCTTGAGCACCACTGCCAACAGGGAGCAGAGAGCGAGCACTCCGACGCAGTGACGTGCGAGGCGCTCGGCGCGCGTATTCCCGAAGGCGATGCCCAGGCCGAGCGGAAGCAGCGCGAGTGACAGGGGATGGGCCAGCCACTGGTTCTCGTTGAGGCCGAAGTAGGGGTGCGCGGAGCCGAGCATCAGGATGAAGCCGATGGCGCCCGCCGTGCCGAGCGTCGCGCCGATGAGTGAGTGGTACAGGCCGAAGCCGATGCGGAAGGCGCGGCGGTGCATGGCTGAGCGAGGCACCGAGAGCAGGACCATCGCGCCCGCCGCGAAGAAAGCGAGGAGCCCGCGCGTCAGCGAGGAGGGACCCGGCGCCAGCGCGGGAGGGCGGGTGGTGGTCAGGTGCTCGTCGTGGCTTCGCCTCACGAGCGGCGCCGAGGCGCCCCGTGCGTCCGTGAAGGAGCCCTCCGCGATCGCCTGGGCCAGCTCCAGGGGAAAGGCGGCCTCCTCCCACCGGGACATCGGCGCGTCCACGGTGTTGTTCAGCCAGAGCATCAGCGCCCACTGGAACAGCGGAGCCTCGCGGGTATAGCGACGCAGGTGCTCTCGGTAGGTCAGCGGAGCCGGGCCCGTGAGCCGGGCGCGCAGTGCTCCGCCCAGGGCATCGTCCAGTGTGTCGCGCAGGCGCGTCGCGCAGTTGCCCCGCAGCGGGTCATACGGGTACTCGCGCGTGGCGGGATTCACGTCCCGTTCGAGGCGCGCGAGGAGTCGACGTCGCTGCTCCACGGACAGGTCCAGCTCCTGGAGGAAGATGGAGCGGTTCCGCGCGCGATAGAGGAAGAACGAGTGCTCCACCGAGAGCCGGGCGGCCCAGTACGTGGGGCGCTCCAGGAGGTAGCGCACCGAGGCGCCGGGGCCATAGGACGTCACGCCATAGCTGTAGAGCGCGTGGGTGCCCAGTCGCGTGTCCTCGACCCAGAGGGCGCTGTGACCGAAGCGCTCCTGGACGTGCGTGCCGGGACCGAACGTCACCAACTGGATGCGCAGCGCCTCCGGCCGCGAGCCGAAGTCCTCGTCCGGAGCGGCGAGGAGCGGTGTGCTCCAGAGCAACCCCAGGATGAGTGTCGCGAGTCTTCCCATGGTGGCGGAGGGTTCCACTTCGCTGTCATCCGGGGCAGGGCAAGAAATCTGGCAGTGGGCAGGCTCATGGCTTCGCGGCACCTTGGCTTTGCTTCGCGAGCGAAGCGGCCCCGTTGGCCGCGCCATGCCCGCGAGGTCGACCCACCCCTAGAGGAGACGACGATGAACGCTGCCCTTGCCCCGAGTGCGATGACGCCCCGCTTTGTTTCGACCCTGACGGCGCTGCTGGCCGCCGTTGTGCTGTTCCTGCTGCCCGGAATGGCTCATGCCGAGGACGGAATGCGTGTCATCACCAAGCTCCGCATCACCGTCGTCACGGGCGGAGATGACCTGCGCAATGCCAGCCATGCGGTGGCGTCGCTCAAGTACGTGGGGCTGTCCGGCAACCTGCTCACGACTGGCATCAACCTGAACAACGGCGCGGGCTGGGGAAACTGGTCCACGCACACCGTGACGATGACGACGCCCACGGGCGTGCTGCTCGCCAACGTCGAGGAGTTCAGCATCCAGTTCACTTCCGGCCAGCCGGACATCTTCAGCACGGGCGATAACTGGAACATGAACGGCATCACCGTGACGGCCATCCTCGACGATGGGTCGGAGGCCGTCCTCGTCCAGAAGGCCGAGAACCCCATCCACCGCTACCAGAGCGACCTCAACACGCGCTGGGCCACCGCGCTCTAACGGGCGCCAGGCCAAGAACATCCTGGCCACGCGTGTTGTTTCAGCGTCGGGCCTCCCCAGGGACATTCTGGGTGGGGCCCGGCGGCTCGCTCCAATCCCAGGCGACCACGGCCCACTCGTCCGTCGCGTCGCGGTAGGTGTGCAGCGGCTTGAAGCCCACGCGCTCGTGGGCGCGCAGCGAGCGCGTGTTCCGGGTGGACACCTCCGTGACGAGCAGGTCGAAGCGCTCGCGATACAGCTCGCGGTGCTTGGCATAGAGCTGCTCGAACACGCCTTTGCCCCGGTGGTCCTTGTCGATGCAGACCTGCCCCATGACGTAGAACCGCTGCCCTGTCAGCGGACGGCCCTGGTACTCCAGCGTGTCCAGCAGGTCGAACATGGGGACGAGCACGGGCATCAGCGCGCGGCACTCCCGGGGCATCGTCAACGCGTAGGCCACCAGCTCACCTTCGTGGTTCGCGATGATGCTGGGCGCCAGGGCGTGCATCCGCTCCAGGGCCGACACGTCGTGCTCCACGGTGACGAAGCCCTGTGCGCGCATCTCGTCCGCGCTGATGGCCTTCGGCAGGTTCTTGCGCTGGAGGTCGAGGATGCGCGGGAGTTCCCCGGGGCTGCGCACCGCCGTCACGTCATAGGGGCTGGCCATGACGGGGAAGGATAGTGGAGTCCTGGCGCGCGTGTCTCCTCGAACGCCTCAGTGGGAGCCGGGAGCGCCGTGGGTCGCCAGCCACTGCGCGACCTTCTTGAACTCGCGCTCGCGGGACTTGAGGTCACCCTGGTTGTAGGCCTGCGCGGTGGTGGCCAGTCGCAGCGCCCGCTTGCGGTCGCCGGAGGTGCTCACCAGCGCTCGCGCGAGCGCGAAGCGCGCATCGGACTGGTGGTTCCGTTCCTTCTCGGAGTTCAGCCGCTCGAAGAGGAGGACCGCGCGCTCCAGGAGGGGAATCGCCTTCCGGGGCTGCTGGAGCCCCAGGTAGTCGTCGCCGAGGCACTTCAAGTCCCTCGCCACGAGGGCGCTGTCGGGCCCGGAGACCTTCTCCGCGATGGCGAGGGCGCGCTGGTGGGTCTTCAGCGCTTCGTCGAAGCGCCCCACGGAAGACTGCACTTCGCCCATCTTCGACAATGGCACGACGAGGTCCGCGTGCTCGGGCCCTTGCACCTTGTCTCGGATGCGCACGGCGCGCTCGTAGTGCTGGATGCTCTCCTCCGGGCGGCCCGCTTCCATCAGGAAGCCCCCCAGGTTGAAGTACACGCTGGCCGTCGGCTCGCTCTCCTCTCCGTAGACGCGCGCGTTGATCTTCAGCGACTCGCGTCCGTACTTCAGCGCGCTCTCGTGGTCGCCGAGCCGCACGCTGAAGACCGCCATGTTGCTCAGGACGGTGGCCAGATAGGGATGCTCGGGGCCATGGGTCTTCCGATAGACGGCCTCCGCCGCGAGCAGGTAGCGCAGCCCCTCCGAGTGGCGCTCGAACTCGTAGAGGGCATGGCCCATGGTGAGCAGCGCCGTGCCCAGCTCCGGCTCGTTCTCCGTGTAGAGCTTCCGGGCCAGCTCCACGGCCCGCTCGCTCGCGGCCAACGCCTCCTCCCGGCGGCCCCGGACGCGGTGCAGGCTGGCGAGGTTGCGGAAGTACCTCGCCTCGATGCGCTCATCACCTCCCAGCCGCCGGAGCGCCGCTTCCGCATGGGCGGGAGCCATCCCGTCGGGATCCACCTCCGGGCCCACCAGGCTGAGCAGGCGAATCATTCCAGCCCACGACTCGGCGGCCTGCCGGTCATGTCGACTCGCGGTGGCCACCTGGATGGCCTGGTGCAAGGTCTTGATGCCTTCGCGGTGGGCCAGGTTCTTTCCCTGGGACTCGGCGAGCAGGTCCAGCACCTCCGCCTCCAGGGGGCCGTAGCCCAGCGCGTGGGCCTCGCGGGCCACCTCGGTCGCGAGCTTGAGCGCGGGGGCCACCTGTCCGGCGGTGAGCTTCGCGCGGACCTGCGCGCGCAGCGTGCGGATGGACTCCATGTGTTTCTGGCTCGCCTCGTCGGTGGGCGGCGGCTCTGGCGCGGCGAGCGCGGAGAGGTTCGCGCAGACCGACAGGTTCTCCAGGCCGTGCACCATGCGTGACGCGTTCTGGATGACCTGGGTGTCCGCCGTCGCCAGCGCGTCCGCGACAGCGCCCAAATCCTTGAGTCGCTGGTCCAGGCAGATGACACGACGCTCGAGCAGTCGCTCCGTCTGCTGTCCCTTCACGCGCGTGGCGACGCAGGCCTCGTGGCTCGCCGCGACCCAGCTTCGCGCATGGCCATCCAGCGTGCGCTCCACCTCGCTCCAGGCACCGGCGGCGTAGGGCAGGGCGCTGCCGGTGAAGACGGTGCGCACCACGGCCTTGCGCGAAGGGTCCCAGACGCCGACGAGCGCCTGCTCACTGCCCGCGCAGGGGTCCCCGGAGGTGGAGCGGTGCAGGGCCGCGCCTCCCGCCAGGAGCAACAGGCCCGCGCTCGCGGCGAGGACGGCGCGACGCCACGTCTCGCCCGGCGCGCGGGAGAGCCCGCGCAGCAGCGCCTCCATGGATTCGTGGCGCGCTTCGGGCGCGGCGGAGAGTCCCCGGAGAATCACCTGGTGTACCCAGGCGGGAACGTCCAAGCCCTGGCGCGGCCCTGGCGCGGCTCGGGGCGCGTCGGGCGTGGCCTTCACGACCGCGTGCGTGGCGAAGGGCCGCTGGCCGTAGAGCGCCTCATGGAGCGCGACGCAGAAGCTGTACTGGTCGCTGCGCGCGTCGGAGGGCTCACCGCGTTTCTGCTCGGGAGCCATGTAGGCCGGAGTCCCCAGCACCATGTCCGAGCGCGTGTGCCACTCCGAGCGCAGGGGCGCGGGCGCGGTGGAGCCTGGCGGAGTGGGTGTGTCGTCGATGCCCTCGACGATGCGCGCCAGCCCGAAGTCGGTGATGCGCACGCGGCCGTCCTTGCCGACGAGCGCGTTGTCCGGCTTGAAGTCGCGGTGGACCAGGCCCTGTGCATGGGCGGCGGCGAGCCCGCGTCCCGCCTGGATGAACAAGCTCAGCGTCTCCCGCCAGTCGCCATGCCCCTTGCGCGAGCGGATGTGCGCGCGCAGCGTGGTGCCGTCCACCAGCTCCATGGCGAGGAAGACGTGCTCGCCGAAGCGGCCCACGTCATGGATGGTGATGACGTTGGGGTGGATGACGCGCGCGGTGGCCTGGGCCTCGCGCAGCAGCCGGGCCTGCGCGCGCTCCAGATGCGCGGGTGTTGTCGAGTCGATGCGAATCAGCTTGAGGGCGACGCGGCGGTCCAGCTCCGGGTCATACGCCGCGTGGACGACGCCCATGCCTCCCGCGCCAATGCGCTCGAGCACGACATAGCGACCCAGCAGGGCGCCCCGCTCGAGCCACGACAGCGTCGTGCCGGTGGGCGCGGGAGAAGGCAGGGACTCCGGGCTTGCTTCCCCGTCCTCCGCGCGAGCCGCCTCCGCCACGAGTGCTCGACAGGAGGCGCAGGAATCAAGATGCTGTTCCACCTGGCGCGTCGCTTCGGCGTCCAGTTCACCCTGTGCGAAGGCGAAGAGTCGTCGCGTCTCGATGCATTCCATTTCGCGACGAAGATAACCGACGGGGGCGGTCATGACGATGAATGGCGCCGACCATGAAGAGGATGTGGCCTTCGCGCGGGCTTGCGCTCGCGGCGACACGCAGGCCCTCTCGGAGTTCGAGGCGCGTTATGCCCCACAGCTCCGCAAGGCGTTGCTGCACCGGCGATTGGAGGTCTCGGTGGTGGATGAGGCGCTCCAGGTGCTGCGCGTGAAGCTCTTTCTTCCCAGTGGAGAACGTGCCCCGCGCATCGCGGATTACGAGGGCCAGGGCTCACTGCTGGCATGGCTGCGTGTCGCCGCGCTGCGCACCGCCCTCAACTTGATGCGGGAGCGAAAGATTTCGTTCGACTTGGATGACTCCAAGCTCGTGGAAACGAGCGTGCAGGAGGTGGACGCGGACCGGAGGTTCATCCAGGAGCACTACCGGGACGACTTCGCGGCGGTGTTCCAGGAGGCGCTCAAGGCGCTGGAGCCTCGGGCGCGGACGCTGTTGCGCTTGCACCTGGTGGAGGAGCTGGGGACGGCGCGGATTGCCCGCGCGTATCAGGTGGACCGCTCCACGGTGAAGCGCTGGCTGGCCCAGGCCCGGGAGCGGCTGCGCGATGATGTGCGCCAGCGCCTGGCTGCCCGCCTGGGTGAGGACTCCCAGGGGCTCAGCAGCCTGCTGCGGGTGTTGCAGAGTCAGCTGGACTTGAGCATCCGCAGCGTCATGCGCGACGCGACGCCCTCCTGAATTTCCCTGGGGGACTCGAGGGTGGAAGCGCTGGGAAACCAGGGGGTTGTGACGCGGGTGGAGCTTTGCTCGCGGGAAATGCGCCACCTGTGCGCGGGCTGTGTCTCCAGGGAGATGCACCCCGGAGCGCGCCTTGTTTCCTCACACCCCACGCGCGGGCCCGGGGCGGGATGAGCGTTGCGGTTGGGATTCGAGGGGAGCGTGGAGTCGACCCACGGGGGGCGGCTCCACGCTCCCTGTTCGAGCGCGACGCGACGCGGCCTCTGCTCTCCGAGGTCGAGTCGACGGGCGGGCCTCGTCAGCGCGAGGTGGCTTCGTCGAGTGCCCTGCGAATCGCCTGCGTGATGGGGAAGTCGGCACCCGCGTGGCTGTCGAGTGTCATGGGCCCGGAGGGGAACAACGGAGGCTGGGCCATGAAGCGCGGTCGGGTGCCTCGGTGGGGCTGCGCGGCGTGCACGATGAAGGGATGGCATAGGTAGACGGTTCCCGCGTCACCGATGGCCAGGGCTTCTGGACAGGACGTGGTCGCGTCGAGCTTCTGGGCGATCTCCATGAAGCTCAGTCCCGCGGCGCCCTCCGGGGCGAGGAGCCTGGCGATGTGCCGGTGGGAGCCGACGCGGATGCGCGTGGGAGCGTCTTGCTCTCCGACGTCGGAGAACAGGAACAGCATGAGGAGCGCGCGGCCCTGTGATGCGACATTGGCGCGCCACTCGAAGAAGGAGCCGGTGCCTCCATCCGGGGGAGGGAAGCTGGCGTCGACGTGCCAGCCATCGTCGCCGGGGTTTTCGGTGCTGGGGAAGCGGACGGGAAAGCTGCCCAGGCTCATTCGCGGAGCCCATCGTCCAGGACCGACGAGCTGGTCGTACGCGGCTCTCAATCGCGAGGTGTTGGCTGCTTGTCGGAAGGGCTCCTGGACGTATTCGCCGAGCCGGATGACGGGACGAGTCCACGTGGATGGATCATCTGGGGAGCAGCCCGTGTCGTGCCAGAGGATGTCGCGCGCCGCATCCGCGACCTGGCTGGGAAAGGCGTCATCGAGCCGGACGAAGCCTTCCTCGACGAACCGCTGGACCTGTGCGTCACTCAGAACAGACATGGGGGCAGGGTGGGGAATGGTCATGGAAAGCGTCGCGACGAACGTGGTTCGTTGGGCCTGACAGGTGCGGTCGTACATGTTCCCGCGCTTCCTCGTGAAGACCAGCACCCAGGACGGGGCCTCTCCTCGCGCGACGAGGGCCCCATCCCGTGGCCACTCACTCAGTTCGCGGGAGCGACGAAGTCGAACCGGATGTACTGCGTGTTCGTGCTGGAGCTGTAGGCCACGCAGTTCCGCGCCACACCCGACGTAGGGATGGCGATGTTGATCTGCTGTGTGTCGGAGTACGTCACGGTGGCCGATACCGGCGAGCCGTTGCAGGAGATCTGCCCGACGGTGAAGCCATTGAAGCAGTTGAGATGCGTGAAGCTCGCCGTTCCGATGCTCGGGTTCACGCTGGTGAACGAGGAGTAGTACAGCTCGAAGTAGCGCAACCCCCCGGCGGAGCCACTGTCCACCACGCTCCCCGACGGCAGGTTCGGGCAGGGCTGCTCAGGACACGTCCTCATGCAGCGCGTCGCATTGTGGGAGACGCAAGACGAGCCGCAACTGAGGTTACAGTACGTCCCCGTGGACGAGTACCCCGTCGGACAACCAATGCCACACGTCGAGATGCTCCCACACATCGGTATGGCAGAGCAGTCCGTCGCGTTGGGAGAGACGCAATTCGTACTGCATGCGAGGTTGCAGTAGAACCGCGTGGGGTATTGCCCGGATGGACAGCCGATGCCACAGATGCCCTGCTCCGACGACGCCTCGAAGGACGCCTCGTCCTCCAGCTTCGGCTCCAGGCTGCCACAGCCCACCAGAAGCGACGCCATCCACAGCACACTGCCGAGTTGCTTGAACATGAGTGCCTTTCCGCGCAAGCGCGACGGCGCCCGTCTGGCAATTCCAGTCCGAGCGCTTGAATTCGATTTTAACATGGAATTCAAGCTTTCCTAATGTCGTGCGTTTTGGAGCCGAGGTCCTACGCGGAGGAAGCCACGGCCGGCGACACCTGCTCGCGAGGCGGAAAGAAGGCCTGTGCGGCACCGGAGACCAGCGGGGACGCGTCGTGCTGGAGTCGCGCGAGCCTGCCCAGGCGCTCCGGCGTCCATCCACGCCCCGGGGCCGCGTCGCGCACCAGGCACCACACCGCCACGCGCCGTGCCTCCGCGCTCCCGCTCACGGTGAGCCGGGCCTCCACGGCTTCCAGGTCGCCCACGGGCAACGTGTTCACCGCGGCGCGGCACGCCTCCAGCGCATCCGCATGCAGGTGCCCCGACTCGCCCATGTGAGCCAGCCGCTCCGCCAGCGCCAGCGGAGCCAGTGCCGCCGTGGCGCACCGCACGCGCAGCGGCGCCAGGCGGCTGTCCTGGGAGAGGACCTGCTCGGCCACGCGCGCGGCCAGCATGTAGCTTGCGCGGGACTTCACGTTGAGGCACAGGAGCTGGTTCAGCGCCACGGTCAACGCGCGCCTGTCCTTGGCCACCGCTTCCAACATGCCCTCCAGGCGCTCCAGGTCTCGTTCATTGGAGCGATGGAGCAGGGCCCGCATGGCCGCGCTCACCTCGTCGTCGTAGGGCGATGCCAGCCGAGCCCCACAGGCGGAGAGGAAGGTCCGCTCGACATCCTTCACGGCGAGCCACGCCGCGCGCTGGAGCAGGTCGATGCGCGCCTCCGGCTCGGGCCGCTCCAGCACCCGTCCGAGCAGCGCGGACAACTTGCGGTCAGAGGCCTCGGTGAGCCGTTCCGCGGGAACGTCGCCCAGGCGCGCGGCCATGACCCAGTCGGCGTCCTCCACCGCGCGGGTGAAGACAGCCCAGGTGGGCTCGCGCTCCAGGTGGTCCCAGAGCGCGCGCAGCATGGCGATGCGCACATCCCGGTGCAGGCGCATTCCATCCAACTCCACGAGTCGCTCGTAGGCGGCGTCCGCGCGCAACTCCCCCAGCAGGCGCACCACCTCCTTGGCGACGGTGACCTTGGTGAGCGGGACGTTGGCCAACAGCGACAGCACGCGCCCGGGAGGCATGCCATTGAACGCACGTCTCAGCCCGTAGATGGCGACGCGCGCGCGGGCATCCTCCAGGCAGCGCAGCAGGGTCGGCACGCCCTGACCCTGGTCACACCGCGACAGGACCTGGATGGCTTTGTCCCGCACCGCGAGCCGCGCGTCGTCCACCAGCGCGCACAGCCCCTCCATCGGCGCCCAGTCCACCGCCGCGAGCGTCGCGACGCCCCACAGCAGCGTCGGCGTGTCGCGCTCGGGGTCCTCGAACAGTCGCCCCACCGCATTCGAGTACAGGGCGCTCTGCTCCGACGTCCACCGGTGGAAGCCGTTGGCGTCGAACACCAGCAGCCAGCCGGTCTTCGCCGTCGCGAAGCGGCCGTGGACGACGGGCGCGCTCAGGTAGGGCGTCAGCAGCTCCTGCCTGCGGCGGTGCAGGTACGTGTGAACGACGGGGAAGCAGATGACGCTGGCATCGGACTTCAGCAGCCGAGGCAGCAATCCATCAAAGGCCCGCCAAGCCCGCAGCCGGAGCACCGTCAAGGCGGAGTGAGCCTCCATCCCCATGCCGAGCGCCACACGCTCCAGTCCGGAGACGAGCTCGGGATGCAACGGCAGCGCCTTGTCCTCCGAGCGTGCTAGCGCGGTGATTTCAGACAGCCAACCCCGGTCGTGGAAGCGCCGGACCACGGAGCCCACGGTGGACTCGAAGCCCGCGCGGTCGTGCTTGGACTGCCACTGGGCGATCCCCAGCGCCAGCATGGACCAGGGCGTCTCGTCGCGAATGGACACGACGAGCTCGGACAGGCCCGGCACCAGATGCGCACGCGCGCCCAGGCTGTTCACCAGCGCCAGCAGCGGCTCGCCACGCTCGCGCTGCACCCAGCCCCGAGCGATGCCCAGGAGCTGGGGCGCGGCGGCGCGCACCTCGTCCTCCGTGAGGAACTCTCCCAGGCGGCTGTTGAAGAGCTGGCCGCGCTCCTTGAGCAGGGTGGCCAACCACGTCGCACCCCAATCCGGAGCCCTGGCGAAGGTGCGCAGCAGCAGCGTCTCCGCGAGCTCCGCGCTCCGATAGGACAGGTCCGCCGCATCCAGCGCGTCGCGCAGCAACCGGCCCACGGCCTCGGTGTGCTCGCGGCGCCACACACGGCGGGGCCACAGCACGAGCGCACCCAGCATCGCCCCGCGCACGGGGTCCTGCTCGTTCTTGCGTGCCAGGACCAGGGGCAGGGCACGGTCCACCAGGGCCGGCTCGTCGGCGCGCAACCCGGCAATGGCCAGCAGCGAAGCCAGCGCCTCGCCGCGCACGTTGGCCTCGGGGTGGCCCAGATGGGACTTGAGGGCGGCTTCTGCCTCATCCCAGGACAGCAGCCGTGCGTACTCCATGCGCTGCAGGGGGCGGGTGCCCAGGGCAACGACGTCGTGGAGATGTCGACGCGCCTCGCGCTCACGCAGGTCGATGGGCAGCGCGGTCAACGTGGCCACGGGAATGACGCCCTCCGGATTCCTCGCGGCCACGCTCCAGCGCGCATGGACGCGCGCTCGCTCGTGGGTGTCGGGGATGGAGCGGAGCAACGCAGCGCCCCAGTCGGGCGCCACATCCACCGCCGCGCACCACGCCTCGACCACGGCGCGACGGGCGGACTCGGAGAGCCGCGTCAGCAAGGTCCTGGCGTCCCCCAGTGAGCGGGGGGCGCGGCGAACGAGCCACTTGAGCGCGTCCTCGCTCAATCGCGGCGCGGCGCGGGCGAACAGCTTCTCGATGACAGGGGCGTGCTCATGCCGCTGGAGCAGCGCCACGGCGGCCTCGGGCCGATGAAGCACGAGGGAATGCCAGGCGTTGTCATCCGGGTGGATGTGGCGGGAGAGCAGCAGTTCGAACACTTCCAGCGCCGCGTCGGGGGCCTGATCGGCGATGCGAGGCAGGTACGCCCGGAGGTACATGCGCGTCACGGGGTCGGGCTCGCCCGTCACGGCCTTCAACCGCGCGGAGAACACCTCTCCGAGAATACCGGGGGCGTCGTTCGCCAGCCGGTTCCAGAAGCGCACGCTGGGGCGCGTGAGCGCACGGGGGAGGTGGCGGCGGAGTCCCTCGGGGGTCGCCCAGGGGACGGCGTCAGCGAAGTCGGGCACGTCCGCGGAGGTGGCCAGCCCGTCGAGATACACATCGATGACGCCCCTCCGCTCCGTCCTCACGAGCCCCCGGAGGAGGCCCTCCTGGCGGCGAATGGCGCGCGCCATCTTCAGCGCCTCCAGCGCTTGAGTGTCGTCACAGGCCAGGGGGACCAGATGGTAGGCCAGGGACCGGACGCGGGCGGACACGTCGGTGGTGGCGGAGAGCACCTGGCTCCCATCGCGCCAGCTGTACTGGGCGAAGAGAGCAAGCTGCCGGTCATGGGCATCGCCCTGGGACAATTGCCCGAGGACCTCGCGGACTTCGGGTTCCGTCCGTGCGAGGCGACCCAACTCGACCATCTTGCTGACGCGAGCATCGTGGTGGGTAACGGACAGCTCGGCGCGCAGAGTGGAGAGGCGAGTCTCGTGCATGGCCGCGGGAGACTTACCGACGCGCCCCGGCCTGACAACCTGTCCAACGGCACATGCCGTGAGTACAGCTGACTGGAAAGAACAGATCCAGAGCGTCGAGGCCAGTCTGGCTGGCGTCCTACTCGTCGTCAGGGACGGAGTCTTCCGCCACCTCGGACATGGGGACGAACCTGCCCGGTGCCATCAGGTCGAGTGCTCCGTCGACCGGGGTCGGGTAGTGGAACGGTTTGTAGGGAACGCCGAAGTTGTTCGCCACATCCAGGGTCTCATGGAAGGTGTGGACTGGCGTCAGGCCCTGGTTGTACGTGCGCGCCCAATAGGCGAACAGCGCGTAGGCCACCGCAGTCTTCTCCTCGTCGGAGCCTCCGACCGTCTCGACGAGCTGCAGCATCCTCGCGGTGGTCATCGAGCGGCCGGCGGTGACGGGCGCCGACATCACCCGCGCGAGCAGAGTGTCCGGGTTGTTCTCCAGTCGGGTGCCGACGTTTCGCCGCCCCTTGGCCTTTGACGACTTGTCGATTTCGTTGACTCTGACACGCCGGAGCTTGTCCTCGCTGCGCTGCTGCTGCTGCGCCTTGAGGTAACCGACGAGCATTCCTGGGGCCGGCAGCTGCTGCCCCTCTGCCTCGCGGCCGTCCACCGTTTCCCGCGGAGTCTGGTTGTCGTTGAAGCTGAGTTGTCCAAAGCCCTCGGCCGTGAGCCTGACCTTGCGGGCCTCGATTCTGCGCTCCAGTTCGGCGATCTCCTGCTCCAGGGCCGCCTTTTTCTCGGGGGTCTCGGCCACCTTCGCTTCGTTTCGCAGGCGCCCGATCCTGTCATTGGCCGCCAACGATTTCTGGGCCGCGCGGATCGCGCGCCTCATCGCGAGGTCGAGCACGACCGCCTCGCGTTCCTCCGCGCCCACCTTCTTGGTGTTTCGATGGAGCCGGACGGTCGGAGGTCCGTCCGCGCGGAACTCCGACTGGTCCTCGTCGAGCATGATGGTTTCGAACGCCTTGTTGGGCGCGTCCGGCAACACCGGCTCGACATTGAGCTTCTCGTGAATCGTCGCCGCCATGGACCCGGCGCCCGACGAACTCCACCGCTCCATCAGGTCATGCAGGAAGGTGATCTGCTCGGTGATGACCTGCTTGTTCTCCGAGATGGCCGCGGGCGGCTCGCGCTTGTCGGTGGTCTTGAACGCGCTGAAGAGGTTGGTGACGGTCGTCTGCCAGGAGTAACTGCCGACCAGATGACGCTCGACCGGTTCAGCGAGCTTCCGGAAGGTCGAGACCTCCGCGCCCATGAACTGGTCGACCTTCTCCCTGACCGCTTCGAGCTGCGTCTTCACCCATTCGTCGTTGTTGACCACGTCGGCCAACTGGCCTTCGAACGCCATGTTCTTCTGGTATTGGGGGTGCGTTTCGTGTGCCAGGGCGAGCGCCAGCTCCTCGATGTTCTCGAACTCCTTCCACTCAGCCCGCTCGTCGATGCCCGTGGTCGAGGCGACCGCCGCCGTCCGCGCGCCGATCCATCGGGCGAGCGTCTTCTCAATCAAGCCTTGGTTGTCGACGGCATGCGTCTTCAGCCCCTTCCACACGGCGACATTCTTGGGGCTGAGTCCGTCCTCCGGCGTGGCCTCCTCTGGCAGCGCCTGAAGGTACTCCTTCACCTGGGCCAGGACCCTGTCGTAGTCGTTCATCGACAGGAGCCGCTTCATCATCGGGCCCGAGAACAGGTGGTACCAGGACGTGGGCTCCCTCCCCAGGATGACGGCGCGCTGCACCGTGCCGCCTGCCGATGCGACTCGCTGCAAGGGTTGCGAAGGGGCCGCCTGCCTGCTGGCGGCGGCACGCGCGCCCATGCGGTCCGCCTCCGCCTCCAGGGCGGAGTCGTCGTTCAAGGCGACGCCCTGGGTCTGACGTGTCGGCGAGACTCGCCCCTGCGCCTGCTGCACGACGTGCCACGCCTCGTGAGGCAGGTTGCGCTCCTGGCCAGGGGCCAGATGGATGTCGGTCCCCTGGGCGTAGGCCAAGGCCTGGAGCTGCGCGGGCTGAGAGGAGTTGTAGTGCACCTGGACATCGTCCAGGGACATGCCGGAGAGCGACTCGATGCCGGCCTTGAGGGTGTCGGGCAGGCCCGTGCGGTTCTCTTTGCGCTGCACGGGTGGGGGTGAGAGGGACCTCGCCAGCTTCGCCTGGGCGACGACGCGCGGACTCCGGTCGTACATCGACTGGAGTTGCATCAACGAGTCGACCCTCGGGCCTTGTGGCGGTGCGTGTCCCTCGGTGGTGCTGACGCTCACGCCGCTCCTGGCGGAGTGCTCACTCGCTTCGGTTGCCTCCCCGGCCTTCGACGCGAACGTTTTCAAGCAAGGCCTTCCGGCGGGTTGATGCGCGGCGAATCACCGCTTCATCAACGCCATCCCGACAGCTTCATGGGTGCCCTGCAGTGTGACTGCCCATGAAGGGCGCGGGAAGGAGCGAGGACGTCTCTCCCTTCCGGCTCGACCTCCCGGGGGAGATTCCTCCACCACGCGGCTCCCACTCGACGATGCTGCCACGGCCCATCCTCCCTGGGGGGCGCGAGGTGTACGCCCCCAGGCCCTGTCCCTCAGACCTGGTTGATCATGATGAGGTTTCCACAGGTGTCGTCGAAGATGGCACCCATGACGGGCCCCATCTGGATGGGCTTCTGCCGGAACACCACACCCAGCGCGCTCAGGCGCTCATAGTCCTTCTGGATGTCCGAGGACATGAGCGCCGTGGCGGGAATGCCGCCCTCGTGGAGAGCCTTCTGGTACGTCGTCGCCGCTGGATGCCCATTGGGCTCCAAGACGAGCTGGGTGCCATTGGGGTCCTCGGCGGAGACCACGGTGATCCACCGCGCACCTCCGGCGGGAACGTTCACCTTCTCCACGAAGCCCATCTTCTCCGTGTAGAACTTGAGCGCCTTCTCCTGGTCATCGACGAACAGACTGCAGAAAGGGATTCGCATCGTTTCCTCGGGAGTGGATTGCGCCGCCACGGGGAGTCCGGACGACGTTCAACCGCTTCGTTGAGCATAGCGGCGACGACGTGACAGTCAACCATCTGGTTGTGGGTGTGCGCGACGCGCTCTACTCAATCTCCGGTCTCCTTCGTGCGGGAGCGGACCTCGGAGGCGAACAGCTCGGCGGCGGGCGCGCGGGGCGCACCCTTGCGCCAGAGGAGGGCGGCCAGCTCGGAGCGGGGCGCGGGCGCCAGTCGCTTCACCACCAGTCGCTCCACGTCCGCGAGCCGGGGCTCGGGCAGCACCGTGACAGCCAGTCCCGCGCGGACGATGGCGAGCACCGTGGCGACCGCGTTCGATTCGAGCGCGATGCGCGGAGACAGCCGTAGCGTGGCGAAGTACGCATCCACGCGTGAGCGCACGCGAAGCCCCGGGGAGAGCAGGGCGAACGGCTCGCTCGCGAGCTGCCGGGCCCCCACCGACTCCGCCGACGCGAGCGCATGTCCCCGCGACACGACGAGCGCCAGCCGGCTGTCGAACACCGGCTCGGTGTCCAGGTCCGGCGAGCGCGCGGGCGCATAACCCAGCCCCACGTCCAGCTTGCCGTCCGCCAGCCGCCGCTCCAGCCGCCGCACCACTGCCTCCTCCGCGCTCAACACGAGCCCAGGATGGCGACGCAGCACCGAGGCCAGCGCCGGCACCACGAGGCCGCGCATGCTCGGCGGATAGCCCACGCGCAGCGAGCCTTTGGCCAACCCCCGCAGCGCGCCCACCGCCATCCGCCCCGCGTCCACGTCCTCGAGTGCCCGCGAGGCATAGGTGCGAAAGAGTTCTCCCGCCTGTGTCAGCCGCACCCCCGTCCTGGCCCGCTCGAAGAGCGGCGTCCCCAGCTCCTCCTCGAGCTGGCGGATCTGCTGGGACAGCGTGGGCTGGGAGACGTGGACCCGCCGCGCGGCACGGCCGAAGTGCAGCGTGTCGGCGACGGCGGTGAAGTAGCGCAGGTGCCGGAGCTCCATGAGTGCATCATAGATGCGGCCTATCGACTCCATGCGAACAAACGAATGTACGAATCGAGCCCGGGCCGTAGAACTTCCCTTGTCACGGAAGGAAGGACTGCGATGAAGGCCTCGGACCTGTTCGTCAAAGCACTCGAAGCGGAGGGCGTGCGCTGCGTCTTCGGACTCCCCGGAGAGGAGAACCTGGACCTGCTGGAGTCGATGCGCGCCTCCGGCCTGCGGCTGGTCGTCACCCGTCATGAGCAGGCGGCCGGCTTCATGGCGGCGACCTGGGGGCGGCTGACGGGGCGCGCGGGCGTGTGCCTGGCGACGCTGGGGCCGGGCGCCACCAACCTCGTCACCCCCGCCGCGTACGCGCAGCTCGGCGCCATGCCCATGGTGATGCTCACCGGCCAGAAGCCCATCAAGGCGAGCAAGCAGGGCCACTTCCAGATTGTCGACGTGGTGGGGATGATGCGTCCGCTCACCAAGCAGACGCGCACGCTCGTCTCCGCGGAGCACATCCCTTCGGCGGTCCGCGAGGCCTTCCGGCGCGCGGAGGAGGAGCGGCCCGGTGCCACGCATCTGGAGCTGCCCGAGGACGTGGCGCGTGACTCCACCGAGGCCGCGCTCCTGGCCCCCAGCTCCTGGCGGCGGCCCGTGGCGGATGAGGGCTCCATCGCCCAGGCCGTGGAGACCATCGCCTCCGCGAAGCGCCCCTTGTTGATGATTGGCGCGGGCGCCAACCGGAAGCTCACGTCGGAGATGCTCCGCGTCCTCGTGGACCGGGTGGGCATTCCCTTCTCCAGCACGCAGATGGGCAAGGGCGTCGTCGACGAGTCCCACCCGCTGTGGATGGGCACCGCCGCGCTGTCCGACGGCGACTTCGTCCACCGCGCCATCGAAGCCTCCGATTGCATCATCAACGTGGGCCACGACGTCATCGAGAAGCCGCCCTTCGTCATGCGCGACAGCCGCCGCGCCGTCGTCCACCTCAACTTCTCCTCGGCGGAGGTCGACCCGGTCTACTTCCCGAAGCTGGAGGTGACGGGCGACATCGCCAACGCCGTGTGGCGCATCGCGGAGGGGCTGGGCTCGCGCACGAACTGGGACTTCGCGCCGTTCGACAAGGCTCGGGCCGGACTGGAGGCTCAGCTCGCGCGAGGCTTCGCGGATGACCGCTTCCCCATCTACCCCGCGCGGCTGGTGGCCGAGGTGCGCCGCGCGCTGCCGGATGACGGAGTCGTCTGCCTGGACAACGGCATGTACAAGCTGTGGTTCGCCCGCTACTACCGCACGAAGCGGCCCAACACGCTGCTGCTCGACAACGCGCTGGCGACGATGGGCGCGGGGCTGCCGTCCGCGATTGCCGCCAAGCTCGTGAACCCTCGGCGCAAGGTGGTCGCCGTCTGCGGCGACGGTGGGTTCATGATGAACTCGCAGGAACTGGAGACGGCGGTGCGCCTGGGCCTGGACCTGGTCGTCATCGTCGTGCGCGACGATGGTTACGGAATGATTCGCTGGAAGCAGGGGGAGATGGGCCTGCCGGACTTCGGCATGGCCCTGGGCAACCCCGACTTCGTCCGCTACGCAGAGGCCTATGGCGCTCACGGCCACCGGCCCACGAGCGCGGCGGAGTTCGGCACCACCCTGGCGCGCAGCCTCGAGGCGGGCGGCGTGCACGTCATCGACCTGCCCATCGATTACTCGGACAACACCCGCGCGCTCGGCGTCGGGGACAAGGAACTCGAGGTGCTCCATGTTGGCTGAACGCTACCCGTACTATCTGGCCAACCGGCCGCGCCGCCCCTCCGCGGAGCTGCCCGTCATCGACAAGTACTCCGGGGAGGTGGTGACGCGCGTCGCGCTCGCGGACGCCGCCGCCGTGGAGGAGGCCATCGCCTGGGCGGTGCGCGCCGCCGAGCCCATGCGCAAGCTGCCGGCCCACGCGCGCCAGTCAATCCTGGAGCACTGCGTGCGCCGCTTCCAGGAGCGCGCGGAGGAGCTGGCCCAGGTGCTCTGCATCGAGGCGGGCAAGCCCCTGCGCGACGCCCGGGGAGAAGTCACGCGCCTCATCGAGACCTTCAAGGCCGCCGCCGAGGAGGCGGTGCGCGGTGGGGGCGAAGTGCTCGACCTGGAGGTGTCGCCGCGCGCGGAGGGCTACCGGGGCTTCACCCGTCGCGTTCCAGTAGGACCCGTGTCCCTCATCACTCCCTTCAACTTCCCGCTCAACCTGGTGGCCCACAAGGTCGCCCCCGCCATCGCCGCGGGGTGCCCCTTCATCCTCAAGCCGTCGGACCGCACGCCCGTGAGCGCGATGCTGCTCGCGGAGGTGCTCGCGGAGACGGCCCTGCCCGAAGGCGCTTTCTCCGTCATCACTCCCTCGCTCGCGGACATCGGCCCGCTCATCGAGGACGAGCGGCTCAAGCTCCTGTCGTTCACCGGCTCGGAGAAAGTGGGCTGGGACCTCAAGGCCCGCGCCGGGCGCAAGAAGGTGGTGCTGGAGCTGGGTGGCAACGCGGCCTGTGTCGTGGACCGCGAGCCCGGCGCCTCGTTGGAAGTCATCGCCGACCGGGTGGCGCACGGAGCCTTCTTCCAGTCGGGGCAGAGCTGCATCTCCGTGCAGCGCGTGCTCGTGCACGTGTCGCACTACGACGCGCTCAAGGCGCTGCTCGTCGCGCGGGCCCGGGCGTTGCGCGCGGGCAATCCCCGGGACGAGGCGACGACGCTCGGCCCCATGATTGACGAGCCCGCGGCGCGGCGGCTCGAAGGCTGGATTCAGAGCGCGGTGGCGCGGGGGGCGCGTGTGCTCACGGGCGGTGGTCGCAAGGGCGCGCTGCTGGAGGCCACGGTGGTGGAGAACGTGCCCGCCGACGAACCGCTCTGCGCGGAGGAGGCCTTCGGGCCGGTGGTGCTGCTCCAGCCCTTCACGTCCTTCACCGACGCCCTGCGGACGGTGAACGAGGGCCGCTACGGCTTGCAGGCGGGCCTCTTCACCAATGACCTGTCGCGCGCGATGCGGGCGTGGGACGAGCTGGAGGTCGGCGGTGTCGTGGTGGGCGACGTGCCGAGCTTCCGCGTCGACACCATGCCCTACGGCGGCGTGAAGGGCTCGGGGCTGGGACGCGAGGGCGTGAAGTACGCCATCGAGGACATGACCGAGCCGAGGCTGCTCGTGCTGCGTCAGCGGGCGTCAGCGGACGACTGAGCTTCAAGGAACAACGACGGTTCGACAGTCGGAGCCATCGCCTGTACGTCGAGGGCCTCTCTCGAAAGGGCCCTCCATGTTCAGGTCGCTGCTCACCCTCGTGGTCCTCGCGCTGTCGTCTCCGTCCGTCGCCGCCTCTCCGAACGCGGATGAGAAGGCCGTGCTCGATGGGCTCCATGCCGCGTGCGAGGCCTTCCGGAAGGGCGACGTCGCCTTCCTGGAGGGCTTCCTCGCGGACGGCTTCACCCAGATGGACTCGGCGGGGAACGTGACGGACCGCGCGGCCACGCTGGCCGAGGTCCGCGCGAAGGAGCCTCGCTACGAGGTCTTCCGCAACCACGACATGAAGGTCCGCCTCTATGGCGACGCCGCCGTGGTGATTGGCGTCACCTCCGTGAAGGGCGTCTCCGGTGGCTCGCCCTTCGAGGCGGACTTCCGCTTCACCGACACGCTCATCAAGCGCGAGGGCCGCTGGCGGATTGCCGCGAGCCACATCTCACGGCTCCCCAAGGCCCCGCCGCCCGCGACGACCGACAAGAAGTAGCGCACCGCCGTCGACGCTTCGTGTCCCGTGAGGGCTCGCACGGCCGCTCGCCGTGTGCTGCCCGCGACGCCTGCACGCCGCAGGGCGTCCAGGCCCGGAGAAGTTGCTGGACCCCATCCCCTCATACCGCTAGTACATTTGACCTCAAACTTTCACCCGAGGGTGGAGGCATTCGCGAGGGCACACCGTCCGGTGCGCTCCCGCTCGCACGCGTCCCGCCAAGAGAGGTCCGAGAGACATGGTCCGTTCAAGCTCCCTGCTGTCGCTGCTGTCCGCCCTGCCCGCGGAGGCCTCCGGGGTAGCGGGGACGGCGCCTCCGTTGCCCGTGCCGGTGCCGGAGGGCTCCTGGGGCGGACTGGAGCTGTGGCAGTGGGCGGGCCTGGGCGTGCTGGTGGCCGGGGCGTGGCTGTTGGGGCGGGGCGTGGAGTGGCTGGTGATGCGGTTGGTGGACCGGGCCACGGCCATGACGAAGTCGGGCTGGGATGATCAGCTCGCGGCGTCGGCGCGAGGGCCGGTGCGCTACCTGCTCTTCGTCGTGCTGGTGGCCTCGGGGCTGTGGGCGCTGAAGCTGCCGCCCGTGGCGAAGGCCGGCGTGGAGCTGGTGGCCCGCTCGGTCGGACTGGCCGCGGTGGGCTGGTTCCTCTTGCGCTTCGTGAAGCTGGCCGCGGGCTTCGTCGAGCAGACGGTGGTGCGCGAGGAGAAGGGCGGCAACGTGGCCCGCGCGCGCGGGCTGCGCACGCAGCTGTCGGTCCTGCGCCGGGTGATTGAAGTGGCGGTGGTGCTCATCGTCGCGTCGCTGTTGCTGCTCCAGTTCGAGGCGGTCCGCAACGTGGGCGTGTCGCTGCTGGCCTCCGCGGGCATCGCCGGCCTCTTCATCGGCCTGGCGGCGCAGAAGTCCATCTCCACGCTGCTCGCCGGCATCCAGCTCTCCATCACCCAGCCCATCCGCATCGGCGACACCGTCATCGTGGAGAACGAGTGGGGGTGGGTGGAGGAGATCACCCTCACCTATGTCGTCGTGAAGGTGTGGGATTTGCGCCGGCTGGTCATTCCCATGGGCCACTTCCTGGAGAAGCCCTTCCAGAACTGGAGCAAGGTGTCGCCGGACATCATGGGCACCGCGGAGCTGTACGTGGACTTCCGCACGGACGTGCCCGCGGTGCGCGCCGAGCTCAAGCGCGTGCTGGAGCAGGAGTCCAACGGCCTCTGGGACGGCAAGGTGCAGAACCTCATGGTGACGGACCTGTCCGAGCGCACCATGAAGCTGCGCGCCCTCATCAGCGCGTCGGACTCCGGCAAGGCCTTCGAGCTGCGGTGCATCGTCCGCGAGAAGCTGATGGCCTTCCTGCGCACCCAGACGCACGGCCTGCCCATGGTGCGCACAGAGGCCAGCCTCGCCGAGTCCGACTCGCCCATGGGCGCGGTCCGCCCGGGCCTGGCCGCCCTGGCCGCGCAGACCCGGGACTGAGGGCCGCCACCTCGGTAGGGGCCTTTGTGGGTCCAGGAGGGTGACGCAACAGGACAGACCGGCTCTGTTGACCCGTGAACGCTCTTTTCTCGTCCCCGAGGGAGGTAGCAGTTGCGGGGATTCACTGGAAAAGCGGAAAGTGCCGGTCCGTCTCCGTCGATGCGCGCGGGTTGGTGTTGCGCGCGTCCTGGGGACCACACGCGGAGGCCGCGCGATGCGGCCGCCCGCGGTGATCCGCGACGCACCATCCATTCCACCGAGGAGCGCTGCCATGAAGCGGTTGATTCCGTTTGCCCTGTTATTGCTGAGCCCCACCGCGGCCTTCGCCGAGGCCGAGGACAAAGAGCTGTGGATTTCGCTGGGCTCCGACGCCCTGGCGCCCCTTTCGGAGGCCTTCGTGCGCGAAGGCTGGACCGTGCCCGCACCCTCGCTGTCGAAGGAGGACGCGGTGGTGATTCCGGTGCGCGAGTCGCAGCTGCAGCGCATCGCCGAAATCATGCACGACCAGTTCAACCGCTGTGCGGGCTTCGTGACGTTCGAGAGCCGTGACGAGGCGGAGCAGTCGCTGGTCCCGGAGAAGGACACGGGCACGCGAGGCCTCATCACCTACACCATCGACAACACCGCCACGACCAACTGCCTCGTCAACCAGGTGGCGGAGGCGAACATCCGCAGCACCATCAACTCGCTGGCCGCGTACACCACGCGCTACTACACGTCGACGACGGGCGTGAGCGCGGCGAACTGGCTGCGCAGCCGCTGGGCGACGATTGCCGCCGGCCGCACGGACATCACCGCGGAGCTGTTCACGCACGCGGCCTGGGCGCAGCCCTCCGTCATCCTCACCATCCGGGGCACCACGCTGCCCAACGAAGTCGTCGTGGTGGGTGGTCACCTGGACTCCATCTCCTCCGGCAGCACGGCGCCGGGCGCGGATGACAACGCCTCCGGCATCGCCTCCTTCACGGAGGTCATCCGGGCGGCGGTGGCGTGCAACTACCGTCCCCAGCGCACGGTGAAGTTCATGGGCTACGCGGCCGAGGAAGTCGGCCTGCGCGGCTCCAAGGAGATCGCCGCGTACCACAAGAACAACGCCATCAACGTGGTGGGCGTGCTCCAACTGGACATGACCAACTACCGGGGCACGTCGGCCGACGTGGGCATCGTCACCGACTACACCAACGCCGCGCAGAACACGTTCCTGCGCAACCTCCTCGCCACGTACTTCAACACGACCATCTCCCACGTGAACACCACGTGCGGTTATGCGTGCTCGGACCACGCGTCGTGGACGAACGCGGGCTTCGCGGCCTCCATCCCTCATGAGGCCGTCGTCAGCCAGGGCAACCCCTACATCCACACGACGGGCGACACCATCGCGAAGTCCGGCAGCACGGCCAACCACGCGCTCAAGTTCTCCCGGCTCGCCGCGGCCTACGTGTCGGAGCTGGCCAAGGGCACGTCGAACTAGCACCTGAATCGGGCCCCCCGTTCCGCCGCGCCGCTCGCCTTGGAGGCGCGGCGGGACGTGGGGGCCGCAGTCGTCTGTCGTCGCACGTGTGCGGTCGAACCGGTACGCTTCTCCGCCATGGCTTACTCGGCGGAAATCAGCCGCACCGAACCCGCGTGCATCCTCCTCTTGATTGACCAGTCCGGGTCCGACGTGGAGGCGACCGAGAAGTCGTGAAGCAGGGGTGTGGTTGTCACCTGTAGGTCAACGTGGTGGACTTCGACCACTAGGGATCCTCCCGGCAGGGCGCCGCGTATGACCTCGGTGCCTTCGTCGCGGGTGCGGCGTCCACCTCGGGGCCGAGCTTCCTGGAGGATGATGATGGCAAGGTGGTTCGTGCCGCGTGGCTGTGTCGGAGTCGTGGTGCTGTCTTGCCTCTCGCTGGGCACCGCCCTGGCGGCGGCCCCGGCCGCTGGAGGTCCGAAGCGCGAGGCACTCCGCGCCGTCGTCGACTCGCTGGCGGCGGAGGCCGCGCGCCTGGCGCCGGGCTCGGACGTCGCCATCGCGGTGAAGGACCTGCGCACCGGCGAGTACGCGGGGTCCAACGACACGGTGCCGCACATCTCCGCCAGCTCGGCCAAGGTGTTCTGGGTCGCGGCGGCGCTGAAGAAGGCCGAGGCGTCGAAGGTGGCGCCGCTGGCGGAGAAGGTCTTCCGCACCTCCGACAACGAGGCCTCGGGCGCGCTCATCGACCTGGTGGGCGGACCGGACGCCATCAATGACTACCTGCGCTCGCTGGACGTGAAGAACACCGCGCTGACGAAGTGGAACTACGGCAAGCCGCGCCGCGCGACGAACTCGCCCCAAGCCATGGGGAACGACAACTACCTCTGCGCGGCGGATGCGGTGTCCTTCCTCCATCGCCTGAATGGCGGCGAGCTGCTGAAGCCCAAGCCCACCTCGCGCATGCTCGCGTGGATGGAGCTGACGCCTCGCGCGGGCTGCGGCGGTTGGCTGGGGACGTTGCTGCCGGCGAAGGCTCGGGCGTCAATGCGGCACAAGGGGGGCTGGTTGCCTCCAGGGTGCTGTTCGGATGACTCGCGCTACAACGTGCTGAACGAGGTGGGGCTGGTGCGGCTGCCGGACGGTGGGCACTACGCGGTGGCCATCCTCGCGGCGCGCGGGCCGGACTGGCCCCGTCAGGCGTTCTTCGTCGAGCGGGCCTCGTGTGTGCTCTATCGCACGCTGTCGGGTGAGGCCTCGCTGGACTGTGGGGAGTCGCTCGCGAAGCAGGGCGGACCCGCGCCCGTGCCCGTCGACGAGGGCGGCACGCCTCCGGACTACGACTGTTGAGGGCGGCGGGGCGGATGTCGCCCGTTCTTCCTCCCACCCACGCTAGATTGCGGCGGGAATCGGCGTGGGAGGACTGTCATGGGCTTTGGCTGCTGCCACTACCAGTCGGTGGGGGAGGGGTGTGACTCCGCCTTCACGATGGATGCGTCGCGAGTCACCTTCGGCCGAGGGTGTCTGGAGGAGGTGGGCGAGCGGGCCCGGGCGCTCGGCATGAGGCGCGTGGCGCTGTTCTCGGATGCGGGCGTGGCCAGACTGCCTCACTTCGAGAAGGTGCGCGCCTCGCTGGTCGCCGCCGGACTCGAGGTGGGGGTCTTCACCGACGTGCGCGTCGAGCCCACGGACCGCTCCTTCCTGGAGGCGGTGCGGTTCGCCGCGGACCTGCGGCCGGATGGCTACGTGTCGCTCGGTGGCGGCTCCGTCATCGACACGTGCAAGGCCGCGAACCTCTATGCGACGTGGCCCTCCGACTTCCTGACCTATGTGAATGCGCCCGTGGGAGACGGCCGGCCGGTGCCCGGGCCGCTCAAGCCGCACATCGCCTGCCCCACGACGTCGGGGACGGGCAGCGAGGTGACGGGCATCACCATCTTCGACCTGCTCTCCCTGGGGGCGAAGACGGGCATCGCCTCGCACGCGCTGCGTCCCACCGAGGCGCTGGTGGACCCGGACTGCACCGCGACGCTGCCGGGCGAGGTGGTGGCCGCCAGCGGATTGGACGTGCTCTCCCATGCGCTGGAGTCCTATACGGCGCGGCCGTACACGCGACGCCCCGCGCCTCCGCGCCCCAGCCTGCGGCCGATGAGCCAGGGGGCCAACCCATGGAGTGACCTGGGGTGTCGCGAGGCCCTGCGGTTGATGGGGTTGTACCTGGAGCGCGGCGTGAAGGACGCGGGAGACCACGAGGCGCGCGAGCAGTTGATGTGGGCGGCGACGCTGGCCGGCATCGCGTTCGGCAACGCCGGAGTGCATGCGCCGCACGGTATGGCGTACGCGGTGGCGGGGCTGGTGCGCGAGTTCAGGCCCACGGGGTATCCCCAGGACGAGCCCCTCGTGCCCCATGGAATGGCGGTCATCCTCAATGCGCCGGCGGTGTTCCGCTACACGGCAGAGGAGAGCCCGGAGCGACACCTGGAGGCCGCGACGTGGCTGGGGGCGGATGCTCGCGGCGCGGGGCCGAAGGACGCGGGCGAAGTGCTCGCGGACAAGCTCATCCGCATCATGCGCGCGGTGGGGATGCCGAACGGACTGGGCGGAGTCGGGTACACCGAAGCGGACGTGGCGGCGCTCACGGAGGGGGCCTTTCCCCAGCAGCGACTGTTGCAGAATGCTCCGCGTGAGATGACCCGGCCGGTGCTGGGTGGACTGTTCCAGCAAGCGCTGGGCTACTGGTAGCCGTGGGGAGGCTGCAGCCGTGAGTGAGGTCGAGACCGCTGAGCGCTATCGCTACTTCCTGCCCATCACCACGCGGTGGATGGACAACGACGTCTACGGCCACATCAACAACGTCACGTATTACAGCTACTTCGACACGGTGGCGAACCACTTCCTCATCCACGAGGGAGGGCTGGACATCCACGGCAGCTCCGTCATCGGGCTGGTGGTCGAGTCGAAGTGCCACTACCGCGCGC
The DNA here is from genome assembly GCF_049194865.1 of Corallococcus terminator. Taxonomy (GTDB): domain Bacteria; phylum Myxococcota; class Myxococcia; order Myxococcales; family Myxococcaceae; genus Myxococcus; species Myxococcus terminator_A. The sequence continues at coordinate 175,918 of NZ_JBLZWL010000142.1, read as the reverse complement.
CGCTCGCCTATCCGGACGTGCTGAGGGCGGGGTTGCGCGTGGACAAGCTGGGTACGCGCTCGGTGACGTATGGGATTGGCATCTTCAAGGAAGGGGCGTCGGAAGCGGCGGCCCATGGGCACTTCGTGCACGTCTTCGTGGATCGCCAGACGCGCAAGTCCACGGCGATTCCCGAACGACTGCGCGAGGCGCTTTCGCGGCTGACCCTGACGATTTAGGACCATGGCCATGGACTCGTCCTCCCTCGACCACCTGATCAAGACGCATCCCTGGGGACTCCCGCTCCTGATCCTGCTGGGGTTCGTGTCGGTCCTGGCCATCGGCTCGCGGGTGAGTGGTTGGCATGGCCTTGCGCGTCAGTACCGCGCGGAGGGTGCGAAGCCGCGCCAGCTGAAGAACTTCGTTTGGGGACAGGTCGGCTGGATGCAGTTTCGAAACTGTCTTGCCGTCGGCGGCGATGAGCGAGGTCTCTATCTGGTGCCGAATCTCATCTTCCGACTCTTCCATCCTCCGCTGCTCATCCCGTGGTCGGAGGTTCAGGGACGGGAGCGCAAGAGTGTCTTCTTCATGAAGACCGACACGTTCTCGGTGGGCGACCGCTCCGTCCGGATTCGGCTCCTCGCCTCCGAGATGGAAGCCTTTGACTCCTATCTGCCTCCCGTGAACTGATGGAAACGCTCACCATTACCTTCGATGCCCAGCACCAGCCGACAGGCGAGGTGGGAGCCCTGAAGTGTGGCCTCTGTGGAGAGGCCGCGCGGGGCCGGATGCTGGAGAAGGGTGGGATGCTGGACCGGAGCTTCGGCTGGGATTGCCCGTGCGGCGCGCTGGGGCTCCATGCGCCGCTGTATGACCTGGATGAGCTGTACACCGACTTGCTCGAGGTCTGGGGCTTGAAGCCTCGCGAGCCGGACCTCTCGCCGCCGACGCCGGTGGGAGAGTCCGGGATGCTGTCCGCATTGTATGTGGATGGGCCCGCGCTGCTTCGGAGCTTGTTCGCGGAGGCACGGAGCCAGGGCGCCCAGGTGGCCGCCACCGAGGCGATGGTCCGGCTCGTGGTGCCTGATTTCTCGCCCCCGGCGTCCATCTGGGATGTGCTCTGGGCGCGCGCCCCTCGTCCGATGGAGTGACTTCGATGGAGCCCCAATCCATGGACGGGCTCGGCCGATACCTGCCGCTCCCGCGCTGAGCCTCTCCTCTTCAAGAGGCTCAGCCCTCTCAAATGTTTCAGGCGTCCCGCGCCGCATGCACCGGAGGCCGGCGCACGGACCACGGACGCGCCTCCTCGAGCTGTCCCGCGAGCCGGAACAACGTGGCCTCGTCCGCGAAGCGGCTCACGAACTGGACGCCGATGGGCAGCTCCTGCGCGTTCCAATGCAGGGGCACGGACATCGCCGGCTGTCCCGTCACGTTGTAGAGCGCGGTGAAGGGAATCAGGGAGAACACGAACCGGTACCACTCGCCCGCGCTCCTGGGCTTGTTGGAGTCCATCTCCCCGAGCGCGTAGGGCGGCCCCGCCGTCGTGGGCGTCAGCAGCAGGTCATGGTCCACGTAGAACGTGCCCACGGCGCGGCTGACCTGGTTGAACACCGCGAGCGCCGCCTGGAGGTCCGTCGCCTTTAGCGTGCGACCATGCTGCACCGCCGCCCACGTGGAGGCCTCCAGCGTGTCCGGGCCCGCCGTCCGCCCCAGCCCCGTGCTCAGCATCTCCACCAGGGACGCATTGGAGGCGGACCAGACCGTCACCAGGGCCTCCAGCAGGGCCTCGTTGTCATAGGCAGGCTCCGCCTCGACGATGTCGTGCCCCAGTGAGGCGCACAGCTTCGCCACATCTTCCACCGCCGCGACGTTGTCCGGACTCACGGGCACACCGGAGGCAGCCTTCCGGCAGATGGCGATGCGCAGCTTCCCCGGCCCCCGTCGGACCTCCTCCAGGTAGGGCCGCTCCGGCGGCGGCGCGTAGTGCGGGTCGCCTACCGCGGGCCCTTGCGTGGCATCCAGCATGGCCGCGCTGTCGCGGACCGAGCGCGTCACGACGTGCTCCACGCCCAGGCCGTTGATGGCCTCCGCCGCGCCGGGCCCGATGGAGTTTCGCCCCCGCGTGGGCTTCAGCCCGAAGACGCCACAGAGCGCCGCGGGAATGCGCAGGGAGCCGCCGCCGTCATTGCCATGGGCCACTGGAACGATGCCCGCCGCCACCGCCGCCGCGGAGCCACCGCTGGAGCCACCTGGGCTGCGTCCCAAATCCCAGGGATTGCGAGTGGGGCCGTGCAGCACGGGCTCCGTCGTCGCGTTGTTGCCGAACTCCGGCGTGTTCGTCCGGCCCAGCAACACCACGCCCGTGCGGCGGAAGCGCTCCATCAAGAAGGAGTCGAGGGGCAGCATCAGCCCCTTCGCCAGCCGGCTCCCCAGGTCCGTCGGGACGCCCGCCGCATGCAGCGCCAGGTCCTTGATGAGGAACGGCACCCCCGTGAAGGGCCCTTGCGGAAGCCCCTGCTGCACGGCGTTCTTCGCGTCCGCTTCCCGGACATCGATGACCGCGTTCAGCTTCGGATTGACGCGGGCGATGGCGTCGAGCGCCGCCTGCGTCAGCTCCGCCGGCGTCACTTCCTTGCGACGCACCAGCTCCGCCAGCCCCATCGCGTCGTATCGCGTGTAGTCGTCCAGGTGCATAAGCCCTCGTGGCGCACCGGACGGCGGATTGCGTCCCAGGTGCGGCGCGCGAGGATACCGCCAGGCCTCGGGCCGCCGCGATGACGGCCCAAGGAACACTCCGTCTTCAGTACCGACAGGCGCGGGTTTCGCAGTAGCCCTGTTGCCCCTTGCACACGCAGTCGGCATCGTCGCTGCACCGCGTCAGCGGGCACGTCGGACCGCCGCCGCCACCACCGCCAGGCAGGGTGTAGCGACACCCATTGCTGATGCAGCTCACGCTGCTCGCGCCGGGACACGCGGCCCAGCACTCGCTCACCGTCGAGCACCGGACCGCGACACAGACGAGGCTGGCCGCGTCCTGGGGCTCGCTCGTCTCCGCGCGGAGCTCCTCGCTGGACTCGGTCGGAGCAGCTTCGGTGGCGGCCGGCTCGGCGGAGACGGCCGTGGTGAACGACAAGAAGAGGGCGAGGCTCCACGGGAGGACACGACGCAGGGACATGACGGCTCCATCGAGGCTCCGGCCGTCCTCGCGCCAGTGCGGAACGCCGTGAGCTCCGACAATCGTATCAGTGTAACTCTGGTATCGCGGGTGAGCCCCCGACCTACCTGAAAGCGCTGTCTCAGAGTGGACGTGGATTACTCGATATGCCTGTCGTGCGGGGAGTATCCTCCCCCGGGCGAAGGCGGAGCCGTCCGCCCGTACATCCAGAAGGAATCTCCTCCATGTTCATGTCTCAGCATCGTCGGCGCCAGGGAGTCCTGGCCCTCCTTCCTCTCACCCTTTGTCTCGGGCTCGCGTGTGGCCCCGTGCAGGAGGCGGGTGAAGCGCCCGTCGAACCCGCCACCGAGGCCCAGTCGCAGCCGTTGGCCGCGCCGGGCTTCGCGGAGCTGCACCACCACATGTTCGCGGAGGAGGCGTTCGGCGGCGGGTGGTTCCACGGCAGCCACACCGGCTCGCTGACGAGCTGTGACGGCGGCCTGCCGGAGAGCGACCACGCGCGGGTGCGCATGGACCTGAGCAACCTGCTCAACCTCTGCCCCGGGGTGGACCTGAGCGGCAACCCGCTGCTCGCGGCGCTCTTCGGGATTGGCGGCGCGGTGGGCTCGGAGTTCATCGGTAAAATCGAGGGCACCGAGGGCGACACGGGCATCCACCTGGGGCGCATGTCGGTCAACACGCAGTGGCCGCGCTGGGACACCATCGCGCATCAGCAGGCGTGGGAAGGGTGGCTGCGGCAGGCGCACCAGGGCGGCATGTCCCTGGTCATGGTGTCGCTGGTCAGCAACGAGTTCCTCTGCAAGGCGCTGCCGTACCAGAACATCTCCCGGCCCTGTGACGAGATGGTGGACGTGGAGCTGCAGCTCCAGATGGCTCGCGCCTTCGACGCGCGCACCGACTGGGCGGAGATCGCGCTGACGCCGTCGCACGCGCGCAACATCATCGCCGCGGGCAAGCTGGCCATCGTGCTCTCCATCGAGACGAGCAAGCTGTTCGGTACCAAGGACTGGCGCGCGGAGCTGGACCGCTTCCACGCCCTGGGCGTCCGCTCGCTCCAGCCGGTGCACCAGTTGGACAACCGCTTCGGCGGAGCGGCGCTGCACAACGCCATCTTCCAGGCCGCGCAGTTCACGGAGAACTGCCACATCGACACCGACTGCGGCGTGACGACGGACACGATGACGCTGGGCTTCGACGTGTACCGCGACGCGGCCGGCAACTGCCGCAACACCAAGGGTCTCACCGCCGACGGCAAGGCGCTGCTCCAGACGATGATGGGCAAGGGCATGCTCATCGACGTGGCCCACCTGTCGGAGAAGGGCCTCCATGACGCCTTCGCCGTCGCGCAGACGAACACCTACTACCCGCTGGTCATCTCCCACGGCCACTTCCGCGAGGTGATGAACCCGAAGCTCGCCGACAACGAGAAGACGACGCCCGCGTGGGTGGTGCGCTACCTGCGGCAGACCGGTGGCATCTTCGGCCTGCGCACCGCGCATGACGAGACGCGCGAGTACTCGCGCTCCGGCGTCGCCAACAACTGCCACGGCTCCACGCGCTCGCTGGCGCAGGCCGTCGAGTTCGGTCGCCAGGGCCTCAAGGTCCCCATGGCCTTCGGCGCGGACCTCAACGGCTTCATCCAGCAGACGCGTCCGCGCTTCGGCAACAACGGCGCGTGCTCCGCGACGTTCCAGGCGGAGGCGGATGCGCACCTGCGTCAGCAGAACGCCTCCGGGCCCGCGCGCCTGGGCACGGGCTTCGACGAGTTCGGCCTCGCGCACGTGGGCTACCTGCCCGACCTCCTGAAGGACCTGGGCCGCGTGGGCGCCAACACCACGGGCCTGTCCGGCTCGGCGGAGACCTTCCTCAAGGTGTGGGAGCGCGCGTCCAATCCGCGCACGGGCATGGCGGACGCGGCGGCGGACATCGACACCACGGGTGTGGCCACCTACGTGGACAAGGGCACGCGCGAGGCCGCGTACCCGGTGATCTGCGGCGAGCACTACGCGCCGGACTCCAAGGCGGTGGGCGAGTCCTGCCGCTTCAAGGAGGAGTGCATCAGCGACGCGTGCAGCGCGTCCGGCTGCAACAGCACGGGCACCTGCATCTGCGACCAGGAGACCGACTGCGCGAGCAACCAGTACTGCGGTTGGGGGCTCAACACCGGCAAGTGCCAGCCGAAGAAGGCCAAGGGGGCGACCTGCCTGTATGGCAAGGAGTGCCTGTCGAATAGCTGCCGTTGGACGCTGACCTGCGGCTGAGCCGGGAGGCCGGGGTGCGCATCGCCGTTGCGCGGCGCACCCCGGGGGCGTAGGGAGTCGACACTCCCATGTCCGCATTCGCCAAGCTGCTCGAAGCCGTTCGGAAGGAAGCCCGCCCCGGTCTCTGGTCCAAGGGCGTGGGTCTCGCCCGTGACGGGGCCGTGGTCCTCCAGTCGAAGACGGACAGTGAGCTGGAGCTGAGGGTCCGCTCGGCGGGGCGCCCGGTCCCCTTCACGGTGGCCCTCTATCCCGCCGACGACGCCTGGGAGTGCGACTGCCCCAGCCTCGTGGACCCGTGTGAGCACGTCGTCGCGGCGGCCATCTCGCTCCAGCAGGCGGAGCGGGAGGACGCGCCCATGCAGACGGCGGCGACCCGCTGGTCTCGCATCGTCTATCACTTCACTCGCACGGGGGACGGCCTCCAGCTCAAGCGCACGCTGGCCCACGCGGACGGCAAGGAAGAGGCGCTGGAGGGCAGCCTCACCTCGTACATCGCCAAGCCCGCGCAGGCCGCGAAGCTCCAACTGGAGCAGGCGGACCTGCTCGCCGACCGCATCCTGGAGCAGCGGCGCACGCGCGGCACGCTCAACCCGGAGACGCTCGACGCGCTGCTCAAGGTGCTGGTGCAGGCACGCAACGTCCTGTTGGACGGCCGCCCCGTCGCCATCCCCGACGAGGTGGTGGTGCCCCGGGCGCTCGTCGAGGAGCGCGGCGGGCAGCTGGTGGTGACGGTGGCGCGCGACTCGCGCGTGTCGGAGGTGGTGAGCCCCGGCGTGGCCCGCGTGGGAGACGCGCTGGCCCGGATGGGGGAGACGGGCATGACGGGACCGTGGCTGCAGAACCTCCCCATTGTCCGCACGTACAGCGCCGAGAACCTCGGGGAGCTGACGTCGAAGGTGTTGCCGGAGCTGGGCCGCCGGATGCCGGTGGAGGTGCGCACGAAGCGTGTGCCGTCCATCGACCGCGAGCTCAAGCCGCGCATCCTCCTGGAGCTGAACCAGCTCGAGTCTGGCCTGTCCGTGCTGCCCACGCTCGTCTACGGCGCGCCGCCGACGGTGCGAATCGACAACGGGAAGATGGTGTACCTGCGCGGCGCGGTGCCGCTGCGCGACGAGGCGGTGGAGCAGCGGCTCATCCACGACTTGCGCGAGGAGCTGAACCTGGTGCCCGGCCGTCGGGTGACGGTGCAGGGCCCGGAGATGGTGCGCTGGGCGGACCGGCTGCGGCGGTGGGGCGGAGACCTGGCGGGCGACGGCGCTTCGGTGGTGAGCCCCGACGTGAAGCTGCGCCCGTCGCTCACGGTGGAGTCCGCGGGCAACGGGGCGGGCATTCCCGACGTGCGCTTCACGCTCGAGTTCCAGGTGGAGGGCGGCAAGGGTGGTGAGGCCCGCTCGGTGGACGCGGCGGCCGTCGTCAGGGCGTGGCAGGAGGGGCTGGGGTTGGTGCCGCTGGTGGGTGGAGGCTGGGCGCCGCTGCCGCGCGCGTGGCTGGAGAAGAATGGCCAGCGCGTCGCGGACCTGCTCGCCGCGCGCCAGTCGGACGGACGCGTCGCCAACCACGCGCTGCCGCAGCTCTCCACGCTGTGCGAGACGCTGGAGCAGCCGCCTCCTCCGGGGCTGGACAAGCTGGCGCCGCTCGTCGAGGGCTTCGAGAAGCTGCCGCCGCCTGTGCTGCCCGAGGACCTCAACGCGTCCTTGCGCCACTACCAGCAGACGGGCGTGAGCTGGCTGGGCTTCCTCAAGAGCGCGGGGCTGGGTGGCATCCTCGCGGACGACATGGGCCTTGGAAAGACGCTGCAGACCATCTGCGTCCTGGGGCCGCGCTCGCTCGTCGTCTGCCCCACCAGCGTGCTGCCCAACTGGGTGGCGGAGTTGAAGCGCTTCCGTCCGTCGCTGAGCGTCTGCGTCTACCACGGCCCGGGCCGTGAGCTGGACCCGGCGGCCGACGTGACGCTCACCACGTACTCGATTCTGCGATTGGACGCGGCGGCGCTGGGCTCCAAGGAATGGGCGGCCCTGGTGCTGGACGAGGCGCAGGCCATCAAGAACCCGGAGAGCCAGGTGGCGCGCTCCGCGTTTGGCCTCAAGTCCAACTTCCGGTTGGCGCTCAGCGGCACGCCGATGGAGAACCGGCTGGACGAGCTGTGGAGCTTGATGCACTTCACCAACCCGGGCCTGCTCGGGGGCCGACGGCAGTTCGAGGAGAAGGTGTCGCGCCCCATCTCCGAGGGCAACGCGGCGGCATCCTCCGACCTGCGCCGCCGCATCCGTCCCTTTGTGCTGCGCAGGCTCAAGCGCGACGTGGCGCCGGAGCTGCCGCCGCGCATCGAGTCGGTGATGCACGTGTCGCTGGATGAGCGCGAGCGCTCCATCTACGACTCGGTGATGGCGGCCACGCGCAAGGAAGTGGTCGCCCTGTTGAACGAGGGTGGCAGCGTGCTCAAGGCGCTGGAGGCGCTCCTGCGGCTGCGGCAGGCGGCGTGTCACCCCGCGCTCGTCCCCGGGCAGAAGGCGACCTCGTCGTCGAAGGTGGAGACGCTGGTGGACGCGCTCGACACCGCGGTGTCGGAGGGACACAAGGCGCTCGTGTTCTCCCAGTGGACGTCGCTGTTGGACCTCATCGAGCCGGCGCTGAAGCAGGCGGGCATCGCGTTCGACCGGCTGGATGGCACCACGGTGAACCGCGGCGAGGTCACCTCGCGCTTCCAGTCCGAGGACGGGCCGCCGGTGCTGCTGATGTCGCTGAAGGCGGGCGGCACGGGCTTGAACCTCACGGCGGCGGACCACGTCTTCCTGGTGGACCCGTGGTGGAACCCGGCCGTGGAGGCGCAGGCGGCGGACCGCGCGCACCGCATAGGCCAGGAGCGGCCCGTCAACGTCTACCGCCTGGTGTCCCAGGGCACCGTCGAGGAGCGCATCCTCGGGCTCCAGGACAAGAAGCGCGCGCTGATGGAAGCGGCCTTGAGTGAGGCGGGCGGCGCCGCGGCCATCACCCGTGAAGACCTGCTGGAGTTGTTCTCGTGAAGTGGCTTCGACTGACCACCGTGGGAGTTCTCCTGATGATGTCCCTGGATGCCGAGGCGAAGAAGTCGGACGCGGCCACCACGCTGCGCTCCCTCATCGAGCAGGATTGGCAGTACCAACTGGAGCACAGCCCGACGTACGCGTCGGTGCAGGGGGACCGTCGATGGAATGGGCGCTGGGATGACCTGAGCCTCGCGGCCATCCAGGCGGACCACCAGCACTCGCGCCAGGTGCTGGAGAAGCTGAAGAAGGTGGAGCGCGCGAAGCTGTCCGAGGAGGACCAGCTCAACCTGGACCTGTTCCGCAAAGAGCACGAGACGTGGGTGGAGGAGCACCGCTTCGGCTGGTACCTGCTGCCCACGAATCAGATGGGGAGCATCCCCGAGGGAATCAAGCAGCCTCCGGGCGTGCAGACGGCCTACCAGCTCGCGGACACGCTGCGCTTCGAGACGGTGAAGGACTACGAGGACTGGCTCGTCCGGCTCCAGGGCTTCGGCACCTATGTGGACCAGGTGGTGGCGCTGATGCGCGAGGGCCTGCGCCAGAAGAAGGTGCATCCGCGCGTCATCCTCCAGCGCATCCCGCCGCAAGTAGAGCGGCAGCTGGTGGAGGACCCGACGAAGAGCGGCTTCTACAGCCCCTTCCTGCGCTTCCCGGAGAAGCTCCCCGCCGCCGAGCAGCAGCGCCTCGCGGAGGCGGGCCGCAAGGCCGTTCGCGAGGGCGTGGTGCCCGCGCTGCGACGCTTCCACCAGTTCCTCACCGCCGAGTACATCCCGGGCGCGCCCGAGGCCGTGGGCGTCGGGCAGTGGCAGGACGGCGTGGAGATGTATGGCTTCTTCGCGCGCAAGTACACGACCACCACGCTGACGCCGGAGCAGATCCACACCCAGGGCCTGGCGGAGGTGAAGCGCATCCGTGGGGAGATGGAGGCCATCATGAAGAAGACAGGCTTCCAGGGCTCGCTCGCGGAGTTCTTCCACTTCCTGCGCACGGACCCGCGCTTCTACGCCCGCACCGGTGACGAGCTGCTGATGCGCTACCGGGCCCTGTCCAAGCAGATCGACCCGCTGCTGGTGCGCCTGTTCAAGACGCTGCCGCGCCAGCCCTACGCGGTGGAGGCGACGCCCGAGGCGATGGCTCCCGATGTGACGACGGGCTTCTACTACCCGGCGGCCTCGGACGGCTCGCGTCCCGGCACGTACCTGGTGAACCTCTACCGCCCGGAGACGCGCCCGCGCTGGGAGATGGTTCCCCTCACGCTGCACGAGGCGGTGCCCGGACATCACCTCCAGTCGGCCCTGGCCACCGAGCAGACGGGGCTGCCGGAGTTCCGTCGCTACGGCTACTACGTGGCCTATGGCGAGGGCTGGGCGCTGTACTGCGAGACGCTGGGAGACGAGCTGGGTCTCTACGCGGACCCCTATGACAAGTTCGGCCAGCTCTCGTACGACATGTGGCGCGCCGTCCGCCTCGTCGTGGACACCGGCATGCACGTGAAGCAGTGGACGCGCCAGCAGGCGCTCGACTTCTTCATGGAGAACGCGCCCCGCCAGGCGTTGGACATCACCAACGAGGTGGACCGCTACATCGCCTGGCCCGGACAGGCGCTCGCGTACAAGGTGGGGCAGCTCAAGATTCAGGAGCTGCGCACGCGCGCCGAGAAGACGCTGGGCTCGCGCTTCGACGTGCGTGAGTTCCACGACGTGGTGCTGCTCGGGGGCTCGCTGCCGCTGGACGTGCTCGAGCGCAAGGTCGACGCGTGGGTGGCGGGACAGCAGCCTCCCTCGGGCAAGAAGGGGGCTTCGTCCCACGCACCGGCGCCGTAGCTACTTGCCGCGCTTCACCGTGGCTCGCACCAGTTGTTTGAGGGCGCGGTGGGCGCGCGGGCCACCGGCCTTGATGAGGCGGTCATTCAGGTCGTCCACCAGCCGGTGGCGAAGGGGAGGCTCGGTGGTGAGCAGGGCCTCGTAGCTGGCCCGCAGCTCCTCCTCCCGCTCCGCGAAGGCGCGCAGCTCCTGCTCACGCGCGGCGAGCTGCTCCCGCAGGGCGAACAGCTCCTCCCGCTCCTGGTCTCGAACGGCGAGCCGCGCGCGCAGGGTGGTCAGCTCCAACTGCTCCGCCTCCCACCGCGTGCGCTGTGACTCCAGCTCTCGCAGCCGGGCCTCCGTGGCCTCGCTGTTCACGAGCAGGGCCTGGTGACGTGCCTCCGCGTCCCGCGCGGCGGCCTGAGCCGCCTGGGCGCCCTCGTCCCGCTGGTGATGCGCCTGCCGCAGCTCCTGGCGGAGGTCTTCCATCCACAGGGACGCGCGAGCCACCCAGCTCGCGTCCTGGGGAGGCTGCTCCAGGCTGACGGCCAGTTGCTCCAGCCACGCGCGTCGCAGCGCCCGCTGACCCTCGATGTACTCGGTGCCTCGCGCGAGGCCCTGGCTCCAGTCGCCCGTGAGGAACTCCTCCAGCGAGTTGTCCGTCTCGGCGAGGCCCGCCTTCTTCTGACGGTAGTAGTCATTGAAGGCGAACAAGTGGGTCGGCACGCCGGAGACCTTGCCCAGCAAGGTGACATGGTAGGACGAGGCGACCAGCACCTCGCTCTGTCGAATCTGCTCCACGGCCTGGGACAACCGTCCCAGGAAGAGCAGGCCCACCAGGTCGATGACGTCCGCCCGGGGAAAGTGCTCCGGAAAGGCCGTCTTGCGCATGGCCGCGACGCTGTCCTCCACCACGGGCCGCTCGTCGATGTACGCGTTGAGGACGAGGGGCGCGGCGCTCTCTCCGAACCGCTCGCGCAAGGACTGGAGCTGCCCGTTCATCACCGTGCTCGGAGTGGGCATCGCCTCCGGGTCCTCGCCCACGTTGGTGTAGACATACGTGGAGAGGTTCATGTGCAGCGCGAAGCGGCCGGGGACAGGCGCCCGTGGCCCCGCGCGTGAGGCCTCCTCGGCCGCGCGGTCCAGCTCCTCCAGCGCATCGTCACCGGACAGCCGCGCCTCCAGTCCGCAAGCAGCCAGGGCCTCGGTGGACTCGGGGTCCCGGCACCCGACGAGCGCGGGCTGCCACTGCCGCGCGTGCGCCGCGACGCGGCCCGCGAACTCCTGCCCCACCTGGAGCCCGGACAGGACGTAGTGGACCGGGAGCCAGGTGCGCAGGACGGTCTCGATGAGCTCCAGCATCGAGTCTCCCCAGCGTCCGTTGAAGTACCCGCCGCCATAGACGTGCAGGTGGGCGGAACCTCGCAACAGGAGCGGGGACACGGGCTCCAGCCCCAGCCCCTTCGCCGTGCGGTCCGCCTCCTCCCAGGGCGAGGCCGAGAAGAAGACGAAGTCCTCCGTCCCGAGCACACCGGGAAGCTGTCGCAGGGCCTGCGGGTCCGCCACCCTGCTCAGCTCATGCAAGGAGGCGACGACCGACGACTCCCGGCGCGCGCGGTGCCAGCGCACGACGCCTTGGAGCATGAGGATGTCTCCAAAGTTCCAGTAACCGTTGAATCCTCCAACGAGGAGGACCTTCGGCAGCTCGGGGGTGTTGAGCTTCTTCAGGGTGGTGGGCGTCGCGAAGAAGGAGAAGCGCATCCTTTTTCTTAACCACGGACGTCACAACGCCGTCACCTGCAACCGACGTCAAGGGATGTGACAGTGCACGGTTTCACAGTGCCCCGAGGCTCGGTTGGCTCCTGTCTCACTCGCACCTCCGAGCACACTTCACGCTTGGAGCTCGGCTCATCGCCCCGATTTCCTGGCGGGCGCCTGCTTGGGCGCGGGTGTGAGCCGCCCGTGTTTCTTCAGGGCCTTCACCAGCCCGTCATGGGGCAGGCCGGAGACGCGGACATTGTCTGCGCCCGTCATGGTGTCGGAGGCGAGCATCGCGTTGAGGATGGCCTCCTGCGTGGCCTGCACGGTGGCCTCGAAGAGAGGATTGAGTCTGTCATTGCCGAGCACTGAGATAGGGGCGACATGGGCCTCCGTCGGCGGCTTCACGTGCTGGGTGGAGAACGCGAGGAAGATGTCTCCCGAGTAGTTCTCACCCAGTCCGCCCATCTTCGCGATGCCGAGCGGCACGCGCCGCGCGAGCCGTCCGAGCTGGTGGGGCAGCAGGGGCGCATCCGTCGCGACGACGACGATGATGGAGCCCGCGCCCTCGAAGGGATTGGGCGCGGCGGGGCGGGGGCCGGTGCCGCCACAGGACGACAGGCCGTGCATCATGGGGCTGCCGGGCTTCTGCGTGCCGACGTAGCAGGGCTTGTTCTCCGTCAGCTCCTCGCCCACGGGGACGCCCTCGACGGAGAAGAGGCGGCGCGAGCCGTAGTTGCACTGCACCAGCACGCCCAGGGTGTAGCCGCCCGCGGAGTCCGGCAGCTTGCGTGAAGCGGTGCCGATGCCGCCCTTGAAGCCGTGGCACACCATGCCGGTGCCTCCGCCGACGGAGCCCTCCGCCATGGGACCCGGGCGCGCCGAGTCGAGCGCCTGGAGCGCGTGCGACGGCTTGACGTGGAAGCCGTAGATGTCGTTCAGCATCCCGTCCCACGTCTCCGCGACGACGGGCAGGCCCAGGTCCCACGCCAGGTTCTTGTCGAATGCCCAGGAGATGACGGCCTCTCGCACCGCGCCGATGTCGTTGGTGTTGGTGATCATCACCGGGCCATTGAGCTCACCGGACTCCTGAATCCAGTGGGTGCCCGTCATCTCGCCGTTGCCGTTGAGCGCGTAGGAGGCGGCGAACACCGGCTCGGCGACGCCGTCCTTGCCTCGGGGCAGCACCGCCGTGACGCCGGTGCGCACGGGGCCCTTGCCCTTCTCGATGCGGCCCTCGCCGGAGATGAGCGTCGTGTGGCCCACCTCCACGCCGGGCACGTCGGTGATGGCGTCGAGCGGACCGGACTGGCCACCGAAGGTGATGCCCAGGTTCCTGGCGCGAGCCCGGGGGCGCTCGGTCTGGGCGGAGCCGAGCGAGGGAGTCATCAACAGACAGAGCAGCACGGAGGGGAGCAGCAGTCGCCAGCGGTTGCGCATGCTCCGCTTCCTACTCCTCCCCGCACCCGCCGTGTAGCGCGGAGGCGAGGGCGCTCGCGGATTCCCGAGCCCTTCGCGGTGCGTCAGAACGCGGTGTCGTCCGCGCCCGGCCCGGGGGAGGAAGGGAGTCCGGAGGGCAGCGTGTCGTGATGCACGGACGTGCCATTCGGGTTGGCGCCAGGCAGCGAGGTGGTGGTGACGGTGAAGGACGTCAGGACGATGAGCTGGGAGGCATAGATGGCCTGCCTTCCGTTGGCGTCCGTCGCCGAGACGACGAAGCTGAACTCGCCCGCCTGGGTGAGCGTCCCCTGGAGGAGTCCCTGCGCGGACAGCGTCAGCCCTGGCGGCAGGTCGCCCACGGGCGCGAAGGTGAAGGGGGCCTTGCCGCCGGAGACGGTCAGCGTCAGCGAGAGGCTCTCTCCGACTTGATGGGTGGGGAACTGGAACGGTCCGATGCGCGGAGGCTCGTAGACGGTGAGCGAGAGGTCCGCGGTGTCGCTCTCACCCGAGGCGTCCCGCACGCGCACTGTGAAGGTCGCCGTCCCCGCGGTGGTGGGCGTCCCGCCGATGGTTCCGTTGGCGTTGAGCGAGAGGCCCGCGGGCAGCACTCCCTCGGTGCGGTCCCAGGTCAGGGGCGCCAGTCCACCGGAGGCCGACAGGACGAGTGAGTACGGATTGCCGGTGTAGGTGTCCGCCAGCGTCTCCGTGAGGATGGTCGGAGGCGTGGCGGGGCCGGCGTCCGTGTCGGGACCCGCGTCCGGGGTGAAGCCACCATCCAGGTCGGGACCGCTGTCCGGGGTGAAGCCACCATCCGTGTCGGAGCCCGCGTCCGTGTCGGGGCCACTGTCGGGAGTGGAGCCCGCGTCCGTGTCGGGGCCGCTGTCGGAGTCACCGGCTCCGGCATCCGTCCGGACTCCGCTGTCCACCGGCCCGGGGATGGGGTCGGAGTCGGAGCAGGCGGTGAACAGGAAGAGGACGAGCAGCGGCGCGAGTGCGCGATGCGACAACATGAAGGACTCCAAAGCGAGGAGCGAAGTGCGCGGGGAGCAGCGAATCCTAGCGCAGGCTCCTGGTGGGCACTCGGGTGGGGTGAAGGAGGGGCGTCAGGTCCGTTTCGGGCTCGGCGTCCGAGGCCTCGATACCGGCCCCCCGGCGCACGGTTCCTGGAGCTGGCCCCTCGGCTCCCTGCGCGAAAGAACAGCGATGACCGACCGTGAGTTGACGCATCTCGAGGTGCCGTGTTTCGTCGATTTCGCGGAGGCCCTCTCGGGGCGCGAGTTGATGGCCCAGGGCGTGGGACCCGACTTCGACCTGTGGCTCCTGGCCCTGGAAGGAGAGCGGGACGACCGGGCGCAAGCCGCGCCGGACCTCCCTTCCTTCGCGAAGTCGCTGGCGGACGAGCCCCAGACCTACGAAGTCCTCCGCTTCTCCGAGCCGGGTGCTCCACCCAGGTGCGCCCGCTTGCCGCCCGACCGACGCAACTTCCATTTCGTGCAGCCGCTCCCGGACGGTGAGCTGCTGCTGGTGGGCGGACGCTGCAGGTATCTCGACAAGGACGCGCATGAACGCAACGCGGTCGTCTATTCCCGCGACGGGCGCGTGGCTCGCGAGCTGACCCTCGGTGACGGCATCCAGGACGTGCAGGCCACCGCCGACGGGCGCCTGTGGGTGAGCTATCTCGACGAAGGCGTGCTCGGCAACCGGGGGTGGGGTCGCGGGGATATCGACAGCGAGCCGATTGGCCGAAGCGGGCTGGTCCTCTTCGATGCGACAGGCCAGCGCCTGAGTGAATACGACGCGAGGGCCGTGGGCACCGACATCATCGTCGACTGCTATGCGCTCAACGTCGCCTCGAATGACGAGATGTGGCTGTACTTCTACACGGACTTTCCCCTGGTCCGCCTGCGCGAGGGGGGACGTCCCGCCGTCTGGAAGACTCCTGTCACCGGCGCCAGCGCGCTCGCCGTGGGGGCGACGCACGTGCTGTTCGGTGGCTCCTATTCGGCGCGCTCCACCTTCGAGCTGTTCGCCCTGCACGGCGGTGGCAAGGAAGCGCTCGTCTCGGCGGGCACCTTCGTCTTCGTGGACCCGGAGGGGACGCGGTGGCAGCCCACGTGGATGTGCGGGCGCGGCCCCTGGCTCTATGGCGGCGAAGGCACGCGCGCTTTTCGTATCGACCTCGACACCCTCGTGGCAGCGACACGGGTCTGGCACTGAATGCTCCTGACACTCTCGACGACACACTCCCCCGCGACGGACCTGGGCTACCTGCTGCACAAGAGCCCGCACAAGCCCCAGTCCTTCGACGTGTCCTTCGGTCAGGCACACGTCTTCTATCCGGAGGCCACCGCTCAACGCTGCATGGCCGCGCTCCTGCTGGAGGTGGACCCGGTGGCGCTGGTCCGGGACCGACAAAAGTCCTCGGGTGAGGGCCGCTCCCTGGAGCAGTACGTCAATGACCGCCCCTATGCGGCCTCGTCGTTCTTGAGCGTGGCCCTGTCTCGTGTCTTAGGCGCGGCGCTCTCCGGTCGCAGCCGCGAGCGCCCCGAGCTCGCCGCGCGTCCGCTGCCGCTCACGGCGCGCCTGTCCGTCCTGCCGTGTCGCGGAGGCGAGGGCTTCCTGCGGCGCCTCTTCGAGCCGCTCGGCTACACCGTCACGGCGACCCGCCACGCGCTGGACGCGACGGTGCCGGAGTGGGGCGACAGCCGCTACTTCACCGTGACGCTCGAGGCGACCACTCCGCTGGGCGACCTGCTCAGCCACCTGTACGTGCTCGTGCCCGTGCTGGATGACGACAAGCACTACTGGGTGACGGAGGACGAAATCGACAAGCTGCTGCGCCACGGCGAGGGCTGGCTGGCCACGCATCCGGAGCGCGAGGTCATCACCCGGCGCTACCTGCGCCACCAGCGGAGCCTCGCTCGCGAGGCCATGGCGCGGCTGTCGGAGGTCGACGAGGCCTTGGAGCCCGAGGAGGCGCAGCCCGCGCGCGACGAAGGCGAGGCGACGCTGGAGCGGAAGGTGAGCCTGGACGAGCAGCGGCGCGAGGCGGTCCTCGCGGTGCTCGTCGAGCACGGGGCCACGTCGGTGGTGGACGTGGGGTGCGGTGAGGGCAAGCTGCTCCGAGCGCTCCTCCAGGAGCGGCGCTTCACGCGCATCACCGGCATGGATGTCTCCATCCGGGCGCTGGAGATCGCCAGCGAGCGCTTGAAGCTGGAGCGGCTCCCCGACTTCCAGCGGCAGCGCATCCAGTTGCTGCACGGCTCGCTGCTGTACCGCGACGCACGACTGGCGGGATACGACGCGGCGACAGTGGTGGAGGTCGTCGAGCACCTGGACCTGCCCCGGCTGGCCGCGTTCGAGCGGGTGCTGTTCGAGTGGGCCCGTCCGGCCGTCGTCGTCGTGACGACGCCCAATGCCGAATACAACGTGCGCTTCGAGGGCCTGGCTCCGGGGAGCTTCCGGCACAAGGACCACCGCTTCGAGTGGACGCGCGCACAGTTCGAGTCTTGGGCTCGAACGCAGGCCGAGCGCTTCGGCTACGGCGTGCGGTTCGTCCCGGTGGGCGTGGTGGATGCGGAGGTCGGCGCGCCGACCCAGATGGCGGTGTTCTCACGATGAAGCTCTCCATTCCCGAGCTGTCCCTGGTCCTGCTCGTCGGCCCCTCGGGCGCCGGCAAGTCCACCTTCGCGCGTGCCCACTTCCGGCCCACGGAGGTCCTCTCGTCCGACACCTGCCGCGGCCTCGTCGGAGATGACGAGAACGACCAGGACGCGACCCGCGACGCCTTCGACGTGCTGCGGTTCATCGCCGCGAAGCGCCTGGCGCGAGGCCGACTGACGGTCATCGACGCGACGAACACACAGCCCGAGTCCCGCAAGCCGCTGGTGGCGCTGGCGCGTGAGTTCCATGTCCTGCCCGTGGCCATCGTCCTGGATGTCCCGGAGGCGGTGTGTCACGCGCGCAACCAGCTCCGCCCGGAGCGTCAGTTCGGCGTGCGCGTGGTGCGCAGCCAGCTTCAGCAGCTGCGCGGCTCGCTGAGGAGCCTGGAGCGCGAGGGCTTCCGGCATGTCCACATCCTGAAGCCGGAGCAACTGGAGGCACTGGAGCTGGAGCGCCAGCCGCTGTGGAACAACCGCAAGCATGAGCCGGGGCCCTTCGACATCATCGGCGACCTCCACGGCTGCCTGGATGAGCTGCTGCTCCTGCTGACGCGGCTGGGGTACGCGGTGACGGGCCGCGCGGACGGCACGCCGGGCTTCGACGTGCGTCCTCCCGAGGGGCGCAAGGCATTGTTCCTCGGGGACCTGGTGGACCGGGGGCCCGGCGTCGCGGGAGTGCTCCGACTGGTGATGGGGATGGTGGAGGCGGGCACCGCGCTGTGCGTGCCGGGCAACCACGAGGTCAAGCTGATGCGCAAGCTGCGTGGCGGCGACGTCAAGGTGTCGCATGGGCTGGCGCAGTCGCTGGAGCAACTGGAGCGCGAGCCGCCCGAATTCAGTGCCCAGGTGGTGAAGTTCATCGACGCGCTGGTGTCCCACTACGTGCTGGACGGCGGGAAGCTCGTCGTCGCGCACGCGGGGCTCAAGGAGTCGATGCAGGGGCGCGGCTCGGGGAAGGTTCGCGACTTCGCGCTCTACGGCGAGACGACGGGCGAGACGGACGAGTACGGCTTTCCGGTGCGGCACGACTGGGCGTCGGAATACCGGGGAAAGGCGATGGTGGTGTACGGCCACACGCCGGTGCCCGAGGCGGAGTGGCTCAACAACACCCTGTGCGTGGACACCGGCTGCGTCTACGGCGGGAAGCTGACGGCGCTGCGCTATCCGGAGCGAGAGGTGGTCTCCGTGCCGGCCGCGCGAGTGTATTGCGAGCCGAAGAAGCCGCTCGGCGCGAGCGGGGCGCCCGTGGCGGCGCTGACCGCGCAGCAGCAGCATGACGACGTGCTCGACCTGGCGGACGTGCTGGGCAAGCGCATCGTCTCCACGCGGCTGACGCCGAACATCACGCTGAAGGAGGAGAACGCCACGGCCGCGCTGGAGGTGATGAGCCGCTTCGCGCTGCACCCGAAGTGGCTCATCTACCTGCCGCCCACGATGTCGCCGTCGGAGACGAGCCAGCGCCCCGGGTTGTTGGAGCATCCGGCCGAGGCCTTCGCCTACTACCAGCGCGAAGGCGTGGCGCAGGTGGTGTGCGAGGAGAAGCACATGGGCTCGCGCGCGGTCGTCGTGCTGTGCCGCGACGCGGACGTGGCCCGGCGGCGCTTCGGTCTCGACGGCGAGGAGCGAGGCGCCTGCTACACGCGCACCGGGCGGCGATTCTTCGTGGACGCGGCGCTGGAGGCGGCGTTCCTGGCGCGTCTCGCCGCGGCGTTCGAGGCCTCGGGCTTCTGGGCGGAGCACCAGACGGACTGGGCCTGTCTGGACTGTGAGCTGATGCCGTGGTCGTTGAAGGCCCGGGAGCTGGTGCGCGAGCAGTACGCGGCGGTGGGCGCGGCGGCCCTGGCCTCCGTGGCGGACGCGAGGGCGGTGGTGGCGCAGGCGGCGGCGCGGGGTCTGGAGGTGGCGGGGCTCGGACTCAAGCTCCAGACACGGGCGGAGAGCGTGGAGCGGTATGTCGCGGCGTACCGGCGCTATTGCTGGCCGGTGAAGTCACTCGATGACGTGAGGCTCGCGCCCTTCCACCTGCTGGCGACGGAAGGGGCGGTGCATGTGGACAAGGACCACGTGTGGCACCTGGAGGCGCTGGCGAAGGTGTGCCGCGCGGACCCGGGTTTGCTTTTGGCGACGGCCCATCGCGTGGTGTCGCTTGCCGACGCGGAGGCCGTCGAGGAGGCGACACGCTGGTGGGAGTCGCTGACGTCACGGGGTGGCGAGGGCATGGTGGTGAAGCCGCTGGCCTATGTGGCGCGAGGCAAGAAGGGGCTCCTCCAGCCGGCCATCAAGTGCCGGGGTCCGGACTACCTGCGAATCATCTACGGCCCGGAGTACACCGCGCCCGAGCACCTGGAGCGGCTGCGACAGCGCGGGGTGTCCACGAAGCGCTCACTGGCGTTGCGTGAGCTGGCGCTGGGCGTCGAGGCCCTGGAGCGCTTCGTCCGGAAGGAGCCGCTGCGGCGCGTGCACGAGTGTGTCTTCGGCGTGCTCGCGCTGGAGAGCGAACCGGTGGACCCCCGGCTGTAGGGCAGGCCGAGTCAGTGCAACCCAGGCGCTGACTCGGGCGTCATGCCGGGTCGGCTCGTCTTCATGGCCTCGCGCCGCGCGTAGTCCGCCATGCCCTCGAAGTCGACGGCGAGGCAGGACTCCTCGCCGACGACCCACGCGTCGTGTCCCGGTGGGATGATGGCCACGTCCCCAGGGCCCATCTCGCTCTGGGAGCCGTCATCCATCTTCACCATCATCCTCCCGCTGATGACGTAGAGGGAGTGGGCTACCTGGCAGCTCTCAGTGCCGGCGATGGGCTTGACGTCCTGGGACCACTTCCAGCCGGGCTCGAAGACGCCCAGCCCCACCGTGCGCCCCTCGTCGAACTGGAGAACGTCCGCATGCCCGTGCGCCGCGAACGGCCGGCGCTCATCGGGCGTCGAGAATCGCTTGATGATCAACTCGCTCATGATGTTTCCCTCCGCGAGCCAGAGGAGGGGGAGCGTCGCGCGCCCCAGACACCCCGGGCCCGCCCATGTTTCCTACTGGAAACCTAGGGACGCGCCCGGCGTGTGGCAGTGCTCAGGTCATCAGCTCCAGCGGCATGGACAACCCCGCCTCGAACCCGGGCTCCTTGCGCAGCTGGTCCAGCACGCCGCGCGTGCAGTGCAGCGTCACCAGGGGAAACAGCCCCGGCTCGCTCACCCAGCGCACCGCGCTCATCAGCTCGTGCGCCCGCAGGAAGCCCAGCACCGCGTCGCGGAACTGCTGGCTCTCCTCGCCTGCCTGCTTGTGCACCACGGCTCGACTCCGGGGCGCGGGGGCCGGTTGCCTGGCCGCCTGACGTGAGGATGGCCGGGACGCAGTGGGCTGCTCCCGGGGCATGACGATGGCTTCAATCCACATCGTGTCGCCCTCCTCGTGGCGTGGTGATTCCAGACCTGCTTGAAGATTATCGGACAAGGACGCGATCCAGTTGTGTCCCTTCCTCGTCGAACAAAAGGGTGGGGCGCCTGCACCCCCATCGCACGGGTTCGATTCGGACCGCCGCTGCCCGCCCCGTGGAGTCAGGGGACGAGGTAGGGCCTGGTTGCTCGGCTGCTCCACGAGGCGACGTCCGGCCGAGTGAGGCAGGCCGTGCCTGGCATGCCCAGAGGCGCACCGGCTCGCACGCGAGGGGGCCTGACTGGCGGAGCACCACTTCCTACCTTGTCGCTCATGAAGGATTCCAGTCGGCAGCTCCCGGTCTACGTGCCCGCCCGCACGGTCTGGGCCGTGGGGCTGCAGGTGCTGCTGCTCGCGGTGTGCTGGCTGGTGCTCCGACGGCTCTATCCGCTGCTCACGCTCCTGGCCGTCGTGATGCTCCTGTCGCTTGCCCTGGACCCGCTGGTGCGGAGGCTGGAGCGGTGGGGGCTCAAGCGCGGGTTGGGTGTGGCAGTGGTGGCGCTGGTGCTCCTGGGGTTGATGGGGGTGATGGTGGGCACGCTGGTGCCCGCGCTCGTCCAGCAGATTGAAGGGCTGGTCCAGGCGATGCCAGGGCTGCTGGAGCGGCTCTCCCAGTCCAAGTGGGTCCAGGAGCTGGGCGTGCGCTACGGCTTCGAGCCGCGGCCCGAGGAGCTGCTGCGCTTCGAGCCGGTGGACCTGGCGGGTCGTGCCGTCGGAGTCCTCTCGTCCACCCTGGGACTGGTGGCGGCGGGCGTCACCGTGGTGGCCCTCTCCGTGTTCAGCCTGCTGTTCGGCAAGGAACTCTACGAGAGCATCCTCCAGTGGGTGGTGCCGCGCCGTCGGCACCACGTGCGTGAGCTGGTGGAGCGCATGCGCGCCGCGGTGAGCAACTACGTCGCGGGCACGCTGCTGGTGATGACCATTGGAGGCACCGTGGCCGCCACCGTCGCGCTCATCCAGGGCGTGCCCTTCTTCCTGGCCCTGGGGTTGGCGGTGATGGTGCTGGGCGTCATCCCCTACATCGGCAGCGTCATCAGCGGCCTGCTGGTGAGCCTCACGACGCTGGCCACGGTGGGGCTGCGCCCCGCCGTCATCGCGTTGATTGTCTTCATGGTCTACCAGCAGATCGAATCCAACGTGCTGAGCCCCATGGTGCAACGCCGCGCCATCCGGATGAACCCGCTGCTCATCTCCATCGTCGTGCTGTGTGGCGGCGCGCTGGCGGGCTTGCTGGGCGCGGTCATCGCCGTCCCCCTGGCCGCCGCGGCGCAGGTGCTCGTCCAGGAAGTGCTCCGGGCGCGGCAACTGCGCTGGAAGCGCGCCCACCGCCGCGAGCACGCCCGGCGACAGGCGGGGAAGGGCGCGGTGGAGGAGGGGCTGCTGTTCGCCGGCCCCATGGACGAAGCGCCGGACGACCGCCATTGAGCGCGGGAGGAGCCCCGACGTGAAGAAGGGCTCCCGGCGGATGGCCGGAAGCCCTTCGGATTCAACTCAGCCTGACCTCAGTGCCGCCCCTCCGGCCCGGGATGCGCCGGAGGAGTGGCGCGGGGTTCAGCGGCCCGCGGGGGCCGTGCGGCCCTGCGAGGTGACCGGCTTGCCGCTGTCCACGGCAGCCACGGACGTGCCGACCGAGAAGACCATGTCGTCACGGTCGTTGTAGCCACCCGAGGCGCACGAGCTCGCCGAGCCGCTGAAGCGGAACTGCGGACGGATGGCGTGCGTGCCCGCCGTGGCGCCCAGGTTGAACGTGTGCGTGAAGGTCCGCGCACCCGTCCCCGTGCAGGCCTGGTTGGTGGTCAGCGCCGCCCACGCGGGAGCCGACGCGTTCGTCGTGTAGTAGAGGTCGAAGAAGTCCGTCGTCCCCCAGCACCACACGGTCACTTCCACCGTCACCTGCTTGCCGACGGCGAAGGCGCCCTGGTCCGTCGTCTTGAGGACCACCCGGTCGATGCTCTCGTCGGCGTGGTACGTGCCGGACGTGCCGTCAGCGCACGAGTCGTTGATGGTGTTCGGCTGGTTCGGCTCGGTGCCCGCGGCGAGCGTGCCGCGGCCGTTGACCAGCGTGGGGCCGGTGTCGCAGCCGCAGACGCTGCCGCACGTCGGCGCCTGGAGCGTGGCGTTGAACGTGGCCAGCGCGGGCGTGCAGACCGTGCTGGTGGTGAAGCCGCGCGTGGTGCTGTTGGGGCTGGCGCCGCAGACATCCGCGGCGCGGACCCGCCAGAAGTACGACGTGGCGCTCGCCAGGGCCGGGGACACCGTCCAGTTGCTGGCCGTCAGGCCCGTACCGGTCCGGACGATGTTGGTGAACGCGGAGTCCGTGGCCACTTCGACCACGTAGCTGCCCGCGCTCGCGACATCCGACCAGTCCAGCGCCGCCGACGTGGCGACGCCCGTGGCGCCGTCCGCCGGAGAGGCCAGCGTCGGAGCCGCCAGCACCGTGCAGCCGCGCGTGGTGTAGCTGAACGCGTTGGACCACGCGCCCACACCGCCGCACGAGTTGTTCGCCCGCACGCGCCAGTAGTAGGTGGTGTTGACGCTCAGCGCCGGGGACACCGTCCAGGTGCTGGAGACCAGCGAGTTGGCCGAGGCCACCACCGTCGCGAACGTCGGGCTGGTGGAGACCTGGACCTCGTAGGTGGAGGCACCCGTCACATCCGACCAGTCGAGCACCGCGGCCAGCTCCGCGCCGGTGGCGCCGTTGCTGGGGGTGCTCAGCGTGGCGAGGCCCGGAGCGGTGCAGGAGGGCGTGGCGCACGAGCAGGTGCTCGCCGCGCCGTAGCACGCGTTCGAGGACGCGGGGACGATGGAGTAGCAGTACTCGCGGCCGTTGGCGACCTCGCTGTCCGTGTAGGTGGTGCCCGTCACGGTGGCGACCTTCGCCTTGCCGAAGTCACAGCCCATGCCCTCGGTCTTCATCACCCAGTACTCGCTGGCGCCAGCGGAGGCCGTCCAGTTGAGGGCAATCTGACCGTCACCGGGGGTGGCGGTGTGCGTGGGCTTCGCCGTGGGGCCGCCCGAACAACCGGAGTTCACCGGGGGCGTGGTGTTACAGGCGATGTTGTGGCGGTTGAACGCGGCGTGGATGGCCGTCATGTGCGGCGTGCCGTCGGCCAGGTTGCCGTTGTCGTCATCCGCCGCCAGCCACTGCATGTAGCCGTTGGTGGAGCCGCAGCCGTCGGACGTGCCGCCGGTGCAGTTGCAGGAGTGCCACGCGCCGACGTTGCCGCTGCCCTGGTAGAACAGCTTGTTGCCGACGATGAACGAGGTGTTGTCGTCGTAGTTGAACGGCGCGGCGGCCAGGTCGATCTTGACCAGGTCCCAGGCGGCCTGACGCGCGGGCGAGGCGGCGCAGTGGACCTGACGGCTGCACGGGCCGGTGCCGGAGCTGCAGTTGGGGCACACGAAGTTCTGCGGGGTGGCGGGAGGAGCGGCGACGCCGCCGAACGTGGCGGCCTTCCAGTCCGCGTCACGCACGCCGGAGCACTTGGTGTTGCACCACGCCTGACCGACCTGCGACTCGTTCTGGTTCTGGCTCAGGCCGTCAGGCGTCAGACCGCAGCCACGGCTGGTGGTGAGGAAGAAGCCGTAGCCCACGCAGGACGTCTGCAGACGGTAGATGGCCGCGATGTCCGCGTAGCCCTCGCTGGAGTTCGACAGCGAGCCGTTCGCGTCGAAGTCATCCAGGCCATGGCCCCACTCGTGGTCGAACACGGCGCCAATCTCACCGGTGTTCCCGCAGCCTCCGCCGCTGCGGTAGAAGTTGACGGAGGAGCCGTTCCAGAAGGCGTTGCAGGTGCTGTTGATGTTGACGTTCGACAGCAGCTGCGTGGACAGCCAGGTGTTGCCCGGCAGGTAGCCGCGGGCCTGCTCGGCCAGCTTGTTCAGCTCGTAGAAGCTGGAGCGCGACGCGGCGGTGTTGCCCGCGGACGTGCCGGTGGGCACGGTGCAGTCGTGGTTGCCGTTCGCGCCGCCCAGGGCGATGTTGCCCGTGGTGGAGCTGACGTTGACCGCGCCGCAGGTGTCCGACACGCGGACGTAGCGGCCGGCCAGCGTGGTGTTCGAGGTGCCGGAGCTGTAGGCGAAGATGCCCGCGCCATCCGTGAAGTTGTTGGGCGAGGCCACGCCCGTGTTCGCCCAGGGCATGGGCGAGTTGGGCTTCATGGTGCCGCACACCGTGTTGTCCACGCAGGTGCCGATGTTGGTGGACGGGTAGATGCCGCCCTGGATCTGCGCGTCGAAGTAGTGGTTGTCGTCCTCGATGGCGAGCGTCTCGCCGGAGTCCGCGTCCACCGTCACCTTCCAGCGCTGGTGGGCCGCCGGGTCCTGGAAGCCGTAGGCGTAGACCAGGCGATGCTCGTAGCCGGTGCCCGTGGCGCCGGCAAAGGACTCACCCTGGGGCGCCATGGGGGCGATCTCCAGCGTGGGCTGCTGCCAGAGCTGCTGCGGGCTGGTGCTCAGGCCGACGAAGCCGTTGCCCGCGACGAGCGCGTCAGTCGGCGCGAGCGCCGGGCGCGTGTCGATGCCCACGTTGGCCCACGCCTCGGTGCCGATGAGGATGAGGTTGCCGTGGCTGATGGTGGCGGCGATGCGCGCGTGGCGCACCGTCAGGCCGTTGACCACCTGCTGGATGTGGACCTGCCACAGGTTCTCGTTGATGCGCGTGACGCGGGGCGCGCCCAGCTGCATCAGGTCGATGTTGAACGCGGACTGGTTGTCCGCGATGAACTTGAACACCAGGTCGCCGATGACGGACTCGTCCACGTCCGCCACGGAGCGGCCGATGGACTCACGCACGCCGTCCAGCGTCACGTTGTTGCGGAAGCCCTTGCCGGGGATGAGGGGAACCGAACCCTCGATGCCCGACGGGGTGCCGGTGCGGGGGTCGATGTGGACGCGGAAGTCCTTCCCGTTGCGGGAGAAGAAGTCGTCCCAGCCCGTGGCCGTCTCCTTGGCCATGGTGCGCATCGCCTGGTCCAGCGGGGTGTTCTGGATGGGCAGGTAGAATTCAGGCTTGTAGAAGGCCTTGCTGGCGATGGCGCTCTGCCCCTGTTCGGGGGGTTGCACCGCCCAGCTCGTCGCTGACATGAGCAAGGCAAGACATGCTGCTGACACCTTGGTGTGGCGCATGCGGTTCTCCTCTATGGGGGTCCCGAGGGTCGGACCCGAGGTGGCTCCCAGACAGACGGAGCCCTCAGACGCCTTACTGATGACCCACTAAAAAATGAATATGCCTTATTCCCGGTCAGCCCATTGAAACTGGATCCCTAGGAAATTCATGGGCCTCAAGTGTTAACTGGTCAACACATCGACGCACTGTAAGTGAAACCCGCAGTTGCGCGGAGCGCGGAAGTGTGCCGCCTCATTAGAATTTTATTGACTGGTTGTGCGGGCTAGCGCGGCCAGATGCGCACCCAGTCATCCTGGATGAGCTTGCCGTTGGCGCTGTCGGTGCTTCCGCTGGCCATGAAGCCGCGAGGCGCGCCGAGCGCCAGCGCTCCGGCCTCCACCCACAAGAGCAGCAGCAGCACCACCGCGAGCGCGGGCACGCGCGTGGCCAGTGCGGGGCGGCGCGCGGTGAGGACGACGAGCGGCAGGAGCAGCAGCGGCACGAGCGCGGGGAAGATGGTGAGCAGGCCGCGCGTGTAGCCGAAGAAGGCGACGGTGATGAGCGCGCGGTGGAGGACGACGAGCGTGAGCAGGCTGAGCTCGCGCCGGGTGCGGGTGAGGGACAGCGCCGCGCCCGCGACGAGCAGCGCGAGCAGCGGCCACTTCAGCCAGGTGCCCTCGGGGACGAAGAGGTCCACTGGCGCGCGCGCGCCGCGCAGGCCCCCGGGGAGATTGGAGGCGCCCAGCCCCAGGCTCAGGCCGTCCAGCCAGCGCAGCAGCTTGGTGCTCCACAGGCGCGCGGCGTCCGAGGGGTGCTCGCGCATCCACTCGAGGCCCACCGCGTAGCCGTGCAGCAACAGCTTGCGCTGCGCGGGATTGGCCACGTCCAGGTTGCCCTCCTGGCCCAGCTGGTTGACGGAGTCCGGGGTGAAGCCGCCGGTGGCGCGGGCGTGGTTCGCCATGGCGAAGTTGATGGGCCCGTAGGCGGTGACGGGCGCGAGCACCGGCAGCGGCTCCAGCGTGGGCGTGTTCGCGTTCAGCTCGCCGAGCACCCGCGCGTTGCGCACGGCCCAGGGCGTGAGCACCAGTGCGCAGACGAGCACCGCGGCGCCCCAGCGCGTGGCCAGCGCGGGCAGCGGCGTCGAGCCCCGGTACAGCCAGGCCCACGCGAGCAGGAAGGGCCACAGGTAGAGGTGCTCGGCGCGGGTGAGCGAGCCCAGGCCCATGACGAGACCCAGGAGCGCGGCGCCGCCCCAGCTCGGTCCCGCCTTGTGCCGCAGGACGAGGGCGAGGGTGGCGGACAGGAAGAAGGCGTAGAGGACCTCGTTGCTGTACGTGGTGGAGAGCACCAGCCAGCCGAAGCTGGAGGCGAAGAGGGCCGCGCCCACCAGGCTCCACGCGGTGCCCAGCAGCGTGCGCCACCAGGCCCAGGACAGCGCCACCGTGGCGGCGCTCAGCGCGGCGAGGCACAGCTTGTAGGGATAGGCATTGCCCTGGGGCTCACCCAGCACGCGGTACAACACGCCGAGGAGCCAGGGGAACAGGGGCGGGTGGTAGGGCAGGGTGGCCGGGCCCTCCGTGCCTCGCACGTGCTCCAGCGCGTACGCGTGGAAGAAGCGCGCGTCGCCATAGAAGAAGATGGAGAAGGGCCACGCGCGGTCCGGCGCGGATTGGAGATACAGCCACCGCAGCAGCAGGCTGAGCGTGAAGGTCACCGCCACGCCCAGCGCCACCGGGTGCCGCTGCCACAGTGCCCTCGCGCTGACGAAGAACCGGCGCATGCCACCCCCAGGAATCGGCGCAGGCTAGCACCTCGGGCCCGAGCGGGGCCCGGGCGTTCAGAAAAGCGCCCTTGCCGTGAGTTGTGGATGGCGGGAGGCGCGACGCGCTTCCTAGAGTCCGGGCGCCGCGACGTTGGCGGCATCCCCGCATCCCGGCTCGGAGGGCCGAGTGTCCCAAGCAGGTGAGAAGTCCATCCTGGCCATCGACCTGGGCACCTCGGCCGTGAAGCTGGCCGTCGTCACCCTGCGAGGCCGGATTCTCGGCGGCGAGGTGGAGCCCCTGGAGCTCAACCTCCTGTCCGATGGAGGCGCGGAGCAGGAGCCCGAGGCGTGGTGGAGCGCCGTCGTCCGGGGCACGCGCCGCCTGCTGGAGTCGGGGCGCGTGGCCGCGCGCGACATCGTCGGCGTCAACTGCAGCGCCCAGTGGTCCGGCACCGTGGCGGTGGACGCGAAGGGCAAGCCCCTGCGTCCAGCCCTCATCTGGATGGACTCGCGCGGAGCGCCCCATGTCCAGCGCGCGGCCGGGGGGCTCCTCCCCATCGAGGGCTACGGCGCGGCGCGCCTGTTGACCTGGATTCGCCTGACGGGCGGCGTGCCCAGCCTCTCCGGCAAGGACCCGGTGGGCCACATCCTCTACCTCCAGGCCGAGCACCCCGACCTCTACCGCGACACCTACAAGTTCCTGGAGCCCAAGGACTGGCTCAACCTGCGGCTGAGCGGGCGCTTCGCGGCGTCCTACGACTCCATCACCCTGCACTGGGTGACGGACAACCGCGTGCTCCACCGCGTCGACTACGACGAGCGACTGTTGAAGCTGTCGGGCCTGCACCGCGACAAGCTGCCGGACCTGGTGCCCGCGGCGAGCGTGCTGGGGCCGCTGAGCGCCCAGGCCGCGAGCGAGCTGGGGCTGAGCCAGGACGTGCGCGTGGTGTCGGGCGCGCCGGACATCCTCGCCGCGGCGGTGGGCTCCGGCGCGGTGGGAGACAACTCGCCGCACCTGTGCGTGGGCACCTCCTCCTGGCTGTGCTGCCACGTGCCCTACAAGAAGTCGGACCTGTTCCACCAGATGGCGTCCATCCCGTCCGCGCTGCCGGGGCGCTACCTGCTGGCCAACGAGCAGGAGTCCGCGGGCATCTGCCTCACCTTCCTCAAGGACAACATCCTCTATGGCCAGGGCGGCAAGCCCGGGGAGAAGGAGGAGGACTCCGCGGAGGTGTACCGGTTGATGGAGCGCGAGGCGGGTAAGGTGCCCGCGGGCAGCGACAAGCTCATCTTTATGCCCTGGCTCAACGGGGAGCGAAGCCCCGTGGACGACAAGTCCCTGCGCGGGGGCTTCTTCAATCAGTCCCTGAAGACGACGCGGGCCCACATGGTGCGGGCGGTGATGGAGGGCGTGGCCTACAACTCGCGCTGGCTGTTCACCTACGTGGAGCAGTTCGTCGGACGCAGGCTGGACTCGCTGCGCATCATCGGTGGCGGCGCGCGGTCCGCGCTGTGGTGCCAGATTCACGCGGACGTGCTGGAGCGGGTGATTCAGCAGGTGGACGAGCCGGTGCTCGCCAACGCGCGCGGGGCCGCGTTCCAGGCGGCGGTGGCGCTGGGGGAGCTGACGGTGGAGGAGATTCCGTCGCTGGTGCCCGTGGCGCGCACCTTCGAGCCCGACCCGGCGAACCGGGCGATGTACGACGAGTTGTTCCGCGAGTTCGTCAATCTCTACAAGAGCAACAAGGCCATCTTCGCGCGCCTCAACCGCGCCCGGAGCGCCTGACTCCCAGGAGTGCGCATGGCATTGCCAGACCCGAAGTCGCTCAACCTGCTGAACCACGTCCCGCCCCGGCTGTTGTCCGTGGCCGAGCGCTATCTCAAGGCCGTGCCGCTGGTGCGTGACCTGCTCTCGAAGGAGACGGACACGCTGCTGTCCGAGCTGGAGGGCAGCCTCAAGCCCTACCGGGGGAAGATGCCGGCCTTCGCGAAGCTGCCGGTGACGGGCCGCTCGCGCGAGGAGGTGCTGCGCGAGCTTCAGGCGCTGGAGGCGCAGGAGGAGGAGCGCTGGCGAGATGGCAAGGTGTCTGGCGCCGTCTACAACGGTGACCAGGAGCACATCGACTTCCTCAACCGCGTCTATGGGCTGCATTCCCAGAGCAACCCGCTGCACGCGGACCTGTGGCCCAGCGCCACCAAGTTCGAGGCGGAGGTCGTCGCCATGGCGGCGAGCATGCTGGGCGCCGATGCCGCCAACGCGGGCAAGGTGCCCGCCGAGCACGTCTGCGGCTCCATGTCCTCCGGTGGCACCGAGAGCATCATGCTCGCGGTGAAGACGTATCGGGACTGGGCCCGGGAGACGAAGGGAATCACGAAGCCGGAGATGGTGGCGCCCTCCAGCGCGCACCCGGCCTTCGACAAGGCGGCGCACTACTTCGGCGTGAAGATGGTGCGCGTGCCGGTGGGGCCGGACTACCGCGCGGACGTGGCGGCGACGCGCAAGGCCATCAATCGCAACACCATCCTCCTCATCGGCTCCGCGCCGGGCTTTCCCCACGGCGTCATCGACCCCATCTCCGAGCTGTCGGAGCTGGCGCGCAAGAAGCGCCTGGGCTTCCACACGGACGCGTGTCTGGGCGGCTTCGTGCTGCCCTTCGCGCGCACGCTGGGGCGTCAGGTGCCGCCCTTCGACTTCCGGCTGCCGGGCGTGACGTCCATGTCCGCGGACACGCACAAGTTCGGGTACGCGGCGAAGGGCTCGTCGGTGGTGCTCTACCGGGGCACGGCGCTGCGCTCGCACCAGTACTTCACCGCCACCGAGTGGCCCGGGGGCATCTACTTCTCGCCCACCTTCTCCGGCAGCCGCCCCGGCGCGCTCATCGCCGTGGCCTGGGCGGCCCTGGTGAGCATGGGCGAGCAGGGCTACCTGGAGGCCACGCGCCGCATCCTGGAGACGGCCGACACGCTCAAGCAGGGCATCCGCTCCATTCCCGAGCTGCACGTGCTGGGAGACCCGCTGTTCGTCATCGCCTTCGGCTCGGAGACGGTGGACATCTTCAAGGTGATGGAGCGGATGGGCGAGCGCGGGTGGAGCCTCAACGGCCTGCACAAGCCCGCGGCCGTGCACATCTGCGTCACCCTGCGGCACGCGCAGCCGGGCGTGGCGGCGCGCTTCCTCGAGGACCTGCGCGAGGCGGTGGAGCACGTGAAGGCCCACCCTGGCGAGAAGGGGACGATGGCGCCTGTCTACGGCATGGCGGCCGCCGTCCCCTTCCGGGGCCTGGTGAGTGACTTGCTCAAGAAGTACATGGACCTGCTCTACAAGGTCTGAGCGTCACGCCCTGGCGCCGCGCGGCCTTCAGTGAGGTCGCGCGGCCCACTCCCAGGTGGTGCCCTGGTGCAGCGCCGCGTAGATGTCGTCGCGCAGGACGTTGCACTCGTCATGCGTCAGCGTGCGCTCCAGCGCGCGCAGCACCACTCTCAGGAGGACGTTCTTCTGGTCGGTCCGGAGCGCCAGGCGCTTCACCGCGCTGGGAGGCAGCGCGGCGTAGGGCGTCTGCGTGACGACCTCCACGCTCTCCACCAGCTCCGCCCGCTCGCCGAGCGCGGCGCGCACCGCGTCCCCCAGCTCCTCGGACGTCCGGCCCTCGTCGAGGACGAGTGACATGTCCCGGCGCACCGCGGGCATCGACGACACCGGGCGGTAGGGCTCCAAATCCAACAACTGGGTGGCGATTCGCGGGTTCGTGGAGCGCAAGAGGCGGATGTCATCCAGGCCCTTGCGCAACATCAAGATGCGGTCCAACCCCAGACCCATGGCGAGTCCGGTGACGGGCCCCGCCTCCAGTCCGCTCTCCGCGAGGAGCGCGGGCAGCGCCAGGCCGCACTCGCCAATCTCCACCCATTCGTCGCCCTCGCGCACGTCCACCTGGAGCCCGTCCGTGGTGTACGGGTGCACGGCGTCGGTGAGCCGCGTCTCTCTTCCGGGCAGCAGCGAGCCCACCACCGTGGCAATCATCTGTCGCAAGTCGGCGGGCGTGAGGGGTGGTCCTCGTCGCACGCGCCAGAGGTCCATCTGGTGTGGCTCTCCGGTGTGCAGGCGGTCGATGCAGTCGCGGCGGTAGACGAGGCCCGGACACGCCAGCAACACGTCCTCCGGTGGAGACGCGGCCAGCCCGCGCAGCGCCGCCGGAATCATGGCGGAGGTCTGCGAGCGCAAGAGCGCGGTGTCGCAGACATACCGGGTGTAGCGCGCGTCCCGGGCCACGCCTCCGGGTGGGTAGTGGAGCCGGTCGTAGTTGTCGGCGATGGAGACGACGGGGCTCTGTCGGTGGAGCAGGACGTCGCAGCCCCAGGTGGCGCGCAGGGCGTCCAGCGCGGAGGCCACCAGCTGCTGGAGGGCATGGGGACCGGAAGCGGGGTCGGTCAAATCACGAACGGACAGCGCGCGCCGAAGCTCCTCGGCGCTGAGGATGGAGACGGAAGGGGACGACATGGAAACCTCTCGGAAGCGGTGGAAACGCAGGGTCTCCGGCACGCCGAGCGAGAAGTCCGCCAGGCGCCGCCGGCCTCGGATGCCCCCCCGGCGGCTCCGGGTGGGCGTCGCGCCTGACGGCGTTTCACCAACGAGAGGTTGCGTGCGCTCAGCGCGGCACGGCCTCCCGACACCCAAAGGGAGCCGGGGGGCGGCTAAATCGACGAGCACTGACGACGAGCACCATGCCCGTACGAATAACGCCAGCCGCTTCCGCTGGCAAGTGGGGGCCCCTCACCCGCTCACGCCGAGAGGGTGCGGCCGAACACGTCGAACAGCTCGCGCCAGTGCTGCTCGGCGGCGTCCTTGTCGTAGGTCGCGGAGCCGTCCACCGCATAGCCATGGCGCGCGCCGACGTGGAGGTGGGACTTGTGCCGGACGCCGGCCGTCTTCAGCGCTGTCTCCAGGCGCAGGATGGCGTCGGCCGGCATGCTGCCGTCCTGGTCCGCGTGGCCGAACACCAGCTCTCCGCGAACGTCGCCGACGCGCAGGTGGGCGCTGTCCGGTGCGTCCGTCGCCAGCCGGCCTCCGTGGTTGGACACCGCCGCGACGACGGTGTCCGGAAAGTCCGCGGCCAGGCGCAGGGCCATCGAGCCACTCATGCAATAGCCGGCGACGCCGACCTTGGTGCCCTTCACTTGAGGCAGTCGCGAGAGGAAGTCGAGCTGGGCGGCGCCGTCGTCGCGCAGCCGCGCGGGAGTCAGCGTCGCGATGAGCGCGTAGATGTGCTTGCGGAACGCCTCGTCCGCGAACGAGCCACTCAAGTCCAGGCTTCCGGCGCGGCCCTCGCGGTAGAAGACGTTCGGCAGCAGGACGACATAGCCGCCGTCCGCGAGCCGCTGGGCCATGTGCTCGAAGGCGGGCCGGATGCCCATGGCGTCCGTCAGCAGGATGACCGCGGGCCACGGGCCGCGTCCCTCCGGCTGGAACAGCTTCGCGTCCATCGCTCCATCACAGGTCGGCAGCTCGATGTCTTCCATGGGCACTCCTCGAAGGCGGGGGGCGGTGTGGCTCGCCGCGCGGTGCGGCTCGCTATAACGACCGGGTGGCGATCTCCGCCAGTTCGGCGTCGGTGAGCGGCAACGGATTGGCCTTCATGCTGCTCGCGGCGCGCGCCTTCGTCACCAGCTCGGGCACCCGCGCGGGCGTGAGTCCATGGGCGGCGAGGCCGGGGATGCGCAGGTCCACGCGCAGGGCCTCCACCCACGACAGGGCGTCCTCCTCGCGAGCCTCGGGACGGCCGGTGAGCAGGATGGCCAGCTCCCGGAAGCGGGGCAGGGAAGGGTGCTCCGGTGCGCGGGCGCGCAGGGCCCTCAGGTTGACGTCGAGCACGGCGGACAGCAGGGCCGCGCACACGGCGCCATGGGGGGCGTCGAACATGCCGCCCACCGGCGCGGCGAAGCCATGCACCGCGCCCAGCCCGGAGTTCGCCAGACACAGGCCGCCGAAGAGGCTGGCCAGGGCCAGGTCCTCGCGTGCCTCCGCGTCCAGCCCCTCCAGGACGGCGCGCCGCAGCGAGCGCGCGGAGCGGCGCAGGCCCTCCCGAGCCAGGGAGTCGGTGAGGGGATTGGCGCGCGCGGAGAGGAAGGGCTCGATGAGCTGCGACAGCGCGTCCATGCCGCTGGAGGCGAGCACGGAGGCGGGCGCGCCGATGAGCAGGTCCGGGTCCACGAGCGCCACGGCCGGCAACAACTTCGGCCCGCGCAGGCTGGCCTTCACCTGGGCCTCTCTCGAGCCCAGCACCGCGTTGCGCGTCACCTCCGAGCCGGTGCCCGCGGTGGTGGGAATGGCCACGAAGGGGAGCGACGCCCGGGTGAGCGGCTGGCCCCTTCCGATGACCTCCAGGTAGTCGAGCGGGTCTCCACCCTGCGTCGCCAGCGCGGCGAGCGCCTTGCCCGCGTCGAGCGCGCTCCCGCCTCCCATCGCCACCACCACGTCGCAGCGCGCCTCTGCGAGCAGGCCCAGGCCCTGGCGCACCAGGTCCACCGTGGGCTCCGACTCCACCCGGAAGCCCGTCACGACGAGGCCGAGCGCCTCCAGTGACTCGCGCAGGGCGCTGGCGCGCGCGGGCGTCTTCCCGGTGACGAGCAGCACGCGCTGACCGCCGAGCGCGCGCACCAGCTCCGGGGCTTCGGCGAGGCGGCCCGGGCCGAAGACGATGCGCGTCGCGGTGGCGAACTCGAAGGCGGTGGGACTCACGTCACCACCCGGCGTCTTCGGGGAACAGGTTGACGAACTTCTGGCTGGTGCGCGGCTGCGCCATCATCGGCGCCACGGTGTCGCGCCAGGTGAGGTAGTGGGCCGTCTCCTTGTGCTCCGCGGGCGCCTGGGCCGTCCGGTAGACCTCCACGAGCACGAAGCGCGTCGGGTCCTCGGAGTCCTGGAGGAAGTCGAAGCGGGCGATGCCGGGCTCCTTCGCGCTCGCGCGCGCGTTGGCCACGGTGGCTTCGCGAAAGGCGTCCACGTGCTCCGGCTTGACGTGGATGTGGACCTGGACGACCCGCAGGCTGTTGGGCATGTCCTGAAACTACTCCGGGCCGAGGCCGCGTGGGGACGCGACCTCGGCCCGGGAGAGGGCACGGTGTGGGGTGCCGTACAGCCGCGGGCGTGCTACGGGGCCTTGATGACCGCCGTGGGGTTCAGCACGTCCTCGAGCTTCCGGGCCATCACCCATCCGTCGTGGTAGACGATGCCCGTCTGGGTGATGGTGTCGTTCCGGTACAGGCCCACCTTCAGGTAGTTGACCTGGCCGGAGTACTGGGTGGCGATGTAGCGCTTGGGCATCACCAGCTTGCCGTCGAGGTACAGCTCCACGAAGCCCACCTTCGAGTCCGCCGACCAGCGCACGTGGAAGATGAAGTCCATCCACTTGCCGCGCGTCAGCGGGGCGCGCCAGACGATGGTGCCCGGGTTGCCGCCGATGTTGAGGCGGACCTCGTTGCCGTAGACGTAGAACTCCACCGGCGGCGAGCCGCCCACGGTGTCGCTCTCCTGGTGCCACTGGGTGAAGAGCTGCCAGGTGTTCACGTTGGGGAACGTGGAGTCGAACATCGTGCTCCAGCGGTAGTAGTACTCGGAGCCCGACGGCTCGCGCGTCATCCGCACCAGCTCGTTGCGGTTGCCGCTGGAGTTGATGGGGTCGTCGCCCCTCTTCACCGTGGCCTTGAGCGCGTAGCCGCCCTGACGCTTCGGTGACGACACCATCGCCAGCCGGTCCGCGCTCACCATCTGCGCGCGCGTCCACTGGCTGATGTTGTTCGTCTCGAAGTCACCCACCCACACCACGCTGTTTCCCGTGGGGGGAGGTGTTGTCGGAGGCGTCGTCGGAGGAGGCGTCGTCACCGTGGTGGAGCAGGCGCGGGCCTCGGCGATGGAGACCCAGTCGTTCACGGTGTTGCCCATGAAGGTGATGCGGACGCGACGGGCGGAGGTCGCGGCGAAGGAGTACGTCTCCGCGGTGGACGTCTTCCGGCTCGTGGCGCTGTGGACCTGCGTGTACGTGTGGCCATCCGGCGAGACCGACACCGTGAAGGTGTTGGCCCGCGTGGTGCCTTCGTGCCAGGCGATGGTGACGCCCGAGATGGACTTGATGGAGCCCAGGTCGTAGTCAATCCAGCCACCCTTGCCGAGAAAGCTCCAGCGGGTGTCCAGCTTGTCGTCCATCGTGTTGGCCGGCACGTTGCCGTCATGACCCTTGGCGATGACTGACGCGGCCGTGAGCTGGTTGCAGCCCGTGGCGGTCAGCGCGGCGGCGGAGACGGACGTGGCGAACTCCGTCGCCTCGAGCCCGGCGGGGGCCTCGCCCATCTCGGTGACGTCGTCCTGGGGACCGCAAGCGGTGGCGCCCAGGCCGAGCAGTGCTCCAGCCAGCAGAAGAGACTTCTTCATGTAGGGACCTCTGGGGAATTCAAAAACAGACAGACGGGGAGTGTGTCCGGCGGCCGTCTCCCGACGGGCCGGTATTTGATTTCAGCTGGGGGGCTTCTCCAAGGTCACGGCGGGGGTTCGCCGCGTTGCGACGGAGACAACCATCGACCAAATTTATTTCGTATTCAACACTTCTCGACACGCCTGCCTGCCCTCCAAGAAAAGAGGCGGGACATACTCTTGGTGGGGGTTCAGGCGGTGGGATTGGAAACGTCTGTCATTGGTGGCGGATTGGGGCGGAGGGTGAGGGCTGGAGCGCACCGTGAGCGGGGCCGAGGGGGCGTGCGGTGGCCTGGAGGGCAGGAGCACAGGCGAATTCAATACACACACACCACCCCCGGGCCCGAGGGGCTCGGCCGCGCGGTGGCGTTAGAGGTTCGGGCTCTTGGAGGTGCTCATGACCTCGTCTTCGGGCGTGTGCCTGGCCTGCGGGACGCGACTTTCCCCTGGCTTGTCCACGTGCCCGCGCACGCCGCCTCGGATGCCCCTGGCCGCGGGGGTGCGTCGGTGGCGAGTGGCGTCATGTCAGCCGCCGCTCGTCGGGCGCACGGCGCTGCTGGAGCGGCTGAAGTGGTGCGCGGAGGAGGCCCGGCGAGGTCTGGGCCGCGCCGTCTGGCTGATGGGCGCGGAGGGGATGGGCAAGTCGCGACTGAAAGACGCGCTGGTGGAGTCGCTGGCCGCCAATCGCTTCGAAATCTGGGAGGGCAGTGGCCTGGCGCTGCCCGGGACTCCGGCGGGGCCGTTGATGGAGTTGCTGGAGGCCACCCGGGGATTGCGGCCCGTGGCGGGCGTGGGGCGGATGTCGACCGCGGAGGCGGAGCGCGTCGCCCACTTCCTGGAGGGGCGCGAGTGGCAGGGCATCCCGGCGAGCCTCTCCGCCGAGAGCCTCGCGCTGTTCGACGCGCTCTGCCACGCGCTGCTGCCGCACCGAGGGCCGCGCATCCTCATCCTGGAGGATTGGCAGCACGCTGACCCGCTCAGCCGGGCGCTCGTCGAGGTCCTGGTGTCGCGGCTGGCGCACGCGCCGGTGCTCGTGCTCGTCCTGGAGCGCACGGGGGGGCCCGCGCTTCCTCCTCCGACGGCGGAGCTGCTGGAGGTGGGGCTGCTCAATCCGGAGGATGCCGCGGCGCTGGTCGCCACACGTCTTCGTCCGGGCTGGCCCAAGGAGGCGTTGCTCCGCGTGGGAGCGGGTCACCCGCTGCACCTGCTGCATGTGCTCGCGTTCCATGAAGAACATCCGCGAGCGCCCCTGCCGGAGTCGGGACCGGCGGTGCTGGCAGCGCGCTTCGAGGCCTTGTCGCCCACCTGGCGCGAGGCGCTGTCCGTGAGCGCGGTGCTGGGGCCGTGCTTCCCCCGGTCCGTGCTGGGGGCGCTCGTCGGCGGGTTCTCGTCGCTCGCCGGGCTGGAGGCGGGGGGCTGGCTGATGGCCGTCTCGGGCGGGCGGTACACGCTGGGGGCCCGGCCGCCGGAGATGCGCGACGAGGTGTCGTCGGATGTGGAAGGGCTGGCGCTGCATTGGCGTGTGGCGGAGGCGTACGAGGCCCTGCCCGCGGAGGTGCGGCGTCGTGCCTGCGCGGAGCTGGTGCGTCACTGGCTCGCGGCGAAGGTGCCGCAGCGGGCGTTGCCGCACCTGCTGGAGGTCGCCGGGTGGAACCTGGCGGCGCTGGAGCCGGCGGCGGCGCTGGGGGTGTACCGCGTCGCGCTGGCTGTCGCGGGCTCGCTCTCGTTGGAGGCCGCGCGTCAGTGGTCTCGAGTGCTGTGGGAGCGAATGGGAGACGCGCACCGGCTGGCGGGAGAGCGAGCGGAGGCTGAGTCCGCCTGGCGCATCGCGCTGTCGCTCGAGGACCCGGGCGCCGCGCTGGCGACGCCCGAGCGGCTCCAGTGTCTGCGCAAGCTGGCCGCCGTGGTGCTGTCGCTGGAGCGCTACGAGGAAGTGGTGGAGCTGGGGCAGTCGGTAGGCGAGTTCGAGGCCACGCGGGACGCGCTGCTCTGCTGGGCCTCGCTGGACGCGCTGTGTGCGCTCGCGCTGTGCTGGCTGGGGCGCTTCGAGGAGGCGGAGTCGCGGCTGGCGGGTGCGCGGGGGAGGTTGCTCCAGGCGCCGCACCAGGAGGGGCCGGGCCGGGCGAACGTGGAGGCCGCGCTGCACCGGGCCAGGGGGACGCTGCTGATGGGGCAGGGGCGGCCGGAGCAGGCGACGGTGGAGTACGCGGCCGTGCTGCGCTGGACGGAGCGCGCGGGGGACACGTGGGAGCACTCCACGGCCCTGTTCAACCTGGGGGATGCCTACGCGCGAGCCGGCGACCGGGAGCGGGCGGTGCACTACTTCCAGCTCGCGCTCGACTTGAAGGCGCGCATGGGGGACCGGGGCGGCATGGCGTACACGCACCACGGGCTCGCGCTGCTGCACAGCCAGGCGGATGCACCCGAGCTGGCGAAGGAGGACGCGGTGCGAGGCCTGCAACTGGCGGGGATGCTCGGGGACAGGAAGCTGAAGTCACTGCTGCGCTGTGCCCTGGGGCGGGCTCACCTGCGACTGGGCGAGCGCGAGGAGGCGGCACGACAGCTCCAGCTCGCCGCCCAGGACGCCGCCGCCGCCAATGCGCGTCCAGAGCTGCTCCAGGCCCAGGCCGCGCTGCGCGCCCTGGAGGCCCGGCGCTGAGAACGAGAAGCGACGCGGGTCCTGGCGCCGGGGGTCGGCTGTTCGGTGCCCCTCACCTCGCCGGAAGAAACGTGGGAGTTGACGGAACCGTCATCGAGCGTCGAGTGTCCAGCGCGAGTGACTTCCTTCTCGCCGCGCTCCGGGTTGCCGCTGTTGTGCCTCGCCTGGGTGTTGTCCGCCCAGGTCGCCACCGCCTCCACGCCGGACGTCTTCGAGGCCTGGCTGCGTCCCGCGCACGCGGCGGCGGAGGGCTTCGCGCCGTGGCCGGAGGTCGCGCGGGCCGGGCCGGGAAGCGACGTGCGCGCGCTGGCCCGGGGCCGCGTGGTGGCGGTGGGCGCGCGAGGTGACAGCGTCACGCTGGAGCACCTGTATCATGATAACCACGAGCTGCTCCGCGCCCGCTCGGAGTACTCGGGACTGCGAGGGGTGACGCTGCGTCCCGACGCGCTCGTCACGAAGAACCAGGTGCTGGGGCAGGTGGGCTCGTCCGCGCCGCTCACGGTGGTGCTGCACACCGACCGCGCGCTGTCAGCCGCCGAGGCCCGACGCTTCACCGCCGCGCATGCCCGACTGCCGCGGCCCGCGAGCGAGCCCGTGCTGGTGCTCATCTCCCACGCACTGAATCAGCTCCGGCTCTACGAGCGAGGCGTGGAGCGGGCGCGGGTGGAGGTGGGCTTCGGCCAGGAGGCGGGGCCCAAGGAGCAGCGAGGCGACAACCGTACGCCCGTCGGCATGTACTTCATCGTGCAGACGGTGCGTGGGGAGATTCCCGGGCCCTACGCCGCGTACTACGGCGGCCACTGGCTGCGGGTGAACTACCCCAACCCGTGGGACGCGAGCCGAGGGGTGAAGAAGGGCTGGCTCACGGAGAAGACGCGCGAGCGCATCGCCCGCGCCTGGGAGGCCCGCGAGGCGACGGAGGCCACCACGCGGCTGGGCAGCGGCATCGGCTTTCACGGGTGGGCGGGCGAGTGGTCCCTGGAGGCGAGCGGCGGCCGGCTGTCCTGGGGCTGTGTCGTGTTCCACCCCCGCGATATCACGGCGCTGTATGACCAGATGCCGCTCGGCACCATGGTTGTCCTCTTCTAGTAGGGCCCGAGGCATGGAATCCTTCGCGGGTGATCGAGCTAGAGACTCCCGAAGCCTTCGAGCGGCACCTTCGCGACGGCCGCACCCTCGTCAACGTCGTCATCCAGGGGTTGGACCTGCGGCGCTACACGCGCGAGCTGAGCACCGCCGCGCTCGAAGGGACGGTGTTCCTGGGGTGTGAGCTGGAGAAGGACGCGCTCCAGACCGCGCTCGCGCATGGAGCCCTCGTCTTCCCGCCCATCACCGGGGTGCCGTATCAGCCATACCGGGGCGGCCTGTACTCGCCGGAGGAGCTGTACTCGGACTTCGACCGGACGCGGCCGGAGACGTACGCGGACACGCTCGACGCGCGCATCTACCGGCACTGGGAATCACACGGCCGGGGCTCTCCGCCGACGCTGCTGGAGACGCTCGCGCAGCGGCTGCATGACCACGCCGTCACGGATGCGATGGAGGACCTGCTCGCCGCGTCGGGCCCGCCCCGGAAGGTGGTGGCCATCATGGGGGGACACTCCATGAAGCGCGGCAAGCCGGACTACCGCGAGGTGGCGACGCTGGCGCGGGAGCT
Source organism: Corallococcus terminator (assembly GCF_049194865.1). Taxonomy (GTDB): domain Bacteria; phylum Myxococcota; class Myxococcia; order Myxococcales; family Myxococcaceae; genus Myxococcus; species Myxococcus terminator_A. The sequence continues at coordinate 135,743 of NZ_JBLZWL010000142.1, read as the reverse complement.
GACGCGCGCGGGCTTCTTCCTCGTCAGCGGCGGCGGCCCTGGGGCGATGGAGGCCACACACCTGGGCGCCTGGTTCGCCGTGCGTCCGGAGGCGGAGCTGGACGCCGCGCTCGAAATCCTCGCCCAGGCCCCCAGCTACACGGACCGCGAGTGGCTCGCGCGGGCGTTCGACGTGCGCGCGGCCTTCCCGCTGGAGCCGAAGGACGTGTTCGCGTGCTCCAGCCTGGGCATCCCCACGTGGCACTACGGCCACGAGCCGCCCAACCCCTTCGCCACGCACATCGCCAAGTACTTCGCCAACAGCGTGCGCGAAGACGGTCTGCTCACCATCGCTCGAGGCGGCATCGTGTACGCGCCCGGCAGCGCCGGCACCATCCAGGAGATCTTCCAGGACGCTTGCCAGAACCACTACAACAGCGTGGGCGTCATCAGCCCGATGATCTTCCTGGGCCGCGAGTTCTGGACGCAAACGCGCCCCGTCTATCCGCTGCTGGCTCAGCTCGCGCAGGGGCAGGACTACGCTCGGCACCTGCTGCTGACGGACTCCCGGGAAGAGGTCCTCCGGGCGCTGCGGGAGTACGACGCGGCACTCATCGCGGGCTGAGGCGCGGCCTTCGAGCGCGTCACGAAGAAGGGCTCATGGGACGGCATCGCCACCTGTACGAAGACAAGAAGTGGATGAGCAAGCCGCGCGCGTTCGGCAAGTACGGGCCCGTGCGGCCCAAGGCCATCTTCTTCGACGTGGACAACACCCTGGTCGACCGCGAGGCCGCCTTCGTGCGCTACTTCGAGGCCTTCATGGCCCGGTTCCCCGACGTGTTTCCCGAGCACCGTCGGGCCGAGGACCTGGCCACCCTCCAGAAGCTCGACGAGTGGGGAGGGCGTGACAGGGAGGCCTTCTGCGCTGACGTGATTGACACGTTCCCGACGGGGATGAAGGCGAAGGAGTTCTGGTTGGACTTCCAGTCGAAGCTGTCGGACTTCGTGGTCGGCGACCCGAAGCTGGCGGCGTGGCTCGACACGCTGGCGCGGCGCCAGCCTGTCGAGGTGGTCTCCAACGGCTTCTCGGGAACGCAGCGCAGGAAGCTGCTCACCGCGGGCCTCTACCACTCCGTGCCGGAGGGCTTCTATTCGAGCGAGGTGGGCGTGGAGAAGCCGGACCCGGCCATCTTCAAGGCCGCGCTGACGCACGTGAATCGCGAGCCCTCCGAGGTCATCCATGTGGGTGATGACCCGGTGCGGGACATCGTCGGCGCCACGCGGATGGGGTTCACCACGTGCTGGGTCTCCCATGGACGGGAGTGGCCCGAGGCGCTGCCGCCGCCGACCTTCACGGTGGAGCGCATCACCTCGCGACACGAGTCCCTCGCGGAAGTGCTCTCGACATGGATATGAACACGGTGGTCGGCTCGCACGACCTGCTCTTCCTCACGCTGGACACCCTGCGCCACGACGTGGCGACCGAGCTGGCCACCGCGGGGCGAATCCCGCACCTGGCCGCGCTGATGCCGGGAGGCCAGTGGGAGGAGCGCCACTCGCCCGCGAGCTTCACCTACGCCGCGCACCACGCCTTCTTCGCGGGCTTCCTGCCCACCCCCGCGCGACCAGGCAGGCACGCTCGGCTGTTCTCCATGCGCTTCGAGGGCAGCGAGACGACGGGGCAGGGCACCTGCGTGCTGGACGCGCCGGACCTCGTCACGGGCCTGTCGGCGCACGGGTACCACACCGTGTGCATTGGCGGCGTGGGCTTCTTCAACAAGCTCAATCCCCTGGGCAGCGTGCTGCCGAGCCTCTTCGCGGAGAGCCACTGGAGCCCGGAGCTGGGGGTGCGCGAGCCTCGCTCCACCGAGCACCAGGTGTCCCTGGCCGTCCAGCGACTGGAGGTCGTGCCCCCGGAGCAGCGCGTGTTCCTCTTCATCAACGTCTCCGCGCTGCACCAGCCCAATCGCCACTACTTGCCCGGGGCCACCGAGGACTCCGTCGCGTCCCACGCGGCAGCCCTGGAATACGTGGACAGTCAGCTTCCACCTCTTTTCGCCGCGTTGCGGCGCCGGGGGCCGGCTTTCTGCATCGTCTGCTCGGACCACGGCACGGCGTACGGCGAGGACGGTTATAACGGTCATCGCGTGGGCCACCCCGTCGTCTGGACGGTGCCCTACGCCGAGTTCACCCTGTCGTGAGAGTCCTCACCATGACGCGCCTGGAGCAGATGCTGGGGGAGACGCCGTACGTGGCGTACCTCTATGGCTACCCGCACAAGACGGCCTACCGGCCCTTCACACCTGCGCTCTCGCTGGAGTCGGTGTGGGCCGAGGAGCGGCGGGATGCCCTGTTCCTCTACTTCCACGTCCCGTTCTGCGAGATGCGCTGTGGCTTCTGCAATCTCTTCACGGCGGCGGGGCCGAAGCAGGACGTGGTGGACGGCTACCTCGGGGCGCTGGAGCGCGAGGCGCACCGGGTGAAGGCCGCGCTGGGGACGGCGAGCTTCGCGCGGCTCGCGGTGGGGGGGGGCACGCCCACGCTGCTCGACGTGGCGGGGCTGCATCGCGTCTTCGACCTGGCGGAGAAGGTGCTGGGCGCGGACCCGCACCACATCCCCGTCTCGGTGGAGGTGTCTCCGGAGACGGTGGACGCGGAGAAGCTGCGGGCGCTGCGCTCGCGCGGCACGGACCGGGTGAGCATCGGCGTGCAGAGCTTCATCGAGGCGGAGGTGGCCGCGGTGAAGCGGCCCCAGCAGACAGCGCAGGTGGAGGCGGCACTGGACCTCATCCGCTCCACGGGGTTCCCGACGCTGAACCTGGACCTCATCTACGGCATGGAGGGCCAGACGGTGGAGACGTTCCTGTACTCCATCCAGCAGGCGCTGCGCTTCACGCCCGAGGAGATCTACCTCTATCCGCTCTATGTGCGCCCGCTCACCTTCCTGGGGAAGAAGGCGCGCGCGTGGGATGACCTGCGAATCGCGCTGTATCGCGCGGGCCGCGAGTTCCTCCTGTCCCAGGGCTACACGCAGGTGTCCATGCGCATGTTCCGCGCTCGCCACGCGCCGGACGCGGGAGGCCCGGTGTACCGCTGCCAGGAGGACGGCATGGTGGGGCTGGGGTGCGGGGCGCGCTCGTACACAGGGCAGGTGCACTACTCGTCGGAGTACGCCGTCGGCTCGCGCGAGGTGCGCTCCATCATCGCGTCGTACAGCGCGCGCACGGCGGAGTCCTTCGGCGAGGTGGGGTACGGCTTCCGGCTGGACAGCGAGGAGCGGCGGCGGCGGTACATGTTGCTGTCGCTCCTGGCGGAGGGCGTGGACTTCGCGACGTACCGCGAGCAGTTCTGCACCGACGTGCTGGAGGACTTCCCGGAGCTGCTGGAGCTGGAGGTGCACGGGCTGGCGCTGCGGGACGGGACGGCGCTGCGGCTCACTCCGGCGGGCGTGGAGCTCTCGGACCTGCTGGGGCCCTGGTTGCACTCGACGGGGGTGCGTGAGCTGTCACAGGAGTACTCCTGGCGATGAAGCTCACCGTGCTCTACCGGGGTCCGTTGTCGAGCTGTAACTACGGCTGCGAGTACTGTCCCTTCGGCAAGTGGAAGCACACGGACGAGGAGCTGGAGAAGGACCGCGCGGACCTGGAGCGGTTCCTGTCGTGGGTGGAGGCGCGCACGGGAGACACGGTGTCCGTGTTCTTCACGCCGTGGGGCGAGGCGCTCATCTGGCCCTGGTATCAGCAGGCGCTGGCGAGGCTGACGCAGCTGCCGCACGTGGAGCGGGTGGCGGCGCAGACGAACCTGTCGTGCAAGCTGGACTGGGTGAAGGACTGTCGCGCGGAGAAGCTCGGCATCTGGGCGACGTACCATCCCGAGTGGATGAAGCGCCGTCGCTTCGTGGCGCAGTGCGAGACGCTGACGGCGCTGGGTGTGCGGCACAGCGCGGGCATGGTGGGGTTCCTGCGCTTCGCCGAGGAGGCGGAGGCGCTGCGCCGCGAGCTGTCCGACGACACGTACCTGTGGATCAACGCGGTGAAGGACGGGCAGGAGGAGCCGTACACGCCCGAGGACGTGGCGCGCTTCACGGCCGTGGACCCGTTGTTCCCGGTGAACAACGTGCGGCATCCCAGCCTGGGTCGTGCGTGCAGGGGAGGGGAGTCGGTCATCTCCGTGGATGGAGAGGGCACGGCGCGCCGGTGTCACTTCATCGATGAGCCGATTGGAAACATCTATGCGCCGGACTTCGACCAGGCGCTGAGGCCCCGGCCGTGCGCGAAGGCGACGTGCGGGTGTCACATCGGCTACGTGCACATGGACTACCTGGAGCTGGACCGCGTGTTCGGCTCTGGAATCCTGGAGCGTGTGCCGGTGACGCCGCTGTGGCGGAGGTCCTCCAGCCATTCGAGGAGCTGAGCCTCTGGAAGGTGATGTGAGCGGCTCTTCCAGAGGGCGCGCTCCAGTCCTCGAGGTGGCCGCAGGCGGGCTTGCAGGGCCTTGAGCACGCCGGGCTCGGCGTAGGCGCGCAGGAAGGCCATCGCGAGGGAGAGGGCCTGTTCCCGCGTCGCGCGCCCTCTCAGGTCGAGCAGGAAGACGAACAGGTCATCCGCGTGTCGCGCGTCGGCGGAGAGGTGCGCGTCGTGCTCGGTCTCGAAGTCGATGAGCCAGGCGCGCTGCCCGGCTTTGTCATAGAGGACGTTCTTCAGGTGGGCATCGCCGTGGGACCACGGGTGCGAAGTCTGGGGTGATGTCAGGCCATGGGCCCGGTGCAGCTCGCGTGCGGCGGCCTCCACCATGGCCTGTGTCAATCGTCCTTGCGCGAGCAGGAGGTCGAGGCGCTCACCTGGAAGGGCTTCCAGTGCGACGGCACGTTGCCCCCGTGCCTCGGCGGTACGGCCCGGGTGGAGGAGCGCGAAGGTGGACAGCTCCCAGTCGCGCCAGTGCTTCGCCGAGGGGAACATCCGGATGTGGCTGCGAGACAGGCGCAGGAAGACATTGCCCGCCGCAATCACCGCGCCCATGCCGAGCCGACGCTGCTTGTGCCAGAGCGAGATGTCCTGACGGGCCTCCAGCGCCACGGTGTTGACGCGCACGGAGTCCACAGCGCGTGCGAGGCCTCGATTCCACAGCTCCGCGAGCCTCACGCTCGCAGGTCCTCGTACCAGTGCACCACCGCGAGGCAGCCCAGGCACCAGCAGCGGACCCAGCCGCGACCGACGAGTCCCCCGAGGAGCATCACTCCGGCCAGCATGAGCACCGTGCCCACAGCGCCCGGGGTGCCGCCTGCTCGGCGCAGCAACGCGCGTCCGCTGCGCCACGGGTGCTCGACGCCGTCCATCAGCAGGGGAAATAGGAAGAGGCCCTGGACCTCGGCGGCGTAGAACGCGAGCACCGCCAGCGCGAGGCCGACAACGTGCGGCAGCCCGAGGCCCACGGCGAGTCCCCAGCAACAGAGGGCCGCGAGGAGCGCACAGCCATACTTGAACGCGCCCCATCGGCCGGCGTGTGGAAGCGTGGCGAGGACGGGACGCCCGCGGACCTGAGTGAGCGCGTGGGCCATCCACGTCGCGCTGCTGGCGAAGCCCCCACGCCATGCGCTCCGGGCTTCGTGGGCGAGCGTCGAGCCTGGGGCGTCGTAGAGGTGGGCGGCGCGCGCCAGCAGCTCCAGTCCTCGCCGCCATGGAGAGCGCGAGTGCTCAGCCATGAAGGTGCTCGCGAACGAAGCAGAAGTGGGCCCATGCGAGGAACGCCGTCGCATGGCCGAGGAGCAGGGTGCGATGCAGCAAGGACTCCCAGCGGTCGCACCGCCGACGGTGGAAGACGAACTCGTCGTAGCAGATGAGGACCACCGTCCCCATGAGGACGACGAGCACGGGGAGCAGGAACACGACAGGCCGGTGTGCCACCGAGGCGGCGCACATCAACAGGAAGAGCGGGAAGCCGCCGCCAGCGAGGGCGAGGAACTCCGCGCGGTGTTCATTGGGGCCGACTCGGAGCTGCGCCACGCGGTGGTAGCGCCAGTCCATCACGCCGGCGACTGTCGCGGTCGTCCCGGCGAGCGCAATCACCCAGAGCTCCCAGGGGTAGCGCAGGGGCTCCGCGAGCCAGGAGAAGCGCGGCTGGCTCGACACCACCGCCAGCGCCACGCAGAAGAGCGCGCCTGGGGCGAGCGAGGCCAGGAGGTTGGCGGCATCGCGCAGCCGCGCCAGGGGCACACGAGGCTGGGGAACGGTGAGCTGGGAGGCTGCGTTGGCCATGAAGGACCGCCGGGAGCACGGCGACGCCTCAAGAGCGTCGATGCGCGCGATTCTCGGGGCAAAGCCCCAGGAGAATCCAGGACCCGCCCGTCAGCCTCGCGTCCAGACGAACGGACCGTTGTCCTGGGCCAGGTCCGGGTCGATGAGGTCCGGGACCCAGTCCGCGTCCACGTTGTCGGGACGCGACTCGATCTCCGTGTCCTGGCATTCCGGGATGCCATCCCCATCCACGTCATGCCAGCCATTGAGCATGTCCGAGAGCAGCGCGAAGTCCTCCTTGCGCAGCACCCAGCCGTTGCGTGGGTTGGTGATGGGCGTCCGGTTGTAGAGGATGCCGTTCTCCTCCACGAAGGTCGGGGGGCCTACGAGGTGTTGGGCCAGGTAGACCGGCACGTTGCGTCGGAACAATTCGTTGTAGAAGAGCCCCGGGCTCAGGGCGCGCGGATTGATACGCAGCACGAGCGGCTCATCCGTCCTGAAGATGGGATGATTTTGTGGCCATCGCAGGACTCCGGAGCCCGAGACGTCTCCCGGGAGCGTCTCCAGGAACACGATGGCGTCGTAGCCGCTGAAATCCGCCGTTGCTTCGTTGCCCAGCGCGGAAGAACTCTCCAGAGGGGAGACCTTCACGTCGTATTGGAAGGTGACCGGAGGCAGGACGGAGCGAGGACTGAAGACCTGCTGGGGACCATAGCCAAAGAGCGCCCACGACAACGCGGACCGGACATCCGTCTGGATTTGCGACTTCACCTGCTCGGAGAGGGTGGGGTTCTGGAGAAGCAGGGTCCGGTGAGCTTCGGTGTCGAAGAACACGAACAGGATGCGGAAGGCTCCACACGTCTTCTCGAGCCTGGGCACGGCCTGACGGGTGGACGTCAGGAAGTACCCCTCGTGCTGGTAGAAGTACGGAGGGAAGCAGGTGGGAACATAGTCGGCCAATCCCTCCACCTCGGAGGTGTACGAGAACGCCATGTCCTCGCAGGTGGGGGCGACCACGTGTCTGGTGACCTGTCGGGTCGTGGGGACGAACGCTTCTTCACCGCAGCCCGATAAGAGCGCGCAGGTCGCGGCCAGGGCCACGGTTCGCAGACAGCTTGGTAAGCGGTTCCAGGACATCCGCATGGGCAGGCACTTCCGGGTTCGGTGAAGGACCTCGGGAAGCTACCACGACCCCGGGTGAGGCCGACCCGCGACAGTGACGCGGCGCGGGTCGGCTTCAACGTCGAAGGTTCAGCGAACCTCGAACTCGTAGATTCGCGTCGCCGGGTCGCCGTTCTGGGTCGGCGTCGTAACGTTGAGTTTGATGTAGCGCGCCGACGTCGCGGTGATGGCATGCGTCGAGCTGCTGGCGGTGTTGCTGCTCACCGTGACGGGCGTACTCCACGTGGTCCCGTTGCTTGAGGTCTGGATGGTGAACGCCTTGCTGTTCCAGGTCGTCGACTCACCTCCCGCCCCTGCATGCTTGACGGTGAAGCTGCTGACCGTCTGCGCTGAGCCCAGATCGACCTGCATCCACGCCGCCGCGGCCAGTGAGCAGAACTTGTCGGTGGTGCCGCCCGACACGCTGCCGTTGACCGCCTTGGCCGCCGACTCGTTGTTGTTGCACGCGGTGGAGCTGGTGGTGGGCTTGTTCAACGCCAGGTTGATGAAGCCCCCGCCGACCGACACCGTCTGGGTCTTGGTATGGCTCGCGCCGCCGTTGTCGGTGACGGTCAAGGTGACGTTGTAGTTGCCGGCGGTCGCGTAGGTGCGCGAAGGGTTGGTCGCGGTGGAGGTGCCGCCGTCGCCGAAGTTCCAGCTGCGCGAGGTGATGGTGCCGTCGGCGTCGGTGGAGGCGTCGCTGAAGGTCGCCGTGAGGCTGCTGACGGTGACGCCGAAGTTGGCGACAGGCGGCGTGTTGCCGCTGACCGCGGTGTTGATCGCCGCCGCGTACTGCGCCGTCGTTCCCTGCGCGGTGCACCGCTGGATGTCGTCATACAGCCACATGAAGCCGCCACGGATGCCCGCGCTGGTCTTCCAGCCGCTCATCCGGGTCTGCACCGAGGAGGGGCTGTCGCCCGACGCGCAGCCGTTGCCATGCCTGGACCAGAGGCCCGGGTCCACCGTCATTCCCATCGAGGTGTTCCAGCTCGCCGGGTTGTTGCCGGCGCCGCCGTCGTAGACCTGAAGGTAGATTTTATCGACCGCGCTGCCGAGGTTGTCCTTGAGGTTCCGCCAGAACGTCTGCTGGGTGTACGGCGCGAAAGTGATCTTGTAGCCCTGTCCGATCAGCATCTGCCCGAAGGTCGTGGTCGGTGCGAGGTCGTAGGCGCTCTCGTCATCGAAGTTCACCGCGTCCGCGCCGGTGGCGGCCTTCAGCGCCTGGAAGTTCCGGTACAGGATGCTGTTGCTGCCGGTGCCGCAGACGAGGGTGGTGCCGCAGCCAGTGGCGGTGCCGTTGACCAGTCTGGCCATGCGCTCGAAGTCAGGAACGCTCCAGGCGCCGATGGACACTTCGATGCGATTGATGGAGGTGGGCGCGGTCTTGAGCGTCGCCAGCCGGGTTGGCCACGCGGCATCGCCCATGTAGGCGCCATTCTTGACCACGGGGATGTCGTTGTAGACGAGGTCGCCGTTGTCCTCGATGTGGAAGCTCCACAGCATCACCGTGGTGAAGCCCGAGGCGCGCAGGTCATCCATCACCGCGGTACCACCGGAATAGAACGGGCCGCCGCCGTAGACAGCCGAGGCTGCGTTGGCGGTCGGCGCGGAGGTCGCCAGGGCGAGCGCGGTGAGTGCTGGCAACAGGCGACTGAATAGGGTCGGCGCTGATGGGTTCGATTTCGACATGGAACGGTCCTCTGTATTGAGCGTCGCCAACGTCGGCGAGGGACCCACATTGGGAGCGGCGATTTCACCATGTCAATCTTTGGATTGATTCAAGTCAGGCAAGAACGTTGAAGCATGGGCGGTGGGGTCATGTGTATCCAGGTTGTAAACGCCCTCTGATTTATGAAGACGGCTTTCGCTGGGATAGCTTGTTGTGCAGACTTGGAGAGGGGTAGGAGTTCATCGACGGAGGACACCATGCGGCTCAGAGTGATTGCGCTGTTCATTGCGCTGGGGACCCTTGCCTGCGGAGGCGGCCTGGAGGAGGGCGACGCCGAGCAGTGGGGCACGCAGTCCGCGAGGGTCGTCATCACGACCGAGGACCAGGTCGTGGCACGACTGCCCGCGAGCACGGGGGCCATCTACGGCTACGCGGAGTACCTGCCGCCCGGCTACCTGACGTCTCCTGACACGACCTATCCCGTCATCATCCATCTGAATGGCCTGACGGAGTTCGGCACGTCCACCACGGAGGCGAACCTCTTGGAGGTGGTCACCCGCCATGGGGCGCTGAAGAAGATCCGCACGACGAGCGAGGGCAAGGCGTACTTCGGTCAGAAGCAGGTGCTGGTCTTCTCGCCGCGCGCACCGACGAACTGGGTGCCGGCGGATCTCAACACGTTCGTCGACTTCCTGGTGGCCAACTACCGGGTGGACACCCGGCGCATCTACCTGACGGGCCTCAGCTACGGTGGTTACGGGAGCTGGAAGTATGCGTATGAGTACGGCCACCGGCTGGCCGCGCTGGCGCCCATGGCCACGAACATCGGTGCTCCCGGGCCCACCATCACCAAGCTGTTGAACGTGCCCGTGTGGGCGGTGCACTCGTATGCGGACGGCTCGTCGCTGTCCGCCGAGCGCTCGTGGATGCAGGGCGTGACGAAGAACTATGGGCAGTTCCAGCTGGTGGCGGTGGCGCAGCCGACCGCGACCCAGACCTATCTGTTCCCCGGCGCGGCCAGCCCCACGTGGGTGCCGCAGGCCGGGGTGGTGGCGACCGGAACCGCCATCGCCAGGCTCACCGTGCTGCCGGGCTCTGCCCATGACTGCTGGACGCAGCAGTACAACAACTATGCGTTCTGGGACTGGCTCCTCGCGCAGCAGCGCGCCTCGGTGCCCTGAGCAGGAAACCCCCTCGCCAGGACCTCATGGCGTACTGGCGAGGAGGCTCTGGGTGTATTTCATTGAGCCCGGGCGATACTCCCGGGCACTGCATTCAGGGACTGTCCGAGCAGCCGCGTGGCCAGTTCCCGGAGGGACGGACCGCTCACCACTTCCATCGTGGACAGCTTCACTCCCAGCTGGCCTTCGACCGCCGTGACGATTTCCAGGGCCATGATGGAGTCCATTCCCAGCTCACGGAGGGGCTGGGTGGGATTGAGTGCGCCCTCCTGGGTGCGCATGACCCTCGCGACGATTCGAGAGAGCGTTTGGGTGATGAGCCCGCGTCGGGCGTCCTCGTCCAGGCCCGCGAAGGCGCTCGGCTCGTGGCTCGGGGACTGTGTTGGTGCTTCCATCAGCCCGACGAGGCGACGCGCTCCGCTCCAGGGCACGAGCGCCGCCCCCAGTCTGTGCCAGTCCACGTCCGCGATGGCCAACTGCACCGGAGGGGCGTCCAGTATGCGCCCCATGGCCTGGAGCGCGGCACGGGTGGACAGTCCGCGCAGCCCCAGGTGTTCGAGGTGCTGTGCCACGTTCGCGTTGCGCGCGACGAGCCCCGCTTCACCCAATGCTCCCCACTGGAGCGCTGTCGCCGCCAGGCCTTGCTGACGCCGGTACACCGCGAGCTGGTCCAGGAACGCGTTCGCCGCGACGTAGCTGCCTTGCCCCGCGTTGCCGATGAGCGAGGAGATGGAGGAGAAGAGAATCAGGTGCTCGAGCGGTAACGCGCGGGTCAACAGATGCAGGTTCCAGGCGCCCTGGGCCTTGGCGGCCATCACGCGCTCCAACGAAGCCCGGTCCAGGCGCTCCAGGGGTTTGTCGTCCATCGCGACCGCGCAATGGAAGACGCCTCGCAGCGGCGGGAACTCGGCGTGGAGTCGCGTGAAGACCTGCTCCAGGTCCGAGTACCGGGCCACGTCCGCCGACACTGGGAGAACCCTGACGCCGCGAGTGCTCCAGGCGGCGAGGGCCTCACGAGCCTCCTCTGACTGGGCGCCCCGCCGGCTCACCAGTACCAGGTGCCGTGCGCCTTGCTCCACGAGCCAGCGCGCCACCTCCAGGCCAAACCCTCCGAGGCCACCGGTGACGAGATAGGTGGCGTCGGGTGCAAGTCTCTCACTCCGAGCTGGCGGACGGACACGCAGCTCCGGGTCCTTCAGGGAGATGCACACCTTGCCGATGTGCTTGCCTCTCGCCATGGTCCGGAAGGCTTCCTCCACCTGACTCGCGGGCCAGGAGCGGGAGGGCAGGGGCAGGAAGCTCCCTTCCTCGAAGCGTCGCAGCACCTCCTGGTACAGCTCGCGCACCTCCTCGGGGCGACTCTCCAGGAGCCTGTCGAAGTCCACGGCCGCGTACATCAGGTTCTCGTTGAAGGGCCGCAGGCGGAGCAGCTCGTCCTGCTCGAAGCTGGCCTTGCCCAGCTCGATGAACCGGCCGAAAGGGGCCAGGCAGCCGAGGCTCCGCGTCATGACTTCACCGGGCATGAAGTTCAGCACCACGTCCACGCCGCGCCCGCCCGTCCAGGTGTGGACGTCGTCCGCGAAGCTCACGTCTCGGGAGTTGCTCACGTGCGTGATGCCGTGCTCGCGCAGGTATTGACGCTTCTCCTCACTGCCCGCCGTCGCGATGATGTCCGCGCCGCACCAGCGGGCGACCTCGATGGCCGCGAGCCCGACGCCACCCGTGGCGCCATGGATGAGGACTCGCTCTCCCCGGCGCAGTCGGGCCACTCGAACGAGCGCGTGGTACACGGTCATGAAGACGATGAGATTGGCGCCCTGCTCGAACGACAGGCGCTCGGGGAGCTTCACCACATGCCCGGCGGGCAGCACCACGTGGGAGGCCACGAAGCCAGGGGCGACGCCGTAGACGCGGTCTCCCACCGCGAAGTCCGTCACTCCCGCACCCACAGCGCTGATGCGTCCGGCTGCCTCCATTCCAATGGCGTCGCCGATATAGGTGTTCTGCTTCACGCGCTCGGAGAGCAGCCCCAGGGCCTTCATGATGTCCTTGAATCCCAGGGCGGTGGTCTCGACCTCGATTTCGACTTCACCGGTACCGGGAATGCGCCGCTCGCGAGGCACGAACACGAGCGTGTCGAGTCGCCCTTCCTCTCCGAGCACCAGCTCGTGGCCCATGCCTTCGGGGACTGGCATCAGCGGTGGGCCTTCCGTGAGGGATGGGGAGGCCAGGAACGTGCCGTGGACGAGGCGCGCGGCATGGAACAGCCCATCGCGCTCGGCGACCTCCTGCTCCATGCCGAGCCCCCGCAGGCGGACCAGCAGGGCCTCCACACTCGACGGAGCCGCGTCGAGGTCCATCCAGGTGAGGCGGAGGTCGGGTCGCTCCGTCATGACCGTCCGGGCCAGACCGAGCAGCGGCGCATGTTCCAGCGAAGGCAGGTTCGACTGCCCTCCAACAGGCACTGTCTCGGCGCGGGTAGTGACAAGGTAGTAGCGCTCAATCCGGCCCGCAAGCAGTGACTGGACTCCTCTCAAGAGCGTGTCCGCCGCCTCCGTTCCTCGCTCCACCGGGGTCTCGCTCTCGGGAGGCGAGGCCATCCATCGCAAGTCGACGAGCCGAACGCGCTCCTGTTCCGGCAGCCCTCCGAGCATCGAGTGCAGCGCGGTGGAGTCGGGGACGTGGTGCCAGCCACGCGCGCCTGTCTCCGGCACCGAGCCACCCAGCACCACCCACGTCACCTCTTCATGCACCCCGGGCTCCGAGGGTTCGATTCGCTCCCACTGACGCAGGTACACGGAGCGCTCCAACAGCGCGGCATCGTCCGAGGCGGCCCTTGGTAACAAGCGGCACGTGAAGCCGGTGACTTCGGCCACGACGGTGCCGTCGTCGGACATCAGCGTGATGTCCCCACGCAGGGTGGCTCCGCGCACCGAGAGGAGTCGCCCATGGGCGAACAGCTCTCGCCCCGGGACGCCGAGCACCTGGATGCGCTCGATGCCCGTGGGCACGATGTCGTGATTCGTGTCCTCCGTCGCCGCGGCGATGAGGCTGTGGAACGCGCCATCGAGCAACACGGGATGCAGGTGGTAGCCCCGCTCGTCCACGGAAGAGGGGAGGGACAGCCGCGCGAGCACCTCTCCGGGGGCGCGGTGCAGTGCCGCCACCGCGCGGAAGGACGGGCCGTAGCTCAACCCTCGGCGCTCCAGCGCGGCATAGAGCGTGTGGGTGTCCGTCAGGTCCGACAGTCGCGCTCGGAGCGCCGCGACGCTCACGGTGCGGGCTCCCTGTCCTGCGGAGGCCAGCTTGCCTCGGGCACACACCACGGGCTGCTGCTCCTCGTCCTGCCGCTGGATGTGGAAGGAGGACGTCTCCGACGAGAAGCTCAGTCGCACTCGTGGGCTTGAGTCTTCACGGAGCAGCACCGCCGACGAGAGCTCCAACTCCTCGATGCAGCAGCGCGCATCCCCCGTGAGCGCGTGCCTCGCGGCCAGCGCCAGCTCCACGTGTCCCGCGCCCGGAAAGAGGAGGCTGCCGGCCACTCGATGGTCCGCGAGATAAGGCAGTGCAGCGAGGTTCAGCTCCGCCGTCCACGTAGGGGACGGGCCCTGCTCGGAGTCCACCAGCAGGGGATGACCCACGAAGGCGCGCCGCCGACGCGCGGAGCGCAGGCTCTCCTCCCAGTAGACCTTTCGCTGCCACGGCGTGCGAGGGGCTCCCGAGTAGGCTCCCGCTCCGAAATATCCCGCCCACGAGACACCCGCCCCCAGGACATGAAGTCGTCCGAGCGCGGCGGCCATCGTCTCCTGCTCGGGCGCCTCACGCACGAGCGATGCGATGACCTCTCCGCGTGCCTTGGCCGTGCCCAGCACATCCCGGATGGACGAGGCCAACACCGGATGGGGCCCTATCTCGACGAACGCCCCGTGCCCGTCCTCCACGGCCTGCCGAAGCGCATCCGCGAAGCGCACCGAGCCTCGGACGTTGTTCCACCAGTACGTGGCGTCATGACGCTCGCTCGGCTCCATGCGCCGACCAGACACCGTCGAGTAGATGGGGATGCGAGGCGCGCGCGGTTGGAGCGGTGACAGGGCGGTGAGCAGCTCTCCCTGGAGCGGGTCCATCAGCGGGCTGTGATACGGGACCTCCACCTGGAGGAAGCGGTGGAAGCGCTGGGAGTAGGCCAGCTCGGAGGCCACGCGCTCCAGCGGGGCTCGCTCGCCCGCGAGGGTGACGGAGCGCGCGCTGTTGATGGCCGCGACGGCGATGCCAGGACCGTGACGCTCGACCCACTCGAGCGCTTCGTCCGGCCCGAGTCCCACGGCCAGCATGGCGCCATGCCCCGCCAGCCGTTGCTGGAGCCTGCTGCGATGGAAGGCGGTGAGCAGCGCGTCTCTCAGGTCCAACGCTCCGGAGGCCCACGCCGCGCCGACCTCGCCGATGCTGTGCCCCACCACTGCGTCAGGGATGATTCCCCACGACGCCCACAACCGCGTGAGCGCCACCTGCAACACCGCGTTGGCGGGCTGCGCCACCTCCGTACGGGTGATTCGCGAAGCCGCTGCATCCCGCGTCAGCTCCTCGGCGATGGACCTCCCCGCCAGCTCGCGGAAGAGGACATCACACTCCTCGACGGCGTCGCGGAAGACTCGCTCGGTGGCCAGGAGCTGTCGCCCCATCGCCCACCACTGCGGGCCCATCCCCGTGTAGACGAAGAGGACCTTGCGTCCCTCGGGAGGCTCCGCGACGAAGTCCAGACCGGGGACATCGCGCTGACCGCTCGCGAAGGCGCGCAGGGAGGTCACCAGCGCGTCCCTGCTCGTGCCACGGATGGCCAGTCGGTGGCGCGGGTGCGAGCGATGCACGGCCGCGTCGCGGCAGAGTTGCTCGGGCGTGCCACGCCCTGTCTCCAACCAGGTGGCGTAGCGGCCCGCGAGCGCGGACAGGGCCTCGGGCGACTTCGCGCCCAGGGGCAGCACGAGCGGGCGTCCTTCGGGTCGTCGGGGTGTCAGGGTGGCCACGCGTGGAGGTGGCTCGGACAGGACGACATGCGCGTTGGTGCCCCCGTAGCCGAAGGAGTTCACTCCCGCGATGCGTGGCTCCGTCCCGCGCGGCAACGGCTCCGGACGCGTGGGGATGTGCAGGCCGAGTTCATCGAGCGGAATCTGGGGGTTCACCTTCTCCAGGTGCAGGTGCGGCGGCACGGTGCCGTGCTTGAGGACGAGGGCCGCCTTGATGACACCCGCCATACCCGCCGCTGCTTCCAGGTGGCCCAGGTTCGTCTTCACCGAGCCCATGCGGCAGCGCTCGCCGTCACCGCGTCCCACGCCTGTCACCGTGCCGATGGCTCGCGCTTCGATGGGGTCGCCCACGGGCGTGCCCGTGCCGTGCGCTTCGACATACGAGACGCGCAGCGGGTCGACGCCTGCCTTCGCGTACGCCTCACGCATCACCGCCACCTGCGCTTCCGCGTTGGGCACGGTGATGCCCGGCGTCCGTCCGTCCTGATTCACAGCGGTGCCCAGGATGAGTGAATGGATGGGATTGCCATCGCGAAGGGCGGACGACAGGGGCTTGATGACCAGCACCGCGGCGCCCTCCGCGCGCACGTAGCCGTCGGCCTGGTCGCTGAACGCGTGGCAGCGCCCTCGGGGGGAGAGGAAGCGCCCCTTGGACATGGTGACCTGGGTCTCCGGGAGGAGGAGGACGTTGACGCCTCCAACGAGCGCCGAGTCACTCTCCTTCGCCCACAGGCTCTGACACGCCATATGAAGCGCGACGAGCGAGGACGAGCAGGCCGTGTCCATGGAGACGCTGGGGCCGTGCAAGTCATAGAAGTACGACAGCCGGTTGGAGAGCATCGTCAGCGTGCTCGCCGTCGCCGAGTGGCTGTCGAGCCGCTCCCGGTTGTCCGGGCTCGCGTGCAGGATGAGGTTGTCCATCATGAAGCCGCCGACGAAGACGCCGGTGCGGCTGCCCGCCAGTGAGCCGGGCGGCACTCCCGCGTCCTCGAGCGCCTCCCACGAGACCTCCAGCATCAAGCGCTGCTGTGGGTCCAGGGCATTGGCTTCGCGTGGAGTGATGCCGAAGAAGCCCGGCTCGAACTCGCGGAGGTCCTGCTGGAGCAGGCCCGCGCGCTGCACGGCCGTTCGCCCCGGAGCCTTGCCGGAGGCATCGTGGAACTTCTTCGGGTCCCAGCGCTCCTCGGGGATGTCGACGATGCACTCGCGGCCCTCCATCAGCACCTTCCAGAAGCCGTCCGTGTCCTCGATGCCGCCGGGGAGGCGGCAACCGATGCCGACGATGGCCAGGGGCTCACGCGTGGGCGCCGTGGGAGCACCATTCAGGCCGAAGCGTCGACGCAGCTCCTCGCCAGGCTCCGGGCTTCGCAGCTCATGTCCCAGCACGGTGTGGATGATGCGGGCCGGTGGAATGGTGCCCTTCGCGTCACGGAAGACGGCGCGCACATAGCCCGTGGCCACGGGGCGCTCGGGCTCCGAGGGTCTTCGGAACTCCTGCTGGAAGTAGAGCCAGTGCTCGTCCCAGGCGACCAGTCGGGTGCCCAGTTCGTACTTCTCGAACAGGCGCAGTGAGCCTCGGAACTGGAGCGACGTCTCGCCGACAGGAACGACCCAGCGGTGTTGGAGCAGGTCCGACAGGAGCCCCGCGCGCACGAGCAGGTCCACGCGGCCCAGGTCCATCATCGCCAGATAGCGGCTGTTGTTCATGTGGCCGAAGAGGTCCAGGTCCGTGGGCAGGACGCGCCAGTGCGTGACGCTTTCTTCCAGGGGGGCCAGTCGTCCTCGTGAGGGTCCTCGCAGGAGGGTCTGGAGCAATCGGAGTGAGGGCTTCATGGTGGATCCTTTCGCGCGAGCTAGGAGCGTCCGGGCATGCGCCGGCACAGCGGCTGTCCGGTTCTCGGGCGCCGTCGGAAGTGGTGAGGGAGGTGGGAGGGCTAGCGCGCGACGTCGCCGAGGACGTTGCGCCGCAGGATGATGGAGGCGGCGAGCACGCCGGACATGAGCGACGCGCCGACGCCCACGGAGACGGCGTCCTGCCCGACGAGGAGCAGGTCGCGGATGGGGAGTCGCGAGCGGAGCCAGGGTTGGCGGAAGCGCTCCGGGCTGTGCTCCAGCCCATAGATGGAGCCTCGCGGCCGATGGGCGAAGTGCGCCGTGCTGAGCGGCGTGGACAGCTCCTGGTACTCCACCCGCCCACGAAGCTGGGGGAACTGGTCGAGGACGACGGAGAGCAGGCGCTCGGTGAGCTGGGCCTTGAGGGCCTCGTACTCGGGCCCTCTTCGGTGCCAGCGCGTGCCCTCCCATCGCTCGAACCACTCGTAGGGCGCGGGACACAAGGCGGTGAGCGTGGAGCGTCCCGGGTGTCGCTGGGACCACGCGGGGTCTCTCGCGGACGAGGAGCTCAGGTAGACGACAGGCAGCGGAGCCGAGGCGTCGCTCCTGAACGCGCGCAGGTTCGCGTCATGGTCATACCCGGCATGGACCCAGACGTTGGTGGCGGGCAGGCCCACCTCCTCGGGTGAGCCTCGGATGCCGAGGTACAGGCCGAGGTGCCCGATGGACTGGGGAATCCGTTGGAGTGCCCTCACGGCCTCGGGTGGCCGGCTGCGCTCCGGTAGCAGCACGCCCAGCGTCCGCGCCGCGCCCGCGCCGCTGACGACGTGTCGAGCCAGGAGCTCTTCTCCGTTCGTCAGGCGCACGCCCAGGGCACGACCGTCGCGCACGATGATTTCCTTCACCTCGGCGCGAACGCGAAGCAGTCCTCCGGCGCGGGTGATGACCGGGGTGATGTGTTTCAGGATGCTCCCGGCGCCTCCCACCGGATAGCAGCCGCCCTCCAGGTAGTACTCGGCCACGAGCGCGTGCATGGCGAAGCTGCTGTCTCCAGGCGGAAGGGCGTAGTTGCCCCACTGCCCGGTGAGAACTCCCAGCAGTCGCGAGTCCGACGTGAGTGAGCGCAGCACGTCTCGCGTCGTGCGATTGGAGTGACGCCGGAAGGGCCAGCCGAGCACGGGCCAGGTGAGCGGCGTCAACCAGCGGGGAAGCACGTGCTGGATGAAGTAGCGCTGCGAGGCTCGCTCCACTCCGCGCAGCAGCCCCACGTAGGTGGCGATGGCCTTGCGCTCGGACGGAAAGGCGCGGCCCAGCTCCTCCTGGAATGCCTCCGCGCCGGTGACGAAGTCGTAGCTCCGGTCGCCGAAGACGAGCCGGTCATACACAGGCGCCATGCGCGCCCAGCTGAGCGCACCGTCGGTGACGTAGTCGAAGACCTGCCGCAGTTGCGCGTTCGGGTCATGCAGCTTGCCCAGACAGTGCACGCCGACATCCCACTCATAGCCCTTGCGCTGGAAGGTGTGGGTCATGCCTCCGGCGATGGAGTGTTGCTCCAGCACGAGCACCTTCATGCCGTGCTTCGAGAGGACCGCCGCCGCGCCCAGGCAGCTGATGCCCGAGCCGATGAAGATGGCATCGAAGGACGCACCCGTCGCGAGCGCATCGCCGCGTGGAGGAAGGGAGTTCATGGAGCTGGACCTTTCAGTCGCGCGCGGGAGCGGTGGCCAATCGCCAGAGCAGCGAGGGGAGGCCGATGACGGGCCGCAGGAAGAAGTGACGCCGCTGCTCCGGGCTCAATACGCGGCGCAGGAAGAAGTGCAGGCGGAGCTGTTGGTACCAGGGCAGGGCGGGCGCCAGGTGATGCGCCAGATGACAGGGCTGGCCCCACGGCCCACCGCCGAGGAGCAGTCCCCAGAAGCCCAGGCCCAGCTCCCGCGTTCCATTCACCCGGTCCAGGGGCATGAAGAGGTGCTCGGTGCTCTCACGCAGCCGGTCCAGCACGAAGCTGAGCCAACTGCCGATGAGGAACAACGCCACGCCCGTGAAGAGGAGGCCATGAAGCCACGTCGCCAGCACCGCGCAGAGCACGAGGTACACGTTGGTCAGCGCGACGGAGAGCTTGCGGCTGCGCGTGTGTTCCCGAGGGCGCCACGGGAAGTAGTCGGAGTGACTGATCATGGGCGCCAGTGGCAGCAGGCTGCCCAAGAGCCGGCGGAAGCGGACGAAGTGGGTGAAGGAGCCGTCGTCCTGGGTCCCCAGGCTCCGGTGATGGCTCGCATGGGCCTCCGTGTAGTGGAGCGGGTCCGCGAGGAAGAGACGGCAGGCATTGTTCGCGAGGACTCGCAGCCCGCTCGCCAGCCGGCCCCTGCCGATGATGATGAGGTTGTGCGCGGCGCCCTCGTGGACGCTGAAGGTGACGATGCCGCACACGAGGAAGCCGTGCACCGCGCCAGACACCAGCCCCGCGAGCGCGGTGTTTCCCGGGGTCGACAGCGCCCAGGGCAACACGGAAGGCAGCAGCGTCAGTGACAGCACATCCGCCGCGAACAGACCCAGGAGCAGCAGGACGTTGACGGTGTCGTGAAGCACGGGGTGGGCGCGGAACTGTTCCTGGAGGGCGCGGGCCCGGTGGCGGATGGCTTCAAGCTGGGGCGGCGTGAGGGAGGGAAAGGCTTTGAGCGCGTGCTCGTGGTGCTCGGCCGCGCGCCGCTGGTCATCGGGATGGAGATTCATGGAGAGGAGAGCCGTCGAGACAGGCGCTGGAGGTGCAATCAGGATGTATTTGATTGCACCCCGGCTCAACTCGCATGGGGGCTCACATTCTCGCCACCGAGGGGAACGGGGCCCTCGGCGCCTGCTCCACGGGGCTACTGCTCATATTTGCGTCGAGGCGCGGCGGACCGGTGGGGCGGGTGGCGCAGGGCCGCGGGCTCGGGACGCAGATAGCCGAGCACGAGCGCGCACAGCTCCTCCTGGAACGCCTCGTTCGTGAGGTAGTCGGGACGGTCCACCCCCGCGGCGTGGCACAGCGCCTCCAGCGTGTGGACGATGATGAAGACCGCCATGTCCAGCTCACGCGGCCGGATCTCCTCCAGGCGCGTCGCGAGGAACGCGCGCACCAGGCGGAAGAGCTGTTGCTCGAACGTGTCCACGTAGCCGAGCGGACGCAGCACGGGCAGCAGCGCATACCGGAGCGGATCGAGCTGGGGATGGAGCCGCTTGAGCGTGATGATCTCCTGGATGATGGCGCGGACCGCCACGTTCAGCGACGAGGCGGCGGAGTCGTGCAACGCCGTCTCGAATCCCGCGAGCCACTGGGAGCCGTGGTGCTCCAGCACCGCGAACACCAGCCCCTCCTTGTTCGGGTAGTACTGGTAGAGGGAGCCGATGCTGACCCCGGCCTCCTGCGCGATCCGGTTGGTGCTCGTGGCCTCGTAGCCGTCCCGGATGAGGATGCGGGCGGTGGCCGTGAGGATGGCGTCGCAGGTGGCCTGTGCGCGCTGCTGGCGAGGTTGCTTCCGACGAGAGGGGGACGGGCTGCGCGGCATCGCGACTCCTTGTGCTGGAGCCGAACCATTTCAAGGAGCCGCGCTCCAGGTCCAATCGGGATAACTGGGCCCTGTCAGACTACCGGGGGCACTTTCGTAAGTGTCCAGCGATTTTCCGTCAGCGGGGCTCTCATCAAAGGTCGTGCGGTTTTGGTGGCGAGAACTCGCGCATTCGGTAGAGGAAGGGCCGCGCTGAAGGCTCGCGCCCTGCTTTCCATCCCCGCTCCGAGGTTTTCATGTGGTCTCGCTCGCGCTCGCTTCGGCTGGCGCTCGTTGGAATGTCGTCTGGTGCCGTGCTTCTGGCCGCCTGTCAGAAAGCCGCCCCGCCGCAAGAGGCCTACGGGCCGTCTCAAGTCACCGTCGTCACGCTCAAGGCCGAGTCCGTGCTCCTCACCCGGGAGCTGCCAGGCCGCACCAGTGCTTTTCTCGTGGCGGAGGTTCGCCCCCAGGTCAACGGCCTCATCCAGCGCCGGCTCTTCACCGAAGGTGGTGTGGTGAAGCAGGGGCAGCCGCTCTACGAGCTCGATGACGCGACCTACCGAGCGGACTACGGCAGCGCGAAGGCCGCGCTGGAGCGAGCCCAGGCGACCTTGACGTCGGCCGCCCTGACGGCCAGGCGCTCGGCTGAGCTGACGAAGCTCGAGGCCGTCACCCCGGCGGACAACGAGAAGGCCGTCGCCTCGCTGGGAATGGCCGAGGCCGACGTCAAGGCCGCCCAGGCCGCGTTGCAGCGGGCGAACGTGACGTTAGGCCACGCCCGCCTCACCTCACCCATCTCCGGGCGCATCGGCAAGTCGTCCGTCACGCAGGGCGCGCTCGTCACCGCCAACCAGCCGACGGCGCTCGCGGTGGTCCAGCAGTTGGATCCGCTCTACGTCGATGTCACCCAGTCCAGCGGCGAGCTGCTGCGGCTGCGCAAGGAGCTGAGCGCCGGCACGCTCAAGAACACCGACAGCACGCCGGTGACCATCCTCCTCGAGGACGGCAGCCGCTACGAGCACGCGGGTTCGCTGACCTTCTCCGACGTGACGGTGGACCCGGGCACGGGCAGCTTCGCGCTGCGCGTGACGGTGCCCAACCCCGACCAGACGCTGTTGCCGGGCATGTATGTGCGCGCGCTCGTCGGCAACGGGCTGCGCCAGCAGGGCCTCCTCGTTCCCCAGCAGGGCATCGCCAGGGACCCGAAGGGCAACGCCTCCGCCCTGGTGGTGGGCAAGGACGGCAAGGTCGAGCCTCGCGTCGTCCAGGCCAGCAGGACGGTGGGCGACAAGTGGTTGGTCGACAGCGGCCTGGTCGAGGGTGACCGGGTGATTGTCGAAGGCCTCCAGAAAATCCAACCGGGGATGCCCGTCCAGGCGACGGAAGCCCCACCCGCGGTCGCGAAGCCAGGGGAAGCAGACCCCCTGGTCCCCGCGCAGAAGCAAGAGTGACGGGACCTTCACATGGCACGATTCTTCATTGACCGTCCGATCTTCGCCTGGGTCCTGGCGATCATCATCATGATGGCGGGCGCGCTCTCCATCACCCAACTCTCCATCGCGCAGTACCCCGTCATCGCGCCTCCCACGGTGACGATTGGCGCCGTCTACCCGGGGGCCTCGGCGAAGGCCATCGAGGACTCCGTCACGCAGGTCATCGAGCAGAGCATGAAGGGGCTCGATGGGTTGCTCTACATGTCGGCGACCAGTGAGTCGAACGGCGCGGCGACCATCACCCTGACGTTCCGCAACGGCACCGACCCGGACATCGCGCAGGTGCAGGTGCAGAACAAGCTGCAGCTCGCCACGCCGTTGCTGCCGCAGACGGTGCAGCAGCAGGGTATCGCCGTGAGCAAGGCCAGCACGGGCTTCCTGCAGGTGATTGGCTTCGTCTCCGAGGACGGCAAGATGGGAGGCGACGACATCCAGGACTACGTCAGCACGAACATGGTGGACCCCATCGCCCGCGTTCCGGGCGTGGGCAGCACCCAGGTGTTCGGTACGAAGTACGCGATGCGCATCTGGCTGGACCCGAACAAGCTCGACACCTATGCGCTCACCCCAGGCGACGTCGTCGCCGCCATCCGCGCCCAGAACCAGCAGGTCGTGGTGGGGCAGCTCGGTGGAACGCCCGCGGTGAAGGGCCAGCAGCTCAACGCGACGGTGACCGCCCAGGATCGTCTGCAGACGCCGGAGCAGTTCCGCGACATCGTCGTGCGTGGCAATGGCGACGGCTCCCTGCTGCGGCTCGGGGATGTGGCCCGGGTGGAGCTGGGCTCCGAGGACTACAGCGTCATCAGCCGCTTCAACGGCAAGCCCGCAACCGGCATCGCCGTGTCGCTGGCCACCGGCGCCAACGCGCTGGACACGGCGCAAGGGGTCGCGGCGGCGCTGGAGGAGCTCAAGCCGCTGCTGGAGCCGAAGGGGCTGAGGGCGGTGGTGCCGTTCGACACCACTCCCTTCGTGCGCGTCGCCATCATGGGCGTCATCTCGACGTTGCTCGAGGCCATCGTCCTGGTGTTCCTGGTGATGTACCTGTTCCTCCAGAACTTCCGCGCGACGCTGATTCCGACCATCGCGGTGCCCGTCGTGCTGCTGGGGACGCTCGGGGTGCTCACCGCCCTGGGCTACTCGGCGAACATGCTGACGATGTTCGCCATGGTGCTCGCCATCGGTCTGCTCGTCGATGACGCCATCGTCGTCGTGGAGAACGTCGAGCGACTGATGAGCGAGGAGGGCTTGTCGCCGCTGGAGGCCACACGCAAGTCGATGGACCAGATCACCAGCGCCCTCGTCGGAATCGGTGTCGTGCTCTCTGCGGTGTTCGTGCCGATGGCGTTCCTCGCGGGCTCGACGGGCGTCATCTACCGGCAGTTCTCGGTGACCATCGTGACGTCCATGGTGCTGTCGGTGCTCGTCGCCATCGTGCTCACGCCGGCGCTCTGCGCGACGCTGCTCAAGCCCATTCCCAAGGGGCACCACGCGAAGGAGACGGGGTTCTTCGGGGCGTTCAACCGCTGGTTCGATAGGGGCAATGCTCAGTACCAGCGGGCGGTGCGCGGCATCCTGTCCCGGAGCAAGCGCTTCATGCTCGTCTTCGTCGCGATGGTGGCGGTGATGGTGGTGCTGTTCCTGCGCCTGCCGACCTCCTTCCTGCCGTCCGAGGACCAGGGCTTCCTGTTCGCGCTGGTGCAGACACCCGTGGGCGCGACGCAAGAGCGCACCATGAAGGTGATCGAGCGTGTCGAGAAACACTTCCTCGAGAACGAGAAGGACACCGTCGCCGCGCTGTTCAGCGTGCAGGGCTTCAGCTTCGGTGGCAGCGGTCAGAACGCGGGCATCGCGTTCATCAGCCTCAAGGACTGGTCCGAGCGGAAGTCGGCGGAGCTCGGCGTCAACTCCGTGGCGGGCCGGGCCATGGGGGCGCTGGGGCAGATCCAGGATGCGCTGGCCTTCGCCTTCCCACCGCCCGCGGTGTCGGAGCTGGGCAACTCGGCGGGCTTCGTCTTCTTCCTCAAGGACAAC
The DNA here is from genome assembly GCF_049194865.1 of Corallococcus terminator. Classification (GTDB taxonomy): domain Bacteria; phylum Myxococcota; class Myxococcia; order Myxococcales; family Myxococcaceae; genus Myxococcus; species Myxococcus terminator_A. The sequence goes on along the minus strand of NZ_JBLZWL010000142.1, from coordinate 111,615 downwards.
GTGGGCCTGGGCCACGAGGCGCTGACCGCGGCGCGCAACCAGTTCCTCGGCGCGGCGGCGCAGAACGGCCTCCTCGCGAACGTGCGTCCGAACGGTCAGGACGACACGCCCCAGTTCCGCATCGACGTCGACGTCGCGAAGGCCTCCGCGCTGGGCCTCGCGACCGCGGAGATCAACAACACGCTCTCCATGGCGTGGGGTGGGCAGTACATCGACGACTTCATCGATCGGGGCCGCGTCAAGCGGGTGTTCATCCAGGCGGACGCGCCTTTCCGCATGGCTCCCGAGGACTTCAACCGCTGGTCGGTGCGCAACGCGAAGGGCGAGATGGTTCCGTTCGCGGCCTTCGCGAGCCCGCGCTGGGGCTCTGGCTCTCCGCGACTGGAGCGCTTCAACGGCGTGTCGGCGATGGAGATCAACGGCGAGGCCGCTCCGGGCGTGAGCTCCGGCGTGGCGATGGCCGAGGTCGAGCGGCTGGTCTCCCAGCTGCCTCCGGGCTTCGGCCTGGAGTGGACGGGCCAGTCGTACCAGGAGCGCGCGGCGGGGGCTCAGACGCCGCTGCTCTACACGCTCTCGCTGCTGTTGGTCTTCCTGTGCCTGGCGGCGATGTACGAGAGCTGGACGATTCCCACGGCGGTGCTGCTCGTGGCGCCGCTGGGAATCCTGGGGACGGTGCTGGGAAGCGCGCTGCGGGGCATGGACCGCGACGTGTACTTCCAGGTCGCGATGCTGACGACGGTCGGACTCTCCAGCAAGAACGCCATCCTCATCGTCGAGTTCGCGAAGGAGAACCTCGACAAGGGCATGGAGTTGATTGAGGCGACGTTGAGCGCGGTGCGCTCGCGTCTGCGGCCCATCCTGATGACGTCGCTGGCGTTCGGCTTCGGCGTGACGCCGCTGGCGATTGCGTCCGGCGCGGGCTCGGGCGCGCAGCGGGCCATTGGCACCGGCGTGCTCGGGGGCATGATTGTCGGCACGCTGCTGGGCATCTTCTTCGTGCCGCTGTTCTTCGTCGTCGTCCAGCGGGTGTTCAGCCGACGCAAGCCCGCGTCGGGCACGCCGCCCGCTGGCTGAGTCCTGCTCTTCCTGGCTGGAGCCCGTCCCTGGCGGCGGGCTCCAGCGTTGGGAATCGAATCGGGACCTCCGCGACTTTCTGGTGTGTCGCGGGTTGAGAGGGAATGCGCTCCCTATTATTGCTGCTCCCTGTGCTCCTGACCTGTACCGCCTGTGGTGAGGCGGAACAGCGCCGTGAACCCCTCTCCGAGGAAGGTGACACGGCCCTGTCGCTCGAACCCGTGGCGACGGCGTGTGTGCCTGGGACGTCGGTGGCCTGTACGTCGCTCGCGTCCGCCTGGGCCAGCGGTACGGCCACCTGTCGGACCTCTGGCAATGGCTACAACGTCACCGCGTGTACTCGCGCGGGCAATCTCGCGCGGCGGTTGACGGAGACGGTGCGCCCGGCGCTCCGTGACGCCCGCTGGACGGATGCCCGTTGCAACCTGGGCGACGAGTTCGTCCTGGAGGTCACCTTCCCGCCGGTTCCCGCGGGCGGGACTCTTCCGACGCAGTGGGTGCTTCGCCTCGAAGGTGGTGGCTTCTGCGCGTTCGACAGCGAGAGCCCGCTGGGAGGGTGTGGCAATCGAGGCATCGACCTCGTGTCCTCGGTGAACCTGCCCGCGGACCGCGCGCTGAGAGAGAGCGCTCCCGCGAGCCCCGACGACTTCAGCGGCGCCATCGATGTGCTCGGTCATTACTGCTCGAGTGACTTGTGGACGGGCACGGCGCTGGATGCGCCCGACATCACCTACAAGGGGACGCGACGGGACTGGCGCTTCACGGGGGCCTACAATGTGGATGCGATGCTCGCCGTGCTCGTCGAGCGCTATGGCCTGGACGACAACAAGCCGCTGCGCGTGCTGTGGCGGGGAGGCTCGGCGGGAGGCTTCGGTGCCTTCAACAACACGCATCGCGTCGTGGGGCGGCTCCCCAAGGCCGCGAAGGCAGGGCGGCTGCTCGTCTTCCCGGGGTCCGGGTATGTGCCGCTCGACTGGACCCACCCGGACTATCCCGTGCTGGGGATTGGTACGGGCCTGGAGGCCTTCGGGCAACTGACGCGCATCTGGGAGTCTTCGCTCACGCCGTCCTGTGTGGCCGCGCGGACTCCGGGGGACCCCGTGCATCCGCCGCACGAGTGCATCAGCGGCCCCGTGCTCTACGACATCCTCACCGCGCCCGTGTCGGAAGGGGGCTTCGACCTTCCCACGCTCGTCTGGCAGAACCGTCAGGACCAGCTCTACATGTCGAACGCCGGGCTGCCGTTCCAATCGGCGAGCAACACTCCGGCGGAGCGCGCGGTCCGCGCCGAGTGGGTGCAGACCATGGACCGGGCCATGGGCATCACCGGGAGGAACGCGTCGTCGCGCATGAAGTGGCTCTACGCGCCGAGCGACCCTGTCGTGCGCCGCGCCAATGGCACCGTCGAGCCGAACGTGCACGGGGCGCAGCTCTACGCCAACGACCCGCCGACGGGCTCCGCCAACTCGCTCAACTCGGTGCTCTCGCGGTTCTGGAACACGATGCTCGGCTCGGCTCCCGGTCGCGGTCGTGCGACCGGAGAGGTGCACACCTTCGATTGCAACTGGGTGCCCTCTCGCGACGCCACGGGCTGCAACTGAGGCTCGCGAGGGGCACCCGGACTTCAGGTCAGTACGCGAGCCCGGCCCACGGGGCGTCTTCCTCCAGGATGGACGTCGCGTCCTGGATGAGGTCGTAGGCGCGGTCCGCGAGGATTCCGTGGGCGTAGCTGGTGGGGTGGATTTCATCCCAGAACAGATACGTGTCCGGGTTGACCGCCTTGCCCTTGGCCGTGGACGTCACGTTGGTCAGCCCATACGCGGACGGGCGCGACGTGATGTCGAGGAAGAGGGCATACACATCCATGCCTCCGAGCGTGAGGCCCGGGAACTCCGTCCGAAGCCGGGCGAGGGACTGGGCCCACAGCGTGTTGAAGTGCTGTGAGGGAGGCTGGAGCACGGTGGTTCCCAGGCCGCCCGGAATGGACAGCGCGGCGGGCGTCTTGTGCAGCGCCGGCATGTTGACCCAGAGCACGTACTTCGCGCCGGCCCGCGCGAGCAGCCGAATCTGGGACTCGATGTTGGAGACGGCCGTGGCGGCCGTGGTCCTGAGGCCCGCCGCGTCGAAGGGGTTCGCCTGGGCCCGGTAGTGGATGTCATTGCCGCCGCCCCACAGGATGTAGAGGGCGGTGGGCGAGGCCGTCGGATGCGCGGTGAGGTAGCTGCGGACCTGCGTGGTCATCCCGCTGGTGACGGCGCCGCCTCGGGCGTAGTTCGTCCCGCCGTTGTCGGAGGCCGTGAGCGGGAGGGCGAGTTGGTTCGCCAGTTGTTTCACCCAGACACCGGTGATCTGGCTCCTGGGATTGCTGGTCGGACTGCTGGTGGCGATGCCGTTGTTTCCGTAGTCACTGAGGCTGTCGCCAAACACGACGAGCTGGGTCTGGGCGCCTGCGTGGAAGGGCAGCAACACCGTCAGGGCGACGGTGGCGAGGAGAAGGCGGAACGACATCACGGAATACTCCCGAGCAAGGATGGAACGACTTCTTGTTTGTCGGGAGCCTGTGGAACAAGTTTCTGACTAATCTCGTATTCCTGGTGTCGCGTAATTTTCCGCGTCGCAGTGCCCTCAGACAGTCCTCAAGGCCTCGCGAATCTCCCACTCGTAAACAGAGAGGCCGTCGCGACGCAGGCTGGGCAGCAGGTCGCCGAAGGCATTCGCCTCCACCACGCGGTGTCCGGAAAAATACTCCTCGAACATCAGGTCGATGCCCACGTGAAGACAGTCATGGGCGCGCGCCACCACGCGGCAGCTCTCCATCGCGGCCTTCCACTCGTTGCGTGGCACCGCCGCTTCCAGCTCCTCTGGCTCCCCGCGCCAGCCGCCCAGGTGCAGGTTGGTGATGGGGCCTCGGCTCTGGCGTACCACCATGAAGGCGGGCTCTCCTCGCACCGCGAGCACCCGACAGTCGAAGTAGTCACCGTCCAGCCGCGCCTTGGGAATCGAGCGCTCCACCTGCGAACCCTCGCGCAGCAGGAAGTCCAGCACCTCCTCCACGCGCTCCGGCTCCGTGATTCGGCGCACCTTCAGCGAGTTGTACCAACCCGTCGGCGTCTGCTCGACGGTGGTGACCAGTGACTCGCGCTCCCGATGTCTGCGGAAGATGGCCAGACACGACGCCGACGAGCCGCACGACACCTTCACGAAAACCTCGCGCCAGTCCTCCTCGTCCATCCGCTCGCGCAGCGACGCCACGTCCGTCACGCCATCCAACGGCTCCGGCACGGGCACCCCGAGCGCCGCGTACCTCCGCGAGGTGATGCGCTTGTCGAACAGGTCCGCGATGCTCGTGGGGGACTGGAGCACCCGCCAGCGTGGCCGTTCGCGAAACACCGCATCCAGCTCGGAGAGGACTCGCAGGAACCCCAGGTGCCCCTGGCGCGGCGCCAGGATGCGCCCGTGGTCCTCGACGAGCCCATCCACTGCGTCCGGCGCGAGCACCTGACCGCCGTACTCCCGCGCGGCTTCATACCCATACTTCAGCAGCGCCTTCTCCACCTCCCAGCTCTCACCCGCGGAGTCGATGCGGACGAAGGCGTCCGTGTCGGGCAGCTCCGCGAGGAGGGCAGGGCGCCTCAGCAGCTCCCGCCAGGGCACCACCCTCGCGGGCGGAAGTCCCTGACGGGCCAGCGCGTCCTGAAACAACGTGACGCGCCGGTTCTCGGCGTTGCCGATGAGGATGAAGTCAGGCACCGCCGTCATGCGGCGCTACTCGCCCACCGCCGCGTAACGGTACTCCTCGTCGTAGTCGCGCTGGCTGCCCGCCGCCACCGTCGCGGCCAGCTTCGCCACCAGCTTCTCGCCGGCCTTGGTGAGCGTGTTCTCCGTCACGTCCAGGTGCTTGAGGTGCTTGAACGCCGCGGCGTTGTCCGCGAGCACCTGCGCGCCCTTGTCCGACAGACAACCCCTGGACAGGTCCAGCTTCTCGAGCTGGGGGAGGATCTTCGCCGTGGGCAGTGCCTGCGCCAGCTGGTCCGTGAACTCCGAGTTGCACAGGCCCAGCACCTTGACGTTCGCCAGTCCCTTGCCGTCGAGGATGGGCTGGATGTCCTCCACGCCGCCCTCCCCGCCGTAGTTCTCCGAGCCGAACCAGACCTCCAGCTTCTCCAGCTTCGGCCACTTCGCCGTGGCGATGGACTTCACCGCGCCCAGCGGCAGGCCACCCGTCTCCATCGTGAACTCACGCAGCTCCGGCAAATCAATCTTGCCCAGGTCCGCCGACCCGCCGCGCAGCCGCAGCGAGCGCAGGTTCGGCAGCACCTTGTAGAGCCCCGAGACGTCGTTGATGTACGACCAGGAGATCTCCGTCTCGTCCGGGTACTCGAAGTCGCCGAGGAACAGGCTGCGCAGCGTCGGCAGGCTCTTCAGCTTGACGATGGCCTTGATGGGCTCGTCGTAATAGTTCTCACCCTCCATATCCACCATGCCGATGGTGAGCGATTGGAGGAACCGCGCCGACGGGTGCGCGAGCAGCTTCGCCAGCGTCTCGGCGACCTCCAGCTCGGAGTCGTAGTCCTTCTTGCCCAGCCGCGCGTCGCGGATGAAGCCCAGGTGCCACTCCACCTTGAGCTCCTCCTCGGACCACGCCTTGGCCAGCGCGCCGAGCAGCAGCGCCTTGTGCTTCTTGATGTGCGCGTTGACCTGCCGCTTGAGGTTGGAGGCCTCGGTGCCTTCGGCCTTCGACAACGCATGCTGGAAGGCGACGAGCTCGCCGCGGGGGTCGCCCTGGCTCTGGAGCCAGTCGCCGTAGACGAGGTACGCGTCCACGTTGTCCGGGTCCTTCAGGATGGCGGCCTCCAGCTCGGGGTTGGACTTGCCCTCGACGCTCGGCGCCTCGTCATCCCCGTCCTCGCCCCCTTCACCGTCGCCCACCAGCTCGTAGCCCTTCTTCTCCTTCTCGCGGACGAGCTTGTCGTACTCCTTCTGCGCCGCTTCGTCGGAGGGGAAGGACTGCGTCTTCTCCTGGCCGTCGGTGTCGATGCGGCCCCATCGCGTCGTGAAGGCCTTGCCCTCGAGCTTGATCTCCCAGAACTTGTTGGAGCTGCCTTCCTTGAACTCGTACCGCGGCATGGCCGTCCTCTCCTGCGCCCAGCGTGGCGCTTCCCGGACCGGACGCTAGAGAAGCCCTCGCGCAAGCTCAAGCGTCGCGCCAGTCCAGGCCTCCCAAGGCGTCTCTTCAGGGCCCTGCTGGGGACCGACTTCCTGGATTCCTGGCTCCCGTGAAGAAGCCCCGGGGCCCGCCACCTGGAGGCGCGGGCTCGGCTCGCTCATGTCCAGGTGATGCAGCCCCACGCGGGCGGGCAGCTTCGCTGTGTCGAGCCGCGTTTGACGGGCCGCGTCGAGCAGCAGCACATCCACCCGGGCACGCTTCGCCTGCTCCGCCGCGCTCGCCAGCACCTCGGCGGAGTCTCGCGGGGTGAGAATCTCCGCGGTGCCCCGGGCGCGCCACTCGCGCAGGAGCAGCTCGCACAGGCCGCGCTCGGCCTCGAGCGGGTGGGGACCGTCGCCATCCCAGGGGAAGGCGACCTGGAAGCGCAGGTCCTGGTCTCCCAGCCACGTGGACAGCCTCCGCACCAGGCACAGCACCAGTCCCAGGGCCAGCACGGCGCGCTGCCATCGCACGCCCGCGTCCTTCACCCTCGCGTCCGCGAGGCTCGGCGGAAGGACGAACGTCACCACGCGGCGGCGTCGCACCGCGAGGCTCTCGTCGCGCGTGTAGTAGAGCAGCTCGCCCTCGACGTAGCGCACGTCGAACAAGTCGAGCGTGGGCTCGTCCTCCATGTAGACCAGCTCGGAGGTGACCAGGTTCTCCAGGCTGCCCACGTTGGAGACGGAGGAGAACCCGCCCTGCGGAAACGCGGCGTCGTCCTCCATCGCGGTGGGCGCGGGACCGGTGGACACGGAGCGCGCGCGGAGGCGGGGCGGAAGGGCGCGAGAGAGGGCCTCGGCGGCCTCCACGGCCTGCTCCAGCGCCAGGCGCTGCGCCTTGCCCTGGAGGTGCTCCAGGTTCTCCAGCGTGAAGGCCTCCGCGTCGCCCAGCAGGGCACTCGCGCGCCGGGCACCGGTGCTCAGGGCCTCGTAGCCCTGGGCCAGCTGCTCCAGCGCGGGGCCGGGCTCACGCAGGGAGATGTAGCCGGATGACAACAGTTCCCCAGGTGGACGTTCGAGGACGCGCCGCGCGAGCGCGGGGCTCACGGACGTGCTGGCGGTAAAGCCCAGGCGGGAGAGGATGCGGGACACCAGGAAGGCCACGCCTCGGGGGCGCAGCGCCTCCGGCAGGCGGGCGAGCGCGGCGGAGACTGCTTCCAGGTGAGGCTCGGCGGCGAGCCGCGCGAGGACATGGTCGTCATACGCGCGCACCGCGGCGCGCAGGCGGGGCAGGGTGTCGGGGACGGGCAGTGAGGGGGCCAGGGGATGGCCGCTGACGAGCCGCCCCAGGTCCGCCACCAGCGCGGGCGGTGGCAGGGTGGGCGACTCCGCGAGCGTGGCCAGGAGCCAGGGCACGCTCGTGGCGAGCGCCTCCGCGTCGAGGCCTTCCTGCCGCGCCAGGGCGAGCCCGGCGCACAACCATCGCTCCATGTCCTGGGGGCCTCGCGGCTCCGCTGCTGCCATGCGTCCTTTCTGTATCACCTCCGAGGGGAATCGATGGAGGGCCGCGTCGGCGCGCGGGAGAGAATCTGGGGATTTTCGGCAGCGGGGCGCAGGAGCGGAGCCCTGTCCTGGGGCGCACAGCTTGATGGCCTTCCGGGGCAGTTGCTCAGTGCCTGCCTGGTTCCCACCGTCGCAGTGCTTGCTTTGGAGGAGAGGAAACAGCATGCGCGCGATGTGGGGCTGGGCCTTGTTTTGTCTGGGTGGGTGGGGGTGCGGTGGTGCTCCCGGGTTGGAGACATCCTCGCTGGAGTCGGAGCCCGCGGAGCTGTCCGCGTTGGCCTGTTCGCCCTCGGGCGCCGAGCGGGTGAAGATTGTCGTCCCGGCGGGCACACCGGAGTCACCCTTCTTCGTCGTCACGCCCGAGGGCATCAGGGACGTCCAGGGCAAGGCGTACTTCTCCGTCAACTTCCGAGATGGCAGCGCCACGCTGTGGCGAAGTCAGGGGACGGACGCGAGCACCGTGGTGGTGAAGTCCTTCTCGGCGACGACTCCAGCGCGGAACGTCTTTTCGCTGGCGCCCCTGGGCAGTCGGCTCTTGTTCCAGGTCCACACGCCCGAGACGGGCCTGGAGCCGTGGATTACCGACGGGACGGATGCCGGCACGCACCTGGTGAAGGACGTGACGCCGGGGACGGAGAGCTCGTCGTTCTCCCAGGTCTCCGTGTTCGGCGGCGCCGCGACGTTCTTCAACAGCCGGGAGGTGATGACGCCGCCGAGGACGCAGGTGGAGCTGTGGCGCTCGGATGGCACGTCCGGAGGCACGACGCTGCTCGTGAACTTCGGCGTCCTGGCGACGCTGTTGCCTCAGTATGTGCGGACCACGAGCTCGCACCTGTTCTTCCTGTCCTCGCCCGACGAAGGCACGGCGCTGTGGCGGACGAATGGCACGACGGGCGGAACAGCCTTCGTGAAGCGACTGGATGCGGGCGAGGTCCGGGTGGTCGATGTGAATGTCACCGAGGACGGCGCCACGGGGCTGTTCACGCTCCAGGATGGGCCGAACACGGAGGTGTGGAAGTCGAATGGCACCGCCGCCGGCACGGTGCGGCTGGAGACCTTTGGCAGGGCGATGCGGATGTCCGGCTCGCTGGGGACCTCCGTGTACCTGACGAGCGCGGACCCCGTGACGCAGCGGATGGGGCTGTATCGGGTGGCGCTGGCGGGTGGCGGAAAGACGACCATCACGTACCTGGCCAATCCCTTCGCGAGCCAACCTGACGCGCTCCCGTACCTGCAGCAGTTCACCCGCTCGGGAGGGAAGCTGTACTTCGCCGTGGCCATCGGCACTTCGGGCCCCACTGCGCGAGTGGTGCGGCTGTGGGTGACGGATGGCACGGCCGCGAACACGCGCCAGTTGCCCAGTGAGCTGAGCGTCTCCGGCGACTTCAACTCCGACGTCTATCCCCTCGCGGGCGGCGGGGTGATTTTCGCGGGCGCCGACGCGCCGGGGAACTTCACGAATCCCTGGGTGACGCGTGGCACGGCCGCCACCACGGCGGAGTTGACGACCGAGCCTCCCGTGTTGACGTCGTCGCCCTGGGCATTCTCCCGCGTGGGGAATCTCATCTATTTCGCCGCGAGGGATGAAGAGACGTTCCGGTACCAGCTCTGGGCCGTGCCCGCGAACGTGACCTGTACGCCGTAGCCACTGCTCGCGGGTCGTGACACGGGGACCTGGAGACATCGCTCCAGGTCCTCGTTGCGTTTCAGCGGATGCACGTCACGTCAGGCCGAGCAGCCGGGGCACCTTCTCTTCGAGCAGGTCAATCTCCTCCCGCGTCTCTCCCAGGTAGGAGAGGAGCTGGAGGTCCTGTCGCTCCACCGCGCCGCCGTGGAAGATCCACGCGCGCGTGCGCAGCAGCCGGTAGAGCTTCACCAGCTTGCGGTCGCTGATGAACACGCCGTCCTCGCGCGTCAGCGTCTGCACCACGCGGCGGAACTCGCGCAGCAGTTCGTCGCGGAAGAACAGGTCACGGTCCTTCAGCTCACGCCCGTCCGGCCCCATCTCCTTGCGCCCCATCATCAGCGTCAGGTAGCGGTGCGCCTTCAGGAGGTCTTCCAGCGTCGCGTGCCCTTCGGCCCACGGCTTCTGGTTCAGCTCCCGGTGCGTCTGCGACTCCAGGCCGGAGTCGAGCAGCTCCAGGAAGTAGCGGTCCTGCACCGGGCGGCATGCGGCCTTCAAGCAGAAGCGGTCCTTGAGCGCGCCCAGCTCCGCGTGCTCGGGCAGCTCGTTGGTCGCCGCGAAGAGCACCTTGAGCTTCACCGGCTGCGGCGCGCCGTCCTGGTAGAACTTGCGCTCATTGATGACCGTCAGCAGCGCGTTGAGGATGGCCGAGCTGGCCTTGAACACCTCGTCCAGGAACACCAGCTTCGCGGTGGGCAGCTTGCCACCCTCGCGGCGGATGTAGCGGCCCTGGCGCAGGAGGTTGATGTCGATGGGGCCCAGGACTTCTGAGGGCTCGGTGAAGCGCGTGAGTAAGTACTCGAAGTAGTCCTCGTTGGGGATGCGCAGCGCCTCGCGGAACTTGAGCACCAGGTCCGACTTCGCCGTGCCCGGGGGACCCACGAGCAGCAGCGGCTCCTGCGCCACCGCCGCCACCGTCATCAAATCTACCAGCGTCTGCTTGCCCACGAAGTGTCGCCCGAGCCCCTGTCGGAACCGGTTGAGTCGCTCGCGCAGCCCCTGCGCCTCGCGTGACAGCGCGTCGAACGTCAGCGCGGTGATGGGGTCGGCGACGGGCTCCTCCCGTCGGGGAACACTGCTCATGTACGCTCCTCCAACTCCTGATGGATGCGTCGCCGCACCAGGAACTCATCCTCGTCCAACCAGCTTCGTGCCCGCTCGCTGGAGCCCTGCGCCACTTCCACGTGGCCCAGCACCAACGCGTCCGCCAGCTCCACCACGGACAGACAGAAGTGGCTGTTGGTATTGAAGCTGTCAGTCACCGTGGCGAGCCCCTCGGAGAGTCTCGCCAGCCCCGGCAGCGCGATGTTCGTCGGCGTGTGCGCCAGCGCTCCCGCCAGGCTCCGCGTCAGGGCCATCCGCTCCTGGGGCGAGCCCTTCGCCGCGGCCAGCGCGTCGAAGGCCATGTTGAACACGGGCAGCGCTTCGTCCACGTGCCCGAGCATCGCCATTCCCGACGCCACACCCAGCCGCGCCGCCACGGGCGCCTTGGCCCGCTTGAGCAACCCTCGCGTCGCCTCCACCAGCTCGCCCGTCTCGCGAGCCAGTCCCACGCGACGCAGGCCGCGCAGGCTGGCCTCCAGGATGCCCTCGCCCCACGCGGGGGACTCCGGCGCAAGTCCGGCCAACACCAGCCGCAGCCGTCCGGCCAGCGATGTCGCGCGGTCCGCTCGGCCGAACAGCGCCGCCAGCGTGAGCGCGTCACCCAGGAGCCTGGCCTGGGACTCACCCGGGAGCCCCTCCATCGCGGAGACCAGCTCATCCATCAGCGGCAGCGCCCGCGCCGGGGACAGGCGAGGCAACGTGTCCAGCAAGCCGCCGATGAGGCGAAGTCGCTCGGGCGCCTGCAGGCGGGCGCTCGTGGCGCGTCTCACCAACTGGACCACCTCGTGCGTCACCGTGGCGGCGTCTCGGATGTCTCGCAGCGCGGCGAACTCCTCGCCTCGCAAGTCGCGTGTCCCGCGTCCGAAGGCTCGGGCCGGGTCCAATCGCTCGCTGGGCTCCAGCAGCGCCGAGGCTTGTCGCAGCCGGTCCACCTTGTACCGCTGGAAGGTGGCCAGCGCGTTGAGCTCCGCGGAGATGTCCGCCGGCAGCGGGCTCTCCAGCGGTTCACCTTCCAGTGCTTGCGCCACGCGCGCGCCATAGGCCCGTGACAGGAAGCCATGGATGGGCTCCTTGGCGTCCAGCGCCGCCGTGGCCGATGCCACCAGCGCCCGTGCCCGGTCCGCCTGACCCAGCCTCGCGAGGCCACAGGCGAAGACGAAGCGGACATAGGCCTGCGTCAGCTCAGCGGGTGCTTCGACGGAGGAGCGACGCCGCGTCGTGCGCTCGAAGCGGTCCAGCAGCGCGTCGAGCTGCGCCGCCAGCCTGGGAAGCGCCGACGCATCCGCGCCACCGCGCAGGAAGCGCGGCACGTCGCGCGAGAGGGAGAGCCCTCGCTGGAGCATCTCCAGCAGCCGGTCGCCCGTCCTCGCGAGGCTCAGCGGGTCGCCGCCCGCCAACGTGTCCAGCGCGGCGCGCGAGAGCCACAGCGTGCGCACGTCGAGCGCGGTGTCGTGTCGGTCCAACCAGCGCTGGAGCGAAGGCACATCCCCTGGCGGCTTCCGTGGCGACGTCAGCGCCCCCAGGACGAGGCCGCTCGCGAGGCTCCGCACGTCGTCCTCGGAGGGCGTGGCGCGGGCCAGCAATTCGGCCTGGGAGACACCCGCGCGGGACTCCGCCTCCGCCCAGTGCCGGGCCAGCTCCGTGGCCTCCGCTCCCGAGGCATTCCAGAGCGCACGCGTCCAGCACAGCGCCGCGTCGCGCCCTCGACCGAGCTGACCATTCAGCTCTGCCATGTGCACCCAGAGCGCTTGCCGCTCGGGCGCATCGGCGGACGCCTCCAGGTCGAGGAAGGACTTCTCGGCGACCGTGAGAGCTTCTTCGGCGGCGCCGAGCTGCGCGGGCGTGAGTGGCTCCAGGCTGGTCCCCGCGCCACGCGACGCGGAGCGCTTCGCTGTCGCTGGCTGCGCGGGCTCGACGGGCACCGGCGGCGGTTTCTGTCCCCGACGCGTGCGACGGCTCCGAGTCGACGAGGCGTCCGGGTCCTCGCTCTCCTCGGTGGGAGCGGGGCGCGCCGCGCCGGGCATCCACTCGCCCTCCGTGGCTTCGAGGGCGCCGAAGTCGAACGTGGCTCCCTTCACCCACGGCTCCAGGGCCGAGGCGGCGGTGTCCACCACGTAGTCCACCCAGGACTCGAGCGGCTGGAAGGCCTGCTCGGGGATTCGCTCCGCTCGAAAGCCTCCGCCACCCGTGGGGTGCAACCAGGTGACGGTGTCCGGTACGGGCGCGAGGAGCGCGCGCAGCCGGTCCCTGCGCACGGGCGGCTCCAGCAGTCCGTCACAGGGCAGGTAGAGGTCGGAGAGCTGGGGCAGTGGCGCATAAGCCATGGCGGACAGGCCCAGCTCGGGAGGGCGCTCACGCCCGTGGCGCGCGCGAAGGATGATGCACGGCGCGTCGGCGGGCCCGGTCACCGCGAAGCGAAGCTGCGCGAGCAGCGCCTCCGGCAGCGTGTGGACCAGCGACTCCACCTGCGCCACGGCGTTCTCACGCAGCACCCAGAGGCTCGCGGCCTCCGTGCGCGCGGCGCGGGTGAGCTTCAAGTGGACGGAGAGCCGGCCCGGCGCGGCCGTCGACGTCCAGTCCTCCGCGGGGGCGGGGAGCCGCAGGTCCGTGAGCTGATACAGGTCCGTCCACGGGCCATCCGGCGCCGTCAGCCACGGGCCTTCCCCGGGGATGAGCAGCACGGTGCCAGGCGCGGGCAGGAGCGTGCGCGCGAGCGGATGCGCATGGCCCAGCTCCACCCAGATGGAGTGCTGTCCCGGCACCGCTGGCACGAAGGCGCGCAGGCCGCCCACGCGGTCCATCGCGCCGGTGAGCGTGAAGTAGGGCGGGTCGGACGCGCGCAGCAGGGCCCGCCGTCCCTGCTTCTCCTCGGCGAAGCAGAACTCCTGGCGGTCACACCCCAGGCGCAGCAGCTCGCCCGCGAGCGACAGCAGCCCGTCACCATCCACGGGCAGGAACAACACCGAGCCCAGGGGCGCGCTCTCGACGGGGACGCGGCGCGAGGCCAGCAGCTCCGCCCAGCACAGCACGGAGTCCTCCGCGCGAGGCGCCTTCGCGTCGGCCTTGATTCCGAAGGTGGCCAGCTCCGCGAGCACGGCCTTCGACAAGGGCGCCTGGGCGGTGACGTGGAGCACACCTTCGGCGGACCGACGGTAGCGGGCCGGCGTGGCCTGGACTTCCGGAGGGACGAGGCGGGAGGTCAGCGCGAGGTGGAGCGCCTCCTCGGTGGGAAACACGATCGTGGACATCAGGCCTTCTGGCTCACCTTCTCGGCGGTGCTCTCGGACGTGGACTCGGGCTGCGCGACCTGGCCGGACGGGGTGTCTCGCTGCACGATGACGCGGCCCAGCTCCGAGGCCTTGAGCGCGCCCCCGGCGATGAGCTGGTCCACGAGGCGGCGGTGCTCCTCCTCGTGCTCCATGGGCAGCGCGTCGGAGTCGCTCTCGTACTGGATGACGACGTCCTTGCGACCCGTCTGGGGATTCACCAGGAGACGGAGGATGAGACTAGCCATGGGCCGGCTCCTTCTGCGGCGCCACCGTGGGCGCCAGGTGGACGAATGCCTCGCGGTCCAGCACCTTGCGCTCCAGCAGCAAGTCCCGCAACGCGACGAGGCGCGCCTTCTCGCGGTGGAGGATGTCGCGGGCCCGGGCGCGCTGCACCGCCAGCACCTCCTGCACCGCGGCCTCCAGCGTGGAGCGCGTCGCATCGGAGAGCGCATGCCGCTCAGCGTCCCGCCCTGGGGCGTCGAAGCGCCGCACGGGGACTCCATCGCCGCCCATGCCGAGCGTCTCCACCAGCTCGCGGGCAATCTCCGTGGCGCGCTCCAGGTCATGCGCGCTGCCGATGGACAGGTCCTCCAGGAGCAGCGCCTCCGCCTCTCGTCCGCCGAAGAGCATGCAGATGGTGTCCAGCAACTGGCTCCGCGTGACGACGTAGCGATGCGCGGGGTCCGCGTACTGCACGAAGCCGAGCATCCCGGCCAGGTCTCCGCGAATGCTGATGCGGTCGATGGCGGGAGCGCTGGGACAGAACAGCGCGCACACGGCATGGCCCGCCTCGTGCGTGGCCACCACCTTCTCCTCGGCGGACGTGAGCTCCGGCCGGTCCAGGAAGTCCGTGAGGGCCTTCTCCACGTCCACCGGCTCGGTGGGCGCCTGCGTTCCATCGCGCAGCCTGCGTCGCGCCAGGGCCCGACACAGCGCCTGGATGTGGTCACCGGAGAAGCGCGTGCCCGTGCCCTCGACGCGGTCCCCGGTGCGCTTCACCGCGTAGTCGAGCGCCCGCTCCGTCATGCCCAGGGCCAGCTTCTGGTTGTAGATGGCCAGGATGGCCCGGCGGTCAGCGCTGTTGGGGTAGGGGATGCAGAGCTGGAACTCGAAGCGGCCCGGGCGCAGCAGCGCGGGGTCCAGCGACTCCACGAAGTTGGTGGTGCCCACCACGAAGACGAGCTCCTCCTTGCGGAAGCCGTCCATCTCCGTGAGGAGCTGGTTCACCATCGAGTGCTCCACGCCGGAGCCCGTGTACGTGCCGCGCGCCGCCGCGAAGGAGTCCAGCTCGTCGAAGATGATGATGCTGGGCGCGGCCTGGCGGGCCCGCACGAAGATCTGGCGGAGGTTCTCCTCGCTCTCGCCCACCCAGCGACTCTTCAGCTCCGGGCCGCTCACCACCAGCACCGCCGCGCCCAGCGAGGACGCCATCGCCTTGGCGAACAGCGTCTTGCCGGTGCCCGGCGGGCCCCAGAAGATCATTCCGCGCGGCAGCAGCCCCTCCACGCGCTTCACCGCGTCCGCGTCCGTCAGCGTCTCCTTGTGCGCGAGCACGTCGAGAATCTCGCGCTGGAGTCGCTCCTTCACCTTCGCGTAGCCGCCGATCTCCGTGTGCAGGTCGATCTCCGGCACGTTGAGCGAGCCGCTCAGCGTGGCCGAGCGGAGCTGCGCGAAGGCGGGCCGCGCGTCGCTGGGATAGTCCTCTCCGGTGATGGCTCCGAGCAGCCGTCGCAGGCGCACGGCATTCACACCGGACACGTGCTTGTAGAGCGAATACGGCTGGAGGCCCTGGCCGAACTTGCGGCACTCGCGCTGGGTGACGAGGTGGCGCAGCCGCTCCCGACTCACGCCGAGGATGCTCTCCTTGTGGGGGAACAGGTTCTCGATGACGCGAGGCAGGGGGAAGGACGGGTCCTTGAAGCCCACCCAGAGCATCTCCGGGTTTTCATACAGCAGCGGAATCACCTCGCGCGCCTCGGAGGTGAGGCCGCCGCTGCTGGTGGTGAGCAGGTCCAGGTGGGGCAGCACGACGATGCGCTCACGCACCGCGCCTCGCACCGCGTCGCGGAGCTGGCCGATGAGCGTGGCCATCATGCTGGGCGCGGGCATCCCGGGCGGCGGCTCCGCGGCGGCGCGGCCGTCCAGGTAGAGGAACTGCTTGCCGTCCTTCTTCAGCCTGTCTCGCAGGCACTTGTAGAAGTACGGCGTCAGCTCCTTGTCCGCCTCCACCATGACCGGCAGGCCCCGCAGCAGCGCCTCGCACAGGCGGCCCAGCTCCGCGGGATAGGCGGCCTCCACCGCCGCGAAGGGCGTCAGCTCCGTGGGCAGGGACTCCTCTGGGATGCGCTGGCTCATACTCGCACCTTGATGGTGAGCGAGCCTGTCGCCGCGTCCTCGTGGATCTCCTCCACGGTGCCAAGCTGCGACGCGCGCACCTTGAGGGCCTCGCCCGTGACTTTGTTGGCGATGGAGTCCAGCTCCGACTTGAGGTCCCTCAAGCGCCCTTCCAGCCGGCGGGTGATGTCCTCGCGCAGCGTCTCGGTCGCGTCCTGGGTCTGGTCCTCCAGCTTCGCGCGCGCCTTCTCCCTCGCGAGCTTGCGCGTCGCCTCGGATGCGTCCGGAGTGTGGGTGAGGACTTCGGCCGTCGCGGTCAGCTCCACCTCTTCCTTGTCCGACAGGGTGACGCTGACCTCGCCGGTGGTGACGTCCACGGCCACGCGCACGCCGTCTGCCTCGATGCGCACCGCCACGTCGCCTTCCTGCGTGAAGCCACGGTTCGCCAGCTCCGCGGCGAGCAGGCCCGCCGTCTCCTCGCGAGACAGCAAGGGCAACAGCTCCAGCTTGGAGCACACGCCGTCTTCAGCCTGGACGATGCGGTTGAGGGACTCGGAGACGGAGACACGATAGGCGCGGCTCATGGGGCGCTCTCGGCGGAAGGGAGGGGGAGGGTATCCGGAATCGTTTCGACGGGGGTCGCCAGGTCCGTGGTCAGCTCGCGCTCGCGGTCCGACGCGAGGCGGAAGCCGGGTTCACCGAAGGAGGCCCACGCGGAGAGCAGCAGCTGCGCGCCCTCGTAGCCGTCGTCGAAGAAGCGCACCGCGCGGTGCTCGGCGTCCCAGCGCGCCATCCGTCCGAGCGCGCGCAGGCTCGCGCCCGCCGCCCGTCGTGCCTCGGCCTTGACGCTCAGCGAGGCGCGAGGAGACAGGCTCGACACCCAGCGCGACGCGGGCTGGTCCACCAGGGGGCGCAGCGCCTCCAGCACGAAGCCCGCGAGGTCCCTTCGGCCCGCGCCGTCCACGGCATCGAGGAACGCGGCCAGCGTGCGCTCCTGCGTGGTGCCCAGGTCGACCAACTGCTTGGGCTCGATGAGCCGGGTCTTGGCTTCCTCGAGCCGGCGCCACCGGAGTGCCAGCTCGTCCTGGAGCGCTTCCATCAACCAGCCGCCCTCCGCGAGCAGCGGCGCGAAGTCCTCCACGTCGAGGTGCCCGGGCACGGCGACGAACAGGTCGGGGAACCCCAGTCGGCAGAGGATGGAGCGCTGGAACTGGGGCTGAGCGCCGAGCGCCGGAGCGCAGGCCGTGCCCGCCATCAGTCGGCAGCACAGGAACAGGAACAGCTCGTCTGCGAGGGTCGGCGGCGCGTCTACGTCCAGGGGGCGGTGGCCGGGAATCACGAGCGGCTGCTCCACGAGCCAGCGCAACGTGTGGAAGCAGAGCGCGGAGAAGCGCAGCGCGGGGGCGCGGTGTCGCTCCCAGAGCCGCGAGGGGCCCGACTGGCCCGAATCGGAGGTCAGGTGGCGTCGTCGTCTCGCTCCTCCACAGCGGGCCAGCGCGAGGACGGTGCCCTTGGCCAGCGTGTCGCGCAGCGAGCCCAGTGCGCCGGGGCTCAAGCGCGCGGCGACGGTGTGGCGTTCACGCAGCAGGTCTTCCACGGGCGCGTACTGCCCCAGGCCCATGACGGTCCGCGCGAGCGTGAGCAGCAGGTGCTCGGAAGCCGAGACGCGAGTCATGGACGGAGACGGTCCGCGAGGTCGGGCCAGCCGTTGACGATGAGCCGGCCCTCGACGAGGTGCAGCTCCGCCGTGTTCGGCGCGGTGAACGTCGGGTCCTCGGGTGAGTAGCGCGGGGTGAGGAAGTGCATGACCTGGTTGCTCGAGCCAATCCACCGCCGGCGCGTCTCCGGCAAGTCCTTCTCGTAACGCCCATCCACCAGGAGGTCCAGGCTGGCGAGCAACCGCTCGACCTCCGGGTTCAGCTGGGCCTTCAGCTCCGCGAGCGTGTAGCCGCTGAAGACCATGGTGCTCAGGCCGCCCGCGCGCAGGCGCTCACAGAGGTCGGCGGCGGGGCCGGGCTGCGCGAAGGGCTCGCCCCCCAGCAGTGAGAAGCCTTCGATTCCAGGCGTCGCGAGCACCCGTGTCGCGAGGGCTTCCACCGTCACGACGGTGCCGCGCTCCATCGCGAACATCTCCGGGTTGCAGCACCCGGGACAGCGCAGCGGACACCCCTGGAGCCAGAGCGCGAAGCGGCGCCCGGGGCCCTCCGCCTCGGTGCGGGGAACCTGCTGGGCGACCCGGAGCACCGGGCCAGGAGAAGACGCGTCCGCGGTCGAAGACATGGGAGCCGTCCGCAGCATGCCAGGAACGGCGGGGACCGCCCATCATCCCAGCCGGGAAGGGACCTTGCCGCCGTCGCGCTGGATGCCTGGCTCAAGGCGTGGAGCACTGGAGTTCCCGGACCCGAGCGCCCCGCGAAGCGCGTCCCGCATCCGTCCACCGAGTCGCAGGTCCAAAGCCTTGGCCACGGGCACGTCCGCGCGGCACTTGGGGCAGCGCGAGGCCTCCTCGCGAATCTTCGCCCCACACCCGGCGGGACACGCGCGGCGCGAGCGTGCTTCCAGCCGATACGCCGCCAGCCCCGCCGCGCCGCAGGCCAGGGTGAACAGCAGCACGAGCGCCAGCGACAGCGGAGCCCAGAGGATGGCCACCGCCGCGAGCCCCAGGCCGAAGACGTCTTCGGTGCGCAACAGCCAGCGCCGGGGATGCAAGACCTCCGACTCGAGCTGGTCCACGCGAGTGTGAAGCCACTGTCGCACCGACAACGTGGACACGGCGACGAAGGCCCCCACCGCGCCCACCGCCCATGGAGGAAGCTGCTCCGTCCCCACGCCCAGCGAGGCGAGCGCCACCGTGGCGCCGCTGCCCGCGCTCAGCGCGAACTGCGCGAGCCCCAGCACCATGCGCAAGTCACTGTCGCGCTGCGTGTACATCTCGAACGCGAGCAAGGCGACGAAGGCCCCGAGCGCCTGGGGCGTCGCGAGCCACATCATCTCCGGTGGCAGCGACAGGTAGTGGTAGTGCGCGGCGAGCGCGAGCAGCAGCAGGCTGCCTCCCGCCCGCGTGCCGGAGGCGCCGCTCAGGCCGATGACCTGGGAAGCAAGGGCGAACGAGAGCATGGCTCAGCGCCCTCCCATGGGCGCGGCGAGGAAGCCCTGCACGAGCCCCAGCGACTGGAGCACGTACAGCACCAGCAACACCGACGCGGCGGTGAAGGTCAGCAGCATCAGCATCCACCCCACCAGCAGGCCCATCTCCCAGAAGGCGACGGAGACACCGCGCGCCTCGCGCTCGGTCTGCCACGCGAGGTAGCGACGCGCGAAGAGGCCGGCGACCGCGACCTGGCCCGCGCTGAGGGCCACCTTGGCCAGCGCGCCGAAAGCGGGGACCAGCGTCAGCAGCTCCAACACGAGGACGGAAAGCGCGACGAAGCAGCCCGCGGCCAGGCGCAGCGTCCACCGAGAGACCAGCCGACGCTGGGGCGTGAGGAGCTGGAGCGCGGGAGTCACCAGCGTCACGCGCAGCCACACCAGCGCGGCCACCAGGAGCAGCGACGTGAGCAGGGGCACCCAGCTCGCGACCAGCGCGGCGAGCGCCACCACCGCCACGGCGATGCCCAACCTCACCGTGGCCCGCTCGGAGGCGAGCTGGTGGAGGACCTCGCGGTCCGTGGGGCTGGGCAGCGTCTGCTCGTCGCACCGGGGGCAGGGTCGCCCGCGCAGCGCGGTCCCTCCTGGAATCCGCTCGGCGCACCGGCGGCAGCGCCCGCTCAGCAGCAAAGCGAGTTCGTGCTCCTCGCTCCGGGCGCTCGCGGTCATCGTCAAAGGCATCGTCCCCCTCATCGGCGTGTCCACATCATGCCCCGAGCACGGGGGCGAGTCAGGTACCGTGAAGGCCCCATGCTCGGCCCCCTGGCCGTCGTACCCCGAGGTCCTTGTCCATGCGCTTTCCCCCTGTCCCGCTGTCGCTTCGTGATGGTCGTCCCGCCCAGGTCCGGGAGGCCACGCGCGGTGACGGGCCCGCGCTGCTCGAACTGGAGCGCGCCATGGTCCTGGACCGGCATGGGGTGGTGAAGCGTCTGGAGGAATTGCCCGTCGACGCGGTGGCCTTCATGTCCCGGCGCGAGGCCGCGGGGCTGCACCGGTTGGATGGCACCGCGTTCGCCCTCGTGGTGACGGACGCGCACGGCGCGCTCCTGGGCGAGGCCTCCATCCTCCGTCATGGCTTCCAGATGCTGCGCCACACGGGCGTGCTGGGCATCGGCGTGCATCTGTCGGCCCAGGGACTGGGCGTCGGCCGGGCTTTGATGGAGCACCTGCTCACCTGGGTGCGCGCCCACCGCGACCCGGACGGTGGCGCCGTCACCCGCGTGGAGCTGCACGTCCGGGCCGACAACACCAAGGCCGTCGCGCTCTATCGCTCCATGGGCTTCGTCATCGAAGGCACCCAGCGTGCCCACCTGCGCGTCGATGACGGCACCTATGTCGACGGCCTCATCATGGGCCTGCTGCTCGACGCTTCGAGGGCCTGAGTCGACTTCAACCCGCTTGCTCGCTTCTGGGCCGTTGCTCTCGCGGGTTGCGAGAATGAGTGATGGGTGGAGAATCTTCTGGCGCCGCAATTTCCCAGCAAGGCTTCATCCCTGCAGTAGAGTGTGGTGGTCATGACGCGGCCTGTGTCCGCCTACGCCCCTCGAAGCGAGCGCAAGCCGTTGTACGTGAAGGTGGTGACGCAGCCCGCCCTTCCGGGGTGCTGGGCCGTCAACATCAGCGAGACGGGTATTGGCCTCATCGCCACGCCGCGAGGCCCCCAGGAGGGCCCGCGCGAGGGTGAGTCCGTGGAGCTGTCGTTCTCCCTGCCGGATTCGAACGAGCACATCCGCGCGCGCGGCGACGTGCGCTGGCGCCACGAGTCGGGCGGCGCGGTGACGGCGCTGGGCGTCTTCTTCCACTCCTTCGAGGGCTCCGACGGGGTGAAGCTGGCGCGCTACCTGTCGACGGCGCGGCTCCAGGTGGTGGTGGCGTTCGCCAGCGAGGAGGAGGCGAAGGATATCCGCGCGTCGCTGGAAGGTCAGGCCGTGCCGCACTTCGCCGCCAGCGCGGAGGATGCGCACGCGCTGCTGGCGCGCGGTGACGCGGCGGCGCTCCTCGTCTGCGGAGGCGAGGAGGCCCGGGCCCTGGCGCTGGTGGAGGGGCTGACGACCGTGAACCCAGACGTGGAGCTGTCCGGCGCGGTGCCTCCGTCGGACCTGGCCTCGCGCATCCTCTACTGCGCGCCCGCCGCACCGGAGCGACTGGTGGCGCTGTTCAACGCGGGCCTCGTGTTCCGGGCGCTCGGGGAGTCACCCTCGCGCGAGGCGTTGAGGCAGGCGGTGCTCCAGGCCGGGCGCGAGCGCGGCGTGCGCACCGAGCAGTGGCGCATGACGCTGGAGCTGGAGCGCAACCTGCTGCGGGAGCGCGCGTTGTCGCAGGCCCAACCCCTGGAGCCAGGCGGGCGGGGCGAGGAGGAGGTGGGGCTGCGCAGCGCGGCCATGCAGCGGGTGATGGAGATGGTGCGCCTGGTGGCCCCGCACCGCGTGGCGGTGCTGCTCCAGGGCGAGACGGGCACGGGCAAGGAGGTGCTCGCGCGCATCCTCCACCGGCACAGCGGACGGGAAGAGCTGCCGCTGGTGGTGCAGGACTGCGGCGCGCTCACGGAGACGCTGCTGGAGAGCGAGCTGTTCGGCCACGTGAAGGGCGCCTTCACCAACGCCGTGGCGGACCACCCGGGCCTGTTCGTCCTGGCCAACGGCGGCACCATCTTCCTGGACGAAATCGAGAACACGACGCCCAACCTCCAGGCGAAGCTGCTGCGCGTCCTGGAGACGGGCGACGTGCGGCCGGTGGGTGGCACCCAGGTGCGGCACGTGGACGTGCGCGTGCTCGCGGCCAGCAACAAGGACCTGGGGGAGGAGGTGCGCGCCGGACGCTTCCGCGCGGACCTCTTCTACCGCCTCAACAGCTTCACCATCGACATCCCCCCGCTGCGGGAGCGGCCCGAGGACGTGCCGGAGCTGGCGCGCTACTTCCTGCAGGTGTTCAACCGCGCCCTGCGCCGCACCGCCAGCGGGATGTCCCAGGACGTGGAGGACCTGCTGCGCGCCTACCCGTGGCCCGGCAACGTGCGCGAGCTGCGCAACGTGCTGGAGCGCGCCGTGCTGCTGTCGCGTCCGGGCGAGGTGGTGTCGCGCCGCCTGCTGCCACCGCCGCTCGTGACGGTGTCCCCGGCGCGCAACGAGCTCGCGGGAGACGGCTCGCTGCGCGCGCGGCTGGAGCGGGTGGAGCGAGAGCTCATCCGCGAGGCCCTGGACCGCCACGGCGGCGTGCTGCGCCGGGCGGCCGTGGCGCTGGGCATGGACCCCGTGACGCTGGGCCGAAGGGCCCGGCGCCACGGGTTGTGGAAGGCGGACTGAGTCCGTTCACCACTAGTGGGCGCGCACCCACTGGAGGATGGGCTGCCACACGCGCTGACGGGCCGTGGTCGCGAGGAACAGGTCCGCGTGCCCGAAGTCGAGCGCGCGTGAGGCCGTGGGCAAGTCACGCACGACGAGCGACGTGACGTCGGTGCTGCCCAGCAGCGTCGCGGAGTGCACGCCGTACTCGCCCACGCCGCCGCCCGCGCCCACGTACAGCACCGGCACCTTCACGCGCTTGAGGTAATCGTCGTAGGGCACGTCCAGCCCGCACGTCCACGCGTCCGACTCCACCACCTCGTTGAGGCTCTGGTAGGGCGCCGCGCGCTGCGCGTACTCGTAGAGGTAGTGCTCCGACGTGTACGTGAGGCTGCCCGGCAGGCCCGACGCGTCGGGGATGCCCGCCATCAGGTGGTAGCCCGGGGCGAGCGGCTGCAGCGGCGCCAGCAGCGCGTACGTCGCCGCCGCGGAGACGATGGCGGCGCGCCGGTTGGAGGGCCGGCCGGTGCCCGGGCCGAAGACGTCATCCGGCAGCAGCGGGGAGGGCGCGTTCGGCGCCGTGGCCGCGAACATGCCGATGTACTGGAGGGTGATGCCGGGCGCCGAACCCAACAGGCCGCCCTCCGTGACACCCGAGTCGCGCCGCGCCTTCAGCGCCGTGTGCCGCTCACACGCCCACGCCTGCTGCTGCGCGAACTGGGGCGCGTGGCGCACCGCCATGTCCACGGGGATGAAGCCATCCACCTGGCGCAAGAGCTTGGGCAGCCGCGCCTCCGAGTTGAGATAGGCATACGCCACCATCGCGCCCCGGCTCCACGCGAGCAGGTTCATCGAGCCCACGTTGCCGCCCGCCAGCCGCAGCGTCCGCGCCAGCAGCAGGCCCGTGCCCACGTCCTTCGCGTGCGTGCCCAGGTTCCACCCCGCCATGAAGCCGAAGTCCGTCGTGCCCGCCGGCACCCCCACCCACCGCATGTCGATGCCCCACACATCCACGCCCTCCTGCGCCAGGTACGCGGCGATGGAGTGGTTCACCGGTACGTGCGCGGAGTCGACGCTGGACAGGAACGCCGCCTCGAAACCCCACGCATCGCCATGCACCATGAACACCGCCCGGCTCGCCTTCGCGGGCACCCACGCCGCGCGCTCCTTCACCACCCGGTGCACCGTGACGGTGTCGTGCACGCCCGGACCTACCTGCAGCTCGAAGCGGTAGTGCGCAACGTCGCCGAACACCGCCTCACGCGAGGCCCTCCGCGTGGAGGCGCTGCTGGCCACTCCGTCCAACGAGGTGACACCCGACACCAGCGCCGCTGTCGCGCTGTCGCGGAGGTCCTCCGAGCTTTCGGGAGGCTCGGAATTTCCACAACCCAATGACAGGAATGTCAGGCAGACAAAAAGGCTGAACCACGAACGCATAGAGACCTCGAATCGAAGAAGAGGGGTTCGGAGGAAGGCCAGTGTTGAGTGGCCCAAGGGTCCTCCGTGCCGTGTCACCTGCAGAGCAGAATCCACGCCAAGCTTTGAACACATGAATGGCTTGAAGTGTTGTCTATCCCTGGACTTCACGCTTGAAGTCCACTGTGAATCACCCGTCTGACATGCCCTGGTGGGTGTGGTGCCGTTGACCCCACTTCACGACTGAAGCAGGCGCATCACGGTTGTGGCGTCAGAGACCCATGAGCGGTGCGGGGCAGACCGGACCGGGTCACCTGCCGGAGGACGTGGGGAGTGCCCTGCGTCGGACAACGTCCTCCGGGGAGGGGAGAGTGCTGAACACCTGGGGTCGCGCTGGCCTCCCGGGGATGAACCCCCGAGCCCACATCCAGGTGTCCCGGCGGGGCGGAGGCAGGCGCGTCCGAAGAGCACCTCGACGCCTCCTGGGGAGAAAGTGGAGGCGTCATGGTGGAGCCCCGTTTCGAGCGCAACCTGGGGGTCATCGGCCCGGAGGTGATGGCGAGGCTGGCCCGTACGCACGTGCTGGTGGCCGGAGTGGGCGGCGCCGGAGGCCAGTGCGCGGTGGACCTGGCGAGGCTGGGCCTGGGGTGCCTGACGCTGGCGGACTTCGACACCTACGAGCGCCACAACATGAACCGGCAGGTGGGCTGCTTCGAGAGCACGCTGGGCCAGTCCAAGGTGGACGTGGTGGGGCGGATGTGTCTGGACATCCATCCGGGGCTGCGGCTGCGGCGCGTGGAGGCGGGTATCACCAAGGCCAACGTGGACGACGTGCTGGCGGGAGGCGAAGTCCTGCCGCCGGTGGACTTCGTGGTGGAGGTCATCGACATCGCGGGCGCGGGCGCGAAGCAGGCGCTCCACCGCGCGTGTCGTGAGCGCGGCGTGCCGGCGATGACGGGATTGATGCTGGGGTTTGGCGCCGCGTTGCATGTCTTCCAACCGGATGCGCCGCTGTATGAGCAGCTCTACATCCTCCCGGATGGTCGCGTGGACCTGCCGGCCATCATTCCCCACCTGGGGAGTTATCTGTTGCAGGACGCCATGGACGCGTGCTTCGCGGGCCAGGGGCACGCGCCCACGTGCGTCGTCGGAGCCACGACGGCCGCGGGGATGATGGTGAGCGAGCTGATGCGTGGGGTGATGCTGGGCGCGCGCGCGATGGTGTCCTGGCCGGAGTACCTCTACGTGGACCTGTTCGACCACCGCTACGTGCGAGCGGCCGTCAGTCCCACGAAGCAGCAGGCGCGTCAGCCCATGTAATGCCTGGAGGCGGACGCGCCGCCCTTGCGGGGCTCACCACGCCGGGCTCACACCACGCCGCGTCTGCGCGCCTCCTCGATGACCTTCGGGCCGTCCACGCCCAGGCTGTCGGAGAGCAGCGGGGCGACCTGCTCGGCGCGCTGGTGCACGTGCTGGAGCGCCTCGTCGTGGGTGTGCGTGACGATGTTGATGCCCGCGATGATGACGCGCTGGAGGTTGTACTGAAGGTCATTGCCCTCGACGATGGCGTGGATCTGCTTGAAGAGCGGCCGCGCGTCGGACTGGAACTCGGACAGGTTGTTGCGCTGCTCCTTGTTGGGCACCGCGGACTTCGAGGACAGGCTCGCCACCAGCACCAGGGGTGACTTGAGTCGCTCGTGCGTCTCTTTCATCTGCTGGAAGACGGCGTGGAGGTCCGCCCGGTCGGGTGGGGATTCCCAGCGCAGGAAGAAGACCCTGTCGATGATGGCGGTCTTGTAGACGGGTGTCGTCATGACGAACTGCCGCTCCTTCGCAGTACCGTTGCCCCCGGGGCCGTTTCACCGTGTACTGCCATGCGGTGCCGGGCGGTCTGCCAGGGCATCCTGGGTTCGCCGCGTCACGGCGGTAGCCTCCCGAAAGGGCGGGCATCGCCGGGCGGACAGAGGACTTCCCCCCAGGTGGCCCCAACTGTCCGCGCCAAAGCAAAAGCCCCCGCCGGAGCAGGGGCTTGGGGTGCGGCTCGAGGCTCCCCTCGGGTGAGAAGGGGAGCCCCGCGAGACGTCAGTTGCCGGAGATCTTCTTCTCCTCCACCTTGGTGGCCGCGATGGCCTCCTCGGTGAAGACGATGGGCCGCCACTGCTTGTTGGAGAACAGCTCCGTCTGGTCGGAGAAGTACGGCGACTCCGGGTCGCTGGACTCGCTGTAGGTCAGCACCGCGCGGCCGTTCACGCCCGTGGGGGTGAACTCCATGGCCATGATGAAGCTGCTGCCGTTGTTGATGTTGTAGCCGGTGGTGGTGAGGTTGGTGCGGGAGTTGAGCAGCGCGCCGCGCACCGCGCCGAAGTCGGAGTCGGGCGTGGTGGACTTGAGCGTGCCCCACGAGACGACGTTCGCCGTTCCATCGTATCCGCCGCCGCCGTGGATGGGGATCTTCTTGCCGTCCACGCGGGTGGTGTACTGCGAGTCACCCAGCGGAGCGTCCACGGGGATGCCGGCGATCTGGAGGCGGTACACCGCCGCGGCCAGGCCGAGCATCGCCGGGTCCGAGCCCGTCGTCGGCTCGGCGATCAGCGTGTGCGGCGTGGCGATGGGCTGGGCCACGTCGAACGGCACGGCGAACGGCGTGCCGGTGGCGGACGGGCTGGTGCCGCTGGACAGGGCGCCCATGCTGAAGTGGCCGCTGAACTCGCGCCACAGGGCCGCGCCCTTGCTGCCCACGTCGTAGCGCATGTCCCAGGCGGCCAGCGCCGCGCAGCCCGCGCGGATGTCCACCTGCGTGGTGTTGTAGAGCACCGTCGTCTTGCCCGTGCAGCGCGCGACGACCTGATCTCGCAGCAGCTCCGCCGTCATGCCGCGGTTGCCGAGGATGGCGTTCTCCAGCTCCGCCACGGTGAACTTGTTGTCGGAGCCGGACGCGCCGTTCTGCTCCATGAGGAGGACGGCGTTCATGCGCGTGCGCGGCGTCTGGCCCACGCCTTCCAGGCCGTGCAGCGGCGAGAAGCCGGTGAGCGGCGCGTTCGGGTTGGCCAGCCAGTAGCTGTCGTTCGCGTTGAAGACGAAGTCGCGGCGGGCCAGCTTGGGGACGCCGCTGAAGGGCACCAGGCCCGGGCCACGGGCACCGGTGGCGTTGCGCCACTCGTTCTCCGGGTTGCTGCCGTCCAGCAGCACCAGGCCCATGCCCTGCCAGATGGCGGTGGTCGCCGGGTCCAGGCCGCTGGAGGCCGCGCGCCACGTGCCGATGGCGGTGGCGGTGAGGTTGGGGGTGGGCGTCGCGTCCGTGTACCAGACGTTGCCGGCGCGGTCCGCCGCCATGGTGTTGACCCAGGGGATGCCCTGGACGTTGGCGTAGACGTTCTGGAACTCCTCCAGGCTCTTGGCCCGGTTCATCCCGACGAACTGGGTGACGAGCTGGGTGTTGTCCAGGTTGGCGTCGCGGAAGCTGAGCACCGTCTGCTGGGTCCACTCGGCGGTGCCGGGGATGACGATGATGGGGCCGTAGTGGCTGCTGTAGAAGCGCTGGGTGATGTTGGTCACCGAGCCCTCCGGCAGCTTCACCAGGATGGTGATGTCGCGGGACGTCATGTCCCGCTCGTCAGCGGCGTTGGGGCCGTACTTGTACCGGGTGGGGTTGCCCGGCACGAGCTGCAGCCCGTAGAGCGTCATGCGCTGGCCGGAGGAGAACGTGTGCGTCCACGCCACGTTCTCGTTGAAGCCGATGAGCACCGCGGGCACGCCCAAGAGGCCCACGCCGTACACGTTGAGCTGGCCGGGCACGGTGAGCTGGCTCTCCCAGAGCTTCAGCTCGCCTTCCCAGGGGAAGTGCGGGTTGGCCACCACCATGCCGTGGCCGGACGCGGAGCGCTCCGCGCCAATGGCCCAGCCGTTGCTGCCGACCTGGCTGAACTCGGGACGCTCCACCTTGAAGCTGCCCGGCACCGGGCGGCCCTCGGTGCGCGCGCCGGGGATGGGCGGGGAGGCCGCGGCGATGGCGAGGATGAGCTGGTAGCTGCTGGCCGCCAGACCCACGCTGATGTCGTAGGCGAGCAGGTCCACGCCCTGGATGGGCTTGACCCAGGGGGCGTTGGTGCAGGGCGCGGGGAGCTGATCACCCGGCGTCTCCGACAGGTACTTGTTGAAGCCCGCCGCGTAGCCGTTGAACATCTCCTGGATGTCCGCCGGCAGGGTGGGGAAGGCCGCCTGGGCCTTCTCCTGGAGCTGGAGGACGCGGTAGCCGAAGTCGCTGCCCGCGTAGGTGTTGCCGGGCCCCGGCCCCAGGTAGCGCGCGCGCTCACCGCGGACCTTGACGATCTGATCCGACAGGATGCAGACGTGGTCCTTCGCGAACGCGTAGCCCTGTCCGTAGGACAGGCTGCCCATGTCGTTGGCGATGATGTGCGGGATTCCGTGCGACGTGCGCCGGATGGTGGCCTCGTACTTCGGAGGGCCTTCCACGGGTGGCGTCACCGGGCCTCCGTCATCATCCTCACCACATGCGGTGGCGAAGACGAGACTCAGTCCGGCGAGGAGGGGGAGGTGCCAGCGGGAGCGCCCGGACTTCCAGGTCGCCCCCCGCGAAGAGGACACGGAATGGTTTGGAGGCATGGATGACAATGAGCGTAGGGAGGGGCTGATCCACACGTCAAAAGTTTTCTGAGGTTTGACTTTTCCTGGGAGCCTGGAGTCAGACGCACCGCGGCAATAAACGCCGCAGTGAGGGACGGGCAGTGAGGGTTCACTGTGCTAGGAGAGCGCGACTATGACGACCGAGCAGCCGCGTGCCCGCCGCCCGCGCCGCCACTTCTCGATGATTCGCACCTTCGTGCTCGCCGACTTCGTGACGCTCGGCAACGGCTTCGCGGGCGCGGGGACCATCCTCGCCGCGATGCAGTACCTGGCCACGTGGCGCGTGGGCTTCCTGTGGGTGGCCTTCGGGTTGATGCCGCTGGCGCTGGTGATGGATGTCCTGGACGGGCGCATCGCCCGGTGGCGCTACAAGAAGTCGCCGCTGGGGGCGGACCTGGACTCCCTGGCGGACGTCATCTCCTTCGGCATGGCGCCCGCGGCGCTGGCCTTCGCGGTGGGAATGAGGGGGGCGTTGGATGTCGCGGTGCTCCTGTACTTCGTCGCGTGCGGCATCAGCCGGCTGGCGCGCTTCAACGTCACGTCGGCGGATCTGGCGGACGCGACGGGGAAGGTGAAGTACTTCGAGGGAACGCCCATCCCCACCAGCCTGGCGCTGGTGATGGTGCTGGCGGTGGCCACGTGGATGGGGCGCATTGGCGACACCCTGCTGGGCGGGGCGTGGGACGTGGGGCCGGTGGTGCTTCATCCCCTGGTGCTGTTGTACGCGGCCAGCGGCAGCGCGATGATCAGCAAGACGCTGCGAATCCCGAAGATTTGAAAGTGAACGGGGCGGCCCCCTCTGACACCTGGATTGTCCTTCGTGGGTGGTTGCCCGCCCACGGGTGGGTGCCTAGTTTCGCAACCTGATCCGCAAGAGCGCCTCGTTCGAGGCTTGCGGGGCGGAACCGGGCGATGGGCGTGGGGAAGGGGTGGAGGCCATGACGGGGCGCAGGGGCATTTGGGCCCTCGCGGTGTTGGGGCTGGTGGCTGCCGTGGGGTGTGCGGATCGCGAACGGTCGTCCCTCGCGGACGGGCGGCTGACGGCGACCCCTGGCGGGATGGACTTCGAGAAGGTCGCCCTCTTCGATGCGCGTGAGACGGAAATCTCGCTGCGCAACGTGGGGCGAGCGCCCGTCGACGTGAACGAGGTCTGGGTGGAGGGCCCGGAAGGGGCCTACCGGGCGGAGTTCACGCACGAGGGGCCGCACAGCCTGGCGCCTGGCAGCGCGTGCTCCCTGCGCGTGCGCTTCGCGCCCATGAAGGAGGGCGGCCAGGAGGCGTTCCTCGTCGTGCGCTCGGACACGCGAATCGAGCCGCTCATGCGCATCCCCCTGACGGGGCTGGGCATCGACGCGTGGGCGCGGGTGTCGCCCCGGCTGCTGGACTTCGGGCGGATTGAAGCGGACTCGACGAAGACGCTGGTGCTGACGCTGGAGAACCCCACGGAGCTGCCGGTGGAGGTGACGCCCCGCCTCGTGGGCGCGGACCGGGGCGAGTTCGTGGCGGGGCCCGTCGTCGTGGCCCCGGGTGGCCGTGCGGAGCTTCCCCTGACGTTCAACCCCGTGCGCGTGGGCCGCAAGCAGGTGGCGCTGGCGGTGACGCCGTGCCGGGGCTGCGCGGACGTGACGGTGCAGGTGGCGGCGGAGGCGCTGGAGCAGGCGGTGGTGGCGGAGCCGCCCGTGCTGGACTTCGCGGCGGTGCCGGTGGACCGCGAGGCCTTCCGCGAGTCGCGCATCCACAACATCAGCACGGAGCCGATGACGGTGACGCGGCTGACGCTCGACGGGCTGGATGCCTCCTTCTCCCAGGCGAACGCGGGCTTCCCGCTGGTGCTCCAGCCTGGCGAGGTGCGCGGCTTCCAGTTCCGCTACAGCCCCGGCCACATGGGCCCCGCGGACGACATGGCCCGCTATCACGTGGTGAGCAAGCGCCACCCCACCACCGACGTGAAGCTCCGGGGCTTCGGTGGTGCGTCGGAGCTGTGTGTGTCGCCCATGACCTACGACTTCGGCACCCAGCCGCTGGGCTCGAAGACGCGCGTCATCGTCAACGTGAAGAACTGTGGCTCCTCCAACGCGGGGGCGCTCACGCTGGAGACGCTGGCGTGGCAGCCGGACCCCGCGGGCGCGCTCCAGTTCAACAACACCCCGCTGGCCATGCCGCTCACGCTGCAGCCGGGGCAGGAGGTCAACATCTCCGTCTTCTATGAGCCCACGCGTCCGGGCGCCGCGACGGGCGTGCTGGTGATGACGACGAACGCGTACTCGGCGGCCACGGTGGAGCTGGACTTCCGGGGCACGGCGCAGGAGCACGCGCCCTGCGACCTCACGGTGACGCCGCTCGCGCTGGACTTCGGCACGGTGCCTCCGGGCCGGGGCGCGGTGCTGGGCGTGAAGCTGGAGAACAAGGGCGCGGACCTGTGCCCGGTGAAGAACATCCGGCTGCGCGACAACGGGGGTGGCTCCTTCCGCCTGCCGGGTGGGGACCTCTTCGGCGTCATCATCTACCCGGGTGACTGGTTCAGCTTCCAGGTGGCCTTCCAGGCGCCTCATGACGGCGGAGACTTCACGGGCATGCTCCAGGTGGAGCAGATGGACCCGGTCAACCCCGTCCTGCTCGTGCCGCTCCTGGCCCACTCGGAGGCGACGTGTCTGATGGCGTCGCCCTGGTACGTGGACTGGGGCGTGGCGCGGCGCGACTGTCCTCCCGAGCCGCGCGAGGTGAACTACCTCAACGCGTGCACCATGCCCGTGGAGGTGTCCAACGTGTGGATTGGCCCGGGCACGACGGACGGCGAGTTCACCCTGGGCGGCGTGCCCGCGCCCTTGCCCTTCACGCTGCAGCCGGGCGAGGCCTTCACGGTGGACCTCGACTACGCCGCGCAGGTGTACGGCATGAACCTGTCGCCGCTCTACGTGAGTTCCAGTGACTTGCCGGCGCCGCTGCTGGTGCCGCTCATCGGCGAGTCCTCCAAGCGCACGGACAAGACGGACACCTTCACCCAGCAGGACGTGAGCAAGGTGGACGTCCTCTTCGTCGTGGACAACACGGCGTCCATGGTGGAGGAGCACCCGCGCCTGGTGTCCGCCATCCCCTCGTTCGTGGACGCGGCGCTCGCCAAGCAGGTGGACATGCACGTGGCCGTCACCACGACGGGAATCACGCAGGTGGCGGCGACGTGCCCCGGTGGCGCGCAGGGCGGTGAGGCGGGGCGCTTCTTCCCCGTGGACAACTCGCGGCCTCGCATCCTCACCAACGGCATGCCGAACCTGACGGCGCTGCTGCAGCAGAACGTGCAGGTGGGGCAGTGCGCCCAGGTGGAGCAGGGCTTCGAGGCGATGCGCCGCGCGCTGTCTCCTCCGCTGGTGAACAACGCGGATGACCCGCGCACGCCGGCGGCCCAGGACGGCAACCTGGGCTTCCTGCGCGACTCGGCGGCGCTGGTCGTCGTCTTCGTGGGTGACGAGGATGACCACTCGCCAGACGCGGTGGACA
This sequence comes from Corallococcus terminator, assembly GCF_049194865.1. GTDB lineage: Bacteria > Myxococcota > Myxococcia > Myxococcales > Myxococcaceae > Myxococcus > Myxococcus terminator_A. Next base: position 79,459 of record NZ_JBLZWL010000142.1, on the reverse strand, counting down.
CCTACGTGCAGTGGGCGCAGCAGCGAAAGGGGCAGAACCAGCCGCAGCGCGCGACGTTCTACGCCATTGCCCCCACGGCGACGGCGTGTGGAACGGCGGGCGGCACCGGCACGCGCTACGCGGAGGCCGCGGCGCGCACCGGTGGCGAGGTGATGAACGTGTGCGCGGCCAACTACGGGCCGCTCCTGGCCGCGGTGGCCAACAAGGCCTTCTCCTCGCAGGACCGCTTCCCGCTCAGCGACTCTCCGGAGCCGGGCAGCGTGACGGTGACGGTGGACGGCGCCCCGGTGACCACCGGCTGGCGCTACGACGCCCCCACCAACAGCGTCATCTTCACCAACGTGCCGGCGCCGGGCGCGAAGGTGGCCATCTCCTACCGTCGCTCCTGCGACGCGGGCTGAAGCAGGGGAGCAGGCGCGTCGTGTGTACCAGTCGAAGGGCCGGTCATCCGGCCCTCGACGTTCATGTCGGTCCCGGGTGCTACAGGTCTGGTTCCGCCTGTGCGGATGACCAGAAAATTGGAGGGCTCCTCACGGTGTGTACCCTGAGGTCGTACCTGAGCCCGCCGAGGAGGCACCCGGTGATGTCCCCAGACTCCGAAAACACGAAGACGACGAGCGCGGGCAGCGCTTCCCCGGCGCGCGCCCCGGGGCTGCGAGTCATCCAGGGCGAGGGTCGCCGACAGCAAGAGCCGCTCGCTTCCCGGGACGCCGTGGCCCGCGCGCTGATGGAGGCGGGGGCGGACATGCTCCTGCGCCGGATTACTCCGGCTCGAGCCCAGGAAATCGAGCGTAAGGTGGACCGGGTGCTGGACCTGTTCGACCGGGTGGACTCGGCGCCGGTGTTGATGCCGGTGCTCAAGCGGCACCTGGACGAATTGGAGGCGCTGATGCGGGAGTCGCGTGAGGTCCGCGCCGCCCGGAGGTAATCAGGGCGGTTGTTCCGGTTCCTCCGTACCTACAAGGGTTTGACCCCCCTGTCGTGTGCGCTTACGCTCGGGGCTTCGCCGCGCCCCGATTCCGGAAGGCCACGGGCCGTGGGTTTTCCCCGTGGGTGGGGTGCGGTCAGGTCGCCGTGACCATTGAAACGTATGGCAGGTACCAGCTCCTGAAGCGACTCGCCATGGGCGGGATGGCGCAGCTGTATCTCGCGCGCCAGCCAGGTCCGGAGGGCTTCGAGAAGCTGGTGGTGGTGAAGCGAATCCTTCCGCACCTCGCGGAGAACGACGACTTCGTGAAGATGTTCCTGGATGAGGCGCGCATCGCCGCGCGGCTCAACCACGCCAACGTCGTCCAGATTTTCGACCTGGGCGCGCAGGACGACTCGTTCTTCATCGCCATGGAGTACATCCACGGCGAGGACATGCGGCGGGTGTGGAAGCAGTCGGAGGCCATGGGGCAGCCGATCCCCGTGCCGCTGGTGTGTCGCATCCTCATCGAGGCGTGCTCGGGCCTGGACTACGCGCACAAGCGCACGGACCCGACGACGGGCCGGCCGCTGGACATCGTCCACCGCGACGTGTCCCCGCAGAACATCCTCGTGACGTTCGAGGGCGGCGTGAAGGTGGTGGACTTCGGTATCGCCAAGGCGGCGGACCAGGCCACCGTCACGCGCTCGGGCGTGCTGAAGGGGAAGTATTCGTACATGTCGCCGGAGCAGGCGGCGGGGCAGCGCGTGGACCGGCGCTCGGACATCTTCGCGCTGGGCGTGGTGCTGTACGAGCTGCTCACCAGCACGCGCCTGTTCAAGCGCCCCAGCGACATCCAGACGCTGGCGGCGGTGGCGGAGTGCAAGGTGGCGCCGCCGTCGCAGGTGTCCCCGCACGTGCCGCAGGACCTGGATGCCATCGTCCTCAAGGCGCTCGCGAAGGACCCGGCGGAGCGCTACCAGGAGGCGGTCCACCTTCAGCTCGCGCTGGAGGACTGGCTGACGGAGCGGCGGCTGCCGTCGTCCACGGCCCACGTCGGCGCGTACATGAAGGAGATCTACGCGGAGCGGCTGGCGTCGGAGGCGCGCTCGGGTGAGCTGCTGACGGAGGACTCGGACCCGGTGTCGGGTTCAGGGCGCCAGGACGCGAGCTCGCGTCGCTCGGGGCTTCGGCCCGCGCTGCCGCGCTCCACCGGGGTGCCGGAGGGGGAGACGGCGGCGCTGCGGCCTCGCGGCACCGGGAAGACGGGCCGCATCGAGCTGGAGTCCCCCAGCGCCCGGCTCACGGGCCAGCGGCGCGCGGTGGAGCAGGCGCCTCCGGACCGCTCCTCTCGCTCGGGGCTGGGTGCGGTGCAGGCCCCCCCTCGGGTGGCGGTCGAGGAGGACGCGCCGACGATGGATGGGCGCGCCGCTTCGCGGGCGACGCTGACGGACGTGAAGATCGCCACCGAGCCGAAGCCGGCCGATGGACGGGCCGCCTCGCGCGTGGCGAACCCGCAGGTGAGGGAGCCGGAGTCGCACGGCGTGGAGGGGCGCGCCGTCACGCGGCCGATGCCCGCTGTCGTGCACCACGTGGAGGAGGACGCGCCGACGTTGGCGATGCCGGAGATGGCGGGGCCGCTGCCTCGGCCGTCGCGGCTGGCGCTGCCGCTGCCTCGGGGGGCCGAGGAACTGGAGGACCTGGAGGAGGACGCGCCCACGCTGTCGCTGGGCATGTCGCGGCCGGGGCGGAAGAAGGGCGCGGCGGCGCGTCAGGCGGAGGCGCCGCCCCCGGGTTCTCGGCTGGGGTGGTGGATTCCCACGGTGGGGTTGGGGCTGGTGGTGCTGGTGCTGCTGTGGGGCTGGCTGAAGCCGGGGACCGCGGTGCAGGCGCCTGCGCGTGTGGAGTCCGCACCCGCCGGGGCGCGGGTCATGTTCGACGGGCAGGAGCTGGCGGAGCGCACGCCGGTGACGCTGCCGGGGATGCCCGAGGGGCGCTACTCGCTGGTGCTGTCGCACGAGGGCTACCAGGAGCTGAGGACGGAGCTGGAGATCCAGGCGACGGGGCCGGTGCCGCTGGGCGTGCTGCGACTGGTGCCGGTGGTGCAGCAGGCTCCCGTGCAGGAGCCGCCGGTGGAGAAGACGCCGCCGGTCCAGGCGCCCGTGGAGCCCGTGGCCGTGGCGAAGGTGCGGCTTCGGGTGGAGGCGCAGCCCGCGCAGGCCGTCGTCATCGTGGATGGCCGCCCACGGGGCGCGGCGCCGGTGATGCTGGAGGCCGAGCCGGGTGTGGCGCTGGCCGTCCGGGTGGAGGCCGCCAGGCACCAGTCGAGCGAGCGCACGGTGACGGTGGGCGCGGGGCCGGAGCAGGTGGAGCGCTTCACGCTGAACCCGGAAGCTCGAGTGGTGGCTCCCACGCCGCCGCGTCCTCCGAGGCAGGAGCCGCGTGCGGAGACGCGCACGGCGAAGGTGCGCTTCGCTGTGCGGCCGTGGGCCGAGGTGACGTGCGGAGGCAAGAAGCTGGGGGAGACGCCGTTCGAGGCGGTGGAGCTGCGCGTCGGGACGTATGACTGCAAGTTCTTCAACCCCGACCTCAAGAAGACGCTCAGCCGACGTATCGAGGTGAAGGCCATCGACCTCAACGTGGTGAGCGTGAAGTTCGAATAGCGCATGTTCCGGAAGCCCTCTTGACGCTCGTCGCCGGTACGCAGATCGGCAAGTACGTCGTCCGCCGCAAGCTCGCGGAGGGCGGGATGGCGGAGATCTACCTGTGCACCGCGCGCGGGGCGGAGGGCTTCGAGAAGGAGGTCGTCATCAAGCGGGTGCGTGCCTTCCTCGCGAGCGACCCGGAGTTCGTGGGGATGTTCATCGCGGAGGCGCGGCTGGCCTCGCGGCTGAACCATGAGAACGTGGTGCAGATCTTCGACTTCGACAAGCACGAGGACACCTACTACCTGGCGATGGAGTACGTGCGCGGCTGTTCCCTGTGGGAGCTGCGGCGGAAGTCCAAGGAGCTGATGGACCCGGTGCCCCCGGTGTTGGTGGCGCACCTGGGCGCGGAGGTGGCCCGAGGGCTTCACTACGCACATCGGCTGAAGGTGAACGGGCAGCCGCTCGACCTGGTGCACCGGGATGTCACGCCGCACAACGTGCTGCTGTCGTACGACGGCGCGGTGAAGCTGACGGACTTCGGCATCGCGAAGGCGGGCAAGAAGCTGACGCAGCCCGGAGTGCTCAAGGGCAAGTTCGCGTACATGTCCCCGGAGCAGGCGCGGGGCGAGGCGGTGGACTCGCGCACGGACCTCTTCGCCCTGGGCGTGGTGCTGTGGGAGATGCTCACGGGCGGGCGGCTGTTCGACGGGGAGTCCGAGGTCGCGGTGCTGCGCGCGGTGCAGCACAGCGTCATTCCGCCCCCGGCCCGGCTCAATCCCGCGGTGCCCCCGGAGCTGGACGCGGTGGTGATGCGCGCGCTGGAGCGCGAGCCCTCGGCGCGGTTCCAGACGGCGGGTGAGCTGGAGCGGGCGCTGGCTCAGTGCGTGATGAAGCACGCGACGTCGGTGGATGACACGGACCTGGGTGCCTTCATGCGGCGCCTGTTCCCCGGGAGCCTCACGCAGGCGATGCCCACGGTGCAGGAGCGCACGCACGTGGTCGAGGGGACGCCGGTCCCCGATGACGATGATGACGGTGACCTGCTGCCTCCGCCGCGAAGGGAGCCCACGGCGGTGATGGTGGCGGGGCGCGCGAGTGTGGCGACGCCGTCCTCACCGGATGATGACGTGGACGCGTCCACCTTCGTGCTTCCGCGTCGGGGTGAGGACGTGGAGGCGCTGTCCGTGCCGCTGCCGCCCATGGCCACGCCGATGATGCCGTTGCCCGCGGTGGCTTCGTCACCCGTGCCTCGTGCGAATGCGCCGCTGCCGCCGCTGGCCGCGCCCATTGCGTCGGTGCGGCCGAGCCGTCCCGAGGGGACGCCCGCTGTGGTCTCAGCGGAGGCAGGGGGACGGGACGGACTTCGTTCCGACGTCACGCCCGCGCCCACGAAGACGCCGAGCCGTTCGGGTGGGCTCTCGCCCGTGTCGCGGCAGGGCGATTCCGAAGCTTCGTCGCGAGTCGCTGAGCTCGAGCGCTCCGCGATGGAGGGCGAGGAGGCTTCCGAGTCGTCAGGACGCGCCGCCGAATCGGTGCCCTCCTCGACTCAGGGTGATGCCGCGCGGGGGCCTGACGAGCTGTCACCGCGAGGCGCGGCGGCGAGCGCCTTGGGTCATGTACAGGGGCTGTCACACGACGTGGACGCGGTGGGCGCCGCGAAGCCGGCGCAGCTCACTGCCTTGGCGGAAGCCGCCGAGGCGGAGCGCGCAGGGGAGCAGGGGCAGGGCTCCTCCGAGGCGTTGACGCCGAACCCCGAGCACACGGCTGCGTCGAGGGCAGTGCGTGTCGAGGTGTCTGACACCGCGCGTGAGCAACGCGGCTCCGAGGAGCGTGGTGCCGGGACGGCCTCCGCTGTCAGCGATGCGAGCGCACTGTCGCCCGGACTGGCTGTGCTCGACGCGCGAGAGGGTGGCCCTCAGTCGCTCTCTGGCAGCGAGGTCCCCACCGTCACCGAGTCGTCGCCGGGACAGCCGAAGCGCTCGGGGTGGCTCAGGCCGCGTCGCATGGTGGGCGCGACGATGGGCCTCGGATTCCTGCTCATCGTGGGCGCCGGGGTGATGAACGGGCTCCGCGCCGAACGGTCCCCGGAGACGCCGAGTCCCGCCACCGCGCCGTCGGCCGCCACGTCGTCGACGCCCACGGACCGACCTCCGGCACCCGCCGCTGGCGCTCCTCCCGGGGCAGGCTCCGTCGGAAGTGTCGCGCAGGAGACGAAAGACACGGTGTCCGCCGAGCCCGAGCCGCGCGATGTCGCCGCGAGCCCCGAGCTGGCGCCCTCCGAAGCTGACGCGGAAATGGACGGGCTGAAGCGAGAGGCCGTCCTCGGCACGAGCCCGAAGGCCGCCGACTCCCGCCCGGAACCCGCGCCGCGAGCCGCACCCGCCGCGACCGGCCTGCTCCAGCTCCGGGCAACCCCGTACGCGACGGTGTTCCTGGACGGCCGGCGCCTGGGCGAAGTCTCTGGACGCGCCTCGTACAAGCTGGCTCCCGGCAACTACAAGCTCCTCTTCCAGCATCCCTCGGGGGAGAAGCGCTACGATGTCACCATCACCGCCGGTGCCACGGTGACGCGCGAGTTCCGCCCGCCGCGCGCCCGCTGAACCCGCGCCACCTCGGCGCACCCCTCGTCCCCCCGTCGCTCCCGCGCTGACGCACGCGTGCCCCTGGGGCTCCGCCGTGCGTGCGCACCCGGGTTCCGTCACACCCCCGGCACCCGACGCCATCGCGCGGTGCGCTCCGGGTCTTCCTCCACCCCTGTCGTGAGGCCGAGCCATGCCGCTCGGGCCTCGTCGCGCGCTCGTTCTCGAAGCGTGAACCGGCCGACAGCGCAACGGACCTGTAGCGGTCTACCTTGACACCGAAGGCCCATTTCTGGCACTCAGTGGTCTCCTCTGAGTAGCTTATATTCAATGGATTCGATGGACCTGCTGGCTCCCGACGAGATTGCTCGGATTGAGCGCGAGAACGCGGGTGGACTTCCCGCGAGCGCCATTCTGGAAATCTTTCGTCCGCGGGGCGTGCGTCTGTCGGAGGCGACCTTCCGCAAGTACGTCCAGGCGGGGTTGCTACCGAGGAGTCGCCGGGTGGGACGGAAGGGGAAGCACCAGGGGAGCCTGGGCCTCTATCCGGTGGAAGCGGTGCGCCGCATCAACGTCATCAAGAAGATGATGGCGGAGGGGCACACCCTCGAGGACATCAAGAAGTCCTTCGTGTTCCACAGCAATCACATCGACCAGGTGGAGCGGGACCTCGGGGGTCTATTCGATGGGCTGCGGGACGAGTTGGGAGGGCGGGCCTTCGGGGGGGAGCACCGACGTTCGCTCGAAGCAGAGTTGGCAACGCTGCGGCAAAGAGCGCAGGATCTGGTCCGGGATGTGGCCCGGCTGGGCAGCGCAGTCACCGCACGCGAAGACGAAACGATGAGTTCGCAATAAGATGCCGGCCCTGGAGCCGGTGGACCCGGTTAGACTGGCCTCACGTGGAGGGGACATGTCGGAAGTGAAGCAAGTGGAGGAGGGCGGAGAGCCGGTGCCAGAGGATTTGGCGCAGGAGCGCCGACGGTCCAAGACGATGTCGCGCAAGGAGATGGCGCGTGATTTGCGCCGTCGACGTCTCACGGGGCAGGTGGACCCGGAAGAGGCGGACCTGCTCAAGCAGATGGACGACACGCGTCCGCGCACCCGCGCCGACTGCGTCAACGGTCCGCGCCCGTGCATGTTCGTCTCCTGCAAGCACAACCTCTATCTGGATGTGAATCCGGAGACGGGGTCCATCAAGCTGAACTTCCCGGACAAGGAAATCTGGGAGCTCGAGCACACCTGCGCCCTGGACGTGGCGGAGAAGGGCGGCATCACGCTCGAGGAGGTGGGGGAAATCATGAACCTCACCCGCGAGCGCATCCGTCAGGTGGAGACGCGCGGGCTGATGAAGCTGCGCGAGGCCACCGAGGCCGAGCCGCCTGTTTCGGCCCGCAAGCCTATGTGACTGGCGGCTCACTGCCGCCGACGGAGCGCCGACGTGTTGCGTTGACACCCCAGGGGGTGGTTGCTACTACCGCCGCTTCCCGCACACCGAGGCGCACACGTGCTGGCTCTCCTCAGCGTTTCCGATAAGCGAGGTCTGGTTCCCTTCGCCCAGGGGCTGGTCGGCCTGGGCTACCGCCTGCTGTCGACGGGTGGCACGCTGGAGGCGCTCAAGGGCGCCGGCATCGCCGCCACGCAGGTGTCCGAGCACACACACAGTCCGGAGATTCTCGGCGGCCGTGTGAAGACGCTCCACCCGCGCATCCATGGCGGAATCCTCGGTCGCCTGGAGCTGGAGGCGGACCGCGAGGAGATGAAGGCTCACGGTATCGAGCCCATCTCCCTGGTCGCCGTGAATCTCTATCCGTTCCGCCAGACGGTGGCCTCGGGCGCGGCGGAGGCGGAGGTCATCGAGCAGATTGATATCGGCGGGCCGGCGATGGTGCGCGCCTCCGCGAAGAACTTCCGGCACGTGGCCGTCGTCGTGGACCCGGACGACTACCCCGCGGTGCTCGCGGAATTGGAGGAGCACAAGGCGGTGGGCGAGGCCACGCGGCGCAAGCTGATGCGCAAGGCGTTCGCGCACACGGCGGCCTATGACGCCTCCATCTCCGCGTGGCTGTCCGCCGAGGCCGGCGACCCCTTCCCCGGAGAGCTGTCGCTGTCGTTCCGCAAGGCGCAGGACCTGCGCTACGGGGAGAACCCGCACCAGCGTGGCGCCTTCTATCGCGAGCACTCCGCGCCCTCGGAGCCGACGGTGGGCTTCGCCCGGGTGCTCCAGGGCAAGGAGCTTTCGTACAACAACATCCTGGACCTGGATGCCGCGCTGGGCCTGGTGCTCGAGTTCCCCGAGCGCCCCGCCGCCGTCATCATCAAGCACAACACACCGTGTGGCGTGGCGGTGGATGACGCGCTGGTGAAGGCGTACCGCACGGCGCGAGCGGTGGATGAGACCTCCGCGTTCGGCGGCATCGTCGCGTTCAACCGCGAGGTGGACGAGGCGACGGCCCAGGCCATGGCGGAGACGTTCCTGGAGGCGGTCATCGCGCCGTCCTATTCGCAGGCGGCGCTCCAGGTGCTCGCGGCGAAGAAGAACCTGCGGCTCCTGGAGGCGGGGGCCTCGCTGGCCTCGCCGACCGTCCGGCCGAGGGCTCAGCTCGATGGCCGGAGCGTGTCCGGAGGCCTGCTCCTGATGGACCGGGACGCCGTGGAGCCGGAGCTGAGCTGGAAGGTGGTGTCCAAGCGGGCACCCACACCGGACGAGGAGCGGGCCCTGCGCTTCGCCTGGAAGGTGTGCAAGCACGTCAAGAGCAATGCCATCGTCTTCGCCTCTGGGAGCCAGCTGCTGGCCCAGGGCGGCGGCCAGACGAATCGAGTGGATTCGGTCCGAATCGCGATGCAGCGCGGCGGACAGGCCCTCCAGGGGGCCGCCGTGGCCTCGGATGCCTTCTTCCCCTTCCGGGATGGCCTGGACGAGGCGGCCCGGGCGGGTGCGACCTGCGTCATCCAGCCAGGCGGCTCTGTTCGGGATGCCGAGGTCATTTCGGCCGCCGACGAACATGGGATGGCCATGGTGGTGACCGGAGTGCGACACTTCCGGCACTGACTCATGCGCATCGTCTGCCAGAAATGCGCTGCCGCCTATGCCATCGATGATCGACTGATCACGGCAAAGGGTGTCCGCGCGCAGTGTCCCCGTTGCCGGAACTTGCAGCTCGTCCGGCGCGATCCTTCGGCCGTGCCCTCTGGGGACGTGCCGGCCGCACCGCCGCGTCCCTCGGCGCCCACCCCCGCGTCGTCCGCGCCACCTCCGGCGGATGACCTGTTCGGCGACTTCGGCAATCCGCCCGCGGAGCAGGCTCCCGCCCCGCAGGCCCGGCCCGCGAAAGCCGCGGCGCCGGAAGCGGACCTGTTCGCCGACTTCGGCGCGCTGCCAGCGCCGACTCCCGCCACGGCGCCCCCGGTGGATCCGTTCGCGGAGCTGGGGCCGGCTCCAGGGCCTCCCTCGGCTGGAGGGGACCCGCTGCTCGACTTCCTGGGGCCCGCGCCCGCGGCGCCTCCGGCTCCCGTCGCGCGAATCTCCTCGGAGCCCGGCGCGGTGCCAGTCTCCGTGAAGCCTCCGGCCACGGCGGCTCCGCAGCGCACGGCTCCGGCTCCGGCCGCCGCCATTGCGCCCAAGCCGGCCACCATGGGCTGCCGCACCTGCGACAAGCCGCTCATGGACCCGTTCGACCAGGCGCTCGGCATCTGCGACGACTGTCGTCAGCGAGAGCCCGCGGGCGGAGCCGCACCCAAGGCGGCCGTCCCCGTGCCCGTCGCCGCGCCCGGGACGGCGGACTTCCTGCCCCCGCTCTCCTCGCCCGACGAGAGCGGAGCGGACTCGCTGGAGTTGATGCCTCGGGATGGCTCGGGTCCGCGCGCCGCGCCTTCGTTGGGCTCGGAGCCTCGGAGCAATCCCCGCGCTGCCTCGGGAGCGCCCCGGACCACCACTTCGACGTCCAACGTCCGCTCCGGTTCCGCGGAGAAGCAGGGCGGGCGCGGCTCCTCGGGTGGAGGCCGCTGGGCCCTGGTGGGCGGGCTGATGTTGCTCGTCGTCGGCACCGGGGTGGGTGGCTTCTTCTTCGTGAAGCACCAGGAGGCGGAGCGCCGTCGGACGGAGGTCGTTCCGGTGGCGGCGATTCCGGAGGCCGTGCAGGCGGTGCTGCCCCGGTGGAAGCTGAAGTACCTGGAGCTGGAGGGGACGGGCGCGGAGCGGCTCGCGGACGGGCAGCAGCAGCTCGCCCGCGACGAGCGCTTCGCCTATGCGGAAGCGGAGGAGTCCTTCCAGCAGGCGTTGCTCCTGGACCCGCGCAGCGACGAAGCCATCGCGGGCTATGTCCAGGCGCTGGCGCTGGGACGTGGCGCCGGTCTGGACGAGTCCACCTTCGCGGAGGCGAGCGCGCTGGTCGAGGCCTCGGAGACTCGCGCGGGCCGCACTCCGCTGCTCCTGCTGGCTCACGCCAACCTGCTCCTGACGCGCTCCCGACAGTCCGAGCCGCTCAAGCGTGCCCGGGAGCTGGCGGAAGAATCACTCACGCAAGCGCAGGCGACGAACGCACAGAAAGCCGAGGCCCACCTGGTGCTGGGCCGGGTGTACCTGTCGTCCTCGGGTGCGCTGGCGCGCACGAACTTCGACTCCGCGGAGAAGCTGGCGCCGGAGCTCAAGCGCATCCAGTACTACCGGGCGCTCGCGCACGAGTCGGCCGGTGAGTACTCGCTCGCGCTGGAGACGCTGCGCAAGCGGCTGAAGGCGGACCCCAGGGACTGGGACAGCCTGGCGGCCACCTCGCGCATCTACCAGGAGGTGGGAGAGCCGGGCGAGGCGCGCAAGCTGTACGAGGCGCGCGTGAAGGCGGACCCCGGAGAGCTGCGGGCGCTCTTGCCGCTCGCGGTGCTGCGCTACCAGACCGAGGGAAATCCCGCCATGGGTGTGCGTGAGCTGCGCGCGCTCCTGAAGACCCGCGAGCGCCATGGCGACCGCGACGTGGCGGAGGTGCTCGTCCACCTGGCGGCGGCGGAGCGCGCGGCGGGCAACAGCGAGGCGGGGGTGAAGTCCGCGGAGGAGGCGCTCGGGCTGGCGAAGGAGCTGCCCGAGGCGCACCTCCAGGTCTTCCTCGTCGCCCTGGAGCAGCGCGACGCGGCGAAGGCACGCAAGCACCTGGATGGCATCAAGGGACGGCTGGAAGACCGCGCCCTGGAGATGGTGCTGGAAGGCCGCCTGCTGCTGCTGGAGAAGAAGCCCGCGGAGGCGCTGGAGCGCTTCCAGGAGGCGGTGTCGCGGGATGAGCGCCGGCTGGACGCGCAGCTGCTGGCGGGCGTGGCGGCGGCGGGGGCGAAGCGGCGCGAGGATGCGTTCCGCGCGCTGAACCTGGCGCTGCGCGCGGACCCCATGCGGCTGGAGCCCCGGCCCGTGGTGACGCGCTTCTGGATGCGGCCGTCGGAGACGGTGAAGGGCGTGGAGGACGTCATCCTCTCGCTGGCGGAGAACGCGGACGACCCGGGGCCGTACCTCTACGAGGGCCTGCTGCGCTTCCACCAGGGAGAGCTGGACGCGGCGGACCGGCACTTCCGCGACGTGTTGGAGTCGGACGCGAACAACGCGGGCGCGCTGACGTACCGGGCGCTCATCGCGCTGCGGAGAGACAACCTGACGGAGGCGCGCTCGCTGTCGTCGCGCGCGGTGTCCGCGGGGCGGCAGTTGCCCGTGACGCATCTGGCGCAGGGGCTGGTGCTGGCGGAGAGCCGTCAGGTGGAGCCGGCGAAGCGCTCCTTGCGTGAGGCGCTGGGGTTGTCTCCCACGCTGCTGTCGGCCAAGGCGCGGCTCGCGGAGCTGGAGGCGCCGCAGCGGCGTGACGACGCGCGTGCTCAGTTGGTGAGCGTGGTGGGGTTGGACCCCGCGTACCTCCCGGCCAAGCGGATGCTCTACCTGTTGGAACGGTGAGGTGGATGTGAAGGTCCTGTTGCTGGGTTCCGGAGGCCGTGAGCACGCGCTGGCGTGGAAGCTCTCCCAGAGTCCCCGGCTCACGCGGTTGTTGTGCGCCCCGGGCAACCCGGGCACGGCGAAGCTCGCGACCAACGTGCCGTTGAAGGCCGACGCGCCGGACGAGGTCGTCGCGCTCGCTCGTCGGGAGTCGGTGGACCTGGTGGTGGTGGGGCCGGAGGCGCCGCTGGTGGCGGGTGTCGCGGACGCGCTGGCGAAGGCGGGCATCCCCTGCTTCGGGCCGGTGGCGGGAGCGGCGCTCATCGAGGGCTCCAAGGCGTTCGCCAAGGAGATCATGGCCGAGGCGGGCGTGCCCACCGCGGCCTTCCGCACCTTCACGGACGCCGCCGAGGCGGAGGCCTACGCGGTGGCGCAGGGCCGCATCGTCGTGAAGGCGGACGGGCTGGCGGCGGGCAAGGGCGTCATCGTCGCGCACGACGTGGACTCCGCGCGGGAGGCAGTGCGCGCGGTGGCGGCGCTCGGCTCGTCGGGGCAGCGCATGGTGCTGGAGGAGCTGCTGGAGGGCGAAGAGGTCTCCGCCATGGCGCTCTGTGATGGCGAGCGCTACGTCATGTTGCCGCTGTCGCAGGACCACAAGCGCGTGGGTGATGGAGACACCGGCCCGAACACCGGCGGCATGGGGGCGTACAGCCCCGCGCCGTTCCTGGATGAGGCGCAGCTGGCGGAGGTGGGGGAGAGCGTCATCGCCCCGACGCTGGCGGTGCTGCGACGTCGCGGGCTGCCCTTCAAGGGCGTGCTGTACGCGGGGCTGATGCTCACTCGCGGCGGGCCCAAGGTGCTGGAGTTCAACGCGCGCTTCGGGGACCCGGAGACGCAGGTGTTGATGATGCAGTTGGGCGAGGACCTGCTGCCGCTGGTGGATGCGTGCGCGCGCGGCCAGCTCCAGGCTCGCCCGTTGGTCGCGGCACCGGGCGCTTCGGTGGGCGTGGTGCTGGCGGCGCGGGGCTATCCGGACGCGCCTCGCAAGGGGCAGCGCATCGACGGGCTGGACGCGGTGCCGGCGGACGCCACGGTGTTCGTCGCGGGCGCGGAGACCCGGGACGGCGCGCTGGTGACGAGCGGCGGGCGGGTGCTGACGGTGTGCGCGCGGGGCGAGGACCTGGCGCGCGCGCGGGAGCGGGCCTACGCGGCGGTGGCGGCGGTGCGCTTCGAGGGCATGCACTTCCGTCATGACATCGGCGCGAAGGGGCTGAAGGCCGCGCCGTGACGCGCATCTCCCGCTATCTCCTCAAGGAGCTGTTGGTCCCCCTCGGCGTGTGGGTGGCCTTCATGTTCCTGCTGCTGTTCGTGATGCAGTTCCTGCGCGGCACGGACGTGCTGCTGGGCTCGTCGGTGACGGTGCTGGACCTGGGCCGGCTGGTGGCCTACCTCACGCCGCACTTCCTGATGATGGCGCTGCCCATCGCCTTCCTGCTCGCCATCCTGCTGGGGCTCGGGCGGCTGGGAGAGGACCGCGAGCTGACGGCGCTCCAGGCGCTGGGCGTGGGCCCCACACGTCTGCTCTTCGCGCCGCTGGGCGTGGCGGTGGCGCTCAGCGTGTTGATGCTGGTCATCACCTCCACCGCGCAGCCCTGGGGGCTCACGGGCGTGAAGGAGCTGGTGAGCGAGGTCATCCGGAAGAACGTCGTCGGCGACGTGAAGTCCGGCACCTTCTACGAGGACCTGAGTGACTTGACGCTGTACGCGGAGCAGGTGTCCTCCAAGGATGGCAAGTGGACCAACGTGCTGCTGCACGATGACCGCGAGGCGAACTCGCCCCTGCTGGTGCTGGCGCATCGCGGGCAGGTGGGCACGACCAGTGGTGGAGAGGTGCTGCGCTTCGCCCTGGAGGATGGCGAGGTGCACCGCTCCGGCCGCGCGTCCGAGGACTACAGCGTCATCCACTTCGACCGCGCGGAGATCAGCGTGGGCGTGGGCGCGTCCATGGGCAAGCGGGGCCGCTTCACCTCCGCGAAGGAGGAGCTGACGCCGTCGGAGCTGCTCCAGGCCGCGAGCGAGGCCGAGGCGAGCGGCGGGGACGCGCGCGGCTTCAGGATGGCGCTGCACAGTCGACTCGGAGGCGCGTTGGCGCCCATCGCCTTCGCCCTGCTGGGCACGCCGCTGGCCATCGGTCGGCGACAGGCGGGCCGGGCGTGGGGCTATCTCCTGACGCTGGGCGGGTACGTCCTGTACTACCTCTTGAGCCGCGCCTTCGAGCAGCTGGGCCAGCAGGGGAAGTTGCCCGCGCCGCTGGCGGGGCAGCTGGCGAACGTCGTCTTCATGTTGGTGGGCGCGGTGGCCCTGTACCGGGTGAGCCGCTCGGGGACGGTTCGGTGAGACTGACGCTCTTCGGGTACGTGCTGAAGACGTACATCCGCTACGCGCTGGGCATCCTCGGCGGGCTGGTGCTCGTCTTCGTGGTGGTGGACTTCGTCGACCGCGCGAAGTCGTACACGGGGCCGGGCTGGGTGGCGGACGCGGCGAAGCTCTACGCGTACAAGGCGCTGATGGCGGTGCAGCAGCTGGGGCCCGCGGCGTTGCTGCTGGCCGCGGGGACGACGGTGTCCGCGTTGCGCAAGCAGGGCGAGGTGACGGCCATCCGCGCGCTGACCTTCGGGCCCACGGCGCTGTATGCACCCGTGCTGGCCTTCGGGCTGATGGCGTGCACGGGGCTCATCGCCTTCGACGAAGTCGTCGCGACGCACGCGGGACGCCGCGTCGATGAAATCACCACGCAGCGCTTCAACCGCTGGGGCGACTGGCGCTTCTACTACACGCCGAAGCAGTGGTTCCGACGCGGCGACCACATCTTCTTCCTCCGCGCGGGCAGCGCGCAGGAGGGCTTCCAGGACGTGTCCATCTTCACCCTGTCTCGGGAGTTCAAGCTGCAGCGGCGGCTGGACGCGGCGCGGATGGAGTGGCTGGACGGGACGCGCTGGCGGCTGACGGGGGTGGTGGAGCGCGCCTTCGCCGGGGAGAAGCACACGTCGGTGAAGAGCCTGGAGAGCGCCGATTACGAGCTGGGCATCGCCGCCTCGGCCTTCCGCATCCGCCCCGGACGTCCGGAGCAGATGCGGGTGCGGGAGCTGCGCGAGCAGATTGTCGCGCGCCGCGAGGTGGGCCTGGCGACGAAGCAGTTCCAGCTCGCGCTGCACAACCGCTTCGCCTATCCGCTGGCTGCGCTGCCGGCGGCGCTGCTGGGGGTGGGGCTGGCGCTGCGCACGAATCGGCGGGGACACCTCACCGCCGCCATCGTCGAGGGCCTGCTCGTCGCCGTGGCGATGTGGGGGCTGATGATGGTGTGCCGCACGTTGGTGCTCACCGAGCGTCTGACCCCCCTGGTGGCGGCGTGGACACCCCCCGTCCTGCTGGTGCTGGCGGCCGGGGCGCTGTGGCTGCGGCGCGAGGGCTTTCTTCACCTGCCTCGCCGTTGGCTCGCGGTGAGGTAGCGTGAGTCCATCCATGGACCTTCCCTCCCAGTCCCGGCTGGAGACATTCCTTCGTCGCGCCGTGGCGGGAGTCCTGCTCGCCTGGGCAGTCGGCCTGGTGCTGGCGGAAGTTGTGCTGCAGGTGGCCGCGTCCGCGGCGGTGCTGCTGGCGCTGGTGCTGGCGGCGCGGCGTCAACTCAAGCTGGCCACCGATGTGCGCGCCTACGTGTTGGCCAGCGTGGCGCTGTGCGCGTGGCAGGTGGTGTCTCCGGGGTTGGCGCTGCTGACGGGCGCGGCGAGCGGGTGGCCGCGAAGCTCACGCTATGGGCAGGCCCTGGACTCGGTGGCGGGCGCCGCGGTGGCGTGCGTGGGTTCGGTGGGCGTGCCGTGGCTGGCGCTCGCGGGCACGGTGGCGGCGGGGTGGTTGTTCGCCGCGGCGCTGGGCATGTTCCAGAACCGCGTGCGCTGGCCGTGGGAGCCGTTCGCGTTCCTCAAGCTGAACCCGGGCCGGCTTCACGAGAACTTCGGCACGGAGTCCTCGCCGCGCTACGCGGCCGGGGGCATCTTCTTCCACCGGCTGCGCTTCGCGCATGGCGCCATCGCCGTGCTGGGCCCCGCGCTCGCGGTGCTGGGCAGCTCCGAGGTGGCTCGGCGGCGCGCGCTGTCGGGCGTGGTGGTGCTGGGCCTGCTGGTGTCCATCTACAACGCCTTCGCGCGCGCGGCGCTGGGCGCGGCGCTGCTGGTCAGCGTGGTGGCGCTGCTGCTGCTCGTCAGCGGCATCGCGCGCAAGGCGGGGCTGGGGCTCACCGCGGTGCTGGTGGTGGTCGTCCTCGCCTCACCGGCCTGGCGCGCGCGCCTGGAGAAGGCCGTGGGCAACATCTACGGCGGAGAGCGCCAGCTGGCCATGACGGTGGGCTGGGGCCTGGTGCGAGAGCATCCGCTCCTGGGCGTGGGCTTCGGCAACCACAAGGCCGCCGTCCTCGCGAGGCAGGGGGAGTCGGGCATCACCGACCTGCTGGCCACCGACTCGCACAACCTCTGGCTGACGGTGTGGGCCGAGACGGGGCTGGTGGGCTTGCTGCTGACGCTGGCGGTGCACGGCCTCCTGGGCTGGGCGCTCGTGCGTCGCTACCGCGCGGGCTCACTGGCGGCCACCGGCGCGCTCCTGTCCTTCGTGGGCTTCCACATCCTCGCGATGGTGCACTACCTGCCGTTCCACTCCAGCGTGCACCTCTCGTTCGCCCTCATCTGGGGCCTGGGGCTGTGCGAGGGAAGTGACGTGCTGCGCGCACGCCCGGCGCCCCGATAACGGGCAGGGCACCCGCCGCCCTTCAGCGAGCGGGTGCCGCGCGTGTCTCGAGCACCCGCCGGTACACGGCGACCGTCTGGCGAGCGCACTCGTCCCAGGTGAAGCGCGCGGCGCGCTCGCGGCCCAGCTCAATCAGCTCCGTGCGCAGGCCGTCGTCTCGCAGCACCCGCAGCGTCGCCTCGCGCCAGGCCACCGCGTCGTCCGGCGGGAGCCGAAGCGCCGCGCCGCCCACCACTTCCGGGAGCGCCGTCGCGTCCGCGGCCAGCACGGGACAGCCCGTCGCCATCGCCTCCAGCGCGGGCAGCCCGAAGCCCTCGTACTTCGACGGCAGGAGCAGCGCCGCCGCCGCGCCGTAGAAGAGCGGCATCTCCGACTCGGGCAGCTCCTCCAAATCAATCACGTTCTCATGGAGCCCCAGCTCGTGCGCCACCGCGCCCTTGCCCGCGAGCAGGACGATGGGCACCGGCAGGTCCGCGGCGAAGTGCCGCAGCAGCTCCAGGTTCTTGAAGGGCTTCGCGTTGCCCACCGCCGCCACGTAGCGCGCGGGCAGCTCCTGTCGCTCCCGGAACTCACGGGCCTCCGCCGCCGAGGGCGGCTGGAAGCGCGCGTCCACGCCATTGTGAATCACCTGCAACCGGTAGGGCGACAGCTTGAGGTGCCTGGCCAGCTCCGCCCGTGAGAACTCGGACACCGTTACCAGCGCGGAAGCCCGCTTCGCGCGCGGCCCCACCACCACGCGGTAGTACAGGCTCTGCGCCGGTGAGTACTGATGCGCCAGCGCCACGTGGTTGGCGTCGTGGAGCGTGGCCACCAGCGGTCCGCTCCAGAACAAGGGCAGGGCGAACGACGTGGCGTGGAAGACGTCGGGCGACAGCCGCGCCAGGTCCGCCGCCAGCGCGGGCTGCTCCACGGGGGACAGGAACCCCGCGAGCGCGCGATGCATGGGCAGGCGAGGCGCCAGCGCGCCCAAATCAGAGGGCAGGCCCTGGGGGGGCACCAGCGCGGAGAAGCGCAGGTCCGGGGCAAGCGCGGGGACCCGCCGCGCCAGCTCGAGCGCATAGCGGGCAATGCCGTGCAGCCGGCCGCGCACCATGCGCAGGTCGAGGAGGACATGAGCCACGCTCCCCGCGTACCACACGGGCGACCCTCATGGGGGCGGGCAGGCACCCGCTTCGTGTTGCTGTCGGCAGGCGGCACGCCCGGTGCTAGAAGGCCGGCATCGTGAAGGTCGCCCTGGTCCACGACTGGCTCGTCACCCACCGCGGGGGGGAGCGTGTGCTCGACGCGCTCTGCGAAGCGCTGCCCGACGCGGACATCTACACGCTCATCCACCGGCCCGGCAGCCAATCGCCGGCCATCGAATCCCGCCGCATCTTCACGTCCTTCCTCCAGCGGATTCCGGGCATCCACGAGCGCTACCGGCACTTCCTGCCCCTGATGCCCCGGGCGATAGAAGCGCTGCGCCTCCAGGACGACTACGACGTCGTGCTCTCCTCCAGCCACTGCGTGGCCAAGGGCATGCCCGTGCCGTCGGGGGTTCCGCACCTGAGCTACGTGCACGCGCCCATGCGGTACATGTGGGACTTGTTCGACGACTACTTCGGCCCCGGGCGCTCCCGCCTGCCGGTGCGCGTCGCGGCCCATGCCGTGCGCCCCTGGCTCCAGCGCTGGGACCGCGCCTCCGCCCAGCGCGTGGACCACTTCGTCGCCAACAGCCACCACGTCGCCGGCAAGCTCCAGCGCTTCTGGGGCCGCGACGCCACCGTCGTCCATCCTCCCGTGGACCTGGAGCGCTTCACCCGGCTGCCCCTGGAGGGCGGAGGCAAGGGCGGCTACTTCCTGTGGCTCGGTGCCTTCGCGCCCTACAAGCGGCTGGACATCGCGCTGGAGGCGTTCCGCGCGCTGGGCGCTCCGCTGTGGGTGGTGGGCACCGGGCAGGAGGCCGCGCGCCTCGCGTCCGTGGCTCCTTCGCCGAACCTGCGCTTCCTCGGCAACGTCTCCGACGACGCCCTGCCGTCCCTGTATCGGGATGCTCGCGCGCTCATCTTCACGCCCGAGGAGGACTTCGGCATCACCCCGCTGGAGGCCCAGGCCTCCGGCCGCCCCGTCATCGCCTTCGGAAAAGGCGGGGCGCTGGAGACGGTGAACAGCCGCACGGGACTCTTCTTCTCAGAGCAGACACCCGCGTCGCTCGCGGACGCCGTGCGGCGCTTCGAGACGTGGGAGGGTGGCTTCCGGCCGGAGGATGCCCGCTCGCAGGCCGAGCGCTTTGGACGGGCTGTCTTCCAGCGCGCCATGTTGTCCGAAGTGGAGTCCGTCCTCAGGGTGGCGAGGAAATCCCCACGTCGCGCCACGGCGGTGTGACGCCGCTGTCATCCCAGGCTCTGTCTTTCATCGGCGCGGCATGTCCACCTCCTGTCACTGTCCTCCAGGGGCGGGGGTAACTCGTTGGTTTCACGGGATTTTCCGTGCTACGACGCCAGCGAGTCAGAGGGAGTCGGGCGGGACACGTGCTCGTTGTACCGGGGTGCGAGTCTTGCAAAGGGGTGGCGCCCCGTTGACCAGGTTACAGGAGTCCAGGCGTGTTCAGTCGTCTCCAGCGCTTCTACACGTCCATCAAGGTTGTCGCGGACATGGTGATGCTCGCGGTGGCGTTCGCCTTGGCGTACGTCACGCGATTCTCCGGCATCGTCCCCGTCACGGAGGGAATCCCGCCCTGGGAGGACTCGCTCGTCTCGCTGCTGATGGTGCTCGTCATCTTCCCGGCGGCCTTCAAGCAGTCGCGGCTCTACGCCACGAACCGCTCCCGGACGAACACGGGTGAGGTGTTCGAGGTCTTCAAGTCCACCATCACCGCGACGCTCATCCTGGTGGCGGCGACGTACTTCGCGCGCGAGCGGTACTCGCGCCTCACGCTGGTCATCTTCGTCGTCTATGCCTTCGTGCTGGTGACGTGCAGCCGGCTGGCGTTCCGCTACGTGCTCAGTGAGATTCGTCGCCGGGGACACAACCTCAAGTCCATCCTCGTCATCGGCGCGGGAGAGCTGGGCCAGCGCGTCGTGGAGACGGTGGAGGGCCACCGGGAGCTGGGCTTCCGCGTGACGGGCCTTCTGTCGCTGCGGCCGGAGAAGGTGGGCCAGTATGTCAACGGGGTGCGCATCATCGGCCACGTGGACGACGTGGAGCGCGTGCTGGACGCGCAGCCGGTGGACCAGGTCTTCCTCGCGCTGCCGCTGCAGGACCAGGCGCACGTGAAGCGGCTGATGGAGCAGCTGGCGCTGCGCACGGTGGATGTGAGGGTGGTGCCGGACCTCTACCAGTACATCACCCTGTACGGTGGGCTGGAGGAGTTCGGCGGTCTGCCCATCATCCGCCTCCAGGGCGACCCGATGGAGGGCTGGAGCCGGGTCTCCAAGCGCGCCTTCGACATCCTCTTCTCGCTGCTGGCCATCCTCGTCACCGCGCCGCTCATGGCGGCCACTGCGCTGGCGGTGCGGTTGAGCAGCCGCGGGCCGCTGCTGTACCGACAGGAGCGCATGGGGATGGATGGCCGCACCTTCCACATCCTCAAGTTCCGCACCATGCGCGTGGATGCGGAGCACTCCGGCGCGATGATGGCGCGCAAGGATGACCCGCGCCGCACTGTCATCGGCACCGTGCTGCGCAAGTACTCGCTGGACGAGCTGCCGCAGTTCTTCAACGTGCTGACGGGCGACATGAGCCTCGTCGGTCCGCGCCCCGAGCGCCCCGTCTTCATCGAGGAGTTCAAGCGGCAGATTCCGCGCTACCACCTGCGGCACAAGGTGAAGGCGGGCATCACCGGCTGGGCGCAGATCAACGGCCTGCGCGGTCAGACGTGCATCGAGAAGCGCATCGAGTACGACCTGTACTACATCGAGAACTGGTCGCTCTTGATGGACCTGAAGATTCTCGTGCGCACCGCGCTGGGCGGCTTCCTCTCGAAGAACGCCTACTGAGCGAGCAGGCGTGCCCAGGCCACGGATTTCCGTGGCCCAGGCCTCGTGTCCGGCACGGTTTTCCGTGAGCCCGACTCGAAGTGGAACGCGGTCTCTACTGGAGGTTCCAGACGACGGTGCCGGTGCACGTCGTATTGCTGTAGCAGCCGGCGCGAACCTGGAGCGTGCCGGACGTGGTGGCGGTGAAGCTCATGCTGGAGCCCCGTCCGCCGCACGCGTCGTCATTGGCCGAGGACTGGGTGGCGCCGGTGAAGAGGCGCAGGTAGGTGTCCCCGGTGAAGGCCGCGCCCGTGGCGCCGCAGGTGCCCACGGTGAGGACCTGCCCCGCGGTGACGCTGATGTCGCGGTTGGTGGTCGCCTGCTGGGCGCTGTTGGTGTTGCTCCCGTTGAAGGTGAACGAGCCGGACGTCGCGGGCGGTGGCGGTAGTCCGGAGAGCTCCCAGACGACGGTGCCGCCGCAGCTTCCGCTCGAGTAGCAGCCGGCGCGCACCTCGTACTCGCCCGCGGTGGTGGCGGTGAAGGTGATGCTGGAGCCTCGGCCGCCGCACGAGTCGTCGTTGGCGGCCACGGAGGTGCCCGTGGGGCCGAAGAGGCGCAGGTAGGTGTCCCCGGACGTCTTCGCGCCCGTCAGGCCGCATGTGGCCACGGTGAGCTGCTGGCCGGCGGTGAGGGCCAGCTTCTTGTTGACGGTGTTCTGCTGCGCGCTGTTGGTGTCGGAGGCGGTGAAGGCGAAGGAGTTGGCCGGCGGGGGAGGCTCCTCCGGGGGCGGCTCGCCGTTGCCGTTGGGGTTGGGGCACCCGGCGGAGGGGAGCGCGCACGTGGGCAGGAGCGAGCCCAGGTGGCTGACGACGGCCTGGATGGGCACGCCCCGGTTGGGGCAGTTGGCGCAGTGGTGCAGGGAGACGACCAGGTGGTCCGAGTAGCCGACCACGGGCGAGCCCGAGGAGCCGCCTTGCGTGTCCGCGAAGTAGCCCACGTCATTGGGGCCGCCGGATTGGCAGGACGCCTCGTTCAGGCTGTAGACCTCCGCGAAGCCGGACTCGTCGCGGGAGTCCGTCGAGGTGACGGCGATCTTCTTGCCGTAGCCCGCCGGGTGCTGGGGAACGTAGATGCGCTCGTTCACCACCGCGCCGGTGCCACGGACCTGGAGGTAGCCGAAGCTGTTGGTCGGATTCACCGCGAGCCGCACCAGCGCGTAGTCGCGAGGCGCGTCCGCCTGCACCAGCGTGCCGCCGGAGATGACGTGGCCCGGACAGCCGAACCAGCTCCCGCAGCTCGTCGCACAGGTGGCGCCCTCGGCCATGAACTCGAAGTCGGTGTTCTGCGCATCGCTGGCGGTGCCGATGCAGTGCTGGTTCGTCAGGACGTGGCCCTGGCTGCCCACGAGCCAGCCGGTGCACGCGCTGGAGCCGCCGATGAGCAGGCGCGCGACGGGACGGGCGCGGCCATGGAGGGTCGGCTCGCTGGTGGCGTAGCAGGGCGCCCAGCCGGAGTCGTCCGGTCCGCACAGGGCCTTGTCCAGCTCGGACGTGAAGCCCTTCTCCGCGTTGGTGTAGCCGCGCGCGAAGCGGTCGATGGTGTAGCCGTGCTGGTTCAGGATGCCGCGGCGCCCCGCGGAGTCTCCGCTGTGCAGCTCGATGATGGCCGTGTCGCCGGGGATGTGCATGGCCCAGAAGCCGTCGCGCGCGCCCGGGTGCGTGCCGTCATACCGTCGCGAGCGGGTGCCGTCCGGCGAACGCACCACGACGAAGTCTCCCTTCTCCAGCTCCAGCCGCTCGAAGTGCGCGGCGATGTACGCGGCCCCCTCGTGGGTGATGACGTCGGTGTGGAGTGGACCGCTTCGCGCGCGCAGCTGCGTCGAGGCATAGGGATGCGCCGACTCGAAGCGCCGGTACACGTCCTCGCCGACCTTCGTGGCGCGCTGGGAGGCAGGGGAGGCCGCCACCTCGCACACGGGGGCCGAGGCCAGCGCGGTCGGCACGCCTGACAGCAGCAGCGCGACGACGAGACCTGCGAGCTGGATTCGTTTCATCTGTTCTCCTGAGGGGATGGGACTTCGCAGCTCAGGCTGCACAACCGGTTATACCGACCATCACCGAGAGTCCCGCGTCGCTGTTGTTAATCCAGTTGCAGGAGCGCGAGGATGTGTGGGGCTGGTGGCGTTTGTGTTGGGGAAGGGTTGGGGAAGCAGAAAGGACACCGCCTCGCGGGGAGGGCGGCCGGCGGAGGCCCGTCTGATTTCACACGGAGCGCGATTGTTGCCGCCGGGTTGTGTGCGAGCCGCCCCGGGGGCAGGCCGAAATGACGCAAGGAGAGGCGGGGAGTCGGCCCCGAGTGGGGGCGAAGCCGTCTAGACTCCGGGGGGCATGGCGGAAAAGCTCGGAGCGATTCTGGTCCGCAAGGGCCTCCTCACGCAGGCGCAGCTCGACGAGGCCCTGAAGGCCCAGCTCATCTACGGAGGGCGGCTGGGCTCCATCCTCATCGAGCTGGACTTCATGGACGTCGACACGGTGGCCATGGTGCTGGGGGAGCAAACGCGCTACCCGGTGGCCCAGGAGGCCGACTTCGAGGCCGTCACCGACGCGACGTTGACGTTGCTGCCGGCGGCGCTGGCCGAGAAGCACCTGGCCTTTCCGTTGGGCCAGGAGGGGCGCCGGCTGAAGGTGGCGATGGCGAGCCCCTTCGAAATCCAGCACACGGACGCGCTCGGGTTCATCACGGGCCTGCGCATCCTGCCGCACATCACTCCGGAGCTGCGGCTGTTCCATTACCAGGCGCAGCGCTACGGCATCCGTCGCGAGTCGCGCTCCATGAGCATGGCCACGGCGCGGCGCGTGGCGCAGCCTCGGGGCGCGGTGGCACCGGCGCCGGTGCGTGGGGTGATGGTTCCTCCTCCCGAGGTGGCTCCGCCTCCGGCGCCCGTGCGTGCGGAGCCGGGCACGGAGGGGATCTTCGGGGGGCTGGCGCCCGGACAGTTCCTGAGCGACGACGCCGAGGACGTGGCGGCGGAGGATGTGCAGTGGAGCGCGCCCGTGGCGGGGATTTCGGACGACGCGTTGGCGCCTCGTGAGAGCGCTCGGGCCGAGGCGGGGCCTCCGGTGCTGGCTCCCGCGGGGGCGGCGCGGCCCTCGGGGCCACCGCAGCTGGCTTCCGTGGATGTGGCGCGAGGGGCGACACGGCCGGAGGGGCCGCCCCGGCTCGCGCCGACGAAGCCGCCCCGGCTTGCGCCGCCAGTGATGTCTCCCACGCTGGAGGCTCCGGAGGAGCTCGAACCCGTGGAGGAGTTCGAGGCGGCGGAGGAGCTCGAACCCGAGGAGGAGCTGGAGCTGGTGGACACCGAGGAGGTGCTCGAGGGCGTCATGGAGGAGGTCGTGGAGACTCCCGCGCCGCGCAGCCCGGTGTTCTCGGGGCCAGGGGCTTCGCTGACGGAGGGGCAGGGAGGGGCCGCGCAGCCGCCAGGGATGGTGTCGCGGCAATCGGGAGGGCAGTGGTCTCCGCACCAGCCGCCTGGGTTGAATCGGGCGCCTGGGGCAGGTGGAGGTGCGCCGCTTCCGTCTGGAAATGCGGGAGCGAGGCCGCCTCCGTCGGTGATGGGGCCACCGGGCATGACTGGAGCGGTGCGGCCCGGCGTCGGTGATGCGTCGTCGGTGAAGCCTGTGGCCGCGCCTGGAACGACGTCACCCGCGCCGTCGGGTGCTCCCGCGAATGTGGGAGGCGCGCGTCCCGGACAGCTCACTGAGCAGGCTGTGCCCGCGTCGGCTGCGGTGCCTCCGGGGCTGGTCGGTCCTGGTGGCAGGCCTCCTTCGGGGACGGGGATTCCCTCGGTGCCGCAAGGCCCGGGCGCGAGGCCTCCTCCGGGAGCAGGGATGGCGTCTGCTCCAGGGCCGCAGGGAATGGGGCCTCCGGGGGCCCGTCCACCGTCGGCGACGGGGACTCCTGTTGTCGCGGGACCCGTGCCGCCAGGAATGGCGGGCACGAGGCCTTCGAATGTTGGCCTTCCCTCGGTGCAAGGCGCGGTTCCACTGGGAATGGCGGGTGCACGGCCTCCTCCTCCGAGCGCGGGCATGCAGCCGGTACCGGGACCACAAGGGGCCATCGGCGCTCCCGCGCAGCCAGGGCCGCAAGGTCCTGTGCCTCCGGGGATGATGGGGGCACGGCCTCCGTCGAGCGCGGGCATGCCGCCTGTGCAGGGGGCTGTGAGCGCTCCCGTGTCGCCGGGACCGCAAGGCCCGGTGCCGCCGGGGATGCTGGGAGCACGGCCTCCATCGAGTGCGGGGATGCCGCCGGTGCAGGGACCTCCGGGTGCAGTGGGTGCTCCTGGGGTGATGGGACCGCAAGGTCCCGTGCCTCCGGGGATGATGGGGGCGCGGCCTCCGTCGAGCGCGGGGATGCCGTCGGTGCAGGGCTCTCCGGGGCCCGCGGGCGCGAGTGCTTCCTTGGGGCAAGGCCCGGTTCCGCCAGGGATGGCGGGGGCACGACCGCCACCTGGGGCCCCTGTTGTTCCAGGCGGGCCGCCGGGGATGACTGGTGCGCAGGTTCCGCCGGGACTGGCGGGGGCACGGCCT
This sequence comes from Corallococcus terminator, assembly GCF_049194865.1. Taxonomy (GTDB): domain Bacteria; phylum Myxococcota; class Myxococcia; order Myxococcales; family Myxococcaceae; genus Myxococcus; species Myxococcus terminator_A. Next base: position 54,084 of record NZ_JBLZWL010000142.1, on the reverse strand, counting down.
CCGTCGAGCACGGGCATGCCGGGGGGGCAGGGCGCTGCTGCCGTTCCCGTGGCGTCGGGGCCGCAAGGTCCCGTCCCGCCGGGGATGATGGGGGCACGGCCTGCGTCGAGCGCGGGAGCTATTCCCTCGGTGTCGGGGCCTCCGGGACCTGTCCCTCCAGGGATGGGCGCGCGGCCTCTCGCGGGGCCAGGGCCACAAGGCGTGGTCACACCGGGGGCACGGCCTTCGCGTCCAGGGCTGCCCGCCGTGTCGGGTCCTGCTGGCGCGGTGCCGCCAGGAATGGCGGGAGGGAGGCCACCCTCGGGAACGGGCCTTCCCGTGGTCCCAGGTCCGCAGGGAGGGGTTCCTCCAGGGCTGAATGTGGCCTCGGGAGGACGACCGGCCTCGGGAGGGAGTGGTCCCATGGGGCCCCCACCGCCGGGAGTGGCGCGTCCGCCGCAGCCTGGAGTGCCACCTCACGCGCAGTCCGGAGCAGCTCCATCCGTGCTTGTGGATCCTCCGCACGCGCCGGAGTTGACAAGGCCCGTGCCTCCGCCAGGCATGCCGCCTTTTCTGGGGGCGGCACCTGCGGCGGTGGCTCAGGCCAACGCGGCACCAATGTCCCCGCGCGGCGCGGATGCGGGCCTTGAGGAGTCGCGCGATGTCCGTGCGACCGAGGCTCCCGGGGCTTGGAGCGCGTTGAGTGAGGGAAGCTCCTTCTCTGCCACCGCCTCGGTTGTCGCCGAGCGTGAAGGCAGTGCAGCGGGTGTGACGACGGAAGCGTCGGCGTCATGGAGCATCGCGAGCGAAGTGGGGACGCCCGAGGTCGCTGCCTCAGCGGCTGCACCGCGCGAGGACACCAAGGCTTCGTCCTCGTCGTGGAGCATCACCCGTGAAACGAGTGCGGCTGAGCTCGACGCGTTGGCGGATGCCGCGCGTGAAGCCGTGAAGAAGTCGTCCACGTCATGGAACATCGCGAGCGAAGTGGGTGCGGCGGAGGCGGAGGTCGGCCCGTCGGCGGTTGCCGCGCGTGAGGGCGGTGAGGAAGCGCCGACCTCAACGTCATGGAGCATCGCGAGCGACGCCGATGTGCTCGATGTCGATGCCTCGGTGGATGCCGCGTTTGAGGGCGTGACGGGAGCCCCCTCCTCATGGAGCCTCGAGAGCGAAGGTGCTCCGGTCAATGCCGCTTCAGCTCACGCGGTCGCGTCGATGGCTGGTCGTGAGGGCGGCGCACTCGATGGCGCATTCAGCCTGACGAAAGTGGCGCACGGGGACACCGCGGTCGAGAAGCCCGATACGACGGCAGCTGAGTCCGTCGCGAGCGAGGCTCACGCACGGGATGATTCGCTGGCGCCGAATCCGTCCGAGCGCTCATTCGGAGAAACCAACATTGCCGCAGTGGACGTGGAGCCACTCGCAGCGGTGCTCTCATCGATGGAGGTTGGGCAGAGCGAGCACAGGTCGTCGCGTGTGCTCGGCGAGGTTCATGCCTCTGACGTGCAGCTCGCCGCGTCCGTCCGGATTTCTCCCTCGACGGATGTGAACTCGACCGAAGTCACCACGTCCGAGGCGGCTTCATCACTCGGCACGGATGCCTCCGAGGTCACCCCGTCGTTCGCCGAGGCGAGCAGTGAGGTCCTGGTCGCCGAGGTCGCGACGGGTGTTGCCAGTGCGACGACAGGCGTCGCCACCGAAGCGTCCACCTCGGTGGTGATTGCTTCGAACAATGCTGCTCCCATAGAGACCGCGACGGTCGCGCCCAGTGCCTCGACCGAAAGCTTTAGCGAGCACGCTTCGTCCGAGATGCCGCTGCCTCTCGTGTCGCTGCCTGTCGCAAGTGAAGCAACCTCGTCCGACGTCGCGCCCCCTGCTGCTCAAGTGTCTCCAGCCGGTTTGCCCGAAGACGTGGCCTCCGAAGTCGCCGCGCTGGAGGTTCTGGAATCGGGCACCTCCGCCGAACCGACGACCGAGCAAGCACAGCCACGGTCCGCGGCAGAGCAGGGTGATGGAGCGCATCGTCCACGAGGCTCGACGTCCACGGACTCGTGGGGCGTTGAGGAAGCGTCCGACGCGAGTCCGTCCACCTCGAGCGTGCTGTCCACCCTCGCCACGGAGTCGACCTCCGTCGCCTACTTGGATCCAAGCGCCGAATCGGCCTCGACGCACGAGACCAGTCTCACGGGCGCAGTGGACTCTCTTCACCCCGCACAAGGCACCACGTCCACGAGCGATGGCGAACCCTGGAAGCTCGTGAGGTCGACGCCGAGTGACGCGGGCCGTGCCCACGAACAGCACGAGCCCACCACGTCGGACACATCCCCTCAGCCGAAGAACCTCACGGGTGACGAGGACGCCAGCGAGTCGCTCGAACTGGAGGCCGCCGGCACATTGCTCGCGTCGCATGGCGAGCAGTCCGCGCACGTCATAGCCACGCCGCGGCGCGATGCCGACAAGTCGTCCCTCGCTTCCGCGGGCGATTTCCCGTCCGACACTCCGCATTCCAGCGGCGGGAAGTCCGTCCCGACCGCGCGCGACGACGGTGCTGAAGACTCCGGACCGTCCTCCCTCGCCACGGAAGTACAGGCTCCGACGTCCACGGACGGCACCGTGGTCTCGTTGGACGCGGTCCGCGCGGCGAACGCGGAGGCCGCTGGGGCCATCCCGGGGCCCTCCGACGACGTGGCGGCCGTGCCTTCCGCGCCGGCACCTCGTCCCGCTGCCACGCGGCGCGCGCCCATCGAATTCGATGACCTGCCCGCCACCGATGACTCACCCATGCAGCTCGCCTCGACCTGGGAGTTCGTGGGGTGGCAGGGCTCCGAGGGTAGCGGCACCATCGGTCATGTCGCGGAGAACACGTGGGACGACCGCGCGGTGGACCTCGATGGCACGGCGCCTCGCGCGGCGCTGGCGGGAGCCCCCGCGAGTGAGCTGCCTCTCTCCTCCGCTTGGGACTTCATCCAGCAGCCGTGGCAGCCCCAAGCCCGCGAGCAATCGGAGGCGCTGAAGGAACTCCTGGCCGCGTCGGATGCTCCCACGGGGACCGGAAGCGAGAGTCCGGCGGTGTCGGCGGAGCAGGTGCTCACGGCCCTCGAGGACGTGGGGACGCAGGGCGTGCTCGGCAAGGTGCTGCTCGCGTACTGCGCCGGACGCTTCCAGCGGGCCTTCCTGCTGGGAGAGAGCTTCGGGCTCGTGCGCGTCGGGCATGCCTGGGGACCGGGAAGCGACAGCCCCCAGGTCTCCGCGCTCAAGGTGGACCTGGAGGCTCCCTCGCTCCTGATGTCCGCGCTGGATCAGCTCGGGCCCAGCAGCTTCGACACGCCCTCGTGCACCCAGGACGAAGCCATCTTCACCGCGCTCGGCGGCCCGTCGTCGCGACTGCTCGTCATTCCCATTCGAGCCCGAGGCCGCCCCGTGGCCTTCGTCATCGCCGACTCGGGTGGCGAGCCCGTGGCCACCACGACGCTCGATGAGCTGACGCGCGTGTCCGCCAAGGCCTCGGAGGTCTACGACCGTCTCCCCGCCTCACGCGCGGACTGAGCCTCGCGACGGGGGCGGCGCGAGGTCCGTCCCGGGTACGGAGGCCCCGAGCAACGCATCGAGACGAACCAGAGAGGCGGAGACGCACGATGAATCGTGAGCAGCCCTGGGTGTGGTCGGCGTTGCATCGAGCAGTATGGGTCCTGGCCTGGATGTACACGGGTGTCGCCGGAGCCGTGACGCCAACGAGCGTGACGAAGGTCTCCCGAGTGACGGGGGCCACTCCCGCGGGTGAAGTCCTTCCCAATCCCAATCAGACCCACGTGAATCACGAGGTGTATGGGACGGACCTCGGCATTGTCTGGGACAAGGGTGGGGGAGAGGTCTTCGTCCTCTTCGGCGACACGTTCGGCGCGGGCTGGTGTGGCAACGGCGGGTGCGGAACCGGCTGGCGCAGCAATGTCCTCGCGCGCTCTTCCGATACGAACCTGGCGGATGGCCTCACCTTCGCGTCGATGGTCCAGGACTACGCCCGGCACGCGAAGGAGGTCCTCCCGTCCAAGAAGATCAACAACGACGAAATCACCGTCATCCCCACGGCGGGCGTCACGGTGGGCTCGCGCCACTTCATCCACTACATGTCCATCCACCACTGGGGCGAAGCCGGCCACTGGTACACGAACCACGCGGGGCTCGCGTACTCGGACGACAACGGACAGACCTGGGCGAAGCACCCGAGCGCGCGCTGGTGGAACAACGCCTCCTGGACGAACAACTTCCAGATGGCCGCGCTCATCAAGAATGGTGGGTTCGTCTACCTGTACGGGACGCCGAACGGACGCTACGGCAACGTCCACCTCGCGCGAGTGCCCGAGGGCTCTCTCCTGGACATCAACGCCTACCGCTACTGGGACGGCAACGGCTGGGCCGTGTCCCAGGCCGCCTCCCAACCCGTGGCCATCGGCATCGCGGGAGAGCTGTCCGTCTCCTACAACGCGGCGCTCGGCCGGTTCCTCATGACGTACCTGAACGAGCACCGTCAGGCCGCCGTCATGCGGGATGCGGGGACGCCCGTGGGGCCGTGGAGCGGTGAGAAGATCCTCGCCCTCGGCAGTCAATTCCCGGGCCTCTACAACGCGTTCATCCACCCGTGGGGCAACTCCGCGACGAGCCTCTACTTCGTCATGTCGCAGTGGACGCCGTACAACACCTTCCTGATGAGAGCGACGCTCGTGGCGGATGCGGACGGAGACAACCTCCTCTCCGAGCCCGGCTTCGAGTCCCAGTCCGCCACACCCGTGACGGCCCCCTGGTACCCGGTGGGCAACGCCGGCGTGGACCGCAACGTCGGGCAGGCGCGGACCGGGCAGGACAACGGCTTCGTGCGCTACAACTCCGGCTGGAACGCGCTCAAGCAGAGCGTCGTCGTCCAGCCGCACACCGACTACACGCTCCGAGGATGGGTCCGCACGTCCTCGAACAACACGACGGGCTACTTCGGGGCACGCGGGCCGGGCAACGGCGCCATCCTGGGTGAGCGCGCCTTCGCCTCGCTGCCGGCGTACACGGAGCAGGTCGTCACCTTCAACTCCGGCCCCCACGCCATCGTCGAGGTCTACGGAGGACTCTGGGCGAACGAAGACACCTGGCTCCAGATCGATGACGTGAGCCTCAAGCGGGGCACCAACCTCGTGGCGCACGCGGGCTTCGAGCAGCAGTCCTCCACGAGCGCGACGTCACCCTGGTACCCCGACGGGAACGCGGGCATCGACCGAGGCGCGGGCTTCGCGCGGACGGGCGCGAATAACGCCTGGGCCCGGGGCACGCAGGGCTGGCACGCCATCAAGCAGGAAGCCGCCGTGACGCCCCACACGCGCTACACGCTGAAGGGCTGGGTACGCACGTCCGGCGCGCACAATGACGGCTACTTCGGCGCCCGCCTGCCCAGAGGTGGCCCTGTCCTCTCCGAGGTCCACTACACCCAGCCGCTGTCGGGCTACACGCAGCTCTCGGTGAGCTTCGACTCGGGGGCGAACCACTCGGTGGAGCTGTTCGCGGGCCTGTGGGCCTCCGGCACGGACACCTTCATCCAGGTGGACGATGTGACGCTGACTCGCGACTGACGCGAGCGCGGGGTACACAAACGGCAAGGGCCCCGGAACCATCGGCTCCGGAGCCCTCGTCACCACGGATGTCCGTGTGTGGCGCTCAGCTGCAGCCGCTGGTGGCGCCGCAGTTGCCGCACTTATAGCAAGCGCCGCTGCGCACCATGATGGCGCCGCAGGTGTGGCAGGGCGGGGCGTCCGCCTGGTTGAGCCACGTGGCGCGGGTGTTCTGCGCGGGGAGCGACAGCGAGGCCACCTGCGCGGGCAGGGCGGGCTGTGTCGCGGGCGCGTCTGCCCGGGCCAGGAGGGTGTCGTCCACCGCGTCCTCGTTCGGCAGGAACTTCAGCTCCAGCCACCGGAAGATGTAGTCGGTGATGGACTTGGCGATGGGGATGGCGGGGTTGCCCGTGAAGCCGCTCGGCTCGAAGCGCGTGTGGCTCAGCTTGTCGACCATCACCTTGAGCGGCACGCCGTACTGGAGCGCCAGGGAGATGCTGGTGGCGAAGCTGTCCATCAGCCCGCTCACCACCGAGCCCTCCTTCGCCATGACGATGAACAGCTCGCCCGGCGCCCCGTCCTCGTACATGCCCACCGTGAGGTAACCCTCATGGCCGCCGATGGAGAACTTGTGGGTGATGGAGCGCCGCTCGTCCGGCAGCCGGCGCCGCACGGCGCGAGGCTCGGGTTTCACCGCGGGCTCGACGACCGTCGCGGCGGCCACCGGAGCCTTGCGCGTGTCCTTCACCGTCTCCTTCGAAGTGTTCAACGGCTGCGTGCGCTTGCACCCGTCGCGGTACACGGCCACCGCCTTCAGGCCGCGCTTCCACGACTCCATGTAGGCCTTCTCGATGTCCTCCACCGTGGAGTTCGACGGCATGTTCACCGTCTTGGAGATGGCACCGGAGAGGAACGGCTGGCAGGCCTCCATCATCTGGATGTGGCCCATCCAGTGGATGCTGCGCTGGCCGTTCGCCGGCTTGAAGGCACAGTCGAACACCGACAGGTGCTCGGCCTTCAGGTGAGGGGCGCCTTCAATCGTGTCCGCCTTGTCCAGGGCGCTGATGATGTCCTGCGCCTGCGTCTGCGGATAACCCAGCTTCTCCAGCGCCTGCGGCACCGTCTGGTTGACGATCTTCAGCATCCCGCCGCCCACCAGCTTCTTGTACTTGATGAGCGCGATGTCGGGCTCGATGCCCGTGGTGTCGCAGTCCATCATGAAGCCGATGGTCCCCGTGGGCGCCAGCACCGTCACCTGGCTGTTGCGGTAGCCGTGCACCTCACCGAGCGCCAGCGCCGCGTCCCACGCCGCCTTCTGCGCCGCGTGCAGCTCCGATGTCACGCCCGTCGCCGAGACGTTGTACGCCGCCTTGCGGTGCTTGCGGATGACGCCCAGCATCGGCTCCGCGTTCTTCGCGTAGCCGGCGAACGGGCCCTGCTTCTCCGCCATGCGCGCGCTCATCGCATACGCCTCGCCGCACATCAGCGAGGTGATGGCGGACGCGTAGTTGCGGCCCGCGTCGGAGTCATACGGCAGGCCGGACGCCATCAGCAGCGCGCCCAGGTTCGCGAAGCCCAGGCCCAGCGGTCGGTAGTCGTGGCTGTTCTTGCCGATGCGCTCGGTGGGGTAGCGCGAGAAGCCGACGATGATCTCCTGCGCCAGCAGGAGCACGTCCACCGCGTGCTTGAAGGCCGGCACGTCGAAGTCGCCGGCGATGTCGCGGAAGTGCATCAGGTTCAGCGACGCCAGGTTGCACGCCGAATCGTCCAGGAACATGTACTCCGAGCACGGGTTGGACGCGTTGATGCGCGCCGTGCCCGAGCACGTGTGCCAGTGGTTCACCGTCGTGTCGAACTGCATCCCCGGGTCGCCGCACAGGTGCGCGGCCTCGGCGATTTCGCGGAACACGTCCCGCGCCCGCAGGGTCTCCAGAGGTTGGCCATCGCGCACCGCGCGCGTCTGCCACGGCCCGTCGGAGACGACGGCCTTCATGAAGTCGTCGGTGACGCGCACCGAGTTGTTCGAGTTCTGGAAGAACACCGACGCGTACGCCTCGCCGTTGAACGACGGGTCATACCCGGCCTCGATGAGCGCCCAGGCCTTCTTCTCCTCGTGGGACTTGCACCGGATGAACTCGAGCACGTCCGGGTGGTCCGCGTTGAGGATGACCATCTTCGCCGCGCGGCGCGTCTTGCCGCCGCTCTTGATGACCCCGGCGAAGGCGTCGAAGCCGCGCATGAACGACACCGGGCCGGACGCGGTGCCACCGCCCGCCAGGAGCTCCTTGCTGCCGCGGATGGTGGACAGGTTGCTGCCCGTGCCGCTCCCGTACTTGAAGAGCATGCCCTCCGTGCGCGCCAGCGAGAGGATGGAGTCCATGGAGTCATCCACGCTGTTGATGAAGCACGCCGAGCACTGCGGCTGCGCCTCCACGCCCACGTTGAACCAGACGGGCGAGTTGAACGACGCCTTCTGCTTCAGGAGCAGGTGCGTCAGCTCCGCGTGGAACGTCTCGCGGTCCGCCTCGGTGGAGAAGTAGCCGCCCTCCACGCCCCAGCGCGCCAGCGTGTCCACCACGCGCGCCACCAGCTTGCGCACGCTCGTCTCACGCTCGGCCGTCCCCGGCGTGCCACGGAAATACTTCGACGCCACGACGTTCGTCGCCAGCATCGACCAGGAGCGGGGGACCTCGATGTTCTTCTGCTCGAAGACCGCCTTGCCGTCCTCACCGGTGATGCTCGCGCTGCGGTACTCCCACGCCAGCTCGTCCGCGGGGTCCACCCCAGGCGTCGTGAAGTAGCGCTCCACGCTCAGCCCCGTCGCGGCGACCTTCACCTTGCCGCGTCCCGCCCGCCGCTCCTTCCCGCTCACCATGGGCTTCGCACTCAGCTCCTTCTCCATGTCGCCACCCCTCCGGATTCACTCTGAGTTGAAATGCAAAATTTAGCGAAACGCTAAGGGCGCGAGATTCCGAAGGTTCCTGGGACGTCACGCGGACAGGCGTGGACGACTCCGGAGCGGACTCGCGAAGCGCTTCCTGGGAGGCCAAAGGCCCCAGACTTCAGCTGGTGAGATTGCCTGGCCGCTGGCCGGGCGGCCGGATCAATACGTGTTTAGGCGCGACTGATCAAGAACAGCACTGACCCCACTAATAGTGCTGGGAAGTGTCGCACACACCACAAAATGGGCCTCTGGCGCCGAGCCTCGGTGCGGGGGAAAGCCGTAGCGGCCTGTAGCACGACCGGCCAGGAGGGGCAGATTCATGGCCTTTTCCACGCCAAGTCAAGGGAGGCTCTACGTTTGCTGATAACAGCTGGCGAGGCATGTAGCGTCACTCCGATGCAAACGAGCGTGATCACTGGGGGACGTTTGCTGGGAGTCTGTGCATCAGCCCTGTAGCGCGGTAGGGGCGAAGGCCCGATTCGTCATCTGCCCGTCTGTTCGGTCCGTTGTCCGGCGGACAGGTGGGGGTCGATTTCGGGGAACCAGCGCGTTAGGAGGCAGGGATGCCTCCTCCGTTCCAGAGCCACGTCTTCGTCTGTACCAACCGTCGCCCGGATGGCAATCCGAAGGGGTGTTGCGCCTCCAAGGGCGCGGAGGAGGTGCGCGCGGCCTTCAAGGCGGAGCTGGACAAGCGCGGGGTGAAGGGGCGGATGCGCGCCAATGCGGCCGGGTGCCTCGACACCTGCTCCTTCGGCGTCTCCGTGGTCGTCTACCCGGAGGGCACCTGGTACGGCGGAGTGAAGGTGGAGGACGTGCCCGAAATCGTCGAGGAGCACCTGATGCAAGGCCGCCCCGTGGCGCGGCTGGTGATGCCCTTCGTACGAAAAGAGAAGGCGGAGAGCTGACGACTGTCGGCTCCCCGCCCTCGGGTGTCGCGAAGCTAGCTCATGACGTGACAGCGGGCTTCCGCTTCAGCGCACGAACTCCCACGCGTCGCTCCAGTGGCTGCCGGTGCCCGGCGCGTAGTACGGCGCCGAGCCCTGGCACCAGCCGGAGTAGGGGAAGGGCTTGCAGCGATAGACGTGCCCGTTCGTTCCCTGGACGAGCGTTCCCGCCACGTAGTTGGAGATGCCATTCGGATACGTGTACTGCGCCGGGTCTCCACCGCCGCCACCGCCCGTGGGCTTCTCGATGTCCAGTTGGAAGGAGTCGCTCGCCTCGCGCGAGTAGACGCGGTTGCCGGTGGCGCTGTTGACGGGGCTGACGGTGCCGTTCGACTGCAGCTCGCCCACTTGCACGCGGCTGGAGCTGGCGTTCACCCGCTGGGCCAGCAGGTACATCCACGTGGCCGAGGGCGTGGCCGAGTCGAGCTGGAGCGGGTGCGTCTCCGCGTCACTCCCGGCGCTGTTGAACAGGCGCAGCGTCACCTTGCTCCGGGCCGGCAGGTCCTCGCGGGCCTGCACCGCGCCCAGCTCCTTCCACGACGTGGGGGGCGGCGGCGTGTTGCTGAACTTCACGTCGCTGCACGAGTAGAACGCCTCCGGGCTGTCGGAGCGCTGCCAGATGGCATAGATGACGTGCTGCCCCGTGCGGCCCTGCGGGAAGGGGCACGTGAAGCGATAGCGGTTGTTCGACTGCAGGGCGTTGCCCGTCAGCGTGCAGAAGGGGTTGGCCTCCAGGTCGCTCCACTTCAGCGGCAGCGCCGGGTTGTAGCCCTCCTTCGTGACGTACAGGTGGAAGTAGGCCGTCGCGTGCAGCGCCGTCGCGTGGAAGACGAATTCGAAGCGGTTGCTGGAGTCGGGGGTGATGAGCGGTGCGGGCCAGTCCGTGCGCGCCAGGTCCAGGCCCTTGTGGCTCTCGTTGGCGGCGCTGCACAGCTTGCCGTCGGCGATGAGCTCGCGGTGCCGACCGTTGGCCGCGCCCTGCCGCACGCCGTTCCAGTCATAGAGCGCCTGCGTGCCTCCGGACTGGATGGCGGCCTTGCACGCCGCGGACTTGGGCGTCTCTGGACCTTCCTTGAAGCAGCTGTAGACGCGGCTGAGGGGGACCTCCATGGAGCCGTGCGCTGACGCCAGACTGGCGGACAGCAGGGACAGCACGACGAGTGATGACGCGAGGGGCCTGAACATTGCGGGTTTCCTCCTGTGCGAAGGGATGGAGGAAAGAAGTCCGGAAATCGGGTCAACGCCCGAAAACGAAAAGCGGCGACGCGGTCCTTGGAGGGAACGCGCCGCCGCTTCCTGGCTCGGCTGGAAGTGTCGACTGGCCGACTACCGGCGGCGACCCATCAGCCGGAGGATGGCGAGGAACAGGTTGATGAAGTCCAGGTAGAGCGTCAGCGCGCCGACGATGCTCACCGTGGCGGCGCTGCTGTAGCCGCTGTTGGCGTGCATCTCCCGCAGCTTCTGGGTGTCGTACGCCGTCAGGCCGGCGAAGACGAGGACCGACGCGCAGGCGACGACGAAGGACATCATGTCACTGCGCATGAAGATGTTGACGACGCTCGCCAGCACCACGCCGATGAGGCCCATGAAGAGGAAGGTGCCCCACGCGCTCAGGTCCTTCTTGGTGATGGTGCCGTAGAGGGCCATGGCGCCGTAGACGCCCGCCGTCAGGAAGAACGCCTGGGCGATGCTGCCCGCCGTGTAGACGAGGAAGAGGATGGCGAACGTCATCCCCGTGAGCGCCGAGTAGCCGAGGAACATCGTCGCGGCCACCGGGCCCGACAGGCGCGGCGCGAGGAACGACAGCGCGAGCACCGCCCCCACCTGGGCGATCATGAAGCCCAGGCGCCAGTCGATGACCGTGCGCAAGAGCGCCTCGTTGCTCAGCGTCAGCAGGGCCATCACGCCCGTGACGAGCAGCCCCGCGAACATCCACCCATGCACGCGCGTCATGAACGCGCGCTTCGACTCCTGCACCAGCACGGAGTTGACCGAGTCGCTCTCGGCCGTCTGCCATCCGGAAGTTTCCCAGGCCATGAACCGTATCCTTTCGCGCCGGAGCTTCAGCCCGGCGGCGCCACTGCTTATAGCGTCTTCGTTCGGGGCGTGCGCGGACCCCCACGGAACCTTCCCTTAAATCGCCTTCCACGCGAGCAAAAGCTTCGAGGCGACTTCGGTGGTGATGAGGGGCAGCACGCCTCCTCCGCCCACGATATTCACGATTTCCGCCATGGAGCCCCGGCACACGCCACCCCAGGCAGGCTGCTTCGCCAGCCCCACCGACGCGTATGCCGAGTAGTCGACGAAGAACGACGTGGGCAGCACCGTCCCGTTCGGCTCGCAGAGCAGGTGGTCCTCCGGCGGCGAGTCGACGATCTGCTGCACCACGAAGCCACCGCCCGTCGTGTCCGCCGCCGCGCGAGCGCACAGCTCCGGCCAGGCGAGCAGCTCGCCATACGCGGCCTGTACCCGCTCCGAGTAGGGCACCGTGCCCTCCGAGCGACCGAGGAACACCGCCTTGCCGCCGTAGTCCCAGGCCCGCTTGAGCACGAAGCGGGCAGGCGTCCGCGCGACCTCGGCGACCAGGTCGTCCAGTCGCCCGCCGTCAGGGCCCGTCGCGGGGCCTGCCTTGAAGACGCGCGTCCAGGGGACGGAGGTCCGCACCGCCTCCAGCTCATCGTCGGTGAGTCCGGCGGCCTCGGCGAGCGCGGGCTCCGCGAGCGCTTGTGAGAGCCGGGCGAAGGTCGACTTCGCCTCCACCTGCGACGCGGGCGGGTTGAGGAACACGGCCTTCTTGCCGGGCACCGTGGAGAGGAAGTCCTCCACCCACGGGGAGGGCGCCTGCTCCAGTCGCCGTACGAAGAGGTGGCGATAGACGAGGTCGTACTTCTTGCCGCGCACCTCGAAGGCGTTGTCGCCGGAGACCTCGTCCGGGTGCACCACGTCCGCGTCGGCTCCCATCTCGCGGAAGCGCTCGCACAGCCAGCGCAGCTCGGAGATCTGCGCGTCGTTGCGGCGGCACAGCAGGGCCACCGTGTCCGGGAACTTTCCCGGGCGCTCGGCGGCGTAGCCGTCCAACAGCGCGCGGTACAGCGCCAACGCGTTGCTGCCGTTGAGGGCCAAGAGCGAGGCCAGCGCCTTCTCCGGGTAGCGGAAGTGCCGGGCCACCACCTCGATGAACGAGCGGGCCGCGATGTCCGAGTAGCCCTGCATGGCTGGAATGGTCGCGTTGACCTCCAGCGCCCAGGGCTTGCCGCCCGACACGAAGTAGTCGACGCGCGTGGTGGCGAGGCGCTCGGATTGCCGCCAGGTGCGCTCCGCGAGCGTGCGCTCGAGCGGGGACAGCGCGCCCAGCAGCTCCTGCGCGTCGGGTCCTTCGAGGGTGGCGCGCGCCATCTTCACGGTGGCGGAGGACAGGCGCGCGGACAGCTCGGCGCGGCGGCGGATCTCCGCGGCATCCAGGATGACGGGCGTGGCGGTGATGGGGATGGGACGGGTGGTGCCATCCAACTGCGTCACCGCCAACCCCCGCTTGTAGGCGAGCTGTGACAGCTCGGGCGCGAAGTGGCGTGCCTGGTGTCGCAGCACGTCGATGAGCTCTTGCACGGGTCTTTCTGTCCCTCGGCTTGCCCGGCACTCGTCCGGGAGTCGGTGAACCTATTCGCGGCGGCCCCCACCGTCCATCGGTGCGAGGCCTCATGTCCCCGCACGCGGGCACCCCCGCCAGGCCGCGACGCCCGGGACGGCCTCCATCACCTGCCGTGTGTGTCGGTCCCCGGCGCCGCGGACCACCCGGAGGTGCTCGCTCGCCGGAAGCTGTCCATGGCCTGACGTCCGCCCTCGCGCCGCACGAACTCGCATGTGTGTGATTCCATGTGGCTTGCACGCGCGCTCCGTCTGGCTTACAACCGCATTGCGTTTACCGCTGGAAATCCATTCCCCGTGAGCCGCTCCCTTCGCCCAACGTCTTCGTGTCTCGCTCGGTCGCGCCTGCTGGCGCTGCCGCTCGTGGCCGTGTGTGCGCTGGCGTACATGGGGAACGTGCTGCACTTCGCCCTGGTCCAGCACGCCACGTGCTTGGAGCATGGTGAGGTCGTCCACGTGGAGGAGGGCGGCTCGCACCTGGCGCCGCTCGTCGAGGAGACCTTCGACGACGTCCGGCTCGCTTCTCGTGAAGATGCGCCCGTCGGCCATGGCGCCGAGGCGCACTGTCTTCACACGTTGATCCGCCGCGAGGCCCCGCCTCCGGTGGAGGGCACGCCCGTCCTCACCCGGGTGCCCACGCTTTCCTCACCGGCGCTGGCGGTGTTCCGCTTCCACGCGGAGCCTGTCGCCCGGCTGCACCTGGCCCCCAAAGCCTCTCCGCCTCGCGCCTGAGCTGTTGCCCAGGGTACGCGTCCCTCGCTCACGGCACAGTCATGCCTTGAGAAGGCCGCGGTCCGTGGCCGCTGACTGACGTCCGGTTCCGAGAAATGGAGCCGTGCGCCAGCCACCGCGCGACGCGCCGCTGGATGGCTCGTTTCCCCTGCGTGCACGCTCTCGCCCCCCGTGTCGCGCACGTTCCGCGCGATTCCCACCCCGCCCCCGGTGTCCGCTCTGGCTCCGCCTTCATGGGCGGGGTTCGTGGCGGCGTTGGTGGCTGGGGACCTGTTGTCCATCCACGTGGAGCTACACACATGAACAAGAAGCTTCTGGCCGCCCTCCTGATGTCCACCGCGCTCCTGTCCGCTGCTTGCGGCGACGACGAGGAGCCCGAGGAGGATGTCGACGTCGAGGGGTGCGAGCACCTGCGCGAGGGCCCGGCCGTCGCCGTCCTCGCCACGCTCAGCGGCACACCTCCGACGGTGTCCAACAACCACCGTCGCTACGACATCACCCTGGTGGATGGCACGGGCGGCCGGTCGGGCTCCGTCTCGTTCGCCGCGTCGGAGGCCACGGACTACGTCCTCTACGTCAGCGCGGATGTCCCCGTGTCCATCACCGACAGCAGCGGCGCGGCGGTGGACATCGAGGAGAGCGCCAAGAGCTCCGAGACGTGCACCGAAATCAAGGGACGGCACGTCGTCCCGCTGACCGTCGGAACGCACACCATCACCTTCGGTCCCACGTCGGCGGCGTCCGTCAACCTCGTCATCGAGGAGGCGTCGCACGAGGGTCACGAGCACTAGCCGCGAGCCCGGGGCGGGTGCCCCGGTGCTTCACCCCGAATCCGGGGCCGGCCCTGGCGCCGGCCCCTCCTGGAGAAGAAGACCATGGGAGCCTTTCAGCAGTTCCTGACCGAGAAGCAGATTGCCTCCGCCACGCTGCTGCGCCTGTCGCGCCAGCTGGAGGCCCAGGCCGACACCGACCGCACCCTGAAGCGCAAGCGCTCCGACAAGCGGCGCAACAAGGACACGCAGGGCAAGAGCTACGCGGAGCTGGAGCTGGGCAAGCCGAAGAGTGGCCGGGGCGTGAGCGAGCAGCAGCTCAACGCGGCGCTGGTGGACCTGCCGCTGCCGCGTCGCGTGCGCGGCAAGTTGGTGCGGGCCGTCAACGCGGTGCTCTCCAAGAAGGGGAGCGGCGCGGTGGACCCCAAGGCGCTGTTCGGTGACGCGGCCGTTCGCGCGGGCCCGGCGAAGAAGTCCGCGAGCTGAGTCGGGAGGCCCACGTGTCATTCGCCGAAGCCCCACCGATTCTTCCGCGCGACGTCCTCCGGGACGCGGAGCGTCTGTTCGACGTCACCATGTGGTGCCTCGGGCAGGACGTGCGCTGCCCGGAGGGAAATCTCCTCATGCGCCGCGGCCTCGTCCGCCACGCGCGGCCCGAGGGAGTGGAAGGTCAAAGCGCGTACTCCGTCGCGTTGCCGGACGGAGGTCGGCTGTCGCTGTGGGGCTTCGGCGCGCTGTGCGAGTGCGGTCAGGCCGTCTTCGTCCCAAGAGACGGCTTCACCCCTCGCTGGTTGGAGCGCGCTCCGGCGAGGCCCGCCTATCAGGCCTGTGAGCTGGGCACGTGGCGGGCTCCCGCCAGTGTGGAGGAGCGGCGCGAGGTCCGTCGGAGTCTGGCGGGGCTCGCCGAGTGGTTGGCCGGGCACGAGGACTGGGTGACCCGGGAAGTGGGGCTCGAGTGGAGGCGCACCTGCGTGGCGGCTCGGCGCAAGGCGTCTCCTGTTCCACCGGAAGCGCTGGCCGCCGCGTGGTGGCGGCTCGGCACGCGCATCCGCTCGCTGGATTTGGGTTTCAACGCCGGTGGCGCCTCGGCTTCCGGGGCACTGGGAGGACATCATGCTGTCGCGACTGCTTCGCAACGATGAGCCATCCGTCTACGTCCAGGCCGCCTGGGAGGACGTCGCGGATGAGGCGCTTCCTTGTCCGGCGCTCCGCGAGGGGCTGGGCACATCGCACCTGAAGGTCAGCACGCGAGTACCGCTGGCGCAGGCGTACTTCGACCAGGGCTTGAGCCTGCTGCACCTGGGCTGGGGGCCGGAGGCGCGGCGCTCCTTCGCGCAGGCGGCGCGGTTGGACCCGGAGCTGGCCATGGCGTGGTGGGGCCTGGCGCTGACGCGAGGGCCCGGAGCGCGCTTCGCCACGGCGCGCGCGGAGGCGATGGCGCGCGCTCTCGCGTTGAGTGAGGGACTGCCCGACGTGGAGCAGCGCTACATCGTCGCGGCCAGCCTGCTCGCGGACAAGGGCCCGGCCAACGGCCGTCATGCCTTCGTGCGGGAGATGGAGGGTCTGGTCGACCGCTATCCCGAGGACGCGGAGGCGAAGCTGTTGCTGGCCGGCTTCCTGGCGGACGGGTACGAGCCGGATGGTCGCCCCGGACAGGGGCAGCCCTACGCGCAGGCCCTGCTGCGGGAGCTGTTGCGCACGCGCCCGGACCACGTGGGCGCCCACTTCGCCTGGGTGTGCACCATGCTCCCGAGTCCCCGGCCCGAGGCAGCGAGGGAGAGCGCGCTGCTGCTCCCGAAGCTCGCGCCGGGAGCGAGCTTCGCGCTGCTGGTGTCGGGACGACTGCTGGGCCGGCTGGGCGAGACGGACGCCGCCTACCGGGTGCTGGAGGCCGCGGTGGAGGCGGATGACGCGTACCTCGCGGGCGAGTCGCTGCCCACGCTCTTCGCGCCGTGCGCGGAGCTGGCCATGCGGCTGTTGAGTCAGGGCTGCGCGGAGGCGGGGCAGTACAGCGACGCGCAGACGTGGGCGCGTCGGTTGCGTCAGCGCGTGGAGGCCGCGGGTGGCGAGGCCCAGGCCGTGCTCTTCGCGGCGACCACGCTGGTGTCTATGCACCTGCGCTTCGGGTTCTGCCGCGCGGCGGCGGACGTGTCGCTGGAGCTCGCCGGTGAGCTGACCGTCTCCGAGCAGGCCCTGCGCGACGGCGTCCGACTGTACACGCGGGGCATCAACGCGCTGGACGCGGGGCGACTGCTGGATGCGGAGCGCGCGTGCGCGTCGCTCGAGTCGCTGCAGCCCGCGCTGTCCGAGGTGCGTCGCTCCGAGGGGCGCGCGCTGTGCCCGCGCGATGTCTCCCGGGTGTTGGAGGTGGCCGAGTGCGAGCTGCGCGGCGCGCTGGAGTCGCGTCGCGGAGATGGTGGTCGCGCGGAGGCCACGTTGATTCGCGCGTGGCGCATGGAGCGGCGGCTTCGCGTGTCGGGCCCCGCGTCGTTCTCGCGGCCCGCGCGAGAGACGCTGGCGCGAGCCCGGATGCGCGGTGAGCGCGAGGAGAAGGCGCTGGAGCTGGCCCGGACGCTGGTCGACGAGCGCCCCGGTTGTGGCCACTTCCGGTTGCTCCTGGCCGAGGCGCGCGCGGCGCTGGGCGAGCGCGTGCTGGCGGTGCAGGACTTCAACTCCTTCCTCGACCGGTGGCGTGACGCGGACGCGCACCTGCCGGAGCTGCGACGCGCGAGGACGTACATCGACGGACGGGGCCGCATCCTGCGGCTGGTCCACACGGCCGAGGAGGCTCCGCTTCCGGTGCCTCCTGACTTCCGTCCCTTGGAGAAGGTGTCCTGTTGAGTTCTCTGGAACGAAGTCTCGTCGTGCCCTCGCGTTGGGATGGGGTGGGGCAGTTGCTCTCCGCGCTGTGTGTCGTTCACTGCGTGGTGCTCCCCGCCGTGCTCGGGCTCCTGCCCGCCGCGGCGGCGCGGTGGCTGAGTGGGGAAGGGACTCATCAGGGGTTGCTGGCGCTGGCCCTGGTGGGGGCGCTCGCGGCCTTCATCCCGGGCTGGAGGCTTCACCGTCGCCGAGTGGTGCCGGTGCTGGCCGGAGGCGGACTGACGTTGCTGGCGGCGGGAGCGTTCCTGGTGCCGGAGGGCGCGGGCGAGGGCTGGGAGATAGGGCTCACCCTGGGGGGCGGGTTGTTGATGGCGGTGGCACATGGGCGCAACCGGGCCCTGTGCCGCGAGTGTTGCCCGTCCGAAGCCCGCTGAGCGAAAGCGTCGAGCCTGGGGCGTCCCATGCGCCCGGCGCTTGACGGGCCGGAGTCGTTCGCGCGAGGAGAGGGGGCATGCCCACCTTCCGTCTCACGCAGGACCAGGCCGCGTTGCTCGTCGTGGACATCCAGGAGCGCCTGTGCGCGGCCATGGACCGCGACGCGCTGGACCGGATGCTCTCGCGCACCAGCGCCGCCGTCGAAGGCGCCCGGGCGCTCGGCCTCCCCGTCATCATCACCGAGCAGTATCCCCAGGGCCTGGGGCCCACGCACTCGCTGCTGCGGCTGAAGCTGGGCAGCTTCAAGGCGGTGGAGAAGCTGGAGTTCAGCGCCGCCGTGCCGGACGTGCTCGCGCAGCTGGGGACGCGCAAGCAGGTGCTGTTGGCCGGCATGGAGACGCACATCTGTGTCTTCCAGACGGTGCGGGACCTGGCGGAGCGCGGCTACACGCCGGTGTTGCTGGCGGACGCGGTGATGTCGCGCTCGACGGAGGACCGGCGCGTGGGGTTGGACCTGTGCCGCGATGCGGGGGCGACGGTGGCCACGGTGGAGGCCGTGCTGTTCGACTTGCTCGGGCGCGCGGGCACGCCCGAGTTCAAGAAGGTCTCCGCCGCGGTCCGCTGACGCCTAGAACATCGGCGGTTTGACTCCATCCTGGCGCGGAGGCAACGGGGGGCGGATGGGCAGAGGCGCCTCCTGGGGCTTGGAGATGGCGGGGAGGGAAGGCGTCAACGCTCCGACGTAGAGCATGCCGTGGATGCCCTCGGGCGTCGGCGCTTCGAAGGACGTGATGAACGGCGACAGTCCGGGGCGCGCCGCCACCTTGCCCGAAGGCGTCGAGCCGATGAGCCCGCACTGAATCTTCCCGTCCCTGTCGAGGTCGCAACCCCAGCGCGTTCCCTGGGCGTAGCTCATCTCCAACACGACGAGCCGTGGGGATTTCAAGAGATGCGCCATGGGCGTGAAGTCCTGGTCCCAGGGGGTGCCGGTGACGGTGCGCGTATGCGTGTTGCCGGCGAGGATGACCTGGACTTCGACCCGCTGTGCCTCGCGGCGCTTGTTCCAGAACGTGGCCTGCTGACCATCGCGTTCGCTTCCGCGAGCCAGGTCCGTGTCATACGCCAGGAGCGTCACGCTCAACCCGGCCATGCGCATGGCGCGGACGCGGTCGATGAGGTCCAGGACGGCGCGGCTGCTGCGGCCATCCTGGTAGGTCCGTTGCCAGAAGCGCCCCTCCAGGAGCGCATCCTGGTCCGAAGGAGCGCCCGCGCTCGCGAGGTAGCGGTCCACCCGTTCCTGCTCGGAGCGGGGAATGGACAACCCCAGTGCGACGGGCAGCCCCGCCTCGGCGACCTGGCACACCAGCTCGCCCACCACCGCGGGAGCTTCACGAGAGCCGAGCTGCTCGCCCACCAGCAGCGTCATTCCGAGGTCCAGCACCTCCGGGAGCCCACGCATGCCCTCGCCACAGGGGCCCGCTTGGGAGGCCTCGTCCTTCCACCGCGTGAGGTAGAAGTCCGAGTCGCGCACGGCCCTGGGGCGCGGCTCCTCTCGCACGTTGCCGCTCACCACCTCCAACGAGGGAGTCGACTCCAGTCGCAGCGTCAACTCCCGCTCGAGGTCCAGCGCTCGCGTGCCGTTCATCATCGAGCGCATCTCGATGCGTTGGTTCTGCGGCAGTCGGATGGGGGGCCCCAGGTCGGCGAAGGGGCTGCTGTCGTGCACGGCGTAGTTCCACGCGATCTTCCACCAGTGGTTCTTCCTGTCGACGTCGTTGCCCACCGCGTTGAAGGTCATCTGGAAGACGCGGACGACGGATTGTCGCGGGCCCACGGAGATGCCCGTCACCAGGAAGCGCGTGTAGCGGTCATTCCAGGTGTCACCCCTGTCCGTGGTCTTCCACTTCGTGAGGAACTGGGTCGGGTCCGTCGTCTCCTCGATGGAATGTCCTCGGGTGACGAGCAGCTCGCGGGTGACGGCCAGCGCTTCTTCCAGGGGCTTCTGGAAGACGTGCTCGAACTTGGGCGTCTCGGACTCCACGGTGCGTGGGCCATGCGCGCAGCCCACGCAGGCAGCCCAGAACAGCCAGCACATCGCCAAGGCACGGAAGCTCATGTCGCGGTCCCCTCCGGAAGCGCCTCGTCGCTATCGAGGCTGCTCCCGGTAACGAGAGGTCCCGGGGCCCATATCGAAGTGGGCCGGAGTCCCGTTCAGCGTGCGCGCTGTACGAGCTGGATGAGTGCGCGTGCACCCATGGCCAGGCCCACCAGCATCGCGGCGACCACCGTCTGCGAGCCGCCCACCGGGAAGTCGAAGAAGTAGGCGAACATGTAGCCGCCCACGCCGGAGACGATGCCCGCGAGCGTGGCCACGAAGAACGTCCACGGCAGTCGCAAGTCCAGCATCAGCGCGGCGATGGCGGACAGCGTGGAGAAGGCGAACACCGGCAGCGCGCCGAGGGCTCGGGCGCACACGCCCACCATGACGCCGATGGACACCATCAGGACGCCGTCCAGCAGCCGGACGGGCAGCCCCTGCACCAGCGCGCCGATGCGGTCGAAGCTCGCGAAGGTGATGCCCCGGTACCACCAGAGGTGGATGACCAGGACGAGGATGCTGGCGACGGCCACGGTGCGCAGTTGCTCGGGTGTCACCAGCACGGCGGTGCCGAAGAGGATGCCCTGGATGTCGTGGGACTCCTGGGCGATGCGGTCGCCCACCAGCACGGCCGCGCCGCCGGACAGCGCGTACGCGAGGCCCAGCAGGCTCTCCCGCGTCAGGCGCAGCCGGGTGGGGTCCATCATCAGCAGCAGCGTCGCCAGGAGCGCGAGCGCGGTGGCGCCGATGACGGGCTCAACCTCGAAGCCCAGGTGGATGCCCATGTAGAACGCCAGCGCCACGCCCAGACCGGCGGACTGGGCCACCGCGGCGCTGACGAACACCATGCGCCGCAGCACCACGTAGACGCTCAGGAAGCCGAGCACGCCGCCGGCCAGGAGGGCGCACAGCAGCGGGTCCCGGAACAGCTCGAACCCGTCGACGAACTGCTGCCACTGGGATGGTTCAGCGAGCATCGGATCCACGGTGGGGTCCCTCGGGGGCGCGGTGGCAGTACTCGTCGCCGTACTGGCGACGGAAGGCGGGGTGACAGAACACGGTGCGCGCGTCGCCCACGACGAAGGCGGAGGTCTCCCGGTCCACGAAGAGCAGCACGTCCGCGTGCTCGGCGGCGACCTCCAGGTCGTGGCACACCACCACCACACCCAGCCCTCGTTGGCGCGCGAGCACGCACAGCCGCTGCATCGTCTCGCGCTCGGCCACCGCGTCCATGGCGGCGGTGGGCTCGTCGAGCAGCACCATGTCCGCCTCGGTGGCGATGAGCCGGGCCAGCAGCGTGCGCTGCTTCTGGCCCTCGGACAGCTCGCGGTAGGGCCTGTTCGCGATGGCCTTGGCTCCAGCCGTCTCCAGGGCCACCTCCACCGCGTCGCGGTCCGCCTTGCGGGCGAACGGCCACAGGAAGCTCCAGTTGCGCAGCCGGCCCCAGGCGGTCAGCTCCCTCGCCCGCAGCGGCAGCAGCGAGTCGATGCCGGACGTCTGCGGCACATACGCGCTGCGCATCTCCGGATGGCCCCGGGTGATGGTGCCCGACACCGGGTCGATCATCCCGAGCAGTGTCTTGAACCACGTGCTCTTGCCGGAGCCGTTGCGGCCTACCACCGCGACGAACTGGCCACGGCGGATGACCATGTTGATGGGCGGCAACATGGCATTGTCGTTGTAACCGATGACCAGCTCCGTGCAGGTGAGCAGCGGCTCGCCGAAGGTGAAGGTCGGCGGCACGGAGTGGTTCGCGGTGTCCGGGCTCACGGGTTCATCGGTCTTCACGTCGCACCTCCGCCTGGGGCTTCAGTGCCGCCAGCTCTTCGAGCAATGCCTTGCGCGCCGCCTCGTTGGAGACGGTGCCCAGGTCCAGCACGCCATCCACGCCGGGTGTCAACGCGGCCCAATCCAGGCCGTCGAACACGGTGGGGGGAACCTCGAGCGTCAGCGCCAGCTTCACGCGAGGCTTGTGCTCGCGGTCCGACGGCACGTCCACCTCGCCGGCCAACGTGAAGAGCGGCGTGGCCTCCTCGCCCTCCGCGCCGTCCTCGGACACCACCGTCATGCGGAAGGGCGTCTGAGCGAGTCGTGGCGTGGCGCGCGAGTCCCGCACGAGGCCCGTCAGCGTCACCGACGTGACTTCCCAGACGCCTCGGGAGACGGCGGTGCGGGGCAGCTCGCAGTCCGGCTCACACTCCACCGCCGTGGTCTCCGGGGCCAGCAGGTTCAGCTCTCCGTCCACGTGCAGCGCGGCGACGAGCGTGGAGGAGGAGCCACCTCCGCCCAGCTCCGCTTCGATGTCCTCGTAGTCCACGAGCGCGCCGTCATCGCTGTGGCAGTGGCCGTTGTGGCACAGGCTGTAACCCGGTGGCGGATTGGCGGGGTCGAACGTCGTCGGCCCTCCGCCTCCCGCGCCACCCACCAGCTCCACGTGGGAGATGCCCAGCGCGGCCGAGCCCAGGCTCACCTGGTAGTCCGACGCGAGGCGCTGGAAGCCATTGCCCGCGTCGCGCGAGGCCGCGGGCACGTAGCTGGCGGTGACGGTGGGCTCCAGCACCGCGAAGCCCTCGCCTGAGTCCAGCGCGCAGCCGGACAGCAGCAAGAAGGGGAGCAGCAGTCGGGTCCGCATGACTCAGCCTCCCTTCCCGCCGGTGAGACCCTTCTCCAGGTTGCCCACCATCTCGTTGATGTGCTGGATGTACGTCTCACCCGAGCGGAAGTCCGTGCCGCCATGGAGGGTGACGAGCGGCGCGGGAATCATGTCCGCGAGCATCTTCGCCTCCCTCTCGTTGTAGTAGCTCTCGATGAGCACCATGCGCGCCTTGCGCTGCCGGGCGAGCACGAGGACGCGGGCCGCGTGGGCCGGATTGGGCGGGATGCCCGGCTTGGGCTCCAGGAACGCGATGGGCTCGAAGCCCAGCCAGTCCGCGAGATACGCCGTCGTCCGATGGAACGCGATGATGGGCGCGCCGCGCAAGCCCGCCAGCCGCTTCTCCCAGCCCACGCGCGCGGCATCCAGCTCCGCGGTCAGCTTCGCGGCGTTGGCGCGGTAGGTCGCCGCGTTCTTCGTGTCGAGTTGCGCCAGTCGCTCGGCGATTCCGCGAGCCACCGCCGCGCCCTGTCGCGGGTCATAGAGGTAGTGGGGGTTTCCGCCGGGGTGTACGTCGCCCTCGCTGCGGTCCACCTTGGTCGCGGGAATCTCCAGCAGGCGAACGAACTGCGAGGCATTGAGGAAGCCAGGGTTGCCTACCTGGATGCGCGGGTTGTGCGAGCCCGTCTGGAGATTGGGCAACCAGCCGATCTCCAGGTCCAGGCCCACGATGATGAGCAGGTCCGCGTTGCTCAGCGCGAGCGCGAGGCTGGGCTTCGCGTCCACGCGGTGCGGGTCCTGGCTTCCCAGCGCCATGGACCGCACCTGGACCAGGTCTCCGCCCACGGCCTTGGTCAGCGCGGCGAGGTCCGGAAGGGTGGTGACGACATTGACGGCCGCGAGCGCGGGCGCGGCGGCGAAGAGACAGAGGGCGGCGCACAGGGCCGCGACGAAACGAAAGTGGCGCATGGGGCAGGGCTCCCGTGAAAGAGGTTCAGAACGCATGGGCGCCATGGGCGCCTGTCACCAGCTCGAGCGCGAGGAAGACGGAGTAGTCCGCCTCGTCGCGCCAACGGGCCCGGTCTCTGGCGGCCTGCATGCGCAGTCGGGAGAACTCGGTGGGCCAGAAGGTGAGGTTGGCGGAGATACGGTCCCGGTTCTTGGTCCACTCCGGGTCCAGTGGATCCACCGCCACCGCGCCGCCTTCACCCTTGGCCGGCGTGCCGAACTCGTAGCGCGCGGCGGCGGCCCAGCGCTGTGAGAAGCGCCAGGCGAGCTGGGCATAGGTGTTGATGTCCGTCAGCACGTCGTCGGGCACCTGTCGTCGGCGGTAGAGAGCCTCCACCTGGAGGGTGACGAGCGTGTTGCTGGCCTTGGTGATGGGCCGGTAGCGCAGGTACACGTCGGTGCCGAAGACATCCGTGCGGTTGCGATAGCCGGTGGGGTTGGGGCCCGTCGCGCCGGACAGTCCCCACAGCAGGGACAGGTCATCCGTCAGCTCGAAGAACTGCTTCAGGACGCCCGTGGCCTGGAGGTCCAGGGGAGAGAGGACGCGGTCATTCGACGCGCCCAGGA
Organism: Corallococcus terminator; assembly: GCF_049194865.1. GTDB lineage: Bacteria > Myxococcota > Myxococcia > Myxococcales > Myxococcaceae > Myxococcus > Myxococcus terminator_A. Next base: position 29,964 of record NZ_JBLZWL010000142.1, on the reverse strand, counting down.
AGCTGCGGGCAGTGGCCTCGCCCGTGGCATCCGTGAGGCTGCCGGTCAGCTCCACGTACCAGGGCAGGGGAGACAGCCAGGACGCCTCCACGCCCAGTCCCCGGTTGCCCTCCGCGCCGAACACGCGGCTCATGGCGAAGGGTTGATCCACGAAGTCCCACGCGTGCGGGTGCGTGGCATTCAGCCGACCGAAGCGCGTGAGGAACTGGCCCGCGCGCACCTGGAGGCTGCCGGGCAGGGCCAGCGTGGTGCCGTAGGCCTCCTCGATTTCGACGCCGAACTGGCTGTAGACGATGTTCGCGTCGAAGCGGAAGTACGGGTCCACCACCGAGCCGATGGACAGCTCCAACTGCTGGAGGTTGAAGCCGTTGCGCGTGGGGTCGTGCGCACCACCCTGGAGCGGCTCCTTGGACGTGAAGGCCGCGGCGGCGATATCCAGGATGAAGCTCATGTCCAGGAAGTTGGTGCCGCTCGTCCCTCCGGGAATCGACAGCGGCAGGCCGCCACCTGGAGTGGAGTCAGGCGCGGAGGCCGTGCCGGCGGGAACACCCTGCTGGGTGTCGCCACCGAAGGCCTTCTCGATTTCGGCCATCTCCTCGGGCGTGAGGCCCGCGGGGACTTCCTCGGTCGCTCCAGCGTCGGCGCTGGTCTCGGACTCGGGGACTCCCGCATCGGGAGGGAGGGGAGGAGGGGTTTCCTGCGCCGAGGCGGAGGCCGCGGAGAACAGGGCTGCGATGGACACGGCGATGAAGGCGCCGTGCAGACGAACGAAGACGGATGACACCGGGAATGCTCCTCGAAACCGGGGCGCACGCGTGCGCGTGCACTCCACTGCAAGACCTGCTCACACCTGCTGGACGCGACTCAGGCGCGCGCGGGTGGCGAGGACTTGGGAGCGGTGTCGAGGACGGAGAGCGGAGGGGCGACGCGAGGCGGCGCGGTGGAGGGACGGCTGACCGCGAGCCGGGGCAGTGTCCACGACGACGGGGAGCTGAAGAACAGCTCGTCCCGCGTGCTCGACGTCAAGAGCGGGCACGTCTCATGGGCCAGCCGCGTCGCGTCGGTGTTCGACGAGGGGAGGGCGGAGAGCTGCGCCAGCTTCTCGGGCGCCAGTCGCGCCTGGATGGAGCCGGTGCCCCGGGCCGTCTCCTCGAACGTCTGGTGCTCGGGACAGAAGCGGTGGGCGTGCGCGTCCCGGACGTGGAGCAGGGCCCCCAGCGGCTGCAACGCCCACAGCGCGACGAGCAGCGTCGCGATGCCACGGACGAAGGTATGTGCGCGCTGGATCATCGGAAGAGGGGGCGGTTCAGGTGCTCTACTGACGGCACCTGGGAGAGTCAAGGCAGGCTAGCACGGCGGTGGGACGGACACCTCTGTCACCGCATTCACCGGGATGGTCCTCGGGGCATGGGCGGTTGGAGACACCTGTATGGATGAAGGACAGCCGGACGGACGATTCATTCCGGTGGCTCGGCTCGCCGCGTTGGACGCACGCGGTCGCGCCGTGGTCCTGGTGGGAGACACCCGGGTGGCGCTCGTCCGGGTGGACGGGCGGCTCCATGCCCTGAGCGATACCTGTCCTCATCGAGGCGGCTCGCTGCACGAGGGGGACCTGGAGGGACACCTGCTGCATTGTCCTCTGCATGCCTGGCCCTTCGATGTGCGGACGGGGCGCTGCCCCTGGCGTCCCGACGCGAGCGTCCGCATCTACGAGGTCCGCGTGCGAGGTGAGGAGATCCTCGTCGCCGCATCGGATAGCGTCCCCATCCGCTGATCGCCCGCCCCTGTAGGAGCCCTTCTCCCCGTGACTTCGTCCAAAGCTCGCACCCGCAACGCCCCCGTCCCGAGGCCCGTCGTCAGCGTGCCGGACCCCACCGCCATGGCTCGCGCGGTGGAGGCCTTCCTGCGCGCCGCCGGACTTCCCCTGGACGACGCGAACCTGGTGGACACCCCGCAGCGCGTGGCCGACGCCTGGAGCCGTGAGTTCCTGGATGGCTATGCCAAGACGCCCGAGGAGGTGCTGGGCAAGACGTTCCCCACGCCCAAGGGCTCGTCGCGCGAACTGGTGGTCGTCACCCACCTGCGCTTCGTCTCCATGTGTCCGCATCACCTGTTGCCGGTGACGGGACGCGCGCATGTCGCGTATGTGCCGGGCAAGCGGATGGCGGGCTTCGGCAGGCTGTCCTCGCTGGTGGACTGCTTCGCGCACCGGCTCATCCTCCAGGAGGACCTGGCGCGTGAGGTGGCGGGTGCCCTGGCCCGCGTACTCGGCAGCCCCGCCACCGCGTGCATCATCGAGGCGGAGCAGGCGTGCTTGCGCATGCGAGGCGCCCAGCAGCACGACGCGATCACTCACGCGGAGGCCTATGAAGGCGAGCTGCGGCGGGATGGCTCGCTTCGTCGTGAGCTGTGGGCGCGCCTGGGGACCCGCCGATGAGTGGGCCTTCCGCGCGGACGGACCGCGTGGAGCCGGAGCGGGTGGAGCGGGTGTGTGAAGTCCTCGCGGGCCTCCTCGCGCAGGGGCAGCTGCGGCGCGACGCGGACACGCTCGCGGCCTACGGGAAGGACGAGTCCGACAGCGGCGTCTTCCCACCGGACGTCGTGGTGTTTCCAGAGAGCACCGCGCAGGTGTCGGCCATCTTCAAGGCGTGTGTGGCGCACGGCGTGCCCTTCACGCCGTGTGGCGCCCGCAGCGGCAAGAGCGGAGGCTCGCTGCCCTTGAACGGTGGCGTGGCGGTGAGCCTGGAGCGGATGAATCGCATCCACTCCATCTCCGCGGAGGACCTCACCGCGGTGGTGGGGCCCGGCGTGGTGACGGGCGACCTGATGAAGGCCGTGGAGGCGCAGGGCCTCTTCTATCCACCGGATCCGAACTCCTGGGAGTTCTGCACGCTGGGCGGCAACGTCGCGGAGAACGCGGGCGGGCCTCGCGCGCTCAAGTACGGCGTCACGCGCGATTACGTCATCGGCCTGGAGTGGGTGCTTCCGGACGGAGAAGTGCTGCGGGTCGGCCGCCGGACAATCAAGGGCGTGGCCGGCTATGACCTCGTGGGCCTCTTCGTGGGCTCCGAGGGGACGCTCGGGGTCGCCACCGAAATCACGCTGCAGCTCATTCCGCTGCCACGAAAAGTGCTGACGGCCCTGGTCGTCTTTCCGTCCGTGCTGGATGCGGCGCGCGGCGTCTCCGCCGTGCTGGCCGCGGGCATCCTTCCGAGGTGCCTGGAGCTCATCGACGACGTGGCCCTGCGCGCGGTGGATGGCCGGGGCTTCCAGTTCCCGGAAGGCGCGGGCTCGGCCGTCATCGCCGAGGTCGACGGGTACCATGAAGAAGGTTTGTTCGAGGAGCTGTCACGGCTCGGCGACATCTGCGCACAGCAAGGTGCCACACAGACACTCGTCGCGCGGGACGAGGGTCAGCGGGAGAAGCTGTGGGCCGTGCGGCGGGTCATCTCTCCAGCGCTGCGTGCGCTCAAGCCCCACAAGATCTCCGAGGACATCGTCGTCCCCCGCTCGAAAATTCCCGAAATCATCTCGCGCCTGAAATCGATGGGCGACGAGCTGGGACTCACCGTGGCCACCTACGGCCACGCGGGCGACGGAAACCTCCACGCCAACATCCTCTATGAGGGGCCGCACCAGCGCGCCCTGGTGGATGAGGCGCTGCGTCGCATGTTGGTGATGACGGTGGAGCTGGGCGGCACGATCACAGGCGAGCATGGTGTGGGCCTCGCGAAGCGGGAATTTCTCGCGCTGGAACAAGGCCCCGCGCTGCTCGAACTCCAGCGGCGGCTCAAGGCCTTCTTCGACCCATCAGGGATGCTCAATCCCCAGAAAATCTTCCCCGCGCTCAAGCGTTCTACGTGAGTAGCCGTAGCGTGACCATCGCCGAGGCAGTTCGCGCTCCTCAACCTTGCAAGTCAGCGGAAGGGCGGGCGTCGCGTCCGCCAGGAAACGCGAACCGCCCGTCGAAATGACTTTCGGCGATGGAATGAGAAACCCTTTCGCTCGTTGGGCGTCCTAGAGACAGGTGGACGCGAGTCGGCGGGGACAGCGCGTCCGGCATCGAACGGAGGACGGGAAATCATGGCCAACTCGACGAAGTTTGCGGCGGAGGGCCTGTCGCAATACCTGCGTCACCTGGGGGGACATCACCAACTGACGCGCGAGCAGGAGTATGAGCTCGCGGGTCGTGCTCGCAAGGGCGATGAGTCCGCGCGACAGACGCTCGCGACCTCCAATCTGGCCTTCGTTGTCGCCGTGGCGAAGAAGTTCGCCAATCGCGGCGCGCGCCTGGATGACCTCATCCAGGAAGGCAACGTGGGCTTGATGAAGGCGATTGAGCACTTCGATCCGAAGAAGAACGTGCGCTTCGCGACGTACGCGGTGTGGTGGATTCGCGCCTACATCACCCGCTATCTGAAGGACAACCGCAGCCAGGTCCGTGGCGGCGAGGCCGAGCGGGGCAGCATGGTGGACTTCTCGCTCGACGCCTCCATCGACGAGGAAGGGGAGACCACCTTCCTGGACCGCCTGGAGGACAACGGGCCGTCGCCCCAGGACGTGTTCCTCTCCAACGAGCAGGACACGGAGATCCACGACGCGCTCACCAAGGTGCGCAAGCGCATTGGCGACCTGGGCTGGGACATCCTCACGGAGCGGCTGACGCAGGACAAGCCGCTGACCCTGGAGGAGCTGGGACAGCGGTGGGGCGTGTCGCGCGAGCGCGTACGCCAGGTGGAGCTCAAGACGAAGACGTTCCTCGAGCGCTACCTGTCCGCCTTCAACGAGAACGAGGAGCAGGCCGCCGCCGACGCGGCGTGAGCCGACCTCCTCCTCCCCACCTGGGGAGCTACGCGGACTGAGCGGGACTGGCGGGGTCTTCTACCCTTGCCGGCCCCGCTCTTGTTTTTTGCCTGAAAGGCTGCCTGGGTGGTTTGCGTGCGGCCGAGCGTGCGTGCTAAGCCCACCGGCCATGCGCCTGATTTTACTTGCTTTGTGCATGCTCGTTGCCGGTTCGGCACGGGCGGCGGATGCCGAGTTCCTGGCCCGCCTTGACGCCTTGCATGCCAAGCGAGCAGACGCCTCGGCGGTGAAGGAGCTGGAGGCGGAGTTCAAGAAGGCGCTGACGGCGACGCCCGACGACTTCGAGGTGCTGTGGCGCCAGGCGCGCCTGCTCCAGTGGCAGGCGGACGGGGCCGCCACCGAGAAGCTCAAGAAGGTGCTCGGACGGCAGACGTGGGACGTCTCCGAGAAGGCCATCAAGCTGGCCCCCGCCCGGGTGGAGGGCCACTACTACGCGGCGACGGGCATCGGCGCCTACTCTCAAGCAGTCGGTGTGGTGAAGGCGCTGGGCGAGGGGCTGGAGGGCAAGTTCAATGAGCGCGCGGACACGGCCATCAAGATTGATCCGGCCTTCAACTGGAGCGCTCCTTTGTTGGTGAAGGGCCGCTACTTCTACGAGCTGCCCTGGCCGAAGCGAGATTTGAAGAAGTCCGCCGAGTATTACGAGAAGGCCATCAAGAAGAACCCGGAGATGCTGCGCGCGCATTACTTCCTCGCCGAGACGCTCCTCAAGGACGACAAGGCCAAGGAGGCGCGTGACGCCATCCAGAAGGTGAAGCAGGGAAGCGTCGCGTATGACCCTCCGGAGGGTCAGCGCATCCAGGAGTGGGCGAAGAAGGTCGAAGCCGACATCGAGGAGGAGCTCAAATGAGAGCAGAGAATCAGGTAGCACCTTCGGCGTCGGCCGCCGGAGCGCAAGAGGGAAACCTGGTCCAGTTGCTGATCCAGCGCGCGCAGAACGCCTCCAAGGCGGGTGTGACGCACAAGAAGGATGGCCGCTGGCAGGACGTGACGTTCGGCCAGGTGCTGGACGACGTGAAGGCGCTGTCCGCGGGCCTGGTGGCCCAGGGCGTGAAGCCCGGAGACCGGGTGGCGCTGTTCGCCAACACCAGCCTCCAGTGGATCATCGCGGACCTGGCCATCACCGCGGCGCAGGCGATCACCGTGCCCATCTACTCGTCCAACCTTCCGGACGAGTTCCGCTATGTCATCAAGCACTCGGAGACGTCGTTCGTCTTCGTGGACAATGACGAGAAGGATGCCAAGCAGGCGGGGCGGCTGACGCGCGTACGGCAGAAGCTGGCCGAGTGTCCCACCGTCACCAAGGTCATCGTGTTCGAGGGCGCGGTGGCGGGCGGCCAGGAAGTCGCGCTGGCGGACGTCATGGCCCAGGGCCGCGAGGCGCACCAGGCCAACCCGGGCGCCTTCGAGGAGCGCGTGGCCTCCGTGAAGTCGGAGGACACCAACTGCCTCATCTACACCTCCGGCACCACGGGTGATCCGAAGGGCGCCATCCTCACCCACGGCAACTGGACGTACCAGGCGCACGCGGTGCAGGCCATCGGCATGATGGAGCCGACGGACGCCGTCATGCTGTTCCTGCCGCTGGCGCACGTCTTCGCCCAGGTGGTGAAGGCGGCGTGGCTGAGCATGGGCTTCCGGCTCATCGTCGCGGAGTCGGTGGACAAGCTGATGGCGAACATCGTGGAGACGCGTCCCACGGTGCTGCCGTCGGTGCCGCGCGTCTTCGAGAAGGTCTACAACACCGTGGTGTCCAACGGCACGTCGGCCCCGGGCCTCAAGGGCCGGCTGACCCGCTGGGCCTTCAAGCTCTTCGACGAGTACGTGGATGCGATGCAGCAGGGCAGGACGTACGACACGCTCGGCTTCACCCTGGCGAAGAAGCTGGTGTTCACCAAGGTGCGCGGCACGCTGGACGAGAAGCTGGGCGGCAACATGCGCCTGTTCGTCTCCGGTGGCGCGCCGCTGTCCCGGAAGATCGGCTACTTCTTCGACCTGCTGGGCTTCAAGGTGGTGGAGGGCTACGGCCTGACGGAGACGGCCGCTCCCACCAACGCCAACCGCCCGAACAAGATCAAGATTGGCTCCGTGGGTCCCGCGATGCCGGGCACCGAGGTGAAGATCGCCGCGGATGGCGAGGTGCTCGCGCGTGGCCCCTGCATCATGAAGGGCTACTACAAGAACGACACGGCCACCGCCGAGGTCATTGAGCCGGACGGCTGGTTCCACACGGGCGACATCGGCGAGCTGGATGCCGACGGCTACCTGCGCATCACCGACCGCAAGAAGGACATCATCGTCACGGCGGGCGGGAAGAACGTGGCGCCTCAGAACATCGAGAACACGCTCAAGACGTTCCCCATCCTGAGCCAGGCCATGGTGTACGGCGACAAGCGCCCGTACCTGGTGGCCCTCATCACCGTGGCGGAAGACGCGGCCAAGAAGCTGCTGGAGGACAAGGGCGCCCCGGTGGGCAGCTACGCGGAGAACGCGAAGCGGCCGGAGATCCACGCCGCGGTGAAGGCGGTGCTGGACAAGATGAACGCCGATTCGCCGCCCTACGCCACCATCAAGCGCTTCACGGTGATGCCCGCGGACTTCACCCAGGAGTCCGGTGAGCTGACGCCCACCCTGAAGGTCAAGCGCAAGGTCTGCAGCACGAAGTACAAGGCGCAGATCGACGCCATGTACGACAACGTGGCCGTCATCGACTGAGCGCTCGGCCGCTCGCCCCCAGTGCGGTCGACTGGGGGCGGACGGGCCTGGAGGTTGAAACGTCAACGCCCGCTCGGCCCCGAGAAGACGGGGTGGAGCGGGCGTCGTGCTATCCGGGAGGTGCCCGGCGTGAGCTACGCGTGGCTGCTGGGCGTGGAGGACTTCACGTCCTTGTTGTCCACGTTGCCGCCGCCGGCGAGCGTGCCGGTGCCCTTCTTGTCGGCGCCGGGCGTACCGGTCTCCTCGTCACCGCCGAAGCCGCGCTTGAAGTTGCGAATCGCGCTGCCCAGGGACGAGCCGAGCTGCGGCAGCCGCGTGGCCCCGAAGAGGAGCAGCAGCACAAAAATGATGAGAAAAAGTTCCATCGGCTTCAGCCCCAGCATCACGGCTCCTTCGCGAAATCGGGGCGAGCATAGCGGGGGGAGCCGTGGACCGCCAGCAAGAGCGGAGGCCTCATGCCTGGAGGGCCGCTGGTGTGCCGAGCATGGCGCCCGGCAGCGCGGTGAGGGTGATGAAGAGGGAGCTACCAGACGGATCCGTCTCCACGCCGACGCTCCCCCCGTGCGCCTCCACCTCCTGGCGGGCCAGGTAGATGCGCAGCGGATCCTCCAGCTTCTTCTCGCGGAAGGCGCGCTCCTCGCGCCGGAAGACGACGGAGGCGTCCTCGTCGGAGAGGGGGACACCCTCCCGGCGCACCTCCACCCGCACCCTCGGGGCCCCCGGGTAGATGCGCAGGTAGATGACCTCGCCGGGCTGGGAGCGGGCGAGCTGGTACAGGATGAAGGCCTCCACGGCGTGCTGGATGCGGGCTCCGTCCACGGCCACATCGGGCGGCGCCACGCGCGGGTCCAGGTCCAGCACGAGCGCCACGTTGGCCGCGGTGGCCGCCGCGCGCTGGCGCTCCACGGCCGCGTCCAGCAGGGGGATGAGCGACTGGCGCTCCGGCTCGCAGGCGAGCGAGCCCAGGTCGGCCCTGCTGGAGTCGAAGAAGTCCTGCGAGAAGGACAGCGAGCGGTCCGCGTTGCGCAGGATGGTCTCCAGCCCGCGCTGCACCTTGGGCTCCAGCGGGACTCGCCCGTTGAGCAGCAGCGCGGCATAGGAGCGGATGTTGGCCAGCGAGCCGCGCAAGTCGTGGGACGCCATGCCCAGGTAGCGCACCCTGCGGCGCGCGTCGGACTCGTTCCAGCTCACCGGGAAGGTCCACAAGAGCCGACCTCCGTCGCCCAGGAGCTCTTCTCCGGCCAGGACGACGAGGTCGCCCTGCTCCCAGACGCGTGAATCACCCGCGCGACGGCTGAAGCCCGCGGCGCCCAGCAGGGCCTCCACGGACGTGGCCTCCGGGGGCAACTCCTGGATGCCCAGATGCTCGAGGACCAGGCTGCCCAGCAGGCGTGGAGGCCCCTGCGTGGGGACGAGGACGAGGCCAGGCGCTTCCGCCGTGCTGCCAGCTCCCATCTCCCCAGGGCTCCTCACGTTTTCCACCTCCTGTCCAGCAGGTCACGGAAAGGGTGGGGCGTCACTGTCGGTTTTGCAACGTGCACCCGCGTTGTATGCGGGGAGCGCACTTTCTTGCGCCGCTGCGTGGGAGGATGGTGGAAGAATCCCCAGCGTCGCACCGAGGGAGACTGCCCTGACTCCGCCTAACACACAGCCTGATGGTGCCCCCGTCGTTCTCGTGGTGGACGACGACCCGGACATCCTCGAAGCCCTCTCCGAAATCCTGGAGGCCGAGGGCTTCGTCATTCGTCGTGCCCGCAATGGGAAGGAGGCGCTGGAGCGCCTCGAGCCTGATCCACCTCACCTCATCCTGTTGGACTTGATGATGCCGGTGATGGACGGCTGGGAGTTCGCCCAGCGCATGCGGCAGCGGCCTCCGGCCATCGCGACCATCCCGATCATCGTCCTCAGCGCGGACCGCAACGTGGGCAGCAAGGCCCAGGACATTGGCGCTGTCGGCCATCTGGCCAAGCCCTTCGAGCTGAATGACTTGCTGGAGATGGTGCGGCGTTCATTGCCCCCGTCCACGGTGAGCAACACCAGCGCTTGATGAACACCGCGCATCTCGTGTCTTGACCTGTCAGGGGGGCGCCATTACGGTCCCCTCCACCCGTCTTGATTCTTCAATCAACGACCAGGCCAAGGAGCGCGTCATGACCGCGAAGGACATCATCGAGACCGAGATTCCGAAGGTTCTCCAGGAGAAGCCGGAGCTGGGAAAGGACATCAACGCCATCATCCACTTTGACATCTCCGGCGACGGAGGCGGGAAGTGGACGCTGGACCTGACCAAGGCCGATGGCTGGGTGTCCCCGGGCCACGAGGGCGCGTCCAAGATGACCATCCTGGTGAGCAACGACGACTTCGTGAAGATCCGCGAGAAGAAGCTCAACGCCCAGATGGCGGCCATGCAGGGCAAGCTGAAGTTCAAGCCCATGGACATGGGCATCGCGATGAAGCTGGCGAAGCTGCTGTCGTAGTTCCCTCGGAGCGTGAGGGAAGGCCCTGGCGCCGACCCTCGCCCCGACTCGCGCGGCGCGTTCCCAATCCGGGGGCGCGCCGCACGTCGTTTGTGCGCCCCCTCGTCTCGTTCGACTCCTGGAGAACCGCCATGTCGTCGCTGCCACTCACGGGCCTTCGCGTGCTGGATTTGTCGCGCCTGCTGCCCGGCCCCTACGCCACGCTGGTGCTCGCGGACCTGGGCGCCACGGTGGTGAAGGTGGAGGAGCCGGAGGGGGGCGACTACGTCCGGGCGATGCCGCCCTCGCGCGACGACGTGGGCGCGCTGTTCTACGGCCTCAACCGGAACAAGCGCTCGCTCACGCTGAACCTCAAGACGCCCGAGGGCCGCGACGCGCTCAAGCGGCTGGCCCGCACGCACGACGTGCTGGTGGAGAGCTTCCGGCCCGGCGTCATGGACAAGCTGGGCGTGGGCGAGTCGGTGCTGCGCGCCGAGAACCCCCGGCTCATCTACTGCGCCATCTCCGGCTATGGGCAGACGGGGCCGGACAGGCTCAAGGCGGGGCACGACTTGAACTACGTGGCCCGCGCGGGCCTGCTGGGCTACGGCGGCGAGGCCGGTGGGGCTCCGGCCTTTCCGGGCGTGCAGATGGGTGACATCGGCGGAGGAAGTCTGTTCGCGCTGGTGGGCATCCTGGCCGCGCTGCATGAGCGCGAGCGCACGGGGAAGGGCCGCCTCGTCGACGTGTCGATGACGGATGGGGCCACGGCCTTCCTGCACATGCACCTGGCCGCCCGGCTCTTCATGGGCGAGCAGGGGGCGCCGCTCGAGCGGGGACGCGAGCCGCTCAATGGCGGCTACGCGTGCTACGGCCTGTACCGCACGGCGGATGACCGGTGGCTGGCGGTGGGGGCGCTGGAGCCCAAGTTCTTCGCGGGGGTGTGCGAGCGGCTGGGCAGGCCGGAGCTGCTCGACGACGCGTATACGCCGGGTGAGGACGGAGCGCGGGTGAAGGCGGAGCTGACGCGTCTGTTCGCGGAGCAGCCGCTGGCGTACTGGGCGGAGAAGTTCGCCGGCTCGGACCTGTGCGTGGAGCCGGTGGCGGAAGGGGACGAGGTGTTGGCGGACGCGCAGCTTCGCGCTCGGGGCCTCTTCGTCGAGGCGGAGGATGCGCGACTGGGGCGCAAGGTGACGCACCTGCTCACGCCGCTGCGCATGGGGCCGACGCCGCTGCGCGAGCCTCCCGCGCTGGGCCAGCACTCGCGTGAGGTGCTCACGGAAGCGGGCTTCACCGAGGAGGAGATGGCTCGCCTGGGCGTGTGAGTCCGGAGGCGGGGCGACTCCAGAGCGCTTCACCTCGCGCCGCGTGGCAGGTGTCGCCCACCAGGTCCAACGCGAGCTGTCGATTCCTCGTGGCCACGGAGGCGGGGGCCGCGAGCAGCCCCGTCTCGTCCATCCTCCGCAGCGTGGACTCCAGATAGCGGCGCGCCCGCTCCACGGTCTCTCGCTGGGCGGCGGTGGGGCGCCAGCCGGTGTCGTCGCGGAAGCGCCCGAGCGTCTCCAGGAAGTGCCCCTGGAACTTCAGCATCTGCGCAAGCACCTGCTCACGCTGCGTGGGCGCCGAGGCCCAGGCCGTCTCGTACTGCCGCATCTCCGAGTCCAGTCGGTACAGCAGCACGTCCACTTGTGTCGCCAGCCGTTGCTTCCACGCCGCGCGCACGGACGGGTGGCGCGCCCAGCCGGCCACGGCCTGGAAGTAGTGCAGCCCACCGCACGGATGCGCGTAGATGCCCTGGCCTCGCTTGGGGACCTCGGGCCGCCCGGCCTTCAGTCCCGAGGCCAGCTCCATCTGCGCCACTTCCAGCGTGGCGAGCGCGCGCTCCATCACCGCCTCCACGCTCACCTGTCGTCCCGCGCCGTCGCGGAACGAGTCACCAGGACGTGAGGCCATCGAGAGGACATCGAGCCTCCAGGCGCTCTCGGCCGAGGCCACCAGGTCCATCTGGAAGTCGCGCTTCACGTCCTCCACCAACTCGCGCAGCGTCACCGGTCCCCATGACGCCGTGAAGCGCTGGGACAGCGGCAGGCCGGAGGCCAGCAACGTCTTGGCTTGAAGCGCGGGGTGGGGCTCCACCGGGGTGCCGTCGGAGGTGAAGGACTCGAAGAAGAGGTCCTCCCGCTTCTTCGACGACGCGCCCTCCGGGGCGGGCGTCCGGCGCAGGAAGTCGGACACCACCACGTCGGAGGCGAGCCGGCCGTCACTCGCGCGAAAGGCACGGCCTTCCACCACGACGCCATGCGCGAGCGCCCATGGATGGCGTGGGTCCGAAGCCCAGGCGCGACAACGTCCGGCCAGCTCCTGGCCCAGTGGTGTGGCACCCGCGGACGTCGTCGCGAGCACGGAGATGAAAAGGAGCAGGGGCTTCCAGAAACAACGGAGCGCGCGCCGGGCGGAGTTCGCCACCGGCGCGCGCTCTTGCATCCTAGACCGCCTGTTCGGAGGCAGTGCCTCCGAGCCGCTTCAGCACCCGCTCCAGCAGGCCGAAGAGGGCCTCCTGGTCGTCGGGGGGAAGCAGGTCCAGCATGCGCCGCAGGCCCTGGTCGACACTGCGACTGATGAGGTTGAAGAGCTTGATGCCCTCCGGGGTGAGCTGCGCGACGACGGCGCGCCGGTCCTCGGCGTCCCGAGTGCGCTCCACCATCTTCATGTCCTCCAGCCGGTCCACCACACCGGTGATGGTCTTCTTGGTGATGCCGACACGCTGGGCCAGGACTCCCACGTGCGTGGGGCCGTCATTGCCCAGCCACATCAGCGCGTGGATCTGCGTGGGGGTGAGCTGGTTGCTCTCGCAGATGCCATGCAGCGGATCCCGCAGGGAGCGGTACCGCCCGAGCTGGATGATGAGCTCGTGCAGCCGCCGTGACGCGGACGTGGGGGAGTCTCCCTCGGCCTCGGAGGGCGCGGCGTCGTCCGTGACGAGGCCCTCCTCGGTGAGCTCGAGCTCCTCCTCGCCTGCGCCGGACGGCTGCACGCGGAGGGCCGGTCTGTTCGCCGGCACTCGCATCAGGCCGTCTCCACTCGCGCGGCGGCGGCCACCGCGGGCTTCTCACCATGAACCGCGTGCGGCGCGCCGTGGTCCGGGGCGGTGCCCGGGCCCTTGCGACGCTTGAACTTCTCGGTGAGCTGGTCCAGCAGCGAGTACACCACCGGCACCACGCCGAGCGTCAGCACGGTGGAGGTGATGAGGCCGCCGATGATGGTGATGGCCATGGGCGCGCGCGTCTCGGCGCCGTCACCCCGGGCGATGGCCACCGGAATCATGCCGGCGATCATCGCGATGGTCGTCATGAGAATCGGACGGAGACGAACCGGGGCCGCGCCCAGCAGGGCCTCCGTGGCGCTCTTGCCTTCCTCACGCAGCTGCAGCGTGAAGTCGACCAGGAGGATGCCGTTCTTCACCACCAGACCCATGAGCATGATGACGCCGATGAGGGCGAACATCGACATGGCCTGGCCGGTGATGAGCAGCGCGCCGATGGCGCCGATGAAGGCGAAGGGCAGCGACAGCATGATGGTGAACGGGTGGACGAGGCTCTCGAACTGCGCCGCGAGAATCATGTACACGAGGATGATGCCGAGCAGCAGCGCGGCGCCGAACGAGGCCACCGCCTTGCCCATCTCCTTCGCGTTGCCCTCGAAGTCGTAGATCATCCCCTTGGGCACTTCCTTCTCCGCCGTCGTGTTCATGAAGGCCACGGCCTCGCCCAACTGGTAGCCGGAGGCCAGGTTGGCGAGCAGGGTGATCTGCCGCTTCTGGGACTCACGGTCGATCTGCACCGGACCATCCGCCGGAGTGACGGAGGCCAGGTTGCGCAGCTCCACGAGCTGCCCGCTGGGAGCGCGCACCGTGAGCTTGCCGAGCGCATCGGCGGAGGCCAGGGTCTCCGGCGGCAGCCGCAGCTTCACCTCATACGTCTCGCCGCCCTCGCGGTAGTCCGCGAACTTGTCGCGGCCGAGGAAGGCGCGCAGCGTGGAGCCCAGCGACGCGGCCGGGACACCGAGGCTGGCGGCGCGCTCGCGGTCCACCACCACGTCGTACTGGGGCTTGCCGGAGCGGTACGTGGAGTCGATGTCCACCAGACCCTTGTTGGTCCTCATCGCCACCTTCATCTTCTCCGAAGTGGCGATGAGCTCCTGCCAGTTGTCGCCGCGCAGGTTGAACTGCACCTGCTGCGAGCGCGAACCACCGCCGGCGATGCCGGTGACGTCCTGCACCGTGACGGACACGCCCGGACGGGGCTTGATGGCGCCGCGCAGATACGTCTTGAGCTCTCCCTGGGGATAGCTGCGCTCCTTGATGGGCACCAGGTTGATGAGCAGCTCGCCCTTGTGCACTTCCTCCTGCACGCCGCCACCGACGGTGGTGAACGTGGAGGCGATGCCGGGCAGCCCGCGCACCTGCGCGTCGAGCTGGTCGATCTCCGCCTGCGTCTCAGAGAGCGTCGAGCCGATGGGGAGCTCCACCGCCAGCTTGATGTTCCCGTTGTCCGACTCCGGGATGAACGTGAACTTGAGGAAGCGGGCCAGGCCGAAGGTCGCGAGGAGCACCACCACCGCCACCGCCATCGTCACCAGGCGACGCCGGAGGATGGTCGCGAGGATCTTGCGGTAGCCGTTCTCCATGCCCACCAGCACCTTCTCCACCGCCGCGGACACGCCCGTGGGCTGACCGTGGTGGCGCAGCATGCGCGAGGACAGCATGGGCGTGAGCGTCATGGACACGGCGTAGGAGATGAGCGTCGCCACCGCCACCGTGACACCGAACTGGTAGAAGAACATGCCCATGATGCCGTCCATGAACGCCACGGGGATGAACACCGCGACGATGGCCAGCGTCACCGCGAGCACGGCGAGGGCAATCTGCCCGGCGCCGTCCAGCGCGGCCTGCATGGGCGTCTTTCCCTCTTCCATGTGACGGACGATGTTCTCGATGACCACGATGGCGTCGTCGATGAGCAGACCGATGGAGAGCGTCAGCGCCAGCATCGTGATCATGTTGAAGGTGAAGCCCAGCGCCGCCATCACCGCGAACGTGCCGACGACGGACACCGGCAGGGCGACGGCCGCGACGATGGTGGAGTTCAGGTTGCGCAGGAACAGCAGCACGATGACCACGGCGAGGATGCCGCCGAGCACCATGTCGAACTGCACCGAGGCGATGGACGAGCGGATGAAGCGCGCGTTGTCCGACACCATGTCCACGGTGATGCCCTCGGGCAACCGCTTGTTGATCTCTCCCAGGGACTCCTTGACGAGCGAGGCCACCTGCACCGTGTTGGAGCCGGACTGCTTGCGCACCACCAGCGCCACCGCGCTGCGCGTGCCGTTCTTCGCGGCGCCACGCGCCTCCTCGGGGCCGTCCACCACGTCAGCGATGTCCCGCACGCGCACCGGCGCGCCGTTGGGGCTGGCGATGATGATGTTGCGAATCTCGTCCACGCTCTTCGCCTCGGACGTCAGGCGCAGCACGCGCTCGCGACCGCCGTCCATGGTGCGGCCACCCGGGACGTCCAGGCTCTGCGCGCGCACCGCCTGGCTCACGTCGCTGATGGCCAGCCCGAAGCCGCGCAGGCGGTCCGGGTCGACGACGAGCTGGATCTCCCGCTCGCGACCGCCGATGACGTCGATGCTGCCCACGCCCTTCTGGCGCTGCAGCGCGGGCTTGATGATGTCCTCCGCCGTGCGCGTCAGCTCTTCGATCGGCAGCGCGCCGGACAGCGACAGGGTGATGATGGGGGCCGCGCCGATGTCGAACTTCTCGACGACGGGCGTGTCGATTTCATCCGGCAGCTTGCTCAGCGTGGCCTGCACACGGTCGCGCACGTCCTGCGCGGCCACGTCCACCTTGCTGGCCAGCGTGAAGCGCACGACGATCTGCGACACGCTCTCCATGTTGATGGAGCGAAGCTGCTCCACGCCGTTGAGCGTGTTGAGCGCCTCTTCGAGCGGATCACTGACGTTCTTCTCGATGGTCTCCGGGTCAGCGCCGGGGAGCACCGTCGTCACGGTGACGACAGGGAAGTCGACGTCAGGGAACTGATCGACGCCGATGCGGGGGTACGCGTTGATGCCAAACACGACCACGGCCATCATCAACATGGCGGTGAAGATGGGTCGTGAAATGAATGTCTTGAGCGGGCTCATTCAGGAAGTCCCATGGGTAGAGGGGAGGGCAGGCGTCACTGCACAACGCGGACGGCCGTGCCCTCCTTCACGTCCAGGGAGGAGTCGGCGAGCACGCGCTCGTCGGCCGCGAGGCCCTGGAGAATGCGCACGTAGCCGGGGAGCACTCGCTCCACGCGCACGTCGCGCTTGCGCACGGTGCCGTCCTGCACCACCCACACGAAGCCCTGCTGGCCCCGCGCGCTGACGGCCTGCGTCGGCAGGAACAGGCCCTTGTCTTCGGACTGGCCCGCCACGTTGGAGAAGTCCAGGTCCACCAGCGCGCCCGGACGCAGCGGCGAGGTCGTCTCACCCACCACGTCCGCCAGCACCTCCACCGTGCGGTTGGTGGCGTCGACGGTGGCGCCCACCGTGGCGACCGTCACCTCGAAGCGCATGCCGCTGGGGCTCACGGTGCCGTGCGTCTTCGTGCCGGGCTTGACCTTGTCCACCACGGACTCGGGCACCAGCGCGCGCACTTCCAGGCCGGTGATGTCCACCAGCGTGAAGACGGGCGTGGGCGGCATCATCGCCACCGTGTCGCCGATGTTCTTCATGCGAGCGGTGATGACGCCGTCGAAGGGCGCCAGAATCGACATGTCGCGCAGGTTCTCCTCCGCCATGCGCAGCGCGGCGCCCGCCTGAGCGGCCTGGGCGGCGGCCTGCTTCGTGCCGATCTCCGCCTGGTCCAACCCCGCCGCGGCGATGCCGCCGGACTCCGCGACCTTGCGGGTGCGCTCCAGGTTGTTCGTCGCCAGCTGCAGCCCCGCGTCCGCGGCCGCCTTCACCGCCCGGGCCTGCTCCACGCCGATGACGACGTTGGAGGTGTCCAGCACCGCCAGCGGCTGGCCCTTCTTCACCTTGTCGCCCACCTTCACCAGCATCTTCGAGAGGGTGCCGGTGGCCTGCGCGCTCAGCGTCGCCTCCTGCTTGGAGCGGACCTGCCCCGTCACGCGCGTGACGCTGGCCTCCAGCTCCGTCGCCGGGGTGATGGCTCGCACGCCCACCGCTGTCGCTCCCTCCTGCTGCGGAAGCGCGGGCTTGTCACCGCCCTTGGCACAGCCAGTCGTCGTCATCACCGCCGCCAGCACCGCGGCCACCCACATGCGTCGAATCACGGTCGTCCTGCTCCTGCCAGCTCGCGGGCCCCGGACCCCTCCAGGGAACTCCACGCCGGCTCAAATCTTTTTGGGAAATTCTGCGGCCCGGAAACTACAGTCCCTGAACTGTCTGTCAAGGAGATACTCCGCGATACGGACTATCTCCCTCCGGGCCTACTTAATGCCCGCCTGCCTGGCAAGCAGGACTTTCTTCAGGGGCTGCCCCAGAGGGAGGGGCGCTGATTCGCCCGAAGCGTCCGCTCTGGAGCCGCTCGAAATGGCTCGCCGCGTCAGCGTCGCGCGGTCGCCAGAATCATGGCACGACGCGTCACGGAAGGACACTGGCGGTCCTTGTTGCTTCCCGGGAGCGCCTGTTGTTGATTTGAAAATCAATCTTGTTGTCCCCCCGCCAATGAGGAGAGTGCATGCCGAACCCGTTTACCGAGGAGCACGAGGCCTTCCGCAGGACGGTGCGAGCCTTCGTCGACAAGGAGATGGCGCCGTACGGACTGGAGTGGGACCGGGCCGGCATCTTCCCGCGCGAGCTGTTCAAGAAGTGCGCGGACCTGGGCTTCCTCGGCATCAACCATGACCCGAAGTTCGGCGGCAGCGGGCTGGACTACTGGTACGTGACGGCGTTCTGCGAGGAGATCAGCTACAGCCGCAACGCGGGCGTGAACATGGCGCTGCTGGTGCAGAGCCAGATGGCGACGCCCATCATCAACGAGATTGGCACCGACGAGCAGAAGCGGGAGTTCCTGGAGCCCGCGCTCAAGGGCGAGAAGATCGCCGCGCTGGGCGTGAGCGAGCCGGGCTGCGGCTCGGACGTGGCGAGCATCAAGACGACGGCGCGGCGTGACGGCGACGACTACGTCATCAACGGCTCGAAGATGTGGATCACCAACGGCACGCGCGCGGACTTCATCACGCTGGCGGTGCGCACCGGCGCGGAGGGCTACGGCGGCATCTCCCTGGTGACGTTCCCCACGGACGTGAAGGGGTTCAACGTCTCCAAGAAGCTGGACAAGATTGGCAACCTGTCCTCGGACACGGCCATCCTCTACTTCGAGGACTGTCGCATCCCCGCCCGCTACGTGCTGGGTGAGGAGAACGAGGGCTTCTACCACATCATGACGAACTTCCAGGGCGAGCGCCTGGTGGGCGCCATCACCACCGTGGCCGGCATGGAGCGGATGATGGAGGACGCCATCCAGTACGGCAACGAGCGCGAGGCGTTCGGCCGGCCGCTGATGAAGTTCCAGGTGTGGCGCCACAAGTTCGTGGAGCACCTGACGGCGATTGAAGCGGCGAAGCGGCTGACGTACCACGCGGTGGACCTCTTCGACCGGAAGGAGAGCCCCGTGAAGGAGGTCTCCATGGCGAAGCTGTTCGCGGGCGACCTGGCCCAGCGCGTGGCCTACGACACGCAGCAGTTCTTCGGAGGCATGGGCTACATCGAGGAGACGCCCATCGCTCGCATGTGGCGCGACGTGCGCCTCATCACCATCGGCGGCGGTACGTCCGAGGTGATGAAGGAGATCATCTCGAAGCTCTACGGCTTCTAAGCCGTGCTCGCCGGGCGGGTCCGCGAGGGCCCGCCCGTCGTCTCCCGACAGCGCGACGAGCCGGGGCCTACTGCTGGGCGCCCTGTTGCTGCGCGTAGGTGCCGCTGTTCTGCTCCTCCTCGATGACCTGGATGGCCGCGCTGCCCGCCGCCGCCGCGCCCGCGCCCACGGCCGTGCCCTCCGCGGGGCGCGGCTGACATACGCACCCGGCCGAGCTGCGGATGATGACGACCGCGCCCAGCTCCATGTCCAGGTCGGTGCAGATCTGCTTGCACTCGGTGGCCCGTTCCTTGGGCACGGCGTAGTTGGTGGCGCCGATGGTGGTGCAGCCAGTCAGGCACAGCAGCGCGAACAGGACGAGGAGGTTGCGGGTCATGCCTCGCCGTTTAGCATGGGCCGCGCGGTCGGCTAGGGTGTCGTCCTGGAGGTGGTGATGGCACCCGTGATTCCGGCGAGCGTGGCGTGGTACGTGACGGGCCGCTTCTACCTGTCGTCGGAGGACTCGACGCTCCAGGACCTGGGCTACTTCCTCCATCTGGAGGGACTGCACGGGCCGCTGCTCGAGGACCCCAGCGGAAAGGTGGCCGAGGCCACCGCGCTCCTGACCTTCCGCTCCACTCCGTTCAAGTCCGTGTCGGTCGACAACGGCGGACTGTCGCTGAGCGTGGACCCGGTGGGGGACTTCACCGTCTACCTCAAGGAGCAGGGCCACCGGCGGGCCCACTTCGACGACCCGGAGTCGTTCTCCGAAGGGCGTCCCATCGCCACGTTCCGTCGGGTGAGCCTTGTCGTGGGCGGCGCGTTCAGCGGGCCCGCGAGCACCGGTCGCTCGCTGTCGCTCAACGTCTTCACGGCCCGCCTCGTGTGGAGCACCGCCTTCGAGCTGCACGGCGAACGCCACGACTTGAAGGAGCTGCTGCCCCACGGAATCACGCAGTGGGGCGAGTCCGGCCCCACCGCGCTGGCGAACCCGCCCCAGGGCTTCTCCAAGGTCGTCCCGTTCGTGGGCTCGGCGGTGGCCGTGGGCCCGGGGCCCGTGCGCTGAAGCGCCGCGTCAGCGCTTCCGGAACAGGGCCTCCGCGGCGCTCATCATCGTGTCGCGGCTGGCCTTCGCGTGCAGGCCCCCTTCACCGACCTGGAAGAGCTCGCAGAAGTTGGCGCCGTCCTTGTCGGAGGGCACCTCGGCGAAGGGCTCCTTGCACTCCTTGGCGACGCTCGAATCGAAGTGCCGACAGTTGCGGCACGAGCGCACGTCCTCTTCGCATTGGGGACAGATGTCGCCGCGTCCCACCTGGTTGCCGATGATGTCGAGCGTGTGTCCACAGTGCGCACAGCCGGGCATGGCCACCTCCGCGAGAGCAGGGGTGCCATTGTGCCAGTGTGCGAAGGTCCTCGGGAGTCCTACCGTTGAAGGCTGGACATGAGTGCTCCCGTGGGCTCCGAGGGAGCGACCGACGGGGTCGGGCTGGGGCGCAGGTCGCCCAGGGCATCCAGGAGCTGGTCATCCAGGCGCTTGAGCAGGAACAGGACGTAGGCGCCCACCAGGGCCATGGCCGCGGCCAGGACGCCGAGCATCATGCCTCGCTCCCACAGGTGGGCCTTCTCCATCACCCGGCGCCGCTCGGCGAACGTCTTCAGCTGGGCATCCGCGGTCTTGCCATCCAGCCGGTTCGCGTACTCCTCGGCCTGGGCGGTGCCACGCTCCATCAGCCACTGCCCCTGGACCTGGAGTGCGTCCGCCCGGGTGTAGCAGTAGACCGCTCCACCCGACGACAACAGGGTGAAACACAGCGCCGCCGTCAAGCTCCGGGTGCCCATCTCAACGTCCTCCGGATCCGCCGTTGCGCGGGCCTCGACACCCACGACTGCTCCGGCTTCCCGAAGACAGTAGCGGATGGTAGGGAGCCCCTCTGACATGGGCAAGTCCTACCGTCCTAAAGACCACTATTTCCAGAAAGCCAAGCAGGAGGGCCTGCGGGCTCGCTCCGCCTTCAAGGTGGACGAGCTCATCAAGCGCTTCCCCATGGTGAAGAAGGGCCACGTCGTGCTGGACCTGGGGGCCGCGCCCGGAGGGTTCCTCCAGATTCTCGCGGAGGCGGTGGGCCCGTCGGGGCAGGTGATTGGCGTGGACATCGTCGCCATCCGTCCCTTCACGCAGCGGCACGTGCGCACGGCGGTGCTGGACGTGCTCGCGGACGACTTCGACGCGAAGCTGACCGCGATGCATGGCGGTCCGTTCGACGCCGTGATTTCCGACATGGCGCCGAAGACGAGCGGCATCAAGGCCACCGACGAGGCGCGCAGTCTGCGGCTGGCGGGCAAGGCGCTGGAGCTGGCCGCGACGCGAGGCCGGCCGGGCTCGTCCTTCGTGGCGAAGGTGTTCATGGGCGGCGACTTCGAGGACTTCCGCGGCCAGGTGCGCGCCCTCTTCGAGGAAGTGAAGGTGGTTCGTCCCGAGGCAACGCGCGGCGCCAGCATGGAGGTCTATCTGGTGGGCCTGCGTAAAAAGGCGCCGGGGGGCGAGGCGGGAGCGACACCGACTTCCTGAGGATCATTGTGGAACGCCCGGTCGGCCTCCTGTGTCTAGAGTGCCGACCATGCACCACACCCTTCGGACCTGGACATCCGCTGTCGCGCTGTCGCTGTTGTCCCTGCTGCTGCTCGCCACGCCCGTGGCCCGGGCGGCGCAGGCCAAGCCGCTCTCTTCGTGGAAGGACATCGACGCGCTGGTGTCGAACCAGAAGGTGGAGGCCGCCGCGCAGGCCGCGGAGGCCCGCCTCAATCAGGCGCGCGACGGCGCGGACGAGGCCGAGTGGGCGCGCGCGCTGATTCGCACCGTGCAGCTGCGCTCGGCGCTGCACGGCTATGAGACGACGGTGCGCTTCCTGTGCGAGCAGCCCTGGCCGAAGGGGGCGCTGGCCCGCGCGACGCTGAACCTCTACTACGCCAACGCGCTCGTCACCTATGCGCAGGTCTACAGCTGGGAGGTGCGCAAGCGCGAGCTGGTGGCGTCCTCGGGGCCGGTGGACCTGAAGGCGTGGACATACGAGCAGATCCTCACCGAGGCGCAGCGCGCCTACGAGGAGGTCTGGAAGCAGCGGCAGTCGCTGGGCACCGAGCCGGTGAAGGTGCTGTCCGAGTACGTCGAGCCCAACACCTATCCCGCAGGCATCCGCTCCACGCTGCGTGACGCCGTCTCGTATCTGCGCGTGGGGCTCCTGGCGGACAGCGCGCACTGGCGGCCGGAGCAGGCCAACGAGGTGTTCCGGTTGGACCTGGGCTCGTTGCTGGAGGGCTCGCCGACGGTCGAGTTGACGGATGCCAACATCCACCCGCTGGTGAAGGTGGCCGCGGTGCTGGGAGATCTGGAGACGTGGCACCGGACGGGCGGGCGGCGTGAGGCGGCGCTGGAGGCCCGGCTGCGGCGCTATGAGGTGCTGTCCCAGCACTTCTCCGAGGAGGAGGACCGCGCGCGCATCCGGCAGCACCTGGCCGCGCACCTGAACGCGTTCCGGGACGTGCCCTGGTGGTCCATGGGGCAGGGGCTGCTCGCGGAGCAGGAGAACGCCGCGGGCCACGCGGTGCGCGCGCACGGGCTGGCGAAGGCCGGCATGCAGGCCCACCCGAAGTCGCTGGGGGCCACGCGCTGCCGCACGCTGGTGGAGACGCTGGAGGCGCCGGACTTCCGCGTCACCTCCATGCAGTCGGACGGCGCGGACCGCCGCTCCATCGAGGTGACCCACCGCAACGTGCCGGTGGTCCACTTCCGGGCGTTCCTGCTCGACGTCGAGGCGCGGCTGAAGAAGGTGGATGACTACAACGTCCTGCCCTACGGCGGCGAGCTGATGCGCTACCTCCGGGGACGCAAGCCCACGGCGACGTGGTCCACGCAGCTCCCCGCGACGCCCGACTTCCAGCTGCACCGCACCTTCGTCACGCCGCCGCTGAAGGAGTCGGGCACGTACGTCATCCTCTCCTCCGCGCACGAGGACTTCCGGGAGAAGGGCAACCGCGTCCAGGCCACCTTCCTGGCCGTGACGCCGTGGGTCGCCCTCACCCGAAACGTGGAGGGCACGTCGGTGGAGGCGCGCATCCTGAAGGGCGACTCGGGCAAGCCCGCCTCGGAAGTCTTGGTGCGGCTCATCCAGATGGACTACCGCACCGGCTTCCGCGAGTCGGCCCGCGCTCGCACGAATCCCCAGGGCGACGTGTCCTTCCCTTCGCCGCCGGGACAGGGCTACCGCTCGTTCTTGATGGTGGTGGGCGAGGGACGCGGGGCCTTGCTGTTGCCCAATGGCCTGGCCTTCTACAACCGCTCGCCGCCGAGGGCGGAGACGTCGTCCCTGGTCTTCACGGACCGGAGCGTCTACCGGCCCTTGCAGAAGGTGCAGTGGAAGGTGGTGGCCTACTCGGGGCGGGGAGACCAGGCGCGCTACCAGACGCTGCCGCAGCAGAGCCTGGTGGTGAGGTTGATCGACCCGAACCACCAGGAGGTGGAGCGGTTGAAGGTGCGCACCAATGACTTCGGCTCGGTGGCGGGCGAGTTCACCGTCCCCACGGGTCGACTCCTGGGCGTGTGGACGGTGCAGGTGGAGTCCGGGGGCTCGTCCTCGATTCGCGTGGAGGAGTACAAGCGGCCCACCTTCGAGGTGACGCTGAAGGGCGCGGATGCGCCGCTGCGGCTGAACCGTCCGGCCACCTTCAAGGGCGAGGCGCGCTACTACTTCGGCCTGCCCGTGGCGTCGGGCACGGTGCGCTGGCGTGCCTACCGTGAGCCGGTGCTGCCCTGGTGGTGGTGGTACGACACCGGCTTCATCTCGCGGCAGCGGCAGCTGGTGGCCGCGGGCTCGTCGTCGGTGGAGGAGGACGGCGGCTTCAAGGTGACCTTCACGCCGGAGGCCGATGAGCGCTCCGCGAGCACGCCGGGCCTCACGTGGCGCTATCTCGTGGAGGCCGATGCCACGGATGAGGGTGGGGAGACGCGCTCGGCCAGTCGGTCCTTCCGCCTGGGCTTCGTCGCGGTGGAGGCGCGCGTGGACACGGACACGGGCTTCCTGCGCGAAGGCTCACAGGCCGAGGTCCGGCTGGTGCGCTCCACGCTGGACGGCGCGCCGCAGCCGGGCGCGGGACGCTGGCGCCTGGTCGCGTTGAAGCAGCCCGCGCAGCCGCTGATGCCCGCGGATGAGCCGCAACCCAAGCTCCCGCTCATGGCGGCGGACCCGGACGCGGTGAAGACGCCCACGCCTGGAGATGCGCTCCTGCCGAGGTGGCTGCAGAACTACAAGCCGCAGTCCGTGCTGGCTCGCTGGGAGGATGGCGCGGAGCAGACGAAGGGCACCGTGCAGCATGACGCGGAGGGTATCGCGAGCGTGAAGCTCCCCTCGCTGAAGGCAGGGGCCTACCGGCTGCACTACGAGACGACGGATGCCTTCGGCCAGAAGTTCACGGTGGCTCGTGAGCTGCTGGTCGCGGGTGAGCGCGCGCCCATTGCACTGCCGGCGGCGCTGGTGGTGGAGAGCTCGAGCGTGCGCGTCGGAGCGGTGGCGCGGTTGCTGGCCATCTCCGGCTTCGAGGGCCAGCCGCTGATGCTGGACCTGTACCAGGGCGACAAGCGCGTGCTGCGCAAGGGGCTGGTGGGTGGCCAGACGCCGGCGGTGGTGGAGGTGCCGGTGACGGAGGCGCTGCGCGGAGGCTTCACCGCGGTGCTGACGCTCGTGCGCGACTGGCAGCTCGTCCAGTTCTCCGAGCACGTGTTCGTCCCGTGGGACAACAAGCAGCTGAGCCTGGAGTTCGCCACCTTCCGCGACAAGATTCGCCCGGGCGCGAAGGAGACCTTCCGTGTGACGGTGAAGGGCCCCAAGGGCGCGAAGGTGGAGGCGGGCGCGGCCGAACTGCTCGCGTATATGTACGACCAGTCGTTGGACCTGTTCGCGCCGCACTCGCCGCCGAGCGTCTCCTCGCTCTACCCGGCGCGCATGTCGTCGGTGTCCCTGCAGTCGTCCTTGTCGATGGGACCGACGCAGTGGCTCGTCTCCGATAACTATGGCGAGGCCTTCCAGTGGGAGCCCCCGTCCGCGGACCGGCTGAAGTTCGAGGACAACTACGGCCTGGGAGGGCCGGGGCACAGGCGCTACAGGGGAGGGAACACCCGTTCCATGGAGTCCTTCGGCGGTGTCGCCGCGCCGCGCCCTTCGGCGCCGGTGGCTCGCTCCGAGTCGAAGATGAAGTCGATGGAAGCCTCCGAGGCTCCACCGCCGCCTCCTGGCGCGCCGCCGATGGAGGAGATGGCCAACGCCTCGGACAAGCTGCAGGCCGGGGGCCCCGCCCAGGCCGAGGCGGCTCCGGCCGCGCTGCGCTCCAACTTCGCGGAGACGGCGTTCTGGGTGCCGCAGCTCCTCACGGGCCCGGACGGGTCCGCGACGCTGGAGTTCACCGTGCCGGACTCGGTGACGGCGTGGAGCGTGTGGGTCCACGGCCTGACGCGGGACTTGGAGGGCGGCGCGGTGCAGCGCACCACCCGCAGCGTGAAGGAGCTGATGGTGCGGCCCTATGTGCCGCGTTTCCTGCGTGAGGGAGACCGCGCGGTGTTGGAGGTCGTGGTGAACAACGCGTCGGAGCAGGCGCATCAGGGCACGCTCACGCTGGACATCGTCGACCCGGAGACGAAGAAGAGCCTGCTGGCGGAGTTCGGGGTGAAGGGCGCGTCGCAGAACTTCACGGTGGCGCCGGGGAAGGGGACGAACCTTCGCTTCCCGCTCACCACGCCCGCGCGCGTGGGCACCGTGGCCTTCCGCGTGGAGGCCCGCGCGGGCAACCTGAGCGACGGCGAGCTGCGGCCGTTGCCCGTGCTGCCCGGCCGCATGCACCTGGCGCAGTCGCGCTTCGTCACGTTGAAGGGGCCCGGCTCCAAGACGATGCGCTTCGACGACTTGAAGAAGGGCGGAGACCCGACTCGGGTGAACGAGCAGCTCGTCGTCACCGTGGACACGCAGCTGTTCTACGCGGCGCTCCAGTCGCTGCCGTACCTGGTGAACTACCCCTACGAGTGCTCGGAGCAGACGCTCAACCGCTTCGTGTCCTCCGGCATCCTCTCCAGCCTCTACGCGAAGTATCCGGCCGTGGCGAAGATGGCGAAGGAGATGAGCCAGCGGCCCACGCGCTTCGAGACCTGGGACTCGGTGGACCCCAACCGGAAGATGACGCTGGAGGAGACGCCCTGGCTGGAGATGGCGAAGGGCGGAGCGGATTCGGACCAGGACCTGGTGAAGGTGTTGGACCCGAAGGTCGCCCGCGCCGAGCGCGACGCGGCCATGGGCAAGCTGCGCAAGGCGCAGACGTCCAGCGGTGGCTTCCCCTGGTGGCCGGGTGGGCCGCCGTCACCGTACATGACGCTCTACATCGTCCACGGCCTCTCTCGCGCCATGGAGTACGGCGTGGAGGTGCCGCAGGACATGACGCGCAACGCGTGGGGCTATCTGGCCCGGCACTTCCGTGAGGAGTACGCGGCGAAGCTGACGAAGAAGGGCCAGAGCTGGGAGTTCATCACCTTCCTCAACTACGTGGCCTCCGCGTACCCCGATGCCAGCTACACGGGCGACGCGCTGACCGCGGACGAGCGCAAGGAGATGCTCGCGTTCAGCTTCACGCACTGGAAGAAGCACTCGCCCTACCTCAAGGGCTACCTGGCGCTCACGCTGAAGCGCTCGGGACGTCCGGCGGACGCGCTGAAGGTCTGGGACAGCGTGATGGACTCGGCCAAGACGACGGAGGAGCTGGGCACGTACTGGGCGCCCGAGGACCGGAGCTGGCTCTGGTATAACGACACCACGGAGACGCAGGCCTTCGCCCTGCGCGTGCTGACGGAGCTGAAGCCGAAGGACGAGCGCCGCGAGGGGCTGGTGCAGTGGCTGTTGCTCGACAAGAAGCTCAACCACTGGAAGTCCACGCGCGCCACGGCCGAGGCGCTCTACGCGCTGGTGAAGTACCTGGAGGCGGAAGGCGCCCTGGGCATCCGTGAGGACGCGAAGGTGACGGTGGGCCCGCGCGTGGTCCAGATGGAGTTCGCTCCGGACGTGTACACGGGCAAGAAGAACCAGGTGGTGGTGCCGGGGCCGGAGCTCAAGCCGGAAACGATGAGCTCCGTGGTGGTGGAGAAGACGACGAAGGGCTTCGCCTTCGCCTCGGCCACGTGGCACTTCTCCACGGAGAAGATGCCGGACGAGGACCGGGGAGACTTCTTCCAGGTCTCGCGTCGCTACTTCCGCCGCGAGCGCGAGGGCCGTGAGGCCGTGCTCCAGCCGCTCGCCGAGGGCGCGGTGCTCAACCCCGGTGACGAGGTGGAGGTGCAGATCTCCCTGCGCACGAAGCACGCGGCGGAGTACGTCCACTTGAGGGACCCGCGCGCGGCGGGCCTGGAGCCGGAGAACGCGCAGTCCCGCCACAAGTATGACCTGGGCATCGTCTGGTACGAGGAGACGCGCGACTCGGGCACCAACTTCTTCTTCGAGTGGCTGCCCGCGGGCGAATACACCTTCAAGTACCGGGTGCGCGCGAACATGGCGGGCACCTTCCGCGTCGGGCCGGCCACCGTACAGTCCATGTACGCGCCGGAGTTCACCGCGTACTCGACGGGCGCGGTGCTCACCGTGGGGCCGGCGAAGTAGCGCGGGCTTCACGGCGGTAGACCGAGCTTCGATTCAGGGCCCGACTCGGAGACTCGAGCGGGCCCTGGTTGTTTTCGGGGGACGCGTCACGCCATGTCGTCACTTCGGCGCGGGTGGCCCGCTTTTCGCCTGTCTCGGCGTGGAGTGCGGAGGAGGGGAGGGTCAGCCTGGTTCGCGTGTCCCGGGACGCGCTGGTGCACGGTCGGCGGGACGCGTGCCAGCTTGCGCTACAAGCCTCGCGAGTACGGCGAGCCGTAGCACCCGGCCCGCGCCTTCACGTCGCGAGCCCGCTGTGCGGAAGACGTCCTCGCGCTCACTCGCCGCAGGTGGCGGCGTCGTCGGTGGGGTGGAGCGTGGCGATGCCGTAGGTGCCGTTGCGAGTGCCGCACCAGACCTGCCAGCGCGTGCCGCCCAAGTCCTTCGCGCTGTACACGCCGCCTTCCTTCTTCGCGCCGTCGCGAGCGCAGCACCGCGCGAAGGCCCGCGTGCCAATCGACATCAGGCCCACCGCGTCCGGCGATTCGGAGAAGCCGCCCACGCGCTTCTCACCACAGGACCAGGGCGCCACACCCTGGAAGCGGATGAGGTACTGGTCCTGCGTCTTGGCCGAGCCCCCGCGCACCGGGCCGCCGTAGCAGAGCTTCCCCTCGGCCTCGAGCTGCGCATAGCGCGGCAGGAAGTGCAGTCCGCCGATAGGACCCCTGTCCCAGTCATCTCCGCAGAACACGTGCGTGAAGGCGTTGCGCGGGCCCGTGCTCACCCACAGGCTGGTCAGCCAGTCGATGTTCGCCTGCTTCTTGCCGGGACGTCCCGCCGCGGACAGGGCCAGTTGGAGGCGCGGGTCATCGTAGTAACGGGTGATGAAGCGCCGCACGTCGTTCGCGCTCACGCTCACATCCGGGCGCGCGGGGCACAGCGACAGCACTTCCTTGTCCATCGCGGACAGCGTGGGGCGCTTGTCGAAGAGCGGCTTCCTGGAGCACGTCGTCGCGCAGCCCGTGGCCGCCTTCCACGTCACCGCCACCGTCGAGGGGGGAGCACTCGCGGCAGGGGCGGCACCCTCGTAGCGCGGGGCCGCGCCACTGGGCGCCGAGACGACGACGGGCTCCGCGAGCTCCTCGTCCGCCTCATCCGAGCGGGCCGCGAACAGCTGCTCGCGTGCGTGGGCGCGCTGGGCCGCATCCGCCCGGTCCGCGGCCGCCAGCAGGGTAGCGCTCGGCGCTGCCTGCACCTGGGTCTCCTGGGCGCCCTCACACAGCACCCAGCCCTCGGCGGAGACGCCTCGCAGCTTGCACCAGGCCCGGCCAGGGCCGCCCTTCTTGAGCAGGGGGTACGTCGTCCCAGCTTCCACGGTGAAGACGACCTTGGACGACTCCGGCTGCTCCACCGCGTCCACGGAGACGTCCGACACGAACGCGCCAGGGCCCGCCAGCGCGGGAAGGGCGGTCAGCAGCAGGCCGAGGCTCAGGGCGGGAAAACGCATGGCGCGTGACTCTATCCCAATCCCACCCCGCCCCTCGAAACGGGGGGCGGGTGGGGGGCTCCTCGGACACCAGGGACGGAGGGCCGCCCCCGGGAATTCACGCCAGCTTGACGCGCGCCGCCTTCAGCTTGCCCACCTGCACGGTGTACTCGCCGGGGCCCAGGTCCGCCTTGACGTCCTGCACCTTCTCGCCGTTCACCTTCACGCCACCCTGGGTGATCATCTTCCGGCCCTCGGTCGACGAAGCCACCAGCTTCGCCTCGGCCAGCACCTTCGTCACCGGCAGCGTCGCGGCGCCGGCTAACGACAGCTCCACCTGGGGCAGCTCCTCCGCCGACAGCTCCTTCTTGGCGAAGCGCTTCTCGAAGTCCTCCTCCGCCTTGCGACCCGCCTCGGCGCCGTGGAAGCGCGCCGTCATCTCCCGCGCGAAGCCCACCTTGGCGGCCTTGGGGTGCACCTCGCCGCTGGCCACCTTGGCCTGCAGCTCCCCCAGCTCCTTGAGCGTCAGCGACGACAGGAGCTGGTAGTAGCGCCACATCAGGTCGTCGGTGATGCTCATCAGCTTGCCGAACATCATGTCCGGCGCCTCGCTGACGCCCACGTAGTTGTCCAGGCTCTTGGACATCTTGTCGCCGACGATCTTGCCGTCGACGAGCGTCGCGTTGAGGCCCTCCAGGATGGGGCCCGTCATGATGACCTGCGGCGCCAGGTTCTCCTCGCGCATCAGCTGCCGGCCCACCAGCAGGTTGAAGAGCTGGTCCGTCGCGCCCAGCTCCACGTCCGACTTCAGCGCCACGGAGTCGTAGCCCTGCAGGAGCGGGTAGAGCATCTCGTGGATGGCGATGGAGACCTGCTCCCGGAAGCGCTTCTTGAAGTCGTCCCGCTCCAGCATCC
>NZ_JBLZWL010000136.1:0-245680 GCF_049194865.1 Corallococcus terminator | reverse complement strand
CGATCCGTAGTGAATGAAGCGGGTCCGATGGATGCTTGAAAACTCCGGGGAGGTCAGGCAGGCGTTGATGAGGCAGTAGTCGAGGCGGTTGACATCCCCGTGAGACGGTTCTCCGGTTGGAATCATTGCACGGAGCGCGGAGCCTTTGTCGGCAAGGTACTGTAGGAGATAGTGGGCTGTTTCTGGCAGTAGTCCACTGAACGCCACCTGCCGCCCTGTTTCGGTTGCATGTAGTTTCTTCACAGGATGAACCCCCAGTCGCGGAGTGCTTGGATGGATTGGGTCATGGCTCGTCTCCAGTGTTCGAGCCCGGTCTGATTCGATTCGCGTTCGCGCATGGCGCTGAACGTGCTGGAAAGAAAGTCGGCGACATCAGCCTCATTGAGGCAGACGCCGGAGGACACCAGTTGGAGTGCGAGTTGGCTGAATCCGGTATGGGTGATTCTAGGGATCAGCGGAGTCGCCCGGTCGGGTTGCAGGTACTGGTTTGCTGCTTGTGCCTCGATGAAGCTGTCGGTTGATGAGAAGATGATTGTGCCGTGGGAATGGGTGGTGCCCATCCGCCCCACTCGACCCGCCATGTTCTGGAATTCACTGGCGGGGAGGGGGTCGCGAGTCTTGGTTTTCTGGTTCCAGCGCTTCCAGTTGTCGAAGACCGCTGTCTTGAAGGGGAAGTTGACGCCGGCCGCGAGCGTGCTTGTCGCGAAGACGATGTCGAGAGCGTTGTTTCTGAGCGTGTCTTCGACGAGCCTTCGTTCGTCGTCCATCAGTTCCGCGTTGTGGAATGCGAAGCGGTGGGGGATGAATTGAGAAAGGTGTCGGGCTGCGGCTGTTGGCTCGCGCAGCTTCGCGTGTAAGGGGTGGGAGTCGTCGATTTTCAGTCCGAGGGAATGCGCGTATGCGCGCACCGCCTCGTCGACACGCTTGCGGGTCATACAGAAGACGACGATCGGAAGGGCAGATGGGATCTTCTTGAGGTCGGCTATTGTTTTCTCGGTGCCCAGTGGGCCTGGTGGCGTTTTCTCCTCAAGCCCAAGTTCGGGTTTATCGGTTCGAAATGTGCGGACTAGGTTTGGGGTACGGCATTCGTAGTGGAGGTGCTTTTCCCTTTGGCTGACGTGGACGAGCGTGGCGCGGAGCCACTCGCTGAGGTCTTTGGCGTCTCGCTTATCGATGACAGCGGAGAGGCCAATGAATTGGCCCCAGCGCGCATTCCGCAGCATCGTCAGCAGAACTTCGATGCTTCGCCCCCGGTGTTCGTCGCCGATTATCTGGATTTCATCACAGATGATGATGTGACGAGAGGTATCGGATGGCGATCCACCCCCCGAGAGCATCGCAAGGTACTTCTCGTAGGTAGCGACCAGGACGGGTGCATTCAGGGGATCGGTGGGAACGGCGCCAGTTCCATCTTCGATGGTGTCGCCGTTGGCGAGGACGATGCTGTGCTTGTCGCCGTGGAAGTGACGCTCACAAAGCAGCGCTTGAAGCTCTTCGAACTTCTGGCGAGCCAGTGCTCGGTGGGTGACTAGGTAGACGGCGTTTCTGGGCGGGGCATTGAGGAGCCAGGTGGTCAAGGCCCATACGCCGATAAGCGTCTTACCCGTGGAGGTTGGTGCGACCACGAGCATTGAAGTGCCGCGTGCGGCTCCTTCGGCGAGGGCTTCGTATTGGACATCGGTCAGATTTGGGGTTTTCGAATCGAGGCGATGCACCAGCTTTGGGTCGTTGAGGATTTGCTCTGGCAATCCATGATGCGGGGGTAGGGTGGATTTCACATATTCCTCCTCTAATGTGATGGAGAAAATGTAAACCGGATGGAGGCCGGCCTGTATACCACTCGGGAGGTATGCGGACTGAGCGCAGGTGTAATGCCTCGCCGTGCCCCGTCCTGGTGCAGAGCTGACCCGCCGGGAAGTCCGGCGGGCGCAGACGTCAGTCCTTGCCGTCGGGGAACATGACAGCGTCTGGGTTCTGGATGGCCGCCAGCGCGGCCCGCCGGAGGTAGTGGCCCGGCTCCTCCCCTGGAGATGACCTTCAAGAAGCTCGGGTCTTCGATCCTCTCGACTGCGGAGAAGCGCGGGATTGGAGCGCTACGCAGTGGAGATCGAGCTGCAGAGTCGCCATTCCAGAAGCATCAGAACGGAAATAGCAGTTATAAATGTAAATGACGTAAAACGCCCTCCCCATGATCAACAGCACCTGTTAACCACTCTCGGCCTCCCTCCCCCAAACGGGCCAAAGAGCCCTTTTGGCGGCGGAGGAGAGGGGCATCTCGCTCTGCGGGGTTGAGAGCCGAGAGGGCCCTCTTCAGCACCGCGAGCCAGAATCCCTTGGGATTCAGGGGCTTAAGCACGAAGGCCCCGCGAGGTAATCGCGAGTCACGTGTTAAACAAAATAGGCCCTGCCAGTTGGCAGGGCCCTTCTTTTGCCCCCGATATGGTCTCGAACCACGGACCTGATGATTAGCGGATTGTATCCCTTAACATTACCGCACTGAAAGAAGACTATCGCCACACCTCACCCCGTCCGAAGCCGACGCGATGGTTTGCCCTGCGGCAGCTTGTCCTGAATGGCGCGCAGATTCAGTGGGACTTTGAGGCGATGAGCAAGCCACTGCCCCAGGTGGTGGATGTACTGGGGACTGGTGCTGCCGCGCTCCAGTCGCACGGGGCCCTTGGGCGTGTTCAGGAACAAGGGGAAATACACCCACTCCGGCGTGCCGAGCTCCCCGGTCTCATCCTGCCGCACCTCGAGCGACTTCACGCCGTGGCTCACACGCACGGGCCATCCGATGCGGTAGCGCACCTTGTCGAGGCCCCCCGGACGAACTACCCACTCCCGCCGTGACTGGAAGGAGGGCCAGGCCTTCAATCCCGCCCAGCCCACGAGCCCCATCAGGGCCACCGCGAACAGTGGCCCCTCCACGGTGGCTCCGTCGATTCCCTGTCTCCACATCACGACGGCCGCCGACGCCAATAGCAGGAGCGCTACCCCTCCCAGGGCCCAGGCGCGGTTGCTCCCGCCATCCCACTCGCGGCGAAGCACCACGCCTCCCCCGGGTAGCGCAATCGCCTCACGGCCCTCGGGGACACAGTCCGTGAGCACTTTGGGCGTAACGCTCAGCTCGGAGAGTCCACACGGTCGCTTCCACAGCGCCTCATGCTCCAAGTCCCCTACACTTGCCAGCTCCACGACTTTTCCGGTGTGCAGCAGCGCCGTCACACTCCCCAGAGGCTCAGGAAAGGCCGCCACGTCGGAGGACAGCAGGTGGTGCACCTCACTCCCCGGGCCCCTCCACTGTCGCCACGTCACGCCTTTCGAGTCCATCGAGAGCTGGTCCTCGCCGATGACGGGGCGCACCAGGAACCTCGCGAAGCGGAAACCCACCCATAGCCAGCCCGTCAGCGCGGTGCCCAACAGCAATCCCCCGAGCACCAGCCCCAAGGCCGGGACACCCGTCATCGAACTCCGGCATTCATATGCACCGGGCTCACGAGCACCTGAAGCACCGCGACGAGCACATCCAGGCCCAGCTTCGCGCCCGCGACGCCGATGGCACACCAGATGAGCAGAACAGCGCCGTTGAACCGCTTTCTCCGAGCGGTCGCGCGCAACCGAAACTGCCAATCGGGCGCCCCCCTTGCCCCAGCCATTACCTGCTCCTCCCCTCACGTGCTCGACGCCTCACCGACTCGCAAGGCGCGTCCCCCACGCAGGCACGCGGACCTCGGGAGAAAAGCACGTCACCGCATTGTCACCCAGCCGTCGCCCCGCTGCTATCCTCGCGTCCATGAAGCGCCCCCCGGAGCAGGACGCGCCCGCGATGCCGTCGCTGCTCGTCTTCACCATCGCGGTGCTCCTCTTCGGCTCGCCGCTGCGGCGTCTGTGGTTGGCGGAGGATGCTCCCGGGTACATGCCCTTCGTCGTCTGGCTGGGTGTCATCGCGCTGGGCGCCTGGGCCGCCTACCGGAGCGGTGGCCATGACGCTTGAGTTGGGCTCGCTCGTCGCCGCCTCCGTCGCCTACCTGCTGGTGCTGTTCCTCGTCGCCTACGCGGCCGAGCGCGGCCTCATCTCCTCGCGCATCACCCAGCACCCACTGGTCTACGCGCTCGCGCTCGGCGTCTACGCGACGTCCTGGTCCTACTTCGGCAGCGTGGGCTACGCGGCCCGACACGGCTTCCGCTACCTGGGCATCTACCTGGGCGTCACGCTGGCCTGTCTGCTCGTGCCCGTGCTGTGGCGCCCGTTGCTGCGCCTCACTCGCGAGCTCCAGCTCACCTCGCTCGCGG
The DNA here is from genome assembly GCF_049194865.1 of Corallococcus terminator. GTDB lineage: Bacteria > Myxococcota > Myxococcia > Myxococcales > Myxococcaceae > Myxococcus > Myxococcus terminator_A. The sequence goes on along the minus strand of NZ_JBLZWL010000136.1, from coordinate 241,387 downwards.
ACCTGCTCGCCTTCCGCTACCCGGGCCAGAGCACCGGCACCGCGGTGACGCTCTTCATGCTGGCCGGCAGCCTCCCCTACCTCGCCCTCCAGGTGCGCGCCGTCGTCGAGTCCGCGAAGGTGCTGAGTCCGTCCGCCTCCCCCACGCTCGTCGGCATGGGCTTCTGCGCGGTGCTCATCGTCTTCTCCGTCCTCTTCGGCGCTCGCCACCTCACCCCACGCGAGCGCCACGAAGGACTGATGCTGGCCATCGCCTTCGAGTCCGCCGTGAAGGTGGTGGCGCTCGTGGCCGTGAGCGCGTGGGCCGTGTACTCGGTCTTCGGCGGTGTGGACGGCCTGTGGACGTGGCTGGAGGCAAACCCGGAGGCCGTGGAGCAGCTGCGCCGTCCCGCGCGCGAAGCGTCCTGGGCTCCGCTGCTGGTGCTCTCCTGCGCCGCCGCCTTCCTCACCCCGCGCAGCTACCACGTCGCCTTCACCGAGGCCCCCGAGCGTGACGCGCTCGCCACCGCGACGTGGGCCTTCCCGCTCGTGCTTCTGGTGATGAACCTGGCGGTGCCCATCGTGCTGTGGAGCGGTGAAGCGCTCGCCCTGCCCTGGCCCGCTGACTTCCACCTGCTCGCGGTGCCCGCCTCGCGCGGCGCCACGGGGCTCGCGCTGGTGGCCTTCCTGGGCGGCGTGTCCGCCTCCAGCGCCATGGTCATCGTCACCACGCTGGCCCTGGCCCCCATGTGCCTGACGCACCTGGTGCTGCCCCTCGGCTACGCGCGCGGACAACCCCATCTCTACGGCTGGCTCCTCTGGGCTCGCCGGCTGCTCATCGCGCTCATCATCCTCGCGGGCTATGGCTTCTACCGGCTCCTGGATACTCGCGGCCTGGGGCTCGTGGACCTGGGGCTCGTGTCCTTCGTCGCGGTGGCGCAGTTCGCCCCAGGTGTCCTGGGCCTGTTGTTCTGGAAGCGGGCCACTCGCTCGGGGCTGCTCTCCGGCCTGGGCGCCGGAGCCGCCATGTGGATGCTCACGCTGGTGGTGCCGCTGTGGGCCTCTCCCGGCGTGGTCGCGTGGACCCACCGCGTGGCCGTGCTGCTCGGCTTCCCAGGAGACGAACCCTGGGGCTTCTCCACCTTCGCGTCGCTGACGCTCAACACGCTGGCCTTCGTCGCCGTGTCCCTGGCCACTCGACAATCCGAGTCCGAAGCGGAGGCCGCACGGGCCTGCACTCGGGAGGCTCCAGGGCTTGTCTCCGGTGGCGTGGAGGCAGGCTCACCTCGGGAGTTCCGCGAGCGACTCGCTCCCCTGCTGGGTGCCGAGGCCGCGTCGGCGGAGGTCGACCGCGCGCTGGCGGGCCTGGGCATGTCCCCTGACGAGCGCCGTCCCGTGGAGCTGCGCCGCCTGCGCGACGGCGTGGAGCGCAACCTGTCCGGACTCCTGGGTCCCGTGCTGGCACGCCTCACCGTGGAGGAAGCCCTGCGCCTGGGCCCAGGCACCCGCGCCGCGCTGGCCGAGCAGCTCCGCTTCGTGGAGGAGCGCCTGCGCGATGCCCGGGGCATGCAGGGCCCGGTGCATGCAGTGGAGGCCGTGCGGCGCTACCTGCGGCGCATCCTCGAAGACCTGCCGCTCGGCGTGTGCGCGGTGGGCCCGGATGGCGAGGTGGTCATCTGGAACGCGGCGCTGGAGCGCCTGTCCGGCGTGGAAGAGCACGCCGCTCGTGGCCATCCCCTCGCCGCACTGCCCGTCCCCTGGGGCCCGCTCCTGTCCGGCTTCGCGGCCGGCGCCGAGGCAGACACCGAGACACGCGTCACGGTGGGGGACGCGGAGCGCACGCTGCGGCTCCACCGCTCTCGACTGACGCCCGATGAAGAAGGCGGCGGCACCTCCGAGGGCATGGCGCTGGTCGTGGAGGACCTCACGGCGCGCAAGGCCGTGGACGCGCGACTCGCGCACCAGGACCGGCTGGCCTCGCTGGGACGCGTGGCGGCCGGCGTGGCGCACGAGATTGGCAATCCGCTGACGGCCATCGCCAGCCTGACGCAGAACCTCAAGTACGAGCTGGACGACGCGGACGCGGTGAAGGAGCGCACCCAGCTCATCCTCCAGCAGTGCCGCCGCATCGACGCGATTGTGCGCGCGCTGGTGGGCTTCAGCCACGCCGGCACGGTGGGCGGGGAGGCTCGGCCCTTCGCTCGCGTGGAGGTGGGCCCCTTGCTGACCGAGGCCGTGCAGCTCGCCCGCCTGGCGCGCACCGCGACGAAGTCCCGCGGCGTCCGCTTCGAGCACCGCAGCCCGGAGGGGCTCGTCGTCCAGGGTGACTCGCAGCGACTGGAGCAGGTGCTCGTCAATCTCCTGACCAACGCCATGGACGCCTCACCGGAAGGCGCCAGCGTGGAGCTGGAGGCGGAGGCCGCGCGGGGCAGCATCCACCTGCGCGTGCTGGACCGGGGACACGGCATTCCCTCCGAGCTCTCGCAGCGGATCTTCGAGCCGTTCTTCACGACGAAGCAGCCGGGCGAGGGCACGGGCCTTGGGCTCGCGCTGGTGGCGGGCATCGTCCGAGAGCACGGCGGCACCATTCAGGTGGACAGTCGGACCGGGGGAGGGACTAGCGTGACGGTGAGCCTGCCCGATGCGCGCGGCGTGGAGTCGAGCACGCGTCCAGGTCCGGGAGCCACCGCATGAGTCGCATCCTGGTCATCGAGGACGAGCCCATCATCCGCACGGAGCTGCGGCGACTGCTCGTGCGCGCGGGACACGACGTCTCCGAGGCGGGCGCGGTGCAGGAGGCCGCGAGCGACTACGAGCTCGACTCATTCGACCTGGTGCTGTCGGACCTGCGCCTGCCGGGCGCACCAGGAACGGACGTCATCGCCCTGTGCCCTGGCGTGCCGGTGCTCATCATGACGAGCTACGCCACGGTGAAGTCCGCCGTGGACGCGATGAAGCTGGGCGCCGTGGACTACATCGCCAAGCCGTTCGACCACGACGAGCTGCTGCTCCAGGTGGAGCGCGTGCTGCGCGAGGGCAAGCTCACCCGACAGAACGCCGCGCTCAAGCGCGAGGTGGAGCAGTCCTATTCCGTGAGCGGCATGGTGGGGAGCTGCGCGCCGATGCGCGACGTGTTCGAGCGCATCCGCAAGGTGGCCCCCTCCCCCGCCACGGTGCTGGTGCTCGGCGAGTCCGGCACCGGCAAGGAGCTGGTGGCCCGCGCCCTCCATGCGCAGAGTCCTCGCGCGGACGGCCCGCTGGTGTCCGTGAATTGCGCGGCGATTCCGGAGGGCCTGCTGGAGAGCGAGCTGTTCGGCCACGAGAAGGGCGCCTTCACTGGCGCGGTCACCGCGCACGCGGGCCTGGTGGAAGCCTCGCACGGCGGCACCCTCTTCCTGGACGAAGTGGGCGAATTGCCCGCGCCCGCGCAAGCCCGACTCTTGCGCATGCTCCAGGACGGCGAGGTGCGGCGCGTGGGCTCCACGCGGCCTCGCAAGGTGGACGTGCGCATCGTCGCCGCCACCCACCGCGACTTGCCCCGTCGCGTGCAGGAGGGCGTCTTCCGCCAGGACCTCTACTTCCGCCTGCGCGTGGTGGAGATTCGCATGCCGCCCCTGCGCGAGCGCGGCGACGACCTGCCCGTGCTGGCGAAGTACCTGCTGGAGAAGGCCTGCCGGAAGCTCGGCCGCGCCCCGGCCACGCTGTCACCGGAGGCGATGCTGGCCTTGAGCGTCCACCCCTGGCCCGGCAACGTGCGCGAGCTGGAGAACGCCCTGGAGCGCGCCGTCATCCTCTCGGACGGCCCCGTCATCACTCCCGATTTGCTCGCGCTGGAGCTGCCCGGCGGCGAGCCAGGTCCTCTCACCACCGACGCACCCGAGTCCGTCGGGCCAGAGGCCGAGGAGGCGGTCGGCTCCATGGAGGAGTACTTCCGCCGCTTCGTGCTCGAGCACCAGGAGCACATGGGCGAGACGGAGCTGGCGAAGCGGCTGGGCATCAGCCGCAAGGCGCTGTGGGAGAAACGCCAGAAACTCGGCCTCCCGCGCACGCGCGCCTGACGCACCGCCCCCAAGGGCAGACCCGGCGTCACCGGCCAACGACCTGGCTTGCGCGTGATTCGTTACGACGCATTGCACGATTCGTTACCGAGGTAACGCCCACGTCACCTTCCGTAACATCCTGACGCGGCGAGCCAACCTGCAAGGTCTTGAATCTCCGCGCAGCGGCACTTGGCTGGAGTGTTGCTCTGGGCCACGGGCATGCCCCTCCCCCCCACGCGCCCGTTGCCGTTGCTGCTGACGCTCGCGGTGGCCCTGCTGCCCCTGGGCTCCGCGCTCGCCGGGAAGATCACGCTCAGCGAAGAGGCCCATCTCAACATCAACATGTTGATTCAGCCCCAGGCCCAGTTCATCAAGGACGGGGCTCCCCTCGGGGGCATGGGCACCGACTTCTTCCTGCGGCGCGTGCGGCTGCTCGTCTACGGCAACGTGACGAAGCGTCTGTCCTTCTTCTTCGAGACGGACCAGCCCAACTTCGGCAAGGACGGCAACTACAACATCGACTTCTTCGTCCAGGACGCGTTCATCTCCTACGAGTTCGCGGACAAGTTCTGGGTGGACGTGGGCTTCCTCATCGCCCCGCTGTCGCGCCACAACCTGCAGGGCGCCATCGCGCTCAACACCGTCGACTACCACTCCAACCTCATCCGCTTCACGCCAGGCGTCGGCAAGATCTGGCGCGACATGGGCGTGCAGCTTCGCGGCTTCGTGGGGCCGCTCGGCTTCCGCGCCGCCATCCTTAACGGCGCCGAGGGCACCGTGCGCGAGGACGCGCCCACCATCAACCCGGATGACCTGCCCCGAGGCGTGGCGATGGTGCGGTGGAACTTCCTCACCCGCGAGGAGGACCTCTTCTTCCAGGGCATCTACTTCACCGACAAGCCCCACCTCTCCGTCGGCGCGGGCGTGGACTACCAATATGCCGCCGTCGCGACAGCCAGCGGCGTGCACGACTCGCTGGCGCTCTCCGCTGACGTGTTTCTCGACTGGCCCATGGGCAATGACCAGGAGCTGGTCTTCCAGACGGGCGTGTACACCTACCGCCAGGGGATGGACAGCCCGCAGAGCGGCACGGGCTTCCTGTCGGAGCTGGGCTACCGCATTGGCCTCGTGGAGCCGCTGGTGTCCTTCGAGTACTTCAACGCGCGCGTCGTGGCACAGGACGCGCTCGTGGTGAGGCCCGGCTTCAACATCTGGTTCCAGAAGCACACCTTCAACCTGAAGACGGAGGTCGCCATCGCCCGCCTGGGCGACCTCTCCGAAGCGCAGACCGCCATCACCGGCACCGCGCAGCTCCAGCTCTTCTACTGACATCCCCTGCTCTCCCCGAGGTCACTCCCGATGACTGCCGCGAAGGATTCGTTCGTCCCGCCGAAAGAGCACTTCTCCCGCGACGCCCACGTGAAGACGCTGGAGCAGTACCGCGACCTCTATCAAAAGAGCCTCCGAGAGCCCGACGCCTTCTGGGGTGAGCAGGCCCAGCGGCTCACCTGGTTCCATCCACCGGAGGCCATCCGCGAGGTGGACGCCGAGCAGGTGGACTTCTCCTGGTTCAGCGGCGGCAAGCTCAATGCCGCGTACAACTGCGTGGACCGCCACGCGCGCGAGCGCCCCGGCAAGGCCGCCATCATCTGGGCCAAGAACGAGCCGGGCGAATACCAGACCATCACCTTCCGGGAGCTTCAGCACCACGTCGGCCGCGTGGCCAACGTGCTCAAGGCCCACGGCGTCCGCAAGGGCGACCGCGTCTGCATCTACCTGCCGATGATTCCGGAGCTGGCGTACACCATGCTCGCGTGCGCGCGGCTCGGCGCGGTGCACTCGGTGGTGTTCGCCGGCTTCTCCTCGGAGTCGCTGCGCGAGCGCATCCTCGACTGTGGCGCCAGGGTGCTCGTCACCGCGAACGAGGGCCCGCGCGGCCCCAAGAGCGTCCCCACCAAGGCCATCGCCGACGAGGCGGTGGAGGGCCTCACCCAGGTGACGTCCGTGCTGGTGGTGCGGCGCACGTCGCGCGAAGTGCCCATGGCGGAGGGCCGTGACGCGTGGCTGGACGTGGAGATGGCGCGCCACCGGGGCGTCTGCCCCGCCGAGTGGATGGACGCGGAGGACCCGCTCTTCATCCTCTACACCTCCGGCTCCACCGGAAAGCCCAAGGGCGTGCTGCACACCACGGGCGGCTACCTCGTGTATGCGGCGACCACGCACCACTACGTCTTCGACGCGCGGCCGGACGACGTGCACTTCTGTACGGCGGACCTGGGCTGGGTGACGGGCCACAGCTATCTGCTGTACGGCCCGCTCCTCAACGGCACCACCACCGTCCTGTTCGAGTCCACGCCGTCGTACCCCGACGCGGGCCGGCTCTGGCAGGTGGTGGACGACGTGAAGGCCACCGTCATCTACACCGCCCCTACCGCGCTGCGCGCGCTCATCAAGGAGGGTGACGCGTGGGTGAAGAAGTCCTCGCGCAAGTCGCTGCGCCTGTTGGGCAGCGTGGGCGAGCCCATCAACCCGGAGGTCTGGCGCTGGTACCACGACGTGGTGGGCGAGGGTCGCAACCCCATCATCGACACGTGGTGGCAGACGGAGACGGGCGGCATCCTCATCTCCCCGCTGCCGGGCGCGACGCCGTGCAAGCCGGGCTCCGCCACCCTGCCCTTCTTCGGCGTGGAGCCGGTGCTGCTCGACGACGAGGGCCGCGTCATCGAAGGCAACGGCGTCAGCGGCAACCTGTGCCTGGCGCGCTCCTGGCCCGGACAGGCGCGCACGCTGTACGGCCACCACCAGCGCTTCGTGGAGACGTACTACTCGCGCTTCCCCAACCTGTACTTCACCGGCGACGGCTGCCGCCGCGACGAGGACGGCTACTACTGGATTACCGGCCGCGTGGATGACGTCCTCAACGTCTCCGGGCACCGCCTGGGCACCGCGGAGGTGGAGAGCGCGCTCGTGGCGCACGAGGCCGTGGCCGAGGCCGCCGTGGTGGGCTTCCCCCACGACATCAAGGGCACGGGCGTGTGCGCCTTCGTCACGGTGAAGCCCGACTGGCAGGAGACGTCCACCGAGCAGATGGTGGGCACGCTCAAGGAGCAGGTGCGCCACGTCATCGGTCCCATCGCCACGCCGGACCGCGTCGTCGTCGTCAATGGCCTGCCCAAGACGCGCTCCGGCAAGATTCTGCGCCGCATGTTGCGCAAGATTGCCTCCGGTGAGACGGAGAACCTGGGCGACGCCTCCACCCTCGCCGACCCCACCGTGCTGGATGAACTGCTCACCAAGGGCGCGCCCGTGCGGGCCAGGTCTTGATTCCCCTCGGGCCTTCCGACGTCACACTGGAGACAAGCGATGTCCTCTCAATCCCAAGAAGACGCCCTGGAAGCACTCGCCTCGTCGCGCTGGCGGGTGGCCGCCATCCTGACGGTGGCCACGCTGGTGGCGTACTTCGGCTTCATCCTGCTGGTGGCCTTCAACAAGCCGCTGATGGGCAAGCAAATCACCCCCGGCTTGTCGGTGGGAATCCTCCTGGGTGCCATCGTCATCGTCACCGCGTGGGCGCTGACGGGCATCTACATGATCTGGGCGAACGGCAAGTACGACCGCGCCCTGAGCCAACTGCGTCGCTGAGAGCGAGCCACGAATGAATCCGACTTCGGCACCGGGCACGCAGTTGGGCCAGCCCAACAGCACGGCCATCCTCTTCTTCCTCCTCTTCGTCGGCGTCACCCTGGGAATCACGTACTGGGCGGCGCGCAAGACGAAGACGACCTCGGAGTTCTTCGCGGCCGGCGGCGGGGTGAGCGCCCTGCAGAACGGCTTCGCCCTCGCGGGCGACTACATGAGCGCCGCCAGCTTCCTGGGCATCGCCGGCCTCGTCGCCATGTCCGGCTTCGACGGGCTCATCTACTCGGTGGGCTGGCTGGTGGGCTGGCCGGTGGTGACGTTCCTCATCGCGGAGCCCCTGCGCAACCTGGGCAAGTACACCTTCGCGGACGTGGTGGCGTACCGCCTCAAGCAGACGCCGGTGCGACTGGCCGCCGCGCTGGGCACGCTCACCGTGGTGAGCTTCTACCTGATTGCGCAGATGGTGGGCGCCGGCAACCTCATCCACCTGCTCTTCGGCCTGTCCTACGAGGTCGCCGTCGTCATCGTCGGCGCGGTGATGATTCTCTACGTGCTGTTCGGCGGGATGATCGCCACCACGTGGGTGCAAATCGTGAAGGCCGTGCTGCTGCTCGCGGGCGCGTCCGCGCTGGCCGGAGCGGTGCTGTACAAGTTCGGCTTCAACCCGCTGGCGCTCTTCAACGAGGCGGCCATCCAGTACGGCGAGAAGACGCTGGCGCCGGGCGCGCTGGTGAGCAACCCGCTGGAGACGATTTCGCTGGGCCTCGCGCTGATGTTCGGCACGGCGGGCCTGCCGCACATCCTGATGCGCTTCTACACGGTGCCCAACGCGAAGGCGGCGCGCAGCAGCGTGTTCTACGCCACGGGCCTCATCGGCTACTTCTACCTGGTGACGTTCATCCTCGGCTTCGGCGCGTCGGTGCTGGTGGGCCGGCAGGCGATTACCAGCGTGGACAAGGGCGGCAACATGGCGGCGCCCATGCTCGCGGAGGTGGTGGGCGGCACGGGCTTTCTGGGCTTCATCTCCGCGGTGGCCTTCGCCACCATCCTCGCGGTGGTGGCCGGCCTGACGCTGTCCGGCGCGGCGGCGCTGTCCCACGACTTGTGGTCCAGCGTGGTGCGCAAAGGTGAGGCGCCCGAGCACGAGCAGCTCAAGGTGGCGCGGCTCGCCAGCCTCTTCCTCGGCGTGCTGGCCGTGGTGCTGGGCGTCGCCTTCAAGGGACAGAACGTGGCCTTCATGGTGGGCCTGGCGTTCGCCATCGCCGCGAGCGCCAACTTCCCCGCACTGCTGCTGTCCATGGCCTGGAGGAAGTTCACCACGTATGGAGCGGTGGCCAGCATGCTGACGGGCTCGTTCAGCGCGGTGCTGCTCATCTTCTTGTCGCCCACCGTACAAGTGGACCTGCTGGGAAACCCGAGCGCGATGTTTCCGCTGAAGAACCCGGGCATCATCACCATGCCATTGGCTTTCGTCGTGGGAGTGCTCGTGTCGCTGTTGTTCCCGGAGCGCGAGTCCAGCGAGCGCTACTCGGAAGTGAAGCACCGGATGCACATGGGCGCGGTCCAAGCCCCCACGCACAGCAAGGCGTAACGCCACCGAATAGCCCTCCTCCGTCATTGCTCCTGGGGAGGAGGGCGGGGGTGGGGCCTGGGCCTCCAAGGGGCCCGGGGCCCGCCCCCTCTTCATTTCCCATCGACAGCCCGTGCCGTGACACCCTCGCGCCTCGGACTCTTTCTTCTCGATGGGTGCGTCACCATGAACTCAGTCCTGCTCCCCCTCCTGGGGGGCGTCCTCGTCGGCTTGGCCTCGGCCCTGCTGCTGCTCTTCCACGGCCGCATCGCGGGCATCAGCGGCATCACCGGCGGGCTCTTGTCCCCGGCGCCCGCTGACGTGGGCTGGCGCGTGGCCTTCCTCGGAGGACTCGCCGTGGGAGGCGTGCTGCTCGCGGTCTTCCGTCCGGAGTCGCTCGGCCCTCAGGTGCTCACCAGCGTGGGCGCCACGCTCGCCGCGGGGCTCCTCGTCGGCTTCGGTACCCGGCTGGGCGGCGGCTGCACCAGCGGCCACGGCGTCTGTGGCCTCGCCCGAGGCTCCAAGCGCTCCCTCGTGGCCACCCTCACATTCATGGCGACGGCCGCGCTCACCGTCTTCATCACCCGACATGTGCTGGGAGGTGCTTCATGAAGTCGCTCCTGATGGCGGGCCTGGCGGGGCTGCTCTTCGCGCTGGGGCTGGGGTTGGGAGGGATGACGGACCCGGCGAAGGTGGTGGGTTTCCTTGATGTGGCGGGACGTTGGGACCCGAGCCTCGCCTTCGTCATGGCGGGCGCGCTGGGCACCTACGCGCTCTTGCGTCCCCTCATCCTGCGACGGGCGCGGCCCGTGCTCGCGGAGCGCTTCCCTGCGCCGCCCCAGGCCGCCGTGGACGGCCGCCTCGTCACAGGCGCGGCCCTCTTCGGCGTCGGGTGGGGCATGTCAGGCTATTGCCCCGGCCCGGCCCTGGTGTCGCTCCCCGTGGGAGGCACCACGGTGCTGCTCTTCGTGGGGGCCATGCTGGTGGGAATGGGCGTATTTCAAGGAATGCTGAGGCAACCTGGGTAGGCCTGTAGCGCGTGGACAACCCACATGGACGTCGGTGCGGGCTTGCGCAACGCATTGCGGGGCGGCAAATCTCAGACTTCCGGGCATGTGAAGTGATTGGGATGTCACATCCGTGCGTTTGAGTGCGTTTGCAAAGCTTTGGATGGATCACCCTTGGGTGAAGTGCTGGCTAGGATGAGTCCCCGATGCCACGCGCCGCGAACAGGATGCTGGACGTCGACGAAGAAAAGCTCGTCCACCAGTTCCCCGGGCTGGACCGCAAGGCGGTGGGGGCGTTCTTTACGCCCGCACCCCTGGTGGAACGCACGCTATCGCTTGCGATGGCGCACCTGGGAGCTGGACCCCTCACGGTGGTGGACCCCGCCTGTGGGGCAGGAGCTTTCTTGTCGGCGGCCTCGAAGCTCTGGCCCGGAGCCCGTCTGTGTGGGCTGGAGCTGGACCCCGCCGTAGCCCGACTCTGTCAGGCTCGAGTCCCGGAAGCCGACGTGCGCGAAGGCGACACGTTGCGAGGTGGGATGGAACCCATGCTCGCGGCGACGCCTCCGGAGCACCGCGAGCTGTGGGTGGGAAATCCGCCCTACAACGGGACGTCGCCGGTGCTGAAGGACCCGAGCGCCTACGCGAAGCTGCGCGCCCTCTTGCCCCTGGCGCTCCCACCGGGCACCAGCCTGCGCGACGACTTCGCCTTCTTCCTGCTGGTGGCCGCGCACCGGCTCTCCACGCGACCCGGCGTGCTCGCCTTCATCACTCCCGCGAGCCTGCTGGACGCCTTCCTCTACGCGCCGCTGCGCCAGTCGCTGTTGCGCATGCTGACGCTGCGCGAGGTGGTGGACCTGGGGCCCGGCGCCTTCGCGGGCACGCAGGTGCGCACGTGCATCACCGTGTGGTCCTCGCTTCCGGGCCATGTGGACCCGCCGCGCTTCGAGCGACGCGGCGCCTGGCAGCACTTCACCCCCGAGGCGCCCGAGTGGCGCCTGGCACCAACCACACCGGAGGCCAGTGCCTTGGATGCACGGTGGAGCGCGGAAGGCGAACCCCTCACGACCCTGGTGCCCGTGAGCCTGCCGGGGGTGAAGACGCGCTTCGACGAGCTGCTGGTGGACGCGGACCCGGAGCGCCTGCTCGCGCGCATCCGCGCCTTCGCCGCGTCACCGCTGGAGGAGCTGCCGGAGTTCTCGCGCGTGCATGGCCTGTCGGAGGAGCTGCTGCCGAAGCTGCGCGCGCTCAAGGTGGGCACGCCGCTGGAAGTGGACGCGAAGCACCTGCGGCCCTTCTATCGCTACGGTGGGGCGCGGCACCGGGGCACGCTGCCGCCGGAGGCTCGCGCGTTCTGCTACCTGGACCGCCGCCTGATTCCGCGCGGAGACCACCGGCTGCGCGGCCCGTATGACCCCCACGTGGGCGCGGTGAAGCTGCTCTTCAACGTGCGCGAGCTGCCGCTGTCCGCCGCGCTGCTGGAGGAAGAGGGCTGCGTCCATGACCACCGGCACGCGCGCTTCGCGCCCCTGTATGTCCCCAAGCGGCTGAGGGACGAGGGGCTGCGCGTCACCCGCTCCTCCACGTCGGCGGAGGAGCTGGGCCCCCTAGTGCCCAACCTGTCGCCGCGAGGGCTGGAGTGGGCGGAGACGCTGGGCGGTCCCCTGCCCGCCTTCCAGGCCATCGTGCGCTTCCTCAATGGACCCGATGTCCAGCGCGTCTGGGCCCCGGCCTTTGGAGCGTCTCGCGTGGTGCCGGTGCCGTTGCTGGTGCCGCCTCCAGGACAGGAGTGAGCCTGTGCGCGGCGGGGCGTCTGCCCGCCCGCACGGTTTCCCTGCGGGGTGCGGAAACAACCGCTAGTGTCCACCTTCGCCGAGCTGCTTTCCCCTCTGAAGGAAGGACCTACTTCATGAAACTCCGTGCGCTGCTGACCGCCACCGTTCTCACCGCCGCTGCTCCCGTGCTGGCCCAGGCCCCCGCGGCCCCGACGCCGCCGCCCGAGAGCGCGCAGGCCGCCACTCCCCCCGCCGCCCCCCCCGCGAAGAAGATGCTCCCGCCGGGCGAGATGGCGAAGGCCCCGGTGAAGGACGCGCAGGGCAAGGACGTGGGCGAGGTCACCTTCGAGCAGACCAAGCAGGGCGTGGTCATCAAGGGCGCGCTGCATGACCTGCCGCCCGGTCAGCACGCCTTCCACATCCACGAGACGGGCAAGTGCGAGGCGCCGGAGTTCAAGACGGCGGGCGGCCACTTCAACCCGTCGAAGAAGGCCCACGGGATGATGTCGCCCAAGGGCAAGCACGTGGGTGACCTGCCCAACCTCTACGTGGGCCAGGACGGCAAGGTGCAGTTCGACACGTTCGCCCAGAACGGGCTCACCCTGAAGTCACTCTTCGACAAGGACGGCTCCGCCATCGTCGTCCACACCAAGGAAGACGACTACCAGACCGACCCCACGGGCGACGCCGGTGGCCGCATCGCGTGCGGCGTGGTGGAGAAGCAGCAGCCGTAAGCGCCGTTCTTGTGAGCGCCCCGCCTGGCATCACGGCCAGGCGGGCAGCGCCCGAGACGCTCGACGTCAGTGCACCGGCCGCGCGACAGCGCTCGGGGCTTCCTTCACGGGCGTGAAGCGCAGGTCCTGGAAGTCGAAGCTGAAGTCGGTGAGCGGCGAGACGGGCTGCATGCGCAGCTCCCCTACCGTGCCGTCCGGCTTCAGCGAGAAGGACACGAAGGCGTCCGCGTTGAGCGAGCGGTCCTTCCAGCGCGCGACGAAGGTGTCGTATTGCCAGTGCTCCAACTCGCCGACGAGGCCCGGCGTCCGGCTGAAGCGCAGCACCAGCTTCTGGGCATCGCTCGTCAGCGTCACGTCGCCGTACCACGGGTCACGGAACGTTCCGGCGTATGCGTCGAGCGGGAGCGACGGCTTGCTCTCCGCGTTGCGGCTGCCGCGCAGGCCGGCCACCTGGGCCTCCGCCTTGGCGCGCTTCGCGTCGTCATCCGCCTTGAACGCGGCCACCCAGTCCGTGGCGGGCCCGCCCATGAACGCGTCCAGCACCGTCCACACCGGGGCCTCGATGGCGCCGCGCTCCTCCTGGTTCGTGAGCACCACGACACCCAGGCCCAGCTCCGGCACCAGCAGCACCCGCGAGTAATAGCCGGGCAGCGCGCCCCCGTGGCCCACCAGCTTGTGGCCCCGGTAGTCGCGCAGCGACCAGCCCAGCGCGTACGCGGCGAAGTTCGCGCGCAGCCCGGCGAGCGGCTTGGAGGGCTCGGTGACGGCCATCACCGTCTGCGCCGCCCACATCTCCTTCGACTGCGCCTCGCTGAACAGCCGCTTCTTGCCGTCAGTGCCCGGAATCACACCCTGTGCCAACTGCGTCAGCATCCACTTGGACAAGTCGTTGACGCTGGAGTTGATGGCCGCCGCGGGCGCGTTGTTCTCGAAGCCCATGGGCGAGATGGCCTTGAGCACGCCGTCCGCCTTCGCGTGCGGCGTGGCGACGTTGCCGCTCACGCGCAGGGCCTTGAAGAGCGTGCTGCTGTCGCGCATGCCCACCGGCACGAAGATGCGCTCGCGCACGAAGTCGCGCCAGTGACGGCCGCTCACTTTCTCGATGACCTTGCCCGCCACGAGGTAGAGGATGTTGTCGTACGCGTAGCGGCTGCGGAAGCTCGTCGCCGGGGGGATGTGGCGCAGCTTTGAGACAATCTCGTCCTCGGTGAAGGTGGACTGGGGAAAGTACAGGAGGTCTCCGGCGCCCAGCCCCAGCCCGCTGCGGTGCACGAGCAAGTCCCGAATCGTCAGCTCGCGCGTGACGTAGGGGTCATGCATCTGGAACGACGGCAGATGGTCCACCACGCGGTCGTCCCACTGGAGCTTGCCCTCCTCGACGAGCATCGCCAGCGCCGCCGCCGTGAAGGCCTTGCTGTTGGACGCGATGCCGAACAGCGTGTCCGCCGTCACGGGCGTCTTGTCCCCGAGCCTGCGCACGCCATAGCCCTTGGACAGCACCACCTTGCCGTCCTTCACCACGGCCACGGCGATGCCCGGCACATCAAAGGTCGTCATCGCCTTCTCGATGGTGGCGTCGAAATCGGCGGGCAGTGATTGCGCGAAGACCGGGGACAGCGGCAGGACGACGAGGAGAAGCGCGAGGACGTGACGCACGGGGGCTCCAGGCTCCAGGAAGGGACTTGGGGAGCCCCCTCTCTATCGCACCTGGCGAACGCGCCCCAGCAGCCCCTATTCCGTGCCCTCGGGCACGCCCGGGCGCTCAGACGTAGCCGAAGCGGCGCCGCGCGAACCACTCCGCGCCGAGCAGGCCGATGAGCGCGACGAGGTAGTACCAGCGGTCCCACAGCGGCTGGTCCTTCGCGCGCCCGACTTCCACGACGGGCGGGTCCAACAGCGGCATGTCCGGCAGCCCGTCCTGGGGCAGCTTGTACGCCTTGCCGCCCGTCACCTTGGCGATCTGCTCCATCAGCTCCGACCGCACGGACGCGTCCGACAGCTCCGGCCCCACGGCGCGCACCGCCACCGCGTCCTCGCCCTTGCCCAGGTCCGTCTCGCCCTTCTTCGCCGTCGCGAGCAGCTTGTACGGCCCCGGGTCCGGCGGCGCGAACTCCAGCCGCACCACGCCGTCCGGCCCCGTGGCGCCCGTCTGCACCGCCACCGGCTTCTGCGTCGCCACCGAGAACAGCTCCACGCGCACCTGCGCGTCCTGCGCCGGCTGGTAGTCCGCGCTGCGCGCCTGCACCACCACGGCCACCGGGCGCCCCGGCTCCACCGATGGCGGGTCCGCCGTCACCTTCAACGTCGTCAGGTCCGGGTCTCTCACCAGCCACCGCAGCGCATTGCCCCAGAAGCGGTCATACGCGCGGCTGGGCGAGCCATCCCGGTGCGCGGCGAAGGCCCAGTACCACGACGCATCCGTGGCCATCACGAGCGCCCGGCCCCGGCCGTAGTCCCAGACGGCCACGAGCGGCGCGTTCTTCCCGTTCGCCGTGAGATGCGGATGCTCCAGCAACACGGTGGCGCCAGGGCGCGCATACGTGAGGTTGGCGCCCGGAATCGGCGGCAGCTCGCCCCACGCGGCCTCGGTGCTGGAGGCGCCGGAGCCGATGGCCGTCACCGGGTGGCGCAGGCCCTCCGGCGTCAGGCGCGCGGTGAAGGGCTCCACGTTGGCGGGGCCCGCGGCGGCCACGGGCAAGGCCTCCATCAGCGTGGGCATGGTGGCGCGGCCCTCACCCAGCACGCTGTCGCCGCCAATCATCACGAAGGCGCCGCCGTTGTGGATGTAGCGCTCCAGGTTGCGCTCGTACTCGGCGATGGAGAGCGACGGGTCCGCGTGCCCGAAGTTCTGGAAGATGACGACGTCGAAGGTGTCCAGCTTCGTGTCGAAAATCTCCTCCATGGGGAATGGGATGAGGGACAGCTCGCGCTCGTTCACCACGCCCGGGTCATCCGACAGCGTGCGCAGGATGTAGAACGAGATGAGGTCCACGTTGGCGTCCTGCTTCAGCAGGCCGCGAAGGTAGCGCTCGTCCCAGGACGGCCGGCCCACCACCAGCAGCACGCGCACGCGGTCCCGGATGACCTTCAGCGTGAAGGAGCGGCTGTTGTTGTCCGCCACCGCCTCGTCCGGGAAGGTGGGCACC
Organism: Corallococcus terminator; assembly: GCF_049194865.1. Classification (GTDB taxonomy): domain Bacteria; phylum Myxococcota; class Myxococcia; order Myxococcales; family Myxococcaceae; genus Myxococcus; species Myxococcus terminator_A. The sequence continues at coordinate 225,501 of NZ_JBLZWL010000136.1, read as the reverse complement.
GTCACCGTGTAGACGAAGCGACCCGTCTGGTCCGGCGTGAAGGTGAAGGACACCGGCTTCACGTCGTCGTTGGTCTCCAGGCGCACCGTCTTGCTCGCCACCGTCTTGCCCTCCTGGCTGAGCACGACGGGGATCTCCTTGCCCCGGAAGCCGCGGCCATGAATCTCCGCCTCCACGGTGAGCGAGTTGCGCACGAAGGCGAAGTCATCCACCTTCAGTCCCTCAATCGCCAGGTCCTTCAGCGCCTCCTGGCCCACGGTGAAGGTGGAGACGGGCACGCCCAGGTCCGCCAGCGCCGCGCGCGCACGGCCCACCACGCCCGCCTTCAGCTCCGTGTTGTCCGCGCCGTCGCTGAACAGCAGCACGCCGGACAGCTTGCGAGCGCCCTGCCCCGCGCCCGCCGCCGCACGCAGCGCGGCCAGCAAGTCGGTGGAGCCCGCGCGAGGCGGCTCCTTGGCCAGCGACGCGGGCGTCACCGGCGCCAGCTCCGGGTCGAACCCGTACATCTCCACCGTGAAGCGGTCCTGCAGTCCCGCGAGCGCCGGCGCGGCCTTCTCCAGGAACGTGGCCACCTCCGCGGCGCGCGTGGGGCCTCCGGGCTCCGACGGGAAACCCATGGACGCGGAGCGGTCCACCAGCACCGCGACGCGGTTCTTCATCCGCGCCACCTGTAGATGCCGGATGCCGGGCTCCAGCAGGAAGAAGAGCGCGGCCACGCCCGCGCCCACGCGCAGCGCCCACAACAGGACGCGACGTCCACGCGAGGGCTCGCGCCGCACGCCCCAGGCGGCCAGCGCCACTCCCAAGAGCAGCCCGAGCGCGAGGAACACCAGCGCCCACGAAGGCAGGGGAGAGAGGCTGACGAGCTTCCAGGCGTTGAAGGTGGGGGAATTCATCCAGGCTCTTGGCGTACCGCCGCTGCTTCAGCGCCGCTTGTTGAGGATGAGCTGCAGGTGGACGGCGTCGTCCTTGTAGTCCAGGCAGAGGGCGTACATGCAGACGTTGATGCCCAGCCGCACCGCCAGCTCCCGCTGCGGCTCGCCGCCGGGGCTCACGTCGAACTCGTAGTCCCCGGACTCGTTGCGGCTCCAGGCCCCGGCCACGTCGTTCTGCGAGTAGAGCACCGCCGCGCGCTTGCCCAGGTTGGCCGCCATCATGTGCGGCTTGTTGAGCAGCCGGCCCGGCGCCGCGTCCAGCAGGAAGAAGGACTTGTACACCACGTGTCCGGAGGGCACCTCCGCCAGCGGGCTCTGCGGCAGCACGCGCGCCATCTCCCGACGGAAGCTGGCGTCGAAGCCGTCCCCGTCGCTGCCGTCGTTGGCGTCCGCCAGCATGAAGCCGCCGTACGTCAGGTAGCGCCGCAGGTTGGCGACCTCCGCGTCGTTGAGCGGGGGAAAACCTCCGTCCCCGCCGAAGTAGAGGAAGGGGTACTCGAAGAGGTCGGGGCTGCTCAACGCGAAGGGCCGAGCGTCCGGCACCACTTCGACGGAGGTGCGCCGCTGCAGCTCCCAGGCGATTCGCCGCAGGCCGGACAGCCGCGCGTCCCACCGGCCCCCGTGCTTCGCCACCGCGGGGATGAAGCGATTCTTCTCGCCGAACGCATGCGCACGCCCCGCCAGCAGCGGAGCAAGCGCGGCGGAGCCGAGCAGGAGATTTCGACGGGTCAGACGCCGCGCGGACATAGAGCGCATCTATATACCGTCGACGGGTGCTCGCATTCCCCGGTATAGAGCCGGCCCATGGCAAAAGGCGGACAGACGCCCGAGCAGCCCGGCTCCCCCGAGGTCCGGGCGGCCTGGGCTCGCAAGGAGGCGGGGGACGTCGCCGGAGCACGGCGCGACGCCGAGCGTCTGCTGGCGGGCACTCCCACCCCCGAGGACCGGGCCGAGGCCGAGGAGCTGCTGCGCCGCACCTCCACCCCGAAGGCCCTCTACGGCTTCGCCCTGCTCGCCGCCGCCGTCTTTGTCGTCCTGCTGCTATTGGCCTTGACCCGCTACGCTTAAGCTACGCCGTCGGCGCCCTCGCGCCCCTTCGGGGGACAACGTCGGGTGCGCCGCAATGCAAGGAGTTGGAGCCATGGAAGGCCTCCTCCAGGCCCTCAAGGCCTATCAGGAGCTCAACCCGTCGGGCTGGGTCGGCATCTACCGCCTGCTGCCCATGTGGGCGGGCATCGTCTGCTGTGTCACCGGGGTGACGCTGCTGCTGGTGGGCGGAGGCCCCCGGGTGTTCCGGGTGCTGGCCGGGCCCATCGGCGCGCTCCTGGGGCTGGTGTGGACGGGCGCCGTCACCACGAAGCTGGGCCTGCCGGACCTGGACCCGCGCGCGCCCTCCATCGTCGCGGCGGTGCTCCTGGCGCTGGGCTTCCTCTTCCCTCCCGCAATCACCTTCGTGGGCCTGGGCGTGCCGCTGGGCCTGTTGGCCGGGCAGATCGCCGGGCCGCAGGACTTCCTGCTCGGCTTCGCGCCGGGGTTCATCATCGGCGGGCTGGTGGGCGCGCTGTTGCACCGGGTGGTCAGCGCGGTGGTGGCCTCCGCGGTGGGCGGGTGGGTGCTCGTCATCGGCGCGCTGGCGGCGCTGCACCAGTTCGGCGGGCTGGTGGCCGCCGTGGCCAGCAGGCCCTGGGGCGTCATCATCGCCGCCGGACTGTTCGCCATCGCCGGCGCCGTCTATCAGCTCGCCATGCGCTCCTCGCCCGAAGAGGCGGAGAAGCAGCGCGCGGAGAAGGAGCGCCTCAAGCTCCGGCAGGCGGAGCAGCGGGCGCTCGAGAAACGTTGGGGGGTCAAGTAGACGACCTCCTCCGGGAGCCGGCCGCGCTTTACCTCCAGCGTCGTGGCGCGTACATTCCGCCGCCTTTCCCCCTCAGAAAACCCCCAAAGGATTGATGGGCCAGGTCAGGCGCAAGGAGTCGGAGAAGAAGCAGGAGTCCTCCTCGGAGCCCGCCCCCCGGCAGGAGCCTGGCGCTAGCAGCGCCTGGGTGAAGCCGGAGGGGATGTCGCGCCGAGGCTGGGCCGTGCTCGCCGCGCTGATTCTGGTCATCCAGTTCCCGCTCATCCACTACGCCCTGTTCCGCGGTGACGCGGACGTGACGGCGACAGTGCCCTACACCCAGGACTTCGCGGACCCGGGCGTGGTGAAGCGGGACTTCTTCTCAGCGGGTGGCTACTGGCGGGTGATTCAGGGCGAGCTCCTGGCGCCGGGCGTGAAGAACAACCCGCTGTGGCTCCAGGCGCCGCTGCCGGACGACGTGGCCATCGAGTTCGACGTGCGCTCGGAGCTGCCCGAGGGTGACATCCGGGTGGAGGTCTTCGGCAACGGCGTGGACCCCAGCTCCGGGTACATCCTGGTGCAGGGCGGGTTCAACAACTCCATGTCCGTGCTCGGCCGGCTCGACATGGGCGCCCCCAACCTCGACTCGCTCAAGCGCCGCGCGGCGCGCAAGGCCGGGGCCCAGGGCGACAAGGCGGACGAGGCGGCCGGTGACATCGCCACCGTGTTCAAGGACGACACCCGTGTCCGCGTGGAAGCGCGCGGCACGCCGGTGCAGGCCGGCCGCACGTACCACTGGCGCATCGAGCGCCGCGGCACGCTGTTGCGCTGGAGCATCGACGGAGAGCCCTTCCTGGAGTTCGATGACCCGCTTCCCCTCAAGGGCAAGGGGCATGACCGGCTGGGCCTGTCCGGCTTCGAGTCGCAGATCTTCTACGACAACCTGCGCGTGGACTCGCCGGACCGGCTGCCCGCCCGCGTCGCCCCCGCCGCGCCCGTGATTCCCCCTGGCCCGTACGCGGATGACTTCAACCGCGACACGCTGGGAGACGCGTGGAACGTCACCAACCCCTCCGCCACGAAGCTGGTGGACGGCGCGCTGGTGGTGGAGATGCTCCACAACCGCCCGGTGTGGCTGAAGCGGCCCATCCCCCGCGACGCGACGATTGAGTTCGACGCGTGGACGGACAGCGCGGACGGCGACATCAAAATCGAGGCGTGGGGTGACGGTCGCTCCTTCTACGCCGGAGACCTGCGCCTGCAGTACACGGCGACGGGCTACGTGTTCATCTTCGGCGGCTGGCGCAACACGCAGTCCGCCATCGCCCGCCTCAGCGAGCACACGCCAGACCGGGTGACGCGCGACGGAGCCTCCGTGGTGCCCGGCAAGCGCCACCACTTCAAGCTCACCCGGCGCGCGGGCACCCTCTCCTGGGAGCTGGACGGGCAGCCCTTCCTCACCCTCCAGGACGCCTCGCCCCTGGAAGGGCCGCGCAATCAGTACTTCGGCTTCTCCGGCTGGAAGAGCCGGGTCCACTTCGACAATTTGAAGATCGCGCCGCTCGCCCCCTAGCGGCCAAGGAAAGTCACACCGTGCGCAGAGTTGGCATCTTCGGCTGGGGCGTCGTCGCCCCCCGGTCCAGGAACATCGAGGCGTTCGAGAGGAACCTCACGTCCTCCGAGAGCTGGCTGTCCCCTTTCAACGGCTTCGGGCCGGACAACTTCCTCGTCGGCACGCCCGACTTCCAGCTGTCCGACTACAAGCCCTGGATTGACGAGCGCTTCCCGGCCAACCGCTTCTCGCAGTTGGAGCGGAAGATGGGCCAGCCGACGCAGTTCGCCATCGGCGCGTTCATCCAGTCGCTCGCGCAGAACCCCGGGCTGGAGCAGGAGCTGCAGGCCCTGGGGCCCCGCGCGCACGTCTACGTGGGCACGGGCCTGGGCGACCTGCCCACCATCCAGTCCATCTCGTTGGATTTGTACCGCGCCCAGCGCCGGTGGGACCGCTTCTGGTCCGCGCCGGAGCGCAACGCGGTGCTGCGCAAGTGGCTGGAGACGCGCGAGCCCCTGACGGGCCTGCCGCCGGAGCCGTCGTCGGTGGAAGAGGGCATCCGCGACGAGGCCGAGGACGCGTGGTGGCACTTCTGGACGGGCCACTCCACGGAGCTGCGCGAGTATCTGTCGGAGCTGCGCGAAATCGAAGCCATCGGCGTGCCGGACGGCGCCGACGTGGAGTCCGCGAAGCTGGCCGTCATCAAGGAGAAGCGCACCCGCAACGCCCGGCTGCAGAAGAAGTGGATGTCGCCGGAGCCGCCCTGGAACGCCGTCTCCTCCAACGTGCTGTGGAACATCCACAACACGCCCGCCTCGCAGATTTCGATGCTGGGGCAAATCACCGGCATGACGTTCGCGCCCGTCGCCGCGTGCTCGTCCTTCGGCTACGGGCTGAAGCTGGCCATGAACTCGCTGCAGTTGGGCGAGGCGAAGGCCGTGGTCATGGGCATGACGGACGCGGCGCCCAACCCGCTCGTCGTGGGCGGCTTCTACAACGCCCGCGTCATCTCCGCCGACGCCGCCATCTCCAAGCCCCTCACCGCGCTGCGCGGCACGCACATCGCGGGAGGCGCGGTGGTCTGGGTGCTGGGCGACTACGACTACTTCACGTCCAAGGGCTTCAAGCCGCTGGGCATGGAGCCCGTCTCCGTGGGCGTCACCGCGGACGCGGACCACATCATCACGCCGTCCAAGGAAGGCCCCACGCTGGCCATCCGCGAGGCGCTGGCCGCCGCGGGTTGCTCGGCTTCCGACGTGGGGAGCTGGGATTTGCACGCCACCGCCACGCCGGGTGACTACCTGGAGGTGCAGAACCTGCGGGACGTGCTGCCCGAGTCGGTGCTCATCACCGCGCGCAAGGGCACGTTCGGCCACGGCATGTCCGCGGGCGGCGGCTGGGAGCTGACCGCGCAGTACCTGGGCTACGGACGCGGGCAGGTGTTCCCCACCCCGCTGAAGAAGACGGAGCTCAACCAGCAGATTTCGCGCGTCCACGGCCGCTTCGTGTTCGACGAGGCCGTGGCGGCGCCCGCCGGCTGCGCGGGCAAGCTGTCCATGGGCGTGGGCGGCATCAACGCCTGCATCATCTCCCGCCCCTGGAAGAAGTAGCGCGGGCTCAGGGGTGGGCGCTCACCGCGTCCGCCTCCAGCTTCGCGGCCGAGGTCGGGTCGATTCGCTGGAGCAACAGCAGCTCCAGCTCCAAGTCCCGCGCGTAGCTCTGCTGCGTGGGCAGCATGCCGCTGGTGGTGGAGTCCAGACGGGCCTGGGCCTGCTCCTCCTGGGCGCGCTGCGAGCCGCCGGTGGCGATGCGCTGGTCCACGTTGCCCACGCCAATGGACTGGGACACCCGGTTGCCCCGCATCACCCGGAGGATGGCGCCTCCGTTGGCGAGCGTGAGGCCCTCCACCAGGAAGCGCGAGGACGAGGTGGGCCCCAGCGTGCCGCCCCCGGCGTCACGCCACTCCGTCTCCAGCACGAACTGGCCCTGCGTCTCCTTCCAGGAGTAGCCCTGCTCCTTGAGCAGCGCCTTCACCTCCGGCCAGAGGTCCGGCAGCGTCCGGGCGTAGACGTGGTCCGCGGCCTTGTCGCGCAGGTAGTTCTGCCGGAGTGAGCGAGCACAACCGGCGAGCGTCAGCAGCGCGGCGGCGACGAGGCACACGCTCGAGGCGCGGAAGAAGCGGCCCATGAACAACCCCCAGGTGGAAGCAGTGGCGAGCGGGAGCATACCGCTCCCCGCTCCCGCCGCGCGCTCCCGCCCCCGTCAGCCCTTGGGGGTGGCCACCAAATCGAAGTCGGGGATGTGTTCCCGCATGAACTCGCGCATCCGCTGGATGAGCGCCGCCTCGATTTGCCGCGCGCGCTCCCGGCTGACGCCGTACTTGTCGCCGATGTCCTGGAGCGTCAGCGGCTCGTCGGAGGTGAGCCGGTTCTCGAAGATGAAGCGCTCCTTGCCCTCCAGCGTCCGGGAGAACTCGGAGAGCTTCTCGCGGAAGAGGGCCTTGAGCTGCTCGGCGCCCAGCCGCTCGTCGGCGGGGATGGCGCCCGAGGGCAGGTAGCGGTCCGCGCGCGTGCCCCGCGAGCCCTCGTCGTCCCCGCCCAGCGGCGCGTCGATGGACAGCTCGTCATGGCCGAGCCGCTGGTCCATCTCCACCACGTCCTGCTCGGTGACGTTGAGCCGCTCCGCCAGCAGCTTGGGGCTGGCCTCGAAGCCCTGGGCCACGAGCTTGTCCTGCTCCTGGCGCAGCTTGAAGAAGAGCTTCCGCTGGGCCTCGGTCGTCCCCAGCTTCACCATCTTCCAGTTGTCCATGATGTAGCGAAGGATGTACGCCCGAATCCACCAGGCCGCGTAGCTGCTCAGCTTCACGCCCCGCTCCGGGTCGTACTTCTTCACCGCCTGCATCAACCCGATGTTCCCCTCCTGGACCAGGTCCAACAGGGAAAGCGGGTTGCGGTGGTACTCGTGGGCCAGCTTCACCACCAGCCGCAGGTTGGAGGCCACCAGCCGGTAGGCGGTGCGCACATCGCCCGTGTCGCGGTAGTGGCGCGACAGCTCCAGCTCCTCCTCGCGCGTCAGCAGGGGGTGGCGATGCACCTCCGCCATGTAGGCCTGGAGGGGGTCCCGGTTGGAGAGCGCTGCTTCGCTCGACTTGACGAGGGCCCGGGCCGGCACGGGCCTGGAGACCTCCACCTCGGGCTCCGCCTCGGCCAGCTCCGCCTCGTCCGGCTCCAAGGAATCCGGGTCTGGCGCTGTCTGGGCCCCTGGTTCCTCCACCTCCGCCTCGACGACCTCCGCCTGGGCGGGCGCGCTGCCCGCCGCCCGCTTCGCACGGGGCCGGGAAGCCGCTCCTTTGGTTCTTTTCCCTCCACTCGCCATGGGCGCTCCATACCCCAAAGTGCCGCGATTGTTGCCAGAGGGTAATGCAGGGGCTATGCCCCTGCTTGATGAGCGACATCCAAGAGCCCACCGAGCCGGGCACCCCGGCCACCGACGAAGCACCGACGCGTCCCGCCGAATACATCGCGGACATCGGCTTCGACGAAATGAATCTGTCCGAGCCCCTCCGCCGCGCGCTGGCGGAGCGCGGCTACACCCATCCCACCCCTGTCCAGGCCCGGGCGTTCCGGCCTGTGATGGAGGGCAAGGACCTGATTGTCCGCAGCAAGACTGGCACTGGCAAGACGGCCGCGTTCGGCCTGCCGTTGTTGGAGAAGATTCCCGCGGACGAGAAGCGCGTGCGCGCCCTCATCCTCTGCCCCACGCGCGAGCTGGCGATGCAGGTGGCGGACGAGCTGAGGTCCCTGGGCAAGAACAAGGGCGTGAAGGTGGCGGCCATCTACGGCGGCGCCTCCATGAAGCAGCAGGAGGACGCGTTCGAGGAGGGCACGCCCATCATCGTCGGCACGCCCGGCCGCGTGTTCGACCACATCAACCGGGGCAACCTGAAGCTGGACGGGTGCGACCACGCGGTGCTGGACGAAGCCGACGAGATGCTCAACCAGGGCTTCTACGAGGAAGTCACCCGCATCCTCGACCGTCTTCCGAAGGCCCGCCAGGTGCTGCTCTTCAGCGCCACCGTGCCCACGGACATCCAGAACCTCATCGCCCGGTACACGACGAACGCGGAGACGCTGCTGTTGTCCGGCGACGTCTTCACGGTGGAGCACATCCACCACGTCCGCTACGACGTGTCGGACGCCTTCCCCAAGCCGCGCAACCTCATCTACATCCTGGAGAAGGAGGAGCCGCCCAACGCCATCATCTTCTGCAACACGCGGGATGACACGGCGCTGGTGACGGCGGTGCTCAACCGCAACGGCTTCGACGCGGAGCTGCTCAACGGAGACCTGCCGCAGAAGGAGCGCGAGCGGGTGATGGGCAAGGTGAAGCGCGGCGAGGTGGCCTTCATGGTCGCCACGGATATCGCGGCGCGCGGCATCGACATCTCCGGCCTCGAGTACGTCATCAACTACTCGCTGCCCGAGGACCCGGCCGTGTACCTGCACCGCGTCGGCCGCACCGGCCGCATCGGCAACAAGGGCACCGCCATCAACCTCTTCTCCGGGCGCGAGCTGGCGACGTACACAGTGCTGGAGAAGAAGTACGGCATCAAGTTCGAGCGGCAGGAGATGCCCGCGCCCGAGGAGGCGATGCGTCTTTGGACGGAGCGCCACGTGCGCGAAATCCAGGAGGCCTCCGGCTCCTCCATCTTCGAGGGCTTCCTGCCCCTGGCCGCGCAGCTGAAGAACAAGCCGAACGCGGACGACCTGGTCGCCTTCCTGCTCAAGTACTTCTTCAGCCGCATGCGCATGGAGAAGGCCCAGCAGGCCCAGGAGACCGAGGGCCGCGAGCCCGTTCCCGCGCGCAAGACCGAGAGCCGGAGCGAGGGCCGTGGACGCGGGCGCGACGAGAAGCGCGAGCGGGGCGGTGAGCGTCGCGAGCGGAGTGGTGAGGACCGGCGTGAGCGGGGCGAGAAGCCCATGGCCCGCCCGGAGCACCCGGACCGCGAGCGCCGTCCGCGTCGTGACGAGCCCCGTCGGGAGCGGGACCTGGGCGCGAGCCGAGGCGCCGCGGCGCTGGAGGCGGGCCCTGGCGAGGTGAAGCTGTGGGTCAACCTGGGAACGGCGGACGGCCTGGGGCCGGGCAGCATCGCCACGGCCCTGGAAGACGCCGGCGCGCCGCTGGGGAAGATGGTGCGCGCGGAGCTGCGCCCCACCTTCGCGTACGTCTTCGTCGCGGAGGACGACTCCCCGGGGTTCGAGACGCTCAACGGCAAGCAGCACGGCACCAAGACGCTGCGCGTGGAGAAGAGCAAGCCGCGCACCGAGCGCGAGCCCGGCACCCGCCCGCCCCCGTCCCCCGACGCGGGCCCCGGCGAGGTGAAGCTGTGGACCAACCTGGGCAGCGATGACGGCATGGACGAGGCGAAGCTGCCCGCCGCGCTGGAGGCCGCGGGTGCGCCCGCCGGCAAGGTGCTCAAGGCGCTCCTGCGTCCCACCTACGGCTACGCCTACGTGTCGGAAGAGGATGCTCCGGCGTTCGAGGCGCTCAACGGCAAGCTGCACGGCGACAAGCCGCTGAAGCTGGAGCGGCACCGTCCGCGCGGCTCGCGCGAGGAGCGTCGTCCCCGCAGCGAGGCGCTGCCGGACCTGCCGGGCCAGGTGCGCCTGTGGGTGGGCCTGGGCAGGCAAGATGGCCTGGATGAGGCGGGCGTCACCGCCGCGCTCGAGGCCGCCGGCGCTCCCGCTGGCAAGGTGGTGCGGATGGACCTGCGCCCCACCTACGCGTACGTCTTCGTCACGGACGAGGACGCCGCCGGGTTCGAGACCACGCACGGCAAGCAGCACGGTGAGCGCACGCTGAAGGTCGAGCGCGCTCGCAAGAAGTAAATCAGGGGGTGCTCCCCGGGAGGCGCGTGCTTCCCGGGGGCCCGCTTCCGCTCAGGTGCCCGACTGTTGCGCGGCCTTCCTGCGTCGGGCCCGGTGGTAGTGGGCGGTGCACAGGCCTCGGGCCAGCACCGGCCGCTCGCAGGTGGGCTCACCGCAGCGCGGGGGCTCCGGCCTGTGGGGCCTCGCCGCGAGCGGGCCCGCGCTGAACATCATCTCCGCCACTTCCAGCAGCCGGTCCACGTCCTGGCGCGACAGCCGACGGGCCCGGACGAAGCCCTCCAAGCGGTGGGCGCCCGCGTCGTCCACGTCATCCAGCCGGAGCAGCTCCCACAAGGGCAGCTCCAGCGCGACGGCCACCTGGAGGAGCGTCTCGTAGCTGGGGCCGCGCTCGCCGCGCTCCAGCAGTGACGCGAAGGACACGGAGATGCCACACCGGGCGGCGAAGTCCTCCTGGGTGAGGCCCCGGCGTTCTCGAAGCGCGCGAATTCTCCGGGCCAGGCCCTGCAGGTGTCCGTTCACCGTGGAAGCATCCGCAGGGCCGGGAGACATGGCAGTTTCCTATGGTAGCGCACCCCTTCTGTTAAGGTCTTTCGCGCGGGGCGGGACCTCTTGGACCCACCGCAGCCACCAGGAGCACTGCGAAACATGAGCGCCGTCGAGGGTACCAACTACTTCTTCCGCAAGGCCGCGCGGATCATGGACGTGGGCACCCCCATCGAAACGCTGCTCGCCACGCCGCTGCGCGAGGTGAAGGTCCAGGTCTCCATCGAGATGGACTCCGGCGAGATTCGCACCTTCCTCGGGTACCGGATTCAGCACGACAACAGCCGGGGCCCCATGAAGGGCGGCCTGCGCTACCACCCGGGCCTGGACCAGGACGAGGCCGCGTCACTCGCGTCGCTGATGACGTGGAAGACGGCCGTGGTGAACGTCCCCTACGGCGGCGCCAAGGGCGGCATCGCCTGCGACCCGTCCCAGCTCAGCATCAAGGAGCTGGAGCGGCTGACGCGAAAGTTCGTCGACCAGATTCAAGACGTCATCGGCCCCACGCGTGACATCCCCGCGCCCGACATCAACACCAATCCCCAGGTGATGGCGTGGATCATGGACCAGTACTCGCGCTACCACGGCCACTCGCCCGCCGTCGTCACGGGCAAGCCGCTGGAGCTGTACGGCTCCAAGGGCCGCGAGGCGGCCACCGGGCGGGGCCTGCTGTACGTGTGCCGCGAAATCCTGCGTGACTTGGGCCTGCCGGTGAAGGGCACGCGCTTCGCGATTCAGGGCTTCGGCAACGTGGGCAGCCACACCGCGCAGCTCCTCTGGGAGGACGGTGGCGTGGTGGTGGCGGTGTCGGACGTGCTGGGCGGCGTGCGCAACCCGCAGGGCCTGGACGTCCCCTCCCTCTTCGAGCACGTCAAGCGCACCGGCACGGTGACGGGCTTCGGCGGCGGCACGGCGTGCAGCAACGAGGACGTGCTCGCGGCGGACTGCGAGGTGCTCATCCCCGCGGCGATTGGCCACGTGCTCACCCGTGACAACGCGAACGCGGTGCGCGCGCGCCTCATCATCGAAGGCGCCAACGGCCCCACCCAGCCGGAGGCGGACGAGGTCTTCGAGAAGCGCGGCATCTTCGTGGTGCCGGACGTGCTCGCCAGCTCCGGTGGCGTCACGGTGAGCTACTTCGAGTGGGTGCAGAACCTCCAGCACCTGTCCTGGGAAGAGGACCGCGTCAACGCGGAGCTGGAGAAGACGATGAAGGAGGCCTACGAGCGCGTGGCGCAGATTGCCCGCTCGAGGAAGGTCTCCATGCGGACGGCGGCCTACATCCTCGCCATCGGCCGGGTGGGCAAGGCCACCGTGCTGCGCGGCATCTGACGCGCTCGGGCGTGCCCGTCCGGGTGGCTGCCGGGCGAGCCTGCCGCATCGCGGCAACCCGGGAGGGCGGGCACCGAGGCGCCGACTGTCCCTTCCGCCCGGGGCGCGCTTCCGCTACACGCGCGCCCATGGTCACCCTCCAGGACATCCTCGCCGCGCGGGAGCGTCTGCGCGACGCCATCCGCCCCACGCCCTGCCCCGCCTCGGACTACTTCACCGAGCGGACGGAGTGCGCGGCGGTGTACTTCAAGCTGGAGAACCTCCAGCGCACGGGCGCCTTCAAGGAGCGCGGCGCGCTCAACAAGCTGCTGACGCTGACGGAGGAGGAGAAGAAGCGCGGGGTCATCGCCGCGTCCGCCGGCAACCACGCGCAGGGCCTCGCCTACCACGCGCGTCGGCTGGGGGTGAAGGCCACCATCGTCATGCCGGAGCGCACGCCGCTCATCAAGGTGTCGCGCACGCGGGATGACTATGGCGCGCGGGTGGTGCTCAAGGGCGCCAACTACGACGAGGCCTACGCGGAGGCGCTGCGAATCCAGCAGGAGGAAGGGCTCGTCTTCGTGCACCCGTTCAATGACGTGCATGTCATCGCGGGCCAGGGGACGCTGGGGTTGGAGCTCCTGGAGCAGTGGCCGGACGTGGAGGTGGTGCTGGTGCCCATTGGCGGAGGCGGGCTCATCTCCGGCGTGGCGTGCGCGCTGAAGGAGAGCAAGCCGGGCATCATCGTTGTGGGCGTGCAGACGTCGACCATCGACAGCATGAAGGCGTCCATTGAAGCGGGGAAGCTGGTGGAGCTGCCCGCGGCGGGGACCACCATCGCGGATGGCATCGCCGTGAAGAAGGTGGGGGAGCTCACCTTCCCCATGGTGCGCAAGTACGTGGACGCGGTGGTGTCGGTGGACGAGGAGGAGATCGCCGCCGCCATCCTCACGCTGCTGGAGCAGGAGAAGAGCGTGGTGGAGGGCGCGGGCGCGGTGGGCGTGGCGGCGGTGCTCAACGGCCACGTCCCGCAGGCGAAGGGCAAGCGCACCGCCATCATCCTGAGCGGCGGCAACATCGACATGAACGTCATCAGCCGCATCATCGAGCGCGGCCTGGTGAAGGCCGGTCGCCTGGTCCAGCTCGAGGTGCGGCTGCCGGACCGGCCTGGGATGCTCGCGCGGCTGACGTCGCGCATCGCGGACCTGCGAGCCAACGTGGTGGACCTCCACCACGAGCGCGCCTTCTCCAAGGCGGGGCTGGGCGAGGCCATGGTGGAAGTGACGCTGGAGACGACGGGCCCTGCCCACATCCGCGAGCTGGAGCAAGCCCTGGAGGAGCTTGGCTGGCAGGTGGCCCGCAAGTAGCGGGGGTCTTGCGCGAACGCGGCGGGGCTCGGCCATACTGGGGGCATGCGTTCCCTGTTCGTCGCGCTCCTGCTCGCCGCCTCGCCGCAAACGCCCGCCCAGAAGGCGAAAGAGCTCTCCGGCCAGAAAGCCTGGGAGGAGCTGTACCTGGCCTTCTCTTCCGGCGACGCGAAGGCGGTTCCCGACGAGCAGCGGGCCACGGTGTCCGGCGCGCTCGCCAAGGGCTGCCAGGCGCTGCTGACGGACGACACGGTGATGGCGTACTCCATGGGGGAGCGCGCCGTCCTGTATGAAGAGTCCGCACCGGCCCTGCGCTGCCTGGCGACCGCCGCGCGAAAGACGGAGCAGCGCGCCGCGGCCGAGGCCACCCTGGTGAAGGGCGTGACGCGCTTCCCGAAGGACGGTGCCTTCCCGCTGGAGCTCGGCAAGCTGCTGCTGGAGGAGCAGGACTTCGTGGGCGCTCAGGCGGCGTTCGAGAAGGTTCCTCCCCGCGCGAAGGAGTCGGCCGAGGCCAAGAAACTGCTCCAGAAGGCCCGCCAGCAGACACTTCAGGAAGACTCGGCCCGGTCCGAGGCCACGCGCATCTCCCGGCGCCTCGGAAACGCTCCCTCGCAGACACGTCCCGCGAGCGCGATGGGTGGAGACGAGGCCTCCGTGGTGTCACTCGAGACGCGACCGGGGATGAGCTTCCGGGGGCCCAAGCTCGGCTTCGAGTCCGGGGTGGACTCCCGGGGCATGCGGGTGCGCGCCAACAGCCGGTTCATCATCAGCTACTTCAACAATGATCGCGACTTCGGCGAGCGCGCTGACTACGAGGGCCGCATCGTCGAGATACTCAACGATTCCTACCACTTCACCCGAGGCGTGCTGGGCGAGGCGCGGGAGTCCGCCGTGTCCGTGGTGCTCTACACCGGCGAGGAGTTCGGCAGGATATTCGGTATCCCCGTGGCGATGGCGGTGGCTGGCAGGTATGCCCAGAACTCCATCGCCATCAACCATGCCAAGCAGCTGACACGGCAGACCAAGGCGACCATCGTCCACGAATACGTCCACGCCACGGTCGCCGACATCTGCGGCGGGGGCGACGGCGACATGATCCACCTGCCCATCTGGTTCAACGAAGGGCTGGCCATGTTCGTGGAGTGGAAGTACCTGGATGTCCCTGGCCCCAACCTGGAGATGGTGGATCAGATGCGGACGATGCTCGCCTCCCCAGCCGGTGGGCTCATCAGCGTCAAGGAGATGATGGTCGTCGCTCCGATCAGCACCCCCGACCCCCCCATCGCCTATGCCGTCTCCGGACTCGCGGTCCAGGAGCTGATGCGCCGGGAGGGCGCCCACCGCCTGCTGACCCTCACTCGGGATGTGTGCAAGCGAGGGGTGTCGTTCGAGAAGGCGCTGCGGACCCACTATGGAATGACCCTGGGGGAGCTCGATTTGGAGATCGAGAAGGTCGTCCGCAAGGGGTAGCTGCCGGGCAAGCTTGGTCCATTTGGTTTACCCCTCCCCGGGAGTCTCCTACACTCGCAGCCCCCCCATTTGCGCTGCGACGGTAACCGGGCAGTCCGCCGTCCGCAGCAAGGTGACGGATGTCGGACACGCGTGCGGCAATGAGAGAATTTCGCTTCCTCGACGAGAAGCGGAAGCTGGGCAGCCTGTCTCCCGTGGAGGAGGCGCGCTGGGGTGAGCTGCGTGGCCTCCTCGGCGTCCAGGACACCCCCGCGTCCGACGCTTCCACCTGGCAGCAGCCGGAGGCGGCCCCTCAGGGCTACTACGGCGCTGATGGCCAGTGGTACGCCTACCCCGCCGGCTATGACGCCCAGCAGCCCCAGGGCTACTACGGCGACGACGGCCAGTGGTACGCCTACCCCGCCGGCTACGACGCTCAGCAGCCCCAGGGCTACTACGGCGACGACGGCCAGTGGTACGCCTACCCCGCCGGCTACGACCCGAATCAGGCCTACGACCCGAATCAGGCCTATGCGCAGCAGGGCCATGATCCAAACCAGGCCTATGCCCAGCAGGGCTACGACCCGAACCAGGCCTATGCCCAGCAGGGCTACGACCCGAACCAGGCCTATGCCCAGCAGGGCTACGACCCGAACCAGGCCTATGCCCAGCAGGGCTACGACCCGAATCAGGCCTATGCCCAGCAGCAGGGCTACGACCCGAATCAGGCCTATGCCCAGCAGCAGGGCTACGACCCGAACCAGGCCTGGCCCGCGGCGACTCCGGAAGCCCCGGTCGCCGACCCCGCGCAGCAGGCCTATTACGCGGGCTACGAGGAGCCGGCCCAGGCGCCCTACACCCCGCCTCCGGCCGCGGAGCCGGAGAACCTGGCCCTCAGCACGGATGACATCGACATCCCCGCCCTGAGCGAGCCCGCGCCGTGGATGGCCCCGAGCCCCACGCCCCCCGCTGGCGCTTCCCCCGTGGCCACGTCCGAGTCCTCCTCGTTCGAGGACGTGCTGGAGGTCTCGGAGACGGATGTCTCCACCACGGAGGCGTACGAAGACGCCACCGCGCTCCAGGACGAGACTTCGTCAACGAGCCCCCCGGAAGATTTCGAACAGGGCGCGGCACAGCAGTTGAGCGCGGAAGAAGACTTCGGAGAGCTCGACACGCACGTGGAGCCCGAGGCCGCGCGGCATGAGCCGGAGACCTCGCTCGAGTCGTCCTTCGCGGACCTCTCGCTGGAGGTCGAAACGGCCTCCGACGATTCAGTCTCCGCCGTGCTCGAAGCCCAGACGTCCGAGGAGGCCACCCTCACGGCCTCCGAGTCCGAAGTGGAAGTCCCTTCTTCGGAAGTCGAGCTGCTCGACGCGACCGCCGACAGCGAGCCGATGCTGGCCGAGGACCACTCGCCCACGTCGCTCGATGCGGCCTGGGACTCCGCGCCGCTGGCCGTGGACCCGCTGGAGTCGTCCGCGACGGACCTCGCTGACGCGAATGATGTCATCGACGTCGGCGCGATGGAGAGCGCCGAGCCCATGTCGCTTGAAGCGAGCGATGTGACGGAGGTGCCTTCGACGGGCGACGGTGCCGCGCACGACGCGGTCGCGGAACCGGACTTCACCGAAGCGGACACAGGCACGCTGAGCGACGCGGCCTACGAGTCGTCCGAAGAGCCGAGCGCGGGCGACTCCGCCTTCGCGACCCAGGAGGCGGACCCCCACTCCGTCGGCGCGGAAATCTCGCTCGATGCGTCCGACATGGTCGAGCCCGCGTCGGCGGCGGAGTTCACGGAGACGGCACCGGAGGCATATGCCGAGGAGCTGTCGCTCGACGCCACGGAGACGCCCTCCAGCGGTTGGGAGTCCACGGCGGCAGCGGACTCCGACGTCACCGCGTCGCCTACCTCCGAGGAGCTCGCTCTTGACGCCAGTGAGGTGAGCGCTGACGCCACGTCCGAGAGCTTCCACTCCGGCGAGTCGGCGGGCGCCGAGGTGTCGGTCCTGGAGATGGAGTCCGCTCCCGAGGGGAGCTTGAGCGCCGAACCGCTCGAGGAGACTGCGGTTCACGACGAGCCGCCCACCTTCGAGGTGGGAGACCTGGGCGTGGAGGCGGAAGCCGCGTCTTCGGTGGAGTCGCCTTTCAGCGTGGAGACCGTGCCTTCGCTGGAGCTGCGCTCCGTGCAGGTCGGGCCTGATCTCCAGGCCGACACGATTGAGGTCGACACCCACGCGGCGTCCTCCTTCACGGGGACGTCGTTCGGTGACACGGCTTCAACCGATGGATTCGACCTGAGCGGCAGTCCCGAGGAGGCCGTACCGCTCGCGACCGCGGGCGAGTTCCTGGAGCCCGCGCAGTACTCGACTTCGAACGAGCGAGGCCTGGACCTTCCGGCCGACACTTCCGAGGGCGAGTGGGACGCGCAGTCGGGTGAGCTGGAGCCCCTCGCGAGCAGTGCGAGCCTCGCTTCGGAGCCGGCCGCGCCCGTCGAGTCGCAGCCTGAGTGGGCTTCCACGGAGGTCACGTCGGAGTGGAACGAGACGGCCGCCGAGTCCCCCACGCCGGGCTCCGATGTCATCGAGCTTCAGCCCGAGTGGGCAGCGGCCTCCACCGAGGCCGCGCCAGACAACGCCGAGCCGGCGTGGGCGGCGACGACGGAGCACGCGCCCGAGGCCGCCCAGTCGGAGTGGTCCGCGGCCGCGCCGCAAGCCGAGTGGACCCCGGAGTCCACGGGCGAAGCCGCGCAGCCCGAGTGGTCCACGTCGACGAGTGACGCGAGCATCTCCGCGCAGCTCGAGTGGCCCACGACGGAGACTCCCGGCGAACACGCGGCCTCGGCGGAAGCACAGACCGAGTGGACAGCCACCGCGGAGATTGCACCCGACGCGGTGCAGACCGAATGGTCCGCGTCCACGGTGGACACCGCTGCACAGCCCGAATGGGCGACCACCGAGGAGCTTCCCGCCGACGCGGTCCAGGCTGAGTGGTCCGCGGGCGAAGCCGCCCCCGCGCAACCTGAGTGGGGCGCCTCCGAAGAACTCCCTGCTGACGCCGTCCAGGCCGAGTGGTCCGCATCCACCGGTGACGCAGCCACCACCACGGAGTGGGCTGCCACGACGGAAGAGATTGCTCCCGACGCCGTCCAGACTGAATGGTCGGCCACATCCACGAGTGACGGAGCCACCGCCGCGCAGCCCGAATGGGCCGCGATGGAGGAGCTAGCGCCAGACGCGGTCCAAGCGGAGTGGTCCACTGAGTCCACGGCCACCGCCCCTCAGCCCGAGTGGGCAGCGACCGAAGAGCTCGCACCCGACGCCGTGCAGACGGAGTGGTCCGCGTCCACGACGGACGCCGCTGCCACTCCTGCGCAGCCCGAATGGGCGACCACCGAGGAGCTTCCCGCCGACGCGGTCCAGGCTGAGTGGTCGGCAACCTCGGATGATGCGGCGACCGGCACCGCTGCACAGCCCGAGTGGGCAGCCACCGAGGAACTCCCCGCCGACGCTGTCCAGGCCGAGTGGTCCACGGGCGAAGCCGCCCCCGCACAGCCCGAATGGGCCGCCACCGAGGAACTCCCCGCCGACGCCGTCCAGGCCGAGTGGTCCACGGGCGAAGCCGCCCCCGCGCAGCCCGAGTGGGCCGCCTCCGAAGAACTCCCCGCCGACGCCGTCCAGGCCGAGTGGTCCACGGGCGAAGCCGCCCCCGCGCAGCCCGAGTGGGCCGCCGCCGAGGAACTCCCCGCCGACGCCGTCCAGGCCGAATGGTCCGCATCCACCGTCGACGCAGCGACCGACACCGCCGCGCAGCCTGAGTGGGCCGCCACCGAGGAGCTTCCCGCCGACGCCGTCCAGGCCGAGTGGGCCACCACTCCGGACGAAGCCGCCACCGCCACCGCTCAGCCCGAATGGGCGGCGACGGAAGAGGTTGCTCCCGACGCCGTCCAGGCCGAGTGGGCCACCTCCGAGGAACTCCCCGCCGACGCCGTCCAGGCCGAGTGGTCGACGGACGAAGCTGCCACCGCGCAGCCCGAATGGGCCGCCACCGAGGAACTCCCCGCCGACGCCGTCCAGACCGAGTGGTCGACGAGCGAAGCCGCCACCGCGCAGCCCGAATGGGCCGCCACCGAGGAACTCCCCGCCGACGCCGTCCAGACCGCGTGGTCGACGAGCGAAGCCGCCACCGCGCAGCCCGAGTGGTCCGCGACGACGGAAGAGCTTGCCCCCGAAGCCGCGCAGCCCGAGTGGTCCGCGACGACGGAAGAGCCTGCCCCCGAAGCCGTGCAGGCCGAGTGGTCCTCCCCCACGGAGACAGTAGCCACCGCGCAGCCTGAGTGGGCCGCCACCGAGGAACTCCCCGCCGACGCCGCCCAGGCCGAGTGGTCCTCCTCCACGGCCGAGCAGGCCGCCGCTCCCGAGTGGGGCGCGCCCGCCAACACGCAGACGGAGTCCACCTGGGACACGGCCGAAGCGGCGCCCGCCGAGCCGCAACCCGAGTGGGTGCCCGAGGAGCCCGAGCCCACCGCCGAGTGGTCCGAGCAGCAGCCCGCCGCCCAGACCGAGTGGAGCGCGTCTTCCGACTCCGCCACGGCCACGTGGGACGGTGAGCCCACGGCCCACCACGAGGAAGCCGCGCCCCAGCAGGGCGAGTGGAGCGAAGCGCCCGTCGACGTGGAGCCCATGGTCGAGCTGTCCTCCGAGGACTCCCTCCCCGCCGAGCCCGTCCAGACCGAGGACGTGTCCTGGTCCGAGGAGTCCCCCACCCCGCCGAGCGCCCCCTGGCAGGCCCAGGACAATCAGCCGTTCGGCGCCACGGTGACCGACTTCTCCACCGCCGAGCCCGAGTTCGACTCCACGCCCGCGCCGTTCGAGACGGAGGAAGTCCCCGTCGAGCTCGAGCAGGAGCAGGAGCTGGCGGAAATCGAGCTGGTGGAAGAGGCCGTCGAGCCTCCGGAAGTCTCATCTCCGCTCGCCGCCACCGCCGTGGCCGCCGCCGCGATGAGCGCCGCGCTCAGGAGCCCCGCTCCCGCGGCCCACCCGAGCCCCTACTCGGCCACCGCACGCGCCCCGCTGGCAACGCCGTCCCTGGCCGAGCGCCCGCAGTCGCTCGCCGCATCACGGGAGCCGCTCTTCGCGGTCGTCCCGCCGATGCACTCCGACTCCATCACCTCGTTCATCGAGGGTGAGCATCGCGTCATCATCCACACCGTCGAGGGACAGGTGAAGCGCGGCACCATCCGCGACGCGGACCTGCTCGACGAGGTCATCTCCCTGGAGCAGCAGAGCGGCTACGCGCCGGAGCAGATTCCCGGCAAGCGCGTGAAGGCCATCTTCTTCATGCTCGCCGCAGGTGCACGTCAGCCGCAGGCCGAGGGTCAGAAGATTCGCGTCACCTTCAACGACGGACGCCAGGTCGCCGGCTTCTCGCAGGACTTCAAGGGGACGACGCCCGGCTTCTTCGTCATCCCCGCGGACCAGCGCACCAACACCGCCCGCATCTTCATCTACCGCTCCAGCGTGCAGGCCGTCGCCGAAGGCTGAGCCACGAGAGCAGGGCCCTCAAAGCCCGCCTGAAACGAAAGAGGGGCCCCCACCACCGTGGGAGCCCCTCTTTCATTCAGCGTCGATGAACGAACCGACGATTACTTCTTCGCCGGGGCAGGAGCCGCGGCGTCGGCCTTCTTGGTCAGGGCCAGGTCCAGGTTCACGGTGACTTCCTCACCGACCGCCACGCCGCCCGTCTCCAGCGCCTGGTTGTACGCGAGGCCGAAGTCCTTGCGGTTCAGCTTGGTGGTGGCCTCCACGCCCGTGCGGGTGTTGCCCCAGGGGTCCTTCGACTCCTTCGACGGGCCCGTGACGTCCAGGACGACGGGCTTGGTGACGCCGTGCATGGTCAGGTTGCCGGTGACCTTCAGCTTGCCCTCGCCCGCCTTCTCCACCTTCGTCGACTTGAAGGTGATGGTGGGGAACTTCGCCGTGTCGAAGAAGTCCGGCGCCTTCAGGTGCTCGTCGCGCTTGGCGTTGTTCGTGTTGATGGTCGTCGCGTCGATGGTCGCCTCGACGGTGGACTTGGTGACGTCCTTGTCGTCCAGGTTGACGGCGCCCTTCACGTTGCCGAACGAGCCCTTCACGTTCGTCACCATCATGTGCTTCACGGAAAACTCGGCGCCGGAGTGGGCCGAGTCAATCTCCCACGTGGTCGCCATGGCGAGGGACGGCAGGGCCACCAGCAGGGCAATCGCGCTCTTCAGGGTCGTCTTCATAGGGGTGTGCTCCTCGATGAACTACGGGTTCAGGCGCGCAGCGCGAAGCTGCGCATGGACAAGGTTCCGTGATGGAAGCCCTCGAAAACTGAAGTGAGACGGTCTTCGGGGAGGGCAGCTCCGAGGACGAAGTACAGCGGCAACAAATGCTCGGCTCTCGGATGCGCGAGCTGCGCATTCGGTGCATCCAACCATGACTGGAGGCCCACGAAGTCCCGCGCCTCCAGCTTCTGCGCCACCCAGGTGTCGAAGGCCTGTGCCCACGGCTCCGGGGACGCATCCTTCTGATGGAAATTCACGCGGCGCAGGTTGTGGACGATGCCACCACTTCCCATCAACAGCACGCCTTGCGCGCGCAAGGGGCGCAACGCCTCGCCCATCTTCACCACGTCCGCCGCGCTCGCGCCCAGCGGCATCGACACCTGCACCACCGGCAACGTTGCCTGTGGAAACGTATGAAGCAGCGGTACCCACGCACCGTGGTCCAACCCGCGCTCCGAATCCGCGACGGCCTTCAGCCCCGCCGCGCCCAGCCGGGCCACCACGTCGGAGGCCACGTCCGGCGCACCCGGCGCCGCGTACCTCAACCGGTACAACGCGTCCGGGAAGCCGAAGAAGTCGTAGACGAGCGGAGGCTTCGCGCTCGCGGTGACGCGCACCTCGCCGGGCGTCTCCCAGTGCGCGGACACCACGACGATGGCCCGCGCCGTCGCCGCGCCGTCGCCAAAGGTCTTCAGCGCGCGCGGATACGCGTCCGCGTCCAGCGCCACCATGGGCGAGCCGTGCGACACGAAGAGCGCCGGAGCCCGCCCGCCCTTCGAGCCAGCGCCCAGGACGCCCGACACGCCGGCCGCCGCCGCGCCCTGCAAGACCTCCCGCCTGTCCAGTCCGTCTCCCATGATGGACGCCTTCTACTGCAACCCCAGGACCAGGGCCCAGCTCATTCCAACCCCTTGAAATGACGACCTCCCAACATCCTTTCGTGCACGGGGCCTCTCAAAACGATAGAGAGAGACATCACTTTGGAAGGGAGCAGGACACGGTGCCGGGGCCATTCGACGCGTTGGAGCTGGGGGAGCTGCTGTCCTTCGAGCCGGGGGGCGGACTCATCCACTTCGCGGGGCAGCGGGTGCTGCTCATGGACCCGGTGGCGCTGGGGCTGTTGCGCAAGGAGTTGGTGAATCTGATGGGGATGACGGCCGCGCGCGGCATCTTCACGCGGCTGGGCTACGCGCACGGCTGGCGCACGGCGGAGGCGATGAAGGGCGCGGTGCCGTGGAAGGACGAGTCGCTGTGGCGTCGCGCGGGCGGGCGGCTGCACACGCTTCAGGGCCAGGTGCGGGTGGAGCGGGTGGAGCGAAAGCCCGAGGAGGGCCCTGAGCCCTTCGCCGAGGCGCAGTGGCGCGACTCGTATGAAGCCGAGCAGCACCTGCTGCACCTGGGGCGCGCGGACCATCCGGTGTGCTGGAGCCTCACCGGCTTCGCCTCCGGCTACATGAGCTACGTCAACGGGCGGGAAATCTACTGCACGGAGATTCGCTGCGTGGGACAGGGGGACGCGGCGTGCCACATCGTCGGCCGTCCCTCCGAGGAGTGGAGCACCGAGTGCAAGGAGGTGCTGCGCTTCTACGAGACGCAGTGCATGGAGGGCGTGCTGGGTCAGGTGACGGACGCGCTGAAGCAGGCGGAGCGCAAGCTGCGCGCGAAGCGACAGTCCCTGGCGCGCGCGGGCGTGACGGAGGACCCCGCGGGTATGGTGGCGCGCGCGGAGGCCATGCTGCGCGTCATCAACCTGGGGCGCCGCGCGGCGAAAGTCGACTCCACGGTGCTCGTCACCGGTGAGAGCGGCGTGGGCAAGGAGCGCATCGCCCGCCTCATCCACGACGAGTCCACGCGCGCGCACAAGGCCTTCATCGCCGTCAACTGCGCGGCCGTCACGGAGAGCCTGCTGGAGAGCGAGCTGTTCGGCCACGCGCGCGGCGCCTTCACCGGCGCGACGCATGACAGGCCCGGACTCTTCGAGGCGGCGCACGGCGGCACCCTCTTCCTCGACGAGGTGGGCGAGGTACCGGCGTCCATGCAGGCCAAGCTGTTGCGCGCGCTTCAGGAGAAGGAAGTCCGGCGCGTGGGCGAGAACACCAGCCGCAAGGTGGACGTGCGCGTGGTGGCCGCCACCAACCGCGACTTGAGCGAGGAGGTGCGCACGGGCCGCTTCCGCCAGGACCTCTACTACCGCCTGCGCGTCATCGAGCTGCGCATCCCCCCGCTGCGCGAGCGGCGCGAGGACATCCTCCCCCTGGCCCGGCTGCTGCTCGCCGAGGCAGCGGAGCGTCTGGGCCGCAAGGTGTCAGGACTCGCCCCCGACGCGGCGGACCAGCTCCTGCGCTACGAGTGGCCGGGCAACGTGCGCGAGCTGGGCAACGCGCTGGAGCGGGCGGTGGCCTTGTGTGAAGGCCCCCGAGTGGAGCGGGATGACCTGCCGGAGGAAGTGCGCGCCGCGCCGCCCAGCCTCATCCCCGCCGGCAACCCGCGCCGGCTGGAGGACATGGAGAAGGACTACATCCTCGCGGTGCTGGCGCAGAACTCGGGCAACCGGGCGCGCACCGCCGAGCAGCTCGACATCGGCGTGGCCACGCTCTACCGGAAGCTGAAGCAGTACGGCCACCCGGAGGCGGCCCACTAGACGCGCGGCAGCGCCTCAGTTGAGGAACTGGTCCCTGTCCGGCCGGTCCTTGTTCTTGGGCACCACGTTCAAGTGCTTGGACCTACCCTTCAGCTGGCGCTGCAGGCGCCAGTGCTGCAGGTGCAGCATCAACCGCTTGGGGCTGGCGCCGCGCACGTAGGCGAACACCAGCACCAGCGCGATGACGTGCGGCAGCTGACTGGCCAGGCCCGCCGTGAGGATGCGCAGCACGACGAAGCCCGCGCCAATGCCGGCGAACGCGTTGCCCGACAGGGGGATGCCCCAGAAGTTCGTCTGCCCGCGCCCCATCGACAGGCCGTAGGCGACCCACAGCACCGAGCCCATCACCCAGCCGCCCTGGTAGCCCATGGGCAGCGGCATGAAGAGGCCCACCACGCCGAGCACGTAGCCCGCGAGCGCCGTGCACCCCACCGCGACGAGCAAGAGCCGCTTCGAGCCCCAGGAGCTCTCCAGCGAGCCGCCGATGCTCCACAGCAGCAGCGCCCCGAAGAGGATGCTGATGGGCTCGCTCTCGATGAAGGCGTAGGTGAAGGGCTGCCAGAGGAAGAGGCTGCCGAAGACGGTGTTGGGCGACAGCAGCAGCAAGATGCTCCGCGTGGAGCCCTGGTAGCCCAGCAGCAGGTACAGCACGGACCCCGCGACCAGCCCCACCGCCAGCTTGGACGACATGGACTCCAGACCGGGCAGGCCAAAACCGCCCCCTCCGCCCCTGCCGCCGAACCGCATCGGTCGCATTCAATCCTCCACTACGGGCTCAACAGCCGACCAAAGGTGGTGGAACCCTCGTCGCTTCGCAACCCCAAACGACGAAGGGCGCCCCACCCGGTCCCGGGAGAGAGCGCCCTCGCACATCGACTCCGCGCGTTGCTGGCCGACGAATCAGGCCTTCGCGCGGTAGAAAAGCGTGATGGTCAGACAGTGGAACTCCTTGTCCGAGGACTGGGTCACCACCTTGTCCACCAAGTCGACGTTGTTCAAATTCTCCTTGAGCCACTTGGTGATGTTCTCACCCATGTTCTCGCGATCACGCGCGAGCGTGGTGGAGAACACCTTGACTCCCGTGAAGCTCGTAACGCCCATTCCAACCCTCGGTCTCAAATCTCAAGCTGAGATTCTGGACGTTTACCCTGAGACGATTCCGCTATCAAGAAACGGGCCCGATTTACCGGCCTCGGGCGAGTCCAGGCCACCCAGGCCCGGTCCCACGTCCAGGGGCACATCTCCCACAGTTGCGCAGCCAACACCCGCGTGCCGCGGGCCAGGGGCCCTCGCGCCCACTGACGCAAGGCCCCAGGCGCCACGCCGCCGCTCACCGCCCCGCGGTGGCCCTGCGGCCCTGACAGGACACCTCGTCCTTGCAGGCCGGGCCAATGCCTTCCGGGTGGGCGGTGAGCGGCGTCTTGTCGCTCTCCTCCACGCCGCACACCACGCACTTGCGCTTGCGGTTGCGACGCTCCGCGCGGCGCTGCTCGGCGATGGCCTTGGCCCGCTCGCGGGCCGTCTTCGCGTCCACCTCGTTGCTCATCTCGCGTCCCGGTTGGAAGTCGTGTGCAGGCATCAGAGCGCCTCGACCAGCACCGCGATGCCCTGGCCGCCGCCAATGCAGGCGGAGCCGATACCATAGCGTCCACCGCGCCGCTTGAGCTCATAGACGAGCGTGGTGGTGATGCGCGCGCCGGAGGCGCCCAGCGGGTGGCCCACGGCGATGGCGCCGCCGTTGACGTTGGTCTGCTCGCGCGGCAGGCCCAGCTCCTTCTCCACCGCCAGGTACTGCGGCGCGAAGGCCTCGTTCACCTCGAACAGGTCCACGTCGGACAGCTTCGCCTGCGCGCGCTCCAGCAGCTGGCGGATGGCGGGCGCGGGGCCGATGCCCATGATTTTCGGGTCACACCCGGACACGCCCCAGTTCACCAGCCGGGCGATGGGCTTCAGGCCGTGCTTCTCCACGAAGCCGCGCGTGGCCATCACCATGCTGCCCGCGCCGTCGCAGATGCCGCTGGCGGCGCCCGCGTGCACCACGCCGTCCTTCTTGAAGACCTTGGGCAGCTTGCGCAGCCCCTCCACCGTCGTCTCCGGACGGTTGTGCTCGTCCTTGGCGAAGACGGTGTCGCCCTTCTTGCCCTTGAGCGTGACGGGCGCGATTTCGTCCTGGAAGCGGCCCGCCTCCTGCGCGGCGGCGAAGCGCTTCTGGGTGAGCACCGCGTACTCGTCCACCTGCTCCTGCGTGAGCGAGTAGTCCACCGCGAGCTGCTCGGCCGTCATCGCCATGGGCTGGCCGGTGTAGCTGTCCGTCAGCGCAGTCCAGAGCATGTCCTCCAGGCTGCCCTTGCCCAGCGGCAGGCCCCAGCGCGCGCCCCGGATGACGTGGGGCGCCTGGCTCATGGACTCGGTGCCGCCGGCGAGCACGCAGCTCGCCTGCTCGGTGAGCATCAGCTCCGCGGCGGTGGTGAAGGCCTGGAAGCCGGAGCCACACAGCCGGTTGACGCCCAGGGCGGGCACGGAGATGGGGACACCCGTCCGCAGGCCCACGTGGCGGGGCAGGTAGATGGCATCCGCGCTCGTCTGCACCACGTTGCCGTACACGACGTGCTGCACCAACTCCGGCGACACCTTCGCCTGGGCGAAGGCGGCCTTCGCCGATTCCACGGCGAGGTCGGTGGCGCTGAGGTCCTTGAGGCTGCCGCCGTAGGTCCCGAACGGGGTGCGCTTGCCGGAAAGAAAGAAGATTTCCTCGGTCTTGGACACGCTCTTCATGGTGCTCGTCTACCTACTCTCAAGGGGCGCGCGGTGCACGCGCGCAGTGACGGAATGGCGGGGTTTCAGGACGCGCGCCGCCCCAGGAAGGCGCTGGCGACGATGGCAAGCGCCATCACCGTCCACAACAGCCCTTGCAGGTTCTGCCGGCGTATCTCCTTCCGGCCGAGCCCGCGGTACCAGGAACGCCCGGCCTCCACCCGGCCTTCCCAGGAGAAGTCCCCGGCCGGGGTGACGCCCTCCATGCGGCGCAGGTGGGCGCGCAGCAGGCGCTCAGGCGAAGCGTCCGCCAGTGAACCGCTGCGGTACACCCCTGGGACGTCCAGGGCGGGGCGGCGATAACCGGCGGTGATGACGAAGCCTTCCGGCGCCAGGGGGGTGAGGAAGTAGAGCCGGGGCTCGCCGTCAGCCGCCTGGTAGATGGTGGCGAAGACCCGCTCGACGGGGTGGGCCCAGTCATAGGAGAGCGTCGCGCGCTGGAGGCGTGGCTTCTCCTCGTGACTGCCGAGCGCCACGAAACCCACTCCCTGGAGTTCGATGGCCAGCTGGGCCAGCTCCAAGGGGATGTCCATCTGGTCCGCCGGGGCCTCCGGCTCGACGCGGACGCTGTGGGGGAACAGGAAGAGGATGGCGCGCCAGAAGTTGAGCGCCAGCAGGACGATGGCGAGCACGAGGCCAGCGACGACGATGCCCAGCTCGGCGAGAACGTTCATGCGGTGAGCACCTGGGAATGTGGCGGGCGACCGGCGGCCCATCCACCCCAGGCACCCTAGCGGAAACCGGCGCTCCCAGGGCCCCCTTCAGCGTCGGGACGCGGTGGCCGGCAAGTCCTTCCACCGGGCCAGGTCCACGGCCGCCAGCGGGTCCTCACCCCGGAGGAAGCGCTCCAGGTGACCCAGCGAGTCCACGCCGAAGAACAGCTCCCCGTCCGCGAAGATGGTGGGCACGCCGAACGCGCCCGCGGCGATGGCCTCCTCCGTGTTGCGGCGCAGGCGGTCCTTGATGTCCTGCCGCTGGGCGGCGGCGAGCAGTGAGGGCGCGTCCAGCCCGGCGGCCTGGATGGCCACGGCCACCTGCTCGGGCGTCTCGGCGCCCTTCCCGCCTCCCCAGACCTCCGCGTAGAGGGCGGACACCAGCCGGCCGCGCGCCTCCAGGTCGTCCACCGCGGCCGTCACGCGCAGGGGGAGCAGCGGGACGAAGGGGTGCGTGGGGGGGGGCCCGAAGGGCACGCCCAGCTCGTGAGCGATGCGGAAGGTGTGCTTGAAGACGTAGCCGCGCTTGGCGGGGACCTCGGCGGGGCCGATGTTGCCGGTGGCGTTGAGCACGCCCGCGAGCAGCACCGGCACGGGCTCCACGACACGGCCGTGGCGCGCGGCGAGCGCGGGCATCCGCGTCCACGCGAGATAGGCGTAGGGAGACAGATAATCGAAACAGAAGCGCAGGGGTGCGAGGGCCATGGGCCGCAGTCTAGCGCCCTCAAGCGCCACGTTCGTGGTGGAGCCTCGCGGACGAAGGGACCGACCGCCCAGGAGCACCGCGGGGGCCCCGCCCACCTCGCCTCGGCGACCACCGAGGACTCCTCGTCGAGCGCCTTGCCGGGTGCCTGTTCCGCCGAGGTGCCGCGCCCCGTCGAGGGCACCTCTCAGGCGCTCTGCCGGGACTCCGCGCTGCGCTGGAGCGCGCCCCGCAGCGACGTCGCCTGCGCCAGGAGATTCGACGCACGCGCCTCGGTGAAGGCCGTCTCCGCCGCTCCCAGCTCGACCACCGCCGCCTCGGCCGAGGAGGCCCGCTCCGCGAGCGCCAGGTGCACCAGCCCCGCCTGCAACACGTTGCCCGTCAGCTCCGCCAGCGCGAGCGCGCGACGCAGGTGCACGAGCCCCGCTTCGCCGGGCAGCAGCGAAGCCAGTGCGCGACGCGCCAGCATCTCATCCCAGGGATTCGCCAGCACCGGGTCCACCGCGCGGGAGAGCGCCAGCTGCGCCGCCTCGTGCGCGGCCTCCAGATGTCCCTGCTCCCGCTCGAAGCGGGACTGGTACACGCACAGCAGCGTCTCCATCCGGATGCCGCCCTCGCGCGCCGCCGCCAGGGCCCGGGGCAGGGACTGCCGCGCCGCCGCCGCGTCCTCGAACAACACGTCCCGACACGCCTGATACGTCTGCACGTGGCACTGCAGCCACCGGTCCTCCGGGAGCACCCGCGCCAGCGACTCCGCGCGCGCCACCACGGCGGCCACGTGCTCGTGCTCGCCGCGCTCCAGGTAGTAGGGCGGCGTGAAGATGGCCAGGTTGCGCTCCATCAGCCGGGGGTTGCCCAGCCTGCGCACCAGGTCCGTCTTCTCGGTGAAGGCCGGGACGAAGGCCGCGCCGTCCCCCGTGAAGGCCGCGCGAGTCACCACCGAGAACAGGTGGAACGCGCGCACGTCGGTGAAGCCGTGGGCCTCCGCCACCGCGTAGCCATCCCGCGTCGCCTGGGCATCCAGCGGCTCGCCGCGCAGCGCCAGGTTCATGTTCATCATGTAGCCGCCCATGCCCAGCGCCCAGGCCAGGCGTCGCGGCAGTCGGCCCATCACCTCGCGCATCCCGCGCAGCCGGGAGAGCTGCTCGAACTGCGCCTCCACCACGCCCGCCGAGCGGCCCGTGTACGCGCTGAGCACCGCCGGAGCCAGCAACGTGCCCGCCCGGTACGGCGACACCTCGGGCTGCTCCTCGCGCACGCGCTCCAGCAACACGTCCAGGTCCTTCGTCCGCCCGACGATGGCCATCGCCATGGCCTGGAGGATGCGCAGCTCCGCCTGCTTCCAGAAGATGTCCTCGGGCGACGACTGCGCGTCCGCCGCGCGCTCGCGGAACAGCTCCCGCAGCCGCGCGGGCCTCTCGTCCTCCGGCGCCGCGCACGCCGCGTCCAGCTGCGCCAGCGCAATCCTGCGGCCCTCGGCCAGGTCCACCGTGGCCGCCCAGTGCGCGAAGAGCTTTTCCGAGAAGGCCAGGGAGCTGGGCGGGTCGCTCGCGTAGCCCACCTCCACCAGCGTCACCCAGATGCGCAGCAGCAGCCTGTCACGGCCAGGGAAGTCCGGCGCGGCCTCCAGCAGCGTCGACGCCTCCTTCAACAGCAGCGTCGCCTCCAGCAGCGCCTGCGCCTCCATGGCCGCGCGGCCCGCGTCCAGCAACGGGCCAATGGCCAGCTCCGGCTCCGACGAGCGCAGGTAGTGCCAGCCCACCGTGCGCGACAGGTCCGGCCGCTGGTAGTAGAGCGTCTGGAGCGCCAGCGCCACCCGCGCATGCGCCGCCCGCCGCTCGTCGTCCTGCGTGCTGTCGTAGATGGCCTGGTGCACGGTGTCGTGCGTGAAGACGTACCGGCCCTCCTCCTCCTGGAGGAACTGTCGCTCGACGATGCCGTCCAGCACGGCGAACAGCTCCGACTCCGGCAGCTCCGCCAGCGCCCGCACCATGGGCAGCTCCAGGCTCCGCCCCGCCGGCGCCAACCTGCGCAGGAGCGACACCTGCTCCACCGGCGCGGACGACAGTCGCTCGAGCACCGCGGCATGGATGCTCTCTGGCAAAGGCCGCGTGTCCAGCCCCTCCTCCGCCGTCCACCGACCGCCCACGCGCGTCAGCGCGCCCTCCTCCACCAGCGCGCGCAGACACTCGGTGGCGAAGAAGGCGTTGCCTCCCGTCGTCGCGTGCAGCCGCGCCACGAAGCCCTCGGGGACCTCCAGGCCCGGCAGCGCCAGCCCCACCAGCGTGCCCACGTGCTCGGCGGCCAGCGGCTCCAGGTCCATGCGCCAGGTGAGCTTCTCGTCCACCGTCTGGAACGCGAGGCTCAGCCGGCTCAGCTCACCCGAGCGGAACGTGCCCACCACCATGCCTCTCGTGCCCTGCAGCGCGCGAATCAGCACGTTGAGCACCTCCAGCGAGGCGGTGTCCGCCCAGTGGAGGTCCTCGAAGCACAGCACGAACGTCATCCGCTTGCCGAGCGACTGGACCCACTCCGCCAGCGCTCCGAAGAACCCCAGCTTCTCCTCGCCGGGCACCTGCGCCACGCCCGCGGACTCGGCCGACAGCGAGGGCAGCAGCCGCGATAGCCTGGGTGACAGCCGCTCCATCACCTCGGCGGGCGTGTGCGGCATCAGCGCGCGCAGCGCCTGGGCAATCGGCGTCAGCGGCGCCTGGCCCTCCGCCCGGCACTGCCCGCGTCCGAAGGGCAGCTCCGCGAGCTTCGCCTGCAGCTCGAACTCCTGGAGCAGCCGCGTCTTGCCCACGCCCGCGGGCGCGCCCAGGAGCACCGCGCGCGACTGGCCCCAGTCCGCCTCGGCCAGCCCGTTCATCAGCGCCTCCAGCTCCGCCGCGCGCCCGACGACCTCCGGCACGTGCAGGTAGCTGGAGCGCGCCGACAGCGGCTCCTCTGGCATCGGCTCACCGCTGGCGTGGCAGAGCGCCTCCATCAGCTCGCTCGCATCCTGGAAGCGCTCACGCGGGTCCTTGGCGAGCAGCAGCAGGATGATCTCCTCCAGCTGCGGGTCCACCGGCCCCAGCGTGGAGGGACGAGGCGGCGGACGCGTCAGGTGGTCCGCCAGCAGCGCCGCCGGGGTGTTGCGCTTGAAGGGCAGCCGGCGCGTCACCAGGTAGTACGCCATGACGCCCAGCGAGTAGAGGTCCGCGCGCCCGTCGATGCTCGCGCCGCGCTGCCACTCGGGGGCCAGGTACTCCAGCGTGCCCTTGAGTTTGCCAGGGCTCGGGGTGCCCAGCTGGTGCATCACCCCGAAGTCCATGAGCTTCACCGCGCCGGAGCTGGTGATGCGCACGTTGCTCGCCTTGATGTCGCAGTGCACGTACAGGCGCGAGTGGATGAACGCGAGCATCTGCGCCATCTGCAGCAGCACACGGTACAGCGTGCGCGTGTCCAGCGGCGCCTCGCGCGCCAGCGTGCTCAGGTCCTGCCCGTCCACCACCTCCATGGTGATGAAGCGGTTGCCGGCCTCCGTCATGCCCCAGTCGAACACCTTCAGCGTGCCGGGGTGCTGGAGCTTCTTCATCGCGAAGAACTCGTGCCGGAACATCAGCACCAGCTCCTCCGTCTTCCCGGCCGTCAGCCCCGCGGGGACCTGCATCTCCTTGAGCGCCACCCGCCGCTTCTCGTGCAGGTCCTCCGCCAGCCAGATGCGGCCCATGCCGCCCTCGCCCAGCAGGCCCTCCACCCGGTAGCGCCCCGTCACCACCATCCCCACTTCCAGCGAGCGGCGCACTCCGGCGGCGTCTCCCGGCAGGGTGACGGGCGTGCGGATGCGGTCCCCCCACGAACTCGGAGGAGGGCTGCGCTCATCTAGAACGGTTGTCTTCTCTTCGTCGCTCACGAAGGTGGGACCGGAAGGTCGGCAGAATCCAGAAGTCGATGGAATATCACGTTTCCATGTATCGGACACACCCCGTTGGGGTGAAGCAAACCCATGGCCTCGTCTGGCAGGCGACACCCACACGACGGACGGGCATGAAGCATGGTGGAGACCTGGCCACTCCCTGCCCCTTTGTACCTGGGTCTAGGGTGGGGGAGGACCCCTTGCTACGGCGGGCGCCGAGCGGGGATGCTCCATACCGAGGCCGCCACCCATTGGGCGCGTCACCTTCCACCGGAGGAGCCCGAGCATCGTGAAGCCCAAGGTCCTCATCGTCGAAAACTCCTGGACGATGCGCGAGACACTGCGCCTCCTGCTGTCCGGTGACTTCGACTGCACCGTGGCGGCGAACGGCGAGGCGGGGCTGGCCCAGGCCCTGAGCCAACCGCCGGATCTGCTGCTCTCGGATGTGAACATGGAGGGCATGGACGGCTACGAGCTGTGCCGTCGCTGCCGCCAGGAGCCCACGCTCCAGCACATCCCCGTCGTCTTCGTCAGTGGCTACGCGCCCCGCTCGGACAGCGACCCGAGCCTGCCCGTGCCCGACGCGTATCTCGTCAAGCCCGTGAAGCCAGCGCAGCTCATCGCCGAAATCAACGCCCTGCTCCAGCGAGGAAGCAGCCCGCCTCCCCCGGCGGCGCCCTCCCCGCAGCCCACCAACAAGGCCTGAAGCCCCTCAGCTCCCCCGGTACGTCGAGTAGCCGAAGGGGCTGAGCAGCAAGGGCACGTGGTAGTGCTCGTCGGGCGCGGCCAGCTCGAACACCACCGACACCGACGGGTAGAAGCCCTTCACGCCGAGGCCCCGGAAGTACGTCCCGGTGTCGAAGGACATCCGGTACACGCCGGGCTCGACGCGCGCGCCGGCCGGCAGGAAGTCGCGCACGCGGCCATCGTCATTGGTGACGCCGCGAGCCAGCTCCTTCCACTCGCCCGCGGCCACCTGAATCTCCAAGGCAATGGGAACACCGGAGGCCGGACGGCCGCGGTTCGTATCGAGGACATGGGTGGAAAGAGTGCTCATGACGCCAGCAGCTTCTCCAATCGGATGCGGGTGATTTTGGCCTGCTCTCCAGCGGCGATGCGCAGCTCCTCATCCGTCGCGTTGTCCAGGCGCGCGCGCAGCAGCCCCAGCATCTCCTCCGCGCTCTTGCCCGTGGCGCAGACGAGGAAGATGAAGCCGAAGCGCTGCTCGTAGGCCTTGTTGCCGTCGGCCAGTCCCTGGAGCACCGCCTCCGCGGCGCCGCTCACCCCGCCCTGCTCCTGCGAGGACCAGGTGGCGGTGGACGCGAACTTCGCGCGCAGCGAGTCCACGCCGCCGATACGCGGGTGGTGCTTGAAGGCCTCGTGCCAGTCGTCCGGCCCCGTCTGCTCCCAGAGCCACCCGGCCTCCGCCAACACGTGCTCCACGTCACGGTAGGGCCGCGCGCGCACCATGGCCTCCACCCACCGCGAGGAGCCACAGCAGCGCAAGAGCTCCTCCTTGGCCGCCTCGGGAGCCAGCGTGTTGAGTCGGGTCAGCGCGCTCATGCCGGCCGCCCGTGGACGCGCAGCCGGCTGACACCACCGTCGGGGAAGATTTTCAGCCGCACGTGGGTGAAGGGGCCCTTCGCCTTCAGCTCGGACTCGAAATAGTGACGGTGGTCCGCCTGGAGCTTCGTGCGCGGCAACAGCTCCGTCCACGCGAGGTCATGCGCGTTGGCGAAGTCCACCACCTGCTCGCGCAGGTAGATGCCCTCCAGGGACGCGCTCTCCGGGAAGTTGCCCTTGTAGTGCGCGGTGTCCACCTCCACTCGCTCCACCGAGCCGGGGACGGCCAGCTTCACCACAATCCAGTCGAAGCCCGGCAGCAGGCGCTTGCGGCGCGTCTCCCAGCCCTCGCCCATGTTGGCGGCGCGGCCCGGCAGGATGAGGTTGTCCTTGGGCCCGAAGAAGGCGTCGTTGCACGCGGACACCGTGCCGCCATTCTCCGCCGCCGCCAGGTCCACCGAACCATTCGCGTGCGTCAGCCGCGTCAGGTCCGGCCTCACCTCTCCGTGGACGCGGAAGCGCGCCACGCCACCGTCCGGGTAGATGTTGAGGCGCAGGTGCGTCCAGCGCTGCTCGCTGAGGATGGGGAAGAGGTTGCGCGAGCCGCCCTGGAGCCGGAGCTGCGGGAGGATGCGCGTCCACTTCGCGTCCACCAGCGACTCGGCGGAGGGAGCGCCTTCGACCTCCAGCGCATCCACGGAAGCGTACTCGGGGAAGTTGCCCACGAAGTGGTTGGTGTCGACGTCCACGCCGCGCAGCACTCCGGGCAGGCCGAGCTGGAGGATGCACCAGTCGTGGCCGGGCACGCGCTTGCGGCGCGACTCCCAGCCGTCCATCCACTTGCCCTGCTCGGTGTACTTGTCGGGGATGAAGACGCCTCGGCCGGGCTTGAGGAGGTTCTCCTTGCCGGCGAAGAACTCGTCACTGGCCAGCAAGGCCTTGCCGCCCACCTTCTCCGCGGCCAAATCGATGAGCTCGGTGAAGCCGACGCGCAGCTTCCCCTCTTCCGGTGCATGCATGGTGTGTACTCTCCAAAAGCTTCAAGCGGCGACGCGCGCCGAGGACGGGCGGCGCACCCAGGTTCCACTCGGGCGAGGGAACGGCTGCCCACGCTCGTAGATTTTCATCCCGCGAAGGAACGTCGTCTCCACCACGCCCGAGAGCGTGCGGCCCGCGTACGGCGTCAGCGGGTGACGGTGCTGGAGCCGCGTGGGCTCCACGGTGAAGGTGGCCTCGGGGTCGAACACCACCAGGTCCGCGTCGGCGCCCGGCGCCAGTGTCCCCTTCGTGCCGTGCAGTCCCACCAGTCGGGCCGGGGCTTCACACATCCAGCGGACCAGCGTCTCCAGGCCGTGGCCACGCTTGCGAGCCTCCGTCCACACGGCCGACAGGCTCAGCTGGAGCGAGGCGATGCCGCCCCACGCCGCGCCGAAGTCACCGCGCTCCAAGAGCTTCAGCGCCGGCGTGCAGGGCGAGTGGTCCGACACGACCAGCTCGATGTCGCCCCGCGCCAGCCCGGCCCAGAGCCGCTCGCGATTCTCAGCCTCGCGGATGGGTGGCGCGCACTTGAAGTGCGTCGCGCCGTCTTCAATCTCCTCGGCGGTGAAGCTGAGGTAGTGCGGACACGTCTCCACCGAGACATTCAGTCCCTCCCGGCGCGCGTCCGCCAGCAACGGCAGCGCATCCGCCGACGACAGATGGACGATGTGGACCCGGCAGCGGTGCTGTCGCGCCAGCTCCACCATCATCCGGATGGCGTCCTGCTCCCAGCGGCGAGGCCGGGACTCCAGATAGGCGCGGTACGTGCGCGGGCCGCCCGCGTCCGCCGCGTCCAGGGGTGACTCCAGCTCCGCGTGGACGATGAGCGGAATGCCACGCCGCGCGAGAATCGGCATCGCCACGTCGAGCACCGCGCGGTCCGCCGGGGGAAATTCGTCCACGCCGGAGGGACACAAGAAGCACTTGAAGCCCGCGACGCCCGCGTCGATGAGCGCCTCCAGCTCATCCGCGTTGCCCGGAATCACGCCGGCCCAGAAGCCGTGGTCCACCTGACTGGACTCGCGGGCCGCGCTCGCCTTGAGCTTCAGCGCCTCCAGCGTGGTGGTGGGCGGCAGCGAGTTGAGCGGCATGTCGACGACGGTGGTGATGCCTCCGGCCGCCGCCGCGCGCGTGGCCGTCTCGAAGCCCTCCCACTCCGTGCGGCCGGGCTCGTTGATGTGCGCGTGGCAGTCCACCACGCCGGGCATCACCACGTGATTGCCCACGTCCGCCACTGTCAGGGCCCCGAGGGCCTCACCGGGCCCCGCCACCTTCACCACCCGCCCGTCCTTCACCACCACCACCGCCTCGCGCAACCCGCCCGCCGCGAGGACGCGACGGCTGCGCAGCCCGAACTCACCACTGCTCATGGCTCGAATTCCTTCTCGTCGAAGCACTCCAGGGCGCTGAAGAACGCGTCCCGGTCATCCACGTAGAGCTGCCGCGTCACGCCCGCCGTCAGTCGAGGCAGGCTGTACTTCATGCCAGAGATGCTCGCGCCACCGAAGCCCAGCGAGAGCAGACACCCGAAGGTGTAGTTGAAAATGGACGCCAGATGCGGCGCGCGCCCTGGGTGCTTCTCCTGCAACTCGAAGCCGGGCCCCAGGTACGGATGGCGCAACAGGTCGGTGTGCGACTGACCCGAGGGCGGAGTGAAGCGGTCCTTCCAGAGCGCGATGTCCTGATGCAGGTTCGCCAGCTCCGGGCGCAGCGAGAGGTCCGTCACCGTGCCGCTGCCGACGATGAGCTTGTCGAAGGTGTAGTGCCCCCGCGGCGTGGTGATGCGCACCCGTCCGTCCACGGCCTCGGCGCCCACCCACGGGCTCTCCGCGTGCAGGTGGAACTGCGGATATGCGCGCGCTCGGCGGTACGTGTCGGCGGGAGGCAGCTGCCCCATCTCGAAGATACGGTGGATGAAGCGCCACTTGTCCGCGTCCGGCAGGTCCGCGTGGTGCTTGAGGAAGCCGACGAACTCCGCCCAGCGGTACGGGTTCACCGTCGGCAGCGTCTTGCGCCGGTAGAACAGGCGCACCTCGCCCGCGCCGTGCTCCAGCGCGACGGAGGCGTTGTCGAAGGCGGAGGCCCCCGCGCCGAGCACGCCCAGGCTGCGCCCTCGGAGCGCCTCGAAGTCGATGTCCTCGCGCGTCTGCGCGTACAGCTCGCGCGGCAGCCCCGCCACCACCGCCGGGACTTCCCAGCGCCCCGAGCCGTCGATGCCCGTGGCCAGCACGATTTTGCGAGCGTGGATGACCTCGCTCGTTCCGTTGCGCAGGTCCTCCAGCGGAACCTGGAAGCAGTCGTCCTCCGCGCTCCAGGTCAGCGCGCCCGCGCGCGAGCGGCAGCGCACGGGGATGCCCAGCGTGCGTCGGTACCAGCCGAGGAAGTCCGCCCACAGCTCCTTGGGGATGCGCTCCAGGGACGTCCAGGCGGCCTCGCCATACTGGGACTCGAACCAGGACTGGAAGCAGAGGTTGGGCAGGTTGTGGTCGGGGCCGGTGAGGTGCTTGGGCGTGCGCAGCGTGTGCATGCGCGCGAAGGTCTTCCACGGCCCGGCGAGGTCCTGCTCTCCGTCATCGACGACGAGCAGGTTCGTCACCTTCTCGCGCATCAGCCCGAAGGCGGCGGTGAGGCCGCTCTGCCCTCCTCCGATGATGAGGACATCCAGCACGGGCTGTCCGGCGCGGGTGCGGCGGGGGAGCACCCAGGAGCGGCGGGGATACTCCAGCCGCTCGAGGTCCTTCCGGAGCGCCTCTTCCAGGGCGATGAGGCCTGGGACGGGCGGCATCACGGGGCTCGGGGGCGGGATGCGCATGCCCCATCGTAACCGCGCGCTGTGTCGCCCGGTCAATGTGCCCCCCTCGCGCGGTATGAGCCTCCGGGCGGGGTGGTGGGAAATACCCGGCCGGTCCAGGGGTTGACAGCGGGTGTCCGGGCGCTGACGAGGGCCCGCTTCCATGCTTCCCCGGTGGAGCCGGTTGGTTCATGCTCCCCCGCCCTTTTCGCCCTGTCCCGAGGTCCACCGCGTGATCAACGCCTTCCCCCGCGTCCCGGCTCCCCGCAACGAGCCCATCCTGCCCTACGCGCCCGGTGCTCCCGAGCGCCGCGAGCTCCAGGCCGCGCTCAAGCGCATGGCCGGTGAGCAGATCGACATCCCGCTCATCATCGGTGGCAAGCAGGTGCGCAGCGGCAAGACGGACACCGTCCGCATGCCGCACCGTCACTCGCACGTGCTGGCCACGCTGCACGAGGCGGACGCCAGCCATGTCGAGCAGGCCATCCAGGCCGCCCTGGCCGTGAAGGAGGACTGGGCGCGGATGTCGTTCGCCTCGCGCGCCGCCATCTTCCTGCGCGCCGCGGAGCTGCTCGCCACGCGCTACCGCCCGCTCATCAACGCGTCCACCATGCTGGGTCAGTCCAAGACGGCCCACCAGGCGGAGATCGATGCGGCGTGCGAGGCCATCGACTTCCTGCGCTACAACGTCCACTTCGCCGAGCAGATTCTGGCCATCCAGCCGGAGTCCTCGCCGCAGACGTGGAACATGCTGGACTACCGTCCTCTGGACGGCTTCGTGTTCGCGGTGGCGCCGTTCAACTTCACGTCCATCGCGATGAACCTCTGCACCGCGCCCGCCATCATGGGCAACGTGGTGCTGTTCAAGCCGTCCTCCACGGCGGCGCTGAGCGCCTGGTACTTCATGGAGCTGTTGCGCGAGGCGGGCCTGCCCGACGGCGTCATCAACATGCTCAACGGCGACGGGCCCACCGTGGGCAACCCGACGCTGGCCAGCCCCCACCTGGGCGGCATCCACTTCACCGGCTCCACGCCGACGTTCAACTCCATGTGGAAGACGGTGGGAGAGAACATCGGCAGGTACAAGCAGTACCCCCGGCTGGTGGGTGAGACGGGCGGCAAGGACTTCATCGTCGCGCACGCGTCGGCGGCGGACGACGTGGACGCGCTCGCGGTGGCCATCGTCCGTGGCGGCTTCGAGTACCAGGGACAGAAGTGCTCGGCGGCCAGCCGCGTCTACGTCCCCGAGTCCCTGTGGCCCCAGCTCAAGTCCCGCCTCCAGGCGCTCATCGGCGACATCCGCATGGGCGACGTGACGGACTTCCGTAACTTCATGGGCGCGGTCATCGACGAGAAGTCCTTCAAGAAGGTCTCCTCGTACATCGACCTGGCGAAGCAGGACGGCGAGGCCAGCATCGTCGCGGGCGGCGAGGCGGACCGGAAGGAGGGCTGGTTCGTGAAGCCCACGTTGGTGCAGCTCACCAACCCGCGTCACCGCATCCTGCGCGAGGAGATCTTCGCGCCGCTGGTGGGCGTGTACGTGTATCCCGACGCGAAGTACGTGGAGACGCTGCGCGAGGTGGACCAGAGCGCGACGTACGCGCTGACGGGCGCCATCTTCGGCCGTGACAGGAAGGCCATCGACACGGCGATGAGCGAGCTGCGTCACGCGGCGGGCAACATCTACATCAACGACAAGCCCACGGGCGCGGTGGTGGGCCAGCAGCCCTTCGGCGGCTCCAGGGCGTCGGGCACCAACGACAAGGCGGGCTCGCTGCTCAACCTCCTCCGGTGGACCAGCCCTCGCACGGTGAAGGAGAACTTCGCCCCGCCCGTGAAGGTGCCGTATCCGTTCATGGACAGCGACCCCCACGATGGGGGTATCTAGGCTCGTATGAGCCGAGCGTTCCCCGGTATCGCCGGGTTGGAGACGTACGCGTTGAAGAGTGACGACTGCCGCGTGGAGGTCATCCCTTCACGCGGCGCACTCGTCACGAGCATCCTGGTGGGCGACGAAGAGGTGCTCTACCTCGACGAGTCCACGGTAGCGGACCCGGCGAAGAACGTGCGCGGTGGGATTCCCGTGCTGTTCCCCAACGCCGGGCCCCTGCCGGGTGACACGTATCCGGCGCATCGACACGCCTACAGCCTGCCGCAGCATGGCTTCGCGCGACGCATGGCGTGGGCAGTGCGGCAGGCGGAGGACTCGCTCCTGGTGCTGGGGCTGAAGTCCACCGAGGAGACGCTGCGCATCTATCCCTGGCAGTTCGATGCGCAGCTCACGTTCTCCCTCATGGGTCGGAGGCTGACGCTCGACTTCGACATCCAGAACCCTGACGTCCACCCCCTCCCCGTCCACCTGGGCTTCCACCCATATTTCCGGGTGCCAGACGCGGCAAAGGCGGCGGCGACAGTGGAGACGGACGCGACGCACGCGTGGGACAACCGCGCGAAGCTCGAGGTGCCCTTCAACGGACTCGACCTGACGGCCGACGAGGTGGACCTGCACTTGAGGGACCACTCACGTACGGAGACGCGGCTGCTCCGGGGCCCGGGCCTGCGGCCCATCCACCTGTCGTGGAGCCCTGAGTTCCGGGTGATGGTGGTGTGGACGCTGAAGGGGAAAGACTTCGTCTGCGTGGAGCCGTGGACCGCCGCCGCGGGCGCCCTGGCCACCGGCGAGGGGCTGCTGTACGTGCAGCCCGAGGAGCGGCTGTCGCTCGCGTTCGATATCGAGGTGTGACGCGGGCCCGAGGGAGACCTCGGGTGCTCACGGACGTGGCGTCATCCGGGAGGCGAACTCGCGCATGGCGGAGGCCACGGCCTCCGGACGTTCCACCCAGGGAAAGTGCGCCGCGCCCTCCACCGTTCGATGGAGGATGTGCGGCCCCTGGAAGGTGGGCTGCGCCCAAGGCGTCTGCTGGACGATGCGGTCCTCGGCGCCGCTGATGATGAGCGTGGGCAGGGAGCGCGGCCACCACGTGTGGACGTACGTCTCATCGAAGGCGCGGTCGGACCAGTCGACCGCCGCGCGGTTGTAGGGCATCCGCCGCAGCAGCTCGCGCCCCGTGTCGACGCTCTCGGCCGTGAAGTTCCACTCCGCCGAGGCCACCGCGATGTCGCGGAGTCGCTCGTTCGTGCGCTCGGCGTCATAGCGCTGGGTCGCCGCGTCGACTTCGGGCAGGGGATGCCGTTGGGTCATCGCGAAGAACGGCGCACGCCAGCCCGCATCCGGTGCCGTGCTCACGAGCACCATCCCCACGAGGAGCGTCTCCAGCTCCGGCACGGACAGCAGATACATGCCGCCAGTGGAGTGCCCCAAGTAGACGCAGTTCGGAAGCGCGCGGGCGGCCTCGACGAGAACACGGGGCCACACGTCGAAGGGGACCTCCGGGGCGCCCGGGGGCGAGACGTTCGACCCATCTCCCGGCAGGTCCACCATCCAGCACGTGCCGGGAACATCCAGTATGTCCACCAGCCCGAACAGGCTCTCCGAGCCAATCCCCGGCCCACCCGGGAGCAGCAGCCAGTTGAAGGCGCCTGGGCGAGAGCTCCGCTGGCGAAGCCGAACGCCGGACGGGGTGAAGAACTCTGTCGTGGACGACACGTGCATGGGCTGAACCTAGACCAACGCTCTCGGAACACGACAGTGGGATGCGCTATCTCCTCCGGCCGCCCATCAGCCCCTTCGCCAGGGATTGAAGCTCCGAGCGCAACCACTGGCTGCGCGGCT
The DNA here is from genome assembly GCF_049194865.1 of Corallococcus terminator. GTDB lineage: Bacteria > Myxococcota > Myxococcia > Myxococcales > Myxococcaceae > Myxococcus > Myxococcus terminator_A. The sequence continues at coordinate 184,427 of NZ_JBLZWL010000136.1, read as the reverse complement.
CGCTGTCCTCAGCTCGATGCCAGTACAGGTGCAGCTCCAGTCGGGGCAGCGCGAGCGGCATCGGCAACAGGTGGTTGTCGAGCTCCGTGTTGATCTCCTCCGCGCGGCGCCGAGGCATCGTCAGCATCAGGTCCGAGCCCGACACGATGCGGCAGGCCGTCTCGTAGTGCCGGCAGCGCACCGTCACCTCGCGCTGATACCCCAGACGACTGAGCACCAGGTCCTCCACCGCCAGCCCCGTGCGCCGTGACGACACCGTGACGTGCCGCGCTCCCATGTACGCCGCCACATCCAGCCGCCTGCGCTTGCGACTCACCACGCAGAATGCATCGTGAGTGAAGGCCGTGTGCCGCAGCTCCGCGCTCGTGGGTTGCTCCACGTCGATGGCCAGGTCCAGCCGTCCCGAAGCGAGGTCCCGCTCCAGCCGTGTCCGCTCCAGCCGCACGCTGCTGATGCGCGCCTCCGGACTGCGCTCCCGGAGCCGAGCGACGAGCCGAGGGACGATGGACGGCTCCAGCATGTCGCTCATCGCCAGCGTGAAGGTGCCCACGTCCCGCACGGGCTCGAAGCCCCGCGTGTGGTGCACGGCCTGCTGCAACAGGGCCAGCGCCTCACGAATCTCCGGTGCGAGTCGCTCGGCCAGCGGCGTGGGTGCCACTCCGCGTCCCTCCCGGACGAACAACGGAGACCCCAGTTGCTCGCGCAGGCGGGTCAGCGCATGGCTCACCGCCGACTGGCTGAGGAACAGGACCTCGGCCGCGCGCGTCAGGTTGCGCTCTCGATAGACGACGTCGAACACCCTGAAGAGGTTGAGGTCGGGGGCCCCCTGCCGCCGGGCCACATCATGAACTGCGCTCATGACGACACATGACCAACATTCAGTGGATTCAACAAGAGGCGGGTGCCAAGGATGGACGCCTCTCGTGGAGGAGGCATCACCGTGGACTTCGAGCCCAGCGCCAGAGCGAAGGACTACCTGGAGCGCGTGAAGCGGTTCATGCGCGAGCACATCGAGCCCGCCGAGGAGCGCTACTACCAAGAGGTCATGGAAGCCTCCCGGGGCGGCGACTGGAAGACGTGGCCGGTGTCCTCCGTCATGGAAGACCTCAAGGCCCGCGCCAAGGCGCAGGGGCTGTGGAACCTCTTCCTCCCGGACGAGAAGCTCGCCCCGGGCCTCACCACGCTCGAATACGCCCCCATCGCCGAGGAGACCGGGCGCAGCCTGATGGCCCCCGAGGTCTTCAACTGCAACGCCCCCGACACCGGCAACATGGAGGTGCTGTGGAAGTACGGCACCCCCGCCCAGCAGGAGCGCTGGCTCAAGCCGCTGCTCGCGGGTGAGATCCGCTCGGTGTTCTGCATGACGGAGCCGGGCGTGGCCTCGTCGGACGCCACCAACATGGAGGCCACCGCCGTCGTCGAGGGCGACGAGGTCATCCTCAACGGGACCAAGTGGTGGTCCACCGGCCTGGGGCACCCCAACGCCAAGGTCACCATCTTCATGGCGCGCACGCCTGACGCCGGGGGCGACCGTCATCACCAGCACTCCATGGTGCTCGCGCCCCTGGACGCGCCGGGCGTCACCATCAAGCGCATGCTGCCCGTCTTCGGCGAGTACGACGCGCCCCACGGCCACGGCGAGGTGCGCTTCGACAACGTGCGCGTGCCGCTCTCCAACGTCATCGGCGGCCCGGGCATGGGCTTCGAGATTGCCCAGGGTCGATTGGGTCCCGGCCGCATCCACCACTGCATGCGCTGCGTGGGCGCGGCGGAGCGGGCGCTGGAGTTGATGATTGACCGGGGCATGAACCGCACCGCCTTCGGCAAGCCCATCATGAACCTGGGCGGCAACCGCGAGCGCGTGGCCGAGGCCCGCATCGCCATCGACCAGGCCCGCCTGCTCACGCTCTACGCCGCGTGGAAGATGGACCAGGTGGGCCCCATCGGCGCGATGACGGAGATCTCCGCCATCAAGGTCGTCGCCCCGAGCATGCTCCAGCGCATCGTCGACGACGCCATCCAGCTTCACGGCGGCGCGGGCGTCTCCAACGACACGGTGCTCGCGGGCTTCTTCGGGCAGGCGCGCACGCTGCGGCTCGCGGACGGCCCGGACGAGGTGCACAAGGGCGTCATCGCCCGCATCGAGCTGGCCAAGCGCGGCTTCTCCAGGAAGTGACCCACCATGGCCACCCACGCCACGCCTTCCACTTCGCTCGACACGCCCGGCTCCATCCGCGCCGGTGAGGAGTTGAACGTCGCCGCTGTCGATGCCTGGCTCAAGCAGCAGGTATCGACACTCGAGGGCTCGCCCACGGTGACGCAGTTCTCGGGCGGCGCGTCCAACTGGACCTACCGCCTCAAGTACCCGAACCGCGACCTCATCCTTCGCCGTCCGCCGTCAGGAACGAAGGCGAAGTCCGCGCACGACATGTCGCGCGAGTACCGCGTGCAGAAGGCCCTCAAGCCCGCCTACCCGTGGGTGCCGGAGATGGTGGGGCTGTGCCAGGACCCCGCCGTCATCGGCGCGGACTTCTACGTCATGGAGCGCATCGAGGGCATCATCCCGCGCGCCAACATGCCCCGGGGCATGAACCTCGGCCCCGCGGAGACTCGCAAGCTCTGCCTCAATGTCGTCGACCGGCTGCTGGAACTGCATGCCGTGGACGCCCAGGCCGTGGGACTGTCGTCGCTCGGCAAGGGGGCCGGCTACCCGAGGCGCCAGGTGGAGGGCTGGTCGGACCGCTACGAGAAGGCCCGGACATGGAACGTGCCGAGCTTCAAGTACGTGCGCGCCTGGCTCAAGGACCACATCCCCGACGATGTCGCCACCTGCGTCATCCACAATGACTGGCGCTTCGACAACGTGGTGTTGGACCCGGGAGACCCGACGCACGTCATCGGAGTGCTCGACTGGGAGATGGCCACGCTGGGCGACCCGCTGATGGACCTGGGCAGCGCGCTGGCCTACTGGGTCCAGGCCGATGACGACTTCTTCATGCGCGCCACGCGACGCCAACCCACGCATGTGCCCGGCATGCTGCGCCGCCAGGAGGTTGTCGAGTACTACCTCCAGCGCTCCGGCCTGAAGCCCGCCAACTGGACCTTCTACGAGGTCTTCGGAATCTTCCGGCTCGCCGGCATCATCCAGCAGATCTACTACCGCTATCACCACAAGCAGACGCGCAACCCGGCGTTCAAGAACTTCTGGTCGCTGGTGACGTACTTCGACTGGCGCTGCAGGCGCCTCATCCGGAAGGGTGGTCGCTGATGGGCGTGGTGTACCTCATCCGCCATGGACAGGCGTCCTTCGGCGCGGAGAACTATGACCAGCTCTCCGAGACAGGCTTCATCCAGGCACGAGTGCTCGGCGAGGCGCTCAAGACGCGGTTGACCACCGTGGATGCGGTCGTCGCCGGCACGCTCGTTCGACATCGGCAGACGGCGGAGACGTGCCTCACGGCGATGGGCACGAGCCTGTTGCCCACGCGCACTCCGGGCTTCAACGAGTTCGACCATGACGAGCTCGTGGCCCGGCACACGCCCCGCTACGCGAATCACGCGGCATTGGCGGAGGACCTGCTGGGCGCGAAGGACCCGCGACGCGCGTTCCAGGAGCTGTTCACCCAGGCGGTGGCGCGATGGGTCGCCGGGAAACACGACGCGGAGTACGCGGAGCCCTGGACGGTGTTCCGGGAGCGCTGTGTGCGAGCATTGGACGCGCTCATCCAGGGCCTGGGGCCATCGAAGACGGCGCTGGTGTTCACCTCGGGCGGCCCCGTCACGGCCATCTGCCAGCACCTGCTCCAGATTCCAGACGAGCACGCGTTCCGGTTGAACTGGACGCTCGCCAACTGTGGCGTCACCAAGGTCATCTACAGTGACCGGGGCCGCTACATGTCCACGCTCAACGAGCACACCCACTTCGAGGGCTCCCAGAGCGCTCTCATCACCTACCGCTGAGGACCATGGCCATGCGCAAGAACATCCTGATTACCGGCGCGAGCTCGGGACTGGGTGAGGGCATGGCCCGCGAGTTCGCGGCGCGAGGGAGAAACCTCGCGCTGTGTGCTCGGCGCACGGACAGGTTGGAGGCGCTGCGTTCGGAGCTGCTGGCCAAGCATCCGGACCTGCACATCTCCGTGCGCGCGCTGGATGTGAATGAGCACGAGCAGGTGTTCGAGGTCTTCGAGGCGTTCGCCAAGGACCTGGGCAGCCTGGACCGCATCATCATCAACGCGGGCATCGGCGTGGGGAAACGGATTGGCACCGGCAACTTCGCCACCAACGCGAAGACTGCGCAGACGAACTTCGTGGCCGCTGTCGCGCAGTGCGAGGCGGCCGTGGGAATCTTGCGCAAGCAGGGCCAGGGGCACCTCGTCACCATCTCGTCGATGAGCGCGATGCGGGGGTTGCCTCGACATCTCACGGTGTACGCGGCGACGAAGGCGGGCCTCGCGACGCTGACGGAGGGCATCCGCGCGGAGCTGATGAACACGCCCATCAAGGTGTCGACGGTTTATCCCGGCTACATCCACACGGAGCTGAACGCCGGGGCAAAGAACCTGCCGTTCGCCGTGGACTCCGCGACGGGCTCACGCGCGTTGGTGAAGGCGATTGAGCGCGAGCCGGTGCATGCCTACGTCCCCGGCTGGCCGTGGACCGTGGTGGGGTTCTTCCTGCGCAACCTGCCGCTCAAGCTCGTCGCGCGGATGTCCTGAGCGGACGAAGTTCCTCTGGGAGGGGTCAGTCCGCCCCTCGGAAATCCCGTAGATGGCAGACAACCACACGCCCCGCGTCACAGTCGTGAGGTACCCCTTGGAACTCGGCCACCCTATCGTGGCCAGACATGTGGGATCGGCCGGATGAACAGCTGCGCTGGGACGTGCTCGAAACCCATCTGGAAGAAGCCTGCTTCCTGTGGACGCAATGGGAAGGCAACCTGTCGTCGCCGCGCCACACCCTGGCGGACGTCGCGGGAGGCAACGAACTCCGACTGAGGGCGCACCTGCGAGCCCTCGTGCTCGGTGGTCCACGCGTAGCCGAGCGACTTCTGATTCCCGCGCTGGGAGAGGAGGACCCCGAGAAGCTCCTCGTCGCGAGCCACACGCTCCTCGCCATGGACGGGTACGCCGACCTCGTGGTGCGGGCCTTCCAGGAAGCACCGGATGAACAGCGCGGCGCCATGGCACGTGCCCTGTCGCTCAGCGAGCGCCCTGGCTTGTCGAAGCAGCTCCTGCCACTGCTCGCGGTGGATGACCCGGACCTGCAAGCCACGCTGCTCGAAGTGCTGTCCTTTCGCCGGGGACTTCCTCCCGAGCCCCTCCTCTGGCTGAGTCAGCACGAAGTGCCCAGGGTTCAAGCGGCTGCGCTCCGCGCTGCCTGTGTGATGAATCTTCCGGAAGACCCTCGGCTCCTTCGAAAGGCCCTCGGTTCGCCCAGCGCCGCTGTCCGCGCCGCGGGCCTGCACTGGGGACTGGTCCGCAACAGCCGCGAGGCGTTCCTGGCGTGTCTCGATTGGAGCGATGCACGGGACGAAGCCGGCGACCTCGCCCGCCTGGTGATGTCGATGGGAGGTGAGCCCGCGCAGCTGACGCGGGTGCTGCGGTTGCTGGATGTCTCGACGCTTCGCCGAGAGGCGCTGTGGGCCGTGGGCTTCAGCGGCAAGGTCGTAGCGGCGGAGGCCTGCCTCCCTTGGCTGAGAGACCCGAAGCTCGCGGGCGTCGCGGCCGAGGCTTTTTGCGGCATCACCGGGCTCGCCCTCACGGAGCAGTTCCGCAAGGAGCGCGAGGAAGAGCCCGACCTCGATGAAGGAGCCGACGACGAGGAGTCCCTGGACGCCGCACTGGAGCTGCCACGCCCCGAGGCCATCGAGACGTGGTGGGCCGAGGCGCGCCCTCGCTTCGGGAAGGATGCGCGGTACCTTGAGGGACGCCTGTTCACGGCGGAAACCCTGGTGGAGTCCTTGAGCAGCGCCGCGACGCGACGGCGCGCATCCATGGCGCTGGAGCTGGCCATCCGGACCCAAGGGCGACACAGGGTGGAGGTGCTCGACTTCTCGCACCTCCAGACGCACCAGTTGATGCTGCTTCGGTCGCTTGGGGGCCGCGCCCTCTGGACCAGTCCCTTCCTGACGCAGATGAGTCACTGATCACACGAGGTGTCACATGGGTACGAGTGTCGGCGTCAACAAGCTCTCGGTCGTCCACAAGGACACGGGCGGAACCACCATCGCGATGCCTGACGTGTGCAAGACCCCGAGCCCCGCGGGGCCCGTTCCCATCCCCTATCCCAACGTCGCGAAGTCCTCCGACACGGCGAAGGGGAGCAAGAGCGTCTCCGTGGAGGGCAACCCCATCTGCCTGAAAGACTCCCACTTCAGCACGAGCACCGGCGACGAGGCAGGCACGGCGGGCGGAGGAGTGGCGTCCAGCAAGACGAAGGGCAAGGCGGAGTTCGTCAACTACTCCTTCGACGTGAAGGTCGAAGGCAAGAATGTGGCGCGCGCGCTCGACCTCATGCTTCACAACGACAAGAACACCCCACCCGTTCCCCTCATCCAGCCGCCCGTGGTCGCCATGGGCCAGGAGGAAGAGGCTCCGCCCTGCCTGTGCTGCGACGAGCCGGCGTAGAGCCCTTGCACCCCTTGAGCACGCCGAGGCCCTCGTGGCAAAGAACAAGCACCTGACCGAAGCCGACACGCAACTGCACAAGCGCATCCCCAATGCCTTGGACGATGGCGCCTGCCTCACCGGGCACGAGTCCAAGTACACCGAAAAGAACAGTTGCTCCTACCGCTACCAGGTCGTCGAGCACTCGCGAGCGAATGGAGGGCGCGCCGCCCTCTACAAGTTAGGAGACGAGAGCTTCGGGCAACTGTCACGGGACAATGTGCTGGGCCTCATCCAGACGTCCCGCTACCGCACGACCAAGGGCCCCAGTCGAACCAACCCCTCCGGGAAGTACCCCCGGGACAGCAAGTACGGAGACCAACTTCGTGTCCCGCGCCCAGGAGACTGGGATGTCGACGGCCCTCACCGTACAGGCGCCCTGGGCGCCTCGGGACTGCCCATCGACCCGGGGATGAACTTCACGAACTCCTACTGGCCCTACTGGAACAACGCGCATCACATGATTCCGCAGGGCACCTTCAACACGCAGATCGAGAACTCAGGTCCCAGAACCGCGCTCCTCATCCGTGCAGGTCTGCTCAAGGCGAAATACAACATCAACCGATTCAACAACATGCTGCTGCTGCCGATGGACACAGAGGTGGGCAAGCTCCTGAACCTGCCCCGGCATCTGACGCTGGATGATGGGTCGACGGAGTTCGACGACAATCCCAAGTTCAACCACACCCTCTACAACGCCAAAGTGACGTCTCGACTCGATAGCATCATCAGTGACTACAAAGAGGAGGTTGAGAAGATAACGACCCAGGACGAGAAATGTGCCATTGCCGAAGTAGGCCCGCTCTCCAAGGTCAAGCTCTACTCCCTCTCCATCTACTGCTATGAGTCCATCAAGCTGTTGGGACTTCGCAACCCGGGTGGCCCGCTCGTCGATCTCCCCGGCCTGACCCTCTCCAGTCCAACGAGCCTATGAACTACTTCTCGCTGAATCTGGTTCCAGTTGTCGACCTTTCCTACTGTATGCTCGGGGAGCTTCCTATCAGCCTGCGCGACCTGAGCTTTCGAATGTCTCGAGGCATCGCCATGGGGGCGGACTACCCTCCAGAGCCACAGTGGCGCATGAGTGACGAGTATGGTGGCCTCAAGCTGCCTTCCCTCGTGGCCAACACCAACAACATGCTCGTGCTCGAGCGGCCTCTGAAGGACATCATCGAAGCCACCGGCGTCGCAGTGGAGTGCCTCCCCTTCGTGCTGCTCAACCACAAGGGGCGGGTGGCCAGTCGCGACTACTTCATCATCAACCCCCTGGGGAATCGGGACTGCCTCAACCTCGAGGCCAGCGAGATTGAGTGGATGGAGGACGAGGTCGTGGAGCTTCGCAAGCCCGTCCTGGACCCGGAGAAGCTCAAGGATGCTCCAGACATCTTCCGAATCAAGCAAGACCGCGAGCAGATTGTCATCAGCCACAAGCTGGCCGACGCGCTCAAGCAAGCGAAGCCAACGAACATCTATATCTTCGACCTGACCCAAACGCCTTCCACGAAGTCCACGGACAAGTCGACCGCATGAGCGCCCCACTCTGGTTGAACCGAAAGGACCTGGGGATTTCGCTCGGGAAAGGGCTTCCGTTTGTCACGGAGCGGAGGGCCACATTCAAGCAAGCCCTCATCTTCTGCGGGTACTACCGGCAGATGGGCATCGCGGAGTTGCTCCTCTCAGCACAGCCCGAGCGACTCTTCGAAAACCTCTCCAAGAGTGCTCGCGCGTTCGCCTTCTACCTGGAGGCCGCGCCTCACGAGCATCAGGCCACCAGTCGCGCCGAGCCGTTCTTCGATGCCGTCGCCTGCGTCGACGTGCCCGCGGCCCGGAGCATCGCCAAGGGCTCACGGGCTACCTGGAATCCCGACGAGGAATATGAAGAAGACTTCCTCTACATGCGCCTGTTGATGGATGGCTTCGTGCTGGATGCGGAGCGCGCCCATCTCGACCAGCTCCTTGCTCGATTCGAACAAGTGCTCGTCGGTGGAGACCCCGATGTCCGGCTGGAGCTGTGCCGCGCCCTGGTTCAGGGAGACCAGAAACTCTTCGATGAGTCCCTTGAGAGGATGCTGGGCGAACATCGACGGAAGATCGAACGCAAGCTCGGTGCAGGGCATGCGTCCCCGAACGCCGCCGCGACCGTTCATCACCTCTGGGTGGAACTCCTGGCTCTGTTGCGCTTCGCGCAGCAGTCGAAGCTGAAGGTGGCTCGGAACTACCCCTTTGCCCCCTCCACGGCGCGGCGAACAGAACCACTTCCCACCCCAGCCCCCGACGCCTGGCGGGACATCCCCTCGTACCTTGAGCTGGAGTAGGAATCCCCCATGCACCTGACCGTGACAGGACTCGGGATGGTGACCTCGGTGGGCTATGGCCGCACCGGAAGCTGCGCGGCCATTCGTGCCGGGCTGACACGCGCATGCGAACTGCCAGGAGTCCTGGTGTCCAGCGGGGACGGCGACATCGTCCCAGCGCGAGGCCATCCCATCACGGGCTTCGCCGAGGGATTCTTCCAACAGGGCGCCTGGGTCCGCCTCGCCGCAGGTGCGCTGGAGGATCTTCTCAACGAGGCAACGAACTCGCCATCCGCTCACGAGCGGTGGGAGCAGACGGCTCTGATTGCTTTGGTCCCCATGCTGGACCCGAAGCGGTTCATGTGGGGCATCCACCAGCAGCCGGACGCCCTGACGGAACACTTCCTCGAGCCCCTCCAGCATCTGCTCAAGCTCGCCTTACCTCTCACCCGAATGGAGGCGGTGACCTCGGGACATGCCAGTTTCGCGGAGGGGCTTCAGCGCGCGGCGACGCTGCTGGGTTCCCACCGGGAGGTGAGCCGGGTGGTGCTCGTGGGAGCCGATTCGTATCTGGATGGGCTCACGCTCCAATGGCTGGCCCAGCACCGTCGATTGAAGAGTGCCGAGGCGCCCACGGGGCTGCTCCCAGGTCAGGCAGGGGCCTGCGTCGTCGTGGAGGCAGCGCACCCGCGTGACACGAACGGTGGATGCCACATCGTCTCGGTCGCGGTGAAGTCACCACCTGCCAGTGATGTCTCCAGCCTGGCGAAGCGCGGACGATTGCTGGCGGAGGCCATCCAGGAGGTCCTCGCCGCGGATGACGCAGGGCTCCCCTTTCGGGGAGAGCTGGTGCTCGACCTCAATGGCGAGGAATGGAAGGCGCACGTCTGGGGCAACGCGCAGGTCCTGCTCGGGCAGCAGCTCGACTTCGACGCGTGCAGCGTCCTGGCACCGAGTGAGTCGATTGGCGAGGTGGGCGCCGCCAGTGGCGTCGTGGGAACAGGACTGGCGGTCAACGGGCTGATGTCCCCTGACTCCACGCATGAGCGCGCCCTGGTCTGTGGGATTGCGGATTCAGGGAAGGTCTCCGCCATCCTGGTGCGTGGACCGAAGCGGGCCGCGCGCGCCATGAGTCGCTCGTAGCGCCCCTATCTACCCCGCCTGGGCATCGCGCACGTCGCCATCCTCGTTCTCCGCCCCATACCGCAAAGACTCCCACGCGAGCATCACCTGCTTGCGCGCGGGCCCCCAGCGGTAGTCCCCGAAGACGCCCGTCTTCCTCAACACGCGGTGACAGGGAATCAGCAACGCCACGGAGTTGCCCCCCACCGCCGTGCCCACCGCGCGCACCGCCTTCGGCTTGCCGATGGCCTTCGCCAGGTCCTCGTACGTCGCCACCTCTCCCGGTGCCACTCGCAGCAACGCCTGCCACACCTGCACCTGGAACGGCGTTCCCTTCACCAACACCGACAGCGGCGTGCGCTCACTCGGCGGTGCCTCCGGGAAGATGCGCTCCACCCACGGCGCCGTCTCCCGCTCGGACTCCACGAAGGTCGCCTTGGGCCACTGCGCCCTCAGCTCCGCCAGCGCCTCCGCCTCCGACGCTCCCGTGAGGAAGTGCAGCCCGCAGATGCCTCGCTCACACACCGCGATCAGGCACTCGCCGAAGGGCGACACATGCACGCCATGGTGCACCGTGAGCCCCTCGCCCCCGAGCTTGAACTCTCCCGGCGTCATCGCCGTCAGCGTGACGAAGAGCTCGTGCAGCCGCCCGCCTCCCGAAAGGCCCACGGCGAACGATGTGTCGAGCACGCTGCGCCGCTCGGCCAGCAGTCGACGCGCCGAGCTGAGCGTATGCACCTGAAGGAATCGCTTCGGGCTGATGCCCGCCCACCGGGTGAAGAGGCGCTGAAAGTGGAAGGGGCTCAGCCCCACGTGAGCCGCGACGTCGTCCAGGGACGGCTGCTCGCGCGCGTGCGCATCGAGATAGAGGATCGCCTGCTCGATTCGGGCGTAGTCGCTGGTCGCCATTCCCGGCTCCTGGCTCAAAGGTGTGTCCACCCCTCGGTATGGTCCCGAGGCCTCGCTCCTTCAACCCGCTTCTTGCGCCCCTCCCCGGCGACGACCGGACCGCAAGGACCGGGTCGCTCGCCTGGAGACAGGCGCCTACGCTGCCCCCACACCCCCAGAGCCCTCATGCGCCTCTACGACTACGCCCCTTCCGCCAACGGCTACAAGCTTCGCCTCCTGCTCTCCTGGCTCGACAGGCCCTATGAGCTGGTCCCCGTGGACATCTTCGCGGGCGAGAGCCGCACCGAGGACTTCCTCCGCCACAAGAACCCCGATGGCCGCATCCCCGTGCTGGAGCCCACCCCGGGCCGCTTCCTCGCCGAATCCAACGCCATCCTCCTCTTCCTCGCCGAGGGCACCCCACTGCTCCCCCAGGACGCCTTCGAGCGCGCCCAGGTCCACCAGTGGCTCTTCTTCGAGCAGAACGCCGTGGAGCCCAACATCGGCACCGCCCGCTTCTGGAAGCTCACCGGCCGCGCCCCTCGCCACCCGGAGACGTTCCTCCTGCGCATCGAAGCGGGCCGCAACGCCCTCAAGTCCCTGGAGCGCCACCTCCAGCACCACACGTTCCTCGTGGGCGAGCGCCCCACCGTCGCCGACATCGGCCTGTATGCCTATGTCCACCTCGCCCCTGACGTGGGCCTGGACCTGGGTGACTTCCCCGCCGTGTCCGCCTGGCTCTCGCGCGTGAAGGCCCGCCCCGGCCACATCGGAGAACTCGCGCCGTACACGGCGAACGCCCACGTCACGAACCCGTGAGAGGGATTCCCGCGCCCTCGTGGAATCCCGTGTCGCGGTGGCGCCGCGAGTGTCACACGGCCCTCACGCCGCGCCCTGGCACCGTGGGTCGGCTTGACTCGCGTGAGGCGAGCGTTTATCCCTGGCGGCGATGACGTCCCTTCTCGCCATGCGTCGAATGTCGATGACAGGTGGGCTCCCGCCCGCCCGTGTCGGCTGACGTCCATCCGACCCTGGCGAGCCACCGAGCCCACCCACCCCGCGAGGGTCGGTGGGCTTCGTCGTCTCTGGCCCTCCTTCAGCGCCCTCGCTCCACCGCTTAGGAGCGCAGCGAAACCGTTCCGCCCGAGCTGAACCTGGTCCCCACCCGGACGCCCCCACGCGCCCGCGACGCCACCCGCTTGCCCGGAGTCTTCCCTTGGCCTCCCTCACCTGCGCGCCCACGCCGCGCCTCTTCGAAGTGACACCGCCGGACCTGACGCTGGAAGCAGGTGCCCGCATTACTCCCCACCTCGTGCGCGGCTGGTGGTGGGGCCCCGAGGACGACCTGCCGTGGCTCCACGCACGCGCTCGACTCCTCCCAGATGAAGAAGCCCAGGGCACCACGCCGCGCGTCGTCCGTCGCACCCTCGCCGAGCAACACCACGCCACCGAGCGCGCCCGCCGTCGAAGCACCACCCGCCCCTCCTCGCGCGTGCCCACCGTGCTCCTCGTGCACGCGCTCACCGGAGACATGCGCGCCGGAGGTGAAGGCGGATGGTGGGAGCCCGTCCTCGGCCCCGGGCGCGCGCTGGACCCGACTCGCGTGCGGCTCTTGTGCTTCAACAACCTCGGCTCCTGCTACGGCACCTCGGGCCCCGCCGATGAAGGCTCCCCCCGCCGCACGGACGACACGCGCTTCAACCCCGCGCCCACGCTCGCCAAGGGCGACCTCCGCCAGGACGAGCAGCACCTCCCCGCCACCGTCACCCCGTGGGACCAGGCACGAAGCATCCTCCTCGCGCTCGACGCGTTGGGCATCCAGGAGGTGGACCTCGTCACCGGCGGCTCATTGGGCGGGATGATTGTCCTCTGCCTCGCCGCGCTCGCCCCGGAGCGCTTCGCGCGCATGACCCCCATCGCCACCGCCGAGGCCGCGTCCCCGTGGGTGGTGGGCCTCAACCACGTCGCGCGACAGGCCCTGCTCCTCGACCCGGGCTTCCCCGAGGCACCGCATCGCGGACTCGAACTGGCCCGACAGCTCGCGATGCTCACCTACCGCGCCGAGCCCGGCCTGGAAGCCAGTCAGCCGCGCCCACCCACGTGGTCCTCCCGCGCGCTCTACCCCGTGCAGAGCTACCTGGAGCACCAGGGGCGCAAGCTGGAGGCCCGCTTCGATGCGCGCGCTTACCTGGCGCAGCTCGGCGCCATGGACCACCACGACCTCTCACGCGCGCCGCACGGCGGCCTGGAGCGCATCCGCGCCAGCGCCCTGTGCGTGGGCATCGACAGGGACCAGCTCTTCTTCCCCGAGCACATGGAGGCCCTGGCCCGGCGCCTGCGCGCGCTCGGACGGCATGCTGAGCACGCGGAGCTGTCCAGCGTGTACGGCCACGACGGCTTCCTCGTCGAGTGGGAGTCGCTCGCGGCCCTGCTCACGCGAGCCCTCGCGCTTCCCTCGGCGCTGGAGCCCCGGAGCCCCGCGCCCGCGTCCACCGGCGCCCCCCGTCCCGTGGCCTTGAGGACGGTGTGACGCCGGGACTTCAGCCCAGCTTGCGCGGCCACACCGGCGTCAGTGGGTCCTGGTGGGACCAGATGGGCGGCTCCGACTCGTTGGCGAAGGCACGCAGGCGGCAGTACTCCGGATACGAGGCCTGGACGGTCAGCACGTCCCCAACGCGGATGATTTCATCCCCCACCGGGTGGAGCTGCTCGTGGCCCGCGCGCAAGAGCGACAGCGCCAGTCCACCGAAGCGGTCCCGGATGGCGGAGACGTTCAGCCCCGGCAGGCCCTCGCGCGCCTCGAAGAGCGACACCACCATCAGGTGCTTGCCCAGGTGGAACGAGTGGACGATGCGCGGGTCCAGGGCCGCCAGCGCCATGGCGGGCGCGGCGAGCGACGAGCTGGACAGGGCCTCGGCCTTGAAGGTGTCGCGCACCTTGCCGCTCAAGTCCTCATCGAACAGCCGGATGACGACGCGGATGTTGGGGTTCAGCTTGCGCGCGTCCAGCGCGATGTTGAGGTTCGCCAGGTCGTCGTCCGTGGCGCAGACAATCGCGGACGCGACCTTCACGTTGGTGCGCGGCAGGCACAGCGGGCTGCGCGTGTCGTCGATGAGCAGCGGCACGTTCTCGTCCCGCAGCGCGGAGACGAAGGCGGCGTCCTCGCGCTTCTCCACCACCACCACGTCCTTGTCCATCTCCCGAAGCTGCGTCACCACGCGGTAACCCACCCGCCCCGCCCCGCACACCACGACGTGGCCCTTCATCGTCTCGGTGACCACTTCAATCCACTCCTTGTCGTTCTTGTGCCGGGCGAAGAAGAGGTAGGCGAAGCGCACGACGCCGTCCGCCACCAGGGCGATTCCCACCGGGGGAATCACCACGTTCAGCAGCTCGATGAACCAGTCATGCACGTACGGCAGCGACGGCTGCCCGTAGAGCAGGAAGTAGACGTGGTGCAGCGCTTCGCCAAAGGAGATGGGCGCCCCATCTGGCCCCCTGAAGCGCCAGTGGAACAACAGCGGCCCCGCGACGAACAGCGCCGCCGCCAGCACCAGGGTGGTGCGGAAGCGGCGCAGCAGCGCGCGCAGATATCGGACGTTGGCCCGGAAGTGCCGGCGGGAGCCCACCATGGTCGCTGACCCTATGACACCGGGGTGATGCCCGTCTCGGCCGCGTTCCGGGCCCGACGCCGCTCCACCAACCACACCAGCAGGACGCCCAGTTCGTAACAGAGCAACATGGGCCCCGCCATCAGCGACAGGTTCACCACGTCTCCCGTCGGGGTGATGATGGCCGCCGCGATGAGGCACACCACGAAGGCGTGGCGCTGGTACTTGAACAGCCACTTCGACCGCACCACGCCCACCACGCCGAGCAGCGCCATCACCAGCGGCAGCTCGAAGATGATGCCGAAGGCGAGGATGAGCAGCAGCACCAGCGAGAGCTGCTCGTGCATCGTCAGCATGGGCCGCGTCCACCGCGCCGCCTCGTGCCGGGCCTCACCCGCGGACAGCTCCTTCTCCAGCTTCCACAGGCCGGACAGCTCCTCGGTGCGCGTGGGGGCCACGCCCGCCAGCAGGCTCGCCGCCTCGTCCATGGCCACCGACGCCGCCGCGTAGTCCTGCTTCGCGTAGGCCGTCACCGCCGCCACCTTCTTCTCCACCGCCTGCCGCAACACGCCGCGAGACTGGACGCCGAAGCCGTCCGCCGCCGCGTCCACCAGCTTGCCCAGCCCGGCCAGCCGGGACTTCAGCTCCACGGACTGCGAGGGTGCCCGCTCGGGCGCCGGAGACTGGCCTTCACCATCCGCGCGCAGCGAGGCACTGGTCTCCTTCGCCAGCGCCCCTGCCCGCTCCGCGTCGCCCACTCGGAGGAAGCGCAGGGCGTCATCCGCGCGCAGGCGGGCCGTGTCCAGCCGCTGCTCCAGCGCGAGCGTCTCCTCCTCGTTGAGGAGGAACTTGAACATGGAGGGCAGCACCGCGAAGTAGCAGAAGCACGCGCCGCCGAGGAAGGCGAGCGAGCCGAAGATGACGAAGGGCGCCGCGTAGCGCCGCTCTTCCGGGAACAGGCCGGGCGAGACGAAGCCCCAGATCTGCCAGAGGATGACGGGCGTGGTGAGGAAGATGCCGCAGTACACGCCCACCTTCATCAGGACGTTCAGCTCCTCGATGCCGGACGTGTAGATGAGGGCGCGGTTGCCCTCCGGAAGCGCGTCCAGCACCGGCCGCATCAGCACGCCGAAGATGGGCTTGGCGAACAGCAGCGACACCGTCCCCAGGATGAGGACGGCCAGGGTGCACTTGAAGAGGCGACCGCGGAGCTCCGACAGGTGCTCCATCAAGCTCATCCGCAGGTCGGAGTCAGCGGCAGTCTGAGAACTCAGGGGTCAGCTCCGTTTCGGCGCGTTGCGCGCCACCGTTCCAGGCAGCGGCGCGAGTCGGGGCAGGCCATCCGCGCCCACGCCCTCGGCGGCGGCGGATGACGAGGTGGAGGTAGGCGGCTCGGCGGGCGCGACGGGCTCGGCGGGCGCAGCGGACTCAGGCGGAGCCGAGGCCACCGCGTCAGGCGCGGGCGCGGGCTCCGGCGCGTCGACCCCATCCATGCCCAGCGGAGCGCGGGGGTGCTGCGCCTCCGGCGTGGGCTCCGTGGACTCGGAGACGGCGGCGGGGGGCAGCGCGTACGAGGCGTCGGGAGGGAGGGCCTGGGGAGCAGGCGAGTTCGCGAAGGCCGTCCCCGGACGAATCGGGGGGGTGGGGTCGCGGTTCAGCTCGTGGTCCATGGTGTAGAACTCACGCTCCACCACGTTGCGGACCTCGTCCGTCTGGCGACGGAACTCCCGCATGAACTTGCCGATGGCACGCGCCAGCTCGGGCAACCGCTGCGGCCCGAGGATGAGCAGCGCGGCCACCGCGATGAGCACCATTTCGCCTGCGCCGATGTTGAACATGTCCTGACGGGCTCCCGAAGCAGCCCGGTTTATCGCGCCCCGGGCCCCCTGGCGCAACCGCTCGACACATCCTGACATCCGCCCGTCACCGTGGGCGGGGGGCAACCGGGCCCCCTGGCGGACCCACACACTACTGGTGTGGGTGTGCCTGAGGCGACAAGGGGACGGCCAGGCCCTGCTCGGCAGGCACCGCCAGCGCCCGGGCCTGCTCCTTGGACCTGACCTGCCGCTCCACCACCCACAACACCGGCGGCAGCAGCAGCGACAGGACCATGGACACGGCGGCCACCCGCCCCATTCCCCCCAGCGTGCCATCCGGCAGGTCCGTCAGGAGCTGCGCGCTCAGGAAGGCCCCCAGGGCGGAGGCCATGTGCTGGATGGCGGACTGCAACGACATGAAGCGCGCGCGCACCGGGTTGTCCGGCACGCGCGAGGTGAGCGTGTTGTAGGACACGTTGCGCACGCCCATGGCCGTCATGAACAGCACGAAGAGCAGCGGAATCGGCAGCCAGCGAGGGTAGTGCACGAAGCCCACGTAGGTGGAGAACAGGAGCAGCACCGAGCCCACCGTCCCGACCTTGAAGGCCCCGAGCCGGTCCACCAGCGGCCCCGTGAGGCGCAGGGTGATGAAGCTCACGATGCCGCCGACGAAGTACGGCAGCCACAGCAAGTCGCGCGGGTAGCCCAGGTTCTGTTGGAGGTAGGCGGAGATGTTGGGGATGAGGACGAAGCCCGCCATCATCACCACCGCAGTCATGAGGTACGACAGCTGAACCTCGCGGCGGCCCAGCAGCTCCAGCACGCCCACCGTGTGCACCGGGCCCCGGCCGTCCCGCAGATGTCCTCGCACCGGCGGCAGGAAGAAGATGGCGCCCAGCGCCACCAGCAGGCCCAGGCCCGCCACCACGAAGAAGGGCAGCCGCCAGCCTCCGTGCTCGGCCAGCTTCAACGCCATGGGCACGCCCGCCACCGAGGCGATGGAGAAGGCCCCCATCACCGCGCCCAGCGCCCTGCCCCGCCGCTCCACCGGAATCAGGTCAGCGATGATGGACAGGGACAGCGACGTCGCCGGCCCACCGAAGATGCCCGCCACCACCCGCGCCAGGAGCAGCGTGGACAGTCCCGTGGCGAGCCCTCCGGCCGCCGTGGCGATGACCAGGCCCAGCATGGACACCGCCAGCGCCTTGCGCCGGTCGAACCGGTCCAGGAAGTAGCCGCCCGCGAGCCCCGCCACACTGGCCGCCGCCGTGTATGCGCCGCCGATGGTGCCGATGTGCGAGGAGGCGATGCCCAGCCCCTTCGCGAAGTCCGGGCCCAGCGGCATCACCATCACGAAGTCCAGGATGTTGACGAACTGGACCGCGCCAATCAGGAAGACCACCCAGCGCTCGGACACCTGTCGCTCTGTCGGCATGCCGCCCCAGTCCTAAGCCATTCATGGGCGACGCGCACGACTACTACACGCGGAAGCGACGCACCTCGCCCCGGAGGATCTCCGCCTGCCGCTGGAGGTTGTCGATGGCCTCCTCGAGCTGCTTGACGGAGCGTGTCTGGTGCTCGGACACGCCCTTGATGGTCTCCACGGCCTTGAGCACCTGCTCGCTGCCCTTGGTCTGCTCCTTCTGGGCGCGGTTCAGGTGCGTCACCATCTCGTTGATGCTCTCGATGGAGCGGGTGATCTGCTTGCTGCCGTGCGCCTGCTCCTGGCTGCTGCGCTGCACGTGGGCGGTGAGCGCCTTCATCTTCTCCGCGCTCTTCATGATCTGCTCGCCGCCCTTGGCCTGCTCGTTGGAGGCCTTCGATATCTGCTGCACCGTCTCGCTGATGCGATGAATCGAGGCGGTCACCTGCTTGCTGCCCCGCGCCTGCTCCACGGTGGCGCGGGCGATGGCCTTCACCATCTGCGTGGACTTCTGGGTGCTGTCGTTGATTTTGCGCAGCGCCCCTTCCGCCTCGCGGCCCAGCTGGACGCCTTCGTCCACGTTGCGCGCGCCCTGGTTCATCACCACCACGGCGTTGCGGCTCTCCTCCTGGATGCTGCGGATGAGCTCGGCGATCTCCTTGGTGGACGCGCCGGTGCGCTCGGCCAGGTCCTTGATTTCCTCGGCCACGACGGCGAAGCCCTTGCCGTGGTCTCCGGCCTGCGCGGCGATGATGGCGGCGTTGAGGGCGAGCAGGTTGGTCTGCTCGGCCACGTCGTCGATGACGTTGAGGATGTTGCCAATCTCGGAGATGCGCCGGCCCAGGCTGTCGATGACGTCCGCCGTCGCGCGGCTGGTGTCCTTGATGCGGTCGATGCCGCTGAGCGTCTTGCGCAGCGCCTCCACGCCCGTCTGGGCGTCGTCGAAGACCTGCTCGGACAGGCGCGCCGTCTCCTTCGCGTTCGCCTCCACCTGACCGATGGCCGCGTCCATCTGGCTGATGGCCGAGGACGTCTCCTCGGTGGAGGACGACAGCTCCTGGATGTTCTTGGCGACCTCCTTGATGGAGAACGTCATCTCTTCAATCGCGCTGGTGGTCTCCTCCACGCTGGCGGCCATCGCGGTGACGTTCTCCGCCACCTCGTCGTTGGTGGCGGCCATCTCCATGATGGAGGAGCTGCTCTCCTCGGCGCTCTGGTAGAGGACCTCCACGTTCTCGGCGATGCCGCGCAGCGAGGCCATCATCTCCACCATGGAGGAGGACGTCTCCTCCACGCGGGCCTGGACGGTGCTGGCGCCGGACGACACGGTGGTGCCGGTGCGGTGGATCTGCTCGATGACGCCGGCCACCACGTCCGACACGCCGCGCACCCGGCCCAGCGTGTCGCGCCAGCTCTGGGCGATGCGGTTGAGCGCCTCCGCCAGCAACCCCAGCTCGTCGCGAGAGCTGACGTCCACGCGGCCGGTGAGGTCCGCCTCCGCGAGCCTTCGCGCCATGGTCATCATCGCGTCCAGGGGGACGAGGATGAACGCGCGGGAGATGAAGAAGGCCACCACGAGGAACAGCGCCAGGCCGATGCCGAACGCCAGCAGCACGACGTGGCGCAGCGAGGTGACGACCTCGTCCAGCGACGAGAAGGTCACCGCCACCAGCACCTGGGCCGGGCCCTCGCGCAGGATGACCGGGCGCACGATGGCCCGATTGCCGTTGTCGAAGAGGGCTCCGTCCAGCGGGGCGCCGGGGCTGTCCTCCAGTCGCTCCCGCAGGTTCTTCTGCAGCCACGCCTCCGCGCCGGGCGGGTGGACGGCCTGCATCCTGCCGTCAGCGCCGAGGACGGCGATGACCGCGAAGTCGTCATCACCGCCGTGCAGCGTCTCCAGCAGCGGAGGAAGCGTGGAGACGGACTGGTTCGCCAGGTCCCTCGCGGCCTGGTGCACCTTGTCGTCGCCGTGCTTCGTCAGGCGCGTCTCCAGGAAGTCCTCCACCCGGGAAGGGACGACGAAGTAGAGCGTCCCGAGGATGAGGGCCAGCACCACGGCGAAGGAGCCGAGCAGGATGCTGCGCAGTCCGGGTTTCTTGAAGCGCGGAGCCAAGGCGAGGCACTGTAGGGAGGGAAACACCGACAGGGCAAGAACCGGGGTGGAGCCCTCGTCCGCCCCTCCGCCCGGCGGGAGCCTGACTTCTCCACGTCTGGATGCGTAAGGTCATACCCGATGAAGCCCACCCTGCTGCTGACCGACCCCCTCTTCCTCCAGCACGACCCGGGAGAGGGCCACCCGGAGTCTCCCGCGCGCCTGCAGCGCATCCTCGGGGTGCTCGCGCGCGCGCCCGTGCGGGGCACGGTGATGGCGGCCCCCCGCTCGGCGACGGACGCGGAGCTGACGGCGGTGCACACCCCGGAGCTGCTGACGCGCCTGCGCAAGCTCAGCGGGCACCAGGCCCAGATTGACGCCGATACGCACGTCTCTCCAGACAGCGTGGACGCGGCGAGGCTGGCCGCGGGCGCCTCGGTGCAGGCGGTGGAGGCCGTCATGGCGGGGCAGGCGCGCAACGCCTTCGCCCTGGTGCGTCCTCCCGGACACCACGCGGAGCCGGACCGCGCCATGGGCTTCTGCCTCCTGAACAACGCGGCCATCGCGGCGGAGGCGGGGCGCCGGCTGGGCGCCGAGCGCGTCCTCGTCCTCGACTGGGACGTGCACCACGGCAACGGCACGCAGGCGGCCTTCTGGGGGCGCCGCGACGTGATGTACCAGTCGGTGCACCAGTTCCCCTACTACCCGGGCACCGGCGCCACGCCCGAGGTGGGGCGGGGCGCGGGTGAGGGCTACACGGTGAACGTGGGTCTTCCGGGCGGCAACTCCGACGCGGACTACGGGATGCTCTTCGAGGAGCTGCTCCTGCCCGTGGCGGAGGCGTACCGTCCGCAATTGGTGGTGGTGTCGGCGGGCTTCGACCCGCATCAGCACGACCCCATCGGCGGCATGGACGTCACCGAGCGAGGCTTCGCGGCCATGTGCTCCGCGATGCGCGCGCTCGCCGAGCGCGTCTGTGACGGCAAGCTGGTGCTGCTGCTCGAAGGGGGCTACTCGCTGGAGGGCCTGTCCCAGTCCGTGCACGCCTGCATCGAGGTGCTCGCCGGACGCACCGACAGCTTCCCCACCGGCGACGTCCACACGGACGCGAAGGAAGCGCTGGCCGCGAGCCGGCAGGTGATGAAGCCGTACTGGAGCGCGCTGTCGTAGTCCCAGCGCCTCGCCTCCTGGGGCCAGGGCTTCGTCGGGTGTGGACGTGACGCTGCCCCCGGGTGCGATGCGTGGAAGCACGCGCGTGGCTACCTCCTGACGGACCCGCCGTGCCCGGGAGGGCTTCATGTCCATCGAAGCGCCCCTGGCGTCGCGCGCCCCTCCCGGAGTTCGCGCGCGGCGAGGTGGATGGCGTCGAGTCCTCAAGTGGGGACTCGTGGTGGTGCTGGCGCTGGAAGCACTGCTGAACCTGGCGCTCAATGTCGGCCTGGTGCCCGCGCTGCTCGCCAGGGCCACGCCGAGGACCCAGGTGGATTGGCACAGAGGCTGGTGGCTGTGGCCCGGGCCCGTGCACCTCCAAGGCTTCTTCGTGCAGCAGCGAGACGCACGCGTGGCGTGGCGCCTCGACGCGGAGCAGGTAGACGCCCACACGTCCCTGTTCGCGCTCCTGTCCCGTCGGGTGCGTGCTGACGGAGTAAATGCCCGAGGTGTGAGCGTGCGGGCGGAGCCCATGCCCGCGCTGGAGCAGGCACCCGCCAGACACCCGAGCGCACACCCGTGGGACATCGAGCTGCGCGGCGTCGAGTTGGAGGAACTGCGCGAGCTGATGTTGAAGCCGGTGCGTTATGTGGGCCCGGGACAGCTGAAGGGCGCGGTGCACCTGGTCGCGGGACAGCGGCTCACCGTGACGCTGGAGGCGCTCCGCCTCTCCGACGGAGCACTGGAGCTGGAGGGGCGGACGGTGGCGCGCGTGCGGGAGGTGTCCAGCGAGCTGGCCCTCGATGCGGTCCGACCGGCAGGAGAAGAGAAGCGCCGGGTGGAGCGGTTCGACGGGCGGCTGGCTGTGAAGATGGAGGTACTGGACCTCGCGTGGCTCGGGGCGCTGGTGTCCCGGGAGCACCCGGACCTGCTGGGCGAGGGCGCCGGCCAGCTCGACGCGGAGGTGCGCATCCAGGGAGGAAAGCTGGCCGCGGGCAGCCGCGTGGATGCGAGCGGGGCTCCGCTGGAGCTGAGGGTGGGCTCCGCGCGCGTGCGTGCCCCCTGGCGTGTTCATGGCGAGGTGACGGAGGACAGGGCCTCCGGGACGCGCAGCGTGCTGCGGATGCGCTTCGCTCCCGTCCACGTGGAAGGCACAGGGGGACGTGTACTGGAGGTCCCGGAGGTCGCGCTCACGTTGCATGGGAAGATGCATGACCCCGACGCGGCGACGCAGGTGAAGCACGAGCTGCGCGTGACGAGGAGTCGGCCCGTGGACCTGCGGATGCTCAACGCGTGGATGGGGAAGACCTTCCGCGTGGAGTCGGGTCACGCCACGCTGGAGGCGTCGGACAGCTCGGCCGGACAGCAGACGCCTCAGCGACTGCGACTGAACCTCTCTTCGGACCTCGTGGAGGGACGGTGGGCGGAGGCCCGCGTGCTCGGCAAGGCGTCCGTCGAGGTCGATGCGCGGCGCCTGAGTTTGCACGGCAAGCGCCTGGGCCTGGATGGCTCGGCGGTTCATCTGCACCACGTCTCGGTGGATGTGCCGCACACCCAGATTCGGGGATGGAGCGGGAGCTTCGATTTGCCCCAGGCGCGGTTGACCCTCGACCCCGCCGAGTTGGAGGCACACTTCTCCGCGCACTTCTCCAACGCGGACCCGTTCGTCGCGCTGCTCACGGAAGAGAAGAAGCTGCCGGGGTTCCTCTCCCCATTGCTGGAGGCCAAGGACTTGGAGGTCACCGGGCAGGCGCGGATGAGCGACGCGGGACTCCAGATAAACGCGCTGCACGCGAAGGCGGACGGGCTCGAACTGGAGGGGCGTCTGGATACGGCGCGGGGCAGCACGCACGCGCTCATCTTCGCGAAGGTGGGCCTCCTCAGCGGCGCGGTCCAGGTGAAGCCCGGTGACACCCACGTTCAACTCAAGGATGCGCGGCGCTGGTACGAAGAGCGCCTCTCGACGCCTTCCCACTGAGGGAGCACGGGAAGCCGTCACTCGTGACGGGGCGTCTCCGCCGGCTTCGCGCGCTTGGAGTCCCCCGTGCGCTCGCACGTGCTCTCCCGGGCGTCATGCGACAGCCCGAGCATGAAGGCGAACAGCAGCCCCATCACCAACTGCAACGCCACGAGCAGCAGCTCGAACACCCGGGCGTCGTCGCCCTGCCCCGGCACACCGAGCAGCGCCAGGATGGCCCGCGTGCCGATGAAGCCCGGCGCGAGCTGCAACAGTCCGGGCATGATGAGCGTCGACGGGAGCCGCTCCGGCAGTCGGCTGTAGAGCTGGCCCGCCACGCCCAGGACGAAGGCGGAGATGAGTGGACTGCCCCTGTCTCCAAACACTCCCTTGGTGAGCTCCTGGACGCCCCAAGCCAGCAGCACCGCGCCCACAATCCACGGCGTATCGCGGCGCCTCGCGGACATGCAAACGGTCAGCGCCAGCCCGCCCACCGCGATGATGACCAGCACCACGGCATGCGGCAGCGCGTTCGCATGCGTTTGAATCGGAAGCGGCGCGAACAACTCCCAGAGCGTGCCAGCGGCGACGATGCCGACGGCCAGCATGAGGAAGCGCAAGAGCCCGTAGGTGAGCCGCGAGAGCCCCGCCTCCACCGACTCGCCCACCAGCTCCGCCGAGCCCAGCGTCACCACCATCGCGGGCACGAGCAGCGTCACGCCGCCGAAGAGGGCACGTGCCGCATCGAACCGCGGCAGCACGAAGGTCAGCCCGAACGCGAGCAGCGTCCCCAGGAACGCGGCGAGGAAGCTCTTCTGCAGGTCCATGCGCTCGGACTTGAGCGTGCCGAAGTGAATGCCACCCGCGAGCACCCCCACCGCGAGCGCCGCCACCAGCTCCCACCAGCCACCACCGACGCGAGCGGCGACCGCCGCGCCGTACACGCCATATGCGAGGAAGACGAGCCACTCGGGATGCAGCCGATGCGGCGCCATGATTCGGTCCAGCTCGGAGCGCGCCTCGGCTACCGTGAGCTTCCCTCGCGCAACCGACTCCGACAGCAGGAGCAGCGCGGCGGCACGGCGCAGGTTCCAATGCGGATTGAAGGGCAGCCGGTGGAAGTCGACCCGGCGCGCCGCACCCGAGCGCACCTCCGTCACCGCGAGCGTCTGGAGGGTGAAGACCTCCACCTCAAGCCCCCAGGCCCGAGCCGCCTTCCTCACGCGACTCTCCACGCCGAAGGACGGCACGTACGACAGGTGCAGCGCCCGCGCGAGGTCGAGCAGCAAGGCCACCGTCGCGTCCTCGTCGAGCAGCGCCCCGGGCTCTGGTGCCTCGCTCATGCGCGCCGCCCTCCCGGCGACCTGCCCTTCCGAAGCAGTCCGGCGCCACGCGATGAACGCGAACCGCCCGAACCTGGAGGTGGGGACCCGTCACGCGCG
This sequence comes from Corallococcus terminator, assembly GCF_049194865.1. Lineage (GTDB taxonomy): Bacteria > Myxococcota > Myxococcia > Myxococcales > Myxococcaceae > Myxococcus > Myxococcus terminator_A. Next base: position 159,964 of record NZ_JBLZWL010000136.1, on the reverse strand, counting down.
CGGAAAGCGGCCCTCCAGGGCGACGCCGTGTCTCCTCCGCGCGCGGCGGCGTCAACGCATCGTCGGGGCCTCGTCGGCGGTGTCCTCATCGGGACTCTCGTCCTTCTCCACCAGCGCGAAGCTGGCGCCGATGATGAGGCTGAGCTGGAGGAAACGGACCTTCTGGCTCGCTGACAGCGGCTGGAGGCCCGCGCGCTCCAGCGCGTCCGCGAGGCGCTCCGTGGTCTGCTGTCCCCAGGCCACATTCCCGCCCAACGTGAAGCGCGAGCGGCCCACGGTGAAGTGCAGGCCGGTGGCCACATGGTAGAGGTCCCAGCCCGACAGCAGCGCGTTCGTGTTCGGCGTCTGCGTCACGCCGCTGAAGTCCGTGTGGGCACTCAGGTACGCGCGCAACCGGGAGCCCAGTCTCTGCTCCACGCCCAGCGCCACGTTGACCAGCGGCGCGAGCGCGAAGTCGACGTCCGGGTCGATGACCTCCTGGGAGTCACGGGGAGAGAAGGCCTGGGCATCGACCAGCGTGAAGGGCTTCACCCGGGCGAAGCCCTCCGCCGCGAGGTACACGGAGGTGCTCCCCAGCGTCCCGCTCACGCCGAGCGCCACCGCCCAGTTCGACTGGAACCTCGCCTCCAGTCCCTCCTGGAAGTCGAAGGCGGACGCAGGCAGCGAGGACAGCCCGAAGCCCCGCTCCAGTATCGCGCGCTCGAAGCTCGACTCTCCCTCCCCCCACAGCGCCAGGCTTGGCGTCGTCACCGTGAGGCCCGCGGACAGGTGCTCGCGCTGGTAGCTCACGCCCAGCTTCGCGAGCAGCCGCACGTGTCGCAGGTGGAAGTCCCTCCCCAGCGTGGACAGCAGCGCGCTGCCTCCGGGACCCGAGCCCTGCGCGAGCACCTGGATGTTCGTCTCCTGGTCCCTCACCGCCGCGAACGGACTCACGCCCACGCCCACGTGCTTGCCCAGGGGAAAGGACCACGTCAGCCCCGCCCAGTACTCCCCCACGTCCTGGTCCAGCCGCACGTCCGCCGCGAGCTGGTCCATGCCCGGCACCCCGCCCAGGTTCGTCCCCGAGCCCTGCTCGCGAGACTCCAGCGAGGCAGTGAACCCCTGGCGGGTCAGCAGTGAATAGGCGAGGCGCGACTTGCCCAGGAAGCCCCAGCGCAGCGAGCCCGCGATGAGCGACGGCAGCACATCGACCCTCGACTCGGTGAGGCTCTGCCCGTTGCCCTGGCCGTTGCGCACGGTGAGGCTCGTGGACTCGAAGACGGTCCCCGTCAGCTCCAGCTCCGGCGTGGCCAGGAGCGCGAGCGCGCCCGGGTTGTAATAGACGGCGCTGATGTCCCCCGGATTCGAGATGAACGCGCCGCCGAGCAGCCACGCACGGTTGCCGAACTGCCGCGTCCAGTAGTGCGCGTCCTGCGCCCGGGCCAGGGGCGACACCAGGAGAAACAGCAACAGCCCCCACGGCCTGACTCCTGGCATCCATCCACCCGAGACTCGCGGAACGCCGCAAGGTGGCCACGCGCCATCACCCGAGCCATCGCCCTCCGAGCCGAGGCAGCTGTCCGTGAGCGCCGAAGTCGGACCGAGCCGTTGCACCATCGGCCTGTCCACCCGTCCGCTCCTCCTTGTCCCCCAGGGTCGCCGCGCTCACTCCTATTCCACATTCACTCCTGGGGGATTCGATGGCGACGCCACAGAAGAAGAAGGAAGCGAAGAAGCAGCCCAACATCCTCGTCATCTTCGGTGACGACATCGGCTACTGGAACGTCAGCGCCTACAACCTCGGGGTGATGGGCTACCGCACGCCGAACATCGACCGGCTGGCGAAAGAGGGCGCGCTCCTCACCGACTACTACGCGCAACAGAGTTGCACGGCGGGTCGCGCGGCCTTCATCACCGGCCAGTGTCCGTTCCGCACCGGCCTCACCAAGGTCGGCATGCCGGGCGCCAAGGTCGGCCTCCAGCCCGAGGACCCGACCATCGCCGACCTCCTCAAGGCCCGGGGCTACCGGACCGTGCAGTTCGGAAAGAATCACCTGGGAGACCGCGACGAGTTCCTGCCCACCGTCCACGGCTTCGACCACTTCTTCGGCAACCTCTACCACCTCAACGCGGAGGAGGAGCCGGAGAACCCGGACTACCCCAAGGACCCGGCCTTCAAGAAGCGCTTCGGTCCGCGCGGCGTGCTGCGCTGCACGTCGGACGGCAAGGGCGGGCAGAAAGTCGAGGACACCGGCCCGCTGACGAAGAAGCGGATGGAGACGGTGGACGAGGAGTTCCTCTCCTCCGCCATGGACTACCTGGAGGACTCGAAGAAGTCCGACGCACCCTTCTTCATGTGGTTCAACACCACGCGCATGCACGTCCACACGCACCTGAAGCCGGAGTCGCGGGGCAAGACGGGGCTCGGCCTCTACCCGGACGGCATGGTGGAGCATGACGGCATGGTGGGACAGCTCCTCGACAAGCTCGATTCGCTGGGGCTGTCGGAGGACACCATCGTCGTCTACACCACGGACAACGGGGCGATGACGTGCATGTGGCCCGACGGCGGCATGACGCCCTTCCGCGGGGAGAAGGACACCAACTGGGAAGGCGCCTTCCGCGCGCCGTGCGTCGTGCGCTGGCCCGGCGTGATTCAGCCCGGCACGCAGATCAACGAGCTGTTCTCGTCCGAGGACTGGCTGCCCACCTTCCTCGCCGCCGCGGGCGACCCGGACATCGTGGACAAGCTCAAGAGCGGCCACGAGGCCAACGACAAGAGCTTCAAGGTCCACCTGGATGGCCACGACCAGACGGTGCTGCTGTCCGGCAAGGGGCCCTCCGCGCGCACGCAGTTCTTCTACTTCGGCGACGACGGCGAGCTGGTCGCCGTGCGCCACGGGCGCATGAAGCTCGTCTTCGCCGAGCAGAACGCCAAGGGCATCGAGGCCTGGGGTGAGCCCTTCACCATCCGCCGCGCCCCGCTCGCGTTCGACTTGCGCGCCGACCCGCTGGAGCGCTCGCAGGACGCCGTCGGCTACCAGCGCTGGCTCATCGACCACGCCTTCTACTTCGTGCCAGCGCAGCAGGCCGTGGCCCAGTTCCTCGCGAGCTTCCGCGAGTTCCCGCCGCGCCAGAGTCCGTCGAGCTTCTCGGTGGACCAGGTGGTCGCCAAGCTGGAGAGCGCGCCCTCGGGCATGCACTGAGCGCCTGAGTGAGTGAGGCCCGCGTCCATCGAGCGGCGCGGGCCTCCGCCTCACAGGGGCTGAGGGTGTTCATCCTCGTCGAGCACGTAGCGCGAGACAGCGCCGAGCAGTTGCTCCACGTCCACGGGCTTGCGCAGGTAGTCGTCCACGCCGAGCGCGGCGACCTCGCGCGCGCTCACGCCCTGCCCGGAGATGACCACCACGGGGATGGGCGCCAGTGAGGCATCGGCGCGCTGCCTGTCGCGGAACTCCCAGCCGTTGCCGTCCGGCATCATCAAGTCCAACAGAATCACGGAGGGCCTTGCGCCCCCGCGCAACAGCTCCAGCGCCTCGCGCCCACCGCGCGCCAGCAACACGCTGTGCCCCTCCAGCTCCAGCACGTCCTTGAATGCCAGCAGGATGTCGGGGTCGTCGTCGATGGCGAGCACGCAGTTCGAGGGCGTCATGTGCGCGTCCCTCCTCGTGGAGACAAGGTGCGGACGAGCAGGCCCCGTGCCATCGGCCCGGCACCGCGCGCGACACGCACGGGAGGGCCAGCGCGTGCATGCTCGTCAACACCCTGGCCCTTCGGACCCGGCCGACCGGACAAGGCCCCGCATGGTTTTGTGTCCCAATTCCGCCGTCAACCGTGCGAGAAGCAGCGACGCAGCCAGGAGGAGACACCATGGCGGAGATGAGCTACCGGACGGCGCTGGTGACGGGCGCCTCGAGCGGCCTGGGACGAGGGTTGGCGCTGTGGCTGGCCAAGCGCGGCCTGCGCGTCTTCGCCGCCGGGCGCAGGATGCCGCAGCTCCAGGCCCTCGCCGCCGAGGCCCAGGCCGCGGGCGCGACGGTGGAGCCCCTGGAGCTGGACGTCACGCGCACGGAGTCCCATCTGGAGCGCCTGCGCGAGCTCGACTCGGAGTGCGGCGGCCTGGACCTCGTCGTCGCCAACGCCGGCGTCGGCGGTGTCACGCATGGCAAGCGCCTGGAATGGGACAAGGTGCGCGCCATCATCGACACCAACGTCACCGGCGCCGCCGCCACGCTGACGGCCGTGCTGCCCAGCATGGTGGAGCGTCGCCGAGGACACGTGGTGGGCATCTCCAGCCTCGCGGGCCACCGGGGGCTTGCGGGACATGCGGCGTACTCCGCCTCAAAGGCGTTCCTCGCCACGTTCATGGAGAGCCTGCGCGTGGACCTGAGCAGCACCGGCGTGCGCGTCACCACCATCTACCCGGGCTTCGTGAAGAGCGAGATGACCGCCGACAACCACTTCCCGATGCCCTTCCTGATGGAGACGGACGCGGCAGTGGAGTTGATGGGCACGGCCATCCTGCGCGGCGACACGGAGCTGTCCTTCCCGTGGCAACTCGCCCTGCCCTCGCGGCTGGCGAAGGTGCTGCCCAATCCCCTGTTCGACGCCGCCGCCCGCCGGCTGCGCTGACGCTTCCCAGGAGCTGGAACGGTGACGACCCCTCAATCCTTCGCCCAGCGCTTCGCCCGGCTCGCCGATGAGCGCTCTCCGTTCTGCCTCGGCGTCGACCCGTCGAAGGACCTGCTCGCGCGCTGGGGACTGCCCGACACCGCGCAAGGCCTCTCCGACTTCTGCGAGCGCATCGCGGACGCGGCCGGTGACAGCGTCGCGGTGGTGAAGCCGCAGAGCGCGTTCTTCGAGCGCCACGGCCCCGCGGGACTCCAGACCCTCCAGGCGTTGATGAAGCGCTTCAAGGCGGCGGGCACGCTCGCGCTGCTCGACGTGAAGCGCGGGGATATCGGCTCCACCATGGACGCCTACGCGGAGACCGTCTTCGGCGCGGGCAGCGCCTACGAAGCGGACGCGGCCACCTTCTCCGCGTACCTGGGCCTGGGCGCGTTGGTGAAGACGATTGAGCGGGCGCGGGCTTCCGGCGCCTGTGCCTTCCTCGTCGTGCGCTCCTCCAACCCGGAGGGCACGTCGCTCCAGACGTCCACGGGTGCCGATGGGCGCACCGTGGCGGAGGTCCTCGCGGACGGCCTGCGTGAGCTGAACGAGAAGGCGGGCCCGGGCGTGCTTCCCGCAGGCGCGGTGATGGGGGCCACCCTTCCCGCGTCGGACCGGGGCATCGTGGAGCGACTTGGCGGTGCGCTGATGCTGACGCCTGGAATCGGCGCGCAGGGCGCCGGCTTCGACGACCTCAAGGGCCTGTTCGCCGGGCGCGAGGCGCAAATCATCCCCACCGCGACGCGCTCCGTGCTCGAAGCGGGGCCGGATGTGGCGTCGCTCCGCGCGGCCATCCAGCGTCACGTGGAGCCCGCGCGCCGCTTCCGCACCGGAGCCTGATGAGGCCGTTGCCGCCGTCCGCACGCCAGGGGCGAATCACCGCCCTGCTGCTTCGACGCCAGAGCCTGTAACGACTCGGGCCCCGCGTCCTCCCGAGGGAGGCGCACGGGGCCCGGAGGTCCACTGGAGCAAGCGCTACTGCGCGCCCATCATGAACTGGTCCACGTCGACCTGGTTCTTGTCGGGCACGGCGTCCTTCGGCTCGGTGCCCTTCTTGAAGAACATCAGCTCCGAGCCCTTCGCGCCGGGGCTGGCAATCTTGCCCGTCTTCTTGTCGATGTGGAGCCGCACCAGGTCCATCGACTGCCACGGGTAGAACTCCGACTGCGGCCGGCCCTCCAGCGCGCGCTTCATGTAGTTGAGCCAGATGGGCAGCGCCGCGCGGCCACCCGTCTCGTAGCGACCGAGCGGATGCGGGTTCAAGTCGTAGCCCACCCACGCCACCGTCACGAGGTCCCTCGTGTACGCCGCGAACCACGCGTCGAAGGAGTCGTTCGTCGTGCCCGTCTTGCCCGCCGCGGGCTTGCCCAGGCGAGTGGCCGGGCCACCCGTGCCCTGGAGCACCACGCCGCGCAGCAGGTGCGTGAGGATGAAGCCGACCTCCGCGCTCATCACCTGCTCACCGGGCTCGAAGAGGCGCGCATAGCCAGCGGCCACGCGGTCCTGCAGCGGCGCCCACGCGTCGTCGAACGCGGTGTGGTCCTCCAGCGTGCGGCCGAAGCGGTCCTCCACCTTGCGCACGAAGTACGTGGGCTTCTTGCGGCCGTAGCGGTTGAACGTCGCGTAGGCGTTGGCCAGGTCCAGCGGGTACACGCACGAGGAGCCGAGCGCCGCGGAGAAGTCCATGTTCATGGGCGTGGTGATGCCCAGCTTCGTGCTCCACGCCGCCATGTTCTTCACGCCCACCGCGCCGAACGTCTTCACCGCGGGGATGTTCATCGAGTTGACGAGCGCGGTGCGCAGCAGCACGTCACCCACGAACTCCTCGCTGTAGTTCGCCGGCTTCCAGGACACCTTGTTGTCCGGGTCGTGCTCGACAATCGGCGAGTCGACGATGACGGTCGCCTCCGTCCAGTTCAGCTGCTCCAGCGCCGCCGAGTACACGAAGGGCTTGAACGAGCTGCCCGGCTGACGGCACGCCTGGAAGGCGCGGTTGAACTCGTTGTCGTCGAAGTCGTACCCGCCCACCATGGCCGTGAGGTACTGGCGGTGGGGGTCCACGGAGACGAGCGCGCTCTGCGCCTCGGGCGTCTGCTCCAGCCGGAAGAGCTTCACACCCTCCTCGGGGATGTCCTCCGCCAGCTTCTTGTCCCACTGCTCCTTGTCGTCCGTGAGGTCCTTCTTCGTCACGTGACGGACGACGACGAGGTCGCCCACGGCGATGGCCTTCTTCACCGACGAAATCATCATCGCCGGGTAGTAGCCCTCCGGGTTCACCTTGCGCGCCCAGCGCATGCCGAGCAGCGGCAGCCGCCCCGCATGCGGGCCCACCTGGATGTCCGCGCCCTTGCCGTCCGAATCCAGCTGGGTGACGGCGGCCACGTAGAGCCGGCCCTCGGAGAGCGCGTCCTTGCCCATGGACTTCTTCGCGCGGTCGATGAAGGTCTTCAGCGCCTCCGGCGTGAGCTGCTGCACCGGCCCGCGCCAGCCCTGGCGCTTGTCCACGGAGAGCAGGCCATCCATCACCGCGTCCTGCGCGGCGCGCTGACGCTCGCTGTCCATGGTGGTGAAGATCTTGAGGCCGTCCTTGAGCAGCACGGGGTTGCCGTACCGGTCCACCACGTCCTTGCGCACCTGCTCCACGAAGTACGGAGCGAACTCGTGGAAGACGTCCTCCACCGGGAACACGTTCACGACCTCCGCATTGGCCGTGTCGTGCTCGGCCTGCGAAATCATCCCCTCCGTCAGCATGCGGCGCAGCACGTAGGAGCGGCGCCTGCGGGCGGCCTCCGGACGCAGGAAGGGCGAATAGCGGCTGGGCGCCTGCGGAAGGCCGGCGATGAGCGTCATCTCCCCGAGCGTCAAATCGCGCACGTCCTTGCGGTAGTAGTTCTCCGCCGCGCTCTGCACGCCGTAGCTGTGGTGCCCGAGGAAGACGTTGTTCAGGTAGAGGTAGAGAATCTCTTCCTTGGTGAGCGACTGCTCCAGCCGCAGGGCGAGGATGGCCTCGCGAATCTTGCGGGTGAGCGTCTTCGCGGTGGCGGACTTGTAGCCCTCCGCGGAGATGAGCACCGCCTTCGCCGTCTGCTGCGTCAGGGTGGAGCCACCCTGGATGCCGCCGGAGCGCAGGCCCAGCTTGGAGCCAATCGTCTTGAAGGCCGCGCGCGAGGTTCCCAGGAGGTCCACGCCGAAGTGGTCGAAGAAGCTGGAGTCCTCGCTGGCGATGAACGCCTGCACCAGCCGCTTCGGAATCCGCTCGTAGGGCACGACCTTGCGGCGCTCGTTGTAGAACTCGCCCGCGAGCACCGCGTCGTCGGTGTAGACCTCCGTGACGATGGGCGGCCAGTACTCGTCCACCTTGGGGATGGCCGGCAGCCCGTCCGAGTACACGTAATAGATGGCGACCAGGCCCACCGCGCCCGCCGTGGCGCCCGTCAAGGCCAGCCAGCCACCCAGCTTCAGCAGCACCTTCCACCAGCGCCCGGGGGGGACCCCCTTGAGCACCAGCTTCGAGCGGCTTCGGTCAGTCGTCTTGGAGTCGGACATACGTGTATCGGAACCTCGCGGGCGTCACGGCCTCAGGGCAGCAATGCGGCCCGCTTGAGCACGTCTCGGAGCTCGGGGGGGATGGGGGCTTCCACTGCCACCTTCGCCCCCCCTTCGGGGTGTGGAAATTCGATGCGCTCGGCGTGCAGGAACAACCTCTTGAGCCCCCAGCGCGCCTGCACGTCGCGGTTGAAGGCGAAGTCACCGTATTTCTTGTCCCCGACCACCGGGTGGCCAATGGAGGCCAGGTGCCTTCTTATCTGATGGGTGCGCCCGGTCTCGATGGAGCAGGACAGGAGCGCCACCTCGCCCGACTGCTTGACGACCTTCCACCGGGTGAGGGCCTCCTGCATGTTGACGCCGCGGCGGGCCTTGGACTCGGCCGTCTGCTGGTGCTCCGACAGGGGCAGGTCGATGACGCCGGACTCCTTGGGCATCTTCCCCTTCACCAGGGTGACGTAGCGCTTCTTGGAGAGCCCGTGGGTGAAGACCTCCGTGAAGTGCACCATCGCCGGGCGCCGCTTGGCGACCAGGATGACGCCGGAGGTCTCCCGGTCCAGGCGGTGGGCGGGTGACGCCGTGAAGTCGTTGCGGACGGCCTTCGGTCCCAGATAGGCGCGCACGTAGTCCACCAGCGTTCCGCCGGTGATGCCGCTTCCGGTATGGACGGCCATCCCGCTGGGCTTGTCCACGGCCATCAACCAGTCGTCCTCTCTCAGAATGACCAGCCGGCTGGGGTCCACCGGCGGGGGTGGACGGTCCACTTTCGGACGGTCCTCTCCCCTGAGCGTCTGCTCGTCGCCACGGATGGTGAGCACGTCTCCGTCCGCGAGCAACTGCTCGGGCTGGGCACGTTTCCCGTTCACCCGCACCTTCTTGGTGCGAATCATCTTGAACAGGTGACTCACGGGGACAGTGGGGAGCCGTTTGCGCAGGAGCTTGTCCAGGCGCATCCCGGCGGTGTCGGTTTCGATTCGGTACTCGATCATTTGTGCTGGCGCGCGGACCAGACCATACGAATAATCCCCGGTCCATGCCGAAAGCCCCCAGTATCGAGCAGCTCCTCCAGAACGGGTCGGCCGAGTGGAACCGACTGCGCAAGGGCGGTCAGGTCCCGACCGAGCACACTGGCGCCACCTTCACGCAACTTTTCTCCGCCAACGCGGACCTCTCGGGCCTCGATCTCACCGGCTCCGAGTGGGAGAAATGCGATCTGTCGAAAATCAACTTCCGGGACACGGACCTGACGAACGCCTATTTCCACGGCGGACGGCTCCAGGACTGTGACTTCCGGGGGGCCAACCTCGAAGGGGCCAACTTCGAGAAGCTGAAGCTGCTCCGCTGTGACTTCACGGGCGCCAAGGGCCTGGACGAAGTGGAGATGGACGATGTGGACATGGACCGGGTGGTCGGTCTGGACGGGGAGGAAGCGCCTCCTCCGCCTCCGCCGCCGGCCCAGGGCATCACCGCGTTCACCCGCGAACAGCGGGAGAAGGCGCTGGGCGTGCAGGCCGCTGCGCTCATGATGGGAGAGCCGTCCGAGGAGCTGCCGCCGTTCAAGCCGCAGGACCCGCCCGGCTCGCTCTTCTTCCGGGGCCTGAAGCGCCTGGCGATGCCGCCGTTGTGGGTGCTGGATGTGCCGGGGTTGCGGCCGCTGGTGCCGCAGCGGATGCCTCCGGGCAGCTCGCTGGAGACGCTCTATCGCGAGGCGGTGAAGACGCGGCTGGAGAACAAGAAGCCGTCGGCGGACCCGGGGGTGGTGGAGAAGGCGCAGAAGGCGCTGCGGATGGGTGCCAAGGACGCGGCCGTGTCGGCCATGTACCTGCGCGAAGTGGGCGTGCTGCCGCTGGCTCGCTTCTCCGCGGCGAAGGTGTTGAAGGCCGCGCTGCGCGAAGAAGTGGACGTGGATGACCTGACGGGGTCCATCGACCCTCGGACGACGGGCGCGCTCTTGGAGCTGCGGCTGACGCACGATGTGGTGGAGCACCTGCAGGAGGCTCGGCGGCGGCTGGCGGCGACGCAGCTGTACACGTCGTTGTTGGAGGCGGGCTTCAACCCGGACAACAACTGGGACGAGGCGCTGGAGTCGAGCGAGGCGGCGCTGGAGCTGGCGCACCTGGCCACGGGCGACAACCGCGACGCGCTGTTCGAGGGCTTCCAGGTCTTCTCGGCGCTGCCCGAGGAGGCGCGGTTGCGCCGGCTGGCGTACCTGGCCGAGTCGGTGTCCAACCTGGAGCTGGTCAGCCGGCTGCCGGAGGGGATGGAGCCGGCGTGGCTGCACGGGCCGGAGACGCGCGAGTGCCACGAGCGGGAGATGACCTACGTCCAGTCGCTGAAGGCCGAGGAGATTCCGACGAAGGTGGCGGCGCTGGCGAAGGCGGAGCTCGGCGTTCCCGAGGGCTCGGTGCCCGAGGAGAGCGACGGGGATTTGTTCATCCACCTGCGCTGTGACGTGTGTGGCAAGGAGAAGCTCATCGTTCAGTCGCCCGACTCGGAGTGACGGCGAGTTGAACGGTGGGGCCCGCGGGGCCGCTGGAGTCCTCTTCGGGACTCGGCGGCCCCGTGGTGTTTCTGGAGGGTGTGGACCGCGTCACGTGAGGCGGCTGTGGGCTTCGATGACCTGGAGGGCCCAGGTGCGGGCGTCGTGGCCAGCCTGCGGAAAGTCGAAGCGGCCGTCCTCGATGAGCTGGACGAGGCGCTCGTCACGCGCGACCAGATGCGGAACCTTCCAAGGGAAGCTGAGCGCCGCTGAGCCGCGCTCCGCATAGTCCTCGTGGGCGACGAGTTCTTCCAGGTAGCGCGCGTACAGGTCGAAGAAGCGGTCCACGTTCGAGGCGAGCGGTATGACGACCGGGCCGTCGAGTTCGTAGGTGTCCACTTCAACGACGGGCTGACATCCTCGCTCGTCCGCCAGGCCAGGGATCGTGGCGAAGTAGTAGGCAAGATTGGCTTCCCCACCGAAGACACAAACCGTCAAGCCCAGGCGCTTCTGCCAACTCTCGCGCCACCAGTGGTTCTTCTCCTCGAGCTGGTTCTCGTCGTCATTGACGCGGAGGAGATAGGCGTCATCCGCGAACCTCGCGCTGCCAGACCTCGAATAGAAGGCCGCCAACATCGGGTCCAGGTGATGCCCGCCCACTTCCTGCCCTGCCTTGAGAAGACGCTGGGCGGGAGCGGTCAGGCGCATATCAAGGGACTCTCGCTTGCACACGGAGAGCAATCGGTCGAACCCTGGCAATATCGGCTGATCCATCGTCGAACTCCCGCTCAGTTCACCTTCGGGAACCGCGACCTCAACGCCTCGAGCGCAGCCTGCTCGGCCCGCTCCATGAAAACCTGCTCACCTCGTGGGACTTGGACACGGTGGTACCAGGACTCGAAATGCGAGTCGATAATCCTCGTCGCGGCCTCGACCTCATCACGCGTCGCGGTTCGCTGGGCGGTCCGGAACTTCGTCCATAGACGACTCACTCGATCATGGATGAAGTCTTCGACCACGGCGAGTCGGCTCGAAGCATTGATGTCCTGCTCGGGGAACAAATGTGCGTATTCCAGGGGACGTCGGTGGTGAACCTGGTAGCGATCTGGAAATGCGTCCATGGTGGGGGCCAAGTCCGGACGGACTTTCTTGTAAGTGGTTCGCGCGGCCTTCCGCAGTCCGTGCTTCTCCCCCAGATCGAGCGGCGTTGACGCCAGCTTCTCGATGCGTGCCATGAGCGCACGCAGTTCGCTCCGTTCGCTGGTGGTGAGTGCCCGCTCCCCTTCAAGCTGAACCTTCGCCCACAGTCGCTCGAAGGCTCGGCCCTCGCTCTGGGACACCCGGGACAGCACGGTCCGCAGCCAGCCGATCGCGGAGTCCTTGCCCTGACGCAGCGCTTTCCAAACGACGCCGCCACCCCGAACCGCGAGGAAGCCCGCGCCCCTGATGGCGACAGCGCCCACGTACCAGAGCGCCAGTTCCTCCACACCCCGCTGAGCCAGCCAGGTGAAGCCCTCCACGACACCTTCTCGCCAGCGCCGCACGATGTCCTCGTGCATCGCCCGGTACTCAGCGGCGACCTCCGGTTCGAGTCCCATCGGTGGAGCGATGCCGACGACTCGCGCGGACTCCACCCAACCGTCACTTTCACTTCGACTGTGTGTCAGCCGGATTCCGAACCGCACCGTACGCGGCCCCATGCCGTCCTGAAAGGCGCGGGCGAGCCGACCCACATCACGACCTGCGCGTGGCGCTGGCGCCAGCGGCGAACCTCCTGCTCCACTCCGAATCACCTGGAAGCGGTGCAGTTCCCACCCCGCCACGCGGCCGTCCTCCAGCACCACGTCGGCCTCCAGCCAGGCCTCGCCACCGTTGGGGACACCCACCCCAGCCAGGAGACGCGTCAGCCCCGCTGGAACCTCGTCGGGCCCAGTGTCATCAGCCCACTGCACTGGAAGCGTCCTGGCCTCGGGTGGGCGCTGCGCGTGGCGATGGAACGCATAGTCCACCGACCACTGCGTCTCGTCCCGGCGCAGCGACAACACGACCTGCCCCGTGCGTTCCAGACCGTAGCCAGCGAGCACCTCTCGCAATGCGAACCGAGTATCCGCTGCTCCGACCAGACCTCCTCGATGCCCCACGCGCTCCCGCGACTCGTAGCCCGTCCAGGTCAGCGCACCTCGCTCCGACCAGAACGTCAGAGTCAGGCGAGCCCCTATCGAGTCGATGTCGCGAACAGCCGCGCCTACCTGTTCGACGACCCGGGCGACCTCTGCTTCGGCGGCCCGATGCATCGCGGACTCGTCCTGAGCCGGGACCGCACCTTGCCCCAGCCAGACGTTGCCACCCGAACCTTCGGAGGTCATCGCGCAGCCCGCCACCATGAGCAGGATGACCAGCAGCATCAACCAGCTAATTGGGTCGGCGGAAACTTTGCGCCGCCCGACACCGCTGGCAGGACTTCCGTTGGTATTCTCGCCGCCCACACGACATCGCATGACAGGCAGATGCGACACGGTCACCCTCGGCATTGGCTTCAAGGAACTTCATGACATCCATCTTCGACTTCTTGAGAGAAGTCGAGCGGCGCCCGAGCATGTTCGTTGGCTGGCCCGACCAAGAACGCGAGAAGCAGCTCCTCAGCCTGGACTTCGTCCTGATGGGCTATCTGTATGCGCTGCACCAACACAAGATTCAGGAGCGAGCGCTAGATTTTCGAAGCGATCTCGGCGCCTTCGTACGGGCGAAACATGGTTGGAGCATGCCATCCGGCCCTATTGGCGCCGTGCTGAGAGAAATCCCCGACGCGAACAAGGCTTGGAACTATTTCTGGTTCCTCGTCTGGGAATTCGAAAAGTACCTCAATGAGCGCCCCAACTAGGGCAGCACGTACGTCACCGGCTTCGGCAACATCACGCGGACGTCATCTCCCGCGCGGATGACTCCGGGCCGGTCCACCCAGGCCACCAGCCCCCTGCGCTCCCATGCGGACTTCACGAAGCGGCTCGCCAGCTTCACGTGGTCCGGATGGTGCTTCTCGATGACCTTCCCCGGACCGATGCACGGCTCGTTCTCCCCTTCCACCGCGAGCACCGCGTCCTCGGGAAAGAACAGCCGTGTTCCCGGCGGCAGGTGCGTCAGCCTCGGCACCCCCGTCAATTCCAGGTTCGCTCCCAGCCACGACGCGAGCACCTTCGGCACTCCGAGCGTCTCCGCCACCAACGCCAGCTCCTCCGTCGACACCAACGAGAGCTGCCGCGTGTTCCGGATGGGCGTCCCCTTCGGGTACCACGGCGTGCGCACGTCCGCAGGCCGCGTGTGCCCCGCGTGCCTGTCTCCGTCGATTCCCTCGAACGTCACCCGCACCTCGGACAACTCCCGAGTCACGAAGGTCTTCTTCTCGGTGCACACCAGGACGCGGACCGCTCGGCCCACGAGCTGCGGAGGATGAGGCATGGCCCCATTCTACTCCGGGCCCCGCCCTCGCCGCCTCACAGCAACGAGAGCTGCTGCGGCTTGCCTCCCAGCGGCCGAGCATCCATTCCCGCGTCCCGCAGCGCCTGCGCCAGCTCCTCCGCGAAGCCGTGACACGTAATCACCTCGCTCGCCCCCGTCGCCTTCACGTAGGCCATCAGCGACGGGAAGTCCGCGTGGTCCGACACCGGAAACGCCACGTCCGCGCCGTACCGCCGCGCCGCACCCGGGTCCATCGCCCACCCTGTCAGCACCGCCGTACCGCGCGGCCACAGATGCGCCAGCGCTCCGCCCCGCGCCTGATGGGGCGGGAAGAACAGCACCTCGCCCGGCTCCACCTTCCCGTGGAAGCACCGCAGGTTTTCAATCGGCACGCCCAGCTCCGCATAGAGCCGCGCCACCTCGAAAATCGACGAGTGCGCCACCAACGGGAACCCCTTGCCCGCCAGGAACTTCATCGCCTCCTGGCTCTTGCCCAGCGGATACCCCAGCACCACCGGCACCGCGTCCCGCTCGAGCTGCCGCCTCACCCACGCCTCCACCTGCCCCCACACCTCGTCACGCGGCGGGAAGCGGTAGCGCGGATGACCGAAGGTCGACTCGATGACGAGCGTGTCGCACTCCGCCACCTCCGTCGCCTCCGCCGTCAACGACGGCACGACATTCAAATCCCCCGTGTAGACGATGCGCCGTCCATCCGCGCGGATGACGCGGAGCTGCGCGCTGCCCAGAATGTGCCCGGCCGGCAGCAGCTCCAGCACCAGCGGCCCCAGCTCGAAGGGACGCCGATACGGCGCGGCCAACGGCGCACTCACCGGCCCCAGCCGATGCTCCATGAAGCGCAGCGTCGCCACCGTGGCGATGGTGCGCTCATGCCTGGCGATGTGGTCCGAATGCCCGTGGCTCACGAAGCTCAGCGGTGACTTCCGCTTCGCATCCAGGGACAGGAGGGTGCCCGTCAGGTGCAACCCGTTTCGACGCAGCTCCACGCTCATGGGAAGGGCCCGGATATAGCGCGTCCACTCCCCCGTGGGCCGCTTCTCTCACGGCCCGCGCCCGTCCGCCTGGAGGGCGTCAGCCCGTCCCCTGCACTCCCTGTCGCCTTGACTTCCACCACGTCCAGGCCGGCGTCCCCAGCTCCGCCACCAGCACGCCCGTCAGGATGAGCCCACCGCCCATCGCCTCCGGCGCGCCCAGCACCTCGTAGCCCAGCACCACCGAGTAGATGGACGCGAACACCGGCTCCAACGCGTAGATGACCGCCGCGCGCACCGCCGACGTCCGCGCCTGCGCCCACGTCTGGATGCTGATGGCCAGCGCGCTCGGCAACAGCCCGCACACCAGCACCGCCGTCACCAGCGACGCATTCCACTCCACCTTGCGCGTCACGAAGGGCAGGCACGCCGCGGACAACAACGCCACGCCCCACAGCTGCACCGCCACCATCCCCAGCACACCCTCCTTCGACGCGTAGCGCTCCGTGAGGGTGATGTGCGCCGCGTACGCCACCGAGCAGCCCAGCGACAGCAACTCCCCCAGGCTCAGCCAGGCGCCTCCCTCACCGGGCGCGGGCCGCGTGAGCAGGTAGAGCCCCACCGCCGACAGCGCCACGCCCAGCAGCGACGCGGGCTTCGGCATCCGCCGGAACACCAGCAGCGACAACACCGGCACGAACAGCACGGCCATTCCGGTGATGAACGCCGAGCGCGACGGCGTGGTGAGCGTCAGCCCCCACGTCTGGAGCGCGAAGCCCAGGAACAGGAACGTGGCCAGCACCGCGCCATGGCGCAGGTTCTTCGGCGTAAACACCTGCCGCCCCGCCAACGCACTCAGCACCAGCGCGCCCACCCCGAAGCGCAGGGTGAGGAAGGTGAAAGGGTCGGCGAACCCCAGGGCGTCCTTCACCACCACGAAGGTGACGCCCCAGATGAGGGTGATGAAGAGCAGCGCGCCGTCCGCCTGGAGGCCCTTGAGCCGCCCAGGGCGAGTCGGCTCGCGCCCCATGCTGTCGGGAGTCGAGCTGGTCACGGAAGTCCTACCGATGCGAAGGCGCGGAGCGGGTGCTTTTGACGCACCCAGAAGCCCCACGCAACCCCCGTGGACTCAGGGGCCGGAGTCCCGCTCCAAAACCACCAGTCGCTTGGACCGCCCCGCGGCGTCCCAGGCCTCATTCGTCCGCCGGGTCAGCGCGTCCGAAGAGCGACGAAAGCCCACGCCCTCGAACGTTCGCAGCGACGCGGCGTTGTCGTCGTCCACGTCCGCCTGGACGCTCGGCTCTCCCTGTCGGTGAGCCTCCTCCAGCAGGCAGGCCAACAGCTGGGTGGCCACCCTCATCCGCCGTGCCTGAGGCGCCACCACCAGCGAGCGCACCCAGACTCCATCCAGCGGCAGCCCCTCCTGTCGATACGAGTCCACCCACGCGAAGCCGTGGAGCTTCCCCTTCGCGTCCATCGCACCGGCCGCCGCGCCACGGCGCTCTGGCAGCTCCAGCCCCCAGCGATCTCGAAGCTGACGGCGCAGGAAGCTGGCGGAGACCACCAGCCGCTCGCTCGCGAAGGTGAGCAGCGCGTCCTGGTCCTCCGCCCGCAACAGCCGGACCTCCAGCGGCCCCACCCAGTGGCGCCGCAGCGGCTTCGACCAGCCGGAGAAGAAGAAGTCCCTCACGCCCCGATAGACTAGCCGGGTCTCGGGACGCGCCCACGCCGTCGCCAGCGTCCGCTGCGCCACCCAGAGCGCCGGACGGAAGGGCCCGGGCAGCGGCACCCGCCACCTGCCACGCCGCAACGCCACCACCCGCCCGAGCACCTCCCCGCCCGAGCGCTCCTCCGCGCCCAGCAGCGTGGCCGTCCTCCAGGGCTCGGTGGACACCACCACGCGCGCCGTCAGCATCCGCCCCTGGCGCACCAGCACCACATCCCCGCGCGACGTCGCGCCTGGCCCGCAGCGCAGCACGCGCACCGCGTCCGCCGAGCGCAGCAGCGGATACAGGTCCTGCCCCACACCTCGCACCCAGAGCCGCTGCCCCGGAGGCAGGGCCTCCAATACGTCCAGCAGCACGTCGGTGGACGGCGTCTTCCGCGGCGGCACGCGCCACCTCCAGGGAAGTCCGGCCCCACACGAGCCTTCCCCGTCGCTCGTCCTTCCGAATGTAGCCGCTCCCCTCTCCCACACCAACCGACGCGAGGCACTCCAACCCGAAGCCCTATCCCCCACGCGTCCGGCTCGCTAAGAGAGAGGAGCGCCACCCCGCCGGGAGGTGGCGCAAGAAGGAGAGATGTCATGGACGCGACGCCCGAGGGCTCGCTGGTGCCGCAACAGGGGTGGTGGAGCCGCAACTGGAAGTGGTTCGTGCCGGTGGGCTGTCTGGGCGTGCTGGCCTCGTGCGGCTGCCTGGGCTTCGCGCTCGTGGGCTTCGGCTACTCGTCGCTGAAGAACATGGACGCCTTCACCGAGGCCGTGGCCATTGCCCGCTCCGATGCGGAGGTGCGCAGCGCGCTGGGCTCGCCCATCGACAACGGTCTGCCCAAGCAGACGTCGGTGCAGACCCTGAACGGCGTGACGCACGCGCGGCTCGCCATTCCGCTCGACGGGCCCCAGGCGGACGGCCTGCTGCACGTCGACGCGAAGAAGCAGGGCGATGGCGAGTGGGAGTACGACACCCTCGCCGTGGAGCTGGAGGACGGCTCGCGCATCGACCTGCGCGACGACGCCCCACGAGAGCAACCCGACGTCTTCCCCGACAACGACGGCGCGGAGCAAGCCCCGCTGCCACCGCCCTCGGAGCCACTCGGCGGGGAAGAGGAAGCCCCGGCCCGCGGACGCGACAGCGACATCGAGCTGTAGACGCGCACGAACTCCGGGAGCAGAGACACCGCGCTCCTGAGAAACGACGAAGGGGCGGCGCGGGGACAGTGCCCCACGTCGCCCCTCGTCTTCGGCCCTTGGCGGGCCGGAGTGCTACTTCAGCTTGTGCAGCTCCGTGCGCAGCTCGGGCAGGACCTTGAAGAGGTCCGCGACGATGCCGTAGTCAGCCACCTGGAAGATGGGAGCCTCGGCGTCCTTGTTGATGGCGACGATGGTCTTCGAGCTCTTCATGCCCGCCAGGTGCTGGATGGCGCCGCTGATGCCCGCGGCGATGTACAGCGACGGAGCGACGACCTTGCCCGTCTGGCCGACCTGCAGGTCGTTGGGAACCCAACCCGCGTCGCACACCGCGCGGGACGCGCCCACTGCGGCGCCCAGCTCGTCCGCCAGCGCTTCAATCTCCTTGAAGTCGCCCTTGGTGCCACGACCACCGGAGATGACGACCTTCGCCTCGGTCAGCTCCGGGCGAGCGCTCTTCACTTCCTTGAACTCGACGAACTTCGTCTTCGACGCTTCAACCTTCGGCGCGAAGGTCTTCACCTCGGCGGCGCCCTCGCCCGTACCGGCGGCGGCGAACTCCGTGGCGCGCACGGTGAACACCTTCACCGGCGTGGTGAGCTTCACCTCGGCGAACACGTTGCCGGCCCACATGGGACGGTTGAAGGTGATGTCCGCGCCCGAGCCGTTCAGGCCCGTGATGTCCGTGGCCATGGCGGCCTTCAGACGCGCGGCGAGGCGGGGCATCAGGTCCTTGGCCTGCGCGGTGGACGCCATGCCCACGTAGTCCGCCTTCAGCTCGGTGGCGAGCGTGGCGAGCGCGGGGGCGTACGTCTCCGCGAGGTAGTGCTCCAGCTCCGCGGCGGCGCCCACGTGCACGGCCTTGGCGCCGGTGCCCTTGAGCTCGTCGGCGACCTTCGCGGGGTCCTTGCCGATGAGGGCGATGTGAAGCTCCGCGCCGGCCTTGTCGGCCAACTGCTTGCCCGCGGTGATGGCGTTGAGAGAGGCCTTGCGAAGGTGCCCGTCCGGCTGCTGCTCGGCGACGATGAGAACGATTGGCATGGGAGTGTCTTTCGTATCTTCCGAGAGGGTTAGACGACCTTCGCCTCGTTGCGCAGCTTGTCCACCAGCGTGGCCACGTCCGGCACCTTGATACCGGCCTTGCGCGCCGGCGGGGACGAGAGCTTCACGATCTGGATCTTCGGGGCGACGTCCACGCCCAGCTTCTCAGGCGTCAGCTCCTCGATGGGCTTGCTCTTCGCCTTCATGATGCCCGGGAGGCTGGCGTAGCGCGGCGTGTTGAGGCGCAGGTCGGTGGTGATGACGGCGGGCAGCTGGCACTCCAGCGTCGCCAGCCCGTTGTCGACCTCGCGAATCACGCGCACGGCCTTGCCGTCCGCGGTCAGCGTCACGGCGGGGACCTTGTTCTTCTCCTGCTCGCTCTCCATCGACTCCACCTTGGAGGCGAACGTGGCCTGGCCCCAGCCCAGGAACTCGGCCAGGTACTGGCCCACCTGGTTCTGGTCGTCGTCGATGGACTGCTTGCCCAGGATGACGAGGTCCGGCTTCTCCTTCTCCGTCACCTTCTGGAGCAGGCCGGCGATGCCGAGCTGGTCCAACGGGCCGGTGTGGTTCACCCACACGGCGCGGTGCGCACCCATGGCCAGGGCGTGCCGGAGCTGCTCCTGCACTTCCTTGCCGCCGATGGACACCACCACCACTTCACCCTGGTGCTTGGCGACGAGCCGGAGACCTTCCTCCACGCCAATCTCGTCGAAGGGGTTGATCTTGTACTTGAGCCCCTCCTGCACGATGCCCGAGCCGTCGGGCTTCACCTTGATTTTGGACTCTGGGTCTTCCACGCGCTTGGCGGTGACGAGGATCTTCACGGCTGGGCTTCTCCTTGCGGGAGGCGTTTATGAAGGCAGGAAAACAGTCCGTGCGGGCCGCCTTGACGCGGCGCGCGAACGGTCTGGGTTAATAGGCATCCGGGTGTCACGGCGGCAATGGGAAACGGCCGCCGGACACAGTTCTGCTTTTCTACCTGAACAGTTCCTTCGCGATGACGAGCCGCTGGACCTGACTGGTGCCCTCGTAGACCTGGATGAGCTTGGCGTCTCTCATCAGCTTCTCGACGGGGTACTCCTTGATGTAGCCGTAGCCGCCGTAGACCTGGACCGCGTCGGTGGCGACCTTCATCGCCATGTCCGCGGCGAAGGACTTGGCGTAGCTGGACTGCAGGGTGTTGCGCTGCCCCTGGTCCAACAGCCACGCGCTCTCGTAGGTGAGCATGCGGGCCGCGTGGGTGTTCATGGCCATGTCCGCAATCATGAACTGGATGGCCTGGTGCTCGATGATGGGCTTGCCGAACGTCTTGCGCTGCGAGGCGTACTCCATGGAGTGCTCGAGCGCGGCGCGGGCGATGCCCACGGAGAACATGGCGGTGAGCGGGCGGCTGTTGTCCAGGGTCGCCATGGCGATGGCGAAGCCCTGGCCCTCTTCACCGATGCGGTTCTTCACCGGGACGCGCACGTCCTCGAACGTCAGCGACACGGTGTCGCTGGCGCGCTGGCCCATCTTGTTCTCGTGCTTGCTGACCGACAGCCCCTGAGGGCGACCTTCCACGACGAAGCAGGTGATGCCCTTGTGCTTCTTCGTTTTGTCCACCGTGGCGAACACCGTGTACTGCTCGGCGTGGCCACCGTTGGTGATGAAGCACTTGGCGCCGTTGATGACGTACTCGTCACCCTCGCGGCGCGCCGTGGTCTGCATGTTGGCGACGTCGCTGCCGGCCTCCGGCTCGGTGAGGCAGAAGGAGGAGAACTTCAGCCGCTCGGCGAAGTGGCTCAAGAGGCGCTTCTTCTGGTCCTCGGAGCCGTGGAGGATGATGGGGAGGTTGGCCAAATCATTGGCGATGATGGACGTGGCCACGCCCGCACAGCCCCAGCTCAGCTCCTCCGCGACAATCGTCTGGTCCAGGTGCGACAGGCCCACGCCGCCGTACTCCGCGGGGGCGGCCATGTTGAGCAGGCCCAGCTCGAACGCCGTGGCGAGAAGGTCCCGAGGAAAGGTGGCCGTCTCGTCGTAGTGCGCCGCCTTGGGGCGAACCACCTCGCGGGCGTACTTGCGCGCCGCCTGCTGGAGCGCGCGCTGGTCCTCGGTGAGCTGGAATTCCATGAGATTCCTCGGTGGTGCGATGACGCGTTGACTCGGAAGTCAACGAATACATGCCGCCACGCGAAATCTCCAGCCCAACCCGCCTGGGAAAGTGGAGCCCAGGGGGGCAAGCGACACCCCGGGGGCCACCCAGGCCCCACGGGGACTCAGGGTGCGCCTACTTCTTCGCCTTGGGGACCTTTTCCCAATCCGCGAGGAACTTCTTGATGCCCGCGTCGGTGAGCGGGTGGTTGGCCAGCTGGGTGATGACGCTGTAGGGCAGCGTGGCGACGTGCGCGCCCATGCGGGCGGACTGGAGCACGTGCACGGGGTTGCGCACGCTGGCGACCAGCACCTGCGTGTCGAAGTCGTAGTTCTGATAAATCTCCAGGATGGCGGCGATGAGCTCCATGCCGTCCTGGGAGATGTCGTCCAGCCGACCGACGAAGGGCGACACGTAGGTGGCGCCGGCCTTGGCGCACAGCAGGGCCTGGTTGGCGGAGAAGATGAGGGTGACGTTGGTGCGGATGCCCTCGGCGGTCAGCGCCTTGACGGCCTTCACGCCCTCGACGCCCATGGGAATCTTCACCACGACGTTGTCGTGAATCTTCGCCAGGGTGCGGCCCTCGGCGATGAGCCCCTCGGCGTCCAGGGACACGGCCTCCGCGCTGATGGGGCCGTCGACGATGGAGCAGATCTCCCGGATGGTCTCTTCCAGCCCGCGGCCGACCTTGGCCAGCAGGGAGGGGTTGGTGGTGACGCCGTCCACGCAGCCCATGGCGTGGGCCTTGCGGATTTCCTCGACGTCCGCGCTGTCGATGAAGAACTTCATCTCGTCACTCTCCTGGGTGGCCCCGTGAAGGGCTGGAAAAGGAATGGCCCTGGGGGCCGGGCGAGCAGGCGCGTAACTGATGCCCCCCCACGCGTCAAGGGTGGCCACCGTGGTGTCTGGCAGGTACAAGGCGAAGCCGACGCCATGGCCCGCTCCCCTCGCTCCGCCGTCAAGAAGCCCCGTCTGCGCGCCCTCCCGGGCCGCTCCACTCCGGCCCCCTCGTCCGAGCCGGACGACGAGGCGCTGCTCGCGTGCGCGCGCGACGTGCTGGAGGCGGAGGCGAACGCCATCCTCGGCGTGACGGAGCGGCTGGGCGCGTCCTTCCTGAAGGCCGTGCGGCTGGTGCGCGAGTGCGCGGGTCAGGTGATTGTCACGGGCATGGGGAAGGCGGGCCACATCGGCCAGAAGCTCTCCGCCACGCTGGCGTCCACGGGCATCCGCTCCGTCTTCCTCCACCCCGCCGAGGCGGTGCATGGAGATTTGGGCCGCGTGGCGCGCGGGGACGTCATCCTCGCGATGTCCAACAGCGGCTCCACGGAGGAGCTGCTGCGCCTGATGCCCGCGTTCAAGCGCATGGCCACGCCGGTCATCGCGCTCACGGGCGACGCTCAGAGTCCGCTGGCGAAGGCAGCGGACGTGGTGCTCGACATCGGCCGCATCGCGGAGGCGTGTCCCATGGGCATGGTGCCCACCGCGTCCACCGCCGCGCTGCATGCGCTGGGCGACGCGCTCACCATGGCGGTGATGCGCTCGCGGCCCTTCGGCACGGATGAGTACGCGCTCTTGCATCCCGGCGGGAAGCTGGGCCGCTCCGTGCAGCGCGTCTTCGAGCTGATGCGCACGGGCCCCGCCAACCCGCTGGTGCGAGACACCGCTCCGCTGTCCGAAGTCGTGGGCGTGATGACGAAGACGCCGGGACGTCCGGGCGCGGCCTGCGTGGTGGACCGACGCGGGCGGCTGGTGGGCATCTTCACGGATGGCGACTTGCGCCGCCGCGTGGAGCAGGGCCTCACCGACTTCTCCATCCCCGTGCGCGACATCATGGGCAAGCAGCCGCGCTGCGTGACGCCGGACACGCTGGTCATCGCCGCCACCGCGCAGATGCGCGAGCTGCGTGTGGACCAGCTCCCCGTCGTGGATGTCGAGGGCCGCGCCGTGGGCCTGCTCGACGTGCAGGACCTGCTCGCCGCGAAGTTCGTCTGAGCGCCCGGCACCGCACGCGCCGACCCTGGTGAAGCCGCTCGGAGCGCCCGCATCGACGGGCGCTCACGATGCCCGCCTCACCGAAGCACCGGGCGTCGTCATGACGCCCGTGCTCCTCGTGACGCCTACTGCGTGAGCTTCGCCTGGATGGACGCCTTGTTGAAGTTGGGCGCGTCCGAGGCCAGCTTCTCCCACAGGGCCTTGGCGCCCTTCTCGTCGCCCTTGGCCTTGAGGGTGTCGCCCAGCTGCTCCACCGACGACGGGTCCGACTGCACCGCCACGCCCCACACGCGCGCGGCCATGGGACGTCCCAGGCCCACCAGCGCCCAGGCCATGCCCGCCTTCGCGCGGCCGTTCTCCGGCTGGAAGGGCACCACGCGCGTGTAGTTGCCGAGCGCCTCCTGGAAGCGCCCCTTCGCCAGGTGCTCCTCGCCCTCGTCCACCAGCTTCGCCAGGCCCTGCTCCAGCTCCGGCGTGCGCTCGGTGTTCTGCACCGCGTCCACCATCTCCTTCGTCAGCGGGCGCGGCACGTCCGGCCCCTGGGCCACGGGCGCCTGCGCCAGCCGGATGCGACGGTCCTCGGCGCGCGACGCGAGCAGCTTCGAGCGGCCTCCCGCCTTCACCGTCTCGTCCGCCAGCGTCGCCAGCCGCTTCGCCGCCGCCGCGCGCGAGGAGTTGGGGTTCATCGCCTGCACGGCCTCGAAGCCCTCGCGCGCCTGCTTCAGCGCCGCCAGGTCCTCGCCCTTCGTCTCGAACAGCACCGCCGAGCGCCCGTAGAGCGACTCCTCGTGCCGGGGCTCCACGTCCAGCACCGCGACATACGCGGCCAGCGCGCCCGCCGCGTCACCGGAGAGGAAGAGCGCGTTGGCGCGCATCACCGCCGTCTCCAGCGCGGGCTCCAGCGCCCCGCGAGCACAGGCCGCCGCGCCCGCCACGTCGCCCTTCTTCGCGCGCGCCTGGGCCACCTCGCCCATCGCCTCCAGCGCCTGCCCCGTCGTGAAGCCGCAGCCCGCGGCCTCCGCCGTGGCCAGCGGCGCCTTGCCCAGCTTCTTGCGCTGCGCGAGGAACAAGTCCCGCACCGGCTTCGCGCGCTCGTCGGCCTGCAGCAGGTACGTCGCCGCCTCCGCGTTGCGGCCGTTCAGGTAGTACAGGCGCCCCAGCGACGCCGCGATTTCGAAGGTCTTCTCCCGCCCCTGCAGCCCCTCCGTCGAGTCGAGCTGACGCAACAGCTCCTCCGCGGACGGAGGCGCCTTGCCGGTGCCGGACAGCGGGGGATGGCCAGAGGGCAGCTCGCCCATGGGCGCGGCGGCGGGAGCGGCCCCGCCCTCCACCGGAGGATGGCCCTCGGGCAGCGCGCCACCACCCATGGCGGCGGACGGCTTCGCGGGCGACACCTGGGTCCCCGGAGGGACGACCGGGTGACCAGGGGGCAACGGGGAAGGCTCGGCGGCGAGCAGCGCCGCGGTGGCCAGGGCCAGGGAAAGGTTCATGTCTCGTTGCTCGACAGGCTCGCTTCGGGCCACGCGGTGGCCTCACTCCTGCGGACATCCTGCGGGGCGAGTTTCCCGAGGAGCTCCTTCACCGTCATTCCCAGCACGGGGTGCAGCAAGGCAGGCGACAGCTCCGCCAACGGCTCCAGGGCGAAGCGCCGCTTGTGCAATTCCAGATGCGGCACCTGGAGGTGCGGGTCGGCCACCACCTGTCCCTCGCAGAAGAGGATGTCCAGGTCGATGGTGCGCGGGCCCCAGTGCTGCTCGCGCCGCCGGCCCAGGTCCTTCTCAATCTGCTGAAGAATCACGAGCAGCCGCTGCGGCGACAAATCGCAGTCCAGCGCCACCACCGCGTTCAGATAGCGCGGCTGCGGCGGCCCCACCGGGGCGCTGTCGAAGAGGGAGGAACAACGAAGCACGGCCACCGCGTCGATGCGGGACAGCGCGGTGAGAGCGGCGACGAGGTGGGATTCGCGGTCCCCCTCATTCGAGCCCAACCCGACATAGATGATGGTGCTCACGGCTCCAGCTCAACCGGATTGAGGAGCGTCCCGATTCCCTCGATCTCCACCTCGACCGAGTCACCGGCCGACAGCTTCCCTACCCCCGACGGCGTGCCGGTGCTGATGAGGTCCCCCGGCAGCAGCGTCATGATGTGGGAGATGAACGCCACCAGCCGAGCAGGGCTGAACACCATGTCGGACGTGCGGCTGTCCTGGCGCACCTGCCCGTTCACCCGGCAGGAAATCTGGAGGTCCGCCGGGGACAGCCCCGTCACCGCCCACGGGCCCGCGCACGCGAACGTGTCGTAGCCCTTGGCGCGGGTGTGCTGCGTCTCGCGCTTCTGGATGTCGCGCGCGGTGACGTCGTTGAAGCAGGTGAGGCCCCAGATGGCGCGCGCGGCCGTCGTCTCGTCGGCGTTCTTCAGCCGCTCGCCGATGACGAGCGCCAGCTCCGCCTCGTAGTGCACTTCCTGGCTCGCCTTGGGGATGCGGATGGGCGAGCGCGGGCCGTTGAGCGCGGTGGAGGGCTTGGTGAAGATGAGCGGCTCGGTGGGGACGGGCTTGCCCATCTCCTCCGCGTGCTTGCGGTAGTTCTGGCCGATGCAGACGACTTTGGATGCGTCCGACGGCACCAGCAGCGTCACCGCCGACAGCGAGCGGCGGATGCCCGTGTCCTTCACCCCGGCCAGCCAGGGGGCCGAGGAGAGCACCACCACCTCGGCGCCCTCGACGCGGCCATGGTTCGCGCGGCCTTCGTGGAGGAAGCGGCAGTAGCGGGCGGTCGTCATGAGGTCCTCTGGAAGCCGAGCACGTCGGCCATGTCATACAGCCCCGGAGGGCGGCCCACCACCCAGCGCGCCGCGCGCAGGGCCCCCAGGCCGAATTGATCTCGACTGGTGGCCCGATGCGTCAGCTCGATGCGCTCGCCCTCACCGAAGAAGTACACGGTGTGCTCACCCACCACATCCCCGCCTCGCAGCGTCTGCACGCCAATCTCGCTGGCGGGCCGGGCGCCAATCTGGCCCTGACGGGCGAACGTCAGGTCGTCCTGCGTGCGGCCCAGCGCGGAGGCGAGCACCTCCGCCAGCCGCAGCGCGGTGCCGCTGGGCGCGTCCTTCTTCATCCGGTGGTGCGCCTCCAGGACCTCCACGTCGAAGCCCGGCCCCAGCACCCGCGCCAGCTCCGCGGCCACGCGGATGGTCAGGTTGACGCCCACCGACATGTTCGGCGCGGCGACGATGGGAATCGCCTTCGCGCTCTCCGCCAGCAGCGCCGAGGACTCCGGTGAGAAGCCCGTGGAGCCGCAGACGAAGGCCACGCCGCGCTCCGCGCACGCCTTCGCGTGGGCCACGCTCACCTCGGCGCTGGTGAAGTCGATGACGACGTCTGCCTTCGCCATGTCGAGCGCGCGGGCCAGGTCATCCACCACCTGCACCTCCAGCGCGCCCAGCCGAGCGGCGAGGCCCGCGTCCAGCCCCACCGCGGTGCTGCCCGGCCGCTCCGTGGCGCCCACCACCTGCAGGTCCTCCGCGTCACGCGTCAGGCGCAGCAGCGTGCTGCCCATGCGACCGGTGATGCCGGTGATGACGGTGCGAATCATGTGGCCGCGCTCCTCGGTGTCGTGTCGTGGCGCTCAGTGCTTCAGCAGGCCCAGGTGTCGCAGCTCGTCGCCCAGCTTCTCCGCGTTGGGCCCCGTCATCGGCACCAGCGGCAGGCGCACCTCCGGACCGAAGAGTCCCAAGAGGTGCAGCCCCCACTTCACGGGGATGGGGCTGGACTCCACGAAGAGCAGCCGGTGCAGGTTGTTCATCTTCACCTGCAGCTCACGCGCCTTGGTGAAGTCACCCGAGCGGCCCGCCGCCACCAGGTCCGCCATCAGCCGGGGCGCCACGTTGGAGGACACGGAGATGACGCCCTTGCCGCCGCACGCGAGGAAGGGCAGCACGGTGAAGTCGTCGCCGGACAACAGCGTCAGCCTGTCGCCACACTTCTCCAGGATGTCCACCGCCCGGGCCATGTTGCCGGTGGCCTCCTTGATGGCGACCACTTCCGGGAAGTCGCACAGCCGCTGCACCGTCTCCGGCAGCAGGTCCACGCCCGTGCGGCCCGGGACGTTGTAGGCGACAATCGGGAAGCCCGGGTGCGCGCGAGCCACCGCGCGGAAGTGCTCCACCATCCCCGCCTGCGTGGGCTTGTTGTAGTACGGCGTGACGATGAGCGAGCCGTCCGCTCCCGCGTCGCGCACGCGCCCCACGCTCTCAATCACCTCCGCGGTGTTGTTGGAGCCAGCGCCGCCCAGCACCTGCACGCGGCCCTTCGCTTCCTCCACCACCACGCGCACCGCGCGGGCCCGCTCTTCGGCGTTCATGGTGACGGACTCGCCGGTGGTGCCCATGGGCACCAGCACGCTGGTGCCGCCCTCAATCTGCTGGCGCACCAGCGCCCGGTAGGCCGACTCGTCGAGCGCGCCGTTCCGGAACGGAGTCGCGAGCGCCGTCATGGAACCTTCGAAGGTCTTCATTCCGGCGCTTATATGTTCAGGCCCGCTCGCCGCGCCAGAGATCCTCGGTGCGCTCCCGCTCCCTCACCACGCGCCACGCCTCGCCGTCCACCAGGACCTCGGCCGGCCGGGGGCGGGAATTGTAGTTAGAAGCCATGCTCATCCCGTACGCCCCGGCGCTGAGGAAGGCGTACAGCTCGCCCGCCTGGGGGAGCACCAGGGGACGGGCCTTGGCCAGCACGTCGGTGGACTCACACACCGGCCCCACGACGTCCACCTCCACCGCCTTGCCCCGCCGCTTCACCAGGGGGACGAAGGCGTGGTGGGCCTCGTAGAGGGCCGGGCGGAGCAAGTCGTTCATGCCCGCGTCCACCACGGTGAACTGCTTGGCGGGGGTCTGCTTGCGGTACAGCACGCGCGTGAGCAGCACGCCCGCGTTGCCCACCAGCGAGCGCCCCGGCTCCAGCACCAGTCGCGCGCCCGTGTCCTTCGTCGCCGCCAGCACGACGCGCGCGTACTCCGCCACCGAGGGAGGCGTCTCGTCCGAGTAGGTGATTCCCAGGCCGCCGCCCACGTCCAGGTACTCCAACGCGTGCTTCTGCGCCTTCAGCTCCTGGTACAGCCCCGCCACCTTGGTGAGCGCCGCGCGCAGGGGCGAGCTCTGGGTGAGCTGCGAGCCGATGTGACAGTCCAGGCCCGCGGCCTTGACGCCCTTCATCTTCTTCGAGCGCGCGTAGAGGGCCACCGCCTCTTCGAAGGGCACGCCGAACTTGGACGTCTTCAGCCCGGTGGCGATGTAGCGGTGCGTGCGCGGGTCCACCTCCGGGTTGACGCGCAACGCGAACGGCGCGCGGCGACCCAGGCGACGGCCCACGGCGTCCAGCGCCTCCAGTTCCTCGGCGCTCTCCACGTTGAAGAGGAGGATGCCCGCGGCGAGCGCGGCCTCCATCTCCTCCAGCGTCTTGCCCACCCCCGCGAACACCGTCTTCGCGGCCTCGCCACCCGCATGCCGCACGCGGGCCAGCTCTCCGCCGGAGACGATGTCGAAGCCCCCGCCCAGCCCCGCGAACAGCCGGAGGATGGCGAGGTTGGAGTTGGCCTTCACCGAGTAGCAGACCAGGGGCCGTGCGTCGGAGAAGGCCTCCGTCACCGCGCGGAAGGCTTGGGTCAGCGCGGCGGTGGAATAGACATAGGTGGGCGTGCCCACCGCGTCGGCGATTGCGGGCAGCGGCACGGCTTCCGCGTGCAGCACGCCCTTGCGATACGGAAAAGAGCTCACGGTGTCCCAGCGTCGACGGCCGTGGTGGGCGTCACGGCCCCGCCATCCAGCGTCGAAGTAATCGACGGTCCCGAGGACTCCACGCTTACGGGCGCGGTGTCCGACGGCGGCGGAGGGGTCTCCGTCGCCGGCACCGGCGCCGCCAGTGGCGGCTTGGCCGGACCCTTGATGCCGCACGCCACCATCCCCAACACCAGGACGGTGGCGACCCCGAGCGACGTGAGGGCGCGCTTCATGGCTAGAACTTCACGCCCAGCCAGCCGCGGATGCTGTGCGGCGTCTCCAGGTCGGCCTTCAGGTCGTCCGTGTAGGCCTGCAGACCGCCCATCGGGAAGAGGATGCCGTAGGCGATGCCGGCGAGGAAGCCGTCCTCGGTGGTGTAGTCCACGCCCGCGTTCACTTCCACGCCCAGCGACTTGCTGGTGAAGGACGGCGTCGACTCCGCGTAGAGCGCCTGCGAGTAGATGAGGCGGCCATACAGGTCGATGCCCGGCGCCACCGCGTACTTCACGGACGGCCGCACGTAGAACGCGTCGGTGACGCCGCCAATCAGCTCGCGCCAGAGGATGAGGTCGATGCGGTAGTCGCGGTTGAAGCGGAAGTTGCGGATGGCCGAGTCGGAGCAGCCACCACCGTCGCAGCGGTACTGCGGACCTTCCACGTCACCGGGGTCGGTGTAGCCGTTGGAGCCCGAGCCCTGGCGGCCCGGGTTGTTGCCGAAGCCCGGCGCCTTGTCACCCGAGGCGAAGCCCAGCTCCAGGCCCAGCGTCAGCTTGTTGTCCGCGACCTTCACCTCGCCCTGCGCCACGCCGCCGAACTGCGCCACGCGCAGGCTCTGGTCGAACGTCGTCTGGTTCGCCAGGAGCGCGCGGTTGCCGATGTTGCCGAGCACCGCCGCCAGCTCGAACTCCAGGCGCCAGTTGCGCTCCTCGTACCGCAGCCACAGGTCCGGGATGTACAGCGTCGCGTCGCGGGGGATGAAGGCGCCCGTGGGCTGGTTGTTCTCGTCCTTCACGTTGTCGTAGTTCTGCGTGCGATACGTGAAGTGCAGGCCGTACTGGAGCACGCCCTGGTTGTTGTCCAGCTTGGAGCGGATCTGCGCGTCCGTGTCGCGGCGGGCGATGGCGAGCACCCAGCTGTGGGCGTCATCCGCCTGCGTCAGGTCCACCGGCGCGCCCTGGGCGCCGCCCCGGTACTGCGAGCCCTCGGAGTTGAAGTCCAGCATGGGCGTCACGTACCAGCCGGCGAAGGGCTCGGTGACGAACTGGATGCGGTCCACCGTGTCGCCGAAGTCGCAGTCGAAGCAGTTGCCGTCGTTGCGCAGCATGCCCAGGCCCCAGTGGCTGCCCATGCGGCCGAAGCGCAGGATGCCCACCGGCGTGTTCACCTCGCCGTAGGCGCGGCGCAGCTTGATGGAGTCCGACAGCGTGTCGCCCAGCGACTCCTGGTCCTCGGAGAAGATGGTGAAGATGTTGCGCTGGTCACCCGGGTAGAGCGTGTCCGGCGTGGAGCCCAGGACGACGTTGTCCAGGCCGTCCACCTGGAGCTTGATCTTCACCTGCTCGGACACGTTGAACGTGGGGTCCAGGCGCAGGCGCATGGTCGCGAAGGACTGGGTGTTCTCCCCCCGGCGCGGCGAGAAGGCCGGGAAGATCTCCTGGCCGGGGAGCTTGCCCAGGTCGAACTTGTAGAAGAGCGTGGGGCGCAGGCGGAAGTAGCCGTCGAGGGTGAAGACCTCCAGCTTGCGCTTCTCCTCCGGGTACTCCTCGCTCCACTCCTCGCCGTTGAGGGACTGCTTGGCGGCCTCCGCGCGAATCTCTCCGCGCAGCTCCTGCTTGGTGGCCTCCAGGTCGTCGCGGGTGACCGACTCGCCCTCGGCGGCGGGGGGCTGCACGGCGGCGGGCGCGGCGGGGGAGACAGAGACAGCCGGCGGCTCGGCGGGGGCGGGGGCGGGCGCGGCCTCCGCGGGCGCGGGCGGAGGCGTGCCCCCGGCCGGCACCTGGGCGGTGGCCGTGGAGGAAGCGACGAGCAGCGCCGCCAGCAGGACGTGAGACATGGGCAACGATCTCCAGGGCCGCTCTGGGCGGCCGGGTCGGAAAGGCGGGCGATTCAAGCCACGGGACAGGGGGGTGTCAACGCCAACCGGGCCGCGAGTTCGCGCCGTGAACGACAGGACGTCCAGGGTCATTTCCCTGTCCTCCCCCGGGGTTGGCACTTCGGACAGGCATAAGTGGTGCGTCCCGCCTGGGTGAAGGACTCCACCGGCGAGGCGCACTTGGAGCACGGGCCGCCACCGCGCCCATACACCAGGAACGGGTTCTCGGAGCCCCCATCCTCCAGGTACACGGGCTCCTCGCCCTCCTGCTCCTCGAGGCCGAAGTCGATGCTGGCGCGGATGGCCTGGACCAGGCGCTTCCAGTCGTCGGGGGCGAGGGTGGAGGGCTTGCGGGCGGGGTGGAGGCCGGCGCGGAACAGCGCCTCCGCGGCGTGGATGTTGCCCAGGCCGGCGATGCGCGCCTGATCCATCAAGGCGACCTTCAGGTCCTGCTTCGAGGACGCCACGGCCTCGGCGAGCTGTCCGGAGGTGAGGCCGTCCGCCAGTGGATCGCGTCCCAGGGCCTTCACCACGTCCAGGGAGCGCAGCTCCGAGGAAGCGGCCGGCTCCATGCGGCCGAACATGCGCGCGTCGGCGAAGTGCAGCACCTGCCCGTTGTCCAGGTGGAAGCGGGCGCGGCTGTAGGGCACGACGTCCGCTTCCGCACGCCGGACGAACTTGCCCGTCATGCCCAGGTGGCCCAGCAGGCCCCGGCCTTCCTCGAAGGCGAAGAGGAGGTACTTTCCCCGGCGGACGAGTGACTCCAGCCGCCCGTGAAGTCGCGCGAAGGCGCCGCGCTCGGCGCCGCGAAAGACGCGGGTATCATCCGCATCCGCGCGCACGAGGCGTCGTCCATCGAACCAGCGCACCAGATTGCGCCGGGCGATTTCTACTTCGGGTAACTCAGGCATCCCCTCGGGCACATAGCACCGGCGCCCTCCCCGCCCACGCATTTCTTGCTCAAGTTGGCAGGCACACACGTCCGGGACGGCCTCGACAGCACACCGCGCGCCTCCGCCCCCGAGGCCCCCCACGGGCGATCATCACCGCCGGGGTCCCCGCGCACCGCCTGGAGGGGACAGGTCGCGGCGAGCCAGCCCGTTCAGGGTGACGGCTCACCGTCCTCGTCGTCCTCTCGTTCGGGAGTCGTCTTCGGAGTCGGCGTATCACCCTTCGGGGCTCGGACCTCCCGGGCCGCCATCCGGGGTCGCAGCCGGAGCGCGCCTTCCATCGGCGGCGGCGCTCGACCCGCCAGGAGCGCGTCCACACCCCGCTCCGGCGCTCCCGGCGACGCCCCTTCCTCCGTCTCGCGCGGCGCCAACTCGGGAGCGACCCTTCGCGTTCGAGCCTGCGCCCGGGCCCTGCGCTCCAGGAAGGCCATCACCCGCTCACGGTGGACGTCCGGGTAGCTCCGGGGCTCGAAGTCGGCGGAGCGCGCCTCGATGAGTCGCAGCGTCGCCGCGAGCTCGCCGGGCTCGAGGGCCGACTCCCCCTGCTCCAGTTCGGAGAGCCGCTCCTGGGACACCACTTCATCCACGGCATGGAGCGTGGAAAGCACGAGCCCCCGACCATGCGGCCGCACGAGACACAGGTGCCCCTTCTGATACAGCACCCATCGCCCCACGCCCACGCGGCCCGACTCGCGCAGGCCCGCCGCCAGCAGCGCGTGCGCATGCTCCGCGCCCTTGTCGGGCACCAGGTGGTACGACGTGTCCACCAGCAGGTCATCCACCTGCATGGGGTCCACGAAGGACTCCAGCGCGATGACCCGACTGGCCACGGGCTCCAGCGCGTCCAATTCCCCGCTCGTCACGGTGACGCTTCGGCCGTCCGCCAGCGTGTAGCCCCGCACCACGTGCTCCAGCGGCACCTCCTCGCCATCCGCCGAGCACACCCGCTTGTTCTGGATGCGCGCGCCATCCGCGTCATGCAGCAGGTGGAACTGGACCTGCCGGGAGACGACGGCGCCGTGCACCCTCACCGGGAGCGTCACGAGGCCGAAGCTCAGCGAGCCCACCCAGACCGGACGCGACATCAAGGCCACCACCCTTCACCCCCAGAACCTCCGTACGTCGCCAGGGCAGCGCAAGACCCGGCGGGGGCCCCGCGAGGCATCCGAGCCCTCCGGCTCCCGGGTGCCAGGAGTCCCGCGAGCCCCACTCATCGCGTCGGAACCCACACGAGGGACTTGCCGAGGAGGCGGACGCTGCCCAAGAGTCCGGGCAAGTCGCGGTCTCAACGCATCAACCGGCAAAGAAAGGCGTCCTCGGTCATGCAGCGGATTCTCTCGGCGGTATGGAGCCTGGCCCTCCTCATGGGTGTCACGACGGGCTGCACCACACAGCGCGTCCAGGCGGAGAAGGCTCTCGCGAAGACCTTCGTCTCGGATGAGCAGGAGGAGGACATCGGCAAGCAGGTGAAGGCGGAGCTCGAGCAGAAGGAGAAGATCAAGTACGTGGAGGACCCGACCATCGTCGAGTACGTCCGCAACCTCTCCGCGCCCATCATCAAGCAGGCCACGAAGGACCGGCCGGGCGTGCGGTGGAAGATCAACGTCATCGACGACCCGAAGACGGTGAACGCGTTCGCCACGCCGGGCGGCTACCTCTACGTCTACACGGGCCTCATCCTGGCCGCCGACACGGAGGCGGAGCTGGCGGGCGTCATGGCGCACGAGGCGGGCCACGTCGTCGGCCGTCACTCCGCGCGGGCCATGGTGAACCAGATGGGCCTGCAGACCGTCACCCAGCTCGCGCTGGGACAGAACCCGGGCGCCGCGGCCCAGGTCGCCGCCCAGCTCGTCGGTGGCGGCGCGATGCTGGCGCACAGCCGCAGCGAGGAGCTGGAGGCCGACGAGTACGGCGCGCGCTACTCCTCCGGCGCCGGCTTCGACCCGAAGGGCCTCATCAGCTTCTTCCAGAAGCTCCAGGCCCAGGAGGGCAGCACGCCGGGCGTCATGAAGTGGCTGAGCACCCACCCCACCAACAAGCAGCGCATCTCCGACCTGCAGGAGTTCATCTCCAAGAAGGGTCTGCGCGGCAGCAACAACAGCCCGGGGCAGCTCCCCGCCATCAAGCAGAAGCTGGGCGGGAAGTAGGCTCCCCACCAGGGCTCAGTGCAGGCTGGACGGTGGCTCGCGCTCCAGCTCGGCGCCGGATGGCTCGGGGGATTTGCCCCGGGCCACGCGGTGCTTCCAGCGCCAGAAGGCCAGCCGGGAGCGCTTCGCACTCGCCGCGCTCTTGGCGGCCCCGGGCGTCTTGATGGGAGGCTCCGCCGGAGCGGGCTCGCCGAACTGGCGCGCGCCCTTCTCCTTCCCCTCCGCCGAGGCGTGCTCGAGGATGGCGTTCAGCTCGCCGCCGAGGATGAACACCAGCCCGGAGATGTAGAGCCACAGGAGCAGCACCACCACGCCACCGATGGAGCCATAGGTGACGTTGTACTTGCCGAAGTGCTCCACGTACTGCGTGAAGCCCCACGTGCTCACCATCCACACCAGCGTGCCGAAGATGGAGCCCGGGGTGATGTACTTGAAGCGCTGCTTCACGTCCGGCAGCAGGTAGTAGCAGAGCGACAGCGCCAGCATCACCAGGCCCGCGGTGAACGGCCAGCGCACCCAGGACCAGACGACGTAGAAGGCCTCCTGCACGTGCAGCCGCGTCGCGAGCCACGCCCCCAGCCGGCCACCGAGCAGGAACACGGCGAAGGACAGCGGGATGAGCAGGGTGCCCACGAGCGTCATCAGCATGGCCAGCCCCTGCGTCTTCCACAGGGGACGTGACTCGGGCACGTCGTAGGCCAGGTTGAGCGCCTTGCGCAGGGCATCCGCGCCGCGCGAGGCCGACCACAAGGCCAGCAGCAGACCCACCGTCAGCAGCTTGGGCCGGGGCTGATCCACCAGCGACGTCAGGTGCTGCGTCACCAGGCCCAGCGCGTCTCCGGGGACGAGCGGGCGGATGCGGTCCAGCATCGCGTCCACCGCGCCCGGCGCGAAGGGCAGATACGCCACCAGCGTGACGAGGAAGAAGAGGAACGGGAACAGCGAGAACAGCAGGTAGTAGGAGAGCTGCGCCGCGATGTCCGTGACGGTGTCTTCCTGGAACTCCTTCACGAAGCGCCGGGTGAACTCACGCCAGGTGAGGTACTTGAGCCGTGGCAGCCGCATCCTTCCCTCCTCGCCCCCGACCTTCGGGTAACGGAAGGTGGGGTTGAGGACGCCCGTTGGCAGCAGGCGACCGGGCGAGCCCTCGTCCGGCTAGACGACGTTCGGCGGAAGATATCTGCCCAGCAGTGGACGAAGGCGGGAGCGCACCTCGTCGGGGATGCGGGAGCGTTCGGTCCACAGCGCCATCGCCAGGGCGGAGTCACAGCGACACGCGGACGGAGCCTCGGCGATGCGAGGCAGCGCGCGGCGGATCAGCGCGGCCCCCTTGGTGGTGACGGCCTGCACGTTGTGGGACAGCCGCGCCAGCAGGGCTTCGTGCTCCTGCCCCGGGGGCAGCGGCTGCCAGGAGTCGTAGTCCGTGGGCAGCGCCACCAGCGCGTAGTGCAGCTCCGCCTCGCGGGCGAGCCGCGCCTCGGGCATGGCCGTCATCCCCACCAGGTCCGCGCCCCACTGTCGGTACAGCAGGCTCTCCGCTCGGGTGCTGAGCGAGGGGCCTTCGACGCAGACATACGTCGCCTGGGTGGGCACGACGGCGCCACTGGCCGTCGCCGCGTTGGCGAGGACCTGACGGAGCGTGCCGCAGAAGGGCGAGTCCAGCTCCACGTGGACCGCGAGGTCGTCGTAGAAGGTGCAGGGGCGGCGGTAGGTGCGGTCGATGACCTGGTCCGGGACGACCAGTTGGAGCGGAGGCAGGTGCTCCTGGAGGCTGCCCACCGTGCCCGTGGCCAGGACGTGGGTGACGCCCAGCTGCTTCAGCGCGAAGAGGTTGGCGCGGTAGGGGGCGCGGGTGGCGTTGAAGACATGGCCCGCGCCGTGGCGGGGCACATAGACGACGGAGACGCCGTCCAGCTCTCCGGAGAAGAGGGGGCCCGCATGGGGACCAAAGGGGGTTTCGAGGGTGTGGGTCTCCAACCGACCAGAGAGCCCCAACAGTTGCTCCAGACCATGGCTCCCGATGATGCCCACCCTGACAGCCATGTTCCTCCTCTTGGCGCTCCGGCCGCGCTCCTGAACCATAGCGCGCCCCCCTGGCGCCGGGAGGCACGAAGACTGGTAGTTTTCGAAATTGCCATGCGTCTTCTGCCCTTCCTGCTTCTGGCGCTCGCCGCCACCCCCGCCCTCGCCCAGCGCGGCGCCGTCCCCTCCGGCTGTCAGGAGGACTACGCCACCTGCAAGGAGGACTGCTCCATCGAGTACGGCGGCAGCGGTCGCACCGTGAAGAAGCTCACCCAGTGTCTGAGCATCTGTACGGAGAACCGCGGCGACTGCAGCGAACGACACTCGTCGCTGCGCGGAATGCCCGACAGCGTGGTGGCGGATCCACCTTCGCGCAGGCGGACCACTCCGAGGCAGCCCATGAGCCGGGAAGAAGACCCGTTTGGAGACTCGGGGGACTCGGAGCCCCGGCGCACGTCGAACCGTGAAGAGGACCCGTTCGGTGACGCACGTCCGGAGAGGGACTCCGTCAGGGCGCGCCGCGAGGCCTACCGCCCGGACACCGTCCCCGCCGAGGACTCGCGCCCTCCCGCGGAGGAAGTCCCGTCGGCGGGGCCGGCGCCGGTCGACACCACGCCCGTGCCCGCGGTGTCGCGGCAGGGCGTCTACCGCGCCTCCGACTCCGAGCCGAAGCCAGCGAAGCCCGAGCCAAAGCCCGCGCCGGAGACCGAGCCCGACCTCGGTGATTTGGAGCCGCTGGATGCGCCGTCGCCCGCGCCCACGGCCGCCGCGAAGCCGTCACCCCGGATGGAGCCCGTGAGGCCCGCGCCCGCGAAGCCCACGCCCACCGTCGCAGCCGCCGACGACGACACGAAGGACCCGCTGCTCGACGAGCCACCGCCCGCCCCCGTCGCTGCCACGAAGAAGCCCGCGCCGCCGCCCCCGTCCAACCCACTGCGCCCCACGATTCCGGCGGAGCCCAAGAACAAGGACATCTCCGAGTGGGACCCCAACGGGGACTGACCTCCGCGTCGGACACCGCGCGACTCACCGCGCGCGTTGCAGCTCCAGGATGTTCCGCCACAGCGCGAAGGGAGAGACACCCGCGTAGCCGCTCTCCTGGCCGTCATTGCACTCGATGACAATCCAGCGGCCGGAGACCTCCTGCGCGAGGTCCACGACGAGGAAGGGCACGTCCACCCGGCGCGCCACCTCGCGCCCCAGGCCGAGCGCCTCGTGCTGCTCCGCTTCGTTCATCGTGTACGGCGTCCCCTGCCACCAGTAGGGCCCCCACCCCACCAGCTCACCGCGCCACCAGAAGGTGCGGAACTCGAACGAGCTGGGGATGCGGTCCGGCGCGCCCTCCTCCACCCGGCGCAGCGGACGCAGCTCGCGACACACCACGCGTTGCCAGTGGAGGATGGGGTCCGTCGCATAGGTCGCCATCGCGCGCTCGAACTGCTCGGGTCCCTCGATGATGGAGAGCGACTTGCGGTGGCGGCTCGTCTGTCGCTCGCCCTTCACGAAGACAGGCCAGCCGAGCATGTCCCCCACCGTCTTCGCGGACGGCCGCGTGTCGTACCAGACGCTGCGCGGCGTGAGGTCCGTGAGTCGGGGGTACCAGTGCGGCAGCTCCGTCGCGAGCAGGTGCTGCTCCGGTGAGTGCACCAGCTTCACGTCCGACGCCGCCAGCTCGCGGTAGCGCTCGGCGTAGTCGCTCCACACGCCGACGCGAGCCACCACCTCCAGCGACTCCGGCGGCTGATACGGACGACGACAGGCGAAGAACCGGTCGAAGCCGAAGTCGTAGATGCCCTTGCCCGTGGGCGCGCTCAGCACCCACAGCAACTCCTCCACCTGGAACAGGTCCTCACCCGCGCGAAGCATCGCGCCAGTGTACGCAGACGCGGGCCGTGCACCACATGGCATCCAGGCGGAAACGAATGTTCCAGCAGGAGAGCGCGAGCCCTCGTGCGTCGGCGCGCGCACCGCCACTTCGCATTGCTGACGCCCCGCGCACGGCGTTAATGGCCGCCGCGTTCCACACCCCGAGGAGACGTTGCATGCGAGTCGCTGTGAAGTGGTTGACGTGGACCTGTCTGGCCCTGCTGGCCGCGTGTGGTGGAAGCAGTGCGCGTGACACGCTCGACGATGAGCGCGGCGCGATTCTCCCCGATGCGCAGACGCTCACCTGCACCACCCTCCAGCTCGCGCGCGGCTCCATCGGCTCGGGCCAGGGCGTCCAGGGCCTGCACACCCAGACGCTGTCCGGCACGCAGGACCGCTGGGCGGAGTACGTCGAGTTCGCCCCCAACAGCTCCGCCACGTGCACCTATCCGCTGCCCACGGGCGTGAGCGCGGACACCGTCGTCGCGGCCGAAATCGGCGTGAACTTCCGGGGCCCGACGAAGTCGGCGATGCGCTGGCTGTTCGAGGCCTGGGACTACTCGACGGGCACCTGGGTCGTCGTGGGTGACAACGCCTTCGCGCAGTCGTGGAGGTGGTCCGCCACGTCGCTCGCCCTCTCCTCTCCCGCGCGGTTCTTCTCCGGCGGCCCCGTGAAGCTGCGCTACCGCACGGAGTCCTCGGCGGATGCGTCGCTGCTGGACCTGCTCGTGGTGCGCGTGCAGGTCGCGGCATCGGACGCTGGGACGCCGACGGACGCGGGCACGCCCACCGATGCGGGCACTCCGACGGACGCGGGGACTCCCACCGACGCGGGCACGCCCACCGACGCGGGCACGCCGGTACCCTGGGAGGGCGTCAGCAGCTTCACGTACCAGCTCACCAACTATCCCCAGGGCAAGCTCGACGCGATTGCCGCCTCGAAGTTCGACCTCGCCATCGTCGAATTGGTGCGGGACGGCTCGAGCGGCTACTTCACCGCCGCCGAGATTTCCGCGCTCAAGGCCCGAGGCAAGCAGGTGCTCGCGTACTTCGAGATTGGCGCCATCGAGGAGTACCGTCCCGAGTGGAGCCAGGTGCCCGCGGACATGAAGCTCGGCCCCGTGGACGGCTGGCCCGACGAGCAGTACGTGAAGTACTGGGACGAGCGCTGGTGGCCCATCGTCCAGGGACGCCTGGACCGCGCGCTCGACGCGGGCTTCACCGGCTGCTACCTGGACATGGTGGTGACGTACGAGGAGATTCCCGCCAACGCGGCGGGCACCAACCGCGCCGACCTCGCGCGGAAGATGGTGGCGCTCATCGCCCGCATCAACCAGTACGCGAAGGCGCGCAACCCGGCCTTCAAGGTCGTGCCGCAGAACTCCCCGGAGCTCGTCGATGACCCGGCCTACTTGCCCGCCATCGACGGCCTGGGCATGGAGGACATGTACTGGTCCGACGACGTCGCGTGTGACGCGGGCTGGTGCGCGGAGAACCGCGCCAACGCCGCCCGGGTTCGCGCCGCGGGCAAGCTGGTGCTGTCCACCGACTACGCCGTCCAGTCCGCCCACGTCGCGGATGCGTATACGCGCGCTCGCGCCGCGGGCTTCGTCCCGTACGTCACGGTGCGCGCGTTGGACCGGGTGACGGTGAACGCGGGGTGGGACCCGCAGTAGCCGCTCAGGTCGCCGGGCGCCCCGCCACGGGAGGCAGGGGCGCCGTCGGCGGAGCGCGGGCCACCACCGTCTGGGTGAGCCGCACGCCCGCGAGGACGAGCACTCCACCCACCGCGATTTCCCAGTGCAGCGACTCGTCCAGCAGCAGCCAGGCCGCGAGCGCCGTGGCCGCGGGCTGGAGGTTGGAGAAGATGGCAACCTTCGACGCCGACACCTTCGACAGCGCGTAGTACCAGAGCACGTACGCCACCACCGACGTCAGCAGCCCCAGGTAGACGATGCAGCCCTTGGCCGTCGCGCTCGCGGCCATCAGCATGTCCGTGTTCGCCACGAAGGGAGCGAAGGGCAGCATCAACACCGTGGACATCGTCATGCACCACGCCGTCGCGCGCAGCGGACCGTGGACGGCGACGAAGGGCTTCCCCTCCGTCGTGTAGACGACCCACGCCAGCACCGCGCCGAGGATTAGCACGTCCCCCAACATGGAGCCGCGTGCATCCGCCAACCCGCGCCCCAGCAGCAGCACCACGACGCCGATGAAGGCGGTGGCGATGCCCAGCAGCGTCCGCGCGGAGGCCCGCTCCTGTCCTCGCGCGAGGCTCAGCAGGTACACGCCCAGCGGCGTGAGCGCATAGAGCAGCGCCCCATGCGCGGCGGTGGAGCGCGAGAGGCCCGAGAAGAAGAACACCTGGTTCACCGGGCCCGCCAGCAACCCGAGGATGAAGATGCGGCGCCAGGCATCGCGCGGCGGCAGCTTCGGCCCGGGCAGCACCAGCAGCAGCACCACGAACACCAGCCCGCTCAGGAAGAAGCGCCACAACACCACGGTGAGCGGCGGCAGCTCCGTCATGGCCCGCTTCGCGGCCAGATACGTCCCGGCGCTGATGCTGACCTGGATGAGCAACGCGGCATACACCCCGCGAAGCGGCGATGCGTCGGAGGAGTTCAGGGGTCGAGCTTGTGAAGAGCCCATTGCGCGGCGGTACGTACCAATTCGCTCGAATCGCCGCAGAGCTTTTCGAGCAGGTATCGCGAGTCCGCCTGCCTGGCCACGCCCAGCGCATACACCGCGTTGCGGCGGAGCACGTCATACCGGGCCCGTGCCAACGCTGTACCGGGGATGAGCTCCTCGTACTGTGTCGGTGTGAGCCCCGCCAATTCCAGCGTGCCCAGCTCCGCCACCGCGCGCGGTGCGAAGCGCGGGTGCTCGGCGAATACGGGCCGCCGATTGAGTGGACACACCTGCTGGCAGATGTCGCACCCGAAGATGAGGTTGTCGAACTTGAGCCGGAAGGCCTCCGGCACCTGCTGCTCGCGGTTCTCGATGGTCTGGTAGGACAGACACGCCCGTGCATCCACGCGGCCGTTGCCCACCAGCGCTCCCGTGGGACAGGACATGAGACAGCGGCGACACGCGCCACACCGGTCCCCCGCCGGCCCCGTCCCATAATCGTCCACCTCGGCATCGAGGACGAGCGTGGCCAGCAACACCCACGAGCCATACGGCTCGGTGATGAAACAGCCGTTCTTCCCCACGTAGCCAAGCCCCGCGCGCGCCGCCCACACCTTCTCCATGAGGGGGCCGCTGTCCACGCTCCCGTACGTTCCCAGGCCCGGGGACATCCGGATGATGGCCTTGCGGAAGGCCTTCATCCTGTCGCGCAGCGTGGAGTGGTAGTCGCGGCCCCGCGCATACCGGGCGATGGGCGAACCCACCGACACCTCGTCATCGCGCCAGTAGTTGTTGACGAAGGAGATGACCGTCCGGGCGCCCGGTAGGAGCCTGTCGACGTCCAACCGCTCGGCGACCCGCTCGCCCATCCAGTCCATGTCCGCCGCGAAGCCCGCCTCCAGCCACTCCATGATGAAGGTGGGTGGAATGGGCTCCGCGCGAGCGAAGCCCACGAGGTCGAAGCCGACGGACCGGGCGAGGTCGCGAAGAGGGGCGGTGGGCAGCACGACGGAAATCAGGGAGCGCTACTTCGCGGACGGCTTCTCCGGAATCCACTTCACGTCTTCCACCTTGGCGCGGTGGTTGGCCACTCGAGCCATGACGAAGAGCAGGTCGGAGAGCCTGTTGAGGAAAACCACCACGTCCTTGGGAATCGTCCCGTCGC
Source organism: Corallococcus terminator (assembly GCF_049194865.1). Lineage (GTDB taxonomy): Bacteria > Myxococcota > Myxococcia > Myxococcales > Myxococcaceae > Myxococcus > Myxococcus terminator_A. Next base: position 118,121 of record NZ_JBLZWL010000136.1, on the reverse strand, counting down.
GCAGCAGCGGAACGGCGCGGCGCTCGGCGCGACGGCACACGGTGCGTGACAGGTGCAGCGCGGCGGCGCCCTGCGTGCCTCCAGGCAGGATGAAGTGGGTCATCTGCGGCAGCTCGCTCTCGAAGCGGTCGATGGCGTGCTCCATGTCCACCGCCCACTCCGCCTTGAGCGAGGGAATGTGCGCGGACGCCTTCGTGCCCGCGGGCGTCGCCATCACCGCGCCCACAGTAAAGAGCTGGTCCTGGAGCCGGTGCAGCATCGCGTCCAGGTCCTGCGGCAGGGAGAAGCCCCGCGCGAGACCGAGCGTCGCGTTGAGCTCATCCACCTCGCCGTACGCGTCCACGCGGACGTCGTCCTTGGCGACCCGACCGCCTCCGAACAGGCCGGTCTCTCCCGCGTCGCCGGTCTTCGTATAAATCTTCATGGGTTCCGGCTTGTACCGGTGGGGCGCGCCACACGTCCAGAGAAGGCGCGTCGGTGCACCCTCGGAAGCAGCCCACAAAGTGGCTGGCAGACATGAGGAACTCTTCCTACTTGAACACCTACCCGAGGGCGGCATACACGCCTCGACCCCATGCAGCCCTATCTGAACCTGCTCGACCACGTCCTCAAGCACGGAACGAAGAAGGGGGACCGCACGGGCACAGGCACACTCAGTGTCTTCGGCCCTCAGCTGCGGTTCGACCTGACGCAAGGCTTCCCGCTGGTCACCACGAAGAAGCTGCACGTGAAGTCCATCTTCCACGAGCTGCTCTGGATGCTCGCGGGGGACACCAACGTGCGCACGCTCCAGGCCAGCGGCGTCACCATCTGGGACGAGTGGGCCAACGCACACGGTGAGCTGGGCCCCGTCTACGGCCACCAGTGGCGCTCCTGGAACGCGCCAGACGGCGGCCACATCGACCAGATGAAGGCCCTGGTCGACGGGCTGAAGAAGAACCCCGACTCGCGCCGCCACCTCATCAGCGCGTGGAACGTGGCGGACCTGCCGGACATGAAGCTGCCGCCGTGCCATGTCCTCTTCCAGTTCTACGTGGCCAACGGGCGCCTGTCCTGCCAGCTCTACCAGCGCAGCGCGGACCTCTTCCTCGGACTGCCCTTCAACATCGCCTCGTATGCGCTGCTGACGATGATGGTCGCGCAGGTGACGGGCCTGGAAGCGCACGAGTTCATCCACACGATGGGCGACGCGCACCTGTACCTCAACCACGTCGAGCAGGCCCGCGAGCAGCTCTCGCGCGCGCCCCGTCCACTGCCGCGCCTGCGCCTCAACCCGGACGTGAAGGACTTGTTCGCCTTCAAGTACGAGGACATCCAGGTCGAAGGCTACGAGCCGCATCCCGCCATCAAGGCCCCGGTCGCCGTATGAAGCTGTCGGCCATCGTCGCCCTCGCATCCAACCGCGTCATCGGCGCCCACAACCAGCTCCCGTGGCGCCTGCCCGCGGACCTCGCGCGCTTCAAGCGACTCACCATGGGCCACACGCTCATCATGGGTCGCAAGACGTATGAGTCCATTGGCCGCCCCCTGCCCGGCCGCGCCTTCATCGTCGTCACGCGCCAACAGGACTTCGCGCCCGAAGGCGTGACGGTGGTCCACTCCGTGGAGCAGGCGCTCCAGCAGGCCCAGGCCCGAGGCGATGACGAGGTCTTCATCGCGGGTGGCGCGGACCTCTACGCCCAGACGATGGACCGCGTGCAGCGCCTCTACCTCACGCGAATCTCGCGCGACTACCCGGGCGACACCTTCTTCCCGGAGGTCGACCTGTCGGGCTGGAAGCTCGTCGAGGAAGAGCAGCACCCGGAGGCCGAGCCTCCCCACTCGTTCCTCACCTACGAACGCTGAGGCCCTCACCTCTCGCGTCGCTCGCCCGCCGGGCAGCGCACCGTGCGCCAGCAGGTAGCTCCCGCGCGGCGCCGTGCGCACCTCGAACGGCATGTGGACCACCCTCACCTTCCCGCTCCAGCCCCAGCACCTCATCGGCCGTTCCCTGCGCACCGCGACGCTGGCCGGTGCCACCGGGCTCGCCATCTCCAACACCCTCACGCTTGCTCGCCTCTCCCGTCAGCTCGACGCCAGACAAGCGCGGCGGCGACTCCCGCGCGCCCGAGCCCTCCGCGCACTCGCCGTCGGAGCCAGTGCCCTGGGCGCCACCGCGATGGGGGCACTCTCCGTCGGGGCTGTCGCCATCGGCGCGCTCTCCATCGGCGCCTTCGCCATCGGCCGACTGCGGGGCGGTGACTGGCGCCTCGCCCGCCTGCGCATCCAGTCCCTGGAAGTCGAGCAGTGGACAGGCCCTGGCAACGCCACGACCGTCGCCACCATCCCTTCACGGGTTTGAAACGCCCATTTCGATATTGATTCGCAAAATTGAAACACTTTTCCGCCGCTGGTAGACGAAGGCCATGAATCGTGTGGTCTCCGTCGCCTTGTGCCTCGTGCTCGCGGTGCCTCTTTCGGCCGGGGCCAGCGAGCCAGGCGCGGAGGAGCGGACGTGGCACCGGCTGGTGGGAATCCTCCAGTACCTGGAGGCGGACTATCCGGCCGCCATCGAGTCCCAGTCGGAGTTCGAGCTGGCGGAGCAGAAGAGCTTCGCGGCCGAGGCGGTGGACGCGGCCCAGGGACTTGGCGCGGCGGCGGCGGTCTTCGTCCCGCGCGTGAAGGCCATCCAGGCGCGCGTGGACCAGTCGAGCGACGCGGAGGGCGTGAGTCGGGACTGCGGCGCGCTGGTGGAGGACCTGGTGCTGGCCGGGGGCCTTGCTCGCAGCCCGCGTCACCCGCCGGACCTGAAGCTCGGCGAGAAGCTCTTCCAGACCAACTGCGCGGCCTGCCACGGCGCGGACGGCAGCGCCAACCTGCCCATCGCCGCGACCATGGAGCCCGCGCCCGCCAACTTCCGCGACGCGGAGCTGATGGGCGGCCTCACGCCCTACAAGGCCTTCAACACCACCAGCTTCGGAGTGCCGGGCACCGCGATGCCGGCCTATCCCACGCTGAGCGAGGACGAGCGCTGGTCGCTCGCCTTCTTCGTCTTCACCCTGCGCCAGCCGGCGTGTGAGGGCACCGCGCCGCGCGCGTCGCTGGAGCGGCTGGCGAACACCACGGATGACGACCTGGTGAAGTCGTTCGGCGCGGAGCACCTCGCGTGCCTGCGCCGCAAGCTGCCGGAAGTGGACGAGGAGCGCTCGCTCATGATTGCCCGCGATGGTGTCCAGGAGGCGCTGCGACAGGGCGCCGCGGGCAACGCGGCCGGGGCGAAGGCGGCGCTGCTGGATGCGTATCTCAACGGCCTGGAGCCGGTGGAGCCCAAGCTCAGCTCGCGCGACTCGGCGCTGGTGCTCAAGCTGGAGCAAGGCTTCCTCAAGGCGCGGCTCGCGGCGGAGAACGGCAGTCCGCACCTCCAGGACGAAGGCCGTGAGCTGGTGTCGCTCCTGGACCAGGCGCGTCGGGACAGCGGCAGCACGGCGGACCTGATGTCCACGCTGTGGCTCACGGTGTTCATCCTGCTGCGCGAGGGCTTCGAGGCCACCATCATCGTCGCGGCGCTGCTGGCGGCCCTGAAGAAGATGAAGGCCACCGAGCACGTGCGCGTGGTGCATGCCGGCTGGATGTCCGCGCTGGTGATGGGCGCCGGGGCCTACCTGCTCGGCCGACACCTGCTGGCCGGCGCGCAGCGCGAGTGGCTGGAGGGAGTGGCCGCGCTCGCGGCGGTGGGCATGCTGGTGTACGCGGCGCTGTGGCTCAACGCGCGCTCCAACATCAGCCAGTTCATGGGCGAGCTGCGCCAGAAGATGCAGGGCGCGCTGGGCCGAGGCAGCATGGTGGGCCTGTTCCTCATCGCCTTCACCGCCGTGCTGCGCGAGAGCTTCGAGACGGCCATCTTCCTCCAGGGCCTGGCGCTGGACTCGCCCGAGGGCGTGGCCTGGGGCGCGTTGGTGGGCACGGTGGCGCTCGCCATCCTCGTCCTCTTCATCAACCAGCTGGGCTTCCGTCTGCCCATGAAGACGCTGTTCAACGTGTCCACGGTGGTCCTCGTCGTCACTGCGGTGATGTTGCTGGGCAAGGGCCTGCACTCGCTCCAGGAAGTGGGCGCGCTGCCGCTGGTGCCGGTGCGCTTCTTCACCGTGGACCTGCTCGGCATCTACCCGGACGTCGTCTCGCTGCTGCCCCAGGTGTTGCTGGCCGCCGCGCCGCTCGCCCTGGTGGTGCTGCGGCGCCGGGCCCGGGCCGACCGTGTCACCGAGGTGTCCGCCAGTTGACGCGACGACACCCCCGGCCTTGCTGTAGCTTGTACAGGTGAGGTTTTCGCGCGCGCTCTCCGCCTGGCTGGCCGTCCTGCTCTTGTCGAGCACGGGCTCCGCCTGGGGCCAGTCTGGCCGAGAGGACGAGCCGGCCCAGCGCCCCGCTTCCGAGCTGTCTCCTCCCCCACTCGTCCCCGTCTCGCCTGGAGACGGGGACGACGAGCAGGGCAAGGACGACGCCCAGGACACCACCCCTCCGCCTTCCGGCCCCGAAGTCACAGAGCAGGCCAAGCCGAGTCGCAAGGTCGCCGTGGAAGACCCGGTGCCCCGCGTCGCGGTGGAGTTCGTGGGAGGAACCGCGGGCGGAATCGCGGGCGGGGCCGTGGGCCTCGTCGTGGGTTACCTGCTCGGCGCGCCCACGGTGGGCTGTGACGAGTGTCAGGTCGTCTCGCTGGTGGGAGGACTCACCGGCGTGGTCATCGGCATCCCCGCCGGCACCTGGGCGGGCGGGCGGCTCATGGACGGCAAGGGCACGCTGCTCGCCACCGTCGGAGGAAGTCTGGTCGGCTGGGGTGGCGCGCTCCTGGGCTCGCTCATCCTCGGGGCCAACGACGACGACAAGGCGCTCGCCGCGCTGCTGCTGCTGCTCCCCGTCGCGGGCGCCACCACGGGCTACGAGCTGTCCCATCAGTCACAGCGCCCGGTGTCACCGCCCGCTCAGACGCGGCATGACTCCGGCGTGCGGGTGCTGCCCGTCGCGGGGATGACCGAGCACGGCCCACGACTGGGGCTGATCGGGCGATTCTAAGAGCCGCACCGCTGGCTCACGCTCCGTCGCGGGGATGACCGAGCACGGTCCACGGCTGGGGCTGATAGGGCGGTTCTGAGGCCGCCCCTCCGACTCACGCTCCGACGCGGAAGTACTGCAGCGACTCCTCGCGCACGTGACCTTCGGCCATCAGCTTCTCCAGCGTGGCCAGCGCGCTGCGCTCCGCCACCGGGTGCATCAACGGCGGCGTGTCCGCATAGGCCCGCTCCACCAACTGGGCCAACGTGATTCCCTCGGGAGACACCGCCGCGAGGATGAGCGCCTCGCGCTGGGCTCGGTGGTTCAGATACTCCTGGAGCTTCGCGGGCCCGTCCGGCAACGGCTGTCCATGCGCGGGATACAGCGTGCCCACGGGCCAGTCGCGCAGCCGGGCGAGCTGCGTCAGGTAGTCGCGCATGTTGCCCTCGGGCGGGTCGATGACGATGGAGCCCACGCCGGCCACCATGTCACCCACCACCGCCGCGCGGCTGCGCTCGTCCACGAGGCAGACATGGCCCCGCGCATGTCCGGGCGTGTGCAGCACCCGCCAGCGCTGGGGCACCTCTCCCGCCAACTCCAGCACCTCGCCGTCCTCCAGCAGTCGCTCGACGGGGAAGTCCAGCCACTCCGCCGTCTTCGCATGGCACCACAGCGGAATGCCCAGCCGCTCCTTCACCGCGCGCGCTCCGCCCACGTGGTCGCCGTGGTGATGCGTCAGCACCACCGCCACCGGCTTGAACCCGTCCGCCTTCAGGCTCGACACCAGCGACAGCAGCTTCGCGTACTGCTTCACATCCCCGGAGCCCGGGTCCACCAGCAGCAGCTCGCCGTTGCCCAGCACATACGCGTTGGTGTGCGTGGCCGGCGGCAGCGTGGGCGTCTCCAGCGCCACCACACGCACGCCCTGCTGGAACTCGACGCGCTGGGCAATGAAGCCCGGGCAGTACGGCGGCGTCGTCAGCCGCGCCCTCGCGTCCGCCTCGTCGGTGAACGTGCCCAGGACCTGGAGCGCATGCACCGCTGGCGGGTGCAACAGCGCGGTGCCGTCCGCCCAGCGCCCCAGCGCCAGCGAGGGCGATACCCACGCGCCCTCCGACAGCTCTCCGGGCCACAGCTCCGTGCGGGCATGCGGCGGCAGCTCCACCAGATAGAAGTGCGTGTCGAAGCGCACCGGCACCGCGTGCGGGGTAATCCACCGCCCCGCGGCGCGGAAGTCATCGGCGCGCAGCGTCAGGCCCTCGTCCCGCAGCAGCTCGCCCCACCCGCGCTGTCCCGCGAGCAGCGCCTTGCGCAGCGCGTCCTGCTTCTCTTGCGAGAGCGCCTCGGCGCCCTCGGCCACCAGCACACCGGCCTCCTCGAACAGCTCGCGCGCGGCGGCCGAGCGCAACGCGGCCTCCTCCCCACTGGCACCCCGCACCGGGACCTCCGCGTCCGCCGCGTCCAGCTTGCCGCCAGGGAACGCGTAGAAGCCGCCCGCGAAGGCCAGCGCCTTGCCGCGCTTCACCCAGTACACCTCCACGCCCGGACCCACGCGGCGGTAGAGCAGCGCCACCGCGGAGGCGCGCGGCTCGACGGGGACATGGCTCAGGTCCAGACCGAGGCCCAGACCGGGAAGACGCTCACTCATGATTGCACCGCCTGACCGAGGAGCTGGCCCATCAGCTCGTGCGCTGCTTCCGACTGGTCCGGCCGCACGAACAAGCGCGTGAGGCGGACCGCGCCACTGTAGCGCTGGTACAGCGCGGTGTAGCGCGCCACCTCCGTCAACCGTCCGGTGGACGCGTCGATGATGAAGAGGCTCGGCCCCGTGCCCGTCGGCCCGGAGGCGTACTTGCTGAGCACGTTCACCGACTCCACGACGTAGTGCTCGAAGCCCGACGAGACGAGCGCGCTGCGCAGCACGTCCAGGTCGTACCCGGTATCGCGCTCCGTGTACTGCGCCAGCAGCTTGAAGCCCTGACGGGTGATGATGCGCTGCGCCCACTTGTTGCGAGAGCGGCGCAGCGTGTACCAGAGCGCCGAGTCGTCACAGAGCAGGAAGTCCTCCGGGTCCGACGGAATCTCGAACTCGCCGGGCGACTCCTCGTAGTAGCGCCGCAGCATGTAGTCGAAGCTCACCGACGTGTGGTGCAGGTAGACCGAGACGAACATGTGGTAGCGGCTGAGGAGGAAGTCCTCGAAGGCGAACGCCGCCGCCCGGCTCAGCGCGAGGTAGGCCCGCCCGTCCTTCACCGCCGGGTTCAGGTTGCCGATGATCCAATCCATGTCGTACCGGCCGTAGTTGACCCCCGTGTAGAAGGAGTCGCGCAGCAGGTAGTCCATGCGGTCCGCGTCCAGCTCGCCGGAGACGATGGCGCGCAAGAGCGGCGACCAGTCCACGCCGTCCCACGTGAAGCCCGGGTCCTTGGGCGGACGGGCTCCCGAAATCAGCGCCACCGCCGCCATGGGGGTGATGCCCAGCGCCCCGAACTCCCGCTCGATGATGGGCGTCAGCGAGCTGTCGAGCAGGATCTTCGCCGTGTAGTCCTCATGCGTCGCCTGCTCGCCCTCCGCCACCGAGTCCAGCCAGCCGGGCAGGCGCAGCAGTGAACGCTTCGGGGCGATGCGCTCGGAGGCGTGCGACAGCGGCATGTGGCCCAGGTCATGGCAGAGGACGGCCAGACGCACCGCGGTGCAGAAGCGCTCGCGCACGTCCTCGGGGAGCGAGGAGCGGGAGGCCACCGCGCCGAACACCCGCGAGGCGACGTGCATGGCGCCCAGGGAGTGGATGTGTCGGGTGTGCGTGGCGCCAGGGAAGGCCAGGTCGCCGAAGCCGAGCTGCCGCACGTAGCGCAGCCGCTGATAGTGGCGGCTGTCGATGACGGCCTTCTCCGACTCGCTCACCGGGATGGTGCCGTGGATGGGGTCGCGGATGCGCATGGTGCCCTTTCCATACTCCTGAGTACCCCTATCGGAGGTAGTCCACCGTACCGCAAGCCCTTCCGGGAGGTAGCCCAGGAGGTAACCAACCGTCACCTGTGGACTGGGCTCGGAACGGGGGACGTGCTAACCCTCCCGCCACCTCCGAATGCACCTCATTCTGCTGCACAACCGCGACCACGAGCTCCTCCAGGATGACCCGGGACGGGAGGCCCGAGAGGACGTGGTGCGGGTCGCCGCGGCGCTCTCGGAGGCCCTCACCCACGGCGACACCGTCGCCGAGCCACTGGCCATCGAGGGTGACCGGCTGGACTTCGTGGACATCCTGCGGCGCCGGCAGCCGGACCTCGTCGTCAACCTGTGCGAGTCGCTCGCCGCCGACAGCCGGGGAGAGATGGCGGTCCCCTGCCTGCTGGATGCGCTGGGCCTGGCCTACACCGGCTCGTCCGCCCTCTCGCTCGGGCTCGCGCTGCACAAGCCCAAGGCGAAGGAGCTGCTCAGCGCGCGCGGCGTGTCCACGCCCGCCTTCCGCGTGGTGGAGCGACTGGAGGACGCGCTGGCGGTGGACCTGCCCTGGCCCCTCATCGTCAAGCCCGCGCGCGAGGACGCCAGCATGGGCGTGACGGGAGACTCCGTCGTCTACGAGCGCGCCGCGCTGGTGCGCGCCTGCGAGATGGTGCTGCGCGAGTTCCACCAGCCCGCGCTCGTGGAGCAGTTCATCCCCGGCCGCGAAATCTACGTGCCGCTGTTGGGAAACCAGCCGCGCCGTGCGCTGCCGTTGACTGAAATCCACTTCGGTCGGACCTTCGAGGACCGGCCGAACATCGTGTCGTACAGCGCCAAGTGGGAGGAGGGCTCTCCCGAGTACCGGGATACGCCCGCCGGGCCGTGCCAGGTGGATGCGGCGCTGGAAGCTCGTTGTGTGCAGGTCGCGCTGGAAGCCTTTGCAGCGCTCGACTGTCAGGACTATGGACGGGTCGACCTTCGGGTGTCTCCGGAGGGTGTGCCCTACGTCATCGATATCAACCCCAACTGCGACCTCCATCCGGGAGCAGGGTTCGCCAGGGCCGCGGCTGCCGCGGGCCTGGACTACCCAGCCCTCGCCGCCCGACTGGTGGAAGTCGCTTCCGAAAGAGCCCATGGACATCCGTCCCATCGAAGGAAAGGATCGGGAGCCGCTCGCCGCTCTGATTCGAAAGATCGAAACCTTCTCGCCGCAGGAGGTTGAGGTCGCCATCGAGCTGGTCGGCATCGCGCTTACGCCGGGCAACACGGACTACTCCGTCGTTGTCGCGGACCGGGACGGCCAGCTGGTCGGCTACATCTGTTACGGCCCCACGCCGATGACGGAGGACAGCTACGACCTGTACTGGATTGCGTCCGCTCCGGACGTCCGCGGTCAGGGCGTGGGCGCGGCGCTGGTGTCCAACATGGAGGGTGACCTGCGTCGTCGCAACGGCCGGCTCATCCGCGTGGAGACGAGCGCCACGGAGGCCTACGGGCCCACGCGCGGCTTCTACGCGTCCATGAAGTACGGCGAGGAAGCGCGCATCCGCGACTTCTACAAGGTGGGGGACGACCTCATCATCCTCACCAAGCGGCTGTAGGCCACCGCACGGGGTGTGGGGCGGTTGAAGACTTTGACCGCCTCCCCCGTTAGAAGGGGCGTGATGACTCGCACGCCCCGACCGATGTTCCTGGCCCTCGCGTCCCTGTGCGCCCTGCTGGCGGGCGCCCCCGCCGCCTGGGCCGGTGCTCCCGCGGCCTCCAAGGCCGTCACCGCCCCCACCAACGTGTCCGATGTGGTGAAGGCCCCTCGCCCTCAAGGTGGGGAGTTCTTCGGCCTTTACCTCATGGACAAGAAGGTGGGCTGGCTCTTCACGGACCTGGTGGTGATGCCCGGCGAGCCCGCGCGGGTGAAGAGCATCAACCAGCTCGTGTTCAAGGCCCTCGTGGGGACGCGACTGTCGGAGCGCAACCACCGCGAGGAGCGCATCTACGAGGCGAAGCCCGGCGGCCGGCTGCTGTCGTTCAGCGTGGTGCAGCGGGGCGACGGTGGAGACCAGACGCTGGAGGGAACCACCACGCCGGAGGGCGGAATGAGCGTGGTGCGCAAGCGCCTGGGCCACGCGGACGAGGTGCTGCCCGTGCTGCCCGCGACGAAGGAGCGCGTCGAGGACGTGGACCAGGCGCGCGTGGCGCTGGCTCGCAAGGCGAAGGTGGACGGCTTCGTGCTGGATGGCATGGACCTGGAGACGTACGGCCTCAGCACCACCGTGGAGCCCGCCGAGCAGCGGACGGTGAATGGCGTGAAGGTGAAGCTGGGCAAGGCCAGCAGCATTTCGCAGAAGGAGAACGTGCCGGTGGTCTCCTACGTCACCCAGCGCGGGGAGATGGTGCTGGTGGACTTCGGCCAGACGATGCAGGCGCGCAAGGAGACGGAGGCCGTCGCCAAGCGCATGGACCTGGTGGAGGTGTTTGGCCTCACCCGCGTGGTGCTGCCCAAGCCGCTGCCGGAGTCCGCGCGGGCGGTGCCCGGCAACGTGAAGCTGGTGGTGACGGGGCTGCCGGAGAAGTTCCGCGTGGAGACGTACCGGCAGAAGTTCGCCGCGCGGCCGGATGGGAGCGTGGAGGTGACGTTGCAGGCCGCGGCGCCCTCGGCGACGGCGCGCAAGCCGCGTCCCGTGGCGGACCCGGACGGAGGGAAGAACCTCAAGTCCGACCTCATCGTGGAGAGCGATGCCCCGGCCATCCGCGAGCAGTCGAAGAAGATTGTCGGTGACGAGAAGGACGCGTACCGCGCGGCGCAGAAGGTGAACACGTGGGTGGCCACGCATCTGGAGAAGGACTACGGCGCCAGCGCGGACCGGGCCACGGATGTGCTGCGCCAGAAGCGCGGGGACTGCACGGAGCACTCGCTGTTGTCGGTGGCGCTCTTGCGCGCGGCGGGCATCCCCGCTCGGCGCGTGGACGGCGTCATCTACATGGTGAACCAGGACGGCGTGCCCGCGCTCTACTGGCACGAGTGGGTGGAGGCGTTCGTGGGCGAGTGGACGCAGCTGGACCCGACGTTCAACCAGCCCGTCGCGGACGCCACGCACTTCGCCTTCGGCTATGAGGGGAACGCCGAAATCACGCCCCTCATCGGCACGCTGAAGGTGACCGAGGTCAAGTAGGCCTCGGCTCGAAGGTGCCTCACGGAAGCGCGCGGGCCCCGCCGGCCCGCGCTCGCCGCTCAGCCCTGAGAGGGCGTCTCCACCAGACGCTCGGCCAATTCCTTCGCGTCCGTGCGAGGCCGCTCGCAAGCGAAGCCTCGGCACAGGTACGCGGCGCCCTGACCGCCCACGGGCTCGCGTCCCTCGAACAACTCCTTGAGCAGCGCGGGCGCGGGCTTGCCCTCCTCCTTCCAGCCGAAGGCGAAGGTCGGCGAGTACACGTGGTTCGCCGCGCTCAAGAGCGGCGCCACCGCGTCACGTGAGCCCGCGAACGTCACCCCCGCCGCGCCGTCCAGCAGCGAGTCCGCCGCGAGCCCCAGGTAGCCATAGCCCATCGCATTGGCCACCAGTCCCTCGCGCATCTTCCCCACGTACTTCGCCGGCAGCTCCAGGTGGCGCTCGTTGCCCGTGAGCGCCGCCAGCGCCACCTGCGCCTCCGTCAGCGTGGACGCACCGGACGGAAACGCGTTGTCGAACAGGCCATACGTCGCCACCACCAGGTCCTTCTGGCCGCGAGGCGCGGTGAAGTACGCCCGCTTCTCCTCGTCCCAGAACAGCTCCACCGCGCGCCTCACCAGCGCCTCGGCCGCCTCCAGGTACTTCACGTCGAACGTCACCTGATAGAGCGCGGTGAGCCCCGAGGCCAGGTCTCCGTAGTCCTCGAGGAAGCCGTCGATGCGAGCCTGGCCCTCCTGGTACGAGCGCGCCAGCCGCGTCCCGTCCCACATCTTCGCCAGCACGAAGTCCGCGGCGGACACCGCGAGCTTCGTCCAGTCCGGACGCTCGAACACACGCGCGGCCAGCGCCAGCCCGCGAATCATCAACCCGTTCCAACCCGCCAGGAGCTTGTCGTCGCGGCCCGGCTTCACCCGCCGCTCGCGCGCCTCGAACAACGCCCGCCGAGCCTCCGCCAGCTCGCGCTCCACCTCCTCCACCGGAAGCCCGCGCTCGCGCGCCAGCAGCTCCGCCGGCACCACGACCTCCAGCACGGTGGCGCCGTGCTCGAAGTTGCCCTGCGGCGTGACGCGGAAGTGGCGCGTCACCAGCTCCGCGCGCTCCGGAGACAGCACCGCCTGGAGTTCCTCGGGACGCCACACGAAGAACTTCCCTTCCTCCCCTTCGCTGTCCGCGTCCTGCGCCGCGTAGAAGGCGCCGCCCGCGTCCGTCATCTCGCGGCGCACGTACTCCACCGACTCCTCCACCACCTTGCGCCACAGCGGCCGGGGCTCCACCTGCTGCGCCTCCGCGTACAGGTGCACGAGCTGCGCGTTGTCGTAGAGCATCTTCTCGAAGTGCGGCACCAACCAGCGCGCATCCACCGAGTAGCGATGGAAGCCGCCGCCGAGCTGGTCATAGATGCCACCCAGCGCCATGCGCTCCAGCGTGAGGAACACCGCGTCCCGCAGCGGCGCGCCGCCTCCGCGTCTCCATGCGCGCAGCAGCAGGGAGAAGTTCATCGGGTTGGGGAACTTGGGCGCGCCGCCGAAGCCGCCATGCACCAGGTCCACCTGCTGCACCATGCGCTTGCCCATCGCCACCACGTCCGCCGCGGTCAACACGCCGGGCGCCGCATCCAGGCCATACGCGGCCAGCTCGCCCAGCCCCTCCTCGAACTGCTCGGCCTGCCGCTTCACTTCCTCGCGCTTGTTCTCCCACGTGTCCCGCAGGGCCATCAGCAGCCGGGGGAAGCCGGGGCGGCCGTAGCGGTCCTCGGGCGGAAAGTAGGTGCCGCCATAGAAGGGCTTCAGGTCCGGCGTGAGGAACACCGTCAGCGGCCAGCCCCCGCCCTGCCCCAAGAGCTGCACCACGCCCTGATAGATCTGGTCCAGGTCCGGCCGCTCCTCGCGGTCCACCTTGATGTTGATGAAGCCCTCGTTCATCAGCCGCGCCGTCTCGGGCGACTCGAAGGACTCGTGCGCCATCACGTGACACCAATGGCACGCGGAGTAGCCCACGGAGAGCAGGATGGGCTTGTCCTCCGCGCGCGCTCGCGCGAGCGCCTCGTCCCCCCAGGCATACCAGTCCACGGGATTGCCGGCGTGCTGGCGCAGGTACGGCGACGGCTCCTGGGCCAGGCGGTTGGAGGAGCCAGACGACGGAGGGTGGGAGGACATGCGGACTCCAAGCGAGGGACGACGTCGGCACGGCATATGGAGCCCGGGAAAACAGGGCAAGCCCCAAGGGTACAACCCTCCACTGGAGAACGGGAGCGAGGTACGCTGGCCCCAAGACGTGAGCATGGTTTCCCTCGCCCCCGCCCCGCCCACCCCCGTCGGCCTCGCCCTCAAGACGTGTCTCGCCCTCGTCGGCGTGGCCCTCGTCGTGCGGACCGCGCTCGCGCTGGGCACCGACGTCTACTTCGACACCGCCTACTACTGGCAATGGGCGCAGCGGCTCGACTGGGGCTACTACGACCATCCGCCGCTCATCGCCTGGCTCATCGCCGCGCTCGGCATCCACGGCACCGCGGTCCTGTGCGGCGTCGGCACCCTGGCCGCCGTGTGGGGCCTGGCTCGCGATGTGTACCAGAGTCGTGAAGCGGCCTGGCGCGCGGCGGCCCTGTGGAGCGCGGTGCCCGGGGGCATGGTGGCCGGCGTCTGGGCCACGCCCGACTCCGCGCTGCTCTTGTTCTGGACACTGGCGCTGTGGGCGCTGTGGCGCGAGCGCTGGCTGTGGGCGGGGCTCGCCTCGGGCCTCGCGCTGCTGGCCAAGTTCCCCGCGGTGCTGCTGGGCGTGGCCTTCCTCATCACCGCGCTGAAACGCAAGCGCCTGCCCCGGGGCGCCTGGGGCACGGGCGCGCTGGCCCTGTTGTTCCTCGCGCCGGTGCTGCTCTGGAACGCGCGGCACGAGTGGGTGGGCATCGCCTTCCAGCTCCGACATGGCCTCGAGGGCCAGGGTGGGTGGAAGACGCTGGGCGAGTTCGTCGGAGGCCAGTTCGCCTTCGGGGGCCCTGTCCTCTTCCCGCTCGCGCTGGTGTACGCCTTCAGGGGCCCTCGCGAGCAGCTCCTCCTGCGCATGGCGGCCCTCGTGCCGCTGTTGTTCTTCGGCTACGCGTCGTCGCGCGCGCGAGGCGAGGTCAACTGGACGACCATGGCCTACCTCTCCGTGTGCATCGGCGTGGCGGGCATGCGGCGACCCTGGCAGCGCGCGGCGGCGTTCTCTGGCCTCGCGGTGGTGCTCGCGGTGACGCTGCACCTGTTCTTCCCCATGGTGAGCTTCAAGCGCGATACGGCCCTGTGGCGCATGCATGGCTGGGAGGTGCTGAGCGCGCTCTCCGCCCCGGAGAAGCTCTTTCCCCAGATGAAGCCCGGGGACGTGGTCGCCGTGTACGCCGGCAACTACCAGCTCGCCTCCCAGATTGCCCGCTACGCCCGAGTCCCCGTGGGAACCGCGGGCCTGGTGCGCTTCAGCCAGTACGACGTGTGGCCCGAGCCTGTCGTCCCTCCGGGAAAAGATGTGCTCTGGGTGGAAGAGGACGGACCGCTCCCGCCCGCGGCGTTGACGGACCGCTTCGAGGTGATGGAGGAGCTCGCTGAGCTGGAAGGAACTTTCCAGGGCCGCCGTCTGCATTACTTCCGGGTGTGGTGGGTGCGGGGCAAAAAGCCCTGACCACCCTGGAGGGCATGGCAACTTCCAATCGCAGTCATCGATAACCAGGGAAACCGTTTTCGCTCAGTAAGCGGGGTCCCCCTCATGTCGACTGTGTCCAGTGCGGCTTCGCGCCGTGTCGCCACCACGTCGTCCGCCGCTTCGTCCACGCCTCCCACCGTGCGCCAGGGCTCCAAGGGTCCCACGGTGACCACGCTGCAGAAGAAGCTGGCCGCCGCGGGCTTCAGCCCTGGCCCCATCGACGGGGACTTCGGGCCGAAGACGCGCGCCGCGGTGCTGTCCTTCCAGAAGGCGAAGGGCCTGAAGCAAGACGGAATCGTGGGCCCGAAGACGTGGGGCGCGCTGAGCGCCGGGGGCGCGAAGCCGCCGTCCAAGCCGCCGCAACAGGGGACGAAGGGCACCGCGGAAGCCTTTGTCCAGAAGGCGCTCGCGCAAAAGGGAGACAGGTATGTCTTTGGCGCGGAGACCAACCTGAACGACCCCAACCCGTCGAAGTTCGACTGCTCGGAGCTGGTGCAGTGGGCCGCGCACCAGGCGGGCGTCTCCGTCCCCGACGGCACGATGAACCAGGTGCCGTACTTCAAGCAGAAGGGCACCACCATCTCCGTCAACGAGGCCCTGCGCACGCGCGGCGCGCTGCTGTTCCGGCCCGGCCACGTGGCCATCAGCCTGGGCGACGGGCGCACCATCGAGGCGAAGGGCAGCGCCTACGGCGTGGGCATCTTCAACGCCAACGGGCGTGGCTGGACGTCCGGCGCGCTCATCCCCGGCCTCAAGTACGGGTGAGCCGGGCACGGCGGGTCAGGACGTGTAGAGTGCGGCCTCCGGCGCGCCCATGGCGCCGGAAGTGCTCCGCATGGACCTCACCCTCCTCCTCGTCGGTCTCCTCAAAGTGGTGCTGGGCGGCCTTATCGCCGCGCTCGGCATCTGGCTCGCGCTGCGTGGCCTGAGCCGCATCCTCGGCACCAACCCGGTGGAGGAGCTGCGCCAGGGCAACACCGCCGCCGGCATCGTCCACGCCACCAGCCTCGTGTCGCTGGGCCTGCTCGTGCAGCACGCGGTGCAGGCCACGTCGGACGCGGTGGACCTCACCGTGCGCGCGCAGCCCTTCCATCCGTTGATGGCGGGCAAGCTGCTCGCCGTGGCTGCGCTGCACGTGGGCCTGTCGCTGGGCGTCGGCGTCGCGGTGCTCGCGCTGGGCATCCTCCTGTTCGACCGGATGACCCCCGGCATCGATGAGCTGGCGGAGGTGCGCAAGGGCAACCTGGCCGCCGCGCTCATCCTCTCCGCCATCCTGCTGGTGCTCGCGCTCCTGACGGCGCCAGGGCTCCAGGCCGCGCTCAACGGGCTCATCCCCTTCCCCCAGCTCCCCGAGGGAACGATGCTCGCTCCCGGGTGACGCGAGGGGGCCCGTCGCGACCATGTCCACCAGCTCCGGCATGAAGACACTCTTCAAGCTGCTGCTCGGGCTGCTCGGCGCGGCGAGCTGCCTGTGCTGCTGCGGCCTGGGGATGATGAGCCAGCTCGCGGAGCTGAACGTGCGCTCGCCCGTGCCGGGCCTTCCAGTGGGCGAGGGCGCGGGCGCGGTGGAGCTGGGCACCGTGCTCATCCCCGCCGACGCGTCGCCCTCACGCGCCCAGACGTATGACTGGAAGGTTGCGACCCTCCACCCTCCGGGAAACCGGCTGACGTACGGCCTGGGCGACACACTGGACGCGTGGCTGGAGGACCAGCACAAGGCCTTCGGGCGCAGGCTGCGCTACCGCTCTCTCGGCGGGGAGCGCTTCACGTATCAGCCTCCGCGCGGCTGCTCGGCCGACATGCGGTGCATCTACGAGGAGCTGATTCGCAGCAACGAGGGGCCGGTGAAGGCGCTGGGCGAGCGCTTCGTCGCGTCCGTGCGAGAGCGCAAGCTGGACTCCGCGCAGGCCGCGCAGCTCATCCTCAACTTCGTGCAGCGCATCCACTACGAGCTGCCCACCGACGAGCCCTTCGGCATCATCCCCCCGGCGCTGGTGCCCGCGCGCAACAAGGGCGACTGCGACTCCAAGGCGGTGCTCGCGGTGATGCTGCTGCGGCAGGTGGGCATCGACGCGGTGATTCTCTACTCGGACCCGCTGGCCCACGCGGCGGTGGGCGTGGGGCTGCCGGGCACGGGCACCCGCATGCGCCATGGCGGACGCACCTACCAGTACGCTGAAGTCACGGCCGAGGGCTGGCCGGTGGGCATGATTCCGCCCAAGTACGACAAGCCCCGGCTGTGGCGGGTGATGGCGCTGGAGTCCAGCACCTCCGGCTAGCGCGCCTCCGACGAGGACGCTGCGAGTACGTCGCGCATCGTGCGTGAAGGACACCGTCCGCCCGTCCAGCTCGCGCGCGGCCTGCGCCCGCCCACTCCTGGCACGGGAGACCTCCGAGGGCAGGCCGCTCCAGGCGCGCGCGTCTACCCAAGCCTTGGCGAGATGTGAGGCGTTGCACAGCCCGCGCGCCCCGCACCGCGATTGTGTTGCCCTGAACCGATTGTCTCGATTAACAATTAAATCTCGAATTACGCAAATTCAAGAGCTGTCGTAATCCGCCGCTCGCACTGGAGCAGGTCGCGGCGGACGCAACACGAAGCGCAACCCGAACAGGAGACACCGAATGGAAACCCCCTTCTCGTCGTATGCGGGACGCTGGCGTCGGCTCTCTGTCATGGCCCTGGGCTGGGGCCTCATCGCACCGTTGCCGGTGCTCGCGGCGTCGAAGTCGCCGTCACGCGCCGGAGTCGAGCGCGCGGCGTCGCTCCCCGCTCGCCTCGTCGACACGCAGGCCGCGAGCGCGGCACGTCCCGCCACGGGCCTCGCCGCCAAGGTGAGCGGCCGTCACACGCTCGTGACAGGCGCGGGCCACGTGTTCCACCGCACGGACAACACCGTCCATGGGCTGCGGACGCTCGGCGTCCCGAAGACGCAACTCCAACTCCATGTCTGGGAAGAGGAAGGCGCGGACGGAAAGCGCCAGGACTTCTTCGCCTACAGCCGGGGCGGCACGGAGCTGGTGGGCCGCGCCATGGCCACCACCCACGAGGTGCGCCTGGCGCACGTGGCGTTCGACCCGCTGCGCGGGCAGCTGCCCCTCGTCGCGGGCCTGCTGGCGGCGGACGCGGAGAACACGCTGTCGCTCGTGCAGCTCCAGGCGACGCCGCTGCCGGAGCTGCGGGAGGCCCTGGAGCGAGAGGGCGGCAAGGTGCTGCGCTTCCTCACGGACCACACCTTCCTGGTGGAGATGAACGCGGACACCCGCAAGCGCGTGGCGGAGCTGCCCTTCGTGCGCTGGGTGGGGCCGTACCATCCCGAGTACCGCGTGGAGGACTTCCTGCGCGAGTCCCTGACGGGTCGCTCGGCGCGGCTGGAGCCGCAGCGCTACTCCATCATGGTGGGCGAGCGCGGCGCGGCCCGGCAGGGTGAGGTCGCGGAGACGGTGCGCAAGCTGGGCGGCACCGTGGAGCTCATCGAAGCGGGTGGCCTGCGCGTGGAGGCCACGCTCACCCAGCCGCAGCTCGAGCGGCTCGTGCGCTCCAATGCGGTGCAGTACATCGACCGCTGGGGTGGGCCGGGTGAAGTGGACATGAACAACGTGCGCCAGGTGGGCGGCGCCAACCACCTGGAGACGTACGAGGGCTGGACGGGCCAGGGCGTGCGCGGGGAAATCTTCGACACCGAGCTGCGCACGACGCACCAGGAGTGGCCCACCCCGCCCCTCATCCACAGCACGTCCGCCACCGGCAGCGCGCACGGTACCAGCTGCTACAGCATCAACTTCGCCAAGGGCGTGGACGCCAACGCGCGGGGCCTGCTGCCCGACGGCCAGGGCATCTTCTTCCTCTACAGCCAGTCCAGCCAGTTCGGCGGCCCCAAGTCCCGCTACGACATCAACCGCGAGCTGACGGACCCGGCCGGCCCGTACCGCGCCGTGTTCCAGACGTCGAGCGTGGGCAGCACGCTGGGCACCGCGTACACCACCATCTCCGCCGAGGTGGACGACTACCTGTTCCAGCAGCCCATCCTCAGCACCCAGTCGCAGAGCAACGCCGGCACGCGCAACTCGCGGCCCCAGGCGTGGGCGAAGAACATCGTCTCCGTGGGCGGCTTCTACCACTACGACAACGCCAACCCCGGAGATGACCGGTGGAACGGCGGCGCCAGCATCGGCCCGGCGGCCGACGGTCGCATCAAGCCGGACCTCTCGTTCTTCTATGACGCGGTCCGCTCGGCCAACAACACGAGCAACACGTCGTATTACAACTTCAGCGGCACCAGCGCGGCCACGCCGCAGACGGCGGGCCACTTCGGCCTCCTGTTCCAGATGTGGCACGAGGGCGTGTGGGCCGGCTTCGGTGGCGGGGTGGACGTCTTCGCCAGCCGCCCGAAGATGGCCACCGCCAAGGCGCTGATGATCAACCAGGCGTCCCGCTACGAGTGGACCCTGGGCGGCACCAACGGCGACCTGACGCGCGTGCGCCAGGGTTGGGGCCACGCGAACCTGGCGCGCCTGCACACGCGCGCCGCGGAGACGAGCATCATCAACGAGACGGACAACCTGCTGCCCCTGGGCATCAACTCCTACTCCGTCGCCGTCCCCCAGGGTCAGAAGGAGTTCAACGTCACCCTCGTCTACACGGACCCGGCGGGCACGGTGGGCGCAGCCCAGGCGCGCATCAATGACCTGTCGGTGCGCGTGACGTCGCCGTCGGGCGTCATCTACTGGGGCAACAACGGGCTGTCCGCGGGCAACGTCTCCACGCCCGGCGGCACCTCCAACACGGTGGACACCGTGGAGAACGTCTTCGTCCGTGAGCCCGAGGAAGGCAAGTGGACGGTGGAAGTGCTGGGCGACCAGATTGTCCAGGACACGAACCCGGCGACGCGCGCCATCGACGCCCTGTACGCGCTCGTGGTGAGCGGCGGCCTCATCCAGCCGTAGTCGTCCCCCGACGTCGGGAAGGGCCGGTGCTCCAGCTCCAACACGGGGCACCGGCCCGCCGCCCACCGTGAGACACGGCGGCGCCCGAGACACTGGCCGTCGCCGCGTCCGGGTGGCATGACAGGGCCCATGGCCCGTGACGTCTCCTTCTTCGACCAGCTCGGCTCACTGCTCTCCAAGGAGCGCGAGGCCGAGAAAGCCCGCCTGGCCACCCTCGCCGAGGGCCTGTCCCTCCACGAGCGCGAGGAGCAGGGCCTGTCCGTCCTCGACTTGGAGACGGTGGAGGAGGCGGTCGGCCTGGGTGGCCGCGTCCTGCTCACCCTGGCCCGGGCCGACCGCGCGCGGCTGCCTTCACGACTGCACAACGGCGACCTCGTGGCGGTGTTCCCCCGCCGCGCCGAGGTGAGCGAGCCCGCCAAGGCGCTCATCTCTCGCGCCAGCGCCACGCGCCTCCAGCTCGCCTTCGACCGCTCGCCGCCGCCGTACGTGCACGAGGGTCTGCTGCGACTGGACGTCGTCCCCAACGACATCACCTACGAGCGGATGCGCAACGGGCTCCAGCGCGTGAAGGCGATGGACAAGGGCCTGGAGCGCCGCAAGCGCGAAGTCCTCCTGGGCAACGAGCCTCCGCGCAGCGACACGCCCCGTCCCTTCGAGGCCGGCCGTCCCCTCAACCCGGAGCAGCTGGACGCGGTGGGACGCGCGCTCGCCGCCGAGGACTTCTTCCTGGTCCACGGCCCGCCGGGCACCGGCAAGTCCACCGTGCTGGCGGAGGTCGCCGCCCAGGCAGTGGCCCGGGGCCAGCGCCTGTTGTGCACCGCCGCGAGCAACGCCGCCGTCGACCACCTGCTCGACTTGTGTCTGGCCCAGGGCCTGCGAGCGATTCGCGTGGGCCACCCCGCCCGCGTCGCCGCCCGGCTCCAGGAGCACACGCTGGACATCGTGGTGGAGGAGCACCCGGACCGCATCATCTCCAGGGACCTCTTCGACGAGGCGTTCTCCCTCATGGGCTACGCGCGGCGCCAGCGCACCCAGGGCCGCAGCCGCGAGCGCTTCTCCAACGCACGCGCCTCCACGACGGAGGCCAAGGCGATGCTCGACGAGGCCCGCGCGCTGGAGCGCAAGGCGGTGCGCGCCGTGCTGGCCAACGCGGACGTCGTCTGCGTCACGCTCGCCAGCCTCGAGTCCAACGTGCTCTCCGGCGAGAAGTTCGACCTGGCGCTGCTCGACGAGGCCACCCAGGCCACCGAGCCGCTCGCCCTGCTCGGTGTCCTGCGCGCGCCCATCATCATCCTCGCCGGAGACCCGCAGCAGCTGCCCCCCACCGTGCTGTCCCAGGAGGCCGCGCGCGCGGGCCTCGCGGTGAGCCTCTTCGAGCGGCTGCTCGCGGACCACGGCGACGGCGTCAAGCGCATGCTGCGCGAGCAGTACCGGATGAACACGCGCATCATGGACTTCCCCTCGCGCGAGATGTACGGCGGCGAGCTTCGCGCCCACCCCTCCGTCGCCGACCGCACGCTCGCGGACGTCCTGCCTCCCGACACCCAGCTGGACGCCCCGCCCGTCCTCTTCCTCGACACCGCGGGCAAGGGCTTCGACGAGGAGGTGGAGCCCACCACCCGCAGCCTCTTCAACACCGGCGAGGCGGACCTCATCGAGGCCCGCGCCCGCGCGCTGCTCGCGGCCGGACTGTCCCAGCGGGAGCTCGCGGTGATTACGCCCTACAGCGCCCAGGCCCACCGCCTGCGCGAGCGCCTGGAGTCCTTCGCCCCCGACGTCGAGGTGGACACCGTGGACGCGTTCCAGGGCCGGGAGAAGGACGCCATCCTCGTCTCCCTCACCCGCTCCAACAGCGAAGGCCAGGTCGGCTTCCTCAACGACTTGCGCCGGATGAACGTCGCCCTCACCCGCGCCCGCCGGCACCTCTTCGTCGTGGGCGACTCCGCCACCCTCAGCGGTCACCCCTTCTACGCGCGCTTCATCGAAGGAACTCAAACGACCGAGGGCTACCGCTCCGCCTGGGAGTGGCCAGACGCCCTCTGAAACATCCAATCCCTCTCAGTGATAAGGTCCCAAGCGACCCAGCCCTGGGGTACTACGCAAGGACTGTCAGGGTCATGATCCAAAATTTGTCGCAAGGGCGAACCAAATTTGTCACCTGACCCTACCCATGCGGGGCGCAGGGTCCGGATTTCAGGCATTTGGCTCCAAACCCGTTGTCGGGCACGAGACGTGCTTGTGCCCCAGGGTGGGGAGGAACCGCCACATGTCTCAGCGGCCGAATGTCACGAAGGAAAACGACGTCTGGGTACTCCGTATCGAGAAGGAGAACGGGAGGGTCCAGGAGTATCGCTGCGCGACGGAGAATCAGGCGCGACAGCTCGCGCTGGTGATGTCCAAGCCCGATACCGGGGGGCCGCCGAGGGCTCCCACGCCGCCGCGCTAGAGACAGGACAGGCGCTGGGGTAAGCCACGGGGAAGGAGCCTCCCGTGTCCACCTCGCTCGAATCCCGCTTCGTCGACGCCCAGGGTCTGCGCCTTCACGTGCGCTGGCGCCCGGGCGCCGACACCGCGCCCGCCGTGCTGTTCCTCCATGGCTGGCTGGACCACTCCCACAGCTTCGACGGTGTCCTCGAGCACGTGCCCGCCGACTGGCGCGTGGCGCTGCTCGACTTCCGGGGCATGGGGCAGAGCGCGCACGCGCCGCCCGAGGCCCACTACCAGTCCGGCGACCACCTCCTGGATATCGAAGCCGCGCTGGACGGGCTGGGGCTGCCGCGCGCGCACCTGGTGGGCCACTCGCTGGGCGGCATCGTCGCGCTGACGTACGCGGCCGTGCGGCCGGAGCGGGTGCTCGGCCTGTCGCTCATCGAAAGCCTGGGCCCCACCGGCGGCCCGCCCGAAGTGGCCGTGGCGCGGCTGCGAGGTTTCCTGAATGACTCGCGCCGGCCCCCGAATCGCAAGCGCTACCCGGACGTCGCGTCCGCCGCCGCGCGCCTGCGCGAAAACAACCCCTCCTTGCCGGAGGCCGCCGCCTTGCATCTGGCCCGGCATGGCACCGAGCCATACGAAGGGGGGGTGGCCTTCACGTTCGACTCACGACACCGTCGTCGCTTCGCGCAGGGGTACGACGAAGCACAGTGGCTCGCCCTCCAGGCCGCCCTCACCTGCCCGGTGCAGCTCATCCGCGGTCAGGACGGCCTGTGGCCTGATGCCCCGAAGCTGGATGCGCGGGTGGCGGCCCTGCGCACCCTCGTCGCACCGGCGCTGATGATTCCTGGTGGACATCACGTGCACCTGGAGCAGCCCGCCGAAGTCGCCCGCGCGCTGCGCGACTTCATCCGCTGAAGGCCCCGCACCGGTCAGAACACCTGGAAAACTCTTTCACCTTCCAGGGTAACTCCGTTCCACATGACGCCCGCGGCGGCGACTGCGCATCCCAACCCCTTGAATTCAGGACACCGTCATCGTCCTTTCGGTTGGTATGCGAATTGGATCAGAGAGCGTCGGCGGATCACGCACCGGACCCAGACGGGTGCGTGTGGGGAGAAGGGTGAGGAGCGGACAATGGGGATGGGGTTGAGGGGGCGAGTCCTTGCCTTGGCGGTGCTCGTCGCCACCGGACTGGTTGGCTGCCACGAGGGGAATGAGACCCGCGCGGTGCAGGCCACGGCGGTGGTGGACATGGACGTGCTCGACTTCGGCGACGTGCCGGTGGGCGAGTGGCGGGAGCGAGAGGTGCGCATCCGCAATGTCGGCTATGTGCCCTTCTTCGCCATCGAGGCGCTGCCAATCATCGGCAACCCCTCGTATGAGGTGGAGCTGGCGGATGGCGGCGGCCGGGTGATGCCGGGCGAGTCGCATCTGGTGCGCGTGCGCTTCCACCCGCTGGGTGAGGGCGTGACGGAGGAGACTGTCTATGTCTCCACGGACGCGAACCAGGGCGCTCAGGCGCAGGTGCGCGTGACGGGCATGGGCACGCCCACGCAAATCATCATCGACCCGCCGTTGCTCGACTACGAGACGCTGGAGGTGGACAGCGAGCGCAACCTGGAGGTCACCGTCACCAATCCGGTGGACCTGCCGCTGACGCTCGCGGTGCGCGGCAACTGGCCGGACCCGTTCACGGCGGACACCATCACCATCCCGCCGATGTCCTCGCGCAAGGTGAGCACGCAGTACCTGCCGCGCGCGCTGGGAGCCATGGACGCGCGGCTGGAGGTGCGCTCGTGCGAGACGTGCACGGCGACGGTGGTGGACCTCAAGGGCAACTCGGTGGCCACCGCCTTCGTGTTCGACCCGGCGCCGGTGCCGTTCGACTTGATTCCAGTGCATGAGCGCACGCAGTCCTTCACGCGGGCGCGCAACATCACCTGGCGGCCCGTCACCATCTCGCAGCTCGTCACCAGCGACCACGCCTTCGTGCCGCTCTCCAAGCCGGAGGGCTCCACGGTGGCGCCGGGCGAGGTGGTGGAGCTGAAGATGGAGTTCGCCGCGCGCTTCTCCGGCCCCAACGTGGGCGACCTCAAGGTGAACTACGCGTCCGACAAGCCCCGGCAGTCGGAGGTCATCCTGGACGCGCGCGGCGGCCGGCCCACCCTGGCGGTGACGCCGGTGGCGCTGGACTTCGGCGAGCTGCCGGTGGGCGGCAAGGTGGAGAAGGTCATCCGCATCACCAACGCGGGCACCAACGGCTCGCTGCGCTTCGTGGGCGTGGCGTCGGACGGCGCCAGCAACCAGTTCAGCGTGGACGTGCCCACACGCGGAACGCAGCGCTATCCGTGGACGGCGGGCGCGTGGCCGGAGTTCGACTCCGGCGGCCTGGAAATCGCGCCGGGCAACGACGCCCTGGAGCTGAAGGTCTACTTCGAGCCGACGTCGGAGGGCAGCTTCCAGGCGCGGCTGCGCGTGCGCTCGGACGACATCTTCAACCCGGAGCGAGTGGTCATCCTGACAGGCCGGGCGCGCACCAGCGGGCCGTGCGTGTACGAGCTGTTGCCCCAGCCGGTGATGGACTTCGGCAACGTGGTGCCGGGTCGAGGCGCGGTGCTGGGCTTCTACTTCCGCAACCCGGGCCGCGCGGAGTGCGCGGTGAAGGACGTGCACATCTCCAACGACGCGAAGGGCGCCTTCTTCATGCCGGGCGGCAAGCTCACCGGCGGCGTGGTGCTCTACGACACGGCCTTCAGCGCCATGGTGGCCTTCCGGCCCTCGGCCGAGGGTGAGTACACGGGCGAGCTGAAGCTCACGGTGAACAACCCGGCGGCGCCCACGGTGACGCTGCCCCTCAAGGGCGTGTCCAAGGCGAGCTGCCTGGTCGCCACGCCCTCGTACGTGGACTTCGGGCCCATCCGGTACGACTGCGCCGCGGCGCCGCGCAAGACGTACATCTCCAACCGGTGCAGCGAGCCCATCACCGTGACGGGCGCCGACATCGGCAATGGCACGAGCACCCAGTTCTCGCTGCTGACGCCCGTCACCCAGCCGCGCACGCTGCTGGCTGGCGAGGGCTTCGAGCTGGAGGTGGACTACGCGCGCAACGTGCTGGGTCAGCACTACACGCCCATGTACCTGCGCTCCTCGAGCGACGCCTCGCCCTTCCTGGTGCCGCTGATTGGCGAGACGAACCACGAGGGCATCCAGGTGGACCGCTACACGCAGGGCACCGACAGCCAGCTCGACGTGCTCTTCGTGGTCTCCAACACGACGACGATGGACCCGTACCAGGAGCGCCTGAAGTCGGCGATTCCCGGCTGGCTGGACTACGCGCGGCAGCAGAACGTGGACGTGCGCGTGGGTGTCACCAGCACGGGCCTGGTGCAGCGCGGGCCGCAGTGTGGTGGTGGTGCCAACGGTGGCGAGGCCGGACGCCTGTTCCCGGTGGACGGCAGCCGCGCGCGGGTGCTCTCCAGCAACAGCCCCAACGCGGCGGCGGGGCTGCAGGCCAACATCGACGTGGGCCTGTGCCACAACCTGGTGCAGGGCCTGGAGACGATGCGCCAGGCGCTCTCCGCGCCGCTGTCCGAGCAGACGGACGACCCGCGCACCGCGCAGCCCAACGACGGCAATTGGGGCTTCACCCGGCCGGCGGCGCGCATGGCGGTGGTGGTACTGGCGGACGAGGACGACAACTCGGGCTTCGTGCCGGACAGCTACATCCAGTTCCTCCAGACGCTGAAGGGCACGGGCATGTCACACCGCAGCCAGCTCTACGCGCTGGTGCCCACCGACAACCGCTGCACCACGGCCGGCGGCGACGCGGACCGCTTCGCGGAAGTCGCGCGGGGCACGGGCGGCCGGGCGGAGTCCATCTGCGAGGGCGACTACCGGCCCCTCCTGGACTCGGTCATCCAGCGCGCCGGCGACTTGCAGGCGGACTTCCCGCTCACGGCCCAGCCCGCGGGCGCCGCGGAGATGACGGTGCGCGTGCAGGGCCAGCCGGTGCCGGAGGCCCAGTGGACGTATGACGGGGCCGCGAACACCATCGTCTTCGGGGGCGCGGCGGTGCCGAGGCCCGGGCAGACGGTGGAGGTGCGCTACCGCAGCGTCTGCAAGGTACCTCCCACCGCTCCCTGAGGTTGCCTGAGGTACAGCGCCCCGCATCCACCTGGATGCGGGGCGCTGTCGTGTCGGGGAAATGACGCGGCGCGGGCTTCCGCACGTGGCCCCGGCACGGCTATCGTGGCGCCGACGTGGAGACATTCGGCCGCTACGAGCTGTTGCGGAAAATCGCCATCGGCGGGATGGGCGCCGTCTATCTCGCTCGGCAGAAGGGGCCGGTGGGCTTCCAGAAGCTGCTGGTGGTGAAGCGGCTGTTGCCCCACCTGTCCGAGGACGACGAGTTCATCGAGATGTTCCTCGACGAGGGGCGCATCGCCGCGCACCTCAACCACCCGAACATCGCCCAGATTTACGACTTGGGTGACGTGGACGGGCAGTACTTCATCGCCATGGAGTACGTGCATGGCGAGGCGGTGGGGCCCCTGGGACTCAGGGCCCAGCAGCGCAAGCTGGCGATACCGCTGGCGCTCAAGTGCCGCATCATCGCGGACGCGGCGGCGGGGCTGGATGCGGCGCACAACGCGCGCAGTCCGTCGGGCCGCAAGCTGGCGCTGATCCACCGGGACGTGTCACCGCAGAACGTGCTCGTCGGCTACAACGGCGGCGTCAAGCTCATCGACTTCGGGGTGGCGAAGGCGTCCGGGAAGTTCTCCCAGACGGTGGTCGGCACCATCAAGGGCAAGCACGCGTACATGTCCCCGGAGCAGGCGCGGGGCGAGCCGTTGGACCACCGCTCCGACATCTTCGGGCTGGGCACGGTGTTCTACGAGCTCTTGACGCACCAGCGCCTGTTCAAGCGGGACACGGAGATCGCCACGCTCAAGGCGGTGGTGGGGACGAAGATTGTCCCGCCGTCGGAGATATCGGCGGACATCCCGAAGGAGCTGGACGCGATTGTGCTCAAGGCGCTGGCACGCAAGCGCGACGAGCGCTTCTCGTCGGCGGGGGAAGTGCAGCTCGCGCTGGATGAGCTCCTCGTGCAGCACAAGCTGCACGCGACGCCGGCGCACCTCGCGGCCTTCATGCAGGACACGTATTCGGAGGAGCTGGAGGAGGAGCGGCTCGCCGCCGAGCCCACCGTCATCCACTACGACCCGCGCCTCGCCGCCCGACAGCAGGCCGCGGCGGCAGCGGCGGCGGCGGGTGACACGGGCAATCATGCGCAGAAGGCCGCGCCGCGAGCGGCGCCCGTGCCTCCGCGCAAGCCAAGCGCCTCCTCACCCTCGGCGCCGGCCCTGCCCGCCAAGACGCCAGGAGGCGTGTCCGCGTCATCGACCACGCCCATGGGGCCTCGGCGCGCGGGAGCGGTCTCCTCCACGACGGCCGCGCCCGTTCCGCGAGGCCAGGGCACCAACGGCGGCTCGCCCGCTCCGGCGGCTCCGGCCAGGGGAGGCACGGGCTCCGGCAAGGCGCCCTCGCCTCCTCCCGGACGAACAGGTACCGCGAGGCCCGCCGCCGACAGCGGCTCCGCGCCCAAGCGCGTGCCGCCGCGCGGCGGAAGCTCTCACGGCGAGCCGGAAGACAAGTAGCCGCTCAGCGGCTCCGGCCGTCGAACTGCATCGTCTTCACGGTGCCCAGGTCCAGGTCATCCAGGCAGCGCACGTTGATGGCGGCCATCTCGCTGCCATCCGGCCCGGTGCCACGCGCGAAGGAGCGCACGCCACACTTCGAGCAGAAGAGGTGGTGGATGACGTTCTTGTTGAACTGGTAGTCCGTGAGGGCCGGCTCTCCGGAGCGCAGCGTGAACTCGGACACCGGGACGAAGCTCAACATGGAGCCCGTCTTCTGACAGATGGAACAGTTACACGTCACCACGGGCTGGGAGAGGTCCAGCTTCACCTCGTACCGCACCTGCCCACAGTGACATCCGCCCGCGTAGCTCTTGAGGTCGCTCATGCGCGGCATCCTGCACCGACACCCCGGAGCCACCCACGCGAAATCGCGCGCCGCGACGCGCTACAGGCTCGCGAGCGCCACGCGGTACAGCGCGCGGTAGCCCATGCGCGGTGAGGGCTCGAAGCGCTCCGCGTTGAAGATGTCCTTCAACAGCGACACGCCATCCGCCGAGGACTGCAAGCCCAGCAGCGTCGACTCCAGCGCCGTCACCAGCTGCGGCTGAAGCCCCATGGCCACCGGCACCCCGTCATTGGGCGCCTCGTCCGTGTACGCAATCAGCTCGAAGCGGCGCCCCGCGCCCGCGCCCAGCACATCCTCCACGCCCGTGCTGTACGTCAGCCCCGTGGAAGACGGCGGGCAGAAGACGCTCGCCACGTCCGCCTTGCCGTCCAGCACCGACTCCAGCGCGCCCTGGTACGAGCCCGTGAAGTGCTGCGCGAAGAAGGCCCGCGCGGGCTCCAGCCCCTGCGCCTTCAGGTACGCGGTGGGCAACAGGTAGCCCGCCACCGAATCCCGGTCCACCCACGCCGCCGTGGTGCCCTTGAGGCGCTCCACCGTCAGCCCCGCCCCCGCCCGGCACACCAGCGCCGAGCGATAGGAGGACATGCCCCGGCGCACCCCGCGCACCACCACCCGCACGCCCATGGCCTCCATCCGCGCACAGACGAAGGGAGGCGCCCAGGCCGCGTCCGCGCGCCCGGAGAGCAAGTCCTTGGCGAGCGTCTCGTAGCTGGACGCGACGCTCACCTCCACCAGCTTGCCCAGCGCCCTTTGGAGAAAGGCCGCCAGCCGGTCCGCGCGCTCCCGCGCCATCTCGCTGCCCAGGGACGGCGGCAGCCCGAAACGGAAGGAGTGCCTGGAGGTGGAAGGGACTTGAAGGGTCATGCTGCCCCCCTGATTACCCCTCCCTGCCCAGTCGCGCCACTTCGTCGTCTGCCAGACCGAACGTCGCCTGGAGCATGTCCAGGATGCGCTGCTCCGGAAGACTGGGCTCGCCCCCTGCGTGGGCGATTTTCGTGGCCAGCCGGAACGCCTTCACCCGCTGGGTGTGCGTCGTCAGGCCGTGGGTCAGCACCTGGAGTCGCTGGGGCAGCCCCTCGGCGGACAGCGCCGCCACCGACTCGCTCACGAAGCTCTGCGCGCGCTCGGGGCTGACGTTCTCGAAGAGGGGGTCCGCCGCGAAGCTCTCCACCAGCGCCCGGGCCTCGGCCTCCTTCAGCCGCCCGTCCGCCGCGCTCACCAGCACCATGACCTCCGCGTACAGCCGCTCCAGCGGCTCACCCAGGGCCTCCGCCAGGCTGCCACCGTTCTCGATGACGTCGATGATTTGAGCGACCTCGTCCTCGGAGATGCCCAGCGCGGCCTGGAACGTCTTGAGCAGCCCCAATTCCGTGCGCGTGGCCCGCTGGTCCGCCAGCGCCACCGCCGCCGCCAGACCGAAGGCCAGCATCCGGTTCTTGTGGTCCGGCAGCCGGCGACGCAGCGACGCGAGCACGTCCTCCAGGTCGCGCGCCTCGGACAGCCGCGCGGCGCTGGTCTCCACCAGCGCGTTGAGTTCCTCCGGACGCGTGCCCTCGAACTCCGGCCGCTCCAGCACGCGGCTGAGCAACGTCTGCATCTCCCGCTGAGACACACGGCCGTCGGCCATCGCCGCCAGCAACATCGCCTCCACCAGCGCGGCGTTACGCTCCTTGCGCGCGCTCACTGCCTGCTCTCGAGCCATGGACTGGCTCCCCCTTGCGTGTCCTGCGTGTCTTGAGTGGGCGCCACCGCCACCTCCGCCTCGCTCGCGTTCAGCGGGTCGGGGTTGAGCGCCCTGTCCATCAGGTGCGACGGCCGCACGTTGGCCATCGCGTTGAGAAGGCTCTGCCGGACGTTGGGAATCTCCTTGCCCAGGTCCTCCACCAGCCGCTGCATCCGCTTGCGCTGGAGGTTCTCCTGCGTGCCGCACAAGTCGCAGGGGATGATGGGGAAGGCCTTCAGCTCCGCGAACTTCGCGATGTCCTTCTCCGGCGCGTAGCACAGCGGCCGGATGACCACGTTGCGCCCATCATCGCTCTTGAGCAAGGGCGGCATCGCCTTGATGGAGCCGGCGAAGAACATGTTGAGGAGCAGCGTGTGGATGAGGTCGTCGCGGTGGTGGCCCAGGGCAATCTTGGTGCACCCCAGCTCCACCGCCGCCGTGTAGAGGATGCCTCGCCGCATGCGCGAGCACACCGAGCACTGCGTCTTGCCGGGCGGCGTCTTCTCCAGGACGATGCTGTACGTGTCCTCCTTGAGGAGCTTGTACGGGTAGCCCTCCCGCTGGAAGTACTCCTCCAGGATGTGTCCCGGAAATCCAGGATGTCCCTGGTCCAGGTTCACCGCGAGCAGGTCGAACTTCACCGGCGCGCGGCGCTGCAGCTCCCGGAGCAGGTAGAGCATGGTGTAGGAGTCCTTGCCTCCGGACACACCCACCATGATGCGGTCCCCGTCCTCGATGAGGCGGTGGTCCGCGATGGCCCGGCCCATGTGGCCAAGCAGACTCTTTTCCAAGCGCTGGACGTCATTCATCGGCGTGGCCATCCTAGCGGCGGCCCGGGAAAAAACACGTCATTCAGGCGGTCCGGTCCGCTAGCCTGCTCAGCTCGATGCCTACCTACCCGCAGGGTGACGTGGACGTGGTGGATTCCGCTGGGGCCCAGAGCGCCCTCCAGAAGCTGGAGGTGGCCCGCGAGCTGGCCGTGGACCTGGAGGCCGACTCCATGCACGCCTTCCGCGCCCGGTTGTGCTTCCTCCAGGTCGCCACCGACGAGGACGTGTTCCTCTTCGACACGCTCCAGCCCGGCGTGGAGGCCCGGCTGCTCGCCCCACTGCTGGCCGACCCGGAGCGCACCAAGTACTTCCACGCGGCCCAGGGGGATTTGCAGTTCCTGGCCGAGGGCGGGGTGCGGGTGCGGGGCCTGTTCGACACGCACCGGGCCGCGACACTGCTGGGCTGGCCCAAGGTCGGACTGGCGGACGTGGCCCGGGAGAAGCTGGGCGTGGAGCTGCCGAAGGAGCATCAGCAGTCCGACTTCTCGCTGCGCCCCCTGCCCCCGGGCATGCACACCTACATCGCCAACGACGTGCGCTACCTGTGCGAGCTGGGCCGGCAGGTGCGCGAGTCGTGCCGCGAGGCGGGCATCCTGGAAGAGGTGGTGCTGGACTGCGACCGGCTCTGTGACGAGGCCGTGGCGCGGCCCGACGTGGGCGCGGACTTCAAGCCCAAGCTGCCGCGCTCGGGGCTGTCCCCCACGCAGCTGACGCTGGCGAACGCCATCGCCCACGCGCTGCACCGCAAGCGGCTGGAGTGGGCGGAGCAGGAGAACGTCCCCATGGGGCGCATGCTCTCCAACATGGCGCTGGCGGACATCGCCACGCGGCTGCCCACCACGCCCAAGGACCTGGCGCGCGCGGCGGGGGTGCGAGGCTCCTTCGTGCGCTCCCATGGTGAAGAGGTGCTCGCCATCGTCCGCGTGCAGTTGGAGAAGTCGCGCAACGGAGAGCTGCCCCAGGAGCGCGAGAACAAGGGCCCCAAGGACACCAACCGCCGCAAGCGCGAGGACGCGCTCAAGGCGTTCCGCGTGGAGAAGGCCACCGAGCGCAAGGTGACGCCCAGCGTGGTGCTCACCAACCCGCTGATGGACGCGCTGCTCGCGCAGCCGCCCCGGAACGTGGAGGAGCTGGCCCAGGTGCCCTACTTCGGTGACAAGCGGCTGCAGCTCTATGGCCCCGCGCTCATCGAGCTGCTCGCCGCCTTCCCCGTCGTCGGTGGCTGAGCGCCGCATCGCGCTGTCACGCCACCGCGTCACATCTGACACCGCATCGAAGCGCTACCGTCTCCCGGGCGGCGGTGGTGGAATGCCTCCCGTCACGAGTCGCCCTTGGACTGGCGGACGGAGCTTCTCGATGCGGTTCGGACACCCTGGCGCGGTCATCGTCCTGCTGCTGGCGCTCCTCCACACGGGCTGCGTCAGCGGCTCGCGTGAAGCGGCCTCGCTGGCGCCCTCACCCGTCGCGCGAGCACGCGTCGTCCCAGCCCCCGTCGAGGACCCCAGTGTCCTCTCGCCCCCGGGCCTGCGACTGGACTGGACCGCCCGGCCCACGCGGCAGACGGTGACGCTGGAGCTGGACCCGCGGAAGGAGACCTTCCGAGGCACGGTGGACGTGGAGCTGTCCCTGTCCGCGCCCACGCGCACGCTGTGGCTGCACGCCTCCGAGCTGACGGTGAGCCAGAGCCACTTCCAGGTGGGCGACACGCGCGTGTCCACGGAGGCGCTGCCCGTCGGAGGAGACCTGCTCGCCTTCGTCGCGCGCGAGCCGCTGCCCGCAGGCCACGTCACGCTGCACGTCGAGTACTCCGGCCGCGCGTACGACAAGGAGGACAGCGGCGTCTTCCGCGAGCAGGAGAACGGGAGTTGGTACGCGATGACGCAGTTCCAGCCGCTGTACGCGCGGCGCGCCTTCCCGTGCTTCGACGAGCCCGCCTTCAAGATTCCCTGGGCGCTGACCTTGCGCGTGCGCGCGGAGGACTCCGCCTTCGCCAACACGCCCGTGCGCGCCGAGGAGGCGGGGACGGACGGTTGGAAGACGGTGCGCTTCCAGACGACGCAGCCTCTGCCCACGTACCTGGTGGCCTTCGCGGTGGGCCCCTTCGAGGCGGTGGACGCGGGGCGGGCCGGACAGAACGGCGTGCCCGTGCGCGTCGTCGTGCCCAAGGGCCGCGCGGCGGAGACGAGCTGGGCCGCGTCCGTCACCCCGCCGCTGCTCGCGGAATTGGAGACGTGGTTCGGCACGCCCTACCCCTACGCGAAGCTGGATGTGCTCGCGGTGCCGGGGGTGCTGGGCGGAGCGATGGAGCACCCGGGCCTCATCACCTTCGGCGCGCCGCTGGTGCTCGCCGAGCCCGGGAAGGACACCGTGTGGCGCCAGCGCGGCTTCGCGGAGACGCAGGCGCACGAACTGGCGCACCAGTGGTTCGGCAACCTCGTCACCCCCGCGTGGTGGGACGACCTGTGGCTCAACGAGTCCTTCGCGGACTGGCTCGCCTTCAAGGTGGTGAAGCGGTGGCGTCCGGAGTGGCGCGGAGACATCCGCCGCGTGGAGGCCCGAGGCCACGCCATGCGCGAGGACTGGCTCGTCACCGCGCGCAGCATCCGCCAGCCCATCGAAGCGCCCGGGGACATCCACAGCGCCTTCGACGGCATCACCTACGGCAAGGGCGCCGCGGTGCTCGCCATGTTCGAGTCCTGGGTGGGCGCCGACGCCTTCCAGCGCGGCGTGCGCCACTACCTCCAGGCGCATGCGCGCGGCACCGCCACCACCGAGGACTTCTTCCAGGCGCTCTCGATTGAGGCCGGCCGGGACGTCGCGCCCGTCTTCTCCTCGTTCCTGGACCAGCCCGGCGTGCCGCTGGTGGCGATGACGCTCCAGTGCCCCAAGGACGGCCCGCCGCGCCTCGCGTTGGAGCAGCGCAGATACCTGCCGCTCGGCGCGAAGCCAGCGGAGGACTCGCGGCCCTGGCAGGTGCCGCTGTGCGTGCGCTACGCCGTGGGCCCGAAGGAGGGCCGCGTCTGCACGGTGCTCACCGAGCCCACGGGCTCGCTGGAGCTGACCGAGGCGAAGGGCTGCCCGGACTGGGTCCACCCGAACGCGGACGCGCGCGGCTACTACCACGCGCTCCTGCGCGGAGATGGGATGGAGCGGCTGACGCGTCAGGGCGGCCGGCAGCTCACCATTCCGGAGCGACTGGTGCTGATGGCGGACGCGCAGGCGCTGCTCTCCAGCGGCGAGCTGGACGTGAGCCAGGCCCTCACGCTGGTGACGCGGCTGGGCGAAGGGGACCCGGACCTGGTGAACAGCGCGGCGGGCGTGGTGGGCAGCGTGCACACGGACCTGGTTCCTGTCTCGCTGCGTGCGCACCGGGCGCGCTTCGTGCGCGGACTCTTTGGAAGCCGCGCGCGCTCGGTGGGCTTCGTGTCCCGGCCCGGCGAGAGTGAAGACCTGCGGCTGATGCGCCCCACGCTGATGTGGATGGCGGCCAACGAGGGCGAGGACCCGAAGCTGCGCGCGGAGGCCCGGCGCCTCACGCTGCGCTGGCTCGAGGACCGGGCCTCTCTTCCTCGGGAGGACACGGCCACCGTGCTCCAGTCCGCCGCGGTGGCGGGAGACGCGGCCCTGCACCAACGGCTGCGAGACGCCGCCCGCACCGCCACCACCGAGCAGGAGCGCGGACTGCTCTTCGGCGCGCTGGGCGGCTTCCGCGACGCGACGCTCGCTCGCGCCAGCCTGGAGCTGCTCCTGGACGCGAAGGTGGACACGCGCGAGGCGCTGGCCATCCTCTTCAGCCAGCTCGCGGAGACGCACACGCGCGAGGTGGCGTTCCGCTTCCTGCGCGAGCACTTCGACACCCTGCGCGAGCGGCTGCCGAGGGACATCTCCACGTGGCTGCTGTCGAGCGGCGGCTTCTTCTGCGACGCCGCGCACCGCGACGAGGTGGAGCGCTTCTTCGCCCCACGCGCCCGCGACTTCGAGGGCGGAGAGCGCGCGCTGGCGCAGTCCCTGGAGCGCGTGGACCAGTGCATCGCCCAGCGCGAGGCCCTTCGGCCCGGGCTGACGCGCTTCCTCGCGCGCTACTGAGTCAGCCGCTTGCGCGCGAGCATCATCCCGTCGCGCACCGTCAGCAGCACGGGCTCCACGCGCGCATCCGCGGCGACCTTCGCGTTGAAGTCCACCACCGCGTGGTCCTGCGCGGACTCGGGGCTCAGCACGCGCCCGGACCACAGCACGTTGTCCGCGACGAGCAGCCCTCCGGGGCGCACCAGCGGCACCACCGCGTCCCAGTACGCGCTGTAGCTCCCCTTGTCCGCGTCGATGAAGACGAGGTCGAACGGGCCCCGCAACGTCTTCAGGGTTTCCAAGGCAGGCCCGAGTCGGAGCTGGATTTTCCGGCCATTCGGACTGCGCGCGAAGAAGGAGCGGGCAATCTCGGCCGTCTCCGGGTTGATGTCGCAGGTGATGAGCTCTCCGTCGTCGGAGAGCCCGTCCGCCATCATCAACGCCGAGTATCCCGTGAAGGTCCCGATTTCCAAGACGCGCTTCGCACTCGTGAGCGAGACGAGCATTCTCAGGAAGGCGCCTTCGACGGGCCCGACCTGCATACCCGGAGAAGACGTGCGCGCCTGGGTGATGTCCTTGAGTTCCTCGAAGAGTGGCGCGGGCGCAGCGGTGTGAGCGCGGGCATAATTTTCGATTTCGTCAGGGACGAGCGTGAGCTTGGGCATGGTGACCGTTTAACATCTGGCATCGCATGCCTCACTTCCAGTTGCCCCCCTGCTTGGCGTGCATACCCTGGTTAGCGGTTCGGAGGTGCGAGCGATGACGGGAGCGAGACTGGGTGGTGCTCGCGCGGACGTGTCGCGCTGCATTGATGCGAGCCTCCAGTGCCAGGCGTCCTGCGAGGCGGGCATGGCGAGGCTGGTGGCGCAGGGACAGCCGTTGAGCAGCGCCTCCGTGCGCGTGCTGCGGCAGTGCGCGGAGCTGTGCGAGCTCAACGTGCGCGCGCTGCGCAAGGACAGCCGGCTGTCGCGGCGCACCACCAGCCTGTGCTTCGAGCTGAGCAGCCTCGTCGCGCGCACCGCATGGCTGGACGCGGATGATCCAGGCTCGTACACGCTCGCGAAGGACGCGCTGCGGCTGGCCCGCTCCTGCCACCCGCTCCTGTTCTCGTTCTGAGCGGAGTTGCCGCAAGGGCGAGCGGCCCACTCCGCTCGCCCGCGTCCGCGGCGAACCTCAGAGCGTGACGCCGTAGAGCGCGCCGTACTTCTCGCGCAGGTACCCGAGGAAGTCCGCGTCGGTGAGGCCCTGTCCCGTGACTTCGCGCACCCGCGCCTCCGCTGGCAGCCGGAAGCCCTGGCGGTGGATGCGCTCACGCAGCCAGTCGCGCAGCGGCAGCATCTTCCCCTGGCGAAGCTGTCCGTCCAGATCCGGCAGCTCCCGCGCGGCGACGCGGTAGAGCGAGGCCGAGTAGAGGTTGCCCAGCGAGTACGTCGGGAAGTAGCCCAGCTCACCCCAGGCCCAGTGGATGTCCTGGAGCACGCCCTGCGTGTCGTCGGGCGGCGTGACGCCGAGGTAGCGCTCCATGCGCTCGTTCCACGCGGCGGGCAGGTCCGCGAGTGGAAGCTCGTCGCGAATCAGCAGCAGCTCCAGTTCGTAGCGCACGGCGATGTGGAGGTTGTACGTCACCTCGTCGGACTCGGTGCGGATGAGCGACGGGCGCACGTCGTTGACGACGGCGTGGAACGCGTCCAGGTCCACGTGGGCCAGCGCGTCGGGGAAGCTCGCGCGCAGCAGCGGGAAGTAGTGCTCCCAGAAGGGGCGACCTCGTCCCACCATGTTCTCCCAGAGCCGGGACTGCGACTCGTGCAGCCCCATGGACGGAGAGGCCGCCAGCGGCGTGCGGTGGTGCTCGGGCGCGAAGCCCTGCTCGAACAGGCCGTGCCCCGCCTCGTGGATGGTGCTGAAGAGGGCGGGCAGCGGGTTCGACTCGTCGACATGCGTCGTGAGCCTCACGTCGAGCGGGTGCGTGCCCCCGGTGAAGGGGTGGATGCTCAAATCCTGCCGGCCCGCCTCCAGGTCGAAGCCCAGGTCCGCGAGCAACCGCAGCGTGAAGCGAAACTGCGCGTCCTTGTCGAAGCGATGCCCGTCGAAGTGGGCCGGCACCTGTCGCTTCACGCCCATGAGCTTGCCCACCATGGGGATGAGCTGTTCGCGCAGCGTGGTCAGCACCGGGGTGAGCCGGGCGACGCGCATGCCGGGCTCGTAGCCCTCCAGCAAGGCGTCGTAGCGCTCGCCAGCGTGGCCGTACGCGTCCGCCTGTTCGCGGCGCAGCTCCAGGAGGCGCTGGAGGGCGGGCTGGAAGCGGGCGAAGCGGCGCTCCTTGCGGGCCTCGCGCCACGCCTGGAGGCCATGGCTCTGGGCCTCGGCCAGGGCGCGGACGAGGGCGGAGGGCACGCACACCTCGCGCTCCCGCTCGCGCTGGAGGATGGCCACCATGGCGCGCTCGTCGTCGGTCAGGCCCGCCTCGGTGGCGG
Organism: Corallococcus terminator; assembly: GCF_049194865.1. GTDB lineage: Bacteria > Myxococcota > Myxococcia > Myxococcales > Myxococcaceae > Myxococcus > Myxococcus terminator_A. Next base: position 80,794 of record NZ_JBLZWL010000136.1, on the reverse strand, counting down.
CCTTGGCCAGCGCGTCCCCCAGCCGAGGGTCCACGAGGCGCTCGTGGTGGATGCCCTGCAGGGTGGAGAGCTGATGGGCGCGCGCGGAGCCGGCCTTGGCGGGCAGGTACGTCTCCTGGTCCCACGTGGCGAGGCCAATGAGCCCCTGGAGGTCCTTCAGCTCCTGCATCCGGGAAAGCAGCCAGGTATCCATGAAGTCTCTATAACCCGCCTCACCCCGGGCTTTCGCGGAGAGGAGCACAAGGGTATGAGGGCCGGGCAATGGCCAATGTCCTTCAGTACTTCATGAGTCCCGACGACGAGCTCGCCTTCTTCCGCTTCCTGGAGCGCTTCGTGCTGGAGGTGTACCCCCGGCGCGTTCCAGCGGACTGGACGACGTTCCGCGCCCACCAGGACAACATGGGGCGGCTGCCCGAGGAGGAGATGTACCTGGTGGCCAGCGATCTGGGCCCCGCCATCGTCGACAAGATGAAGCGCGGCCCGGACAAGGGCTACTGGCGCGTGGACGAGGTGCGCTCGCCCGTCATCTTCCTGGAGCGCTGCCGCACCAACGAGGAGGGCGAGCTGCTCAGCGGTCAGCTCTGGGCGGAGCTGGACATCACCGCGCAGACGGGCCGGAAGAACGCGGCGCCGGACCGCTTCCGGCGCCTGTTCATGGACATCGAGGAGCACGTGAAGAAGACGTTCCGGCGCGGCCAGCCGAAGGACTTCTTCGTCGGCCCCAAGGCGGCCCGCCTCTACAAGGAAGGCCTCGTCCTGCGCGACTCCGCGTTCCGGGGCGGCATCGTGAACGTCTACAAGTAGCGCGCTCGCCTCAGGTCCCCAGCAGGCCGCGGATGCGCGTGAGGACTTGCCGGTCCCGGACGTCCTGCGTGAGCAGGTGACTCAGCAGCTCGCGCACCACGTCCGGCTCCGATTCCAGGTACGGAGCCACCAGCGACACGAACACGTGGTAGTTCTCCACCTTCACCCCGCCGTTCAGCGCCAGGTCCCGCAGGTCCATCAGCAGCCCCGTGTCCAGCGGGCGCCGGCCCAGGGACTCCAACGCCGTGGCCTGCACGGGCTGCTGGGTGTCCGCCGCCAGGGACAACAAGGTCATCGTGGCCTCCGGCGTCGCGATCTTCCGCAGCGCCTTCGCGGAGGCACGACGCACCTCGGGGCTCGTCGCGCTCGCGTAGCCCGCGATGACCTCGGCCTGCTCGACGACCCCTGCGTTGCCCAGCGCCATCAGGAAGTGAGCCTGCTCTTCCGGGGCCTTCGACGCGCGGAGGTCGTCAGCCAGCCGCTGCACCGCCGCCCAGGCCTCGGGTGACTTCTCCTGCCGGTAGAGCGCCCCCGCCGTCGAGCCCAGCGTGTACGTGCTGGCGACGCGCAGCTCGCCCTCCGTGGACGCGTAGGTCTTCTCCGCGAAGCGCACCGTGTCCGACGTGGGATTGGTCACCAGGGACAGCCGCCCGAGCAACATGCCGTACCGCGCATCCCCAGTGGCCTCTCGTGAGGACAGCGCCTGGACGAGCGCGGCCTGCGCCTCGGGCGTGCCCGTGCCGGCCAGCAAATCCAAGAGCAACGCGCGCCCCTTCACCTGGAGCGTCGGCCGCCGGAAGAGCTCCACCAGCCGCGCGCACAGCTCCGGCTGCTGCTCCAAGAGGCCAGTGGCCTGGAGCAGGAAGTGGTTGTGGTCCGGCAGCGTGCCGACGTTGGCGAACTGCTCGAGCAGCGTGAAGAGGCGGTCGGCCGTCATGCCATCCACCTGCTGCGTCAACATCCGCGCCCGCACCTTCGGGTCCACCACCATCGTCCCCGGCGCCAGGCGCTGGAACACGGCGGCGACCACCGGGGCCTCTTCTTCCTCGAAGTGGCCCGTGGCACCCCGGACCAGGCTCACCCGGACATGCGAGGCCGCGGACACGTTGCCGTCCGTCCCCAGGCGCTCCACGGTCTCCTCACCGTCCACCCGGTCCAGCACGCCCTCGCGAGCCACGTCCGCCTCGAAGCGCGAGTCGAGTCTCACCGTGCCGCCCTGCCCCATCCCGCGAAGCTCCACGTACTCCACGCGGCGCTTGAGCAGCCGCACCGCCTCCGCGTCCTCGTCCCGCCGCGAGTACTCCGTCCGAGCGCGGCCCCGCGAGGTCGGCTCCTCGACCGACCACGTGGCCCCCTCACGGAGCACCACCTGGAGCTCGCCCACCAGCGACTGCACGGTGTTCTTGAACAGCGACGGGTCATCCTCGCGGAAGGAGACCGCGCGCACGACGCCATCCGGGTCCACCTCCAGCAGGGCCTCCCGGCCGCTGAACACCGCGTCCACGGAGGAGGCATCCGGGAGCAGCTCCTGCCCGAGGACCCGCAGCGAGTGCTGGCTCAGGTTCTCCAAGCGCAGGCCCACCCGCTGCACCGAGCCCTGCGCGCCATGGCCACGAAGCACCAGGTCCCCCGTGAGGTGCACCTCACCCGCCAGGGAGGCTTGTTTCCCCTGGCCGGCGAGCTGGACGCGGCTGTCGGCCGTGTAGTCCAGGCGATACGTCCAGCTCCGCCCCGGCGGGAAGCGGAACTGGAGGGGTCCTGCGACGGGAGACGCCCTGGGCTCATGACCCAAACCCACCCAGGCGGCTGTGCAGAGGAGCAGTGCCAGCACGGCACCACCGATGAGAGTCTTTCGCGTGTTCATGGACGTCTCCCGTCGTGACTGTGATTAAAGCGCGCGCAGGTCGGCGACCAGCACGGAGACGTTCCTGTCGAACAGCTTCACGTTGTCGTGGATGCCGTCCCAGCTCACGATGGTCGCCTCGAACTCCTCCTCCAGGGGCCAGATGCCCACCTCCAGATAGGCGGCGATGCTCCCGGAGAGGAACGTGAACTTGAGGTCGGCCTTGCCCGCCATCCCGAGCGTGAAGGCGGAAGCGCCGTTCGCGCCGTAGTTCAGGCCGACCGTGGCCTCGACGGGGACGGAGGCATGCACGAGCTGGAGCTTGCCCTTGATGCCCGCCTCGACGATGAACAGGTCGACGCCTGCGTACAGCTCTCCATCCACCTTCGCATAGGGCTCAATCTTCCCCGCGAGGCTGATGGAGTTCACCCGGCACCCGGTGGACCCAATCGGAGTCACCTTGTGCTCACCGCCCACGCTGTAGTCGAGCCCCACCACTCCCGCCACCTTGGCGCCCAGCGTGACGGGCACCACCACGATGACGAACGTCGTCTCCACATTGACCAGGGTCGCGGACTTTGACTGCGAGCCTGACACCAGGTTGAACTGGCCTGCGACCAGGTCCCTGTGCACATCCAACACGGGGATGGTGTTGTCGAGGACGTCCAGGTCGACATCGGCGCGGGTGTCGGAGATCCTCGCCTCGGCATGGACCAGCTGGACGCTCGTGCTGAACGCGCGACCGGTGGCGTCGAAGCGACCGTAGACCTCCGGGGACATGGCGCAATCACTCGCTGTCACGTTCTTGATTTCGGTGGACACCTGGTAGTCGGCGGTGGCGCCGAACGTCTCATCCCCCAGGCTGTAGCTGTCACCCGCATCCCACTTCATGCGAAGGGCCGCCGTGTAGGGGTCCCGCACCGCGCCCGTCGCCGCGGACAGGGCATTGAGATAGGTGTCCCGGCGCGGGAAGTAGGTCTCGAGAACGGAGGGCCGCGTCGTGTAGTCCTGCGCGGGGAAGTTCACCTTGCCAGCAATCACCAGGGCCTTGCTCTTGAGCGCCGCGAAGTCGTCGTTGGTGTAGTCCACGCACTTCTGGAAGGCCTGCTCACGGGGCGTCTGATACAGGTTCAACACCCGCTGGGCAAAGCGCTTGGGAGACCAGTCACACGGCGCGGGCGCGGTGCCGCTCTGGAAGGCGAGGCAGCCACGCGACTGCGCAGTAACCAGCGCCGCTTCGATGGCGGCATCCAGCGCCACCAGCGAATAGGCCATGCCCACCAGCGGGTTCACCGGGTCCTCGTCGTCCAACATGGCGCCCTGCGCCGCGCCAGCCTGCAACGTCCCGGGCAGCGGCCGGTACTGATTGCCAACCTCGGACTGGATGGTGGAGACCAGCTGCGCCCGTTGCCGGAGCAGCGAGGCGAAGTCCGACTTCATGCGCTCCAGCGCGTACATCTCCTCGTCCAGCACGGCCGCGTTTCGCTGGCCCATGGACTTATGCCAGCTCCAGCTCTCGTTGTAGTAGTTGGCGCCCTGGCTGAGCGTGGTGCGCATGGCCGTGGGGAGGACGGTGCCATACAGGTTCATCGTCCGGCCCGCGCTCTTCAGGACGATGCGGGCTCCGCCACGGACGCCCGGCATGACGGCCGCCTTGTCCTCGGTGCCCTGGTTGATGGTGATCTTGGCATTACTCACGTCCGCCGGCACCGTGAAGAACTCGTTCTTGGGCAGCCCCGTGGGGAAGGTGATGGACGGCTGGAAGGCCGTGGCATCCCTGCCCCGCTGAGTCGGGTTGGAGATGCCTCGCGTGCCAATGGCTGACACCGGGACGGGGTTGCCATTCACGGCGACGCCGTACGCGATGTTGTAGATGGCGCGGTAGTCGGTCCCCGCCGCGGCGATGGCATCCTCGAAGACGCTGTAGTCGTAGTACTTCTCGAAGACGTACTCGGCGCAAGAGTTGATGACGTTGCCACTGTTCTCCCAGCCCGTGCGCTGCTGGGAGCGGCTGAGCTTCACCCGGGACGCGAACGGCGTCGTGGCCGGGAAGTAGGCCTGAGCCCGATGCACCGTCCCCAGGTAGAAGCCCGACAGGCCGCTGAGGTTCAGGGTGTTGGCATCATCCTTCAGGAAGGCCACCGACTTCGTCGCGGCATCCGGAGCGACGACCTGCCCCGCCGCGTTCAGCGTGGGCGGCACCACCACCGTGCGCTGGCCCATCCCCGCCGCCGCGCTGGTCGCCGCGTTCTTGATGAGCGTGTTACAGGCCGCATTGGGATTGGTATCCGCGGCCATGCGTGCGATTTTCGCACAGAACAAGACAGGGTTCTGACAGTCCGCCAGCGTCGGCGTGTAGTCCGCGCACAGGTTGGGGATGGGGGTGATGGGAGGGACGGCGGCGAAGGCAGGGACGGCGGACACGACAAGACCCAACGCGGAAAGACTCTCCGCGAGGCGGCGACGCAGCAATGACATGGCTGTCTCTTTCGAATTGAAAGGGGTTGTCCTTCCAACGCGACCCAGTCGTTTTCTGCGCTGCCGATTTATTCCGTGATTTTCAAAAGCGCTTCGAGCGTGCGCCGCCTGGGCCCGGAGGAGTCAAACCAGACCTCCCCTGGGTACGCCCGGCGGCGTCTTATTACAGCTCAAGAATCGCTTCGGTACCGCGCTCAGCTCCCCGTGGCGCTGGAGGTCAGCTTGCGCAGCATGGGCGCCTCGTTGAGGAACTTCAGGTCCGGGTGTTTGTCTTCGGCGTGCTGGAGGGCCCAGTCGTCGCGGAAGAGGACCAGCGGCAGGCCGTCGCGGTCCTGCACCGTCTGACGGTTGCCTTCCCAGTCGAAGGACTTGGGGTCGAAGTTGGCCCCCACCACCCAGCGCGCGTGGCTGAAGGGCAGCCGGTCCAGGGCAATCTTCGCCCCGTACTCGTGCTCGAGCCGGTACTGGAGGACCTCGAACTGGAGCGCGCCCACCACGCCGACGATGGGGTCCTTCATGCCCATGGCGAGCTGCTGGAAGATCTGCACGGTGCCCTCTTCCGAGAGCTGCTCCAGGCCCTTCTCCATCTGCTTGCGGCGCAGCGGGTCCTTGGAGCGCACCACGGCGAAGTACTCGGGGCTGAAGCGCGGCACGCCCTCGAACTCCACGTCGGTGCCCTCGGCGAGCGTGTCGCCGATGCGGTACTGCCCCGGGTCGAACAGGCCGATGACGTCTCCGGGCCAGGCGTCTTCAATCGCGGTGCGCTCGGCGGCCAGGAACTGGCTCGGCTTGGCCAGGCGCACTTCCTTGCCCAGCCGCGAGTGGAACGCGTTCATGCCCTTCACATACCGGCCGCTCACCACGCGCATGAAGGCGATGCGGTCTCTGTGGGAGGGGTCCATGTTCGCCTGAATCTTGAACACGAAGCCGGCGAACTTGGGGTTGTTGGGCTCGCGCGGGCCCAGCGTCGTCTGACGCGAGGTGGGCGCGGGGGCCAGGTCCAGGAAGGCGTCGAGGAACGGGCGCACGCCGAAGTTCGTCATCGCGCTGCCGAAGAACATGGGCGTCAGCTGGCCTGAGTCGCTCTTCTCGCGGGTGAACTCGTCACCGCCGATGTCGAGCAGCTCGATTTCCTCGTGGAGCCTGGCCAGCTCCGACTCGGTGAGCACGGACTTGATGTCTTCGGAGTCGATGGGGATTGAGCGCTCGCCGACCTCCGACTCGCCGTGGGAGCCCTCGGCGGAGAAGACGTGGACGACGCGGGCCTGCCGGTCATAGACGCCGCGGAACTCCGGCCCCATGCCGATGGGCCAGTTCATCGGGTAGGAGCGGATGCCGAGCACCTGCTCCAGCTCGTTCATCAGCTCGAGCGGCTCGCGGCCGTAGCGGTCCAGCTTGTTGACGAAGGTGAAGATGGGGATGCCGCGCAGGCGGCACACCTTGAAGAGCTTCTTCGTCTGCGGCTCGACGCCCTTGGCGGCGTCGATGAGCATCACCGCCGCGTCGGCCGCGGCGAGGGTGCGGTAGGTGTCCTCGGAGAAGTCCTGGTGGCCCGGGGTGTCCAGCAGGTTGACGGCGTGGTCCCGGTACACGAACTGGAGGACGGACGAGGTGACGGAGATGCCGCGCTCCTTCTCCAGCTCCATCCAGTCGCTGGTGGCGTGGCGCCGCGCGCGCTTGGCCTTGACGCTGCCGGCAAGGTGGATGGCGCCGCCGTACAGCAGCAGCTTCTCCGTCAGCGTCGTTTTGCCCGCGTCGGGGTGGGAGATGATCGCGAAGGTGCGCCGCCGGGCGACCTCCCTGTCGAGCTCGTTCGTCATGACCCGGGGCCAACTACCACGGGCCGTGTTTCCTTGCAGCCAGCAAGGAGCCCCTGGCGGTCCGGCCGAGGCCCGTGGGAGGGTCCGCCCACACTTTCTCGCCTTCGGAGGCAGCCATGCAGCGGACCCATCACTCCACGGGTACCCCCTGGGAGCCCCGTGTGGGCTACTCGCGAGCGGTGCGGGTGGGGCCCTTCGTCTCGGTCTCCGGTACCACGGCCACGGACGCCGCGGGTCAGGTCGTCGGGGCGGGGGATGCCTACCTGCAAGCCGTCCAGACGCTGCGCAACATCGAATCCGCGCTCCAGGCGGTGGGCGCGAGCCTGAAGGATGTGGTGCGGACGCGGATGTACGTCACGGACATCTCCCGCTGGGAGGAGGTGGGCCGGGCGCACGGAGAGTTCTTCGCCAGCATCCGGCCGGTGACGTCGATGGTGGAGGTGAGCAAGCTCATCTCCCCGGAGATGCTGGTGGAAATCGAGGCGGACGCCATCGTCGCGGACGCTCCCTGAGGGACTGGCGCTCGCCTGCCTGCCCGGTGGGTGGTGCCGGGGTGGTCGCCATGCGTCCGACGCTCCAAGTTCCGAGGAACCATGGGCGTCGGATGGAAGGACAACATCGGCATCGCGGATGCCTTGGAGCGGGTGGCGGACCTGCTGGAGGGGCAGGACGCGATGCCCTTCCGGATTTCCGCCTACCGCAAGGCGGCGGGGACGATTGGCCAGTGGCCGGAGTCCGTGGCGGAGCTGCTGGCGTCGAAGGGCGAGGCGGGGCTGCGGGAGCTGCCGGGGGTGGGCAAGAGCATCGCCGCGGCGGTGGCGGAGCTGGTGCGCACGGGGCAGCTCGGGTTGTTGCAGCGCCTGGAGGATGAGTCCTCGCCCGAGCAGTTGCTCGCCAGTGTGCCGGGCATCGGACCAGAGCTGGCGCGGCGGATTCACGAGGAGCTGGGAGTGCGCTCGCTGGAGGAGCTGGAGCAGGCGGCGCACGACGGAAGGCTCGAGGCGGTGGAGGGCTTCGGACCGCGCCGCGGGCAGCAGGTGCGCGACTTGCTCGAGGCGCGGCTGGGGAGGAACCGGCGAGGAGCGGCGCGCAAGAGCGCGAGTCAGGACGAGGGGCCTCGGCCGGAGGTGGGGTTGTTGCTGCGGGTGGACGAGGAGTACCGCCGTAAGGCGGACGCGGGCGAGCTGCGGACCATCGCGCCTCGGAGGTTCAATCCCTCAGGTGAGGCGTGGTTGCCGGTGATGCGGCGCACGCTGGATGGGTGGAACGTGCGGGCGCTGTTCTCCAACACGGCGATGGCACACCAGCAGAACGCGACGCATGACTGGGTGGTGCTGTACTTCGACCAGGAGGGCGACGAGGGACAGTGCACCCTCGTCACCGCGCACGGTGGACCGCTGGACGGTCGGCGCGTCGTGAGAGGCCGCGAGACGGAGTGCCTGGCCTATTACGGCGTGGAGTCCGAGGAGGCGGAGGCGCCTCGACCTGGTGCGTGAAGTCCCTGCTGCCAACGGCGGCGACGGCGAGTAGGTTTCACCTCATGGCCACCAAGGATGAGTTGCTCACCCTCGATGAGGAGCCCGCTCAGGAGGACTCCGATTCAGGGTGGTCGCAAGAGCTGGAGCGTCGCGCCACGGACATCCGTGAAGGCCGCGTCGAGACAGTCCCCTGGGAGGACGTGGAGCGTCAGGTTGCCGCTCGCCTGAAGTAGCGACGCGCAGCATCCGCCTCTCATCACCAGGAAGCCCAGGCGCAACTGCACGCAAAGCTCCGGCAAGTCTGAATGCTACGCTTCGCGGCGCATGCGAATTGCTCGAGGTCTCTGGCTTTTGTGGGTCGTCCACGCGCTGGGCTGCGCTTCCGCTTCACAGCACCCGATTCATCGCGCTTGGGACGAAGCCGAGGTGGAGGAGTGCGCTCGCCCCGAGGAGGATCGCTGCGTCACGGTCCTGTGTTCGGATGACATGTGTGGCCTCTACCGTTGTGAGGACCTGCCCAGCGAAATCGAGCGGGTGCGCTTTCCTCCGGCACGCCCCCCTGCCGCCGCTGCCGCACCAGGCAGTGGCCCCCGCAGGAACTGGGGTAATCGCCAGGGACTCCCTCGCGGGGCCGTCATGGTCTTCCCTCACTGGAATGGCGCGCCCGATCGCGTCATTCCACCTACGCACCAGCTCACGCCAGGACGCTGGGAGAAGCACCACATCTTCCCTCAGGCAGAGGACCTCGCGAGATGGTTCGAGCGACAGGGCGTGAAGATCCACGACTACACGATGCCCATCCCCCGTGACCTCCATCGCCGCATTCATGGGAACGACGGTCGTGGGGGTCCTTGGAACAAGGCCTGGCGCCAGTATCGAGACCTGAATCAGAGCGCGAGCCCCGAGGACATCTACAAGCACGCGGGCGAACTCATCCACCGATTCCAGCTCATCGGTGGCCCCGTTCAGCCCTACTATTCTCGCCCGGGAGCATGAGGGCTTCGAACACATGACTCGGTATTTCTGGCTGCGGGAGGACGAGGCCGCGACGAGCGTCTTCAACGGCTCGTTCGACGGGGCTCTCAAGTGGGCCCTGCCCGGTGCGAAGTGCCCGGAGTGCGGCGTGACCTGGAGTTCGTGGGGTCACCACTACCCTTGCGTGGACCTGTCCTCACTGCCCGAGCACACTCTTTTCGAGCGGCCCCGCCCCGAGCCCTTCACTGAGTTCGCGCGGCTGCGAGCCCAGGTGCGCCCCCTGGCCCCAACGAATTCGGAGCTGCCACCTGGCACTGAGTTTGGCCCCAGGGTTGGCCGCGCCTCGGGAGCATTCGGCCCGTTCACATGGCAAGGGACTTCGATTCTGCTCGTGCGCCGCGACGCGCTGGAGCAACTCCAGGCGCAGGGCCTCCGTGGATTGACAGGCTGCCGGACAGAGCTGCGGTTTCGTCAGAAGACCGCGCCCGAGCTGCTCGATCTCCAAATCGAGCCACGCGGTCGACTCCATCCCGACTGCATTCCGCCGGACGTGCCACCGCCCTGCCCGACCTGTGGTCGCTTCGCGCTCTCGCGACCCGATGAGCCCATCCTCGATGCCAACTCCATGCCCTCGGACGTGGACCTGTTCCGGGTCGGCAACTTCGCGACGATGCTCATCGGCACCCTGCGCTTCATGGAGGCAGTGCGCCACCTGGAGTTGCCCGGCATCGCCTTCCACGAGCTGCCAGTCCACTCCGCCGTGAGTTGATGCCCCTCCCGCCCGCGTCCACGTCGGGACGCGGGCGGAAGAGCCCTGACGTCAGAGCGCGGGTGTGTACAGCTCCGCGGAGGACAGCGCGCCGCTGGTCCCCAGTCCTCCCGCGACGAGCACCCGTCCGGAGATGGCCAGCCGAGTCACGGTGGCGCTCGACAACGCGTTGGACATGGTGCCCGCGGACGTCCACTGGCCCAGCGCCGGGTCGAACACCTCCGTCGTGGACAGCAGCCCCGTGGCGGCCCCGGCATCCCCGCCCAGCACCAGCACGCGGCCCGAGGACAACACGGAGGCCAGCGCCCCGTAGCGACTGCTCGTCATGGGCGCCACCGTCGTCCAGCCGCCCTGCGCGGGGTCATAGATTTCGGCCGTGGCCAGCGCTCCGCCCAAGCCCCATCCACCCGCGACCAGCACCTTGCCGCCCGGCAACGCCACCGCGATGTGCCCATAACGCGTGCCCGCCATGGAGCCCGTCTGCGTCCACTGGCCCGTGTGCATGTCGTAGAGCTCGGCGGTCGCCGTGTCTCCGGAAGGCGTGGTGCCGCCCACCACCAGCACCTTCCCGGACAGCAACATCGTCGCGGTGTGATTGACGCGACGCACGCTCATCGTGCCCGTGGCGCGCCACGTCCCGGAGGGCGGGTCATACAGCTCCGCCGTGGCCAGGATGCTGCTGAAGCTGGAGGACATCCGTCCGCCCGTCACCAGCACCTGCCCGGACTCCAGCAACGTCGTGGTGTGCCGCGAGCGATTCCCCGCCATCGCCCCAGTGCTGGTCCACTGCCCGGTGGCCAGGTCATACACCTCCGCGGACGACAGGTACGACGACGAGGTGGCCTGCCCGCCCGCCACCAGCACGTTGCCCGAGGGCAGCTCCGCCGCGCCATGCAGGAAGCGCGGCGTGACGAGGCTTCCTGTCTGCGTCCACGTCACCAGGTGCTCGTCATACAGCTCCGCGCCCGACAGGGCGCTGCTCCCGGTGCTCGTCCCTCCCGCCACCAGCACCTTTCCCGAGTCGAGCAGCGTCACCGTGTGGTGATACCGCGCCGTCGACATGGTGGCCGTGGGGCGCCAGGGCGGCGTGGGCACCGAGAACCGCTCGGCCGAGGAGGCACCCTGCGTGCCCTCCGCGCTGCCGCCCGTGACGAACACCTCGCCCTGGAGCAACAACGTGGCCGTGTGTCCCAGCCGGCTCGCGCTCATCGGCGGAGTCGCGCTCCACCGCACCAACGACGGGTCGAAGATGGTCGCGGTCTGCAGATACGGACTGTTGCCGTCCGTGCCGCCCGTGACGAGCACCTCGCCCGAGTGCAGCAGCGTGGCCGTGTGCTGCGCCCGCTCTCCCGGCAGCAGCTGCGCCACCGGCGCCCAGCTGCCAGCGCTGGGGTCATACAGCTCCGAGGTCCGCGAGGCGGTGAACTCGTCGAGGAAGCCGCCCGCCACCAGCACCTTGCCGGACAACAGCCGCGTCGCGCTGTGCCCCGCGCGCGCGCTGAGCAGGCTCGCCACCTGTGTCCACAGCCCGGTGCTCGGCTCATACAGCTCCACGTCATTGACGTACTCACCCCGAGGCCCGACGCGGCCTCCGGTGACCATCACCTTCCCGTTGCCCAGCAGCGTCGCCGTGTGCCCGACGCGCGGCCTGCGCAGCCCGCCCGTGGGGGACCACGTCCCCGCCGCCGGGTCATAGAGTCGTGCAGTGGACAGTCCCGTGCTCGCGCCGTTCTCTCCGCCCACCACCAGCACCTTCCCGTTCGACAGCAACGTCGCCGTGTGTCCGGAGCACAGCGTGTCGAGGAGCCCCGTCGCCGCCCAGGTCCCCGTGCTGGGGTCATACAGCTCCGCGGTGCCCGTGGCGGACGCGCCAGAGTCGCCGCCAGCGACGAGCACCTTGCCGTTGTTCAGGAGCGTCGCGGTGTGTCTGCGTCGCGCGGCCCCCAGCGTGCCTCCGGACAGCCAGCGCACGCCCTTCGAGTCATACAGCTCCGCGTTCGCCGAGGACTGCCCGCCCACCACCAACACATTCCCGGTGCGCAGCAGTGTCGCGGTGTGGTCCATCCGCTGGAGCGACATGCTCGGCGTGGGCGTCCAACCCTGGCTCGCCACGTCCAAGCCCGCAGCGCTCTCCGCTTCCGACGCTTCTGCAAATTCCTCGTGTGAGCATCCCGCGAGGACGAGCGCCGTCACAAGCGCGGCCAGGCGGCCGAGCCCGATACATCGATTCATGGGTGGGGGTCCTTTCCCTTCGGGGGGTGTGCGCCCGACGAGCCGCACGCAGCGGCCCTTACCCCAGCCCCGAGGAAGGAGGCCAATTCGGCACCTGAAAAATTACGTCGACACCGCCTGAAACAGGTGGGGTTGATACACCCCACCACTGAGTCAGCAAGCGCTCGACAGCCCGGAAGGCTCGGGTGACGTGAGAGGGATTAGCTGCTGGCCGAGGTGTAGTGGCCGATGGAGCGAATCCAGACGCGCCGCGCCACCCACGCGAAGGCGGCGGAGCCCACCACCGCGCCCACCAGCGACAGCGCCGGCAGCCGGCCCAGCATGGCCTGCGCGGGGAAGGTGGTCATCAAGGCGAGGGGAATCACGTACGTGAAGACGAGCGTCAGCGCGCCCTTCGCCACGCCCTTGAACATGGACGAGGGCCAGCGCGCGAAGTCGAAGATGGACGTGAAGAGGTAGGTGAGGTTGTCCACCCGGACGACGAAGAACGCGGCGCTCACCGTCAATATCCACAGCGAATACAGGAGCAGCGTGCTGGTGCACAGCAGCAGCAGCGACGTCAGGAGCCCCAGCGCGGAAGGCCCGCGTCCCAGGAGCATGAAGGCGTAGATGAAGAGGCCCAGACCGGTGAGCACGTTGAAGGCGCGCCACGGCAGGAAGCGCTGCGTGGACACGAGGAACTGCGCGTCCGCGGGCTTGAGCAGCACGAAGTCCAGCGTGCCCTTGCGGATGTGCTCCACCACGCCGGTGAGGCTGGGGTTGATGGCGCCCTCGAGGATGCCTTGCAGCAGGGTGAACCAGCCCACGACGAGCAGCGCCTCGCCGAAGCTCCAGCCTTCGACTTCCGGCCGGCTGCCGTAGACGACGAACAGCGGCGCCAGCGCGGTGAAGACCCAGCACAGCGACGTGAAGCCGTCGGTGAAGAAGTCCATCCGGTACTGGAGCGCATGGAGCCCGGACGCCTTGAGCTGTACCGCCAGCAGTCGCAGATATCGCCGCACCATGCCCCTATCCTCCGAACGCCGCGAAGCGCTTCACGCCCTGCTTCCAGAGCCCCACCGCGAGCGCGCCCATCCCCAGCACCCACGCCCACTGCCTCGCCACCAGGCCCAGCGCGGTGGGCAGGTCATGCATGTTCGTCATCAACTCCACCGGCAGCCCCATCTGGTAGCGGAAGGGCAGCCAGTCGATGACCGCGCGCACGCCCTCGGGCAGGAACTCCACCGGGTACATGTAGCCGGAGCAGACGAAGAAGAGGACCATCCACACCTCCATCAGCTTCTGGCTGCTGTCGAGGAAGAGGCTCAGCGCGCCGATGGCCACGTTGGCCAGGAAGGTGATGGCCCAGCCGCCCAGCATCGCGACGAGGAACAGCCCCCACTGCCACGCGTGCTGGGGCACCGCCTTGTCCGCGCCCACCAGCGCGATGCTCAAGAACACCACGGGCAAGGCCACGACAAGGCGCATGGGGAAGCCCGCCACGTTGTCGGACGCATAGCCCCAGAGGGGCGAGATGGGACGCAAAAGCCGCATCGCCAGCGTGCCCTGCTTCACCTCCCAGTTGATGAGCCACGCGGCCCACGCGCTGGTGAGCTGGCGTATCGCGAAGGTGGCCAGGAAGTAGCCCACGAAGTCCGCCTGGCCGAAGTTGCCCACCGGGGCGCTCTTGGCCACCGCCATCCACAGCACCATGTTGACCAGCGGCATGGTGGTGGACAGCACCCAGACGAACATCTCCGCCCGGTAGGCCACCGACTCCGCGAAGCTCACGCGCAGCATGGTGGGCAGGGCCCGCAGCAGACCTCGGGCACTCATGCCGGCACCGACTCGGCGGCGTGCTGCCTGCGGGCCTTGGTCTCCGCGAACAGCTCGCTCATGACCTCTTCCAGGGGCGCGTTCTCCACGGTCAAATCCATCACCGGCAGCCCGGACAGGGCGCGGGAGATGGTGGCGTTGACGGCGTCCTGCTTCACCTGGAGCACCGCGGTGCCCGCTTCGTGCGTCACCAGCTTGCCCAGGGGCTCCAGGCGCGAGGCGTCCACCTCTTCCGACAGCCGCAGCACCACGCGCTTCTCCGGGCGCACGCGCTGCACCAGCGCCTCCAGGCTTCCGTCGTAGGACAAGAGGCCCTTGTCGATGACGATGACGCGCGGGCAGAGGGCCGCCACGTCGTCCATGTAGTGGCTGGTGAGGATGAGCGTGGCGCCGTACTTCTCGTTGTAGTCCTTGATGAACGTGCGCATGGTGGCCTGCATGGACACGTCCAGGCCGATGGTGGGCTCGTCCAGGAACAGCACGCGGGGCCGGTGGATGAGGGCCGCGGCCAGCTCGCACTTCATCCGCTCCCCCAGGGAGAGCTGGCGCGTCGGCTTGCCGATGAGGTCGCCAAGCTCCAGCAGCCCCACCAGCTCGTCCAACGTCTGCTTGTATTGGAGCGCGGGCACGTCGTAGATGGCGCGGTTGAGCTCGAAGGTCTCCGCCGGAGGCAAGTCCCACAAGAGCTGCTGCTTCTGCCCCATGACGAGCATGATTTTCTTGAGGAACGCCTCCTCGCGCAGGCGAGGCACGTGCCCGTCCACGCGGACCTCGCCCTCGGAGGGGTGCAAGAGGCCGGAGAGGACCTTGAGCGTCGTCGTCTTGCCGGCGCCATTGGGGCCCAGGAAGCCCACGCGCTCTCCCGGACGGATGTCGAAGGAGATGCCGTCCACCGCCTTCACGGAGGTGTAGGTACGATGGAAGAGCGAGCGGAGGGCCGCCTTGAGGCCTGGCGGGCGCTTGTGGACTTTGTAGTGCTTGCGCAGCCCGTGGACGGAGATCATGTGCGACAAGGGTTTAACGCGGACGTCCCCGGGTGGCGACCGTGGAGTTGAGCAAGTGGCGGGGTGACAACCGGTTGGCATGGGCGGCTTCCGGGAGCGGCCCCTTGGTCGAAGGCTTGGCGGGATGAGCAACGGATACAGCAAGGACCTGGAGCGGTGGATGCCGCGGCTCATCGCCGTGTGGCGAGCGTCGCGCGGCAAGGGTGACGGGCCGGAGGGGCGACTGACGCCCCAGGAAGTGAAGGAAGTGGGCGCCGGCGTGCGCCAGCTCTCGATGGGCTTGACGCGGGAGCGTCAGCTCGCCGGGGCGCGTTACATGGACGACCCGAAGCTCCTGGGCGCCTACCTGCTCTTCTACTGGCCGGTCTCCTACGCGCAGGCCCGGCAGGTGCTGGGGGAGCTGCCGAACCGGCCCCGGCAGGTGCTGGATTTGGGCAGCGGCCCGGGTCCGGTGGCCTTCGCGGCGCTGGACGCGGGTGGGAAGGAAGTGACGGCGGCGGACCGCAGCAAGGCCGCGCTCAACCTGGCGCGCGCGTTGGCGACGGAGGCCGGCGAGGCGCTGGCCACCCGGGAGTGGGACCCGACGAAGAAGGCCGCCGTGCTGCCGGAGGGGCAGTACGACCTGATTACGATGGGCCACGTCATCAACGAGCTGTACGGCACGGGGGACAGCGCGACGACGCCTCGGGCGGCGCTGCTCGAGGCGGCGCTGGCGAAGGTGAAGCGCGGTGGGAGCCTGCTGGTGATGGAGCCCGCGCTGCGGGAGACGAGCCGAGGGCTGCTGCACGTGCGCGACGCGATGGTGGCGCGAGGCTACGCGGTGCGCGCGCCGTGCATGTACCGCGGGGCGTGTCCGGCGCTGGTGAAGGAGACCGACTGGTGCCATGCCGAGCGGCCCTGGCCCATGCCTCGCGTCGTGGAGGAGCTGGCGCGCGCGGCGAGCCTGCACAAGGAAGCGCTGAAGATGAGCTACCTGATACTGGCGCCCAAGGGTGAGGAGTGGCCGGAGCCGCCGCCGGGCCGGCTGTTCCGCATCGTCTCCGAGCCGCTGGAGGGCAAGGGACGGCACCGCTACATCGGCTGCGGGCCAGAAGGCCGTGTGGGTCTGGCGATGCAGGAGCGGCACCGCAATGAGAAGAACGAGCGGTTCCTCCAGTTGAGCCGGGGTGACGTCATCGCGGTGACGGAGACGGAGCCCAAGGGCGACGGCCTGGCGCTGAGCGATGTCTCCGAGGTGCGGATGGTGGCGCCCGCGGGCAAGGGCGTGCCACCGCCGCCTCCGAAGGAGGACGCGCCCGCGAACCCGGGAACCAGCCCGAGCCCCGGCGCGCCCTCCTGACGCGGAGGAGTCGCCGGCTCCGACACGGCCGGCGACACAGTGCCTCCACGTGAATGTGAGTCGCGCGGGCTCCCTCCAGCCCGCGACCTGCGGCCTTCCGCGCGCTCGGTGCGTCGCGCGGTGAGGGGCGGCCTTCAATGCCGCGCGCGAACCACGAGTCGCGCGATGACCCTCGATGCGCGGCCCCGCACGAGAATCGTGCAGGGGCTCACGCACTCAAACGCGGGCCTGAGAGTAGGTTCCCGTGAGGACATCGCGCATGTGGCGGAAGGACTTCACGCTGTCCTTCGCCGCGCTCACCGCGCCTTGAACCAGGACGGTGGCCTGGATGCGGACCAGCGCGAGGCGGCGGGGCGCGACGTCGGCATCGGTCTTCCGAGGGGGGTTCATCAGGGAAGCGAGGTTCATGGAACGCTCCGGGGTGTGGGGCGACGCGAAGCAGCATCCACCCCTCCCGCAACCTCCACGTTGAGCCCGGGCAACATCGTCGTCACATCGTGCTCGGGCCGCCTTCGTTGTGTGCGGCATGTGCCCTGCCTGACAGTCTCCTCCCCAGGCAAGAGGCCACGCGAACATCCCTGGGCGGTGACGCGTGGGCGGGCCAGCGAGGAGGAACCGGTCTGCTAGCGTGAGAGGCTCTCTCGCTGCCCTGGAAGGCGCATGTCCGTTCCGTCCTCGCCGTCGCGGACGCTGTATCCCCCACTGGAGCCCTACCGCATCGGCCGCTTGAGGGTCTCCATGCTCCACGAGCTGTACTTCGAGGAGTGTGGCAACCCGAAGGGCAAGCCCGTGGTCTTCGTCCATGGTGGCCCGGGAGGAGGCACGGACGCGAAGCAGCGGCGGTTCTTCGACCCGGCGGCCTATCGCATCGTCCTCTTCGACCAGCGAGGCTGTGGCCGGAGCACGCCGCACGCGAGCCTGGAGGAGAACACCACCTGGGACCTGGTGGCGGACATGGAGCGTCTGCGCGAGCACCTGGGCATCGAGCGCTGGCAGCTCTTCGGCGGCTCCTGGGGCAGCACGCTGTCGCTGGCCTACGCGCAGGCGCATCCGGAGCGCGTCACGGAGTTGGTGCTGCGCGGCATCTTCCTCCTGCGCAAGCAGGAGCTGGACTGGTTCTACCAGCGCGGCGCGAGCGCCCTGTTCCCCGACGCGTGGGAGCACTACCTGGCGCCCATTCCCCAGGAGGAACAGCGTGACTTGCTGAGCGCGTATCACCGGCGCCTCACGAGCGCGGACGCTGCCACGCGACACGAGGCCGCGCGGGCCTGGAGCGTATGGGAAGCGCGGACCAGCTACCTGCACCCCAATCCGGAGTTGGTGGCGCGCAACGGCGCGGACGACTTCGCCCTCGCCTTCGCGCGCATCGAGTGTCACTACTTCATCAACCGTGGGTTCCTGCGCTCGGACACGCAGCTGCTCGATGACGTGCCGCGCATCCGTCACCTCCCCGCGGTCATCGTCCAGGGTCGCTACGACGTGGTGTGCCCGCCGGAGAGCGCGTGGGCGCTGCATCAGGTGTGGCCGGAGGCGGAGCTGGTCATCGTTCCGGATGCGGGACACTCGGCGAACGAGCCGGGCACGACGTCCGCGCTGGTGGAGGCCACGGACCGGTTCCGTCCGCGTTGAGCCGGGGCCCAGGCCCTCAGGCCCCCTGGCCCAGCAGCGCGGCAGGCACCTCGCCCTGACGCGAGCCCTTCCAGCGCACCAGGGCCAGGGTGAACAGGCTCAGCACGACGATGCTGACGATGGAGGCCTCCAGCCCATAGCTGCCTCCGGTGAGCCACTCGGGCCGGTCGTGGAAGACAGGGGTCCACGCGCCCTTCGATTCTTCGCCGCTCACGCCGAAGCCCAGCAGGGCCAGCATCCCGTTCCAGCCCAGGTGCACGCCCACGGGAAGCGCGAGTCCTCCCGTGCGCAGGTAGCAGAGCCCCAACAACCATCCCGCCAGCAAGATGTTGGTCATCGCCACCGCGAGCGCCCCTCCAGCCATGTCGGGGAAGGAGTGGGCCAGACAGAAGACGACCGCGAACACGAGCTGCGTCCAGTTGGGCCCCAGGCCCCGGAGGGCGCGCTGGAAGGCATAGCCGCGGAACAGCGTCTCCTCGAACAAGGCCACCCCGAGCATGAACCAGGCGGCCTTGAGGAGCCCCCCCGCGCCGTTGTGCGTCGCTCGCTCCAGATGAAATCCATCCAGTGCGAAGACGATGGCGGCCACGACTGTCACCAGCACCACGCCACCCGCGAGCCCGAGCCCCAAGTCACGGCCCGAGCGCCGTGCCGAGGAAACTCCGAGCGAGGACAAGCGCTCGCCCTCGAAACGAAGGCACAGCCAGCTCGAGATGAGGACTCCGAAAAAGGCGCAGAGCGGCTCCGGAAGGACTTGTCGCCACCCCAGGGGCAACTGGCGCTGGAGGACGAGGAACGGCGCCACGAGGCCCACGCACAACGCGATGAAGCCCAGGGCCCTCCAGCCGTTGCGCAGACGCCGCTCACTGTCGATGAAGAGGGTTTTCATGGGGATGTCCTTCCTACGCTCCACGGCGCTTTGATTGCCGCCCGCGCGTGTCGCTCCCTCTTTCGGAGCACGGCCAGAGTCCTTAAGGTGGGTGCGAACGACTGCCCGGGAGTACGTCCATGTCCGCAGAGAAGACCGCGCGAAGCTGGGTCGAGGAGAGCGCCCTGCGCGCCGCTGGTGCCGCCGCGATTCCCATCCCGGTGCCGGGTGCGCACACGGCGCTCACGTCCGCCATCGAGGCGTACATGATCTACCACGTGGCTGGCATCTACGGAGAGAAGCTCAGCCTGGGAGAGTCGCTCGGACTGGTGCCCACGCTGGGCGCGGGCATCGTCGCGCGCAAGGCGGCCAGCAGCATCGTCGGAGAGACGGTGGGCTGGATTCCCGTGGCGGGCTGGCTGCTCAAGGGGGCCGCCAGCGGAGGCACCGCGTTCGCCATGGGCGTGGCGGCGGTGACGTACTTCGAGAAGAAGTACCCGGGCCGAGAAGCGATTCCGTTCGACACCATGTCCATCAAGGACTGGGTGAAGGCCGCGCTCGCGCAGCTGGGCATCAAGAAGTAGCCACGGGATAGGGGTCCACGGCCCACAGGCATCTCCTCGTGGACGCCTTTCGCGTTTGAAACCGCCCGCTCCTGCTGTGGAATGAGGACTCCGCCAGTCGCCTATGGGCGGAGCTGGGGGTGGGCCCTGCGTACGAACGTCGTGCTGTTGAGTCTGGTGATGCTGGTGACGGGCTGTGCCACCCAGTCGCCCGCCTCCGGTGCGGGGAGGTCCCTGCGGCATTCGCAACGGGACGCCGCGCTGTTGGAGTCTTCGCGGGACGGCTTGGCGGATGACTCCAGTCCGCGCCATTCCAGCGCACGGGAACGACGCCAGCACCTTCGCGAGAATGAGGCGGAGGTCATCGCGGAAAGCCAGCAGAGAGCCGCGGAGACTCGTCAAGCCGTCATCGAGGCGGCTGACGAGGTGAAGAGCTCCACGGAGGTGCTCGCCAGTGACCTCCCCAAGCTCGCCGCGCACACGCGGGGCCTTGGTGGAAACGCCGACATCTTCTCCGGCTACTTCGACTACGGCTCGAATCAGCTTCCCTGGCTCCGTGGCGCACTCCGAGGCACGGCCACGCTCGTTGAGGCCTCCGATTCTGTGGACGACCCGGACATGGCGGTGGCCCTCCTCAAGATGACAGGGCCTCGCCTCCAGGCAACCATGGCTGGCGCCATGTTGTTGGCGTCCTGGTTCGACTTCCTCCAGCTCGCCGATGCCCTGCTCCAACAGTGCCCGTCCTACAGCGTGGAGCAGTTGCTCACGGACATGGAGCGCGTTCAGAAGCGGCTGGAGCCCTCGTTGACGGCGCTCTCCTCGCTGGAGCCAGGGCGGGTGGAGGCCACGGCCGCTGCGATGCCCGAGTTGATGGGCCAGCTGACCCAGGAGTTCAGCACCATTCGCGAGGGTGCGCGCTTGGCAACCGAGCGTGTAGGGCAAGTCGTCGCGGTGGCACAGTTCCTCGAAATGGTGGCCATGGTTTCGGCGCTGCGCGTGTCACTTCCCCGGCTGCCTCCCTCGGGGCCTGTCCTGATGGGCGCGCGACTCGCGGTGAGTCCGGGTGGAGTGATGGCGGGCTCGCACCTGGTCGTCTCCGCGGAGTGGGTGGAGATGATGCGACGGCTCGTCCAGGCGGGAGTCATCTCCATGCCGGTCGCCAGCGCGGCTGTCCGTGTCCACGCCGGACAGGTGCTGATGGCTCAATCGCACCGGGACTTGCCCAAGGGCGTGCGTGAAGCCTTGGGCGACAGTCCCGAGGTGCGCGGCATGCACGAGACGGGAAGAGCCGGGGCGGGCATGTCCGAGGCGCCAAAGCACCACGTCATGCCGCAAGAGCACCGTGAATGGTTCGAGCAGCGCGGCTTCAAGGGCGCCATGGACATCGACCAGTTCTGTGTCCGGATGGAGAAATCACACCACGAGGCCATTCACGGAGGCGGCAACTGGAAGCTCGGTCGCACGTGGCCCAAGGAATGGAATCAGATGATTATGCGAGTGCTACGTGATGCCGAGACCGAAGCTGGCCAGAAGTTGACTCGGGACGAGGTCTTGAAAGTCGTCTCGCAGAACATGAAGGATTACGACATTCCGATGAACTTCACTCGAGGTAGCAGGCGATGACCGACGGGCGTTCCTGGCAAGGTAACTGGAAGGCGCGTCTCTACGAGCGGGTCCGCGCGCGCGGTTACGACTCCCTCACCGCATTTGCCGAGGCACGCCCTACCGCATCGTTGGTCGAGTTGGCCGAGGAACTGGGAAAGGACGACCTCGCGGGTGTGCAGGTCTTCACTGGGCTGGTCGCCGAAGCGGAGCGAAGCAAGAAGGTCACCAGGCTGGTGCGCGGGCAGTTCGTGCGTGAATTGTCCCAGCACCTTCCTGATGGGTGGCCGGCCGCACAGGATGAGACCCATCGTTTCGATGTCGCCCACGCCCTGGCGCGCTGGAGCAGCTACACGCCCGAGACGCATGAGGAGCGAGTACGACAGGCAAGGCGAGCCCTCCGTGCAACACCACCTCCTACTGGCTGGCGCCCACTCGGTCCCGACGACGAGCTGCTCCGCACGCTCCTGCCTGACGACGAAGTCTGACCCAACCCCAGTCCACGGCTCGGAATTACGACGCAGTCGCAATGGCCACAGGGCTGTCAGAAATCCTCATCAGGTTTGACAACCAACTTTCCAACTCACTACCATCGACACGCGGAAACCAAACAAACACCCAAAGGAAAACATCATGAGAATGGCAACCATCCTGCTTGCCATGGCCACGGG
Source organism: Corallococcus terminator (assembly GCF_049194865.1). Lineage (GTDB taxonomy): Bacteria > Myxococcota > Myxococcia > Myxococcales > Myxococcaceae > Myxococcus > Myxococcus terminator_A. The sequence goes on along the minus strand of NZ_JBLZWL010000136.1, from coordinate 58,904 downwards.
CCTATTGACCGCTTGCGCCTCAACTTCCACACAGGAAGAGTGCAAGGAGGAGGCAACTGTCGCTGCTGCTCCCTCTTCGTGCGAGTGCGATAACGATGGGTGCTGTTCAGGGCTGATTTGTCCCTATATCGACCCGGACTGTAGCTGACCCAGCGCCCTCGCCTCAGGGACTGGCGACGGCAACAGCCTGAGGCGAGGCCACACCTCCCTCCCGCGCCACCTCGTCCCTCCGGAAGTGGACGATGATGGCGAGCCCCACGAGCGCGGTCACCGTCACCACACCCTCCGCCGCCAGGGGCCCCCACACCTGCCCCACCGCCACCGCCACGAGGTTGGCGAGGCCATGGAACCCCACGGCCAGCCAGTACCACCGGATGCTCCCGCGCACGTAGCGCTGCAACACCAGCACCGACAAGGCGACTTGCAGCACCATGGCGCCCACCCGCTCGTACGCGCCCAGCAGCGGCTCCCACCAGCGCATCGCCGCGAAGGTCGCCTTCATCTTCACCACCTCCGCCACCTGCTCCGGCGGGAGCGGCAGCGTCGACGGGTCCAGGTTCGCCAACGCCACCATGTTGAGGAGCCCCAGCACCACCAGGCCTCCCACGAGCAGCACGGACTCCAACCCTCCATGGCCCACGCCAAATCCCACCGCGTCACGCCAGCGCCGGTAGGCCTGCAACGGACGCGCGAAGACCCACAGTCGCGCCGTCTCCTCGAAGAGCCCCGCGGTGAGACACAGCACCACCATCATGACGTTGCGAAGAAACTCAGAGCTCTTGAGCTCGTCACGCAGCGCGTACTGAAGCGCCTGCGTCAAGGGCAACCGGGTGAGGAGCTGGGACACCGCGAACGCCAGCGCCCCCCACCCCACCACCGTCCAGGCCACTCCCAGTCGACGCCGAGCCCACAGCACCACGGCCATCGGCATCAGCACCACGAACGCGAGGGTGACCAGGCTCCCGGCCACCACTCCCGTGTCCACTCCCTTGAACATCGCGCGCCTCCCCTCTCAAAGCTCGTCGCCCTCATGAGGTAAGCACGGCTCCAACGTCCCAAAAAACCCACCGGAGCGAAGCCGGTGACTCGCGCCTCAGCGCGCCGTGAGCGCGCTCGCCAGCTCCTCGTAGAGATGGATGGCGCTGCGGATGGACTTCTCCCAATCCCCCACATGCAGGCTCTCGTTCTCCGAGTGGGCATAGGTATACGGGTCCTCCACGCCGATGAGCAGCGCGGGCACGCCGCCCAGCTCCTTCGCGAAGGGCTCCACGAAGGGAATGGACGCGCCGCAGCCGATGGCCACCGCCTTCGTCCCATAACCCTTCTCCAGCGCGCGGAAGGCCGCCTGGAACGCCGGGTGCGACGGGTCCGTGTACCACCAGCCCGACGCCCCCTCCGTGTGGAAGCCCACCTCCAGCCCCCACGGGCACACCTTGCTCAGGTGCTCCTTCAACCGCCGCTCCACGTCCCGTGCCTCCAGGTCCGGGACGATGCGGATGCCCACGCGCGCCCACGCCGCGTCGCAGATGATGTTGCGCGCGTCCTTGCGCGTGCTCGCCTGGATGGCGTTGATGGCGATGCTCGGCTGTCGCCAGTTCATCTCCCACGGGTGACGCCCGCCCAGCACCTGGACGCCCGGCAACAGCCCCACCTGCTCGCGGAAGTACGCCTCGTTCCCCGGCAGCGACTGGATGCTCTCGCGCTCGCCCGACGTGAGCGGCCTCACCTGCTCCTGCAACCCTTCAATCGCGATGGAGCCGTCCGCGTTCGTCAGCGTGGCCAGCATCCGGCACAGCCCCATCACCGGGTCCGGCACCGGCCCACCCCACATGCCGGAGTGCACCGCCTGCTTCAGCGCCTTCACCTCCACGTCCACCGTGACGAGCCCTCGCAGCGCCGTGGTGATGGACGGCAGCCCCGTGTCGAAGTTCGCCGTGTCCGTCAGGACGATGGCGTCCGCCTTCAACAGCGCCGAGTGCTTCTGCAGGAACGCGGACAGATGCCCGCTGCCAATCTCCTCCTCGCCCTCGATGATGACCTTCACGTTGAGCGGCAGCCGGCCCGTGCCCTTCAGCCACGCGTCCACCGCCGACGTGTGGACCACGATGCCCGCCTTGTCGTCCGCGGTGCCTCGTCCGTACAGCCGGCCGTCGCGCATCCGAGGCTCGAACGGCGGGCTCTTCCACAGCCCTTCGTCGCCCGCGGGCTGCACATCGTGATGGGCGTACAACAGCAACGTCGGTGCGCCTGGCGCCCTCAGGACCTCGCCGTAGACGTACGGATGCGCGTCGTCGATTTCGAGTAGCTGGATGTTTTCAAACCCACGGTCTTTCAAGAGTCGAGAAGTCGCCTCCGCGCTCTGACGCACTCGGGCAGGGTCGAACCCGGGAAACGAGACGCTGGGTATGCGCACGAGGGCCATGAGGTCCTCGAGGTAGGCGTTCTTCTGGGACTCGAAGTGAGAGAGGGCCTGAGCGATGGGCATGCTCACCCCTTAACCTAAAAAGGCAGGCAGGCACTCCAGGTCCTCGCGCGGATGTTGCGCGGTCCAAGTATCATGCGGTGCCATGTCCGACACCCCGACACTGCTGCTCGTCGACGACGACAGCTTCGTGCGCCGCATCCTCAAGGACGTCATCGCCGACACGGGCATCGAGCTGCGGTTGCTCGAGGCCGCGGACGGAGAGGAAGGCCTCGCGGTGGCAGCGCGCGAGCAGCCCGCGGTGATGTTCCTGGACCTGTTCATGCCGAAGAAGAGCGGGCTGGAGGTCCTGGGCGCCATCAAGCAGGTGTCGCCCGGCACGCGCGTGCTCGTCATCAGCAGCATGGATGCCGAGCCCGTCGTGGAGCAGGCCATGGCCGCGGGCGCGGTGGGCTTCGTGGGAAAGCCCTTCCATCCGCTGGAAATCGCCTCGGCCGTGCGCCAGGCGCTCGCTCACTGACTTCAGAGGTGTCTGCGTGTCGTCTCCTGCTGTGGGTTACTGGGTAGCGGACAACCTGGGCCGCGTGTTGGGCCCGCTCGCCCTCCAGGCCCTTCGAGAGCTCATCTCCTCCGGGCGGCTCAAGGCCGCCGTGCGCGCTTCTCGGGACGGCACCCAGTGGGTGGCCGTCCAGGAGCTGCCGGAGCTGCGCGACCTCTTCACCGCGCGGCCGTCGCCCGCCATGGAGCAACAGCAGGCCGAGCGCCTGCGCACCCAGCTCCGGGGCTTGCAGAACCTGCCGCCCCACGAGGTCTTCGGCGCCAAGCCGACCGCGAGCCTGGATGAGGTGCGGCTGGCCTTCTTCCGCATGGCCAAGCGCTTCTCGCCCGAGCACCTGTCGCCGGACACGCATCCGGAGCTGCGCACGGTGTCGGCGGAGATCTTCGACTTCCTGTCTCGCTGCATGCGCGAAATGGAGGTGCTCCACGCGCAGGGCGCCTACCAGCAGGAGCGGCCGCTGCCTCCCCGGCTGGACATGGACGGGCCGCTGCCACCCCCGCCGCCGCCGGCCGTGGCCTCGGTGGCGCCCATCATGGCGCCGCCCGTGGCCGCGCGGGTTCCCGCCGTCGCGCCGCAGGCCATGGCCGTTGCGCCGCAACCCGTCGCTCCCCCGCCCCAGCCGGTGATGCCGGCCCGTCCGCCGCCGCCGGTGATGCACGCGACGGCCGCGCCCGCCGCGCCGCGCCCGCCGCCGGTGCAGCGCACGCACACGCTGCCGCCGCCCGCGCCTCCGCCGCCCGCGGCGCCGCTGCGCAAGGTCGCGGCAGCGCCCACCTATTCCAGCGCGGAGTTCGTGGGTCTGGAGCGCCGCACGGATGATCGCATCCACGCGGACGTGAAGGTGTCGATGCAGAACACCGGCATCTTCACGGACCACCGCATCATCAACCTCTCCTCCGGCGGCCTCTTCATCGCCACGGACAAGCCGCTGCGGCTGGGCACCCTGGTGGAGCTGACGCTGCGGTTCGATGACCCCTCGCGCGTGATGACGCTGCGAAGCTCCGTCATCTGGGAGAACTCGCTGGAGGACGGCAAGAACCCGCGAGGTTATGGGTTGCGGCTCAGCAGCCTCCGTAAGGAGGAGCGGGATTTCATCCAGCAGTTCGTGAGCCGCAAGCCCCCGAAGAAGCCCTGAGCGAAAAGCAGTCCCGCTCCGGGCGGCTTGCTACATCAGCTGACCGAAGAACACGGCCCCGGTCATCACGAAAGCCGCCATCACCGCCATCACCGCCTTGAGCTCCAGGTCATCGCGGCCCATCACATTCATGAAGTTCATGGTGTCCATCCTTCGCTGTGTCCCCTCCCCCTTTCCTACGGGACACCTCGAAATCGATTGCATCCCCCTCCCGGCGCCCTCTCGCCGTCAGCCAGGATGACTTCCGTGCCCGCCGACGCCTCCGCCGCACCGCCTGCCTACTGGTTGCTCGAAGGGCTGCCCACCCCCGCGTCGGTCGTCCGGGGAGATGAGGTGGTGTTCGCCAACGTGGCCATGGCGGCCCTGCTGGGAATCTGCCTCGAGGAGCTGAAGGCCACGCCCGTCTCGGTGCTCATCGCCCGCGCCGCCCCCGTCGAGCGTGGCTGGGTGGAGGCGGTGCACGAGGCGGTCACCCGTGACGGAAACCGTCCGGAGCATCCGCTGTGGATGCGCCTTCGGGGCGCGGACGGGCGGGAGCACACGGTGACGGTGACCTATTCGCCGGGCGCCGCGCCGGACGAGACGGTGGTCCTGATGCACGACGCGGCGGGGATGGACACCACGCGCCGGCTCACCGAGGCGCTGGCCGCCGCCTCCGCGGACATGCTGCGCGCGCGCGACGAGCACGAGGTCCTCGAGACAGCCATCGAGGCCGTCCACCGCCAGGGCTTCTATTCCGCCATCCTCCTGGTGGAAGGAAACACGTTCCGGCACGGGCCCATGCGGCAGCAGCCCGCCATCGTCGCGCTGGCCGAGCGCAACTACGGCATGCCGATCTCCGAGGTCCGCATGCCTCTCGACACCCTGCCGCACCTGGCGGAGGTGCTCGCGCGGCGCAAGGCGGCCTTCCATCAGGACGCGCTCGGCGCGGCCCACCGCATCCACACCAGCGAGGTCTTCGAGGACATCCGGCGCGCCTATCCGCCCGGCATCCGCGCCCTGGACGCGCCCATCTTCGTGGAGGGCCAGCCCTTCGGCATCCTCACCGCGCAGGGCCTGGACCTCACGCCCTCCTCCGCGAGCACGCTGGAGTTGTTCGCGCAGCTGCTCGGGGCCGCGCTCGAGAACGTGCGTCACCACCGCATGGCGGCGGAGCGCCTGGGCGAGGTGACGCGGCTCCAGGAGGAGCTGGTGGCCCAGGAGCGGCTGACGGTGCTCGGCGAGGCCGCGGGCGTGGTGGCGCACGAGGTGCGCAATCCGCTCGGCGCCATCCTCAACGCGGTGGCGGTGCTGCGCCGCGAGGCGCACCTGGGCCCCACGGGGCAGGCCGCGGTGGGCATGCTGGAGGAAGAGGCCATCCGGCTGGAGGACATCGTCCGGGACTTGCTGGACGTGGTGCGCCCGCTGGAGCCGCGCCCGCGTCCCGTGCACCTGGGTGAGCTGGTGCGGCGCGCGCTGGGCCAGCTCCATGGTCCACCGGACGCGCCCACGCTGCGCTTTACCGTGGACGAAGCGCCGGACACGCCCGAAATCATGGGCGATGAGACGCTGCTCCAGCTCGCGGCGACGCACCTGGTGCGCAACGCGGTGCAGGCCTCACCGCCGGGTGGGCGCGTGCGGCTGAACGTGGAGCCGGTGGAGGGAGGCGTGAGGCTGGTGGTGGAGGACGAGGGCCCGGGCATCCCCGACGTGGACCCGCGCCGCGTCTTCGAGCCCTTCTTCCTCACGCGCGCCAACGGGCGGGGCCTGGGGCTCGCCATCGTCAAGCGCGTGGTGCTCGCGCACGGCGGGCAGGTGCACGCGAGCGGCCGGCCAAAGCGGGGCGCTCGCTTCGAGGTGCTGCTCCCGCTGGAGTCTAACCGTAGGTTTCCCGCCTGATTCGCTTGTCGTCGATGCCGAGCGCGTGCAGGTGGCCGAGCACCGTCTCCATGAAGCGCGGCGTGGCCGGCGTGCGCGTCTCCAGCGCCTTGCGGCGGTCCCACGGAGTAATCGCGGGGCCGCACGCGTAGACGAGGCACGTGGCGTGGTCCGGGATGAGCTCTTCCAGCAAGGCAAGATGGACGCGGCCCTTGCGCACGTCGGCGCCGAAGCGCGACTCGTCCAGCTCGCGGGTGAGCGTGTGCACCAGCCGGACGCGGCCCGGGTGCTGGCTCGCCAGCGCCTCCAGCTCGTCCCGGTAGAGCACGTCACCCCACGTCTTGTTGGACATGACGAAGGTGTGGCGGACCTTGAGGTCGCGGTGGAGCGCGTCCTTGAGGATGCCGAAGTTGGGCACCGCGCCGGAGCCGGCCACCAGGTGGACGACATGGTCCGTGCGCTGGTCCACGTCCTCCGGCAGCACATAGGGGCCCATGAAGCCCAGCACCTTGAGGCGCGCGCCGGTGAGCCGCCCGTGGACGAGGAACGGGGACAAGAGCGGCGGGTAGCGGGTGAGGCCGGGGATGAACTCCTCGTCCTTCACGGTGATGGCCACGTGAGGCTCGTGAGGCGCGGAGGCCAGCGAGTACGAGCGCTGGGGCTCCTTGCGCCCCTTTTGTTCCTGCAGGTAGGCGGACAGGCGCCCGAGCGCGTGGAACTGGTGCGGGTCGATGTTGATGAACTGGCCGGCCTTGTAGTCCGGACGGGGCTCCCCGAAGTCGAGGAAGAGCGTTGCCGTATCGTGCGTGTCCATCCGCACGTGGGCGACGGTGACCTCGTACTCCACGGGCTTCCTGCTGCGCGAGAGGGTGGATTCGGCGGCGCTCATGTTTTCCTCCCTTAGCGCAAACCCAGGGTCCTCGCCGATGGGTTCGAGCGTCCCGGGGTCATCGGTTCGTGACACGCGGGAGGGGTGGTCTGGCCCCGGAGTCGGTCCGGACCGTTGGCTGCACGACGGGACGGCTTGCGGGCAGGTGGGGGGCTTTGCGTGAGCACTGACCTGGAGTCGTCGCGGGACTACATCTTCTGGTGGCCAGTGGCGGCGCTGAAGCCCTGGCGGCGGTGGTCGGACGCCAGAACTCCGGCCGGTCCATGCTCTTGGGCCGTCCCCGCAGTGGAGGCGAACGACCCGTGCTCCGCATTCTCTTCTCCCTGATGGCCCGACTGCCGGAAGGTGTCCGGCGCCACGTGGTGCGCACCTTGATGGACGGCGTGTGGGATGCGCTGGCGGACGAAGTCGTGGAGGGCCGGGGCAACATCCCCGACGTGCCCTGCCTCTACATCTGCAACCACCTGTCCAACGCGGATGGCTTCACGCTGTTCCGCGCGTTCCGCCCCCGGAAGCTGTACTTCCTGGCGGGAGTGAAGCTCCAGAGCACGGTGATGACGCGGCTGGCCTCGGAGGTGATGGACACCATCGCCATCAAGCCCAACTCGCCGGACATCGAGGCGGTGCGCCGGGCGGTGGAGACGCTCAAGGGCGGCGACTCGGTGCTCATCTTCCCCGAGGGTGCGCGCAGCCGGAATGGCGCGCTGCAACAGGCGAAGAAGGGCGTGTCGCTCATCGCCAAGCGCGCGGGTGCCCCGGTGGTGCCGGTGGCGCTGATGGGGACGGAGAAGTTGATGCCCATCAACGACTCGGACATGGGCGGCGAGCAGCTGTATCACGCCCACGTCCGCGTGCGGGTGGGCCCCGCGTTCCGCATGGAGGACCTGGAGCCCGAGGTCGCTGGCGCGGAGGACCCGAGGCAGGCGCTGGTGGACGCGATGATGCGTCGGGTGGCGAGGCTCCTGCCCCCCGAGTACCGGGGCGTCTACGCGGATGACGCACCCCAGGTGCCCAGGCCGCTGGAGGCCGAGCCCCCCGCCGCGTCGCCGCCGTGATTCCGCAATGAGGCGTTGCGGTCGCCATGGGAGCACGGACAATGGGGGTCCCCCGTGACGACCGCCCGCGCCCGAGAACATGTCTACGTGTCCACCCTTCCCGGACTGGAGCCCGCGCTGGAGGCGGAGTGCTCCGCGCTGGGCTGGGAGCCTTACCTCGTCGAAGGGGGTGTGGAAGTCGAGGGGCCCCCCGGGCTGCACCAGGAGGCCAACCTGCGCTTGCGCACCGCGAGCCGGGTGTTGCTGCGGCTGGGCACCTTCCACGCGGATGACGAGGGGGCGCTGATTCGTGGCCTGCGCGGGCTGGACCTGTCACGCACGTGGGACCGGAGCGCGCCGCCCCGGCTCTCGGTGACGCTGCACCGCGCGGGAGTCCCGAGTCAGGGCGTCGTGTTCTCGGCGGCGGCGAAGGCGTGGGGGCTGGCCGACGTGGGCCGGGCGGGACCGCTCGACGACGAAGGTGGGCCAGGGCTCACGTTGCTGGTCCGCGTGGAGGGCAACGACTTCACGGTGAGCGCGGACACCAGCGGGGAGCCGCTGCATCGCCGGGGTTATCGACAAGAGGTGAGCCGCGCGCCGCTGCGGGAGACGCTCGCGGCGGGCCTCTTGATGCTGGCCGGGTATGACGGCACGCAGCCGCTGGTGGACCCGATGTGTGGCTCTGGGACCTTCCTGGTGGAAGGCGCGTGGATGTCCCTGCGCCGCGCTCCGGGCCTGCTGCATGGCTTCGCCTTCGAGTCCTTCCCAGGCTTCGACGCGAGCGCGTGGGCCGCTCGCAAGGCGCGCGCGGAGGCGGAGTCGCTGTCGGCACCTCGCGCGCCCGTGTATGGCTTTGACATCAACGCGGGTTCGCTGGGCACGGCGCGAAGGAATGCACGGCGCGCGGGGATGACGCTCTCGCTGGAGCGCAAGGATTTGCGCACGTTGACGGCGCCCTCGGGTGCGCCTGGGTTGCTGGTGGCGAACCCGCCGTATGGCAAGCGCCTGGGTGAAGGCGATGACCTGCCCGGCCTGTACCGCGCGCTCGGCAACACGGTTCGCAAGGGCTTCGCGGGCTGGCGCGCGGCGCTGCTGGTTCCGGACGACTCCGCGCTGGTGAAGGCGCTGGAGCTGCCCGGTGCGCGCAGCGTGCCCGTGCGAAACGGCGGGCTGCGGTGCCGGCTGCTGCTGACCTCGTGAGCCGTGCTCGGTGAGGGGCTCGGGAGGAACCGGATTCGCGGTTTCGCCCCGCGTATGCTCCAGTGGTCGCCCCTGTCAGGTCCACCCGGCCTCCCCCACCCCACCATGACGACTGGTAGCGATTCGACGCCTCAAGACCTTGGAATGAAGCGCGCGGTCTCCCGCTGGGAGCTGGTGGGCTTCTCCATCAACGACGTCATCGGCAGCGGGGTGTATCTGCTGCCCGCCGCGGCGGCGGCCAACCTCGGCTCCGCGAGCACGGGCGCCGTGGTGCTCGCCGGACTGGCCGTGCTGCTGCTCGTGCTGTGTTTCGCGGAGGCCGCCAGCTACTTCGACAAGCCCGGCAGCGCGTACCTCTACACGCGCGAGGCCTTCGGTGAGCTGGTCGGCTTCCAGGTGGGTTGGATGACGTGGCTGGCCCGCGTCTCGTCGGTGGCCTCGCTGTCCGTGGGATTCTCTCGCGCGCTCGGCTACCTGTGGCCCGGTGCCAACGAGGGTGTGGGCCAGGCGCTGGCCATCTCGCTTCCGCTGCTCGCGCTCACCGCCATCAACGTCTTCGGCGTGAAGGGTGGCGCGCGGACCGCCGTGTTCCTCGCCATCACCAAGACGGTGCCGCTGCTCATCTTCATCGGCGTGGGCATCTTCTTCGTGTCCACCCCGCTGGCCACTTCGGTGGTCGCGAAGAATGAGGGCAACCTGGGCGCAGCCGTGTTGCTGCTCCTGTTCGCCTATGCGGGTTTCGAGAACACCGCCGCGCCGGCCGGTGAGTTCAAGAATCCGCGCCGGGACGTTCCCTTCGCGCTCATCGTCCAGATTGGCGTCGTCACGCTCATCTACACGGCGGTGCAGTGGGTCGCCCTGGGCACGCTGCCCGGTGTCGTGGACGCGAAGACGCCCCTGGCGGATGCCGCCGCGCGCTTCCTCGGCGGCTGGGGCGGACTCCTGATGACGGTGGGCGGAGTGCTGTCCATTCTCGGAACCAACAGCAACACGGTGCTCGCGGGGCCGCGCTATCTCTACGCGCTGGCGCAGGACGGCTTCGGCCCGGCGGCGCTCGCCACGCTGCACCCGCGCTACCGCACTCCGATGTTCGCCATCCTGCTGCAGACCGCCATCGCGCTGCCGCTCGCCTTCTCCGGCTCGTTCGAGGTCCTCGCCACGCTCTCCGTGGTGGCTCGACTGGCCACGTACTTCGGCACGGCGGTGGCGGTGCCGGTGCTGCGGCGCAAGCTCCAGCAGCCGGCCAATGCGTTCCGCATCCCTGGGGGGCCGGTGATTCCCATCGCCGCCGCCTCGCTGTGTGTCGTGTTCGCGCTGAGCGCCGAGCGAAAGAACCTCCTCGCCGGGGCCATCGCCCTCGCTGTCGGCTTCGTGCTGTATCGCTTCCAGCGCAAGCCGGACGGCAAGGCCGCACTCGAGTAGCGCGGGGAGGGCCCGGCTCCCTGGCCCGTTCACCGGGAGCCCGGGTTTCATGCTAGCGGTGAGCGCGTGGACGCACGTGTCACCCTCTTCGAGCCCCGGACGAGTCCTCCCGAAGAGGGAGGAAGCCTCCCCAGCCCCTTCGACGAGCTGGGGCCCTCGGCGCTGGGTCGACAGGCCGCGGCGGTTCTTCAGGCGGAGCTGCGCTCGGGACACCTCGCTCCGGACGTGCCCACGTCCCTGCTGGAGAATCCCGAGGGCGGAAAGATGTTCGGCGTGCTCGTGGTGCGCCAGCCCGATGGACGCGTCGGGTTCCTGAGAGCCTTCTCGGGGATGCTCGCCGGACGCTGGGATGTGGAGGGCTTCGTTCCACCCCTGTTCGACCGCGAGGCACGAGCGCGCCTGGAGCCCACGGGCGAGGCGACGGTGAAGACGCTGCTGGCTCGGCATGAAGCCCTGCGTACAGCACCTGAGCTCCTCGAACTGCGTGCGGCACATGCGGCCCAGTCGGCTCGGCACACGGCGGAGCTCTCGGTGCTGCGCGAGCTGCACGAGGCCCGGCGCAAGCAACGTCATGCGCGCAGGGATGAACTCACCCGGAAACAGCCAGGAAGCAACGAGCCGTCATCCGGGGAAGCCACCCCGGAGAATCGCGCCGCGCTCCATGCGCTCGACCAGGAGAGCCGAGGCGACAAGGCCGAGAAACGCCGCTTGGAAGCGACTCAGGTCGAGGAGCGTGCGCACGTCGAGCCCCAGCTCGCGCGGCTGGAGCGACGACTTCGTGCCGTGGAGCGCCTGCGCCACATGGTGAGCCGTGCGCTCATGCGGCGCATCCATGACACCTACGCCATCACCAGCGCGCGCGGTGAGCGTCGCCTCCTGCGAGCGCTCTACGAACGCGCACAGCCGCCCTCCGGCGCCGCTGACTGCGCCGCACCCAAGTTGCTCGCGTATGCCCATGCCCATGGGCTGCGCCCTCTCGCGCTCGCGGAGTTCTGGTGGGGCGCGGCGCCTCCGGCGGGAGGACGTGTCTCCGGTGCGTACTACGCCGCGTGTCGCGACAAGTGCGGCCCGCTGCTCCCCTTCATGTTGGAGGGGCTTCAGGTCGCGCCTCCTCGAACCTTCTCACCGCCGCCCGCGGCCCCTGGCGCGCTGACGGTGCTGTTCGAGGACGCGTGGCTCGTCGTCATCGACAAGCCCCACGGGCTTCTATCCGTGCCGGGACGCGAAGAGTCGCTCACGGACTCCGTGCTCACGCGATTGAAGGCCCGACATCCCCAGGCCACGGGCCCGCTCCTGGTGCACCGACTGGACCTGGACACGTCGGGGCTGCTCGTCGCGGCGCTCGACTCACGCACGCATGCGGCGCTGCAGAGCCAGTTCGTGCACCGGGAAGTGCGGAAGCGTTACGTGGCGTGGGTGGACGGACACGTGCGGGAGGACCAGGGCCGCATCGACTTCCCGATGCGCGTCGACCTGAATGACAGGCCTCGACAGATTCACGACCCGGTCCACGGCAAGTCCGCGGTGACGGAGTGGCGCGTCCTCGAACGGCGTGACGGAAGAACCCGCGTGGCCTTCTTCCCGCTCACTGGAAGAACGCATCAACTCCGGGTCCACGCCTCGCATCCGCTCGGACTCGGAGCGCCCATCGTCGGAGACCGACTCTACGGCCATGACGGAGAACGACTCATGCTCCACGCGGAGTCACTCACCCTCCAGCATCCAGGAACAGGGGCGAGCGTCACCTTCGACTGCCCTGCTCCCTTCTGACGTCGGAGGCCAGCGCCTGCGTCAGCGGCCTGCGCAACGAGGAGGCCCCTTACGAGCCTCCTCGTCACACGCTCAGCCCTCGGCGGTCGGAGCAGTTTCCTCGGAGGACGCCGTCTGCGGCGCCTCGGGCAGCGGCTCGACAGGTACCGCGCCGCCCACGGACGCAGCGGGCTTCACGCCCAGCTCCCGCGTCAGCTTCGGATTCACACCCGTCTCCGCCAACAACCGCTCGAGCTGGATGCGCGCCCGTCGATTGTCCCGGTGCACCCGCCGCGCGAGGATCAACTCGTTCTTCAACGAGTGCTCCCAGCCCGTCAGCTCCGTCACCGTCACCTGATAGCCGAACGACTCCAGCGTCAGCGCGCGGATGACGTTCGTCAGGTGCGAGCCGAACTCGCGCCGGTGCCACGCATGCGCGTACAAGAGGCCCATGCTCCCGTGCGCCGCCTGTCGATTCTCCTTCAGCTGCGCGGCCACCTCCGCCTGACAGCACGGCACCACCGCGACGTGGTCCGCGCCATACCGGACCGCCGCGATGAGCGCGTCGTCCGTGGCCGTGTCACACGCATGCAGCGCCATCAGCAGGTGGATGCGCTCCGGATACGCGGCCTGGTCGATGTGCGCCGTCTGGAACTGCATCCGCGAGAAACCCAGCCGCTCGGCGCGCCCCTTCGCGCGCTCCGTCAGCTCCGGACGCCCTTCCACCGACAGCAACGTGCCCGTGGCGGCGTCCTTCAGGAACAGCTCGTAGAGCACGAACCCCAGGTACGCGTTGCCGCTGCCCGCATCCACGAACACGGAGGACTCGGGATGGCGCGCCTTCACGTCCTCCACCGCCGGACGCAAGAGCCCCATCAGGTGGTTGACCTGCTTGAGCTTGCGCAGCGCATCCGCGTTGAGATGGCCCTCCCGCGTGAGCAGGTGCAGCTCGCGCAAGAGCGCCTGCGACTGGTCCGGCAGAAGCTCCCGCCGGACCTGAGAAGCCTTGACGTTGCGCCTCAGATGGACACCACCTCGAGGACCTCGGGAATGATCTCCCGCAGGCGCCCCTCGATGCCCATCTTCAGTGTCGCCGTCGACGACGGACAGCCCGCGCACGAACCCTTCATGTGCAGGTAGACGATGCCGTCCTCGAAGCGGTCCAAGGTGATGTCGCCGCCGTCCATCGCGACCGCCGGACGAATCTCCGCGTCCAGGATGTCTCGGATGCGGGCCTCCACCGAGCCGCCACCGTCGCTCGCCGTCGCCTGACGCGCCGCCGCAATCGCCTCCTCGTCCACCACCGGCTCGTTCGCCGTCAGGTGCGTGTCCAGGGTCTCCATCACCTGGTCATTCAGCTCGTCCCACTCACCATCGTCACCCTTCGTCACCGTCACGAAGTTGGTGCCAATCATCACCGCCGTCACACCGCGCACGTCCATGAGCTTGCGCGCCAGGGGCGACTTCGCCAGGGCCTCCTGGGGATTCGTGATACTCACCGCGCCGCCCGCCAACAGTCGCCGATCCACCACGTACTTCAGCGTGCTCGGGTTGGGGGTCCATTCCAGCTGGATGTTCACCGACATGCAGTTCTCCTCGGTCCTCTCCTCTAAGGCGCTCGCGGCCCCATAGCAACCCGACCCTTGGGGAATCAAACCTTCGCCCCCTCCCCGCCACGTCCGCTCCCCGTGACTCATCGGGGAATAAAAGAACAGCCCGAATTCGCGGCAGAACCGGTTATCCACTATGGTGGACGGACCTCCGCGCCCCTGTGAGCTTCACATGGCCATCAGTCCCCTGCGCCGTCCCACCGAGCAGCCCCAGCCTCCGCCGCCCCGCATTCCTGGAAGCGTGCTAGAGGGGCTGTTCGTGCGGGGTCTGAAGGTCTCGGGTCGGCTCGTGGAGGAGCTGGCCGCGCTGGGCTACGACATCAAGAGGCCGGAGACGGACTACCCCGTCCAGGTCTGGCAGCGCGCCGTCGCCCTGGCCCGCCAGGAGGCCTTCGGCGAGCTGAGTGATGAAGAGGGCTACCGGCAGGTCGGTCGCACGCTCGTCAACGGCTTCGCTGAGACGCTGGTGGGACGCGTGGCGGCGGTGGCCCTGCCCATGATTGGCCCCGCGCGCGCCGCCGAGCGCATCCCCCGCTACCTGTCGATGATGGGCCGCGCCGATATCGAAATCACCATGTCCCAGGTGGGCGAGCGAGGCCGGCGGCTGCACATCACCGACCGCTACAACCGCCCGGACCTGATGGCCGGCGGCCTGGAGCGGATGTTGGAACTGGCCAACGCCCAGCCCCGAATCACGGTAGAGGAGCGCAGCACGGACGGTTACCGTCTGCTGGTCCGCTGGTAACTCGCGCCCGGGTCGTCGACGGCGCCCACTGGAGCGCCCATGTCCTACCCTCCCCGACTCGCCCATCTCGCCACCCGCGCCGTGGTGGTGGCCAAGCTGGCCCCCACCTACGCCCAGGCGCACCAAATCGACGAGGAGGAGGCCGGGCAGCGACTGTCGGCCGCCCTCGCCGGGAGGATGCTGCCCGCGCTGCTGGAGTCCGCGTGGGCCTCCATGAAGGGCACCACGAAGCGGCTCAATGACGACGGGCTGCTGGAGAAGGTCGCCACCACCCTGTCGGACCGCCCCACCCGCCCCGGCCGCGTGGCGCCCGCATCTCCCGCCTGGAGCGCGTTCCTCGTCCTGGCGGACCTGGAGGCCGGCACCGCCAGCGACGCGGCCCGCCGGGTGATGGAGTCCGAGGAGGGACGTCGTCGAGGTGACGCTGGCCTGGCCGAAGCGGGCCGCTTCCTTGCCGCCGAATTGACACGAGGGAAGTAGGGGCCGGCCGGCCGTGGCAAGGGGGGCCCGCCGTCGTTATAGGCTGGCCCCACGACCTGCCCGCGCCGACGCCGATGTCCACCCCGCTGCCCACCACCCTGCGCATCCTGCCCTCCATCCACGAGGTGCCCGCTTCCCTCTGGGACGGGCTCGTGGACGAGGCCGCCATGCCCTTCCTGGAGTGGGCCTTCCTCGCCGCGCTCGAGGACAGCGGCAGCGCGGTGCCGGAGCGCGGCTGGCACCCCCGGCACCTGACGCTGTGGCGCGGCTCGCGCCTCGTCGCCGCCGCGCCCGCGTACCTCAAGGACGACAGCCAGGGGGAGTTCGTCTTCGACGCGCCCTGGGCCACCGCCGCCGAACGCGCGGGGCTGCGCTACTACCCGAAGCTCGTCTTCACCGTCCCCTTCACCCCCGCCACCGGCCGGCGCGTGCTGGTGGCCCCCGGCGAGGACCGCGCCGCCCGCGAGGCGGAGCTGTACGCGGGCGCCCTGGAGTTCGCCCGCGCCGAGCAGCTCTCCGGCATCCACGTCCTCTTCCCCACCGAGGAGGAGCTGCCCACGCTGGAGTCCCAGGGCTTCGCCATGCGGCTGGGCGTCCAGTACCAGTGGCACAACGCCGGCTACCGGACGATGGAGGACTTCCTCGCCCGCTTCCAATCCAAGCGGCGCAACCAGGTGCGGCGCGAGCTGCGAGCCCCCGCCGAGCAGGGCCTCACGCTGCGCACCCTGCGGGGCGATGCCCTCCAGTCGGTGGACGTGGACACGCTGTACCGCCTCTACGTCTCCACGGTGGACAAGTACCCGTGGGGGGCGCGCTTCCTCACCCGCGACTTCTTCGCGCGGATGCGCTCCCACTTCCGGCACCGCTGCGAACTGGTGGAGGTCCGGAGGGAAGGGGCGCTGGTGGCCGGCGCGTTCAATTTCAGGGCGCCAAAGGTCCTCTACGGCCGTTATTGGGGATGCTTCGAGGAGCATCCGTTCCTGCACTTCAACGTCTGCCTCTACCACCCCGTGGCGGAGGCGATTGAACAGGGACTGACGCGCTTCGAGCCCGGCGCGGGCGGGGAGCACAAGCTCACCCGAGGCTTCGAGCCGCGCCTCACGTACAGTGCCCACCTGCTCCTCCACCCGGGGTTGGAGCGGGCGGTGCGTGGCTTCCTGGAGCACGAGCGGGCGGCCGTCCGGGGAGGGCTGCCTCAGTGGCGGGCGGAGACAGGTTTCAAGGGAGAGGCCTGAAACGGCCCGCTTCCGAGGTCATCAAAGGGAGTCCGACAGACTTATGGCGCAGAAGGACGAGCACGACAGCTCCGTCGTCACGGAGACGGTACCCAAGCAGAAGCTCAAGAAACCGACGCTCTACAAGGTTCTTCTGCACAACGACAATTACACGACGCGTGAGTTCGTGGTGGCCGTCCTGAAGGAGGTCTTCCACAAGTCGGAGTCGGATGCCGTGCAGATCATGCTGCACATTCATTACAACGGAGTCGGAGTGGCCGGCGTCTATACGTTCGAGGTCGCCGAGACGAAGCTCAAGACGGTGGAGGCCGCGGCTCGGGACAATGGTTTCCCCCTGCGACTCTCCATGGAACCCGAGGAAGGTTGAACCGTGGCAGGACCGCTGATTGCCAAAGAGTTGCAGGCCAGCTTCCGCACCGCCCTGGAAGAGGCGCGGAAGATGAGCCACGAGTACCTGACGCTGGAACACCTGCTCCTCGCACTCACCAAGGACTCGCGCACGCGGGAAGTCCTGAAGGCGTGCGGGGCCAACGTGAAGCGCCTCCAGGAGCGGCTCGTCTCCTTCCTGGAAGAGACGGTCGAACGCCTGCCGGACGGGGTGGAGGCCGAGCCTCAGCAGACCATCGGCGTGGAGCGCGTGCTCCACCGCGCCGCCATGCACGCCCTGTCCGCCGAGCAGAAGCTCATCGACGGGGGCGACGTGCTGGTGGCCCTCTTCCGCGAAGAGGAGAGCCAGGCCCTCTACCTGCTCCAGCAGGAGGGAGTCACCCGGCTCGACTTGCTCAACTACATCTCCCACGGCATCTCCAAGGACGAGGAGGCCGGCGAGGACGACGCGTCCGAGGGCGCCCAGGGAGGCAACGCGCCCGCGGGTGACGACGACGAAGGGGAGTCCCCGCGAAAGAACCCGCTGGAGGTCTACACCACCCAGCTCAACATCGAGGCCAAGGAGGGGCGAATCGACCCGCTCATCGGCCGCGACAAGGAGCTGGAGCGCACCATCCAGGTGCTCAGCCGCCGCCGGAAGAACAACCCGCTCTACGTGGGCGAGGCGGGCGTGGGCAAGACGGCCATCGCGGAGGGCCTGGCGCTCTACATCCACGAGGGCCGCGTCCCGGAGCCCTTGAAGAACGCCGTCGTCTACTCCCTGGACATGGGCTCGCTGCTGGCGGGCACCAAGTTCCGCGGCCAGTTCGAGGAGCGGCTCAAGGGCGTGCTCAAGGCGCTCCAGGAGCAGAAGGACGCCATCCTCTTCATCGACGAAATCCACACGATTGTCGGCGCGGGCGCCACCAGCGGCGGCTCCATGGATGCGTCCAACATCCTCAAGCCGGCGCTAGCCAGCGGGAAGCTGCGCTGCATCGGCTCGACGACGTACCAGGAGTTCAAGTCGTCCTTCGAGAAGGACCGCGCGCTGTCGCGGCGCTTCCAGAAGATTGAAGTCGCCGAGCCCTCCGTCGAGGACACCGTCCTCATCCTGGAGGGGCTGAAGAGCCGCTACGAGGAGCACCACGGCGTGAAGTACACGCCGGAGGCGATTCGCGCGGCGGCGGAGCTGGCGGCCAAGCACATCAATGACCGCTTCCTGCCGGACAAGGCCATCGACGTCATCGACGAGACGGGCGCGGCGGAGAAGCTCAAGCCAGAGGGCGTGCGCACCAACACCGTCACCGGCGCGGACGTGGAGACCGTCGTCGCGAAGATGGCGAAGATTCCCGCCAAGAGCGTGTCGGCCAGCGAAGGCGTCCAGCTCCAGAATCTGGAGAAGGAGCTGCAGGCGGTCATCTTCGGGCAGGACAGCGCCATCAAGGACCTGGTCGGCGCCATCAAGCTGGCGCGCTCGGGGCTGCGTGCGCCGGAGAAGCCCATCGGCTCGTTCCTCTTCTCGGGCCCCACGGGCGTGGGCAAGACGGAGCTGGCCAAGCAGCTCGCGCAGACGTTGGGCGTGGAGTTCCTGCGCTACGACATGAGCGAGTACTCGGAGAAGCACACGGTGAGCCGGCTCATCGGCGCGCCGCCGGGCTACGTCGGGTTCGACCAGGGCGGCCTGCTCACGGACGCGGTGCGCAAGCATCCGTACGCCGTGGTGGTGCTGGATGAAATCGAGAAGGCCCACCCGGACCTCTTCAACATCCTGCTCCAGGTGATGGACCACGCGACGCTGACGGACAACAACGGCCGCAAGGCCGACTTCCGCAACATCGTCCTCATCCTCACCACCAACGCGGGTGCCCAGGAGATGAGCACCAAGTCCATCGGCTTCGGTGACCTGACGAAGCCGGCCGACGCGATGCGCGCGAAGAAGGCGATTGAGCGCACCTTCACGCCGGAGTTCCGCAACCGGCTGGACGGGTGGATTCTCTTCTCCGGTCTGCCGCCTGAAATCATCCTCAAGGTCGTGGATAAGGAGGTCCGCCTCCTCCAGAAGATGCTGGACGAGAAGAAGGTGAAGCTGGAGCTGACGCCGGCCGCCCGCGCGTGGCTGGCCGAGCATGGCTATGACCCGGCCTTCGGTGCCCGGCCCATGGCCCGCCTCGTGGACAACGCGCTGAAGAAGCTGCTCGCGGAGGCGCTGCTCTTCGGTGACCTGAAGAACGGCGGCACCGCCCGCTACGACGTGGACCCGGCTGGCGAGGGGCTCAAGCTCCAGGCGATTGCAGTGCAGCCCGAGCCCGCGCTGGCTTAGTCGACTCCGCGCGGACGTCCGGAAATGAAGAGGCCCCGATTCCCAGGTGAGGGAGTCGGGGCCTCTTCGCATCCACGGTGTCGCCGTGGGTGGCGCTACTCGACGCGGTAGATTTTCACCGCGCTGGAGAGCTGCTCGGAGATGATCTGCAGCGTGGTGGCCGCCTCACCCGTGGAGCCGATGCGGGCGACGGTCTCATCCATCATCTTGGAGAGGTCATTCACCGCCAGGGTGATTTGGTTGATGCCCACGTTCTGCTGGCTCACGGCGGCGGCAATCTGACGGACGGCGGCGGCGTTGTCCTGGACGATGGAGGACAGCTCTCGCAGGTTCTGCCCGCTGGTGCGCACCTGGGCCAGGCCCGCCTCCATGCGCTCCGCGCCGCGCTCGGTGATTCGCACCGCGGCCGTCACCGAGTTGGCGATGTCGTCCAGCAGCTCGCGCACCCGCGTCGTGGCTTGAATGGATTGGTCCGCCAGCGCGCGGATTTCGCGCGCCACCACGCCGAAGCCCTTGCCGTGCTCGCCCGAGCGCACCGACTCAATCGCCGCGTTGAGCGCGAGCATGTTGGACTGGTCCGCCAGGTCCTTCACCGTCTGGGTGATGCCGCCAATCTGCTGCGTGCGCTCCCCCAGCTCGAGAATCTTCTGGGCAATCTCGCCCACCTGGACGCGGATGTCGTTGAGGCCCGCCATCGTCTGCTCGATGGCCGCCTCGCCCGAGCGGGCCAGGGCATCCGCGCGCTCCGCCACGGACAGCACGCTCTCCGCCTTCTGCGCGGCCAGCATGGAGGTCTGCTTGATTTCCTGCGCGGTGACTTGCGTCTCCTGGAGCGCGGCGGCCTGCCGGGAGATGGTCTGCGCCTGGTCCGTGGAGGAGGTGTTGAGGTGCTCGGTGGACTGCGTGAGCGCCTGCGCCGCCTGCTGGAGGTTGAGCGTCACCTCGCGCAGCCGGCCCACCATCTGCGCGAAGGAGCTGGCCAGCCGGCCCACCTCGTCGCCGCTCTTCACCTGGATGGGACGGGTGAGGTCCCCGGACTCGACGATGTGGCCCGCGACTTCCGTCAGCTCTCGCATGGGCCGGACGATGCTGCGCCCGAAGGCCGCCGCCACCGCCACGCCCAGCGCCACCAGCAGGAGCGCGAAGCCCACCATCCGCCAGCGCAGCTCGGACACCAGCATGTCGATGTGGTCCCGGGAGATGCCCACGTGCACCGCGCCCAGCCGACCACCGGCCACCGGCGCGGACACGTTCATCGCGTGAAGCACCCGCCCCTCGGACTCCACTTCCAGCACGGCGCCCCAGCCCGTCTCCGCGCTCACCTCGCCCTGCGCTGCCGTCGCCTCCTTCAGCGACTGCGGAAAGGCACCTGGGAGGCTGTGGGCCGTGACACCGCCGACGGCGTCCGTCAGGAAGACGTACGTGACGTCCTCGCTGGTGCGCGAGACGTTCAGCAGGGGCTGGAGCGCGGCGATGCCCGCCGTCACGCCCTGCTCGGCGGACACCGCGAGGGTACGGGCCAGGAGCTGGCCTTCGCCCATGTGGCTGTCGATGAGGTCGCTCTCCAGCCGCCGCGTGGCGATGCCGGTGAGGATGGCGGCCACCGTGGCGCTGACGAGCGTGGTGACGAGGACGAGCTTCGGCGCCAGTCCGAGCGACTGACGGAACTGCTGGCCGAGCTGCGTGGTGAACGAGGTCTGTTCGGTGCTCACGGCATCACCACCCGGAAAACTTCGGGACGACTCCCGCGCGGGCGCGGGGCGAAAGCGAACGACTCGGGACAATCATGCACGGGCAAGGTCACTTGCCCACCCCGCCCTCTCCGCGCCCACCGGAGCGGAAGTTGGGGGGGATGCAGCTCTGGAGGATGAGGTCCGGCACCGAGGCCAACGGCACGCCCTGGTCCGTCGCGCGCAGCTCCAGCGCCGCGCGCGGCATTCCATAGACGACGGACGTCGCCTCGTCCTGGGAGAAGGTGACGCCCCCGGCGTTGCGGATGGCCAACAGGCCCCGCGCGCCGTCCTCGCCCATGCCGGTGAGCACCACGCCGCCGCTGCGCCGGCCGAACGCCGAGGCCAGCGACGACAGCAGCACGTCACCGTTGGGACAGGGGCCGCCCCGGCTGCGCTGCATGCGCGCGAGGCCCGCGGAGTCCACCAGCAAGTCCTGGCCGTCCTGCGGGAAGTACACCCGGCCCGGCTCCAGCCGCTCGCCGTCACGGGCCACGTCCACCGTCAGCGGCGTCACCTGGGACAGCCAGCGCACCATGCCCTGGGTGAAGCCCACGGTGATGTGCTGGGCGATGAGGATGGGCACCGGCAAGTCTTTGGGCAGCTTGGACAGCAGCTCCGCCAGCGCGGGCGGGCCTCCCGTGGAGGCCACCACGCCGAAGACGTCCACCCGCGCGCCGATGGGCGGCGGCGTCACGGAGTTGGTGCGCTGGCGGCGGGAGATGACAGGCACCTCCGCCATGAGGCACACCGAGTGGGCCAGGTCGCGGCCCCAGCGGCGCAGCTCCTCCACGTTGGTGACGTTGGGCTTGCCGATGAGCTCCAGCGCGCCGGCGCTCATCGCTTGAAAGCCCAGGTCCACGCCTCGCTGCTCCGCCACGGCGCTCACCACAATCACCCGCGCGGGGGACTGGGACATGATGGCCGCGATGGCCGCCGGCCCGTCCAGGCCCGGCAGCAGCAGGTCCATGGTGATGACATCCGGACGGAGCAACCGCGCGAGCTGCACGGCGCGGTTGCCGTCCCCGGCCCGACCGACGACCTCGATGCGAGAGTCCTCGGTGAGCAGGGCCGTCAGCGTATTGGCCATGGTGGGCGAGTCGTCCACCACCAGCACGCGAATGGTACGACGGGTGTTCACGCGCGCCCTCCCCTGCGACTCATCACGTCGAGCACCTCGGCGAGGAGCCGACCCGCGGCACACTCGCGCTTGCTGAGATAGCCATCCGCGCCCGCCGCCATGCCCCGCTCCCGCGCGGCGGCACTGTCATGCGCGGAGACGAGGATGACGGGCAACGACGACGTCTCCTTCTTCTCGCGCAGGCGGGCGATGAGCTGTGTTCCGTCCATCTCTTCCATGTCCAGGTCGCAGATGACGACGTCGTACGTGTCCGTCGCCAGTCGGTCCAAGGCGCGTGCGCCGCTGGCCGCCAGGTGCACGCTGAAGCCACCCGCCTCCAGCATCGCCCGGTGCAGCGCTCGCGCGGTGAGCGAGTCATCCACCACCAGCGCCCGGCGCTGCGCGGCCACCGTCGCCTGCCCCGACTCCGTCACCAGCCAGTCCGGCCGGCAGATGAGCAGCAGCTCACCCCGGCTCAGCGTCGCCGCGCCCTGCCACGCGGGCACGTCCCGCACCTCGGACGGCAGCGGGCGGATGACCAAATCACGGTCTCCCACCACCGCGTCCACGCCCAGCGCCACGCGCTTGCCACCGCTCTGGACGATGAGCAGCGGCTGGCCTTCCGCGGGGGGCGCCAGGGCCCTCAAGCCCAGCCGCGCGCCCAGGTCCACCACCGGCAACAGCTGCCCCTGGTATTCCAGGTGCGCCTTGCGCTTGCCGATGCGCAGCGAGTCCGCGCGCGCCAGCTGCGTGGCCTCCACCGCCAGCATCGGCAGGCCCACCAGCTGCTCCAGCGCGCGCACCACCAGCACCGGCGAGCTGCCCAGGTCCACCGGCAGCGTCATCACGAAGCGCGTGCCCTGCCCCGGCGTGCTGTTCACCTCGATGCGGCCCTGCAGCGCCTCCACCGACGCGCGCACCGCGTCCAGACCCACGCCCCGGCCGGACGTATCCGTCACGTCGCTGCGGGTGCTGAAGCCCGGGCGGAAGATGAGGTCTCGCACCTGGTTCTCGTTGAGCCGCTCCGCCTCGTCGGAGGTGACGACGCCGCGCGACTCGGCCACCTTGCGCACGCGCATCACGTCGATGCCCGCGCCGTCGTCCGAGCACTCCAGGAAGAGCAGGTTGCCCTGCTGCTCGATGCGCAGCGTGAGCGCGCCCTCCTGGTGCTTGCCCGCCTTCTCGCGCTGGGCCGGCAGCTCCAGGCCGTGGTCCACCGCGTTGCGCAGCAGGTGCACCAGCGCGCCCTGGAGCTTCTCCAACAGGCGCCTGTCCAGCGACAGCTCGGAGCCCACCACGGACAGCCGGGCCTCCTTGCCCAGCTGGCGCGACAAGTCCCGCACCATGCGCTGGAGCGGATCCAGAATCGTGCGCACCGGGCGCGTGGTGATGGCCTTCAGGCCCTCCTCCAGTGCGTCGACGATGTCGCTCGTCTCCTCGCCGTCGGTGCGCAAGAGGCGCGACGTGCCGGCGAGCAGCGTGCGGGCCTCGGCCGTCTCCGCCAGCAGCCCCTGCTTGGCCAGCACCGTCACCGCGCGGTCCAGCTCGCGGCCTCGCTCCTCCACGCGCAGGCGAACCTCGCGCAGCCGCTCCACCTCGCGCATCAGCGACGTCACCTGCCGCACGCTGACGCGCCAGCCCGTGTCCGCCGACTCCGGCTGCGCGTCCTGGTTCAGCGCCGACGCGGACTCCACCAGCGCGCTCTCCTCGGGCGTCGCGGGCTCCGCGGGCGAAGCCGAAGGAGCCTGGCCCGCCGACGGCGCCCCCACCGTCTCCGGCGCGGGCCCCTCCGCCACGAGCTGCGCCAGCGCGGCGGCCGGGTCCGGCAGCGCGTCACCCCGCCCGTCCGCGTGGGCCTGGGCGCGCAGCATGAAGAGGTCCAGGCCGTGCAGCAGCACGTCCACCACGGACCGGGGCATCTTGCGCGAGCTGGCCTTCAGCGGCGCGAGCGCGTCCTCCAGCTTGTGGGCGATGTCGCCCAAATCCTGGAGGCCCAGGCTGGAGGCGCTGCCCTTGAGGGTGTGCAGGTGCCGGCCCAGCCGGACGTAGAGCTTGGCGAGCGCGGTCGCATCCAGGCCCTCGCGCTCCAGCTCCAGCAGGTCCATGGTGACCTTCTGGATGACCTCCTGGGCCTCCACGGCGAAGCCCGTGACGAGCCCTTGCAGCATCGGGTCAACGGGCATTGCGTCCTCCCGACGAGCGCGTGGTGAACAGGCGCTTGAGGTCGATGAGGTGGATGAGCTGGCGGTCCTGGGTGAAGACCTCCATCACCGGCCCCTCGGCGCGCACGCGCGCTGACTCCACCACGCTCGCGGGCAACGTGGTGGGCCGGGGAATGGCCTCGCAGTCCAGCGCGCACAGCTCGCCGTCGCCTCTGTCCACGACCAGCAGCACCGCCGGGTCCTGCCGCCAGCCGTGGCCACCCAGCATGGACGCGAGGCTGAGCGCGGAGAGCACCTGACCCTGGAAGCGCAATACGCCAACGACGTGAGGCGCGGACAGGGGCACCGGCGTCACCATGCGCAGGGGCAGCGCGGCGCGGAGCATCTCCAGGGAGAGCGCGTAGCGCTCCTCGCCCAGGGGGAACTCGGCGATCCAGTGCACCGCCTCCTCGACGGTCGTCTCCGCCTGCTCCCGAAGCCGTGACGCGCGCCGCTCCAGCAGCTCCGCCGCCTCCTGCTCCTGAGCCTCCTCCATGTTCCGAGGAAGGATCTTCATTCGAGCGCCCCCAGGTTGAGGTAGGCGTCAGCGGACGCCTGATAGAACCGCGCCGGAAGGGCCTCCGGCCCGTCCACGAGATGGTCTGGTGGAAGGCGCTCGGCGCGCACCCGCAGGGCACGCATCAGCGGCACCGCCGCCTCACGCGCCCCAGAGCGCTCGCGCAACAGCGCCAGCTCCAGCAGTCCCGGCAGATAGTCCGGCGCCTGTCGCACCAGCGACTCCAGCACCGCCGACGCACCATCCACGTCACCCTCCTCGATTCGCTCCAGCGCCGTCAGGTGCAGCCGCGCGGGCGGGGGCGGCGGCGTCACCTCGACGCGCACCGGCACCGGCGTCACCTTGGGGCGACGGATGAGCGGCGGGGGCGGCGCGGCGCGCTCCACGAAGCGCGGCACGGGCGGGGGCGTGGTGCCCTCCCCCGGCCCCAGGAGCCGGAACGTCTGCAGCTCCGGCGTGCCCTCGCGAACCATGCCCGCGGGCACCCGGTCCGCCTCCACGGCCCCCAGGAAGAGCAGCCCGCCAGGATTGAGCGCCCGGGCCAGCAGGGCGATGGCCGCTTCCCGCGCGGCGAGGGAGAAGTAGGTGAGCACGTTGCGGCAGAAGATGAAGTCGAAGCGGCCCAGCCGCTCGGGCAGCGGCGCCAGGAGGTTGGACTGCGCGAAGGAGGTGATGCGCCGGATGACGGGCAGGATGGTGACCTGCCGGTCCGCGCCGTCCAGGTAGAGCGGGAACAAGCGGGGCGCCGACTCGCGCCGGGACCAGGTGCCGTAGGTGGCGCGCCGCGCCGTCTCCAGGCTGGCCTCGTGCAGGTCCGTGCCCACCACCTCCACCGCGAAGCCGTGGGGCACCGAGGCATGCAGCGCCGCGGCCAGCGAGTACGCCTCTTCACCCGTGGCGCAGCCCGCGCTCCAACCCCGCAGCGCCAGCACGCCCCGGCGCATGGCCGCGGGCACGCCGACGTGAGAGAGGTAGCGGAAGTGCTCGGGCTGACGGAAGAAGTACGTCTCCCCCACCAGCGCCGCGCGCACCAACGTGCCGGACAGCGTCGAGTGGGGAAACAGCAACTCCCCCAGCAGGTCCGCGGACGAGCGGCCACGCGCCAGCTCTCCACGCACGACGCGCTCCATCGCCTCGTTGGCGATGGCGTCGTCGCGGAAGCCGGTGATGGATGACACCACCTCCCGCGCTCGGGTCAGAAGCCGCGGGTCGAGCTCTGCGCTCATGCGCTCCGTCCAGCCTCCGCGGCCTCGACCATCCGGGGCAGCTCACGCAGCAATCCGCGCGCGACGAACACCCTCGGGTCCAGGATGGGCAGCAGGTGGCCGCCCGAGCGCAGCATGCCGATGAGCCCCTCGCGCAGCGGGCCGTGGTCCGCGCCGCCCACGCGCTCGCGCCGGTCGATGTCCGTCGCCGCGTACTCCTCCGGGTCCTTCACCGTGTCCACCGCGAGCGCCAGCGCCACCCCATCCACCTGGATGACCACCAGCATCCGCTCCACGCGCGGCAGCGAGTGCTCCACGCTCAGGCGCCGCGCCACGTCCAGCACGCACAGCGCCTCGCCCCGCACCTCCACGTATTCGCGCAAATACGAGGGCGCCGTGGGCAACGGCCGCGTCGCCGGGTGCAGCAGCACCTCGCGTACCGAATCCAGCGGCACCGCGAACTCCAGCGTGCCCACCGTCACCCGCAACACCAGGAGGGAGCCGGTGCGCGCGCGTCGCCGCGAGTTCGCCAGCGCCTCACCCACCGCGTGCAGCAGCTCGTCCGCGCGGAAGGGCTTGGCCAGGAACGTCTCCGCCCCCAGCCCGATGCACGCCTCCGCCCGGGACTTCTCCGAGGAGATGATGATGACGGGGATGTCCACCGTGGCGGCGTCGGACTTCATCCGCTGGAGGACCTCGTCGCCGTCCATCTCCGGCATGGACAGGTCCAACAACACCGCGGCTGGCCGCAGGCGGGAGACCTTCTCCAGCGCCTCGCGGCCGTTGCTCGCCGTGTGGATGGTGTAGTGCCCGGAGAGGATGGCGCGCTCGAGCGCCAGGATGGCGTCGCTGTCGTCGACGAGCAGCAGGGACGGCAGGCTCACGGCATCAGGCCTTGGACAGGAACTGACGGACGGTCTCCGTCAACTCGTGGTGGGACACCGGCTTCTGGATGAAGGCGTTGGCGCCCGCCTCCGTGCCGCGCTGGCGCAGGTCCACGCTCTTCTCCGCCGTTAGCAGGAGAATTGGCACGCTGCGAAGCTGCGCGTTCTTGCTGGCCCGCACCTCCTTGACGAAGGTGATGCCGTCCATCCCCGGCATGTTGATGTCCGCGATGACCAGATTCACGGGGACCAGATTGAGGATCTTCAATGCCCGAGTGGCGTCATCCGCCTCCAGCGCCTCCACTCGGAGGTTCATGAGGTAGATCTTGACGATGTTCCGAACGGTCGGGCTGTCGTCCACCAGCAAGACCTTGGTGCTGTTGGTGCTCACGGTGCCACGGCTCCTGCGCAAAGGCTCGCCCACGCGGCGGGACACCCTCACGAAACGTTGGAGACTCTACCGTGAGGGCTCACACGGTAGATAGCGGGGGGGACCGCCCGCCGTGACAGCAGGCGGGCAGGTGTCGGATGACCTCGGGGTTTGCCTCCCCGGGCCTACTCGCTCGGCGGCTTGGAGGCGGCGGGCTCCGCGCCCTCGTCCGCCTTGAGGTCCACCGGCGGTGCGCCAATGGCGTGATAGCCACCGTCCACGTGGATCATTTCGCCCGTGGTGGAGGGCAACCAGTCCGACAGCAGGGCGCAGGCCGTCTTGGACACCATGTCGTGGCTCTCCTTGGAGTTCCAGCCCAGGGGGGCCTGCTTGCCCCAGCCCTGCTCCAGCGCCTTGAAGCCCGGAATCCCCTTGGCGGCCATGGTGGCCAGGGGACCGGCGGCCAGGATGTTCACCCGGATGCCCTTGGGGCCCAGGTCCCGCGCCAGGTAGCGCGCGGTGGACTCCAGCGCGGCCTTGCACACCCCCATCCAGTCATAGATGGGCCACGCCACGTTCTGGTTGTCGAAGTCCAGCGCGACGATGGAGCCGCCCGGGGGCATCAGCGGCATGCACGCCACGGCGAGCTCCTTGAGGGAGAACGCGGAGATGCGGAACGCCGTCTGGACACTCTCCCAGGGCGTGTTGAGGAAGTTGCCGCCCAGGGCGTCGTCCGGGGCATAGCCGATGCTGTGCAGCACCCCGTCCACCCGGCCCCAGCGCTGCTTGAGTGACTCCGTGAGCGCCGTGAAGTGGGCGGGGTTCGTCACATCCAGCTCCAACACCTCGGTGCCCGCCTTGAGGCGCTTGGCGCTCCGCTCGGTGAGGGACTTCGCCCGGCCAAAACCAGTGAGGACGATTTCCGCCCCCTGTGCGAGCGCGTGCTCGGCGATGCCGAAGGCGAGGGACTGGGGCGTGAGGACCCCGGTGATGAGCAGCTTCTTGCCCTGGAGCAGCATGTGCGGCGGCCTCGTGGGGAGAGGAAGGGGTGCGGAGCGCGCTGTCTAGCACTCCTTTCGGTTGAAACGGGACGAAAGGGGGCCCCGGAGTCCCTGGGTGTCGGGGTCTTCCCATCCCAGGCAGTGAAGCCGCGTTCACGAAAAACCCCCAACGGGGCGGCCTTCCAGTAAAAGACGACACCGCCATGGCGAACTTCCAGGACACGTTCCTTTCCGGCGCCAACATCGACTTCATCGAGGGGCTCTACGCCCGCTATCTCGAGGACCCCGCCAGCGTGGATGCAAGCTGGCGCGAGGTGTTCGAGCGAAACGATGGTGCCGGCCGTCCCATCTTCAACGCGAAGCTGCTGGAGGCCCCCACTCCCGCCGCACCCGCGGGCAAGGCCAATGGCAAGGCTTCTGCCACCGCCCAGCCGCCCGCGCCGGCGGCCGCCGCTGTCCCGCCCGCGAGCACGGCGCAGGCCCAGGCGCTGGAGCTGCAGTCGAAGGTGGACCAGGCGCTGTTCGCCTTCCGCCTGCGCGGCCACCTGCGCGCCAGTCTGGATCCGCTGGGCCGCCCGCGCCCGGCGCTGGAGCACGTCGCGGACGTGGGCATGGTGGACGACAGCCACTTCTCCGCGCGCGAGCGTGAGCAGGAGGTGGAGAGCAGCAACACCTTCCCGCAGCAGCGCGTGAAGCTCGGAGAGCTGCTGTCGCGCCTGCACAAGACGTACACCGGCAGCATCGGCGTGGAGGTCATGCAGATCCTCGACAGCCAGCGCCGCCGCTGGCTGATGCAGCGGATGGAGCACAGCGAGAACCGCACGGACTTCTCCGTGGAGGACCAGCGGCACATCCTGACGAAGCTGTCCTACGCGGAGGGCTTCGAGAACTTCCTCCACACCAAGTACGTGGGCGCCAAGCGCTTCAGCCTGGACGGTGGCGAGGCGCTCATCCCCATGCTGGATGCCATCGCCGAGGTCGGCGCCAGCATGGGCCTGAAGGAAGTCGTCATCGGCATGGCCCACCGCGGCCGCCTCAACGTGCTGACGAACATCCTGGGCAAGCAGCCCAGCCAGATCTTCAGCGAGTTCGACGGCCCCAAGGACCCCAAGGCGTACCTGGGTCGCGGCGACGTGAAGTACCACATGGGCTTCTCGTCGGACCACACCACGCGCCAGGGGAAGAATGTCCACCTGTCGCTGGCCTTCAATCCCAGCCACCTGGAGGCCGTCAATCCGGTGGTGGAGGGCCGCGTGCGCGCCAAGCAGGAGCGCGGCGGGGACACCGAGCGCGTGGGCGTCATGCCCCTGCTCATCCACGGCGACGCGGCCTTCATGGGCCAGGGCGTCGTCGCGGAGACGCTCAACCTGTCCGGCCTCAGGGGCTACGCCACCGGCGGCACCATCCACGTCGTCATCAACAACCAGGTCGGCTTCACCACCGACCCGCATGACTCCCGCTCCTCCATCTACGCGACGGCCATCGCGCAGATGCTGGACATCCCCATCTTCCACGTGAATGGAGATGACCCGGAGGCGTGCGTCCACGTGGCGCGGCTGGCGGCCGAGTACCGGCAGACGTTCCACAGCGACGTGGTCATCGACCTCATCTGCTACCGCCGCTACGGCCACAACGAGGGTGACGACCCGTCCTTCACCCAGCCGGCGATGTACGACATCATCCGCAAGCACCCGACGGTGCGCACGCTCTACGCGAAGACGCTGGCGGAGCAGTCGCGAATCTCGGCGGAGGACTCGGAGGCCATCAAGCAGCGCTGCCTCCAGGAGTTCGACGCGGCGCTCGTCCGCGCACGCGAGGAGAGCCAGTTCAAGGAGCCCAACGCGCTGGAGGGCCTGTGGAAGCCCTACCAGGGCGGCTCGGTGAAGAACGCGCCCCAGGTCGCCACCCGCGTGGACAAGGCGAAGCTGCGCGAAGCGCTCCAGCGGCTGTGCACGGTGCCGGAGGGCTTCCACGTCCACCGCGACGTGGAGCGCACCGTCATCAAGAAGCGCCTGGGCATGCTGGACAGCGAGGAGCTGCAGTGGAGCGAGGGCGAGACGCTCGCCTACGCCACCCTGCTCGCGGACGGCCACCCGGTGCGCCTGTCCGGCCAGGACTGCGAGCGCGGCACGTTCAGCCACCGCCACGCGGTGCTGCACGACGTGCAGACGGGCGAGGAGTACACGCCGCTCAAGCAGTTC
This sequence comes from Corallococcus terminator, assembly GCF_049194865.1. Classification (GTDB taxonomy): domain Bacteria; phylum Myxococcota; class Myxococcia; order Myxococcales; family Myxococcaceae; genus Myxococcus; species Myxococcus terminator_A. The sequence goes on along the minus strand of NZ_JBLZWL010000136.1, from coordinate 28,652 downwards.
TCCACGGGCCGCGCCAGCTTCCAGGTCGTCAACAGCGCCCTGTCGGAGATGGGCGTCTTGGGCTTCGAGTACGGCTACAGCCTGGACGTGCCGGACGGCCTCACCATCTGGGAGGCCCAGTTCGGTGACTTCGCCAACGGCGCGCAGATCATCATCGACCAGTTCATCGCGGCGGCGGAGAGCAAGTGGCGCCGGCTCAGCGGCATCACCCTGCTGCTCCCGCACAGCTACGAGGGCCAGGGCCCCGAGCACTCCAGCGCGCGTCTGGAGCGCTTCCTCGACTTGTCCGCCGAGGACAACATCCAGGTCTGCTACCCCACCACGCCCGCGCAGATCTTCCACCTGCTGCGCCGTCAGGTGCTGCGCCCCGTGCGCAAGCCCCTGGTCATCATGTCGCCCAAGAGCCTGCTGCGCCGGCCGGAGGCGACGAGCAAGCTGGAGGAGCTGGCCACCGGTGGGTTCCAGGAGGTCATCCTGGACAAGGTCGCGCCCGAGGGCGTGACGCGGCTGCTCTTGTGCAGCGGCAAGGTCTATTACGACCTGGTGAAGGCCCGGGACGAGCGCAAGGACAACAGCATCGCCATCGTCCGGCTGGAGCAGCTCTACCCGTTCCCCTTCGACGAGCTGGCCAACCTGGTGGGCAAGCTGCCGAAGCTCGCGGAGGTCTTCTGGGTGCAGGAGGAGCCCCGGAACGCCGGCGCGTGGCACTTCATGTTCCCGCGACTGCACGACCTGGCGTCGTCGCGCTCGCAGCAGCAGGTGAAGTTGGGCTACATCGGCCGCGCGGAGGCCGCCAGCCCCGCAACCGGCTTCCCCAAGACTCACGAAATCGAGCAGCAGCTCATCATCGAGGAAGCCATCTTCCGAGGGACCAAGAATGGCCGTTGAACTGAAAGTGCCGCCGCTGGGCGAGTCCATCACCGAAGCGGTCGTCGGCAAGTGGAACAAGAAGCAGGGTGATGCGGTGTCCGCGGACGAGCCGCTCGTCGTCCTGGAGACCGACAAGGTCACCATCGACGTGCCCTCGCCCTCGGCCGGCTCCCTGGCCAGCGTCGCCTTCAAGGAGGGCGACAAGGTGCGCGTGGGTGACGTGCTCGGCCTCATCACCGAGGCCGGTGCCGGTGCCGGCGCTCCCGCCGCGAAGCCCGCCGCGGCTGCTGCCCCCGCCGCCGCGCCCACCCCGGCCCCCGTCGCCTCGGCTCCCGCCGATGCTGGCGCGGACGCGCGGATGACGCCCACCGCCCGGAAGGTGGCGGAGGAGAACAAGCTGGACGTCACCCAGCTGAAGGGCAGCGGCACCGCGGGCCGCATCACCAAGGAGGACGTGCTCGGTCAGCTCAACCGCCCGGCCGCGCCTTCCCAGCCCGCCGCCCCCGCCCAGCCCGCGGGCCCCCGCCCCAACGCCGCCCGCGAGGAGCGCGTCCGCATGACGCCCCTGCGCAAGCGCGTGGCGGAGCGCCTCATCCAGGCCCAGTCCAACGCCGCCCTGCTCACCACCTTCAACGAGGTGGACATGGGCGAGGTGATGGCGCTGCGCAAGAAGTACAACGAGAAGTTCCAGGCGAAGCACGGCGTGAAGCTGGGCTTCATGAGCTTCTTCGTCCGCGCCTCGATTGAGGCCCTCAAGGCCTTCCCGCAGGTCAACGCGGAGATTGACGGCGAAGACGTCATCTTCAAGCACTACTACGACATCGGCGTGGCGGTGAGCGGCAGCCGCGGCCTCGTCGTCCCCGTGCTGCGCAACGCGGACAAGCTGTCCCTGGCGGAGCTGGAGAAGGGCGTCGCGGACCTGGGCACCCGGGCTCGCAACGACAAGCTGGGCCTGGCCGACCTCCAGGGCGGCACCTTCACCATCACCAACGGCGGCATCTTCGGTTCCATGCTGTCCACGCCCATCATCAACCCGCCTCAGACGGGCATCCTGGGCATGCACAACATCGTGGACCGCGCCGTCGTCCGCGACGGGCAGATTGTCATCCGCCCCATCATGTATGTCGCCCTCACCTACGACCATCGGCTCATCGATGGCCGCGAGGCCGTCCAGTTCCTCGTGCGCGTGAAGGAATGCATCGAGGACCCGGAGCGCCTGCTCCTCGACGTCTGACGCCTTCTCCTTGATGTCTGGGTTGTAGGTGACGCGCCGCGCCGCGACTTGCCAGGGAGGCCCGAGCTCAGTGCAACTCGGGCATTCCAGGTCGCTGGCTGGACTTCCAGGCAGGCGCTTCACTACAACTGGACATTGTCTCCCGGTCGTCGGGGGGCGGGAAGAACGGGCGGCTCTCACACGTCGCCCCGCGAGACTGAAGGAAGTGCAATGGCAACCGGTACCGTGAAGTGGTTCAACGACGCGAAGGGCTTCGGCTTCATCACCCAGGACGGCGGAGGTGAGGACGTGTTCTGTCACCACACCGCTATCAACATGGATGGCTTCCGCACCCTCGCCGAGGGCCAGAAGGTGGAGTTCGAAGTGGCCCGCGGCCCCAAGGGCCTGCAGGCGCAGAACGTCCGCGCGGGCTGAAACGTCGTCGTAGGTCCTGGCCCTTCCCCGCGGGGGGCCGATGAACGGAGGCCCGCCCCTGGAGTTGAGGGAAGCGGGCCTCTTGCTTTTGCGGGGTACGGGGAAGGCCCCGGGCGCGAACGCCCGGAGCCCCGAGCCTCACATCAGAGGTTCTTCTTGAAGTGGTCCATGATGCGCTCCCACTGGCGCTCCTTCACCAGCGGGTCCGGCACCATGTGCGTCAGGCCGCTGAGCGGCAGCAAGTCGTGCGGCTTGCCGGCGCGGAAGAGCGCGTCGCTGAGCTTGAGCGTGTGGAAGAAGTACACGTTGTCATCCGCGGTGCCGTGGATGAGCAGCAGCTTGCCGATGGGCTTGTCCGTCTTCGCGTAGGTGAGGAGCGAGCTCTTCTCGTACGCCTCCGGGTGCTCCTGGGGCAGGCCCAGGTAGCGCTCGGTGTAGTGCGTGTCGTAGTCGAGCCAGTCCACCACCGGGGCGCCGGCCACCGCGGCCTTGAAGACATCCGGGCGCTTGAGGGCGGCGAGCGCGGCCATGTAGCCACCGAAGCTCCAGCCTTCGATGCCCACGCGGTTGATGTCGATTTCCGGCAGCTCCTTGGCCAGCTCCTGGATGGCGGCTGCCTGGTCTTCAATGGTGATGGTGGCGAAGTCGTACTTCACCTCGCGCTCCCAGGCGGCGCCGCGCAGCGGGGTGCCGCGCCCGTCGAACTTCACGACGAGGAAGCCGTGGTCCGCCATCCACTGCGGCATCAGGTGCGCCGCCATGCTGTGGTGGACGACGGTGGTGGTGGGGCCGCCGTAGACCTCGACGATGACGGGCAGCTTCTTGCCCGGCTTGAAGTCACGCGGGCGGGTGATGGAGGCCCAGAAGCGCTTGGGGCCCACCTGCCGCACCTCGGTGTTGGGGATGAAGGGCGGCTCCTGCGCCACCTCGGGCAGCTCGCCCACCTTCGTCCCATCCGCGCGCAGCACCTGGGTGCGGCTCATGGTCTTCAGGCTGGAGCCGTTGACGACGAGCACGTTGCCGTCGCGTGAGGCGGAGCCGCCTTCGATGCCGTCCTTGTTGCCCGTCACGCGCTCCGGCGCGCCGCCCGCCTTCACGCGCCACAGCGCGCTCTGCGTGGGGTTGGGGCCGCCGTTGAAGTAGAGGGTGCGGTCCTTCTGGACGAAGCGCGACAGGTTGCGGAAGCCCGCGTCCGGCTTCACCACGCTGCGCTCCAGCGAGCCGTCCGCCTTGCGCTGCTCCACCTCGGGGCCACCGTTGCGCTCGGTGTACCAGAGGAAGCCGCTGCCATCCTCGAGCCACAGCGGGAAGTCCTGCTCCAGGTTGAGCCAGGCGGAGTCCTTCTCCACCAGCAGCTCGCGCGTCTTGCCCGTGGCGGGGTCCACCGCGAGCAGCTGCTGCTCGGTCTGCACCCGGTTCTGCACCAGGATGGTGAGCGGGGCGCCCTTCGGCCACGTCACGGTGGCCAGGTACGGGTACTTCGCCGAATCCCACTGGACCCACGTCGTCTTTCCGCCGGTGACGGGGGTGACGCCCAGGCGCACCTTGGCGTTGGGCTTGCCAGGGCGGGGATAGGCGAAGATTTCGCCGCCGCGCTCGGGGTGCATCACGTCGACGATGGTGAGCTTCTCCACCTCGGCGGTGTCGGACTCGGTGTAGGCCACCGACTTCGCGTCGGGGCTCCACCAGTAACCGGAGAAGCGGCTCATCTCCTCCTGGGCGACGAACTCGGCCACGCCGTTCGACTTCGCGTCGGAGCCGCCCTTGGTGACTCGCTGCTCCTTGTTGGCGGCGACGTCGATTCGGTAGACGTCATTGTCCCGGACATAGGCCACCTGCTTGCCGTCCAGGGAGAAGCGCGGGTCCAACACGCCGGGGCCCGTCTTCAGCTCCGTCACCTTGCCGCTGGCGCGCTCCACCACGTAGAGGCGGCCGGACAGGGGGACGAGCAGTCGCGTGCCGTCATCTGAAATCTGGTACGAGGTGAAGCCTCGGGCGCTGACGCGCATGCGCTCGCGGCGGGCCTTCTCCTCGGGGGTGAGCGTCTCGTCGGAGCCCTTGAGAATGGCCTCGGGGGTGAGGACCTCCTTCGTCTGACCGGACTCCACGTCGAACGCGTAGAGCGTCTGCACGTTGGAGGTGGCCTGGGTGCGAAGGAAGAGGACCTGCTTCTCGTCCGGGGTGACGCGCACGCCCACCGGGCGGCCACTCGAGAAGTTGCGAGTCTCCGCGAGCTGTCGCAGGAAGGTGTCTTGCTTTCGCTCCGTCTGGGACATGGGTAGGGGCTTCATCTCCTGGGCGAGTGCGGACGTGCTCACGAAGAGGAGCGCGGCGGTAAGTACCTGGCGCATGGGTCGTCGAAATCCCGCCGGTGGCGGGGCTCCTTTCACGGAAAGGTGCGGGGAAGCCTACACTCGGCCGCCGCGCAAGCTGAGCAAACCCACAACGGACGTGAGGATTCCCGAGGGATGGAGACCGAAGACGACGCCCTGCGCCACCTGAGGCTGGCGGGCATCATCCGCCTGGGGCTGGGAGGCGGGCGAGGCCCCACGGACGCCTATGTCTTCGACCCCCATCGGCTGGCCCTCCCCTCGTGGGCGTGCGCGCTCGGGGAGTCGGGCTCCCCTGCCCTCCTGGTGACGCTCGACAGGCACCTGGACGTGGTGGTGCCCAGAGAGCCCGGGAAGGTGCCGGACCGCTCGGCGGGACTGCGCGCGCTGGACGAGCACGCCCGCTGGTCGTTGGACGTGCGCAACTACGACCACATCCTCGCGGCCATGGAGGCGGGGCTGGTGGGAGACGCCTTGCTGGTGGCGAGGACGCGGCCCCGGGGCTCCTTCGCGGGAGACACCTATGTGGACACGCGGGGCCGCCCTCACCGGCTGGTGTCGGTGACCACCGTGGACCGGGCGTCCGAGGCGTGGAATCACCCCGCGCCCGGTGACGCGGTGCGGGAGGTGCTGGAGCGCGCGGACCAGGTGTTGCTCGACATCGACCTGGACTGCTTCACGTCGCTGAGTGACGCGGACCCGACGACGGTGATTCCGTGGCCTCGCGCCGTCATCCGCGAGTTCCTCTTGCCCGAGGGCTCCGAGCCCTTCTGGGACGCGGTGCTGAAGCGCACGGTGGCGCTGACGCTGGCGCGCGAGCCGCATCACTGCGGCGGGTTGCTCGCGTCGGGTGAGTTGTTCCGCGACGCGGCGGAGGTGCTGTTCCGCGAGCTGCTGCGCGTCGAGCCGCCGTAGGACACCGCGGGATTCGAGGTGGCTCCGCGCGAATGCAGCGGGCCGGACGCGTTGCCAGGAGTGGGCCGGCATCAACTCGTGGCGCATCGGCGCTACCACGCCGAGTTGGGCAAATCGCAGTGAGCGCGACCGCCGCGCCTATAGCGGCGAGTCGAGGAAGCTCGGCCGCAGGTCCGTCACCTGTCCACCGGCGAGCGAGAAGCGGCTGCCGATGGGAGGACGGTCCCCATTGAGCACGTAGCCGAAGTCGATGCGGAACGGCATGACGTTGAACTGGGGGAACAGCACGCGCAGGCCCGCGCCCACCGACGTCACCATGTCCGGTCTGTCGTTGAACGCGCTGCCCGAGTCGAGGAAGAGCACCCCGCCTACGTGCACCGTTTTGATGACGACGGGCGCGGTGCGGTACTCCACGTTCACCAGCAACATCCGCTTGCCGGAGTACTCATCCGCCGGTGCGCCGCGAAGCCCATTGCCACCGCCCAGCAGGGTGATTCGGTCGAACAGGTCATCGATGTTCACATCCAGCAGGCCGCGCGCGACGAAGCGGCCTCCCAGAATCTTGGGCGACACCTGCGCCAGCTCCGCGGCCCAGTGACGGTTGTTCCACGTCGCGCCCACACCGAGCTGTCGACGGATGGCGCCTGAGGCGGACACGGTGGTGAGCGCCTCGCCCCAGCGCAGCCGGTAGCGCGCCGCGAGCCCCGCCTCCGTGAAGTGATTGTCGTCCCCGAACACGGGAGGCGCGTAGCGCACCGTCGCGGAGACCCAGTGTCCCATCTGGTAGTCCTCCGAGAGCACGTACGAGTCCACGTCGCGCAGCACCTCGTACCGGGCCTCGAAGGCGCGCAGGGACAGCGAGGCGTAGCCCGCGTCCTCCGCGCGCGGCAGGTAGTTGCGGCGGAACCAGTCGGCCTGTCCCTCCGTCAGCATCGACGAGGACGGCGGGTTGTAACCGTAGTGGTACGCGCCCAGTGAGCCGCTCACGTTGAACTTGTAGCGCAGGCCATACGAGCGCGTGTACGAGGCCGCGCCCGCGACCTCCTCGGTCCGGTACACGTATGGCACCGTCGGCCCCTCGGGATAGGGGAGCTGCCAGATGTCCGCGCCCCGGTAGACGCGATTGGTCTCCACGTTCCACGCGACGGACGTGCTCATGCTCCACGGCGTGGACAGCGAGTAGAGCGGACGGCTGACGGAGAAGCTTCCCCGAGAGCCCTCCGCCTTGCCGCTCTCGCGGCCGATGATGAGCGCGATGGACTCGCTCAAGGACCAGCGGCTGCCGAGCACGCGCGGGTCGGTGTAGCTCTGGCCGAGGCTCAGCGTGTCCAGGCGCAGCGTGAAGTCGAGCGCCAGCTTCTTGCCCCGGCCCAGGAAGTTCTGCTCCGTGCCCTGGAGCCGGAGGTACTGGAGCAACGAGCCCACCGCGGAGAAGTCACTGTTGAGGCGCAGCGACCAGATGTCCTTGGTGACGACGAGCAGCGCCACCGTCCCAGGCACCTTGCCCTTCACGGGGACGACACGCACCACGGAGAACAAGCGCAGGCCGCGCAGGTTGCGCGCCGTCTCGTCCGCGAGCCTCGTGGCGTACGGCTGCCCTGGTGGCAGCAACACCTCGCGCCGGACGACCTCCTCGCGGGTGCGGATGTGGAACATGTTGAGGAAGTTCGGATACGGGTCGCTCTCCGCGACCACTTCCTCGGTGTCGACGAGGACTTCGGCCAGCGGCAGACCCTCGGGAGAGGGCTCTATCTGTCGGCCATGTCGAGCCAGGGCCTCGACGATGAGGGCCTCCTCGTAGTTCTCCTGGGAGAGTCCCGGAGGACGCGCCGACGCGGGCTCCACCGACGTCCCCGCCGGTGCCTTCTCGCCTTCCTCTGTCGCGCGAGCCTCCTCCTGCGCCGGAGACGCGACGACGGGAGCCGGCGTCTCGGCGACGGGCTCCGCCTGGAGGGAGGTCAGGGTGAGCGGAACGACGATGAGGACGAGCAGCGGGAGCGCCACGCCGCCATCCTGGCATGCGCGGACTTCCTTGCGAGCATCTTCATCGCACGGCTCCTCGGATTGCGGCGTGAAATGCCGACTGACATCCTCGCTGGATGGATGCGAATGCCCGCGAGTACCTCGCGATTCAGATGTTCTATGGAGAGCGCCGCGCTCGACGCTCTGGCATTCCATACCTGCACCACATCGACGAGGGACTGTGGGTCCTCCGAGCCCTGGGCGCGAGCGAACGCGCCCAACGCGCGTACTGTCTGCACCCACTGGTTCAGGAGGATGACGCGCGAGCCGAGGCCTGGGCCCACGCGCTCGCCACCGGGGCGGACCTCTCCTTGCCACCCATCGACGGTGTGAGTGACGACCCGCGCGTCCTCGCGCTCGCGCTGGACTATCGGCAGACGGCCAATGCCGCACTGTCCCATCGACCGGACTTGAAGGGGCCTGGCGACATCGCGCTCAGCACGGAGCCCGAGGTCAACGACATGCTCCGCGCCGACAAGGTCCAGAACTACAAGGACTTCATCCGCCATCACCAGGGAACCCATCCCCGGTCCGCCGAGCTGGAGCGCTACTTCCAGGCATGGCTCGCGCGCCTCGAGGTGTCTCGTGAGCAGCTCGCGGTCTGGCATGACGCGCTCGAACACGATTGCGCCCAATTCAGCAAGTAGAGTCCCGGACGGCGGTCGCCCCGCCAGGGGGCACCCATGAGCGAGCCGGACGTCACGCGCTGTCAGCCTTCATCCCGTCTGCCCACGTCACTTCAAGAACTGCAGTCGCTGCGCGCCTGGCGAGTACCGATTACCGCCCCGGCCGACTTCAAGCTGGAGCCGACCGACATCCTGATCGCGACGTATCCCAAGTGCGGCACCACCTGGACACAGCAAATCGTCCACGGACTGCGCACGAGAGGCTCCATGGACTTCGAGGAGATCTCCCTCGTCGTCCCCTGGCTGGAGAGTCCACCGCTTCCCGGGCTCGACCTCGCCGGACCCCAGGTCGCCAGCCCCCGAGCCTTCAAGACCCATCTGCACTGGGAAAGGATTCCCAAGGGGGGCCGGTACATCCACGTGATGAGAGACCCAGCGGACACGCTGACGTCCTTCTACCATTACGTGAACGGATGGATGTTCGAGCCCGACTCCATCACCGTGGAGGAGTTCTGCTTCGGCATCTTCCTGAAGGACGCACGCTTCGGTCGCTACTGGGAGCACCTGCGCTCCTGGTGGCGGGTGCGTGAGCGAGAGGACGTGCTCCTGCTGTCCTACGAGGACCTGAAGGAGGACCTCGCGGGCTCCGTCCGCCGCATCGGCGCCTTCATGGGCCTGACAGTGGATGACGACCTGGTCGCCCTGGTGACGCGCCAGTCCACCTTCGAGTTCATGCATGCGCATGAGCACCAGTTCGACGACCATCCCACGACCACCGTCGTCAACCAGATGACCGCGCTTCCACCAGAGCTCCAGACCACCAAGGTCCGCGCGGGCCGGGTGGGCGACTCCGTGGAGCTGCCCGCCGCCGTGCATGAAGCGCTGAAGGAGACGTGGCGCGTCGACATCGAGGTGCCGCTCGGCATCCCGACCTATGCGCGAATGAGGCGGTTGCTCCACGCCTCGCGTTAGCGGCGTCAGCGCGGTTCGATGCGCTCGTACCCCAGCGCATCCAGCACGTCCTCATGCCCGGCGAGCGCGGTGTTGATCTCCTTGAGGTCCTCCGCGCTCATGCGGCCCAGCGAGTCCCCGTTGAAGTCCCGAATGGGGCTGTGCTCGCCCATGATGTCGAAGGCGCGGCTGACATCCAGGCGCCCCAGCTCCGGGATGAGTTCGAGGATGCGCGCGGCGGTCGCCTCCGGAGACTGGCAGAGGTCTTCGTAACGGAAGAAGAGCGAGTCGCGCAGCACGGCGCGGTTGCGCAACTGCAACCGACTGGAGCGGACCCAGTGCGCCGTCGCGGTGGAGAGCGGGTAGCCACGCTTGCGGCGCACGCCCTCGGCGAAGGCGTAGGGATTGCGGCAGGACACGATGAAGCGCGCGGGTGCGAAGTGCTCCTGCAACAGGGGTGCGGCCACCACCATGGGCGGGCTCTTCTCCACGAGCACGGCCTTGCGCAAGTCCCACGCGCGGTGCCAGACGGCCTTGATGCGCTCCCAGTGGTAGCGCCGAGGGTCTCCGAACTTCGCTTCGTTGCTCGTCCAGTTGCGCAGCTCCTCGCTCTCGGTGTCGGGAACGGGCATCGCCTCCGGGTCGTCCCGGTGCACGAGCCACTGCCCCTCGTGGTTCATCGAGTCGAACACGGAGACCTGGTCCGACGTGGCCAGCAGCCGAACCAGCAGCGTGCTGCCACTGTTGTTCGGACAGATGACGAAGACGTACAGCGGCGGCTTGCTCACCGTCTGCTCCACGAATCACCCCCAGCGAGGTGGAGACGCTTCTCACGAATCGACACCACCCGTCATGCCGAAGCGCGGCGAACCCTGCCGCCCCGGACACCGCGCGCGAAGCACACCGGTGACGGACACGCCCTACTCCGCCGTCAGCGCTTCGATGGTCGGCTCCATCACCACCTCGGCGTTGAGGCTCTGGGCGATGAAGCAGTACTTGTGCGCCTTCACGAACATCTCCCGCACCTTCTCCACGTCCGTGCCGGGCGCCACGCGGATGAGCGGCGCGAGCCGCACCTTGTTCACGCGCTTCACCTTCTCCACCGTGTCCACGAACACCGTCACCTGGTCGTCGTAGGTGCGCACGTCCAGCCGCAGCTTCTTCGCCAGCGCCAGGAACGTGAGCAGGTGACACTGCGCCACCGACGCGCCCAACAGGTCCTCCGGATTCCAGCGCGCGTCACTGCCGCCGTAGTTCGTGCCCGAACTCACGAGCAGGTCAGGCTTGCCCTCCGTGCCCGCCACCGCGTCGCGGCTGTACTCGCCAGCCGTTGAACCCTGCCACTTGAGCCGCAGCGGAAACCCTTCCACGTCACACCTCCAGAGTCGCGTGTCCTGTGGCGCTCAGCATGGGCGCCGTTCTTCTCAACCGAAGGAGCCCGGCTCACGCCCCGCGCAGGTCCGCGCCCTTCGGCACCGGCAGCTTCTCCCCTCGGGCCACCGCCGAGACGATGCGCGCCAGGCGCTCCACGCCGTCCGACAGCGCCGCCGGCCCCGGCTGGAGGATGAGGCTGCTCTTCACCTCGTAGAGCTGATCATCCAGCACCGCCCGCACCTGGGACCAGCCCGGTCGCGCCGCGATTTTGTCCCGCTTCGCCTTGCGGCCACACCAGCTCGCGATGACGCCGTCCGGGTTGCGCCGGGCGACCTCCTCTGGCTCGAAGATGCGCCCCTTCGCGCCCTGCGACGCGCGCGACTCGCGGCAGATGTCCTCGCCGCCCACCAGCTCCACCAGCTCCGAACACCAGCGGATGCCGGAGATGAGCGGCTCGTGCCACTCCTCGAAGAAGATGCGCGGCCGGCGCGGCAGCTTCTCCGCTGCTTCCGCGTGCCGCTCCAGGTTCGCCGTCAGCTCCGCGGCCAGCTTCTCCGCCGCCTCCGCGCGCCCCACCAGCGCCCCCGTCACCCGCACCGTCTGCAATATCTCCGCGAGCGAGCGCTGGTTGAACAGGTACACGGGCACGCCGCGCTTGGCCAGCTCGCGGCCGATGTCCGCCTGCAGGTCGGAGAACCCCAACACCAGATCCGGCTTCAGCTCCAGGATGCGCTCGAAGTTCGCGTCCAGGAACGACGACACCCGGGGCTTCTTGCGCGCCTCCGGAGGCCGCACCGTGAAGCCCGACACGCCCACCACCAGCTCCCCCGCCCCAATCCGGTAGAGCACCTCCGTCGTCTCCTCCGTCATGCACACCACCCGCCTCGGATAGGGCGGCGCGGAAGAAAGCAACTCGGTCAGGTGGACGCTCATGCCGCCACCCTAACGCGCTCCCGCTTGCTCGGCCGCTCCAGCGCGACGTCCCCAGACATGTCGAAACATCTCGGGAAAGCGGGTTTCACACTCCCAGTCGCTCACGTTGACGGTCAAACCGTCCTACGGGCCGCACGCTTCGTATCAACCGATGTCCGGTGCCGGACTTTGGCGCGCCCAGGCCGGTTTCTCGGCGTTTGGCGCACTGCGCCAACCTGGCAGGTCGCTTGGGGAGTGGACGATTGCGGTGTTAGCATTCCAGCGCATGTTCGACCGGAGCGACGTGTGCCTTCCCGGTCGGTGGGGGCAGACATGATCGAAAGCAACGCCCCGACGAATGGCGCCCCACCCGACAACATGGTGGACCCGTTGCTGGGACGGGTCCTCAACGAACGCTTCCGCATCCTGGAGACCCTGGGAGCCGGTGGCATGGGCCGCGTGTACAAGGCCATGCAGGCGCCGTTGGATCGGCTCGTCGCGCTGAAGGTCCTCAACCCTCACTACAACGACGAGGGCAAGGATCCGGGCTTCCAGAAGCGCTTCTTCCTGGAGGCCAGCGTCACCGCGAAGCTGCGCCACCCGAACACCGTCACCGTCATCGACTACGGCAAGACGGACGACGGCATCTATTACATCGCGATGGAGTACCTGGATGGGCTCACGCTCGGCCAGCTGCTCACGCAGGTGGGGCCGATTCCGTGGGCGCGCGCGCTCAACATCACGCAGCAGATCGCCCGCTCGCTGCGCGAGGCCCACAAGGTCGGCCTCATCCACCGGGACCTCAAACCCGCCAACGTCATGGTCCTCAACCAGGAGACGGACCACGACATCGTCAAGGTGCTCGACTTCGGCCTGGTGAAGTCCTTCATCGGTGAAGCCGACGCGCAGCAGGATACGTCGCTCACGCAGGCGGGCATCATCCTCGGCTCGCCGCAGTACATGGCGCCGGAGCAGGCGCGCAACATCGCCGACCCGCGCAGCGACGTGTACAGCATGGGCGTGGTGCTCTATCAGATGCTGATGGGCCAGCCGCCGTTCTTCGCGGCGCAGAGCATCGACGTCATCGTCAAGCACATCAACGAGCCGCCCCCCGCCTTCGGCGCCATCTGGCCCGGCCACGCCGTGCCCGCCGAAGTGGAAGCGCTGGTGATGAAGTGCATGGCGAAGCTCCCCGTCGAGCGCTACCAGTCCATGGACGAGGTGCTGGAGGCCATGCGCCGCGTCGCGCACGCGGTGGGCGTCAGCGGCGTCTTCAGCGGCCCCCGCCTCACCGGCGTCGGCAGCGGTCCTCGCAGCGGCCCCATCAACGCGCCCGGCTCCGGCCCCAGCACCATGGCGCTGGACATCGCCGTCGAGGAGCAGCAGCCCGAGAAGTCCGGCAAGAGCCTGATGCCGCTGGCCATCTTCGGAGGCTCGCTGCTGCTGGGTGGCGCCGTGGCGCTGGCCTTCGCCCTGCGTCCCACCACGCCGATGCCCAAGCCCCTGGCCTCGCCCCCCATCACGGCGACAGCGCCGGCCCACCCCACGCAGCAGCCCGCCGTCCCCACGCAGCCTGTCGCCGCGAACACCCCGGCGTCCACCGCCGTGGGCTCCGCGGACGACGAGCTGGCGCTGGCGCCGCTCGTGCCCGGCAATGGCCCGACGGTGCGCTTCGATATCACCAGCGAGCCCAGCGGCGCGCGCGTGCGCTACCGTGGCAGGGACCAAGGCGCCACGCCGCTGAACCTCAAGGTGCCCCTGGACGATGATGGCAGCGCCCGCGCGGAGCTGACCTTCTCAATGGACGGCTACCAGCCCGTCACCGTCGTCGCCGTGGGCTCCGGTACCAAACAGGCCGTCACCCAAAAGCTCAAGAAGAAGTCGAGTCCTCCCCGTCCCCCGCGGGCCCCTGACTCGAACGACAAATTCAAGGACAACCCGTACTAGTGAGACACTTCAAAGCCCTTCAACGAGTGGGCCTGCTCGCGCTGTGTCTGTGCGCGACGCAGGTCCTGGCGGACGCACGTCTCGAAGCGCGTCGCCACTTCCGCAACGGCATGAGCCTCATCGGCAAGAAGGACTACGACGAGGGCATCGCCGAGCTGGAGCAGGCCTACGCCATCAAGCCGCACCCCAACGTCCTCTACAACATCGCCCGCGCGTACCAGGACGCGGGCAGGACGGCGGAGGCGCTCGACGCCTACAAGCGCTACGTCGCCAGCAGCCCGGTGGACGGGCCCTCCGTCGAAGCCACCATCGCCGCGCTCGAGGAGAAGCAGCGCGCGAACGAGGCCACGGCGGAGTCGACCGACAAGTCCGCGCTGCCCATGCCGCCCCCGCCCGCCAGCATCCAGTCGCAGCAGCAGTTGGGCGCGCTCCTGGAGCGGCTGGAGAAGGCGATTGAGCGCGCGGAGACCATGCCCACGACGGGCACGGGCACCGCGACGCCGTCCACGTATGTGCCGTCCGCGCTGCCCGGCGTCGCGGAGACCGCGAACGGCGACGATGGCGCGGTGCCCTACGAGGAGCGCGTCGTGACGGCGAGCCGCCGCGCCCAGTCCTCGCTGGAAGCGCCCAACGCGACGACGGTCATCACCTCCGAGGACATCCGCCTGTCGGGCGCCACCAGCCTGCCGGAGCTCTTGCGCCGGGTGCCTGGCGCGGACGTGATGTCGCTGGGCATCGGCAGCGCCAACGTGTCGCTGCGCGGCTTCAACCAGCGCATCGCCAACAAGGTGCTCGTGCTGGTGGACGGCCGCACCGAGTACCAGGACTTCCTCGGCCTGACGCTCTGGTCCACCATCCCCATCGGCCTGGACGAAATCGAGCGCATCGAGGTCATCCGCGGCCCGGGCAGCGCGCTGTACGGCGCCAACGCCATGTTGGGCGTCATCAACATCATCACCCAGGCCCCGGGCTCGGGCCCGCGCGCGCGCTTCAACGTCACCGCCGGCACCGGAAACAGCGTGGCGGGCTCGTTCCTCAGCCACGGCAACGCGGGCGCGCTGCGCTACCGCACGTCGGTGGCGTACTCGCAGGCGGACAAGTGGAGCCGCGACTACGCCAGCGACCGTCCGGACATCGTGCTCCGAGACCCGGACCCGGACATCGGCGTGCGCGGCGCGCGCGGCACCCTGTCCGCCGTGTACAGCTTCGGCGAAGGCAAGCAGGTGGGCCTGTCCGGCGGCGTGCACCGCTACACCACGGAAATCTATCCGCTGGGCCTCCTGCGCAACTACTTCATTGACGGCCTGGGCGCGTACGCCAAGGGCGACGTGGAGCTGGGGCCGCTCAAGCTGAAGACGTTCTGGAACCACATCTCCGGCAACGCCGGTCCCCAGTACGAGCCCATTGGCCAGCGCTCGCTGGGCACGGAGATCAGCTCCAACCTCTTCAACGCGGAGCTGCTCTTCGCGCGCGCCTTCCAGTTGGGCGGCGAGCACCAGCTCAACGTGGGCGTCGAGGGGCGCCTCAAGCGCGTGGGCTGGGACTACCTGGGCCCGCTGCGCGAGGAGATCCACGCCGCGGCCTTCGTGCAGGACGAGTGGCGACTGGCCGAGCCCCTGCGCCTGGTCGCCAGCTACCGCGTGGACCGGCACCCGCTCCTGGACAACGGCACGCCGGGCCTGGCGCACTCGCCTCGCATCTCCGCGCTGTTCATCCCCATTGAAGGCCACGCGTTCCGCATCAGCGCGGCCTCCGCCTTCCGCGAGCCGACGTTCCTGGAGAGCTACACGCGCCTGCTGGTCCCCGTACAGGGCGTCAACGGCGCCAGCGCGCTCACCACCGGCAACACCGGGCTGCGCCCCGAGCGCCTCACCGCGTTCGAGCTGGGCTGGCGCGGCGAGTCCGCGGAGCTGGGCATGGACTGGGACGTGGCCCTCTACCAGAACCGGGTGAAGGACCTCATCGGCCTGTCCGCCTTCGAGCGGCTGCCCCCGGGCGAGTCGTATGACGCGTCCACGGGCAACTACCTCATCGGCCGCTCGCGCTTCGTCAACGAGGACTCCATCTACACCGCGCGCGGCGCGGAGGCGGGCCTCACCCTGGCCCCCGTGGACGGCCTGGGCATCAAGGCGAGCGCGGCCTTCCAGAACGTGACGTCGGACCTGGAGGACAAGGCGGCGTGCGGGCCATGCAGCCAGGCACCGCAGCTCAAGCTGTACGGCGGCATCACCTACCGCACCAAGGCGGAGCTGGAGTTCGGCGTGGACGTGGCCTACACCTCCTCCACCACCTGGATTGAGCGCGAGCCCGCCGCGTCGGACCCCACCCGCATCGAACTCGCCTCCAACCCGCTGGGCGCCCACGCCGTCATCAACGCGCGCGTCGGCTACTCAGCGGTGAAGAACGTGGTGGACGTCGCGCTGGTGGGCAGCCAGCTCGGCGGCGCGCACTCCCAGCATCCTTTCGGCAACCGCATCGAGCGACGCGTCTACGCGACGCTGACGGTGACTCCATGAGCCGCACCCTCCCTTCCTGGAAGCAGTCGCTGGGAGGCGTCCTCGCCGCGTCCCTGCTCGTCACGGGCTGCGAATCCCCCTCGGTGGTCCCCACCGCGGACGGGCAGCAGAACATCCGCTCCGCCCGCATCGAGGGCAGCCTCGTCGTGCAGTCGCGCACGCGCGGCAACGCGGTGGTGTTCATCTACGACGCGGCCCGGCCACCGCCGCCGCAGGGCACCGGCCGCCCCATCGCCTTCACCGTCATCCCGGCCGAGCAGCTCTTCGGCCCTGCGCTCGGCACGGACGCGCCCGGTCCCTTCACCGCGCCCTTCGCCCTGAGCCTCGTGGCCGCGGGTGAGTACACGCTGCGAGGCTTCATCGACGTAAACTCCTGCCAGGCCGGCGTGGTGCCCTGCCACTTCTCCGACTTCAATCCCTGGTACGGCGTCACCAGCGAGCCCAACACGGGTGACGTCGGCGGCGCCGCGGTGGACCCCAGCACCGGCATCCCCCTGAAGCTGATTGTCACCGAAGACGCGGACGGCAATCCCCAGCCCCTCACCAACATCACGGTGAGCTTCTCGCAGGCCAGCGCGCAGGTTCCGGTGGACCGGCCCGCCTTCCAGGTCACCGTCCTCAATGGGGACCACACCATCACCGCGGGCTCGCCGACCAAGCTCCTGCGCCTGACACCGCAGACCATCGAAGTCGGCGCGGTGGAGCAGCGCAACAAGGCGTTCCTCGTCAGCTACGTGGACGCCAATCGCGACGGCGCCCCGGATGACGCCAACGGCGACGGTGCCGCGGACCTCTGGCCGCGCGTCGTCGTGCGCAAGCTGGCGGAAGGCCCCGGGCTCCTGGAGGACAACGACCTGGACCGCAACGGCATCCTCGACGAGAGCGGCTTCACCGACTACGTCCACGCCGACGGCACCCGCGACGAGAAACCCGACCTGGTGGTGCTGGCCGCGGGGCTCTCCACGGACTCGCTCTATAACGCGCTCACGAATCCGAGCACTGGCGCACCGATCATGACGCCGGTGCCCGTACAGGAACTGGTGGTGGGCGTGCAGGCAGCCGCCCTGGATGCCAGCGACCCGACCAGGCCGCCGGCGCGGCTGGAGGGGCTGCCCAAGGGGCGCTACTCGGTGGTGCTGATCCAATCCACCGGGCAGACCTGGCGGGTCCCCAACGAGCTGGCCCCGCCCATCGCCGCGGGCATCGGTCTGACGGGCGTGGAGAGCCAGGCATTCGTGCTCGAGGTCCCCTGATTGCCTGCATCGTCAAGTGGGGTGTGTGACGCCCCACACTGGGAAAACGAGAGGAAGGACGGTGCTTTGACTTCGGCATGTCCTTCCGTCAACATGATTGAGTCTCAAGGGGGACAGCCCCACCAGAGGTTGATGATCCGATGAAGGCCGGCACCCTCCCCTCTCCAGAGCCCGTTCCCAACCGCACCACGACGGACCCGGCGCGCCCTCTGGGAGGCAGCCGGCCCGCCACGGGTGCAGCGCCCCAGCGCGTGCTGCTGGTGGATGACAGCCGCTCCATCCGGACGCTGCTGAAAATCTACCTCATGGCCCGCAACTTCGAGTTCCTGGAGGCGGAGTCCGCCGAAGAGGGACTGAAGGTCGCCGAGGCGGAGACCATCGACCTCATCCTGACCGACTTCCACATGGACGGGATGAACGGCGCCGACTTCGCGGCGCAGGTTCGCGCCAACGCCAACCCCAAGCTGGCCAAGGTCCCCATCCTGATGATGACGGGAGACCCGAACGTGGCGGAGGTCCGCGCCCTGGGTCAGAAGGCCGGCATCAGCGCCTTCGTCCGCAAGCCGGTGAGCTGCGCCCAGCTCATGACGCTGGTGGACACCATCCTCCCGCTGCCGCGCAAGTAGTCGCCCACGCGGCTCGCGCCGTCACTCACGCCGGGTTCCGGGCCGCCGAAGCGGCGCGGGCCCGGCGTTTTCGCATCGCCTCTCCCACGCGCACCGCGAACAGCATTGCCAGCACCGCGCCGTAGATGAGCGGCTCTGTCACGTCCTGCTTCACCCGCCACACGAAGTGCACCACGCCCAGCGCCGCGGCCACGTACGCCAGCCGGTGCAGGCGCTGCCAGCGAGGAAAGCCCAGCCGGCGCACCCAGCGGTTCGTGGAGGTGACGGCCAGCGGCACCAGCAGCACCAGCGCGGTGAAGCCCACGGTGATGAAGGGGCGCTTCACCAGGTCCTCCAGCAGCGCCTTCAGCGACAGGGCCTGATCCAACACCAGGTACGTGAGGAAGTGCGCGCACGCGTACGTGAAGGCCAACAGGCCCAGCGTGCGGCGGATGCGCACCGGCCACGTCCACCCGGACACGAGCTTCAGCGGCGTGCAGGCCAGCGACGCCATCAGCAGCACCAGCGCGAGCAGCCCCGTCTGGTTGAGCGCCGCCTCAATCGCGTTGGGTCCCAGCGCGCCTTGGGGCCCCTGCACGGCCAGGAGCGCCAGCGGCGCGAGGCCACCCACGGCGAGCGCGGGGTTGAGCCACGGGTAGGGAGGCGAGGCCATGGCTCAGTAGTTCTTCCGCAAGTCCAACCCCGTGTAGAGGTGGGCCACCTGCGCGGCGTAGCCATTGAAGGGCAGCGTGGGGCGGCGCGTGAGTCCCTCGCCGATGCGCCGCTCGGTGGCCTGGCTCCAGCGGGGGTGCGCCACGGCGGGATTCACGTTGGCGTAGAAGCCGTACTCCTGGGGCCCCGCGAGGTTCCACGTGGTGGCGGGCTGCTCGCGCGTGAGGCTGATGCGGACGATGGACTTGATGCCCTTGAAGCCATACTTCCACGGGACGACGAGCCGCAGCGGCGCGCCGTTCTGCGCGGGGAGCTGCCGGCCGTACAGGCCCATGGCCATGAAGGTGAGCGGGTTCATGGCCTCGTCCAGCCGCAGCCCCTCCACGTAGGGCCAGTCCAGCACCCCGCGCTTCTGGCCGGGGAGCTGCTCCGGGTCCATCAGCGTGGTGAAGGACACGTAGCGCGCGTGGCTGGTGGGCTTCACCCGGGCGAGCAGCGCGGCCAGCGGGAAGCCCAGCCACGGAATCACCATGGACCACGCCTCCACGCAGCGCATCCGGTAGACGCGCTCCTCCATGGAGAACCAGGAGAGCAGCTGGTCGATGTCCACCGTCTGGGGCTCGTGCACCTCGCCGTCGAGCGCGACAGTCCACGGCCGGGGCTTGAGGAAGTGCGCCAGCCGCGCCGGGTCGTTCTTGTCCAGGCCCAGCTCGTAGAAGTTGTTGTACGTGGTGACGTCCTCGTACGGCGTTCGCGGCTCGTCCGTGTCGAACTCGCCGGACGCCTTCGCCACGGGCCCCGTCACCGGCCCCGCGTCCGGGACATAGGCGTCCATGGCGCGGCGCTGCTTGCCGCTCAAGAGGTACAGGCCCCCCGCGACGGCGGCGGCGGTGCCTGCGAACAGGCCCGCGTTCTTCAAGAGCTCGCGGCGGCGCAGGTAGAGCGGCTCAGGGGTGATTTCGGAGCCGGGCGGCTCCACGGGCGGCTTGTCGCTCATGCCCCTTTATAACGGGCCAACCCGTCCGGCCGTTACATCGCGGGCTCCCGCCGAGGCACGGGACGCGTCCTCGCGAGCGTCCTTCACCCGCCACAGCCGCCACCAGGGCGTGCCAGGGGACTGGTGGTGCTCCCAGTGGTAGCCGAAGAAGAAGCACGACAGCATGGCCCACAGGTGGTTGCGCGGCAGCGTGCGCGCGTGGTGGGGCGCCATGTCCGGAGTGTCCGGGCGACGGTGCGGCTGGTAGGTGCCGAAGTAGAAGAGCTGCAGCGTACCCAGCACGGCGGGCAGCACCCAGAACGCGAGGATGCGCGGCTGGGAGACGCCCAGGAAGACGAAGATGTTGAACTTGGCCGCCATCACCCCCAGTTGGGGCAGCGTGGTGTAGCGGGCCATGAACGTCCCCAGCCACGGCCAGAAGGACTGGGTGCGCGTGGAGAAGTCCGGGTCCGCGTCGCCCGTGGGCTGCTCGTGGTGGGCGTGGTGGTTGAGCACCAGTCGGCGGTACGACAGGCCGGCGAAGAGGAAGCAGGCGATGGTGCCCACCGTCTCGTTCACCCAGCCCTGACGCGCCACGGTGCCGTGCATGGCGTCATGGCCGGTGATGAACAGGCCGGTGCACAGCCACGCCTGGAAGGCGACCTGCAGCCAGGTGAGCGGGGAGTCCCAGGGCAGCTCGGGCGACAGCATCATCCACGCCAGATGCGTCCCCCACGCGCCAATGACGACAAGCGCGACGAGGACGCCCCAGGGTCCAAGCGGGGCCGGACGATAGCGGGCCGAGTTCTCCATCTCTCCTGACTCATGGGGCCGGTCCGCCCGCCGCGCACGGGAAACTCACCGTGCGTGGGGGCGTACCAGCGAGCGTGGCTACTTCCGCACGCCGGGGTCGGCCGCGGGTGCGGTCGCCTCGCGAACGAGCTCCTCCGCCGTGACGTAGTGGGGCGCGATGTCCACCGGAACGTCCTTCAGGCGCTCCAGCACCTTGCGCACCGAAGGCCGCACCACGCCCATCTTCGCCAGCAGGGCCTCCGCCGCCTTCCGGTCACCCTTCCCCTGGATTTCCATCAACTGCTTCGTCAGGGAGGTGACGGACTGCTTCATCTTCTCCGGCACCACGGCGAAGGTGCCGTCCGCGTTGACCTTCACCGCGCCGGTGTCGAGGAAGTGATTGAGCTGGAGGGCCACGCCCTTGCCGTGCGCCTCGTCCGTGCCGAAGCGGATGGAGCGGAACGAGGAGGCCAGGAACGTCGTGTACATGGTGCGGCCCATCGACTTGTCGATGACCCCCGTGTCCATCAGTCGCTGGAGCGCCCACAGGCCGGAGATGTCCGCCTTGGCCTCCTCGAGCGCGCTGGAGGCCACCTGGAGCGCCTGCCGCACCGTCGTCGCCTTGCCGCCCACGGTGATGTTGTGCGGCCCCAGGCCGTGCATCAGCTCGTGCATCAGGATGTGCGTGAAGAAGGCGTCGAAGGCGACGTCCTGCTGGTCCTTCGCGGAGAGCGCCACCTTGGCGATGGGCACGAGCACGCGCTCGAACTTCGCCTCCTGCACGTTCTTCAGCATGACGCGCTTGGAGCCCATGGCCTCCGTGACGCGCTCGTCGTTGGGCAGGTTGTACGCCGCCGTCTGCACGCCGCGGTTGGCGTCGCCGGAGGAGAACAGGCTGTTGACGACGCGGATGGGGGCCAGCGCGCCCAGCTTCGGGTTGCGCAGCTTCGGGTCGATGGGGAGGTTGCTCTCCAAATCCTGGAGGTGGTCGCTGAACTTGGACAGCTTGCCCGTCTCCGCGTCGTCACGCAGGCCGACGAAGGCCTCGAACGCGGCCTTGTAGTTGAACCAGCCATCCTCGTAGACCTCATAGGGGCCGACGGTGGGCTCGATGCTCGCGTCCAGCTTCATCCAGGCGACTTCGCTGGCGTAGTAGTCGTTGGACAGGAACGCGTCCGCGCGCGAGGTGAGGAACGCCTTGAGCGTGGGCTGCTTCGTGAGCGCGGCGGCCTCGCGGAACAGCGCGGCGGCCAGGGCCAGCTCGCCCTGGTACTCCACGCTGTACGGCACGGAGATGAACTTGCCGTCGGTGCCCTTGCGGATGGTGGTGTAGAAGCCCGTGGCCTCCTTCTGCTGGGCCTCGGGCAGCGCCTTTATCCAGGCCTCCACCTCCGCCTTCGTGGAGCCGGCCGGGTAGAAGTTGCCAGCCTCCGGCTTCGGGGGCACGCCGGGCAGGAAGGGCCGGCCCTCGTCGAGGCTGTTCCACGGGCCCTTGTCCAACAGGAACGC
Source organism: Corallococcus terminator (assembly GCF_049194865.1). Lineage (GTDB taxonomy): Bacteria > Myxococcota > Myxococcia > Myxococcales > Myxococcaceae > Myxococcus > Myxococcus terminator_A. Next base: position 6,734 of record NZ_JBLZWL010000136.1, on the reverse strand, counting down.
GTGCAGGCGCGCGCGGCCCAGGGGCGTCTCGTCGTCGCGCAGCAGGTTCAGCAACACCGTCTCGTTGCCCGCCCAGCGCTGACGCAGGAACAGCGCGTCCATCAGCTGCGAGGCCTGGACGACGCGGGCCAGCGCGCGGCGCTCGTTGTCGGGCAGGGCCTTCAGGTCCACCCGCAGCTCCACGGGAGCAAAGCGCGCGGTGAGCCGCTGCAGCTCGGCGGCGTCGGGGAACGAGGTGGGGACTTTCTCCTCGGCGACAGCGGAGCCGGACAGCAGCACCGCCCCCAGGAGGGACAGGAGGGTTCGGTTCATGGCCCTTCCCTACTCCAACCCCGCTCGCCCTCCCAGCAATGCGTGGCGCGCGTGTACGTCAGAACATTTCAACCAGACGGTCCCATGACGCGTGACGCGACGCGCGTCGGGGCCTGCTGCCAACATGGGAGAGCCCTGGATTCCCCAGGTTCCTGGAGCCGGCCGAGGGCTGGCTCATGAGGAGACTCCCATGACGACGAACCGACTCTCTCTTCTCTCCCGGTGGCGCGCGGCGCTGTGCCTGTTGGCCGGGCTCACCGTGGGGCTCTCGTCGGCCTCCGCGCGCGCGGCGGACGAGGTGAAGCTGCTCAAGGCGGTGAGCATGGTGAGCAGCCGCTATGGGCAGTCGTGGCAGGACGTCACCTACCTGGTGGTGGTGAAGAACCTGGCCTACGAGAAGCAGGTGGCCATCCACGACAAGCAGCCCGACGGCACCTGGACGGACCTGGCCGCCTCGTATGTGGGCGACGCGGGCGCGGGGAGCGAGCTGTGGAAGGTGACGCGGCAGTATCAGAGCTGGGGGACGACGCCCCAGCCGACGCGGGACTTGGAGTTCGTGGCGAAGTTCACCGCGAACGGCCAGACGTACTGGGACAACAACGGCGGGGCCAACTACCACCTGGGCCGCGGGGATGGGGCGCTGTTGCCGCGCGCCAACGTGCTGGTGGCCACCAGCTACTCGCAGCCCAACGGCGACGTGGGCATCGGCATCGACGTGAAGAACCTGTCCTACTCGAAGAGCGTCACCGTGGTGTACTCCACGGACGGGTGGGCCACCTCGCACGAGGTCGCCGCTGCCTTCACCTCCAGTTACACCGTGGGCTACGCCTACGTCTCCAGCCCCAACGCCCAGGGAGTGGAGCGCTGGCTGGCCCTGATTCCCGCCGTGACGGCCACCCCGTCCTTCTATGTCCGCTATGAGGTGAACGGACAGACGTACTGGGACAGCAACTTCGGCTACAACTACCCGCCTATCTACCCTCCCCTGTAACCCACCCGAGGGGGAACCCGGGGGCCAGGCCTTCACGGGCCCGGCCTTGAGGCAGGCTCCCGGGCATCCTCCCCTCGACAGGCTGTTTCGCATGGTTATGGGGAGACGACGCTTGCCGCCCACCCGGGCGCCCGGAGGCCCTGTACCCATGACCGTCGAAGCTCCCCCCCAGCGGGAAACCCACGCCTTCCAGGCGGAGATCAACCAGCTCCTCAGCCTGGTCATCAACTCGCTCTACAGCCACAAGGAGATCTTCCTGCGGGAGCTGGTGTCGAACGCGTCGGACGCGCTCGACAAGCTGCGCTTCCGCGCGATTACGGAGCCGGAGCTGATGTCGGATGCGCCGGAGCTGGAGCTGCGCATCATCCCCGACGCGGAGAAGAACACGCTCACCATCGAGGACACCGGCATCGGCATGTCCCATGACGAGCTGGTGAAGAACCTGGGCACCATCGCCCACTCCGGCTCGCGCGAGTTCCTCCAGATGGCGACCCAGCGCGGTCAGAAGGACGTGCAGCTCATCGGCCAGTTCGGCGTGGGCTTCTACAGCGCGTACCTCGTCGCGGACCGGGTGGAAGTCGTCAGCCGCGCGGCGGGCAAGGACTCGCAGGCGTGGAAGTGGTCTTCCGAAGCCCACGGCTCCTTCACCGTGGAGCCGGCCGAGCGCGCCGCCCGGGGCACCGCCGTCATCCTCCACCTGAAGGAGGACCAGAAGGAGTTCCTGGACGAGTGGCGGGTGCGCTCGCTGATTACCCAGTACTCCGACTACGTGGGCCACCCCATCAAGCTCCAGGTGAAGAAGACCACCGGGACGGGGGACGACGCGAAGACGGAAGCCGCGCTGGAGGTGGTGAACAAGGCGAGCGCGCTGTGGCAGCGCGCGAAGAGCGAAATCACCGACGAGCAGTACCAGGAGTTCTACAAGCACCTGACGCACGACTGGGACGTGCCGCTGGCGTGGACGCACTTCAAGGCGGACGGCAACCAGCAGTTCACCGGCCTGCTCTTCGTTCCGAAGAACCCGCCGTTCGACTTGAACGCGCAGCAGCAGCGCGGGGTGCGGCTGTTCGTCAAGCGCGTGTTCATCATGGACCGCTGCGAGGAGCTGGTGCCGCAGTGGCTGCGCTTCGTGCGCGGCGTCATCGACTCGGATGACCTGCCGTTGAACGTGTCGCGCGAGCTGCTCCAGGACTCGCAGGTGGTGCGCGCCATCCGCAAGCACGTGGTGAAGAAGTCGCTGGACCTCCTGGAGAAGCTGGCCAAGGACAAGCCCGAGGACTACACGACGTTCTGGAAGTCCTTCGGCACGGTGCTCAAGGAGGGGCTGGCCACCGAGGCCGAGCACAAGGACAAGCTGGGCGGCCTGTTGCGCTACGAGAGCTCGCGCGAGGAGGGCCTCACGTCGCTGGCGGACTACGTGTCGCGCATGAAGGAGGGCCAGGAGGCGCTCTATTACATGTACGGCGAGTCCCGGAAGGCGGTGGAGGACAGCCCGCACCTGGAGGCGCTGAAGCAGCGCGGCTACGAGGTCCTCTTCATGACGGACCCGGTGGACGAGTGGGCCGCGCAGGGGCTGCGCGAGTTCCAGGGCAAGCCGCTGGTGTCCGCGCTCCAGGCGGACCTGAAGCTGCAGTCCACCGACGAGCAGAAGAAGGAGCACGAGCAGAGCGCGGAGGGGTTGAAGGGACTCACCGCGAAGATGAAGGACGTGCTCCAGGACTCGGTGCGTGAGGTGCGGGTGTCGGACCGGCTCACGGACTCGCCGGTGTGCCTCGTCGTGCCGGAGGGTGGCTCGCCGGCGTACCTGGAGCGGCTGCTCCAGCAGCGGGGCAAGGGGACGCCGCGCGTGAAGCGCATCCTGGAGATCAATCCCAAGCATCCGGTCATCGAGCACCTGAAGGCCGTGCACGAGAAGGACCCCGCGCAGGCGCAGGTGTCCGAGTGGATAGAGCTCTTGCATGACCAGGCGCTGCTCACCGAGGGCAGCACCATCTCCGACCCGAACCGCTTCGCGCGGCGGCTGACGTCGCTCCTCACGCAGGTGGCGGGACAGGCCGCGAAGGCGCCGGGGCCCGACGGTTCGCGGCCGGCGGCGACCACGCAAGCCGCGAGCTGAGGCCCGGGGCCATGGACCTCCCCGCCCTGCTTTTTCGGGGCTGGAGGTCCGTGGCGGGCCTGTTCCGCCGACGTCTGGTGGACAGCGCTGGCGGCCTTTCGCGCAAATCGAGGCCGCACCATTAGACAGCCTTGTGAGTGATAGGGAATGATGGCCGGATGTCCCAGACCTCCTTCGCCGTCTTCACTTGCGACATCCTTCCGACGGCGGCCCCCTCGGAGCGCGCCGCCATCCAGGGAGTGGTCCGAGCCGAGCTCATCAAGCCCCAGCGGCGCGTGCGTCAGCCGCTCGGCAACCAGTGGCTGGTGCGCTTCGATGATGGGGGCTTCAATGCCTTCGTCCTGGTGATGAGCACGCTGCGAGCGCGCCATCCCGATGCCTTCCGCTATCTGGTGGTGGGCTGGAATGACATGGGCTCGGTGGCCCTCTATCCGCTGGGTGGGGCCGCGGCCACGACGCTCAGCCTCGTGACGGCGATGGCGGCCGTGGCCTCCGGCGCGGATGAGCTGGCGGCGCCGCTGCTCTTGGCCTCGGGGCCGCTGACCGCGGACTCCTTCCCGTTGCAGTGGACGGAGGAGGCGAGCGACGCGGAGGACCTGCTGGGCGCGCCGACGTCCCGGACGAAGCGGCTGGCCCCCACGGGCCCCAAGCGCAAGGTGGGGCGCCCGAGGAAGGCGCCTGTCGCGGCGGCGAGCGTCGGGGTGGCGGAGGTCGCCAGCGTGGTGGTGCGTGAGCCCGCGCCTGTCGCGGCGGCGCCGGTCGCGGAGCCCGCTCCGGCGAGCGCGAGTGAGGAGTCGACGGGGGGCGCGCGGAAGAACGCTCGGCGCAAGGTGGGTGGTGGCAAGACCCGTGGGAAGCAGGCCGCGAAGCGCGCGGGCGCGAAGGCGCCTGGCAAGAGCGCCGCGAAGAAGGCACCTCGGGCGGAGCGCGCGGCGGAGGCGGTGAAGCGCAGGCAGCCCAAGGCGACCAGCAAGCGCTCCGGCGGGGCGCTCAACCGCAAGCGGCGCGGCGCGAACGTGAGCGCCAAGCGCTCCACGGCGGGCAAGTCGGCGCGCGGCGCGGCGTCGAAGGCCAAGGCTCCTCGCGGGGCGGCGAAGCGCAAGGGCAAGAACCGCGCTCGCTGAGCCGTGGATTGACCGCCGCGCTCGTCGAGACCGAGCGCGGCGCTCGCTGCATCAAGGATTGCGCGCCACTCCCGTAGAGCCGTGACCGAGCGCGGCGCTAAGAATACAGCCCGAGGTCCGTGAGCACGGCCTCGGCCGCGCGTCGACCCGAGCCCAACGCTCCATGAATCGACGCGCTGTCCCGGTGGTCCCCGCACACGTAGAGCCCGGGTGACAGTCGGACCGGACGGTGCGGCGGCTCCAGCGCATCCACCGTCTGCGCCGGCAACGCGAACGGCAGCGAGTACGTCCGCAAGTGTCGCCACTCCGTCACGCTCGCGCCGAACCACGCCGTCAACTCCTCGCACACCCGCGCGCGCAGCGCCTCCACGTCCGAGGACACGCCCAGCACCGACACGGACACGAGGGCCTGTCCTCGTGGCGCATACGCCGGGGACACCTCGCTCATCACCGCCACGTTGTTCACCACGCCCTGGCCCTCGCCATTGAGCACCAACCACGGCCCCTCCACCGGAGGCGCGGGCGCGGCGAAGTACAGACACGTCACCGCGTTCATCAGCGGCACCGGCATTCCCGGCAGCAGCCGCGCCGCGGCCGGCGGGTCCGCGGCCACCACCACCGCCTGGGCGCTCAACATCTCCCCATCCTCCAGCTTCGCGCGGTGTCCCCACACCTCCGCCACGGGCGTGCGCCCACGCAGACAGCCTGGAGGCAGCTTCGAGGCCAGCTGCTCGGGAATCGCGCCCATGCCCTGCTCCGGCACCCCCGCATCGCCCGAGGCGAACATCCGGAACACGAACTCGAGGAACCGGCTGGAGGTCGTCAACGAGCGGTCCAGGAAGACGCCCGCCAGGAAGGGCCGCAAAAACCCCTCCACCATCTCCTCCGTGAAGCCCAGCTCCTCCAGGTAGCGCCGCGAGGTGCGCTGGGGACGCAGCCACACGTCCACCTCCTCGCCCGAGCGCGCCTGCTGCCGCAGCTCCAGCACTCGCAGCTTGTCCCAGAAGGTGCCGACCGAGTCGAACAGATGCGCGAGCGCCGTCACAGGCTGACGCAGCGGGTCCACTACCGTATGCAGCCGCCCGCCCCTCCACACCTTCGCGCCCGGCAGGAAGCGCCGGAACTTCAGCGCCGCGACATCCAGCGTCCGCTGACCTTCCGGGTAGGCCGTGAGGTACACCTGAAAACCCCGGTCGAGCAGGAAACCCTCGTGCACGTCCGTGCGCACGCGGCCTCCGGGTTCCGCGCCGGCTTCCAGGAGCATCACTTTCAAGCGGGATTGGACGAGCGCTCGCGCGCACGCCAGCCCCGAGAGTCCCGCGCCCACGACGATGACATCCGGGTTCGACACGCGCTCTCCCACATCCACGCTGGCCCCCCTCCATGCTGGGTCGCTTGGAGCGCGTGCCACAAGTGGCACCGTCGTGCAGGTTGCTCGCGAGCGAACACTTGTGCAGAACTTGGAGGCGAGTCCTCGGCGTTCGAGGAGTCACAGCGCCGGGCTTCCCGGCGTCCATTAGCGGAGAGAAAGCGGGTATCCCCATGTTGATCGTGATGCGACCAGACGCGACGGCCCAGGACATCGAGCGTGTGAACGACGAGATCCGCCGTCGTGGCTGGCAACCGCACGCGATTCCAGGGGGCACTCGCACGGCCATCGGCATCACCGGCAACCCCGGCGCGGTGGAGCCAGAACCCTTCCGAGTGCTGCCCGGCGTCGCGGACGCTGTCTCCATCTCCCAGCCCTTCAAGCTCGTCAGCCGCGAGGTGAAGCCGGAGGACACGCAGCTGCGCGTGGGTGGCCTCACCATCGGCGGCGCGTCGTTCCACGTCATCGCCGGCCCGTGCTCCGTGGAGTCGCGCGAGCAGATCCTCTCCACCGCGCACGCGGTGAAGAAGGCGGGCGCCACCATGCTGCGCGGCGGAGCGTTCAAGCCGCGCACCAGTCCCTATGAGTTCCAGGGCCTCAAGGGTGACGGCCTGGCGCTGCTCATGGAGGCGCGCAAGGAGACGGGCCTGCTCGTCACCACCGAGGTGAAGGACACCGCGACGCTGGACGCGGTCGACGAGGCCACGGACATCCTCCAGATTGGCGCGCGCAACATGCAGAACTTCAGCCTGCTGGAGGCGGTGGGCGAGCGCCGCAAGCCGGTGCTGCTCAAGCGCGGCATGTCCGCCACCATCAAGGAGC
>NZ_JBLZWL010000129.1:0-255975 GCF_049194865.1 Corallococcus terminator | reverse complement strand
AGGCTGACGCCCATCAACCGGGCGCCTACTTCACGCGCTCAATCTTGTGCTTGCGGCCCTTGATCTTGCCCTCGCTCAAACGCTGGAAGGCCATCTTGGCCACGCGGCGCGCGACGGCGACGTAGGCGATGTGGTCCTGAATCTCAATCTTGCCGACGTCCGTGGCGACGAACCCACCCGCCTCGCCCGTCAGCGCGCCGAGGATGTCTCCCGGCCGCATCTTGTCCTTGCGCCCGGCGGAGATGTACAGCGTCTCCCACTCCGAGCCGAGCGAGCCCGGCTTCGACGCCGCCGCCTCCAGCTCCGCCGCGTCGCCCGCCTCCAGCTTCAGGCCCAGGGACTGCTCAATCTCCTCCACCTTGCGCTTGTCGTTCGGCGCCACCAGGGAGATGGCGAGCCCCGTGCGCCCCGCGCGTCCCGTGCGTCCAATCCGATGCACGTACGGCTCCGGCTGGAAGGGCATGTCGAAGTTGACGACGGCGTCGAGCGCCTCCACGTCGATGCCTCGCCCCGCCACGTCCGTGGCGACGAGCACGCGCGTGGTGAGGTTGCGGAACTTCGCCATGACGCGGTCCCGGTCGAACTGCTCCAAGTCGCCCTGGAGCCCGTCCACGCTGACGCCCGAGTCAGAGAGCGCCTTCGTCAGCTCCACCACCGTCGCCTTGTGGTTGCAGAAGACGATGGCGGAGGACGGCTGGTAGAGCCGGAGCACGCGCAGCAACTGCTGGGTCTTCTCCTCGGGCTTCGTGTCGTAGCGGACCTGACGGATCGCGGGCGTGGCCTCGGTGTCCTCCACCGTCACTCGCACGGGGTCCTTCTGGAACGCGCGGCTCAGGGCCGCGATGTCCGGCGGGAAGGTCGCGGAGAAGAGCACCGTCTGACGCCGTGAAGGCATCGCGCCGATGATGCGCTCCATGTCGTCGCGGAAGCCCATGTCGAGCATCCGGTCCGCCTCGTCCAGCACCACCGTGCCCAGCCGCTTCGTCTCCAGCGCCTCGCGCTCCAGCACGTCAATCACCCGGCCGGGCGTCCCCACCGCGATGTGCACGCCCTTCTCCAGCGCCTCGAGCTGCGGCCGGATGGGCTGCCCGCCCGCCAGCACCAGAATCTGGAGCCCCGGCAGCCGGCGCCCCAGCTTGCGAATCTCGCCCGCCACCTGCGCGCACAGCTCACGAGTGGGGCAGAGCACCAGCCCCTGGAGGCGCCGGTCCTGGAGCTGCACCTGACGCAGCATGGGCAGCGCGAACGCCGCCGTCTTGCCGCTGCCGGTGCGCGCCTGGCCGACCAGGTCCTTGCCCTGGAGCAGCACGGGGATGCTCTGCGCCTGGATGGGCGTGGCCGACTGGAAGCCCAGCTCGGCCAGGACCTGGAGCAAGGGTGGAGACAACTCGAGCGTGGCGAAATCCATCAGGGCCTCGATTGAACGGAGGCGCGGAAGGTGCCTCGGAATCCCGGGGCCCTTGTAGCAGCCGTCCGGGGCGGAACAAGCCCCTGTGTCAATGCACCGTCGGGCGCCGACGCGTGCGACGCCTGGCCGGACACAGCCCACGCTCCAGGTACTCCTTCAGGACGGCGGCGCAACCCGGATGGCGCCCAGCGGACACGGCCGCCCTGGGAGGTGACGGGCAGACGACGCACGGTGTGCCTCGCGAAGGAACGGAGTCCAGCTTGGGCCCGGGTTCTGCGACACTGCGTCCCGTGACTGCCTCCGCCCTCTACCGCGATTGCGCCCGCCTGTTCATGGTGGGCTTCCCTGGGACTCGCATCGACGCCGACCTGGCGGCGCTGATGGATGACGGCATCTATGGCGCCATCCTCTTCAAGCGCAACGTGGGCACCGCCCAGGAGACGGCGACCCTGTGCCGCGAGCTGAAGCTCCGCGCGGGTCGGCCCTTCATCCTGTCGGTGGACCAGGAGGGAGGCCGCGTCGCTCGGCTGCGCGGGGCGCCGTTCACCGCCCTGCCCCCCATGCGCGAGCTGGGACAGCGCGGGGACGCCCGGCTGGTGGAGCGCGTGGGGCGGCTGCTCGCGCATGAGCTGCGCGCGGTCGGCTTCGACTGGGACTTCGCGCCGGTGCTGGATGTGGACACCAATCCCGCCAACCCCGTCATCGGAGACCGGAGCTTCAGCCGGGACGCGGAGGAGGTGGCGCGGCTGGGCGTGGCGCTCGCGCGCGGGCTGGAGGCCGGTGGCATCGCCTCCTGCGGCAAGCACTTCCCTGGACACGGCGACACGACCACGGACAGCCACCTGACGCTGCCCCGGCTTGCGCACGACCTGGAGCGGCTGCGTCGCGTGGAGCTGGTGCCCTTCCGGGCCTTCGCGCAGGCGCGGCTGGCCTCGTTGATGACGGCCCATGTCCTGTTCGACGCGTTGGACAAGGGCGTGCCCGCGACGATGAGCGAGCGAGTACTCACCGGGGTGCTGCGCGAGGAGCTGGGGTTCGACGGAGTGCTCGTCAGCGACGACCTGGAGATGAAGGCCATCGCGGACCACTACACGGTGGAGGAGGCGGCGGTGCAGGGCACGATTGCGGGCGTGGACCTGTTCCTCGTGTGCCACCAGGCGGACGTGCAGCGCCGCGCCATCGAGGCCGTGGTGAAGGCGGTGGAGTCCGGACGGATTCCGCGAGAGCGCATCAAAGAGGCGCACCGCAGGCTCGACGTGCTCGCCGCGCGCTTCGCGCACCCGGCGGAGGACCGGCTCGCCACGCTGGGCGGCGCCGAGCACCACGCGCTCGCCAAGGGGCTCGACAGCGCCTTCGCGGGCAAGGACCCCACCGAGGTCATGCTCGCGTCTCGCTGAGCGTGGCGGCATCACGGGGCACAGCCCCGTGGGCAGAGCCGATGGCCATGCTCGCGTCTCGCTGAGCGTGGCGGTGTCACGGGGCACACGGCCCCGTAGGCCAGGTCAGTGCGGCACCTGGGAGTCCTCGCGAGGCGGAGCCTCTCCGGGCCGCGGGCCCGACACTCCATCCGGCGGCTTGTTCGCGGGCGGGTCTCCCGGCTTGGGAGTGGCCTGTTCGTCCTGTGCCTGTTGCTGTTCCTGCTGGCGTCGGATCGCGGTCGGCGAGCCCTCGGCGATGCCGGGCTCCACGCGCGGAGGGACGTTGTCCACCGCGGTGGGAGGCAGGTTCGCGCCCACGATGTCCTGCACGGGCGCGATGTTGGGCGTGCCCGAGCCACCCGTCCCTGGGCCGAAGCTGCTCAGCGGCTGCGAGTCATTGGCGATGCCCTGATACGGACCGCCCGTCCTGGGAATCTCACGACGGACGCGTTGCTCCTCGCGCTCGCACGCCGTTCCCAGCAACGAAGCCACGGCCAGCGCGCCGGGTAGGAGCCAGCGTCGAATGTTTCCCTGGTTCATGTTCCATCCCTCCGGCGAGCCATTCAGGCTTCAGAGGGATGGATATCCATCCTCGGGCACGGGCGTCGGCGGGGAGCCGTCCGTTCGCCCGACAAGGACCTAGCGCACCAGCCGGCCGTTGCGGTCCTGCCAGCCCTGCGGGCGATAGCCCCACCCATGATTGTAGTCCGAGGGAACGCCCTGCATCGCGCCGTCCTCACCGCCCAGGCCCTGGGCCGCTGGAGCGTAGGAGGCGCCGCCCTCGATGCCGTACCGGTCCTGCATCATCTTCCCCGCGTCATCCAAGAGGGAGTTGTTCTGCTTTCCCTCCAGCTTCGGCGTGCGCGGGTCGATGCTGGAGCCGATGTCCTTGATGGTGCCGTTGTGCCCGCGGTCCGCGACCATCAGCCACGGTGGGGACTTCTCCGGGTGCACGTTGCCCTGCATGTCCAGGAGGGCGTCGGGCTGGACGCCACGCTGGGCGAACGGGCCGCCACGGCTCTCGCCCGGCTGCTTGCCACCTGTCTCGGGCAGGCCACCACAGGCCGCGGCTCCCATGACCCCCACCGTCAACGCCACCACCTGGCTCCACCGACGGAAATTCAGCTCGCGCATGTCCACTCCTAGGCTTGTCTGCCTTCAGGTCCCCGCATCCCAACAAGATGGGCACGCCTGGTGTCCAAACCACGGGACGGGTACACGGCGGCCTCTCGGGCCGCTTGCTCAGTTATGCCCTCGGCGATGCTCGTGCACAGTCTTCTTCGCTGACTCGGTCGACTGCGACTTCTTCGCGACAGAAGCCAGTGTCTCACCGCAAATTTTGCGCGGCGGGCCTCTGCTTTCGCGAAAGATTTTCGCGCTCAAACCCAAGCACTCACAGCGTTGAGCGCCGGAGAAAGACCTTGAGCTGGCGCGAGGTGAGGAGCTGACGTGGACGAGGCTGGCTGCGCCGCGTCCACGCATCTCCGGGAGTGACCTACTTCACTGCCGCGTTCTGCTACTTCCGCTTCGCGGCGGACTTCTTCTTCGCCGGAGCGGACTTCTTCGCCGGAGCAGACTTCTTCGCGGACGCCTTCTTCGCGGGCGCTGGCTTCTTCGCGGACGCCTTCTTCACGGGCGCTGACTTCTTCACGGGCGCTGGCTTCTTCGCGGGCGCTGGCTTCTTCGCGGGCGCTGGCTTCTTCGCGGACGCCTTCTTCGCGGAGGCCGACTTCACAGGCGCGGACTTCTTCGCGGAAGCCTTCTTCACGGGCGCCGCCTTCTTCGCGGAGGCTGTCTCCTTCGCGGGCGGAGCCTTCTTCACAGGCGCTGCCTTCTTCGCGGGCGTGGCCTCGTTCACAGGCGCAGCCACCTTCGCGGGCGCAGCCACCTTCGCGGGCGCAGCCACCTTCGCGGGCGCAGCCACCTTCACGGGCGCAGCCACCTTCGCGGGCGCAGTCACCTTCACAGGCGCAGCCGTCTTCGCGGAGGACGCTTCCTTCGCGGGCGTGGCCGTCTTCGCGGAGGACGCCTCCTTCGCGGGCGTGGCCGTCTTCGCGGGCGCCGCCGCCTTCTTCACAGGCGCCTCATCCACCGCGACATCCGCACCGGCGCCAGCCTCATCCTGCGACGTGGCCTTGCTCGCGGCAGGAGCCTTCGTCGCCGCGGACTTCCGCTTCGTGGGCTCGAACTTCGTCACCTGCGCCGGCGCCGTCAACGGCGTCCCCGCGAGCGGAGTGACCTCATCGTACGCCTGCTCCGAGCCCCTCACATACGCCGCGGACAGCTCGGGCGCCTGCGCCTCCACCTCTAACGCGGGCGCACCCGGCGCCGGCGCACTCGGCTTCGCCCCCAGCGCGGCGAGGACCTCCACGACGTGGCCGTTCACCTTCACCTTCGGCCACACCTGCTTCACCTTGCCATCCGCTCCAATCAGGAACGTGGCGCGGTTGATACCCAGGAACTTGCGTCCATACAGCGACTTCTCTCCCCAGACGCCGTAGGCGTCCGACACCTGGTGCTCGGTGTCCGCCAGCAACGGGAAGGGGAGGTTGAACTTGGTCGCGAACTTGCGATGGCTCGCGGTGTTGTCCGCGGACACACCGAGCACCACCGCGCCGGCACCCTCCAACACCGAGTGCTCATCGCGGAAGGCACACGCCTCCACGGTGCATCCAGGAGTGTCATCCTTCGGATAGAAATAGAGGACGACGTTCTTCCCCGCGAGCTGCGAGAGCGTCACGGAGTTGCCGTCCTGGTCCTGAAGCACGAAGTCGGGAGCCGCGTCACCTGCTTGGGGCATGGGCATGCGCGCTCCATAGCCACAAACCCGGCGCGTTCTCAATCATCCGTGAGCGACGTCACACGGCGTCAATGCGGCTCGCCCCCGTGCTCGTGGCCCTCTTCACCAGGAGGGTGGCTCTTGGCCTCCAGCCGGACCAGGTCCGCGCGACACTGCGCGAGCGCCTGGGTGAGCGGCTCGCGCGTGGCGTCATCGGTCGCCTGTCCCAGCTTCTTCGCCAGCGCCTCGCACGCGGCGCGCTTCACGTCCGCCTCGCTGGTGCCCGGCCCCGTCGCGCCGGGGGTCGCCAGCGGGCGCGGTGGCAGGCTGCCCCGCAGGCCTCGGATGGCCGCGAGGCGCTTGTCCGCTTCCGGACGCGAACGAGAACCCGCGGGCACCTTCTCCAGGGACGCCACCACTCCGTCCCACGCCGGGTCCGTCGGCGGGACGCCCTTGTCCACCAGCGCCTCGTACTGCTCATTGGCTTCCTGGAATTGCTTCTTCCCCGAGTCACACCCGGAGAAGAGGAGCCAGCAAAGCCCGAGTGAGAGCATGGTCGGCAGCGGTCGGAAGGCGGTCCACATGACGCGTAGGTACCTCTTGCTGGCCTCCGGAGGGAAGCGCGGGTAGGGTCCGCGTCGTGCAGCCCATTCTCCTTGCCTTCCTGCTCGGTCTGTCCCAGGGCCTGCTCCACGCCGTGGGGCCGGACCATTGCGCGGCCGTGGCCACGCTTGGAACCCTGAATGGGGGCCGGCGTCGCGCGGCCATCGCCACCGCCTTCCGCTTCGCGCTGGGGCACGCGGCCATGCTCGGCGGCATCGCCTCCCTGTGCCTCCTGGCCGGCGTGGGGCTCTCCGAGACTTTCGAGCGCTGGGCCGAAATCTTCGGCGGCGCCGTGCTGGTGGCCCTCGCCGTGACGGCGCTGCTGTTCCCCAACAGCCTGAACCACGGCCACCCCCACCTCCCCCACCACTCCAAGGAGCCGCACGAGCACGTGCACACCGTCAGCACCGCCGCGGGCGCGCTGATGGCCGTCAGCGGCGTGCGCTCGCTGCTGCTCGCCCTGCCCCCGCTGCTCGTGGGCGGCAGCATGAGCCTGGCGGCGTGGACGTACCTGCCTGGCTTCGCGCTGGGCATCCTCATCGGCATGGGCACCGTGGGTCTGCTCTTCGCCGAGGGCATCACCCGCCTCAACGACCGCATCACCCGGTGGGTGCAGCGCGTCGTCGCCGTGGGCTCCGGTGCGCTCGGCCTGTTCTGGATTGGCTCCCGCCTGGCGGGCGGCTGAACCCAAACACCACCGGGCACCTCACTGAGGGTGCCCGCCCGGCGACCCGACCGCGCTACGAGCGCTTGTCCAGGATGCCCAGCGACATCATCGCGACCAGGAAGCCGTAGACGACGTGCTCGGGGCGGTTGGCGAACGCCAGCAGCTCCGCGACGGTGCGGTTGCCGTCAATCTTGGGCAACAGCTCCGCCTCCCACCGCTCCAGCTCCACTTCGTTGAGCTGGTACGCCGGGGCCACCGCGGGGATGAGCCGGTCCTCCGGCTTGAGCAGCCGGCGCAGGCGCTCCGGCTTGTAGAGCTTCTTGATGCCACGGACGATGAGGTTGCCCGGGTGCACGTCCAGCTTGATGGACTCCGAGCTGGCCTTCTCCCGGAAGCTCATCACGTACGTGCCGTCTTCCCACGCGAAGAGCGAGTAGATGACGGCCTTCACCTGCTGGCCCACGTAGTACAGCCGCTCGGTGTCCTTGAGCAGGCCGCGCTCCACCAGCACGTCACCGGTGCGCCGGTTCGTCGCGCCCGCCACGGCGGAGGCGTCCTGGAGCTGCTCGGGCTTGATTTTGCCCACGCGGACCAGGAACTGACCGAAGCGGTCCGCCAGCAGGTTGGAGAGGGCGAACACCGGCATGCCCTTCTCGAAATAGACGACCTTCTTCACCTTGCCGCGCTGGATGCCCAGCTCGCCCGTCTCGCGGGAGAGGTAGTAGGCGGTGAGCAACGAGGGCAGGTTGTCCTTCAGCTCCCCCCGGCGGCTGCCCGGCGCGCCCGAGCCCGCGGGCGGGGGGTCCGGCGGACGGCCCGGCGTGGGCGGACGCACCTGGGTGGCCGGCACCTTCTGCATGGGGCTGGCGGTGAGGTTGGCGCCGCGAATCTCCGCGGTGATGTTGCCGCCGCCCGTCACCTTGATGCGGCCCGTCAACTCCATCACGTCCTGCGGGCCCTCCTCCTCCACGTCGATGTCCAGCTCCACCTCGAAGGCGTCCTGGAGCGAGCCAGGGGGCGGGGCCTTCTTCTCCGGAGCGAGGACCTTGGTGACGGCCTCCAGCAGCTTCTGCGCCTCGAAGGGCTTCTCGAAGTAGCCAGCGGACTGGTACTTCTGACGGGCCTCCAGCGCGTGCTTGCCGCCCTTGAAGACGCCGGTGATGAAGAGCAGCGGGAGCTGGGGGTTGTCCTTCCGCAGCGCGTCCGCCAGATGGTAGCCCATCATGTCCGGCAGCAGGATGTCCAAGACGGCCGCGCCGGGTGGATTGGCGCGAGCGACATCAATCGCCTGCCTGCCGCGGCTGGCGCCGACGACCTCGTAGCCCGCGTCCTCGAACAGCTGCGTGAGGAGGGAGAGAAGCTCCGGGTTGTCATCGACGACGAGGATTCTGGGGGCGGCCATCGGGGGTCGTACGCTACCAGATGAAGGCGGAGGGGTGGGACAATCTACCCCCGACTTCCGGTTTCCACGGTGGATGCATCTGTGCGGCCGGACGGTTAGGGTGACGACCCCGTCATGTCCCTTCGTCACCTAGTTCGCGCCCAGGGCCTGTCCCTGCTGGCCTGCCTCCCGCTCTTGCTGCCCGCCGCCGCACTCGCTCAGTCGTCCAGCGACGGAGGCATCATCATTCCCCTCCCGGACGCCTCCACGGGAGAGGGCGGGCCCGACCGGGACAACCCGGAAGGGGAGGACGGGACGGGGCGGGTGAACACCGTCTGTCGTAGCAGCGGAGACTGCTCGCCGCGCTTCACTTGCGAGGACGGCACCTGCCGCTACACGGGGGTGCGCAAGGCGGAGCAGGTAGGCTGTCTGATGGGCGCGGAGGCCGCGCTGGTGATGGTGGGACTGGCCGGCCTGGCCCTCCCCCGGAAGAAGCGTTAGGGGCGCACGCATGCGGCTGGGGCTCAAGGCGGACAACCTGCTGGAGCGTGTGGCGGACTGGTTCAACCTGGCCCCCCAACCCCTGGCCCATGCCTTCTTCGGGATGATGGCCTCGCGCACGCTGATGGCGGGCGTGCGGCTGGGCATCTACGGCGCGCTGGCGGATGGCGCGGCCACGTCGGAGGCGCTGGCGGCGAGGCTGAACCTGTCGCCCGAAGGCACCCGCTCGCTGCTGGAGGCGCTGGTGGCGTGCGAGGCGGTGGAGCGTCAGCGTGACGGCCGCTACCGACTGGCGTCGCGCTCGAAGCGGTGGCTGGACCCGCGCTCGCCCAAGTACGTGGGCGCCTTCCTGGAGTTCAACTACGCGCAGTGGGACTGGTGGACGGGGCTGGAGGGCGTGGTGCGCTCGGGCGAGGCGGTGGACATCCACGACTTCGCGCCGGAGGACCCGCGCTGGCGCGACTACATCCACGCCATGCACCAGCTCGCCCGGCTGGCGGCGCCGGAAGTCGTGGGCGCCATTCCCCTGCCCCGAGGTGCCAAGAGCTTGTTGGACCTGGGCGGCGCGCATGGCTGGTTCGCCGCGGAGCTGTGCCTGCGCCACCGGGGCCTCAAGGCCACGGTGTTGGATTTGGAAGGCAGCGTCCGCGTGGGGCGGGACATCATCGCCTCGGCGGGGCTGAGCCACCTCGTCACGCACCAGGCCGGGGACATCCTCACCTCGGAGCTGGGCGGCCTCTACGACGGGGTGCTGCTGTTCCAGGTGATGCACCACCTGACGCCCGCGCAGAACGTGGCGCTCTTGCGCCGCATCCGTGCCTCGCTGGCGCCCAAGGGGACGCTGGCCGTGCTGGAGTACCTGCGGGAGGACATCCAGGACCCGACCAGCTCCGCGCCGCTCATCGGCCTGCACTACTTCGTCACCTCGGGCGCGGACGCCTACACGCCCGCGGAGGTGGAGGGCTTCCTCGACGACGCGGGCTACCGCATCGAGAGCAGCCGACCCATCCGCAACCTCCCCCTCCAGACCCTGTTGATCGCCCGACTCGACTGAGCGGTGCCCTGGCGGGCGAAGGGCCGTGTGCCCTTCTCGCGCCCGGAAACAGTCCGACAGGGTAGCCTTCGCCCCCGCTTCCCATGCTTCCCGAGACACCCCTCCCCGAGGACTCCGCAGACGTGGCGCTCGCCGTCGACCTCGACGGGACGCTGGTGCGCACCGACACGCTGCATGAGAACCTGCTCGTGCTCTTCAAGCGCGCGCCCTGGCTGCTCTTCCTGCTGCCCCTGTGGGTGATGAAGGGCAAGGCGTACTTCAAGGCGGAAGTCGCGCGGCGCGCGGGCCTGGACGCCGCCCAGCTGCCGTACAACGAGGAGCTGCTCGCGTTCCTCCACGAGGAGAAGGCGCGAGGCCGCAGGCTGGTGCTGGCCACGGCGGCGGACCAGCGAATCGCGCAGGCTGTCGCCGCGCACCTGGGCCTCTTCACGGAGGTCCACGCCAGCGACGGCACCGTGAATCTGTCCGGCGCGCGCAAGCTGGCGAAGCTGAAGGCGGCGCTGGGCACGTTCGACTACGCGGGCAACGACGCGGTGGACCTGCCGCTGTGGCGCGAGTCGCGGCACATCGTGGTCGTCCACGCGCCCGCGGGCGTGCTGGAGAAGGCGCGAGCGCTGGGGCGCCACGTGCACCGCGTCTTCGAGAAGCCCGGGGTGGGCCCGCGCGTCTGGGTGAAGGCGCTGCGCGTGCACCAGTGGGCGAAGAACGCGCTCGTCTTCGTGCCGGTGCTCGCCGCGCACAAGGCCGCGTCTCCGAACCTGTTGGCCCAGGCGATGCTGGCCTTCGTGGCGTTCAGCCTGTGCGCCTCCAGCGTGTACGTGCTCAACGACTTGCTGGACCTCGACGCGGACCGACGGCACCCGACGAAGAAGAAGCGTCCGTTCGCGGCCTGCGCGCTGCCGGTGAGCGTGGGCGTGGTGCTGGCGCCGGTGCTGCTCCTGGCCGGCGCGGTGGTGTGTCTGCTGTTGCCGCCCGCCTTCTCCGCGCTGCTGGCGACGTACTACGCGCTGACGCTGGCGTACTCGCTGCGGCTCAAGCAGGTGGTGATGCTGGACGTGCTGGTGCTGGCGGGCCTGTACACGGTGCGCATCTTCGGCGGCTCGCTGGCGGTGGGCGTGCCCACGTCGAGCTGGCTGCTCATGTTCAGCATGTTCCTCTTCCTGTCGCTCGCGCTGGTGAAGCGGCTGAGCGAGGTGCGCCGGCTGCGGCTGTCCAACGAGACGACCGCGCACGGGCGCGGCTATCTGGCGCAGGACTACGAGCAGCTCGCCAGCCTGGGCGCGGCGGCGGGCCAGGTGTCCGTGCTGGTGCTGGCGCTGTACATCACGTCGAAGGAAGTGACTGTCTATTACGACCACCCGGAGCGGCTGTGGCTGTTGTGCCCGGTGATGCTCTACTGGGTGGGCCGCATCTGGGTGCTGGCGCATCGCGGACAGGTGAACGAGGACCCGCTCGTCTTCGCGCTCAAGGACAAGGTGAGCTACGCGGTGGGGCTCGTCTCCGCCCTGGTGCTGTGGGCGGCCACGTGAGAGGGATTCCGCGATGAAGTCACTGGAGTCCTGGGGGCGCTACCCCCGAGTCGAGCAGCACACGCAGGCGCTGACGTGGCGCTCGGACGCGCTGCCGCAAGTCTCCGGCTCGGTGCTGCCGCACGGGCTGGGGCGCAGCTATGGCGACTCCTGCCTCAACGGGGGCGGGACGCTGCTGCTCACCTCGGGGCTGGACAAGCTCATCGCCTTCGACGCGGCCACGGGCGTGGTGCGCTGCGAGGCGGGCGTCACGCTGGACACGCTCTTGCGACTGGCGGCGCCGCGCGGCTGGTTCCTGCCGGTGACGCCGGGCACCAAGTACGTGACGGTGGGCGGCGCCATCGCCAACGACGTGCACGGGAAGAACCACCACCGGGGCGGGACGTTCGGCCGCTACGTGCGCCGCTTCGAGCTGGTGCGCTCGGACGGCAGCCGCCGCGTGTGCGCGCCGGACGAGAATCCGGACTGGTACGGCGCGACGATTGGCGGCCTGGGGCTCACGGGGCTCGTCACCTGGGCAGAGGTCCAGCTCAAGCCCATCAGCAATCCGTACGTGCTCCAGGAGACGGTGCCCTTCGGCAACCTGGACGAGTTCCTCGTCGTGGCGCGCGAGTCCGAGGCGGACCACGAGTTCACCATGGCGTGGGTGGACTGCCTGGCGCGCGGCAAGAAGCTGGGGCGGGGCCTGCTGTACCGGGGCAACTTCGCGCCGCCGCAGTTCGACGGGCTTCCCCTGGCCAAGAGCCACCTGTCGCATGGCATTGGCCTCGCGGTGCCCATGGACATGCCGGCGTTCTGCCTCAACCGGCTGTCGGTGTCGGCGTTCAACTGGCTCTACTTCCACCGGCAGAACGGCAAGCCGAAGCAGCGGCTGACGCACTACGACCCGTTCTTCTATCCGCTGGACGCCATCTACGCGTGGAACCGCATCTACGGCAGCCGGGGCTTCCTCCAGTTCCAGTGCGTGGTGCCCTACTCCACCGCGCGTGACGCGCTGAAGGACATCCTGGAGCGCAGCGCTCGCGGCGGGCTGCCCAGCTTCCTGTCGGTGCTGAAGACCTTCGGTGACCTTCCCTCGCCGGGGTGGATGTCCTTTCCGCGCCAGGGTGTGACGCTGGCCATGGACTTCGCCAACCGGGGAGAGAAGACGTACCGGCTGGTGGAGGAGCTGGACCGGGTGACGCGCGAGGCGGGCGGCGCGGTGTATCCGGCGAAGGACGCGCGGATGAGTCCGGAGAGCTTCGCGGCGTACTTCCCGCGCCGCGCGGAGTTCGCGGGCTACATCGACCCGGCGTTCTCGTCGTCCTTCTGGCGGCGGATGAATCCGGTGGCCATGCCCTTCTCGCTGGAGTCGGAGCGCGCTTCTGGAGCGCCGCATCCGAAGTCCCTGCTTGCGCTTCGCTGACCTCTCTCCGAGATTGCCGACCCCATGAAGAAAGTGCTCGTCCTCGGCGCCACCAGCGCCATTGCCCAGGCGACGGTGCGGCTGCTCGCCGCGCGCGGTGCCTCGCTGTACCTCGTGGGCCGCAACGCGGAGAACCTGGACGCGGTGGCGAAGGATGCCGCCACGCGGGGCGCCGCGAAGGTGGAGTCGAAGGCGGTGGACCTGAACGACTTCGCCGTGCACGAGGCGCTGGTGGACGGGGCGTTCCAGGCGCTGGGCGGACTGGACGGCGTGGTGCTGGCTCACGGCGTGCTGGGAGACCAGGCGGAGGCGCAGCGCTCGTGGACGGCGACGGAGGCGGTGCTGCGCACCAACTTCCTGAGCGCGGCGTCGCTCCTCACGGTTCTGGCCAATCGGTTCGAGGCGCAGAAGGCCGGCACGCTGGTGGTGATTTCGTCGGTGGCGGGAGACCGCGGCCGGCAGAGCAACTACGTGTACGGCACGTCGAAGGGCGCGCTGACCGTGTTCCTCCAGGGCCTGCGCAACCGGCTGGCGAAGTCCAATGTGGCGGTGGTGACGGTGAAGCCGGGTTTCGTGGACACACCGATGACGGCGCACCTGCCGAAGAACAAGCTGTTCGCGTCGCCGGAGAAGGTGGCGCGCGGGCTGCTCAGCGCGGCCGATGCGCGCAAGAACGAGGTCTACGTTCCCGGAATCTGGGCAATCATCATGCTCATCATCAAGAGCATCCCGGAATCCGTGTTCAAGAAGTTGAAGCTCTAGCTGTAAACGAACGCCGTCAGCGGCGCTGCTTGTCAGGGGGCTTTGCTATCCCCAGACTCGAGGCATGGCCTACGGCAAACGCGAAACAGAGGGTGTCGCGACCCTCGCCGATATCGAGGCTCTGCCCGAGGGCGTCGTGGGCGAGGTCATCGAAGGAACGTTGTATGTGCATGCCCAGCCGCGTGCTGGGCATATGAATACCCTTGGAAGTCTGCATGCCCTGCTCTGGGGCCCTTTCCAGCAGGGGAGTAGCGGGCCTGGGGGTTGGTGGATTCAGGTGGAGCCCGGCATCCGACTGGAGGGGTCTCCGGAGTTCGTCCCGGACCTCGCGGGCTGGAGGAAAGACCGGGTGGCGCGAATCCCGGAGGGCTCGTGGCTCGTGGCGCCAGACTGGGCCTGCGAAATCCTGTCACCGTCGACACGCGGCTATGACACACGCATCAAGCAACCGTTCTACGCGCGGATTGGCATCAAGCACCTGTGGTTCATCGACGTGGATGCACGAACCCTCACCGTGAGCGAGCTGCGCGACGGACACTGGCTCGTGCTGGGGACGTATGGCGAGGATGACGTCATCCGCGCTGCCCCGTTCGACGACATCGAGCTGAGGCTCGGTGAGTTGTGGCCGCTCGTGGAGACACCCGACACCGAGTAGCCGCATCCACGCCGCTTGTCAGACAGCGCTGCTATCTCCACACTCGGGGCATGGCCTACGGCAAGCGCGAGACAGAGGGTGTCGCGACCCTCGCCGATATCGAGGCTCTGCCCGAGGGCGTCGTGGGCGAGATCATCGATGGAACGCTGTACACGCATGCCCAGCCGCATGCTGGGCACATGGATTTCATTGGAGCCTTGATTACCGAGCTTCGGGGCCCGTTTCAGCGGGCCCTGGGTGGGCCGGGCGGGTGGTGGGTTCAAGTGGAGCCGGGTGTCCGGCTGGAGGGCTCGCCAGAGTTCATTCCGGACCTGGCGGGGTGGCGCAAAGAGCGGGTGGCGCGATTGCCAGCGGGCTCGTGGACCCTGGCTCCTGATTGGGCCTGTGAAGTCCTGTCGCCGTCGACACGCGGCTACGACACGCGCATCAAGCAGCCGTTCTACGCGCGGATTGGCATCCAGCATCTGTGGTTCATCGACCTGGACTCGCGCACCCTCACGGTGAGCGAGCTGCGCGACGGACACTGGCTCGTGCTGGGGACGTACGGCGCGGATGACGTCATCCGTGCCGCCCCGTTTAACGACATCGAGCTGAAACTCGGTGAGCTGTGGCCGCTCGTGGAGACACCTGACACCGAGTAGCCGCATCCAGGTTGATTATCAGCGCTGGTTCCGCTGGAGCCGCGCTGGGGCTGGCTCTGGCTCGCCCTGCAACGCACCGACTGAGCCCACCTCCAGCGCGGGCATGACCCTCAGCGCACCGCCGGACGGAACCACGTCGGCTCGGCGCGCACGGACGTCCCTCCGGTGAACATGCCGCTGGTGAAGAACTCGTTCGCGAAGAAGATGTACGGGTGCACCAGCTCCGGGCGACCGGCGGCCTCCAGCTTCGCCGACTGCTCCTCCGGAATCTCCACGTCCAGCGCACGCAGGTTCGCCTCGAGCTGCTCCAACTTCGTCGCCCCGATGATGGTGGACGCCACCCCCGGCCGCCGGGTCACCCACGCCAGCGCCACCTGCGCGGGCGGCTTGTCCAGCTCCCGCGCCACCTCCATCAACGTGTCCACGATGCGCCAGTTCCTCTCCGTGAAGAGCTTCGCCATCCCCGGGTTGCCACTCGCCTGGATGGCCGGCAGTCGCCCCTCTCCCTTCGCGAACACACCCTCTCGCGTGTACTTGCCCGACAACAACCCCGACGCCAGCGGGCTCCACGGGGTGATGCTCGCCCCCAGCTCCAGCGCGGCCGGGATGTGCTCCCGCTCGATGTTGCGCTCCACCAGCGAGTACTCCAACTGCAACGCGACGACGCGCTCCCAGCCCTCGCGCTCCGCCAGCGTCTGCGCCCGCGCGAAGTACCAGGCCGGCACGTCCGACAGGCCGATGTAGCGAATCTTCCCAGCCCTCACGAGGTCCGTCAGCGTGCTCATCACCTCCTCCATCGGAGTGATGCCGTCCCACGCATGCATCCAGTACAGGTCCAGGTAGTCCGTCTTCAGCCGGCGCAGCGACCCCTCCACCGCGCGGTGGATGTTCTTGCGGCCGTTGCCTCCCGCGTTCGGGTCTCCAGGCGACGTGTTCACCGTGAACTTCGTCGCGATGACGGCGCCATCACGCCCGCCCTGCTTCGCGAAGTAGTCCCCGATGAACTCCTCGCTCGTGCCGTTCGTGTAGCCATCCGCCGTGTCGAGGAAGTTGCCCCCCGCCTCCAGGTAGCGGGCCAGCAGGCGGTGCGCCGTGTCCTTGGGGCTGCCCCAACCCCACTCCGTGCCGAACGTCATGGTCCCCAGGGCCAGCGGGCTCACCCTCAGCCCCGAGCGCCCCAGCAGGTGGTAGCGGGAAAGCGAGTCGATGCGGTTCGTCGTTGTCATGCGTGCCTCCGTGAATGACCTCAAATTGCCGCCCGAGGGCTTTTCGGAGAAGAGGCACGATTTGAAAGCACTGTTTAGGATGGCTTCATAATGGCCCTGACCCCACTGAATGAGCTGGCCGTGTTCGTTGCCGTCGCCCGGCACAAGAGCTTCACCCGGGCCGCGAAGGAGCTGGGTGTCTCCACCTCCGCGGTGAGTCAGTCCGTGAAGCTGCTGGAGGAGCGCGTCCACCAGGCGTTGCTCTTTCGCACCACGCGCAACGTGTCGCTCACCGACGCGGGTCAGCGACTGCTGGAGCGCGCGGCGCCGGGGCTGGAGTCGGCGCTCAACGCGCTGGAGCACCTGTCCGCCGACGCCACGCAGCTCACCGGCACCCTGCGCCTCACGGTGCCCGGCATCGCCCTGGCCAGCGTCATCGAGCCCGTGCTGCCCCGCTTCCTCCGGGAGAATCCCCATGTCCACGCGGAGGTGCGCTTGTCGGACCAGTTCGTGGACATCGTCGAGGAAGGGCTCGACGCGGGACTGCGGCTGATGGAAGCCGTGGAGAAGGACATGGTGCAGGTGCGCCTCACGCCCGCCTTCCGCTTCATGGTCCTCGCCTCACCGGCCTACCTGAAGCGCCACGGCACCCCGCAACGGCCCGAGGACCTGGCGAACCATGACTGCATCACCTACCGCGCGCCCACGACGGGCCTGCCCTATCACTGGGAGCTGGAGCGGGGACGCAAGGAGCTGCGCGTCCAGGTGAAGGGCCGGCTGGCCACGGACAATGCCGAGGTCATGTTCCGCATGGCGGTGGCGGGCGTGGGGCTGACCTACCTGGCGGAGCTGCAGGTCGCCCCCGCCCTGCGCGCGGGAACGCTCGTGCCGGTGCTGGAGGACTGGGCACCCTCCGTCCCGGGCATCTTCCTGTACTACCCCCACCGCGCCCAAGCCTCGCCCCCGCTGCGCGCCTTCATCGCCCTGGCGCGCAAGCTGCTCCCTACGAAGGGCCTCGGTTGAGGCGACCCCTCACGCCAGGCCAGCCTGCGCGGTGCTTCCCGCGGCCCTACGGGACAGCGGCTTCCAACTCCAGGGCCAACCCAGTGCAGCGAGCATGACACTCGACCCGACCTCCAGGGTCGAGGAGTCGAGGTGTGTCTGTCTTCCAGGCCATACGGCGCTGGGACGTTCCGCCACCGCGATTGCGTGGGCACTTCGTGAGCTTCTATTCCACGCGTCCCGTCGGTCGTCGGACGACTCGTGCATCCGCTCCCAGACCCGTTGCCTCCCATCATCGGATGACTGCACGGACGTGAGGACACTCAGCGTTCACCAGAAAGGGAGCGACACATGGCAGGCGAGAAAGCACCCGTGGTCTCCACCCGCGAGGGGCAGGTCCAGGGCGCGCTGGTCGAAAGGGTGATGGTCTACAAGGGGATTCCGTACGCGAAGCCCCCCGTGGGCTCCCGGCGCTGGAAGGCCCCCGAGCCCATGGACCCGTGGACAGGCGTCCGCCCGGCGCTGGAGTTCGGCCTCTCCCCGTTCCAGGACCGGCAGGGCTGCATCGACATGGGCGGTGGCGACCCCGGGAAGATGAGCGAGGACTGCCTCTACCTCAACGTCTGGACGCCCCGGGCGGAGGCCGGCGCGAAGCTGCCCGTCGTCTTCTGGATTCACGGCGGCGCGTTCGTCATCGGCGCGGGCAACCTGCCGGCGTACAACGGCGTGCCCCTGGCGAGTCAGGACGTGGTGCTCGTCACCTTCAACTACCGGCTGGGCCACCTGGGCTTCTTCGCGCACCCGGCGCTGGAGAAGGAGAACCCGAACGGCCCGGTGAACTTCGGCCTGCTGGACCAGATGGCCGCGCTGGAGTGGGTGAACCGCAACATCGCCCAGTTCGGTGGAGACCCGGACAACGTCACCGTCATGGGCCAGTCCGCGGGCGCCAAGTCCGTGCTGTCGCTCTACGCGTCGCCGCTGATGAAGAACAAGAACCACTTCAAGCGGGGCGTGGCCCTCAGCTCCTACGTCATCAACGAACTGCCTCGCGAGGACGCCGTCTCACGTGGCACCATCTTCGCCAGTGATTTGGAGCTGACGAGTGACGACGTCACGATGGAGCAGTTGCGCGGGCTGAAGGCGGATGACTTCTGGAAGCGCTCGCCCGGCACGGTCATCTCGCCGTCCTCCGTGGTGGGAGACCCGGTGCTCCCCCGGACCATTCGCGCCGCGTTCCGCGACAACCAGGCGCTCAAGCTGCCCCTCATCCTCGGCAGCACCAGCTACGACGCCAGCGTGGCGGTCGCCTTCGGCATCGAACCGAAGGACGTCGTCGAGCGGCTGGGCAACATGGTCGCGGTGGTCCGCCCCTTCTACCCGGACGTGTCGGACGACGAGGAACTGGGCCGGCGCATCTGCACCGACTTCGTGTTCACCGTGGTGCCCCGACTGTTGGGCAGCCACCAGGCGGAGCACGCGCCGGTGTGGCGCTGCCACTTCGACTACACGGCGGTGCAGCTCCGCGGGGACCGGCCCCATGGCGTCCCGCACGGCGAGGAAATCCCCTGGTTCCTCCTCACGCCGGACCGGTGCTCGCCCGCGCAGGGCAAGCTGGTGGAGGAGGACCAGGCGTTCCTGCGCCGCCTCCAGACGCACCTCCTCCAGTTCTTCCGCACCGGGGACCCGGGCACCAGCGAGGGCGTCGCGTGGCAGCGCCACACCCTGCTCAAGGACGGCGCGCTGGTGCTGGGCGAGGAGGTCCTGATGGCGCAGCCCTACAAGAAGGACCTGTTGGGACTGGCGGTGCTCGCGGTGGGAATGGGCCTCATCGACAACGCCATGAGGCCTCCGGCCGGGCGCAGGTCCACGCCGCCCGACCCGTACGCTGTCGCGCACTTCGGCCGGGCGAGCGCGAACGCCCAGGCCGCGGGGCGGGCCGGCTAGGCCGCGTCTGTCGGGTGGAAGCGCCAGCATCCTCCCAGGGAGACAAGCCGGCGTGATGCGCCGCGAGTCGACGGAGCGTCGGTAGAGGGCCTTGGCCCCTCTGCCGCCACCGGCTCATTCTCGATGGGATTCCCTGGCGGCTGCGGACCTCGAGTGGTTCCCGTGCTGGAGGGCGTCCGCGCTAGTCGAGTGCTCCATCGATGATCTTCTTCGCGACACCGAACGAGAAGCCCGCGCGAGCCAGCGCCGCGAGGTCCCGTTTGCGATTCTCCTCTCGCTTCGCCAGGTCCTTGCGGAAGGGACCCAGTCGCTTCTTCCGGGCCCAGATGCGCGCGGCGTCCTCGTCGGAGACCTCCGCGGTGGCCAGCGCCACCTTGCGCTGCACCAGGTCCGCGGCGACGCCCTTCATCCGCAGCTTCTGGGCAATCATCCGCGTGCTGCGACCGGAGGCGCGCAGTGACTGCGCCTTCATCCCCGCGTAGGTGTCGTCGTTGATGAGGTTGTTGCGGACGAGCTTCTGCGCGAGCGCGTCAATCCACCCGAGCGCCTCGGCGCGGTCTCCACCGTGCTCCTTCACCGAGCGGTCCACCCGGCGCACCAGCACGCGCTTCAACTGGCTCACGGTGGAGGCGTAGCGCTTGACGTAGTGGAGCGCCACGTTCTCCAGATAGCGGGCGGACGCCTTCCGGGGTCGCTTCTGCTTCCTGGGGGGTCTGCTGTCCTGTCCACTCTGGTCGTCGTCCACGTGGACCCTATCTACCAGGGGCGTCTGACCCGGACGCGAAACAAGAGCCCCCAGGTCGCCGACACCCGAGCGGGCGGCCGAGCGGTCCGGCTGGCGCTCGTACTCCAAGTCTCGTCCGGCCCCAATGTACGCGGACTCATTTCCAGAGGGTCCTGCCCGCGCGCTCGACGGCATGTCCTCTCACTCACAATGACCTCGGGTCGGATTGGCCGTGCAAACGAATCCTGTTAGCCATTCTCGAGCAGGCCGCAGCGGCATCCACCCATTCGTGGCGGGGGACGCATGCAATTGGGAGTCAATACGACGGGGATGCCGTCGGACATCTGCGTCGCCACCGACAAGTCGGGGCAGGACCTCTGTGTCGTCGTGGTGAAAGGAACCTTCGCGCTCGGCTCGCAGGGGAACCCGAAGCTGGCTGAAGCACAGGCGCCACTTGTCTACGTGGACCAATATCGTGGGGTCCCTGGAACGACGAGCCTCGTTCGGGAGTGCGACTTTGCCCCCTTCAAGCCCAGGACGGATCTCCTCGTCCAGGGACAGGCCGTCTCCGCTTCGGGCCGCCCTGTCGAGTCGCTGCTGGTGACGCTCGAGCTCGGGCCGCTGAAAAAATCCATTCGAGTCACGGGTGACCGCCGCTGGGAGCGGGGACTCTTCGGTTTGCGCGCCTCCGCGCCCACGACCTTCACCCATCTTCCAATCGTCTACGAACGAGCCTTCGGAGGAACGGACCTGACCCACCCGGACCCACGACACCAGGGTGCGGAACTCCGCAACCCGGTGGGAGTGGGCTATCGCAAGAATCCAGAGGCTCGCGCGACGCTAGACACCGCCCTTCCCAACCTGGAGGACCCTCGACACCCGCTCTCAAGCTGGACTGACCTTGTGTCGCCTGTGGGCTTCGGCCCCGTCGGTCGAAGCTGGCGGCCGCGCATCACCCACGCGGGAACCTACGACTCACGATGGCGCGAGGAGGACTATCCCTTCCTGCCCCGCGACTTCGACACGCGATTCTTCCTCTCCGCGCCCGAGGACCAGCAACTGCCGTACCTTCGTGGCGGAGAGACGGTGCGCTGCACGGGCATGACACCCGATGGCGTGCTGCTGGCATCCATCCCCACGTTGAAGTTTCCCATCACGTTCCGCTTCGATGACCGCGACCATGGGGTCGAGCCGCTCCTGGATACCTTCCTCATCGAATCCGACACGCGACGTATCGTCCTCACCTGGCGGACCTCGGCACCCCTGGGCCGGAAGTCCTCGAGGCTGCGAGAGATACTCGTGGGAAGGAGGCCCGCCACGAGGACAGGGGGCGGCAAGCCACGCTTCAATTCGCTCGCGGAGTTGGTGGCCGCGCGTCGCGGGAGCCCGCGAGGAAGAGGCTCCCGATGAGTGCCATCCGGCTGTACGTCACGGCGACTGGACTGGTGACTTCAGTAGGGTCGAACACCCCCTCGGCCTGCGCCGCCATGCGGGCGGGGCTGTCGGCCTTCGAGCAGCTTCCTCTCTGGGACAATGGGCGCAATCCCATCACGGGCTCGCCCGTATCGAGCCTCCCCCTGACCTTGGAGCGCCAGGAGCGACTGATTGACCTGTTGGCGATGGCACTCACGGATGCCTTGGCAGGAGAGGAGAACGTCAGCACCGAGCAAGTCCCCTTGCTGGTCGCCCTGGCCGAGCCGGAGCGCCCTGGAGGTGCGGCCTCGCTCGCGGACACACTGGTATCTCGAGTGGAGCAGCGCCTCGCGCGCACGTTTCACCCGCGTCTCTCACGCACGCTGACGGGAGGGAACGCCGCCGCCTTTCGCGCGTTGGCGCTGGCACGAACGCTGTCATGGGAGCAGCGCGTTCCATCCTGTTTCGTCTGCGCGGTGGACTCCCTGCTCAATGCCCGCTCGTTGCTTTGGCTGGAGGAGCACCGGCGGCTGAAGACGCGAAGCAACTCGGATGGGGTCATTCCAGGAGAGGCTGCGGTATGCCTCCGGGTGGAGCCCCACACGGGAAGACGGCGACAGCCACTGGCCTCGCTCGTCGGCCTGGGGTTCGCAACAGAGCCAGCATCCGTGCTCGACGAGAATCCCCTTCGTGCAGAGGGCCTCGTCGGAGCAGGCAGAGCCGCGCTGGCGGAGGCCGGGTTGCGGATGCAGGACATGGATTGGCGGCTGTCGGATGCATCGGGAGAGTCGTATGGATTCAAGGAGCAGGCCCTTGCGCTGACGCGGCTGCTCCGAGTGAAGCGGGAGGACCTCCCCCTGTGGCTCAGCGCCGAGTCCATTGGAGAGGTTGGAACAGCGGCGAGCCTCTGTCAGCTCGTGCGAGCGGCACAGGCCTACCAACGTGGCTATGCGCCGGGAGCGCACGCGATGTGCTTCGCTAGCAGTGTCTCGGGAGGCCGTGCCGTAGCCGTGCTGCGGCGGCCCGCTTCCAACAGGTCAAGCGCCCATGAGTGACGGCAAGGTGTACGCGGATGGAAACGAGGTGGTGCACCGGGATGGCGATGGCAAGGTGACGGCGGCGTTTCCTGACGTGTGCATGAGCCCACCCCCACCGCCAGCGGGCCCCGTACCAGTTCCCTACGCGGACAGCTCCTCCGCGAGAGACTTGAAGGCGGGGAGCAAGACGGTGCGCATCGCGGACAACGAGGTCGCCCTCCAAGACGTGTCCCACTACCAGTCATCCCCCTTGGGCAACGAGGCGGCCACGAGGAGCTTCGGTGCGAGCGTGGTGACCCACACCATCACAGGCAAGACGTTCTTCGCTTCGTGGTCGATGGACGTGAAGGTGGAAGGCAAGGGCGTGGTGCGGCATCGCGACCTGACCACCTCGAATCACGGCAGCTATCCTGGTGCCACACCACCCCTCCCCAATCTGTCGCAGGCACAGGTGGAAGAGGCCCAGGAGCTCGCTCAGCGACGGATGAACGACGGGCAATGTCCTTGCTGCGGGTTGAATTCCTGCGCCGCCGCGTTCAAGGAGGACGACCAGCCTCTTCATCTGGAGGAGTTCTACAAAATCGACGTCACGGGGCCTCGGCGCGAGCAGTACGAGAACCTCAAGAAGCTCAAGACGACGCGCTGTACCTGCTCTGGCAGGGTCTTTCCAGAGCCTCCCTGCGACGTGTTCCGGTCCAAGGAAGCCATTGCAGGTAACCGGTACAATGGCATCGTCGCCAGATGGGAAGCATCTGGCACCAAGGCTCAGTACCGAGAGGCGTACAAGCGAACCACGGGAGTGGCTCTCAAGAATTCGACGGAGTTCCTCGATGAACTGCTCGCCAAGTGTGGTCGCGAGGAGGCACTACGAAGCGCAGCCAAGGCCTCCAGGCGAGACCTCCAACTGCCCACGAATGAGCCACTCCGGAGGGACTGGGCCGAATATAGCGAGTTGAAGCTGCGGGCCAAGGAGCTCGAGAGAATCAACCATCTGGTGCCGAAAACGGCGGGAGGGTGTCCAGACAACCCAGGCAACCTTCAGCCACATCAGACCCTCTGCTCGGTCTGTCAGGACATCGACCAGTTCTTCACGGACGAATGGCAGGGGAAGTGAAGATGGGTTCATCCTTCTACTGGGTGTCGCTGAACTGGTCTGGCAGCGGCTATTTCGCGCCACCCACCGCTGCCGACGATCCGAGCTTGCGGGCGGACCCCGACGGCGCGCGTTGGCTGGACACCCAACGGATTCTGTCTCAAGTCAAAGGCGGCGACTTCGGGGGGATGGCTCGGCTGCTGGACATCCACGACGAAACGACCTCCGACCTCCTGCGTTGGACCTGTGTGCAGATTCTGGGGGATGCCGCCCCTCGCTCCTGCTTCGACCGCATGGTCCGCGAACTTGACGATGCGTTGGACCCCGACAAGGCGGGACGCTTCTGCAACGCTTTCGAGGCATGGGGAAGCACCTCCGCCGTGCCAGCGCTCCTCCAGGCATATGAGAGGTACTTCGGCTTCCAGGACTTCGAGGGGCTCCCACTCAAGCTCTCCACCCTCCTCGAACCCGAGTGGGGTCCCCTGGCACGGCGACCGACAGAAGACAGGCTCCTCGCCTATGAAGACCAGGTGATGGCGCGGTGCGAGGCACTCCAGCGGGAGTTCGGCTCGGACCAGGTCATCCTGCTGCATGGTGAGCGCTTCGGCGTCGTGTCCCTGGCCCGGCGAATGCTGCGAAGCCTGGGCGACAGCGACCTGGAGCGGGCCATGCAGCCCTTCTACCGACGCCGCTTCGAGGCGAGCACGGGCATCGACTGCTCTCGCTTCTACAAGGACCGCGAGTTCCAGTCCCTCACCGCCGCCGCCATCCTCGAAGCGTTCCTGGAGAGCCCCGAGGCCAGTCGCTACGACGAGGGTGTGCGCTACTTCTTTGGCCATCGGATTCCAGGATGAATCCATCCAGGCCCTTGCCTTCCAACGGCCCGCTGCCCCACCTCGTCTCGCGCCATTTCGAGGAGGCCTCGTTCCTCTGGCACCTCCGCCGGAGGGCCATCCGTGCGCCGCACTACACACTTCATGATTTGGAGCGGCTCGACGAGCGCATCGAGGCCCACGTGGATGGCCTTCGCCTCGCCAGCGAAGCAACAGACGCAGTTCTCGAGGAGGCGCAGCCCCTGTCCGAGGCAGGTGAAGTCTTCGTCGCGGCCACGCTCGCGCTCGACGGGGGTTGCATCGACCGGCTTTCGTCGCTGCTGCCACTCGCTGGTGAATCGGAGTCCATGCTGGAAGCGATGGTCTCGGCACTCTCGTGGCTGCCTTGGTCTCGTGTGGGCAAGAGTCTTGAACGACTCCGTGGAGAAGAGGACCCCCTGCTGTGCCAGCTCGTCCTGGCGGGATATGCCGCCCATCGGCGAGAGGCAGGCGCCACGCTCCAGCGGGCACTCGCCAGCACCCATCCCGGACTCCGCTCCCGTGCCCTGCGTTCCGTGGGCGAGCAAGGCCACCGCGAGCTGCTGCCTCTCATCAAGCCGTCCCTCGCATCCAAGGACGAAGGCTGCGCACACGCGGCCGCCGCGACCTGTCTCCTGTCAGGAGAACGAACGGCCATTTCCGCGCTTCGCATCCTCGCGGAACAAGGAGGACCCCATGCGACAGAGGCAGGCTGCCTGGCCCTCCGACGAATGGAACGAGCCGAGGCTCGCCGGTGGTTGATGGGCTTCACCGAGCGGCCCGAGCACTCGCGCTTCGCGCTCGCCGGAAGCGCCGCCCTCGGGGATGTGTTCTTCATCCCCTGGGTCCTGAGAATGATGCGAACCCCGGAGTTCGCCCGCGCCGCGGGTGCGGCCTTCCGAACCATCACGGGAGCAGACCTCTCGGAGCGTCCTCTCAGGGCTCCGGCTCCAGAAGTGGAAGAGGACGACGAGGCAACCGAGCTCGACGACGACACGGACCTCCCCTGGCCCGCGCCCGATGCCGTGGCTGACTGGTGGGCCGAGCGAACGGGCGGCTTCCCTCCGGAGGCGCGCTACCTTCTTGGCCGCCCGATGACCCAGGCGTCACTCGAAGAAGTGCTGCGACTCGGCCAGCAGCGCGAGCGTGGGTCCGCGGCCCTGGAGCTGGTCCTCCGAAGCCCCGGCCAGCCTTTGTTCGACATCGGTGCGCCTGCCTTCCGCCAGCGTCGGTGGCTCGCCGAATCGCAGCCTTCCACGGGCTGAACACGACTCACTGTGCCGAAGCGGAGTTCGCGACACAGCTCGCGGGCACAGGAGAGCCGGGCGCCAGGGCCTCGCAGAGCGGACTCCCCGAGGCGTCCGGCAACGTCACGCCCAGCCACGTGGCCAGCGTGGGCGCCAGGTCCAGCGGCGTGACGGGCCGCCCATGGCGCACGGCGGGCAGGCCCTGGCCGAAGAGGACGAGCGGCACGTGGATGTCGTACTCGTACGGTGTGCCATGAGTGCTCGCATGCTCGTCGTCCGGAGCCAACAGCACATGTGGGTCCGCGATGATGACCAGCTCTCCGGATCGCTCCGGCACGTACTCGCCGCGCACCCTCCGCGCGAAGCCCTGCTCACGGCCCAGGCTCACGTCCGCGGCGGAGACGACATCGGCGATGCCCGGCAGCACACGGACCGCCTTGCGCGCGACCTCGACGGCCTCTTCCAGCCGCACCTTCCGCGCCTTCACCCGCGCCTGCCGCAGATACAGGTGCGGCACGCTGAAGGCCTCCACCCAGTCGTCCGCGCCGAACGCCTGATCCAACGCCGCATCCACCGCGCGCGTCACGAGCGCGCCCGACATGCGCTGCTCGGCCCGAGCCGGCGCGGGCGCCATCCCATGGTCCGCGCTCACGGCCACCAGCACCTTCGACAAGCCCAACTCTCGCTCCAACGACTCCAGGAACACGGCCAGCGCCCTGTCCAGCCTGAGCAACATGTCCACCGTCTCGTGGCTCTCCGGACCGAAGCCGTGGCTCACCACGTCCACACTCGACATGCCGATGGCCAGCAAGTCCCTGGCACCAGGGCGCTGTCCCAGCGCTTCGGCACGCAGGCCCGCGAGGGCGAACTCGAACAACTTCTCCGCGCCCAGCGGTGTGTAGAGGAAGGCGTCCTCGGTGGTGAGCGGATGGGGGAACGTTCGCCCCAGTCCTTCGGGTGGACGTTCACGCGCATCGTCATCCGGACCCAGGGCGGCGTACGTCGCCACCTCCGCGCCTCGCGCCCACGCTCCACCCTTCTGGGAGACCTGGGCGTCATTCCACGTGGAGACCCAGGACGGCAACTGCTCCGCATGATGACGGCTCGTCGTGAAGCCCTTCGTGCCCCACCAGTACGCCTGTCCCCGGTGGCCTCCCAGCATGATGGCGGCACGGTCCTTCAACGAGACGGACAGCACGCGCGAAGAAGCCCCATGCGTCGCGAGCAACCGGTCCCCCAACGTCGATACTCGAAGGCGTCGGGGTGACACGCCCTTGCCCTTCGGGTCATCCAACGGAGGGCTCGCGGAGTCGCGCACACAGCTCACCTCCGCGCCGGACTCCCGCTCGTACCACTCGTTGGAGATGATGCCATGCACACCCGGCAGCGCACCGGTCGCCAGCGTGGCATGTCCCGGGCACGTCTTCGTCGTCGCGTAGGGATAGCGCGCGGAGTCGAAGACGGTGCCGCCCTCCAGCAGCCTGCGGAAACCTCCCGGCCCCATCCGGTGACGCCAGCGCTCCAGGTCGTCGTAGCGCAGCCCATCGAACACCAGGAACACCACGAGCGAAGGACGCGCGTCTTCCACCGACGGCGTCACGGCCCTCGTGGAGCCCCGCACGGGGGCCACCACTCGCGAGCCCGCTCTGCCCGAGGACGTCTCCGGTTCCCGCGCCACTCCCGTGCCCGCGCCCAACACCATCCACAACCCGCCGACCGACACGAGTGTCCGACTCCACGAACCCGTCATGACTCCACCTCCGACACCGCGCATCCCGCGATGTGGAAGGCATCCTGCGAGCGCCCCGCTCCATCAATCCAATGGATAGACTGGATGGACCCTATATAACCATTCGATGGACCTGGACCCTCGCTACCTCGAGACCTTCCTGACGGTGAGCCGCGAGCGGGGCTTCAGCCGCGCGGCCACGGTGCTGCACCGGACGCAGCCAGCGGTGAGCTACCAGATTCATCAACTGGAGCAGCAGCTCGGCACCGTGCTCTTCGACCGCACGACGCGGCGGCTCACGCTGACCGACGCGGGCTCGAAGCTGCACGCGCTCTGTGAGCGCTTCTTCGATGAGTTCGGTCAGCTCGCGCGCGCCTTCAAGGACGGCGATACCCAGCCAGCGCCTTTGCGCATCGCCTCCGTGAGCGGCTTCGGGCGCTATGTGCTCTATCCCCTGCTCTCGCGCGAGCTGGCCGCGTCGCCCTACTCGCTCCGCTTCCCCACCGCGGACCAGGTCTTCGCCTCCCTGGAGGACGGCGCCTGCGACGTGGGCTTCGTCTACCTGCCCCACGTGTCCAGCCGCCTGCTCACCACTCCCGTGTGGAGCGAGGAGCTGGTGCTCGTCGGCCCGCCCCAGGCTCGGGGACGCGCGTTCCCCCAGCTCGCGGACTTCGAGGACCTCGCCTTCATCACCTATGACGAATGCGAGTACGTCTTCGGCAAGTGGTTCGAGGGCCACTACGGACGACAGCCGCGCTCCGTGCGGGGCACGTACCACTTCGAGGAGCTGGAGGAAGTGCTGGGCACGGTGGCCGCCGGGCACGGCTGGTCCATCCTCCCCGACCACTGTGTCGCCGAGGCCGCGCGTCAGGGCACCGTCGTCGTGCCCACCGCACCGAGCCGCCAGCCGGTGGTCAATCTCATCTACGCCGTGCAGCGGGCGAGCGCTCCGGAGAACCCCCTGGCCCACCGCCTCATCGAAGCCCTGCGCACCGCCTCCACCCCCAAGCCGCGACGGAAGGCCCCTCGACGCACCGCACGATAGCGACACCCGCTCCGACGCCATCACCGGACAAGCATGGTTTGGGGTGCATGAGGCTCACTGACTACGATTGAGCGCCAGAGCCCACCATGACCACCGCCACCCCTCTTGCCTCCGAGCCAGTGCCCGTCGCTCCAGTGCCCGCGGCCCCCATCACCGCCGCGCCGGAGCCCGCACCGTGGAGGCTGGCGACGCGCGTCGCGTTCCGCTTCGTCTTCGCCTACGTCTTCCTCTTCAACTTCGCCTTCCCGTTGGACACGCTGCCCGTCATCGGCGAACACGTGTCCAAGGCCATCTCGGACTTCTGGGAGCTCGTCGTGCCTTGGGTCTTCAGGCACGTGGTCGGCGGGCAGGAGCTGTCCACCGCCATGTCTGGCAGCGGGGACAAGGCCTTTGACTACGCGCAGACGGGCCTCTTCGTGGCGCTCGCCGTCATCGCGGCGGCCGTGTGGTCCGTCGTCGACAGGCATCGCACCCGGTACGCGAAGGCCCACGACGTCCTGCGCGTCTACGTCCGCTACACCCTGGCCATGACCATGCTGTCCTATGGCCTCTCCAAGGTCTTCAAGTCGCAGTTCCCCTTCCCTTCCATGGACAAGTTGACCCAGCCCGTGGGCGAGCTCTCCCCCATGGGGCTCCTGTGGGCCTTCATGGGCTACTCCCCCGGCTACAACCTCTTCACCGGAGGCGCGGAGGTGTTGGGCGGGCTGCTGCTCGTCTTCCGGCGCACCACGACGCTCGGCGCGCTGGTCGTCATCGGCGTCATGTCCAATGTGGTGGCGCTCAACTTCTTCTACGACGTCCCCGTCAAGCTCTACTCCACCCAGCTCCTCCTCTTCGCCGTCTTCCTGTTGGCGCCGGACCTGCGCCGCCTGGCCGACGTCCTCGTGCTCAACCGCGCCACGCAGCCCGTCGCCCTCGCCACGCCCTTCACCTTCTCCTCTCGCACCACCTGGGCGCTGCTCGGCGTGAAGCTCCTCTTCATCGGCTGGATGCTCCACTCCCACTCCAGCCGGACGAGGGAGGCGTACTCGACGTGGGGCGAGGGCGCCCCCCGCCCTCCGCTCTACGGGCTCTACGAGGTCGAGTCCTTCACGAGAGAAGGCGCGGTGCTGCCTCCGCTCCTGGGCGATACGACGCGCTGGCGCGGCTTCTCCATCAGTCGCGGCAGTTGGATGACGCTCCGGAGGATGGATGGCTCCAAGCAGTACTTCCAGCTGACAGGGAGCGTGGAGGACCGGACGCTCACGCTGGCCGAGGGGCGCGGTGAGGACGCGAAGAAGACGACCCTCACCCTGGAGCAGCCCGACCCCGAGCACCTGGTCCTCCAGGGCACCTTCGAGGGCGCCGCCATCGACGTCCGCGTGCGCAAGGCGGACACGTCGAGGTTCCACCTCCTCAGCCGGGGCTTCCACTGGGTCCAGGAAGCGCCGTTCAACCGCTGAGGTGACTAGAGGTGACTAATCGATGACCGCCGTGTCCTCGTGGCAGAGCCCCGCCAGGGCCGCGGCCGTCTCTGGCAGCGGCTCCACGTAGCGGCCCTCACCGAAGCCGAGCGCCCAGAAGCGCGGGCGCACCTCTTCACGCGACAGCAACCGCAAGAGCAGGAACTTCGCCTCGTCCTGCCCGTCGAAGGCCATGGGGAAGGTGTTGTGGTGCATGGCCACGGACGTGGAGGAGCTCAGCACCTTGTGCGCATCCAGGGCCTCGCGCGGCCCCATGTGCACCGTGTGGATGACTCGCGGACGGAACGCGCCAATCGGCAGCACCGACAGCCGCATGGGCCCGAAGCGCGCGGCCATCATCGAGAAGTGCGGACCGAAGCCCGTGTCCCCCGCGAAGAGCACCGGCCCTCCCGTGGTGGAGAAGACGTAGCCCGCCCACAGCGTCTCCGACAGGTCCGTGAGCCCCCGGTTGGAGCGGTGCTGCGCGGGCACCGCCGTCACCTTCACCTCCGGCGTCACCTCCGTGGACTGCCACCAGTCCAGCTCCTCCACGTTCCGGAAGCCCTCGCCCTTCAGCAGCGCCTTGTTGCCCAGGCCGACGATGAAGCGCGGATGGTGCGCCTCCTCCAGCCTGCGCAGCGTGGGCAGGTCCATGTGGTCATAGTGGTTGTGGCTCACCACCACCACGTGGATGGGCGGCAGGTCCTCGAAGCGGATGCCCGGCGGATGCACGCGCCTGGGCCCCACCCAGGGCACCGGACTGGGCCGGTCCGAGTAGATGGGGTCCGTCAGCACATTCACCCCGTCCGCCTGGAGGAGCACGGTGGCGTGGTTGATGAGCGTCACCTTCAGCTTGCCCGGCCCCACCCGCTCCGGAGGGGGCTTGCCCGGCGTCAGCTCCTCGTACTCCCGCCACGCGCCGCGAGGCTCCTTCAGCGCCGCCTCCACCAGCTCCGTCGTCCTCAGCTCCGGCGCGTCTCCGAGGTTGTGGAACTTCTCTCCATCGAAGTGCGCCAACGTGGGCCCCTGGTGACTCGGGCCCGCGAAGAGACAGCCACCGAGCAGCGGTGCGCACAGCAACAGGAACAGAACCGTCGAGGTGGGAGACTGGCGGTCCAGAGGCATGGCGACGACACTCCATCGAGGCGACCCGAGCACCCTCCGGCCAGGGCGCGCTGGGGACCCATCGTAACGGCAGGGGGGACGACGCGCAGGACTCTTCAGGGGGACGTGGCGACCCGGGGCTTCTCCACGACGGGCGCCGCTTGGAGCTTGTGCTCGCGCAGCCACGCCACCGTGTCCCGCAGCGTCTCCTCCAACGGACGGAACGACGCCCCCAGCTCCCGCCGCGCCTTCGTCGAGTCCACGCGCAGCTTCGCGT
Organism: Corallococcus terminator; assembly: GCF_049194865.1. Lineage (GTDB taxonomy): Bacteria > Myxococcota > Myxococcia > Myxococcales > Myxococcaceae > Myxococcus > Myxococcus terminator_A. Next base: position 225,059 of record NZ_JBLZWL010000129.1, on the reverse strand, counting down.
GCATGGTTCGCACGCCCTCCACCGTCAGCGACGTCTCGCCGCCCGTCAGCCGAGCCCACGTCTGTCCCGCCGCCCCCAGGGCCACCGCCAGCGCATGCGGCAGCGTCCGGCGCGGCCCCTTCACCCCCGTCACCCGCTCGAGCGCCTGGGAGATGGTGGCCAGGTCCGCGAACTCGCCGCCCACCAGATACCGCTCGCCCGCACGGCCCTTCTCGGCCGCTACCACCGTGGCCTGGGCCACGTCGCGCGCATCCACCAGCGACCCGCCTCCGTCGAGCAGCGCCGGCATCCTCCCCGCGAGGAAATCCAGGACGAACTGGCCCGCGCCCGTGGGGCCCGCGTCCCAGGGCCCGAACATCCACCCCGGCAGGACGTAGACCACCTCCAGGCCCGAGCGCGCGCTGAAGCCATTCAGCTCCCGCTCCGACTCCACCTTGCTCTTGAAGTACAGGTTGGAGGAGGCGACAGGCGCGGGCGGCGTCTCTTCGTCTCCGGCCGAGCCGTCCGGCTTCGCCCCCACCGTCCCCGACGAGCTGATGTCCACGAAGCGCTTCACCCCGCGCAGGTGGGCCGCCTCGGCCAGCTCCACCGTGGCCTTCACGTTGATGGCATACAGCTTCGGCCAGTGGTCGCCGGCCGCGTAGTATTCGCGGAAGTAGGCCGCCGTGTGGATGACCACGTCGCAACCTTCCAGCGCGGCCGCGAAGCCCTTCACGTCCTTCATGTCCCCTTCCACCACCTCCACTCCCCCAAGGCCGCCCAGCACCGCGCGCGCCTTCGACGGCGAGCGGGCCAGCGCCCGCACCGTGTGCCCCCCGGCCACCAGCGCCCGCACCACGTTGTTCCCCAACAGGCCCGTGCTTCCCGTCACGAATGCGCGCATCCCGCGCCTCCAGTCAATATGAACACCGCTCAGATAAGAAGCGGTCTTAACGGTGTCAAGATGAACGACAGCCCAGGAAGGGAGCAGGGGCGATGACGACCCGGGGCGTGAAGAAGCCGGCTGCGCCGCGACGGCGGGCCTACCACCATGGAGACCTGCGCCAGGCCCTGGTGGACGCGACGCTGAAGCTCATCGCGACGGAGGACGTGGGCGCGGTGTCGCTGCGCGAAGTCGCTCGGCGGGCCGGAGTCACGGCGGCGGCGCCCTACCACCACTTCCGGGACAAGGATGCGCTCCTGGCGGCGGTGGCGGAAGAGGGCTACCGGGCGCTCAACCAGCGGATGGACGAGGCGCTGTCCAGCACCCGAGCGCCCCGGACGGACAGCCAGCTGCGAGCGCTTGCCCGGTGCTACGTGCGCTTCGCCGTGGAGCACCCCGCGCACTACCGCGTCATGTTCCGACCCGAGTGGAGCGACGAGGAGAAGTACGCGAGCCTGCACACGGAGGGCATGCGCGCCTACGGGCGACTCCAGGCGCTGGCCCAGGAGGCGAAGCAGGCCACGGGCGACAAGGTGGACATGGACACGCTGGCCTTCACCATCTGGGCCTGGGTGCACGGCCTGGCCGCGCTGTGGAACGAGGGGCCGCTGCGCAAGAAGTCCCGGAGCGACTCGATAGAACCGCTGCTGGAGCGCTCCACGGAGCTGTTCGTCGGGTGGGTGATGGCGAAGTAGCGCCCGTCACGCCACGACGGCGTGGAGGATCTTCTCGAACATCCAGGGGTTTCGTCCCAGCAGTCGGACGATGGGACGGCGCAGCGTGGGCCTTCGCGCCAGCATGAGCAGCGCGCGCGTGGCCCACGCATACTTGCGGAACACCTGCTGGAAGCGCCGCTCGTAGGGACGCAGCACCTGACTCGTCGCGCCCTTCGTCAGCGCGTCCGGCAAGAGCGTCCCCAGCGACTCCGCGCACGCGAAGGCCAGGGACAGTCCCTCGCCCGTCAGCGCGTCCACGTAGCCCGCGGCGTCGCCCACCAGCGCGAAGCGGTCCGCCACGCGCACCCGCGCCACCCGCGCCAGCGGCCCCGCGCCGCGCACCTGCGAGTCCGGCTCCGCGACGAGCAGCCGCTCCTGGAGCCGGGGGAAGCGAGCGAGCAGCGTGTCGAAGCCCACGCGCCCTTCCACGCCACCGTCTTCCCACAGGAAGGCCAGGCCCACGCGCCGCGCGCCGGCGGGCGTCACGTATGCCTCCACGCCGTCGGCGAAGTGCACCTCGACATAGGGCGTCCACGGGGCCAGCTGGAAGTGCCTGCGCAGCCCGAAGCGCCGAGGCCCCTCCACGTCCACCTCCAGCCCCTCGGCGCGGCGCAGCGGCGAGCCCAGTCCGTCCGCCGCCACCAGCATCCGCGCCTCCACGGGCCCCTCCGGCGTCTCCAGCGTCACCCCGTCGTGCCCGCGCCGATGCGACAGCACCTGCGTGCGCTCGCGCAGCTCCACGCCCACGTCCCGGGCCCGCGCCACCAGCGCCGACGCGAGCGCCACGCGCCGCACGCCCAGCCCTCCGGGGCCCGGCAGCAGGCCCTCCGCCGTGCTGCCGTCCTCCTGCACGTAGCGGATGCCCACGAAGGGCGAGCTCTCCGCGCGGTCCAGGTACGCCAGCGCGCCCAGGCGCTCCAGCGCCGCGAGCCCGGAAGGCATCAGCCCTTCGCCACAGGCCTTGTCCGCCGGCAGCGTCGCGCGCTCCAGGACGACGGTGTTCAGCCCGCGCACCGTGGTGTGGATGGCGACCGCCAGACCCGCCGGCCCTCCGCCCACCACGGCCACGTCATACCGTCTCACGTCTCGTGCTCCGCCCGGGCCATGGCCAGCGCGCCGCGCGCCAACTCCACCGCCGTGCCCACCATGCACCGCCTCATGTCTCGTGCTCCGCCCGGGCCATGGCCAGCGCGCTGCGCGCCATCTCCACCGCCATGCCCACCATGCCCACCTTCTTCGGCGGCGACAGCTCTCCGGACAGGTAGCGACGCAGCGCCTCACCCCGGCGCAGCTTGCCGCTCGACGTCCGGGGCAGCGTCCCCGGCTCCAGCAACTTCACCGTGTGGGGCCTGACGCCCGTCGCCTCCACCACCGCCGCGCGGATGCGCTCCTCCACGGCCGACGCCTCCTCCTCGCCACCGCGCTCCGCGAGGATGAGCAGCGCCTCGTCCTGGCCGCCCTCGGGCGTGAAGCCCAGCGCCACCGCGCAGCCCGTGCGCACGCCCTCCACCGCCTGGAGCGGCTCCTCGAACGACTGCGGCGCGTGGTTGGCGCCTCGGATGATGACCACGTCCTTCGCGCGGCCCGTCAGGTACAGCTCGCCGTCCGCGATGAACCCCTGGTCTCCCGTATCCAGCCAGCCATCCAGCGTCAGCGCGCGCCGCGTGGCGAGCGCATCACCGAAGTAGCTCTCCATCAACGAGGGGCCTCGCGTGAAGACGCCGCCCACGCGCTTGTCCTGCAACACGGTGCCCTGCGCGTCGCGCACCTCCACCTCGAAGCCCGCCACCGGCGAGCCCACGCTCACCAACTGTCGTGAGCCCTCCGCCACCCGCCCCTCGCACGCCAGCACCGTCGGGTCCACGCCCAGCGAGCGCGGCCCCCGTCCGTCCGGCGGGAAGGTCACCGCGAGCGACGCCTCCGACAGCCCGTACACCGGCCGCAGCGCTCGCGCGGAGAAGCCCCAGCGCTCGAAGCGCTCGGCGAAGCGGTGCAGCGTCTCCGCCGACACCGGCTCCGCGCCGTTGAGCGCGTGCTTCCACGACGACAGGTCCACGCCCTCCATCTCCGCGTCCTTCACCCGCTTCAGGCACAGGCCATAGGCGAAGTTCGGCGCGGGGGAGATGAAGCCCCGGTGTCGCGACAGCGCGCGCAGCCACAGCGCGGGCCTCGCCAGGAAGACCTCGGGCGGAATCAGCACCAGGTGCCCGGGGTAGTGCAGCGCTGACAGCAGACAGCCGATGAGCCCCATGTCGTGGTACAGCGGCAGCCAGCTGACGCCCACGCGCGGCGTGTCGGGCGACAGCGGCATCGCCACCTCCAGCGCCATCACCTGCGACAGCAGCGCCCCCTGCGTCAGCGCCACCGGCTTCGGGTCCACCGTGGAGCCGGAGGAGAACTGGATGAGGCCCAGCGCCTCCGGGCCCACCGGCACCTCGCGCTCGTCGTCGCCTCGAGACACCTCCTCCACCGTGTGACAGCCCAGGCGCGGACGGGACCTCTCCACGCTGGCCCCCAACAGCAGCCGCACGCGCGAGTCCGTCAGGACGAGGCTCGCCCCCGTCACCTGGAGCATCCGCGCGGTGGCCCGGTGGTACTCCTCCAGGCGCCCCAGCCGGACGGGCGGGTACAGGGGCACCGGCACCGCGCCCGCGAGCAGCGTCCCGAAGAAGGCGTCCATGAAGCCCGGCGAGGTGGGCAAGAGCAACGCCACCCGCTCCCCCTCGCGCACGCCCAGCCGCGAAAGCCCCGCCGCCGTGCGCCGCGCGCGACGGTACACGTCGCCCCAGGGCAGCGACTCCTCGCGCTCGGCCGCGTCGACGAAGGTCAGCTTGAAAGGCGTCTGCCCGGCGGCCGCGAGCATCGCGTTCACCGTGGGGAAGCGCACCTTCGGCAGCGTGGGCCCTCTCACGAGCGGACCTCCGTGGGAGGGCGCGCCGTCGAGGCGACCCGGCGCACCACCAGCTTCGCCAGGTCCGCCACCGTGCGCACGCCCTGCGCGTCCTCTTCCGACAGGCGGATGCGGAAGCGGTTCTCCAACCCCACCGCCAGCACCGTCAGCCCCAGGCTGTCGAGCTGCAAGTCCCTGACGAGGTCGTGCTGGGGCTCCACCACGCCCTTCCACTCCAGCTCATCGGCGGCGATGCGACGAATCTCCGCCACGACTTCCAGTTCGAGTTCAGCCACGGGGCACCTCGGGGAGGAAACGGGGACGGTGGGAGAAGGCGCGCGCGTACGCGTCCCCCAGCGCCGCCTCTTCCGCGCGGATGCGCACGGAGAGCAGCACCAGGTTCCCCACCGAGAAGAACACGGCCGTCCACCACGCGCCGTGGATGAGCGGCACACTCGCCAGCTCCAGCACCACCGCGACGTAGTTGGGATGGCGCAGGAAGCGATACGGGCCGCCCACCACCGGCGGCAGGTCCGGCACGACGATGATGCGCGAGTTCCACCGCGGGCCCAGCGTGGAGATGGCCCAGTAGCGCAGCCCCTGCGCCGCCACCGCGCCCGCCAGCGCCACGCCGCTCCACACGCCCAGGAAGGGCCGGCGCAGGAGGAACACCTCCGCCAGACACGATACGAGGAAGAGCGAGTGGAACATCACCATGAAGCGGTAGTGACGCTGCCCCGTCTCCACCCCTCCCCGCGCGAAGGCCCACGCGGCGTTGCGCTTGGAGAGCACCAGCTCCACCAGTCGCTCCGCCCCGAGCAGGCCCATGTAGCCCAGGAAGACAGCCTGTGTGGCGGTCACCATCGCAAGAGCACCATCTCCGCGCAGAACCCAGGTCCCATGGCCATCATCAATCCGTACTCGCCGGGCTTCGCCGCCACCTGGTCCAGCGTCTCCCCCAACACGAACAACACCGAGGCCGAGGACAGATTCCCCACTTCGCGCAACGACGCCCAGGAGCGCGCCAGCGCGTCCTTGTCCAGCTCCAGCGCCTCCTCGAAGGACTCCAGCACCTTGGGACCTCCGGTGTGCGCCACCCAGTGACGGATGTCACCGCGCTTCAACCCGTGGGATGCGAGGAAGCCGTCCACGTTGCCCCGGATGTGGTCCTTCACCAGTTGGGGCACCTTCGCGGAAAGGACGACCTTGAAGCCCGAGTCGACGACGTCCCAGCCCATGATGCGCTCGGAGTCCGGATAGAACACCGAGCGCGACGCCACCACCCGGGGCCCCTTCGCGCCGGGAGCGTCGGCGCCTCTGAGCACCGCGCAGGCCGCGCCGTCCCCGAAGAGGCCGGAGGCGATGATGTTGGGGATGGACAGGTCCTCGCGCTGCAGCGTCAGCGAGCACAGCTCCGCGGAGACGACGAGCGCGGTGTGCGTGGGGAAGGCGCGCAGGTAGTCCGCCGCCCGCGCCATGCCCGCCGCGCCCGCGACACAGCCGAGCCCGAAGATGGGCGTGCGCTTGAAGTCGTCACGGAAGCGCAGCCGGTTGGCCAGCCGCGCCTCGATGCTGGGCGTGGCGATGCCCGTCACGGTGACGAAGAAGACGTGGTCCACGTCCGCCGGCGTCAGCTCCGCCCGCTGAAGCGCTTGCTTCACCACGACTTCGCCGAGCGCCGTGGCCTCGCGAATCCAGGCGTCGTTGCGCTGCTGGAACGTCACCAGGGCGGGGTACGCGTCGATGGGCAGCGCCAGGTAGCGGCCCCCCACCTGTACGTTGCGGTGCAGGTCCTCGAGTCGCTCCAGGTTGAAGTGGCGCTTGGCCCACAGCTCCCGGAAGGCCGCGATGAGCTGCTCCTGCGAGGCATAATGTGGCGGGAGTGCCCGGCCCACCGAACGAATGAAGGGCGCGCTGCTGTCCTGGCCGGATGCGCTGTGCATGAAGGTCTCGGGTCCGTGCGGCGGTCAGGCCCCCACGCTTAGCCGGAACTCGGGACAGACGCGATACGGCTCACGGGGACTTGAACGAGTCCCGACGCAGGGCGCCCCTCGCACTGTCGCGCGGTCGACGGCGAACTCCCCCCTGGGAAGGAGGGGCTGGGACTCCCTGTCACACTCCGGACAGCGCCTTCCGACCCGCAACCTTGGACACGCCTTGGGCAAAGCTTCTCCGGGCGGACAGAGGCCGCTAGCGTACTCGGCGATGCGTCCTCTCCACATCGTCCTCCTCCCCCTTCTTCTCGGGGGCAGCGCGTGCAGTCACTTCTCCTCCCGCGTTCCCTCGCTGCCCGCGAGCCATGGGCACCTGTCGCGCACCATGGCGCACTACCTCGACCCGATGGTCGAGCGAGAAGAGGCTTACATGGGCGGGGCTGGCCCGCTCTATGACCCCGCGCCGACCGTTGTCGTGGAGCCGGCGCAGGCTCGGGCCATCTTCGCCGACGCGGTCCAGGTGCTCTCGGGCACGGCGACCGAGGAGCAGGTGAAGCAGGCCGCCCAGGACCTCAGCGCGGCCTGTGACGCTGAGCTGGAAGAGGCGTGCACGTACCAGCGCGAGCAGTACCAGCGCCCGACGAAGCTCGAAGGCAAGCCGCCCGAGATGACCCGGGCGGCTCTGTTCAAGAGAGCCATGGCCGTGGCGGTCGTCTCCTGTCGCCTCGGGACGGACGGCATCGTCCGGGACATCCAGGTGCTGGAATTCGCGCCCTATGGGCTCACGGAGGCCCTGCTCACCGCGCTGCGTGAGTCGAAGTACCAGCCGGCGATGCTGGCGGGACACCCCCTCGAGATTCCATACACCTTCCAGCTCAACACGTCGTTCAGCCAGGCGAAGCCCACCTCGCAGCAGGAGCTGGAATGGGCTCGGACCCGGGCGCAGAGATTTCCGACCAGCCCCTCCGCATGGGCACACCTGGCGCGGGTGCTCGCGCGGGATTTGCCCGACGACCCCTGGTATGCGAACGCGCTGCGCTACCTGAACCTCACCTCGCCCACGTACTGGTGGGCCGCGGCGGAGCTGGCGTGGCTGCATGCCAAGGCCGGCCGTTACGCGGAAGCCGAGCCGCTGGCGCGCATGGCGAGGAAGACCGGCGCCCAGAATCCCTACGTGCTGGAGACGGCGGCACTGGTGGCCTTCCACCGGGGCCACTGCAAGCAGGCCGTGCTCGACCAGCACCGCGCCATCGCGAAGCTCCCGTCCGAGTGGCCCCAGGAGGAACAGGCGCGCTTCAAGAGCGCGCTGGCGGAGTACCAGCGCCAGTGCCCGTCGGACGCGCCCGCGCCGCCACCCGCGCCCGCTTCGGACGTGCACTGAGCGCAAGCAACGCCAGCACCAGCGCCACCCATCCCGGGCCGCTCGGCGCCGCGCCGCAGCCCCCGTCGTCGTCGGGGTCCTTGGGGCCGGGCGTCACGTCGACACAGGGCGCGCCCGTCGCATCCGCCGTGAGGCAGAGCGTCCCGTAGCGGCCCACGCCCTCGTGGCGACCATCCACCACCGCGATGATGACCTCGCGCGCGTCCGACGCGTCCACCTTCGCGGACAGCGCTCCAGAGCCCTCCGCGCGCGACACGCGGAGCACCGCGGTGTCCGTCACCGCCGCCACCAGCAGGTGCAGCTTCGCCGGGTCCTCGCCGGCCTTGAGCGTGTACCTGGCCAGCACCTCCGCCGAACCACCGGGCACCACGAAGTAGCGCGTCGACGCGGTCGTCACCCGGACATCCGCTTCCTGCGTGGGCAGCGTCCTGGCCGCCAGCGCCAGCCCGTCATACCCACCCCCTCGCGCATAGCCCTGGTCGATTCGCGCCCGCGCGCCCGTGGAGAGGTTCCACTGCGAGAACTCGGTGAAGGCCGTGTCGAAGTCCGCGCCCCACTCGCGACGCAGCACCGTGTCCAGCAAGTTGAACCAGGGCGCCGTCGGCGACACGAGGCTCTCCTGCCACAGCGCCAGGATGACCCGGTCTCCGAAGCGCTCGCCCAGGTACTGGAAGAACACCCCCGCGCCATAGCTGAACGACGCCGCGGGCCCTGTCGGGTCCAACACGAGGCTGCGGTCCGTCCGGGAGAGATACGACGAGGAGAACTGCTCCAGGTCATCGAGCGTCTCGTCGAAGCGCTCGCTGGCCCACACCGCCGAGCCCTCCGACACCACGCTGCCCAGCCCCGGCCGGTAGGCCGCCTGCACCGCGTGGAAGAACTCGTGACTGGCCAGGATGCCCACCGCCGCCTCGAACGAGGGGTAGTCGTACCCGGCGAAGTCGTTCTCCTGGAGCATGTACCCCACGCACTTGCTGTCCTCTTCCTCGCAACCATCCAGCCGGAACGCGCCATCCGCCCGGCCCGCGAAGTCCACGAGGTACACGTCGAACAGCCCATCACCGCCGTTGTCCTCCCCCACCGCCGCGTCGCTGCCCGGCAGGAGGAACCCCAGCCCCACATAGAAGTCCGCGACGCGCTCATAGGCCCGCCCGACGACCTCCACCGCGTCGGGCACGCCATTGCCATCCGCGTCCCCCGACGGCACCGCGTTGAGTCCGACGCGCGAGAAGTGCACCCGGAAGCGCCCCTTCGGGGACACCGCCGACTCCACCTGCTCGCCCGCGCCGAAGTTCGGCGGCACCGCCTGGGGTGAGGTGGGGCGCGCTCCCGCCTGCTGCCCCGCTCGCGCCTCGCCGAGCGACTCGGGAAGCTCATGCGGCGCCCGCGACGGCTGCACGGGGCCACATCCCAGGGGAAGCAGCAGGAGCCACGCCCCCAGTCTCATGGCAGGAACGCCCACTTGATGCGGATGGAGCCCGAGCCGCTCGGCTGCGGCACCGAGTGCGTCTCGTTGCAGACCTGCTGCGCGGAGGGCTCGTAGTACCCCGTCACCTCCAGCTTCACGTGACGGCCGTCCGCCAGCCGGACGATGAAGATGCGGCCCGTCATCTCCACGCAGCTCTGGTAGCGCCAGAAGCCACCCAGCACCGTCGCGGGGCCATTCAGACCGGAGTCATCCGGGATGAGCGTGCAGGACGCGTCGAACCACGCCTCCGTCCTGAACTCCCCAGCCGCCGCGCTCTTCGCCGTCACCGAGGCGAACGTCGAGCCCTCGGCCGTGTTCGCCACCGCGACGCAGGACGGCCCGGACGTGCCGCTGTTGACGCGCATGGTGTAGCGACGCACCGCGAGGTCCCAGTCCGTCGACGCGAGCGCCGCCTGGTCGTGAATCTGGACCTGGGTCAGCCCCGTCGGCGTGAAGCGCAGGTACGTATAGGACATCGTCGGCGTCAGGCCACCGGCGCGCGTGTCGATGAAGGTGTGGAACTCACCGGCCGTCGTCCCCTCCTCGCGCACTTCGCCCGTGGAGACCACGGACAGCATGCTCATCCGGTCGATGGTCTGCTCGGTGCAGGTCACCTGGCTCGCCTCGCAAACCTGCGGCGCCGGGTCGTCCTTCGGGTCGTCCTCGCCACAGCTCACCAGCAACGCCAGCGACATCCCCACGGCGACCAGGACCCACAGGCCCTGCTGTCCGGCGCGCTTCGGCAGCGCCTCCTCGGTATGGCTCATCATTCTCGTGTCTCCCTCTCCCTGGGCGGACGGAGTCTCGACCCATTCGACAGGGCAACACCGTACTTGATAACGATTCTCATTTTCAATATTAAAGATTCAACACCCGCACCCACGAGGGAGACCCCATGCCGGAGATGCCCGCGGTCATCGCGAACACGCTGATGCCCTGGTTCGCGAAGCCCTCGCAGGTCTCTCGGGTGGAGACGCTGGCGCCCCGGCTGCGGCGGGTGCGCTTCGAGGGTGAGTCCCTGCGCGGGGTGACGTACGAGCCCGGGCACGAGGTGGAGTTTCGCGTCAGCCCGACGGCCTTCCGCCACTACACGCCGTCACTGGTGGACCCGGGGCACGGGGCGATGGAGGTGGTCTTCTATCTGCACGGCCAGGGGCCCGGGAGCGAGTGGGCCTCGGGGCTGAAGCCGGGAGACACCGCGGACATCCTCGGGCCCGGGGGAAGGCTGGGCGTGGACGAGGAGGCGCCCGCGCACCTGTTCCTGGGCGACGAGACGTGTCTGGGGTTGTTCCAGGCGATGATTCGCTCCCTGTCTTCACCGCTGCGCATGCTGGGCGCCATCGAGGTGGAGCCGGGCGCGGAGGACTGGCTCGCTCGCGTGGGCGTGCCCCTGACGGCCGTCCCGCGCGCGGAGGGAAAGCCGCGCGGCACGGCGCTGCGCGAGTGGCTCTCGCGCAACGTGCTCACGGGCGCGACGTGCTACCTGGCCGGGCACGCGGGCTCCATCGTGATGCTCCGGCAGGAGCTGCTGGAGCAGCACGGGTTCACGAAGCGCGCTCTGCGCAGCAAGGCCTACTGGGCGGACGGAAAGCGCGGGCTGTGAGGCCTCACTCGAAGCGGTAGCCCTTGGGCACCACGACGATGCCGCCCTCGGTGACGGTGAAGCCGCGCGCCTTGTCCGCCTCCAGGTCGAAGCCCACCTTCGTGTTGGGCGGCACGCGCACGCCCTTGTCGATGATGGCGTTCTTCACCTGCGCGTGCCGGCCGATGTCCACCTCGTCGAAGATGACCGAGCGCTGCACGCTGGCGTAGCTGTTCACGCGCGCGCGGCGGAAGAGGATGCTCTCGCGCACCACGCCGCCGGAGATGATGCAGCCGCCGGCCACCATGGAGTTGAGCGCGCGCCCCACCCGCTCGCCGGACTCATGGACGAACTTGGCGGGCGGGCTGTACTCGCTGGCGGTGCGCAGCGGCCACTCGGCGTTGAAGATGTCGAACTCCGGGTTGATGGACACCAGGTCCATGGACGCCTCGTGGTACGCGTCCAGCGTCCCCACGTCGCGCCAGTAGGTGTTGGGTCGCGTCTGCCCGGGGATGGGGTTCTTGGCGAAGTCGTACGTCTGGATGTGGTAGCCGTCTCGCAGCGCGCGCGGCAGCACGTCCTTGCCGAAGTCGTGCTGGGAGCCCTCCGTCTTGGCGTCCACTTCGAGCAGCTCCGCGAGCACCTTGCTGCGGAAGATGTAGTTGCCCATGCTGGCCAGCACGGTGTCGGGCCGGCCGGGGATGGGCTTGGGGTCCTTGGGCTTCTCCTGGAACTCCGTCACCCGGCCGCGCTCGTCCACCTGCATGACGCCGAAGCGGTGCGCGTCCGCCAGCGGCGTGGGATACGCGGCGATGGTGATGTCCGCGCGCTGGTCCTCGTGCAGCTCCAGCATGTGCGCCACGTTCATCTTGTAGATGTGGTCGCCGGAGAAGATGGCCATGTGCTCGGGCCGGTGGTTCTCCACCAGATGCATGTTCTGGTAGATGGCGTCCGCGGTGCCCCGGTACCAGACGGGCCCCAGCTCCTCGTACAGGTACATCTGCGCGGGCACGAGGGTGATGAAGTAGTCCGACAACAACACCGAGCCGAAGCGCCAGCCGCGCTGGATGTGCTCCGTCAGCGACTGCGCCTTGAACTGCGTCAGGACGTAGATGGAGTAGATGCCGGAGTTGATGAAGTTGTTGAGCGCGAAGTCGATGATGCGGAACTTCGAGCCGAAGGGCACCGCTGGCTTCGAGCGCCGCTGTGTGAGCGGAGACAACCGAGTTCCCTGGCCTCCGGCCAGCACCATGCCGAGGATGCGCGTACCCATGCTGAGATGTACCCCTTCGTGGCCCTCAGTATAGGGCGCAACGGAGGGATGTCCGTTTTCACGGCGCGCTCGTCTCGTAGTCCTCGTGCGTCAACGCGTCGGAAGTGAGGGCAGGTCCGACTCAGGTGGCTTCTTTCGAGGCAGGCCGTTGAGCAGCGAGCCGCTCACCATGAGCGCGATGCCGAGGAACAACAGCCAGCGCGCCGGGACTGGCTGTTCCCGGGCGAGCAGGATGACGACGAAGCCCGCGAGGCTGAGCGCGAAGGGGGCGGGTCCCCGGCGCGGCGCCCTCCGCAGCAGGAGCAGCAGGTGGAGCGCGGAGAGGCCCATCAGCGTCGGGAAGAGCCAGTCCAGGGCGGGTCCGCTCGCGAGCCCGACCCCTCCGAACAGGCTGAGCCAGGCGGCCCAGCACATGGCGCACTTGGGGAGGAATGCCAGGAGGACGCCCAGGAGCACGGCGAGGACCGGGTGGGGCTTCGCCTCGACACGCGGACTGGACATGCGCACCGGTTCGACAGGGATTGGCCTCCCTGCCTAGCCTGCTCCTCTCGCGGCGTGCGCCGAAGCCTGACGGACACGCTCCCACTCACGGAGCAAGATGATGCCGGGACGGTGGCTCAAACAGTGGTGCGGAGGGATGACCGTGATTGTCGGACTGGCGACGCAATCCCTCGCGAGTGCTCCTCCCCTGACACCCGGGCCGGTGCTGGTCAACGTGGAGGCCCGCGCCGGGGAAGACTTGTCGGGTGCATGGCATTGGTCGGTGGACCCGTACCGGGATGGGCTCGCGGGCTTCCATGGCGCGGAGGCGGGCCCCGGGCACCGGCGCTATGACGACGTCGATGTCGATGTCCTCACGCGCGCGAACCCCACGGCGCTCTACGAGTACGACATGCGCCGCTCGCCCGTGGTCCACCTGCCCGGCTCGTGGATTTCCCACGACGAGACGATGCGCTACTACGACGGCCTCGTCTGGTACCAGCGGACCTTCACCGCGACGAAGGCGCCGGGACAGCGGGCGTTCCTGCGCTTCGGCGCCGCCGACTACGTGGCGCGCGTGTATTTGAATGGCAAGCCGGTGGGGACACATGAAGGAGGCTTCACGCCCTTCGCGTTCGAGGTGACGTCCCTGCTGCGGACGGGAGAGAACCAGGTGACGGTCGGTGTCGACTCCGTCCGCTCCGCCGACACCGTGCCGCCCACCGTCACGGACTGGGAGACCTATGGCGGCATCACCCGGCCCGTGCGGCTGGTGCTGACTCCCGCCACGTACATCGACGATGCGTGGGTCCGCCTGGGCGATGACGGCCGCCTTCGCGCAACGGTGCGACTCCAGGGCGCCAAGGCCGGTGGTGCCGACGTGCGGGTGCATATTCCCGCGCTCGCGTTGACGCTCAAGGGACGCACTGGCGCGGATGGGAGCTGGACGGGTGACGCGGTGGAGCCCTCGGCACTGAAGCGATGGAGTCCCGAGCAGCCCACGCTCTACGAGGTGGCGGTGGAGGCCGGTGAGGACCGGCTGGTGGACCGCATCGGCTTCCGGACGCTGGCGGTGAAAGGCCACGACATCCTGCTCAACGGCAAGCCCGTGTTCCTGCGCGGCATCAGCCTTCATGAAGAGGAGCTGGGCAAGCACCCCACACGGGCCATGACTCCCGGGGCGGCGCGCGCGCTGCTCGGCGAGGTGAAGCACGGGCTCCATGGAAACTTCGTGCGGCTGGCCCACTATCCCCACGCGGAAGTCATGACGCGCATGGCGGATGAAATGGGGCTGCTCGTGTGGAGCGAGATTCCCGTCTACTGGCGCGTCAACTTCGCCCGGGGCGAGACGCTGGAGACGGCGCGGCGGATGCTCGCGGAGAACATCCTGCGAGATCGCAACCGCGCCTCCATCGCCTTCTGGAGTGTGGCCAACGAGACGCCCGTGAGCGACGCGCGCAATGCGTTCCTGGCGCGGCTGGCGGCCGATGCGCGGGCGCTCGACGACACGCGGCTGGTGACGGCGGCGCTGCTCATTGACCGCGTCCAGGAGAAGGGGAAGTCGGTGATGGTGGTGAAGGACCCGCTGGTGAGCCACCTCGACGTCGCAGCGGTGAACACCTACAACGGCTGGTATTCCGACGACGCGCTGGCGGACCTGCCGGGCATCGGCTGGCGCAACGACACGGGCAAGCCGCTCATCTTCTCCGAGTTCGGCGCCGATGCGCAGGCGGGCTTCCACGAGCCCGGGCTGAAGCGAAAGTTCTCCGAGGAGTTCCAGGCCGAGTACCACCGACAGACGCTCGCGATGAGCGAGAAGGTGCCCTCGCTGCGCGGACTGTCGCCGTGGGTGCTGAAGGATTTCCGCTCACCCCGGAGACAACATCCCGTCTACCAGCAGGGGTGGAATCGAAAGGGACTGCTGTCAGAGACGGGCCAGCGCAAGCAGGCCTTCGACGTCCTCGCCGAGCACTACCGCAAGCTGGAGGCACGACAGGCCCAATCCGAACAGGCGCGCACCGCGCCCTGACGCTGGAGGCTCGACGCGCCAGCGCAGCTTCGTCAGGCGAACCCACTGCTTGAGGGACGTCTCCGCCTCCAGTTTCAAGGCCAGCCGGCGCATGACCTCATCGTCTGCCCAGTTACTGCCACGGAGGCACTGCTGGAGGCGCTGGCGCATGGCCTCCTTCTCGGATGCTTGCTCCACCCGTCGCCCCGCCATCGGGTCGATTCGTCTGCGTCGGCGTCATGCCTGGGGAACAGTCTCAAGTGGCGTCAGGGACGCGGCTTCACGCCCCAGACGCCCACCTTGCCGTCGTCCATGCCCCAGCTCACGAAGCGTCCGTCGGGAGAGAAGTTCGCGGTGCTTCCCTCCTCGTCGTGCAGATCCGAATAGGCGAAGACGCCGCGTCCCTCACGAACGTCGATGACCGCGAACGCGCTCGCGTCCGGACCCGCCGCCAGCAAGGTGCCCTCCCGATTGAACTCCAACTGCAGGGCCCCGGAGGCTGGGGCCCTGAGGGTCCGGGTGGTTTCAAGTCCGGGAAGGTCCAGGAACAACAACTGGCCAGCGGAATTCGCGGCGACCAGCGACGCTCCGGACGGCGTGAACGCCACGGTCCAGATCCGCATTGAGTCGAGCGTGCGGGTCGCCACGGGCTTACCGGTCCTCGCATCCCAGAGGCGAACCGAGCTACATGTCGCGTCGCCGTCCTGCTCCTCGGCGACGCCCACGGCCGCGAACCGGCCATCCGGCGACAATGCGCAGCCGTAGAGGAAGGCCGGATCCTCCAGTTGCCACACGGGCCAGTTGCGCTCCAGGTCCCAGAGCAGGACCGCGTCCCTGGCTGGCCGTGAGCAGCAGGCGCGCGCCGTCCGACGACAGGCACCCATGGGCGACGGACCCACCCGTCTCCACCGAGGACAACAGCTTGCCGTCGGTGACGGACCAGGTCTGGAGGGTGCCACGTACCGTCACGGACAGAAGCCGCTGGGAGCCGGGCAGGAACCACGCGCCCACGCATTGGGGGCCGGGGTGCGCGACAAGCGGAGCCGACTCTTCCGAGTGCAGGTCCCACCAACGCAGCGGCGTACCGCCCCGCTCCTGGACCGACAACAGATAGCGCGACGACGCATCCCAGGCCAACCGCTGCCACCGAGAGTGCCGCGACGGTTCCGGCGGCCCCAGCATCCGCAGCAGGGACAAGTGCCTCGCGGTGTCAGGGGTCAGCGGAAGGGAGGGCGTGAGCATGGTGCGGATCCTGGGAGCGCGCAGAGCCGCTCAGCGGCGCGGCTTGAAGGGCTTTCAGAAATGGAGAGGCAGCGATGACTCGCTTCGCACGCTGCGTCAAGCCAGACCGCGCACGAGGGGTTTGAGCCGGACCGAGTTGGTGAACCAAGACGCGGCCGAACATAACAGAATCTCCTGGCCTCCCGCTGTCCTGTACGGGCACAGCCCGGTGTGCCTACCCAGATCTCGGTCGCTGAGTCACGGGTGCGCCAGGTCGGTTCGGCAGCGCGGGGAGATGGTGGCGATGGTGTGCGCGTCGCCGCCGGAGAGCCGCGCTCGATGGACGGGGGCGACTCATTTCCCTGAAAGCGGTGCACGGGGCCTGGTGCCGTGGGTAGGGATGGAATCGCAAGGGACTGCTCTCGGAGACGGGCCAGCGCAAACAGGCGCGCACTGCGCCCTGACGAACAGCGCCTGACGAAAGTCGGGGCCGGGGTGACCGTTGGCAAGGGGAGTCCTCAACTTGCTCACGGTGAATCCGGAGGAGTCGCGGTGGTCACCTTCCACAGCTGCCCCGAGTCACTGCAGACTGTCTTGGCGAGGATGGGGATGTTGTTGGCCATGCCGTCCCCTCCTACATGTACGCACTCAACAATCCCGTCAACTTCGTCGATCCGGATGGCCGCGAGGTATACGCAGTTGATGCTCGCGCCTCCTTGCTCATCGCGCAGCTTCAACAGCATCCAAGTGGCGCCGCGCTATACAACTACCTAGACAGGTCGCCCTACGTCTACAGCGTCACGGGGGATGCGCAATTCCCAACAGGGCTGAAGAATGGAGTTTACGGAAGGTTCATTCCGGGACTCGGCGTGGGCCGAAACCGATGTAACGCCGGCGGGACTATTGAGCTATATGACCAGATGGTTGTTCGCGACGGATATAATCCCGTGACAAACCTAGCTCACGAACTAACTCATGCCGGACTCTTTGATTATCAATATCTTGCACGTCCAGGCGCCCCCGCACCCATTCCGGAATTTTCAGACCAAGCAATGGATGGCGCGCTGCCCGACTCACCCAATGCACTGGTAACACCGCACAAGGTTATGGAATGGTACTGGCAAAGCCAATTTGGAGGTGAATAGTGACACTCTGCACAGGACTGGCGATTCTAGAGCGCCGAACAGGTTAGGTCACGCCGCGAGCTGGAAGCGCGCGGCGACCTCAAGGTTTTGGACGACCGAGAGTCGCCTGAGGTCAAAGAGGTTGCGGCGCGTGCCTCGGTAACGGGCCTTCGGACCCTGGCGGTTGGCGAGATGAGCCAGGCGATGCTCGACGCCGACCCGCTCGCGGAGTTGTGCGCGGCCCGCGCGCGACTGCAGAAGTGAGCGAAGGCGATGCTGGAGCCGCTCGTCATCGCCCATCGTGACGCTGCGCCCCTTACCGGATGCGGCCTGGGTACAACTGGGGCGCAGCTTGCACGGTCCGCAGGCTTCCGGGTCGAAGTGCACGACGGCGCCGGGCTCGAAGGGCTCCACCTCACCCGCGGGGCACGTGAGGGTACCGTCGCGGATGTTCACTTTGAAGTCGCGCTTGCCGAACAGTCCCGGCTTCGCGCTGGCTCCTCGCCACGGCCGGCAGACGAGGTCGCCGCCGCTGGCCAGCACGTCCTCGGCCATCGTGCTGTTGAGGTATGCCCTGTCGACGAGCAGAACGTCGGGATAGAGGTCCTGGTGGGCCATGTCTTCCTGCAGTGCGTCCGTCGCCTCGTCTTCGGGGCGGTTGGCGGGTGACACGGCGCAGGCCACCACGAGCTCGGTGTCGAGGTCGATGCCGACGTGCTGCTTGTAGCCATTGAAGCGCTTGCTCTTGCTCTTACGCCCGTGGCGCATGTCGGCGTCCTCGATGGAGATGCGCCTGTCGGCTGCCACGCCTTGTCGAATCTGAACGCCTCCTTCGGGGCGAGGCTCGAGGTCCTGTTCGCGCACCTGCGCGAGCGCTTCGATGTAACGCGTCAGCGGCGCCTCGACGCACGACTTCGACTGCTTCGCCACCCAGGCCATGAGGCGGTCGAGTTGTCGGCACAGGCGATTGAGTGCGTCGAGCTTCGCGTCGGGCGCACTCCAGTCGATGTCGAGGCCGGCCTTGATGCTGCTGGCCCTCAGCAACGGCGCATCGGCCTGCTGACACACCTCCTCGACGTCAGTGCCGAGCGCGAGCGCCATGCACTCGGCCACCTTGCGGCCTGCGTGGCCGAGCAGGTTGATGGTGTCCTCAACCCGCCCGGCTCCCTCTAAAGGGCGGCTGTCGACCCCCACTCGCAACGTCTTCGGCGTCTTTTTCGAATCGAACCCCTTCGTCCGCTTCGCCACCTCGACGGTGTGCTCGAGCAGCCGACGGTCCATCTCGTGCGCGATGAGGCGCTCGCGGAACTGCTGCAGCCCGCCCTGCGAAAACGCGGGCGCGTCTTCTTCATCATCGAGCGTTCCGAGAACCAACCGCCAGCAGCGGTCGCTCGCCGACAGACGCACCGCTTCCGCATCGGAAGTCTGCAGGTAGGCCTGTAGCAACAGGCCCATGCACATCAGCGCAGGCGGCTGCGCGGCTTCACCCTGGCCCGTCTGTCGATACATCGACTCCAACTCGGCCTGAAAAGCGTCGTCGAACAACTCGTGCCGGTGCTCGCGCAGAAAGACGAAGAGCTTCCGACTCTTGCCGGCGAGCTTCAGGAGCTTCTGCTCGCGGGCACTGCACTCCATCGTGGGCTTCCATCGGTCCAAGTGGCACCTCCGTGAGGAGGTGACCTGAGCACTCGGCGACAGCCCGCGTCGACCGTGCTCGTAAGCGATCGATTTTCCTCGGGCTGATTCCTGATCGGCGCTCTAGGGCTATGCATTCCGCTCCCAGGGCAGACTCGAACCGAGCTCGAAATGGCAGGATGGCCTATCCAAGAGCAGACTGAAGACAGGTGGTGGCACAGTCGGTGGCTTTCTTCTGGCACCTACCGGGTCCTCATCGGCATTAGCGGAAAAAACAACCATCTCCAGGCACTACTTATTGCCGAATCAAGGAACGAACCCTCTCGACTGGCCCCAATTCTCGAAAAACAGTGCCACAAAGGCAATACGCCCATTCACGTCTGTCGACTCACGGGCCGCGAGTTTTCTGCAGTACCCTGCATTGGCGGCTGGATAATTGCATCAAAGGGGGACCCCAACTTAGACCTAAGCCTGCAACAGCAATGCAAGCAACTATCCCCACTTTTTGAAACGGCCCTCAACGGGAAGAGATAGAATCCCCAAAGCTCAGCATTGCGAACGGCATCTGACTACCCCAAACCAAGTCACCGTTCATTGCCCAGAAAGCGGTGCGCAGGGCTTGGTGCCGTGGGTGCTGAAGGATTTCCGCTCACCCCGGAGACAACACCCCGTCTACCAGCAGGGGTGGAATCGCAAGGGACTGCTCTCGGAGACAGGCCAGCGCAAGCAGGCCTTCGACGTCCTCGCCGACCATTACCGCAAGCTGGAGGCACGACAGGTCCAGGCCGAACAGGCGCGCACCGCGCCCTGACTCACTGGCGCCAACGAGAGCTCCTGGCTCACTGCTAATCCCCCACAGGGCGCTCGGAGGTCACCTTCCACAGCTGCCCCGAGTCACTGCAGACTGTCTTGGCGAGGATGGGGATGTTGTTGGCCTTGCTGTCATTGACGATGCCCAGAGACAGCGCGTCGCCCTGCGCCTGGGTCGTCAGCCGGTAGATGCCGTTGGGCTCCGGAATCAGCTTCCATCGCTGCTCCGGGACAGCCGCCGTTTTGACGAGGAGGGGGCGATTGCCGGCCGTGTTGGCCAGGGACAGGCTGGTCCCACGCCACTGGGTCGTCAGTCGGTAGAAGCCGTTGGCCTCCGGAGTCAGCTTCCACATCTGCCCCGAGAGCTTGCCCGTCCTGGCGAGGATGGGCACGTTGTTGGCCTTGTCGTCATAGAGAATGTCCAGCGACATGCCCTCGCCTTGCCACAGGGTCGTCAACCGGTAGTAGCAGCGGGCATCGAAGGCGGCGGACACAGGCGGTGTCGTGGGCGGGGCGGGTGTCGTGGTCGTGGTCAACTGCCACACCTGCTGGAGCAGCGCGAGCATGCCCGGGTCGTGCTTGCCCAGGTCTTCACGCGTGAAGGGATAGAAGTCGTTGCGGCCGAAGAGCGCCTCCGAGGTCTCCGCGAAGAACTCCCAATCGTCGAGCATGGCATAGGCAGGCTCGAACGTGATGGGCTGGTCGGGCCCACGCCTGCGCTCCACGCAGTCGTAGCTCCTGTTTGCAATCGCGCGCGCATAGGCAGCCTTGATGTCGGCGCGCTCACCGAGCACACGGTCGTAATAGGCATGGGCGAGCTCGTGGAGCACGAACACGGGCATCCGCCGGGTTTCCTTCTCGAAGATGAGGACATTCGAGAACTCGATGCTCTTCAGCATCGCCATGTTGCGACCAAGCTGCCTCAGCCAGGCTTCGCCAGCATGGTACCGAGCCGCATCCGGCGCGTCGGGATAGGGCGGCGACAGCCACAGCGTCACCTTGCGGAGCTGAGCCACGGGGCCCGCGGGGACGATTCGGACGACCTCCTTGAGCTGCGCCGACAGGAGCACCAGGGCCTTGTCCGTCAGGGGCTTGTTCGCCGCCGCCAGCAGGCGGTCATCGATGCGAACCGTCCAGCCCTCCAGGGTCTGGGTCTGGTAGGTGGGCACGGGGCTGGCCGCGGAGGCGACGCAAGCGAATACCAGGGCGGCCAGGAGGGGCCATTTTGGAGAACGCATGCCTCATCCTACGCCTCGTGTGGCAGGTAGCGCCCACCCTCCACCGCACATGCGCGATGATTGCCCGAGAAAGGGATGGGCGTCTCACCAGACCTGGATCGGCGTCAGCCTGCTGGACGGGATGCCATTGCCAAGCTGGCCGTAGAGGTTGTCTCCGAAGCTCTTCAGCACTCCGTCCGCCGAAACGGCGAGGGAATGGGTGGACGCAGCCAGGATGTCCACGGCAGACATCAACCCCGGCACCTGGGTGGGCGATTGTCGTTGGATGACGGTGCCATCCCCCAACTGCCCCGTGGTGTTGCGGCCCCAAGCCCAGACAGTGCCATCCGCCCTCACCGCCAGCGAGTGGTTGCCCCCGGTCTTCGCGCCCTTGACGCCCGAGAGGGCGGGGACCTGCGTGGGAACCAGTCGGGTGGAGGTCGAGCCATCTCCCAACTGGCCATAGAGGTTCGAACCCCAAGCCCAGACAGTGCCATCGAACTTCACCGCGAGCGAGTGAGCGGTGCCCCCGGACAGGGACACCCCGCCGGTGAAGCCCGCGAGTTGCGTGGGCACCAGCCGGCCCGTGGTGGTGCCATCTCCCAGTTGGCCGGAGCTGTTGGCCCCCCAGGTCCAAGCGGTGCCATCCGCCTTCAGCGCCAGCGAGTGAGAGGTGCCTGCGGCCAGGGACACCACGCCGATGAGGCCCGAGACCTGCGTGGGCACCAGCCGGCCCGTGGTGTTGCCATTTCCCAGCTGGCCATTGGCGTTGCGGCCCCAGGCCCAGACGGTGCCATCCGCCTTCAGCGCCAACGAGTGGGAGCCACCCGAGGCCAGGGACACCACGTCGGTGAGGCCCGGGACTTGCGTGGGCACCAGTCGGTGGGTGGTGGTGCCATCTCCCAGTTGGCCCTGGTTGTTGGAGCCCCATCCCCAGACGGTGCCATCGAACTTCAATGCGAGTGAGTGGGCAGTACCCGCCACCAACGACTCCACGTCGGAGAGGTTGGCGACCTGCGCGGGCAACGGTCGGTCGGTGTTTGTGCCATCTCCCAGTTGGCCAGCGTTGTTGGCCCCCCAGGCCCAGACCGTGCCGTCCGATTTTCGAGCCAAGGAATGCGAGCCGCCCGCCAGACTGCGACCGCCACTGAATGAGACGACGGCCGGAGAGGGATTTGTCCCTGACGAGCCGTCGCCCAACTGGCCCTGATAGTTCCAGCCCCAGGCCCAGGCGGTGCCGTCCGCTTTCATCGCCAGCGAGTGGGAGTCGCCCGCCACCAGGGACACCACGCCAGTGAGCCCCGATAGCTGGATGGGTATCGATCGGCTGATGAGGGTGCCATCGCCGAGCTGACCCGCGTTGTTGAGGCCCCAACCCCAGACGGTGCCGTCCTCCTTCAGCGCGAGCGAGTGAGAGGTGCCCGCGGCCAGGGACACCACGCCGGTGAGACCGAGTACCTGCGTGGGCACCAGGCATCGGGTGGTCGTCCCATTCCCCAGTTGGGCATAGAGGTTGTCACCCCAGGCCCAGACGGTACCGTCCCCCTTCAGCGCCAGGGAGTGGCCGTAGCCCAGGGCCAGGGACACCACGCCCGTGAGGCCCACGACCTGCGTGGGCACCTGTCGGTTGGTGAGGGTGCCGTCCCCCAGTTGGCCATTGCCGTTGTCACCCCAGGCCCAGACAGTGCCGTCCCCTTTCAGCGCGGCCGAGTGGTTGTGGCCCGCCTCCAGGGCCGCCACGCCAGTGAGGCTCGCGACCTGTGTGGGCACCAGCCGGCGGATGAGGGTGCCGTCGCCGAGTTGGCCGTAGGAGTTGCTCCCCCAAGCCCAGACGGTGCCGTCCCCCTTCAGCGCCAGCGAATGGTTGTTGCCTCCGGACAGGGACGCCACACCGGTGAGGCCCGCGACCTGCGTGGGCGCCAGCCGGGTGGTGGTGGTGCCATCCCCCAGTTGACCACCAACGTTGAACCCCCAGGTCCAGACGGTGCCGTCCGACGTCAGTGCCAGCGAGTGCGAGAAGCCCGCGGCCAGGGCCGCTCCGCCAGCGAGGCCTGGGACCTGCGTGGGCACCAATCGATTCGTGGTGGTGCCGTCGCCCAGTTGGCCCACGTCGTTGATGCCCCAAGCCCAGGCGCTGCCATCGGGCTTCAGTGCCAGTGAATGCGCGGCCCCCGAGGCCCCCGTTGTCCGCTCGACCAGACCCAGCGTCCGCCTGGGCAGGGAACTGAGGGCGGTGGAGCCATCTCCCAACTGTCCCTCCACGTTCTGGCCCCACGTCCACACATCGCCGCTCACCAGCAATGCAACCGAGTGCTGACCGCTGCCCGCCGCCACCGCCACCACGCTGGTCAGCCCCACCACCTGCACGGGCAGCAGCCTCGACTCCAGCGTCCCATCGCCAAGCTGGCCTCGCGGGTTCGCCCCCCACGCCCAGGTCGTCCCATTCGACTTCAGCGCGAGCGAGTGCACCTCCGCCGCCAGCACACCGTCCACGCCCCCCAAGCCCGGCACCTGTTGCGGCGTGGAGCGGAAGGCCGTCGTCGTGCCGTCGCCCAACTGGCCGTAGGCGTTGGCACCCCACGCCCACACCGTGCCATCCGCCTTCCGGACCAGAGAGTGATTGCTGCCCGCCGACAGCCCCGTCACGTTTCCAAGGCCCGGGACTGGGGCGGGGAGTGCCCGGTAGGCGGGCGTGGCGTCGCCCAGTTGTCCATTGGCGTTGCTGCCCCAGGACCACACCGCCCCGCTGGCGTCGAGCGCGAGCGAGTGCGCATTGCCTGCGGCAATCGCCGTAATCGATGGCAGGCCTTGCACCTGCACGGGCAGCAGGCGTTGCGTGGTGGTGCCGTCCCCCAACCGCCCCGTGCCATTGCTGCCCCAGGCCCACACGGTGCCGTCCGCCTTCAGCACCAGCGAGTGCGAGAAGCCCGCGGCCACTTTCACGACCTCCACCAGCGAAGACACCCGCGCTGGCGTCTGGCGCCTCGTGGTGGTGCCGTCGCCCAACTGGCCGTAGACGTTGCTGCCCCAGGTCCACACGGTGCCATCCGACTTCAACGCCAGGGAGTGCATGTCACCGGCGCCCACGGCGCTGATGTTCCACAAGCCCCAGGTCCGGACGGGCACACGTTGGTCCTGGAGACTGCCGTTGCCCAACTGGCCGTGGGCGTTGTCACCCCAGGCCCAGACAGTCCCATCGGAGCGCACGACGAGCGTGTGGTTGCGACCGGCGGCCACGAGCCCCAGGCGGCTGGCCGTCTCGGCGGCTCTCGCTGTGCCCAGGCTCTCCTCCGGCGACGAAGTGCCCGCCTGACAGCCGGAGGCGCCCAGGACCACGAACAAGAGCCAGACGGCCTTCCATGCGACGCCCGTGTTTCGGCGGTGTGGCGCCATTGACATCCCCCCAGTGCAAGGACTTCACACACGAGCACGACAGGGTTCTCGGAATAAAGACAAATTCCGCGGTGGTATCCGTGACTCAATGTCACACGGCGGGTGACGCCGCCCTGGTTGGACAACCTCGAGGACAGGGAGGCTCCTGGCAGTAGAGCCCGACTGATACTGTTTGAGCAGATTTGCGTCTCTCCCCCTGGCCTCGCACCCACGATGAACGTCACCCAGCAGGACAGGGCCTCCTTCGGACCCGGCGGTTGCTGCTGACGCGAGGAGGTGCCGCGCGCTACTGGAGCCGCAACCGCTGGATGAGTTGCTTCGCGCTGAACGGCGACGTCGAGGTGTCGACGTCCGCGTCCCCCGTGAGGGAGACCTCGCCCGTGGGGTGGTACGTCAGCTCCCACGCAGCGCCGTGGTAGGGCCCGATTCCCGCGCCCCAGAGGCGACTTCCCGCCGGGGAGTAGAGCCCGAGGACTCCATCTGTCCCGCCGAACTGGACCTCGGGCGGCGGACACGTGGCGTCGCACGCACCCAACACCGCGATGCCGAGCGGGCCCGTGGAGACATCCTTCAGCCAGGCACCCACCAGCGACATCCAGCGCTCCTCGCCGGTGAGCGAGTACACGGCGATGTTGCCGCGCCCCCAGATGCCACCCGCGTAGTCCTGCCCCTTGAAGCGCATGGTCCCCGAGAAGCTGCCCACCGCGACGACATCGTCACCGAGCGCGGCGACGGAGTAGAAGCCACCCGTGGCGCTGGGGTACTCGCGGAACCAGCGGTGCGGACCATTCCGGGCGAACTTGGACACGAAGGCCACCCGGTCCGGCCCGCGATTGAAGACATAGCGCCACCCCACGACCACGACTCCATCGTCCGAGGAGGTCTTCAGGTCCATGACCTCCACGCGGTCACCCCTGCCACCAATCGCGCGGTCGAAGACGTAGTCGCCATTCGCGGCGAACTTCGCGATGTAGCCCTGCCACCCCGGGACCTCCAGCACCCACCGGACGCCACCGCCCACGTTGCAGTTCAAGCCCACCTGGCCTCCGAGCCACACCGCGCCCTGCGAGTCGACCGCGACGGCGCGGATGCCCAGCTCGTCACACAGGGCGTGCCGCCACAGCAGCGTCCCCGATGGAGAGAACTTCGCCACGAAGGAGCGTCTGCCCAGCGCGCCATCCCCCAGGTCCATCGTCTCCGGCGCATGGCCCGCCATCAGGATGTTGTCGGCGGCGTCCACCACCAGGTCTGGGAACGAATAGAAGTCGGACTCGGCCGGCTGGAGCTGCGCCACGGGCCAGTCGAAGACCTTGCGCCAGAGTTCCTGTCCAGAGGGATTCAGCTTGAGCAGCTCCAGCGTGCGCTGGGAGCCGTTGCGCCAGTAGCTCGCCAGCGTGAGCACGTTGCCCCCGCTGTCCCGCGCGATTCGCGAGGAGCGCGTGTTGCCGCGATAAATCATGCCCGTGTCCAACACCTGCCACGCGCGCACGCTCGGCGGACCCACGGCCTCCTGGGCTGCCATGGGGCGTCCCACGCCGTCTCCGTGCGTGTCGGGCGTCACGCCCTCCTCGGGCAGCCCGCAGCCCGAGAGCACCACCCAGCCCAGCAGGACCGCGCCGAGCGTGACTGTCTTCGTTCGGAAACTCAGCATCACCTGACTCCTCTTCCATTCACGGGGGCACGCGTCGGCGCGCGCTCAGCGAAGGCGCACCACCGAGTTGTGAGGCACGCGTCGGGAAACAACCCCCGGACCCGGGACTCAGGCGTCGGGTTGTTCAATCCCAGGCGTCACCCAGTTGCCCGCATCCGCCCCACCTGGCAGGCGAGCGTCCTTTCCGTCCATTCAGCGAGCACCACCGCGGGGCTCATGGTGGTATCCAGCGGGCTCGACCCATGGAGGCCACGAGATGACGCAGGTCCTGCTGGGCGCCCGCGTGTTCACCGGAGAGCGCTTTCTCGACGGGCACGCGGTGGTGCTCGACGGCGAGCGCATCGTCGCGGTGGTCCCCCGCGAGGAAACCCCCGTGGGCATCACTCCGCGCGCGCTGCCTTCAGGGACGCTGCTCGTCCCGGGCTTCATCGACCTCCAGGTCAACGGCGCGGGCGGCGTCCTGTTCAACGAGTCCCCCACCGTCGACGCGGCGCTCGCCATCGCCGCGACGATGCGGCGCACGGGCACCACGGGCCTGCTCCCCACCTTCATCACCGACGCCCCCGACCTCACCACCCGCGCCTGCGCCGCCGCGTCGGAGGCGATGTCGCGCCCCCACGGTGGCGTGCTCGGCATCCACCTGGAAGGCCCCTTCATCAGCCCCGAGCGCCCCGGTGTCCACGCGCCGCGCTACATCCGTCAGCCAGAGCCGAGCGACCTCGCGTCCCTCACCACGCTCGCGGCACACCTGTCCCGCGCGGGCGGACGACTGCTGATGACCCTGGCCCCGGAGCGCGTGGAGGACTCCTTCCTGCGACGCCTCAGTGACGCTGGCGCGCTCCTCTTCGCGGGCCACACCACGGCGAGCTTCGAGCGCGCCCTGGAGTCCGTCGCGGCCGGCGTGCGCGGCTTCACGCACCTGTTCAACGCGATGCCCCCGGTGCTGGGCCGCCAACCCGGCCCCGTGCAGGCGGGCTTCTGCGCCGACGAAGCGTGGTGCAGCGTCATCGTCGACGGCCACCACGTCCACCCCGCGAACCTTCGCCAGCTCTTGAAGGCCAAGCCCCCCGGCAAAGTGCTCCTCGTCACGGACGCCATGCCACCCGTGGGAACCCACGAGTCCACCTTCACGCTGTATGGCCACACCATCCTGCGCCAGGACGGTCGGCTCGTGACGGAGGACGGAACGCTGGCGGGCGCGGATATCGATATGGCAGCGGCGGTGCGCAACTGCCTCCGCCTGCTGGGCCTCCCTCTAGAGGAGGCACTGCGAATGGCGTCCCTCTATCCAGCCCAGGCGCTCGGAGTGGAGAGGCGACTGGGCAGGCTCGCCGCCGGATACCGAGCCGACCTCACCCTGCTGCGCGAGGACCTCTCCGTGCAGGCCACGTGGGTGGGTGGAAACGAACAGTGGCACTGAGGCCGTGACGAACAGCGCTTCCGGTGAGTCCACAGAGCCGCGGCGCGGCTGCTCGCGGGAGGCAGGGCTGCTGGCCCTGGGGGAGTTCGCCCTGGAGGTGGGAGCGCTCAGGCGAGCCCGTCCTACGGCAGCTTCTTCGGGAGCATCCGGGACGGTGGGAGTCCAGCGACGGCTTCTTCCAAGTCTCTGGCTCGATAGAAGCCCGGGGCGCCTCGCGGGCAAGGGAAGGGATGAACAGGTGGTCCTCCTCCGTCTCCAGGCCCTCGCGCTCCGCGAGTCGGACCAGCGCCAACCCTTCGATGAAGAAAGGGGCTCCGATGGCAGCTCCGTCTCTGACACGCAGGGCCACCAGCTCCGTTCAGGCTTCTTCGTCGGGGAGGAGCGTCCGGAGAAGCTCGTCGTCAGGGCCGAGTGGATGCCAGCCAGCGGGGGGAGGGTTGGCGAGAAGCGCATCCCCTGCCCGATCAACCCGCGCCCTGTGGGTTACTGGGGTGTAGGCGAACCACGACCCGAGCCCCATCGCAACCTCTCCACGGGTTGCATCGTCCAGCACGTCCGGCCAGCCATTCGGGAACCTCTCGGCCAACTCGCGCACGAGGACGTCACGAACCAAGCGCGTGACCTGCTTGCGCTGCTCCGCCTCGTACATCAAGCCGCTTAGAATCTGCACGGCAGCAACGTCGTTGCCCAACTCGTCAGCCAGGACGTACAGCGGAACGGCAGGGCGCGCATCGGCAAAGGCCATGAGTGAGCCGAAGCCCCGTTCACGAACCCTCTCGTACAGGCGTGCCTTGATGTCGCCCCGCCAAGCTCCTCCACCACTCATCGTCCTCTCCCAGAAGTGAAGTTCATGGGGATTCGATAGTCCCGCATATGCCTCGCGACTTCCTTCAAGATCCCATCCCGCGTCAACAACCGGCCGGCTCTCGTCTCAGCCTGGAGTAGCGCATCCATGATCATCCGGTTCCACTCACCGGGCTGCGGCACAGCCCTGGCACCTGGCAGGCTGGCGCGCTCCGCTGTCGAGGCCGACGAACTGGCAGTGGCTCGGTGCAGCCCGTGCGACGCTCCTGTGCTGGCACCTCGACGCGGTGAGGCCATGACAGGCAAGCATCGCTTCCGGTGAGTGCGTGTTCTTCCATCCACACCGTCCACCGCAAAGCCTCACACCCATTTCTCCTGGAAATGCTGCGAGGCATTAACCCGGAAAAATAGGTCCAAGCCTCCTTCCTGGAAACGAGTTCCCGAGCTGACCCCGCGTGGACGACGCGAGGGGCGCCCTGGGCTCGCACCGAGGAGAGCAAGCATGCGTCGCAGCAAGTGGTTCATTGGACTGATGGTCACAGCCCTGTCCGCTGGCGGTTGCGGACAAGACGTTTCCTCCTCGCAGGGCGAGGGCCCTGGCAGCGTGATGAAGGCCCCGCTCGCCTCGGAGTGGGCGGTGGGCGTCGCCTATTCGGTGGGCACGCAGGTCACCTATGGCGGCCGGCTCTACCAGTGCCGTCAGCCCCACACGTCGCAGTCGGACTGGACGCCTCCGGCCGTCGCGTCCCTGTGGCTGGACCTGGGGCCGGCGGGAGGTGGTGACACCACCGCACCCACCGTCACGCTGAGCGCCAGCACCGCGCGCATCACCGCGCCGGGCTCGCTCACGCTGACGGCCACCGCCACCGACAACGTCGGCGTGTCCCGAGTGGAGTTGCTGGAGAACGGCGTCGTCGTCTCCACGGGCAACAGCTTCACGCGCAACTTCTCTGGCTCCGCGCAGAACGGCACGTACAACTACATCTTCCGGGCCTTCGACGCGGCCGGCAACGTGGGCACCCGGGAGGTCCCCGTCACGGTCGCCATCACCGTCCAGGGTGAC
Source organism: Corallococcus terminator (assembly GCF_049194865.1). Classification (GTDB taxonomy): domain Bacteria; phylum Myxococcota; class Myxococcia; order Myxococcales; family Myxococcaceae; genus Myxococcus; species Myxococcus terminator_A. Next base: position 196,067 of record NZ_JBLZWL010000129.1, on the reverse strand, counting down.
ACCACCGCGCCCACCGTCACGCTGAACGCCAGCGCCACGAACATCACCGCCGCGGGCTCCGTCACGCTGACGGCCACGGCCTCGGACAACGTGGGCGTGTCCCGCGTGGAGCTGCTGGAGAACGGCACCGTCGTCTCCACGGGCAACAGCTTCACGCGCAGCTTCTCCAGCTCCGCGCAGAACGGCTCCTACAACTACATCTTCCGGGCCTTCGACGCGGCCGGCAACGTAGGCACGCGGGAGGTCCCCGTCACGGTGGCGATTCCCGGTGGCAACACGAGCAAGCGCATCGTGGGGTACTTCACCCAGTGGGGCATCTACGGCCGCAACTACCAGGTCTCCAACATCCCCGCGGCCAAGCTGACGCACATCAACTACGCGTTCTCCAACATCTCCGCGGATGGCAAGTGCGTCCTCGGTGATGTGTTCGCGGACATCGACAAGGGCGGCGGCTGGACGGGCGAGTGGGACCCGGGGCAGCTGCGCGGCAACTTCCGCGCCTTCAAGGAGCTGAAGCGGACGCAGACGCACCTCAAGGTACTCATCTCCGTCGGTGGCTGGACGTGGTCGAAGTACTTCTCGCAGGTGGCCGCCACCGCGGCGTCCCGCACGGCGTTCGTGAAGTCCTGCGTCGACATGTTCATCAAGGGCCAGTACCCCGGCGTGGACGCGGTGAATGGCGTCGGCGTCTTCGACGGCATCGACATCGACTGGGAGTACCCGGTGGGCGGCGGCCTGCCCGGCAACACCAACAACCCGGCGGACAAGCAGAACTACACGGCGCTGATGGCGGAGTTCCGCAGCCAGCTCAGCGCGGTGACGGCGCAGACGGGCAAGCCGTACCTGCTCACCATCGCCACGGGCGCATCGCCGGCCCTGCTCGCCAACCAGCAGGAGACGAAGAACCTGTCCAACATCCTCGATTGGATCAACGTGATGGCCTACGACTATCACGGCTCCTTCGAGAGCACGGTCAACTTCCACTCGGCGCTCAACCGCGTGACGAATGACCCGGGCGCGAGCGCGGGCTTCTACACGGATGGCTCGGTGGCGAAGATGCTCGAGCTGGGCGTCGCTCCGAACAAGATTGTCGTCGGCGTTCCGTTCTACGGCCGTGGCTGGGGCGGCGTGCCGAACGTGAACAACGGCCTGTTCCAGAATGGCGTGCCCACGCGCGGCACCTGGGATGATGGCCAATCCGGACTGACGGGCGTGTTCGACTACAAGGACGTGAAGGCCAACTACGAGCGCGCGGGCTCCGGGTACTCCAAGTTCACCCACCCCGAGGCGAAGCAGGCCTACGTCTACAGCCCGTCCACCCAGGTGTGGATTGCGTATGACGACCCGCAGACGCTCCACGCGAAGTCGGACTACATCATCAGCAAGAGCCTGGGCGGCGCGATGTTCTGGGAGCTGAGCGGCGACGACGGCACCCTGCTCGACGTCCTCTACCAGCGCCTGCACTGAGCATGTCCGTCTGATGTGACGGCCCGCTTCCAGGGGACGGGACACCAGGTCCGGTGTCTCGTCTCCCTGGGCGTGCAGGTCGTTGTGGGCAAGGCGGACCCGAGCCCGGCGAGCGCCTCGACATGCCTCCCGTGAACAACCGAGCGCTGGCGCTCACCGCAACCGACGACACGCGGCGGTCTTCACCGCCAGATACACACGGACTCCTGGGGCCACGCCCAGCTCACGCACCGAGGCCTCGGTGAGTCGCACCACCCAGCGCACGCCTTCGACCTCCACCGTGGCCGCGGCCTCCCCTGCCCCCGCGCCCTCCACGCCCACCACGGTGCCCACCAGTACGTTGCGCGCGGACACGCCCGACAGCGGCCCCATGGACAGGAGGATGTCCTCGGCCGGCACCGCGTAGGCCGCGCGCGCGCCTGGTGGCAGCTCCGGCGCGTCGGGGACCCAGAGCGACAGGCCCTCCGTCACCCGCAACCGCGTGCCACCTTCGGACGGCCGCTCCAGCACGCCTTCGAGGATGTTCTCCTCGCCCTCGGACTCCGAGGCCAGCAGTCCGCGCGCGGACGCACCGAGCACCTCGGACGCGGGCCCCGCCGCGCGCACGCGCCCGTCCTCCAGCAACAGGGCCTCCTTCGCGAGCACCCGCGCCTCGCCAAGCTGGTGCGTCACGTACAGCATCGGCACACGCGCTTCGTCCCGCACGCGCAGGAGGTATGGCAGCACGCGCTCCTTCAGCGTCACGTCCAGCGCGGCCAGCGGCTCGTCGAGCAACAGCAGCGCCGGGTCCGTCGCCAGCGCTCGCGCCAGGGCCACGCGCTGCTTCTCCCCTCCCGACAGCGTGGCCGGGTAGCGATGCAGCAGCGGCCCCAGCTCGAGCAGCGCCACGGCCTCCTCGACGCGCGACGGCCTGCCCGCTCGCGCGCCATAGCGCACGTTCTGCTCCGCGGTGAGGTGAGGAAAGAGCAGCGCGTCCTGCGGCACGTACCCCATGCGCCGAGCCTCCGGCGCCAGGTCCACGCGCGCCGCGCTGTCCAGCAGCACGCGTCCTCCCACCACGACTCGACCGCGCGCGCCGCGTCGAAGCCCCGCGAGAATCTCCAGCAGCGACGTCTTCCCTGAGCCCGAGCGGCCCAGCACCGCCACCGACGCGCCCTCCAGCCGCACGTCCACCTCCAGCGCGAAGCGCGCCAGCGGCAAGCGCACGGACAGCTCCAGACTCAAGCGCGCACCCGCCGTCCCCGCCAGCGCGTCAGCCCCTCCGTGGCGTACACCGCCACGAAGGCCAGCAACGCCGCGATGCCCGCCAACTGGAGGGCCCGCGCGTCCTGCCCCAGCTGCGTGTGCTGGAAGATGGCGAGCGACAGCGTCTGCGTGCGCCCGGGAATGTTCCCCGCCACCAGCACCGTCGCGCCGAACTCGCCCAGCGCGCGGGAGAACGCCAGGAGCGCGCCCACCGCCACCCCGCGCCACGCCAGCGGCAGCGTCACCCGGAAGAACGCTCGCGCCCGCGAGTCCCCCAGCGTGCGCGCCACCGCCACCAGCCTCGGGTCCACCTCCTCGAAGCCCGAGCGCGCCGAGCGCACCAGCAACGGGAACGCCATCACCGCGCTGGCCAGCACCACCGCCCCGGGCGTGAAGACCACCTCCACGCCCACCGCATCCAACAGGCGCCCCAGCGGACCGTTGCGGCCCAGCAGCTCCAGCAGCACCAGGCCCACTGCCGTCGGAGGCAACACCAACGGCAACGCGAGCACCGTGTCCACGAGGCCTCGCCCCGGGCCTCGCCAGCGCGCCAGCGCGTACGCCGCCGCCACGCCGGGCGGGAGGATGATGAGCGTGGCCACCGCCGCCACCGTCACCGTGAAGAGCACCAGCCCCGTCGTGTCGTCCGTCACTTCGCGGGCTTCCCGGCATCCGGCGCGAGCACGATGAAGCCATGTCGTCGGAAGGCCGCTCGCGCGGGCTCGGACTGGAGGAAGCGCACGAAGGCCCTACCCACCTCGGGCGCCTTGCCCTTCGTCAGCGCCGCCACCGGGTAGACGATGCGCGGCGCGTCCGTCTCGGACACCTCGAAGGCCACCCTCACCTTCTTCGATTGCGCCGCATCTGTCGCATACACCACACCGGCGTCCACCCGGCCCGCCTCCACCGCCGACAGCGCGGCCCGCACATCCAGTGCTGGCACGACGCGGGGCTCCAGCTCCTTCCACAGCCCCACCTTCTCCAGCCACGCCTTCGCGTACACCCCCGCGGGGACGATGGCCGGGTCCGCCAACACCAGCCGCTTCAACCCCTTCAGCGACTCGGGCCCGGCGAGCTTCCGCTTCGAATCCACCGGAACCACCACCACCAACCGGTTGGACAACAGGTCGGCGCGCGTCCCGGGTTGCACCAGACCCGCTTGCTGGACGGCCTCCATCCTCGCCACGTCCGCCGAGAGGAAGGCGTCCGCCGGAGCTCCCGCAATCGCCTGACGTGCCAGGTCTCCGGATGAGCCCAGGGCCACCACCACCGAATGGCCGGTGGCCGCCGTGAAGGCGGGACGCAATTCTTGCAGCACGTCCGTGGTGCTGGCGGCGGCGAAGACGAGCCCTTCCTCCGCGTTCGCGGCCCCTACCAGGAGCATCAGGGTCAGCACGCACAGCCTGGACATGGTACGCACTCCTGTACGCTCCTCTTGCTCCCTACACCGGGGGGCGCATTGTCCGCACGGCTGCCCACGCCGTGACAACGGGTTGACCCGTGGGGCCCTGCCCGCTAAGCCATACTCCGTGTCACGGAATATCCACCCTAAAGAGGATGAGGACATCTCGGCGGACGTGCTGAAGCTCCAGCAGCTTCTGCTCGCGCTGGGTCGGCGCCGTTCGCTCCGTGACCCCATCGCCAGCACCTGCGAACAGCTCCAGTTCACGCCCCCGCAGGTGCATGCGCTGCTCTGGCTCGGCCAGGACGGCTCGCTCACGATGGGCGAGCTTGCTCGCCGACTGGGCGTCACCGAGAAGACCGTCACGGGGCTCGTCGACCGGCTGGAGCGCGAGGGCCACCTGCTGCGTGAGCGCAGCGCGGCCGACCGCCGCGTGGTCCGCTGTCGCCTCACGCCCGATGGCATGCAGACCTACCAGCGGCTCGAGCGCTTCATGACCCAGGGCATGGGCCAGCTGCTCTCCATCCTCGATGGCGTGGACCGCAAGGCGCTCTTCCGCATCCTGGAGAAGCTGCTGCGCCGCATCGACACGCTGGGGCCTCCGAGTGCCGCGGTGACGGCACGTGAGCGCTCGGCCTGAAGCTCGTGGAGCGGGCGAGCAAGTCCCGCTCCCTCGTGCCTTCTCCCACGAGGGGCACCACCTCAAGTGACACGTGTCGTCCTCCGCGCCGGCACGGCCCGGCGCATCCGACGGACGACTTCCGCACCATGGCAGCGCGGCGTTGATGCGAGGGGAGGAACGCGATGAAGGGAAGCAGACGCGCGGTCGCCGTGGGCCTGGTCCTGACGCTCGCGGGCTGCCGCCGCGGGCAGGATGAAGCACAGCCCGCTCCCACTCAGCAGGAGCCCGCCGCGCCCTCGTCCGAGGTGAATCCGGACAGCGCGCCCCCCGCGAAGCAGCCGATGCCACCGGACATGCGCGGGGCGCTCGCGTCCATCGCGCCGCTGGTGGAGTCGGTGAAGTCCGCCGTCGTCAACGTGGAGGTGCGCGAGGCCACACCCGCGCGCAGCTCCCGTCGGGGCTCTCCCTGGAATGGTGGAGGACCGCGCTCACCGTTCGGCGGAGGCATGCCCGGCATGCCGTTTGGCGCTCCCTTCGATGACCCGCGTGAGGAAGGGCCGCGCCAGGGGCTGGGCTCGGGCTTCGTCATCGACGCCCGGGGGTTGGTGCTCACCAACAACCACGTGGTGGCGGATGCCACGGAGATACGCGTTCAGTTTCCCGACGGGCGCGAGCTGGCCGCGAAGGTGCTGGGCACGGACCCGCTCACGGACGTGGCGGTGCTCCAGCTCCAGGGCGACGTGAAGGGGCTTCCGGTGGTGAAGCTGGGGGACTCGGATGCGCTGCGCGTGGGGGACTGGGTGGTGGCCATCGGCAACCCCTTCGGGCTCGCCTCCAGCGTCAGCCTGGGCATCCTCTCCGCCAAGGCCCGTGACATCCAGGTGGGGCCGTTCGACGACTTCCTCCAGACGGACGCCGCCATCAACCCGGGCAACTCCGGCGGGCCGCTGTTCAACCTCCACGGCGAGGTGGTGGGCATCAACACCGCCATCATCGGCCAGGGGTCCGGCATCGGCTTCGCCGTGCCCAGCTCGCTCGTGAAGGAGCTGCTGCCGCAGTTGGAGAAGGATGGCGCCGTCACGCGGGGCTGGCTCGGGGTCGCCGTGCAGGATTTGACGCCGGACCTGGGCGGCGCGCTGGGCGTGACCAACGCGGAGGGCGCCATCGTCACCGAGGTGAACGAGGGCACACCGGCCGCCGAGGCGGGCCTGAAGCCGGATGACATCATCGTCACGGCGGGGGGACGCCCCATCGCCTCGGGGCGCGCGCTCACTCGCGCGGTGGCGCTCAAGGCGCCGGGCTCCGAGCTGCCGCTCACCGTCTATCGAGGTGGGAAGAAGACGGAGCTGAAGGCGACGCTGGGCACGCGGCCGGATTTGGAGGGCGTGGCCCGACGCAAGCCTCCGGAGGAGCACGCGGAGCCGCCGCATCAGCGCGTGGGGTTGAGCCTGTCGGACATGGACCCGAGGCTCTCGCGTGCGCAGGAGTTGCCACGCGCGGGTGCGCTGGTGACGGACGTGGTGCCGGGCTCCAGCGCCGAGCGCTCCGGGCTGGTGCCGGGCATGGTGGTGGTGGAGGCGGACGGTCAGCCGGTGCGCCGTGCGACGGACCTGGCGCGCGTGCTGAAGGAATCCGAGCCGGGCAAGTCCGTGCTGCTGCGCGTGGCCGTGCCCGGAGGTCGACGCGAGCTGCGCGCGCTCACCGCTCCGGAGTCGTGACGGGCGGCCCCGAGTCCGCCGGAGCTCGGGCCCACAACACGCGCGGGTGCAGCAACAACGCGATGGCCTCGCGCACCGTCCAATAGAAGCGGTCCACCCAGTGCAGGTTGCGCTCGGTCTCCAGCGCGGGGCTCGTGCTCACCTCGAAGCCATTGAGCCGGAAGTACTGTCGCGCGCGCAGCAGGTGGTACGGGTCGGAGACCACCACCACGCGCCGCGCGCCCAAGCCGCGCAGCAGCTTCGCCGTCAGCCGCGCGTTGTCATCCGTCGAGTGGCTCTCCTCCTCCAGCACGCACGCCTCCTCGGGGACACCCAACCGCGTCGCGAGCGCGAGCATCGCCCGTGCTTCGGAGGGTGGATGCACGCCCACGCCTCCGGAGAAGACGAGCCGGGGCGCCACGCCACGCTGGTACAGCTCCACCGCCTTCTCCGTGCGCGCTCGCAGCGCACCGGACGGGACACCTCCCGCCAGCACACGCGCGCCCAGCACCACCACGGCGTCGGAGGGCTCCACGCGCTCGCGCTGCCCGAAGCGGTCCACCACCCATGCCAGGCCGAACACGCCGCACGTCACCACGCCCACGGACACCACGAGGAGTCGGCGCGCGCGTCCGGGCCGCGCTCTCAGCGAAGTTGGAGGCACGCGCCCCACGTTATCCGCGAGCCGTCCACCCCGCCGACTTTCCTCAGGGCTCGAAGCCACCGAGGAACAGCTCCCGCCCTCCGCCGCCGGGCCCACTCAGCACCCCCGTCCCGAAATCCACCGCGGAGAGCTGCGCGCCCAGCAACGCGCTCGTGCCCTTCCTCGACGACGAGACGAAGAAGCGCGCATCGGAGGGACCTCCGCCCTCTGACGGCGCCATGGCGAAGCCCCGCGCCCAGCTCAAGGCGCCGTCCACGCGGTCCAGCTTCACCAGGAAGAGATTGAAGGTGCTGTCTGGCGCGCCGACCACGGGCCCCGCGCCCAGGTCGTCACCGTGCGCGTAGCGCCCCACCACCGTCACTCCGTCGTCCTCGTCCATCGAGATGCCCAGGCCCTCGAAGCCGAAGGCTCGCAGCCAGAGCGGTGTGCCCTCCCGGTCGAACGCGGCCACGAAGGCCTCGCTGCCCCCTGGCTCCACCTCGTGCGTCTCCTCCTCGAAGGTGAGCGGCGCGGAGAACCCGCCCGTCACCAGCACGCGATTGCCATGCACCGCCACCCCGGTGGCCCCGCCGGCCCCCGTGTCGAGCCGCCGCTCCCACTGCTGTCGCCCCCGAGCGTCCAGCTTGACGAGGAACGGCTGCGAGTCGAGCGTCACCGGAGAGCGCGGCGGGTGCAGCAACCCCGTGACGTAGAGCTGGCCCTCCGGGTCCGCCGCCACGCCCGAGGCCTCTCCAGGCTCCTCGTGCGCATACGTCCACAGGTAGCCGCCCTTCGCGTCCACCTTCACCAGCGCGGGCACTCCACCGAGCTTCACGTCGGGCAGCGTGCCCGCCAGCACCACGTTGCCCAGCAGGTCCACCTCCACGCGCCGGAGGACGAAGTCGGGCGAGACGCCGAGCGCCCCCAGGCTCCGGGCCCACAGGAAGTCTCCGTCGCGCCCCAGCTTGAGCAGGAAGCGCCCCGCTGACAGGGGCCCACCGCCGAGGTCCGCGCCCGCTGGATTGCGACCCGCGACGAGGACCTGCCCGCGCGAGCTGACGGTGACTGTCTCCACGTAGCCCGGCAGGGAGAGGGACCACAGCCGCTCGCCGCCCGTGCCGTACTTCGCCACCGTGAACCGCTGGGACGCGGGAGCAGCCGAGCCCGCCGTCACCAGCAGCGGCCCGAAGAGGTCCGCCACCGCGTCGTCCGAGTTCAGGGCCACCACCACGTTGCCGCGCGAGTCGTGCGCGAGCCCTGCGGCGCTCTCTCGTCCCGCGCCGACCAGCGAGCGCAGCCAGCGCGTCCGTCCCGTCAGCGTCCTCGCCTTCACGGGGCTCGCGACAGTTGGAGGCGCCTCCTCCACGACGGAGGGACTCGGAGCCACCTCCTCGGGCCGCTCGCAAGCCACGGCCAGCAACACCCACGCCCAGCAGGCTCCCCAGCCCCGCGCCCCATGAAGCATTGCGTCGTGCCCCCACCCGCCCCATCGACCCGTGGAATCTCGAGGAAGCGACGGCAGGGTGGGGATGCGACGGAGCAGGCGCGAGGTGCCCTCAGGTCCGAGAAGACGGCACGCCTCTGGACGGCGAGCCCATGCGTGGGCTCCAATCCGCCGGGTGATGACCCAGGATGATGTGACGAAGGTGCTGGCCGACGTGGAGCTGGTGCCGTGCGCGGAGATGGCGCTGGCGGACGCCCGGCGGCTGGTGGAGGCCTGTCTGGAGGCGGACGTCCCCGCGCTGGTACATCGCGAGGCGTGCGCGAAGACCGGGTGCAGCCCGAAGTTTCAGGTGCTGGTGCGCCCCGAGGACGGCTTGCGCGTGGCGACGCTGCTCCAGCAACGTTGGATGGACAGCATCCAGCGCGAAGGCGTGCTGGCGGACGGTGCCTCGCCCTTCGTGCTGCCCGCGACGGAGGAGGGTGAGCCGCCCTGCCCCGCCTGCGGCACCGTGGCGCCCCTGGTCGAGGGTGCCTGCGCCGACTGCGGCCTTCAGCTCGAATAGCAGGCGAGCGTCGCCTGCGCGCGACGCTGTCGCACCCTATCCTTCCCGGGGAAGCCGGGACGGAGTCCCCCGAGCGCGGCCCCGCGCGGGGTCTGGCGGTGGAGGACACGGATGGAAGTCAAAGGCGTGGCGTTCCTGGCTCGGCAACAGATGACGTTGCAGTCCCACGGTGAGCAGGCGTGGAAGGACTTCATCGCGGACATCAAGAAGCGCGAGCCCGTCTTCACGCTGCCCATCCTCCCCGTCACGCGAATCCCCGTGGACGCGTTCCTGCGGTTCAACGAGGAGCTGCTCCAGCGCTTCTACGCGGGAGACCCCAACGCGTGGTGGCAGTTCGGCATCAAGTCCGCCGAGTACGCGCTGGGCCAGGGTCAGCTCAAGGCGATGTTCAGCCCCGGTGACTTCCGCCGCTTTCTCTTCTTCACGCCCGGCATCTGGAAGGGCTACTTCACCGAGGGCGAGCTGGAGGTGCTGCCGGGCCAAGGCCACACGGACCTGCACATCATCAAGGTGCCCAAGCCGCACGTGTACTTCGAGCTGTCGGTGATGGGCTTCGCGTGGGGCGGCCTGACGGTGCTCGGCGCGAAGGGCCTGAAGCACGAGGTCCTCAAGGGCTACACCCGGGGAGACCCGGACGTGCTCTACCGCTTCAACGTGAGCTGACCTTCCGCGTCGGCGGGAGGAAGCACGTCCAGCCGCAGGTCCGCGACGACGGGGTAGTGGTCCGACGCGGAGACCTTCAACACGCGGCTGGCCACGGGCGTGAAGGCCCCGCAGGCCAGCACGTAGTCGATGCGCAGCGTGGGCAGGAACAGGGGCATCGGGTAGGTGCCCCTGGCTCCGCCGGTGGCGGCGACGACGTCGCGCAAGTCACGGCGCAAGAGGCGCACCGAGTGCGAGTCCGGGTCGTCGTTGAGGTCACCCAGGAGCAGTCGCGGCCGGGAGTCCTGGGCGAGCAGTCGGGCCACGTACGCGCTCTGGCGCAGGCGCGTGGCGTTGTTGAAGGGGCGGCGGATGAGGTGCGTGAGGTAGACGCTCACCTCGCGGCCATCCACTGACACCACGGCGTGCGCGAGCGTGCGCGGCTCCGAGCCCGAGGGCACGGGCAGCGGGTACTGCGCGAGGGACTCCAGCGGGAAGCGCGACAGGATGGCGAGGCCATAGGCGCCGCCGTGCAGGTCCGTGGTGCGGAAGTGGGCGCGGTGGGGCAGGCCGGTGAGGCGGGAGAGGGCCTCCACCTGGTCGATGCCACCAGCGCGCGTGGAGCCGACGTCGACTTCCTGGAGCGCGACGAGGTCCGGCACGGACGCGCGGATGACGCGAGCCACGCCGTCCAGGCCCCGGGCACCGGACTGGATGTTGAAGGTCATCACCCGCAGCGTCCCAGGCTCGCGTTGCACGGCGGCGAGCGGAACTTCCGGGGGGATGAGGCCTGAGCCCGTCGCACACGCGAGCGGCCCCAGCAGGAGCAGCAGGGAGAGGAGGCGGAGGTGCATGGTGAGCAGGGGCGCGAGGATACGCCGCGCTCTTGCTCACTGTCTCTCCGCCCCCCGGTGCCTGACTGAGGAGCAGCCGACCGCTTACGCGTCGCGGCGGCGCAGGCGCGCGCCGAGCAGCATCAGCACGGCGCCCAGCAGGGGCGCGCCACCGGCCGCGGCGCAGCCACCGCCGTCGTCCTCACCACCGCCGCCGCCGCCGCCGTCGCCGACCTTCACCTTGAGCGTGGTGACGGCGGACGCGTCACCGGTGTCCTCGGTGTTGCCGTTGGTCGAGTTGCCCGCGCCGAACAGGGTGAGCGTGGTGGCGGTGGACGGAGCGACGAGGGTGAAGTCGAAGCGCACGGTGCCGCTGGTGAAGGCCTTGGGCTGGGTGTGGGTGAGCTCGCCGGAGACCTTCTTCGAGCCGGAGCCGGCGGTGAGGGTGGCCGTGCCATCCGTGGCCACGTTGAAGCCGCCGCGAATGGCGGGGCCCCCGGTGATGACGAGCGCGTAGGTGCCCGTCTGGCCGGGCTCGAGGGACGAAGGGCCCTCGATGGTGACGGTGGGCGTGGCGCCGCTGACCGAGTGGCACGTCGAGCTCGCGCACGTCAGCGCGCTGTCCTTGCCGCTGTAGCCCGTCTGGCCGGTGGAGTAGGCGAAGGCGGAGCCGGAGACGAGACACGCCGTCAGCGCACCAGCCACTCCGAGAGACGGAAGAAACGACCGCATGAAGCCTCCAGGGGGAACACCCAAGGAAAAATGGAGAGCACTTCATAGCGCGACGCGCCAACGCTTCCCAGCATCCCCCAGGGTGTCACGCGTGCGTTGCATCCACGCGAGACGACTCCAGATTCCCGGTAGAAAAAGGGTCGGCGGCGACCCGCGAGGCAGCTGGCTCACGGGTGATACGGGTAGCGCTCCACGCGTCCTTCAGGAGAGACCGCGTACAGCTCGAACCAGTCGGTCTCGAGTTGAACGCCGGGGCCAAATCCCGGGCACTGGTCCACGCGTCGGTTGACACGAACGAAGTACCACCCGTCCTTGCGCGCGACGAGCACCTCCAAGGAGCGAGGAGAGAACGCACACGAGCGCTCGGCCTCCTTGGGAAAGCGCTTCAGCACCTGCGTCAGCACGGAGTGCGCGGCGAGGACCGCGGAGCCATCCAGGGTGGCCAACGGCTGAAGCTCTTCATCAGGCCAGGGGATGGCGGACCCGGCGTCGAGCCCCGCATTTGCCCGCTCGGGTCCTGGCGCAACGACGCGGACTCCCGCGTCCAGCCCCACGGCATCCTCTCGCGGAGGAAGCGCGCCGCCATCCGCCAGCAGCGAGACGACCAGGATGACAAGCTGCGGGTTGGGCATGGCGCACCTTCTACGGACGCGGCGATGAAGAACAGTCCGGCAAGACTCCCTGATGCAAGAAGGAGCTGGGCGGACGCGGACGATAGGTGGCCTCGAACCGCCAGCGACGGGCCGCATCATCCCATGCGAACACCTCGCCCACTTGATCCCAATCAAGAGCGTCAGGAGCCCGGTCAGCTACGGGTCGTCCAGCGCCTCCAGGTGCGTCTGGGCGATTGCTCGATAGTGGGGCACAACCTCAACCGAGAGCACATCCAAGAACGGCTGGCGTGCACCGTCCGTGTCGCCAGCGTCCTGGCGATTGGCCGAGTCGACGATGGCGCGCGACAAGCGCCGCGACCCAACGCGGATGCGGCTGGCAACCTCATCCAGCAACGCAGCGGCGCTTTGCACCTGTTGTAGTGCCCGCTCAGCTTCATCTGGGGGAATGGCCACCTGCGGAGCGGTGCGCCGGAGGATTGCCCTCGTCTCGTCAGTGAGCGTGAACGGCTGTCCTTCGGAAGTACGGCGCGCGAGGTTCCGAACGTCGTCCCATTTCAAGTCTTCTGACAATTGTGCCTCCTATCGCGCGTGGCAGGTGTCGAACGGCCATTCGTGTTGGCCTTCGCAGTTGCGGAAGCAGGCGTAACAATCCCCAACCCAGCGCGGCTTCTTTTGGGATTTGCATCGGACATAGGTATCGATGCAGTGCTGTCTCCACCCATCATCCGGGTCGTCGCCCGCAGCGCTGGTGGCGAGGGTTGCTGCAGTAGTTGCCCCGGCTGCGAGGATGGCAGTCGCCTCGGAGGCGGTAAGGCCACAGGCAGCCGGGTTGCCAAGGTTCGACTGGAGGCAACACGTCTCGCTGTCCATGCAGGTGGGCCCAGCGGTCGCACAGTGCAAGGAGAGCACAGCGCCAAGCGCGGCGAAGCTGGCGGATTTCCTCGCGGCCATGGAGGGAGAACCTACCCGGCACACGGGCCACCTCACACCCCAGGCTCCACCCCGAGCAAGCACAGGTAGGCTTACCTGCCACCCCTCTTCACCCGAGTCGTGCTCGGAGAATGAAAACGGGCCAGGCGCTCAGCCCCCGAGCCAGCGGAACGACGCGCGCAGTGTCGCGCGCACCCTGCTCCTGCACGTCTCCGTGAGACACCACCACCTGCTTCGTGTCCCAGGCGAACCCCCGCAACGCGAACGACCTGCCTTGGGATGACCCGAGGGACGCCCTGGGACGACGGGAGCGTTGATTTCCGGGTGGCCCCAGCGTAGGCAACCGTCCTCTTTCAACGACTTTGAAAAGGTGCTCAGCACATGGCCGATAAGCTCACGCCCCGAGAGAAGGGCTTTTCCGAGTGGTACGTCGACCTGGTCCAGAAGGCGAAGCTCGCCGACTACTCGGACGTGAAGGGCTGCATGGTCATCCGTCCCAACGGCTACGCGCTGTGGGAGAACATGCAGCGCGTCCTGGACAAGATGTTCAAGGACCTGGGCCACAAGAACGCCTACTTCCCGCTGCTCATCCCCGAGAGCTACCTCAAGAAGGAAGCCGAGCACGTCGAGGGCTTCAACCCCCAGCTCGCCGTCGTCACCCACGCGGGCGGCGCCAAGCTCGAGGAGCCCTACGTCATCCGACCCACGTCGGAGACCATCATCAACCGCAGCTTCGCCAAGTGGGTGCAGAGCTACCGGGACTTGCCCCTGCTCATCAACCAGTGGGCGAACGTGATGCGCTGGGAGATGCGCACCCGCCTGTTCCTGCGCACCACCGAGTTCCTCTGGCAGGAAGGCCACACCTGTCACGAGACGGAAGAGGACGCGGAGAAGGAGACGCTCCAGATGCTGGAGGTCTACCGGACGTTCTCCGAGGACTACATGGCCATGCCCGTCATGACGGGCCGCAAGTCGGAGTCGGAGCGGTTCGCCGGCGCCCTGCGCACCTACAGCATCGAAGCCATGATGCAGGACAAGAAGGCGCTCCAGGCCGGCACCAGCCACAACCTGGGACAGAACTTCGCCAAGGCCTTCGAGACCAAGTTCCAGGGTCGCGACGGCCGCGAGCACTTCGTCTGGCAGACGTCCTGGGGCGTCTCCACGCGCCTCATCGGCGGCCTCATCATGACCCACTCGGATGACTCGGGGCTCATCGTCCCGCCGAAGCTGGCCGCCACCCACGTGGTCATCATCCCCATCTTCGGCAAGGCGACCGACACCGAGAAGGCCCAGGTCCTGGAGAAGAGCCACGCGCTCGCCGCCGACCTGCGCAAGTCCGGTCTGGGCGTGGTGGTGGACGACGACGACAGCAAGGGCCCCGGCTTCAAGTACTTCGAGCACGAGCTGGTGGGCACCTGCGTGCGCATCGAGATTGGCCCCAAGGACCTGGCCAAGGGCACCTGCGTCATGGTGCGCCGCGACTTGAAGGTGAAGGAGTTCATCCCGCTGGGCGAGGCCGCCGACAAGGCCCAGGCCATGCTGGACCAGATGCAGAAGGACCTCTTCCAGAAGGCGAAGACGTTCCGCGACGAGCACACCTTCGAGGTCAACTCCTACGAGGAGATGAAGGAGAAGGCGGACGCGGGCTTCCTCCTCGCCCACTGGAACCTGGACCCCAAGGTGGAGGCGCGCATCAAGGAAGAGACGGGCCTCACCACGCGCAACCGCCCCTTCGCGCTCAAGCAGGAGCCGGGCAAGTGCGTCGTCACCGGCGAGGACTCGCCGGGCCGCATCGTGTTCTCCAAGGCGTACTGAGCCTTTCGCCAGAGCACTGCTTCACCCCGGAGGGCCGTGGAGGGACTCAATCAGTCCCCCCTCGGCCCTCTGTCACACCTCGAAGGGCGTCTCCCGCTCGAACTCGCGGCTGGGGACGCCGACGATGGAGTAGTTGGGCGACTGTATCGGCGGCATGCGCCGGACGATGCGGCGGTGGAACGTGCGGTGGCTGCCCCGGAACTTGCCGCTGTTGTAGACGCGCAGCAGGTTCGCGGTGAACAGGCCGTTGAAGGCCCCGTCGCTGGAGAGCTGGTTGTCCTGGCACCCGGAGATGAGCAGCACCGTCGCCTTCGTCTTGGCGATGGGGTCCTCCTTCGGCAGCGCGGCCATGACGTCGTCGTAGAAGGCCTTGTTGTCCCGGTACGTGCGCAAGGCAATCGCCGTGGGCAGGTCCTTGAAGCGCCGCTCTCCCGGCGACGGGTCATGCAGCGTGTCCGCCAGCATCTCCAGGCTGCCGCTGCTCCTCAGCGCCGAGTACGCCACCCGGCTCACCGTGCCGCTGTGGCAGCTGTCGGAGAACATCAACACGCGCACGCCCTGCTTCAGCTTGGACAGCGCGAGGTGGATTTCGTCGTCGATGATCTCCCCGTCGAAGAGCACCCACGTCTCATCCTGCGCGTCCGACTCGTCGCTGTTGCGGTCCGGGAGCTGCCCGCCGTGTCCGGAGTACGTCAGCAGGAACAGGTCTCCGGGTTGGAGCACGCGGGCCGCCTCGTCCAGCTCCTTCAGGATGCGGCCCCGCGTCGCATCCCGGGTGAGCACCTTGCGCACCGTGGAGAACTTCCGCTCCTTCGCGATGGACACCATGTCCTCCGCGTCCGCCTCGCAGGCGGTGAGCGCTCCGTCCCAGCCCGAGTAGTGCGCCGGGTCCACCGAGTTCAAGCCGATGTTCAACGAATATCCCTGAGCCATGAGTGACACTCCTCCTGTCACCGGAGGGAGCGCGGCACATCCAGGTGTGAGCACGGCGGCCCGGGGAGCCTCCCCGCTCGGCCCGCGTCCGCTCAGCCCACCTCGCGCAGCGCCTGCTTGCCGGGGACGAAGGTGGCCACGGGCTCGGCCTTGCCCGCGACGGGCAGGAGCTCGGCGGGCTCGAAGCGCAGGGACGCGTCGTCCTGGCAGAAGCGGCGCGTGGCCTCCGACACCAGCATGGCCACGCCCACCTTCTTCGTGAGCCCTTCAATCCGGCTGGCCAGGTTCACCGCGTCGCCAATCACGGTGTACTCGCGCCGCTGCGAGCTGCCCACGTCGCCCACGACGACGCGCCCCGTGTGGATGCCGATGCCGATGCGCAAGGGCTCCTCACCGCGCGCCACGCGCTCCGCGTTGAGCGTCTCTAGCGCCTCCAGCATGGCCAGCCCACACGCCACCGCGGCCTTCGGGTGCCCGGGCAAGTCCAGCGGCGCGCCGAAGTACGCGAGGATGCCGTCGCCGATGAACTTGTCGAGCGTGCCGCCATGGCGGAACACCACGTCCACCATGCGCGACAGGTACTCGTTGAGCAGCGCGACGACCTGGGGACTGTCCAGGCGCTCGGACATGGAGGTGAAGCCTCGGATGTCGGAGAACAACAGCGTCACCTCGCGGTGCTCGCCACGGCCGGCCTCGGTGCCGTGCTGGGCAATCTGGCGGGCGACCTCCGGAGAGAAGTAGCGACCCAGCCGCTCCAGCCGCACCTCTTCTTGCGCCACCTGCGTCACCAGCCCCAGCACCTGCCGGCTGATGAAGGCCGCCGCGAGCGCCCCCAGCGTCAGCACCAGCACCATGCCCGGTAGGAACGACTGCCACTCCACCTGGGCCTGGAACACCAGCATCTTCTCCAGGCCGATGGCCACCACCGTGGCGAGCACGACGATGACTCGCGACAGCGTCACCAGGGACACCAGCACCACGAGCACGATGTACACGCCCAGCGTCAAGAGCGCGGTGGGCACCGCGTTGTCGTTGCCCGCCGTGGCGATGGCCAGCGACTGGAGGGCGAAGACCGCGGGCATGTCCAGGAAGACGAGCCCGAGCGCCGGACGCCGCCCCAGGCGCGGGAAGCGCCGAGCGCCGGCCCACAGCACCACGGCCAGCGCCAGGTACGCCGCGAGCACTCCGAGCGGCGTGCGCCAGTCGAGCAGCCACGACATCACCAGCCAGCTCGCCGTGCCCGCCGCGCGGACCCGGTTGAGCCACTCGCCCACCTGCGCGCGCCAGCCCTCCAGGCGCCGCCGGAGCGTATCCTCGACATGGGAAAGCATCCGCATGAACCCGCTACGCTAGCCCACCCCATCACCACCCTCCAGGGACGCACCAGCGCGCTCCCCAAGACCCACGTGCGGTATCTTCGACCCCAGGACATTCATGGCGAGCATCGGTCACGTGGCGGTGGGCATGGCCCTGGGGCGGTACGAGGCGAACGGCGGGTCGACCCGGCGCCTGGTTGCCTCCATGGCATTCTTCTCGATGCTGGCCCTGCTTCCGGACGCGGACGTGGTGGCCTTCGTCTTTCGCATTCCCTATGCGGCGCCGTGGGGACACCGGGGCGCATCACACTCATTCGTGTTCGCGGCGGCGGTGGCGCTCATGGTGGCGGGAGTCGCGAAGTGGGCGCGGGCCCCCGCGGGACGTTGGGGAGGGCTCGCGTTCCTCGCGGTGGCGAGCCACGGGCTCCTGGACTCGCTGACGGATGGCGGCCTGGGCGCGGCGCTGCTGTGGCCCTTCTCGAACGCGCGGCTGTTCGCGCCCGTGCGTCCCTTGCCGGTGTCGCCCATCGGCGCGGGCATGCTGTCATCGCGCGGCCTGTACGTCGTCGGCGCGGAGCTGCTCGCCTTCATCCCCTTCTGGGCCTACGCGCTCTGGCCGCGCGGGTCCGCGAGAAAGTCCTGAGTCATGCGCCTGTTCACCGCCGTCACGCTGGGGGCCACCATCGAGGCCCGGGTCGCCGCCGAGATGAAGCGGCTGCGTCAGCTCGCCCACCACGCCCGCTTCGTGCGAGTCGAAGGCGTGCACCTCACGCTCGTGTTCCTGGGCGAAGTGGAGTCCTCGCGACTGCCCGCCATCCGTGAGGCGCTGGCCTCGGTCGGTCCCCGGCACGCACCGTTCACGCTGTCGGTGGGCGAAGGCGGCACCTTCGGGACGCCCACGCATCCGCGCGTGCTCTGGGCGGACGTACACGGGGAGACCGACGCGCTCAAGACCCTGCAGGCCGACACCGCGGAGCAATTGCTGCCGCTCGGCTTCGAGTCCGAGTACCGCGACTACGCGCCCCACCTGACGCTGGCCCGAAGCTCCGCGGCCTCTGGAGACCCGGCGCTGCTCGAGTGCGTGAAGGCGCTGTCCGGCACGGACCTCGGTGAGGGCCGCGTGGACCGACTCGTCCTCTTCGAGAGCCGCGGCCCGGAGTATCACCGCGTGGCCGAAGTGCCGCTGACGCGCACCACCTGACGGGTACACACGGTGCGCGCGATCCGCCATGCCGAGAGGCTCGTGGCGCGGTGCTCTCGCCTCGGCGGACACCGGGAGACTCCTCGCGCGGAGTCACCACGCTCTTCGCCGGGGAACGCCTTCGGCGCCAGGGGCGTCACATGCCTCTCCGGTGGGCTCGCGAGAGCGGGTCCTGGCATCGAGGCTGCACCGTGAGACAGCGGGTGCGGCAAGTGCTGGAAGGGACAGGCTCCATGCGGTGGCTCGTGCTGTGGGGGGTGTGGTTGTGGGGACTCGGCGCGGTCGCCGCGCCTCGGGAGGGACTGGAGGCGAACCTCATGACGGGAGACGTCGTCCTGCACACCTCGCGCTCGCGGCAGTCGAAGGCCATCCAGGCGGCCACGCACAGCCCGCTCTCCCACGTCGGGCTGGTGGAGGTGACGAAGCAAGGCATCTTCGTGGTGGAGGCCGTGCAGCCGGTGCAGCGCGTCCCGTTCGCGAAGTGGAAGGCGCGCGGCGTGAAAGGCCACATCCTCGTGCTGCGCCCCGAGGGATTGAGTATCGAGCAACGACAGCGCGTGCTCGACGCGGCGAAGGTCCACCTGGGCAAGCCGTACGACTGGCTCTTCGGCTGGGGCGACGAGGCGATGTATTGCTCGGAGCTGGTGCGCAAGGCGTATGCCCAGGGCGCGGGCGTGGAGTACGGCACCCTGGAGACGCTGGGCTCGCTCGACGTCGCGGGTTTGAAGCAGCAGATGCGCCAGCGCTACGGCACCCAGGTTCCGCTGGAGCTGGAGCTGATAACACCCGCCAGCCTCGCGCGTGATTCGCGGTTGATGGTGCTTCACTCGGATTTCCCGAGCGAGCGCGACCCAGGGTCATGAATATCCAGGGGTGTATTCAACCCTGACTCGGAGAAGGTGAGCCGGGCACGTGAGCGCGGGTACAATTCGAGCCATGCGACGGCTCTTGCTTGTGCTCCCCCTCCTCGTCCTCGTCGGCTGCAAGAAAGAAGTCACCCAGGGCGCCGTGAAAGTCACGGTGACCTACGGCCCGTTCCTTCCAGGATGTCTCCGCGTGGAAGCGGTCGACGTGGCCAGTGGAGCGACTCGCGTCAGGGAAGTCACGGGCGCGGAGGTGAAGGGCACGCTCGGCACTGGCGGCAGCATGACGGTGGCGCTGGCGCCTCCCCTGGACTGGGGAGCGTCCGTGGAGGTGCGAGCCACGGCCTTCGAGCAGTCCTGTACGGGCCACCTCGTGGTGACTCACTCGCAAGGCGTGACGGTGGTGGTCGACACCGTGCAGGCCGTCACGCTGTCGCTCAAGGCGGAGGATGAGGACAAGGACGGCTACGCCGCGGTCAGCAGCAATGGAACCGACTGTCGGGATGACCTGCCAGGCATCAACCCCGGTGTGGCCGAGCTGTGCAACGAGCAGGACGACAACTGCGACGGCGTCAGTGACACGGAGCACTTCAAGCTGGGCCAGTCCTGCACTGCATCGGCGGACTGCACGGGCGTCTTCCGCTGCAACCTGACGGACCGCGCGCTGTACTGCGACACCCCGCTCAGCCGGGACGTGTATGTGGACGAAGACGGGGACGGCCACGGGAAGAAGGACTCCCCGCCCCTCGCCGTCTGCGGAATCACCCCCACCGGATACACCAACGGCCTTCCGGACGACTGCGACGACAAGAACTCCAACATCCGCCCGGGGCTCACCGACCTCTGCGACGACGTGGACAACAACTGTGACGGGGTGAAGGACGAGAACTTCCCCACGCTCAGCCTGGCGTGCACGGATTCACTCCAGTGCGCGGGAACGAATCAGTGCAACAGCATCCAGACTGCGGTGGAGTGCGTGACGTCATCGGTGGCCACCTTCTGGTACCCGGATGAGGACGGTGATGGCTTCGGCGCCAACGCCGGCGTCGTGCAGTCCTGTGTGAAGCCCGCTGGCGCCTACGTCGACAACAGCGCGGACTGCAACGACGGCAACCCGCTGACCTACCCCGGCGCGACCGAGCTGTGTGACGACCTGGACAACGACTGCGACGGCCAGAAAGAGCCCCAGAGCATCTGCCCGGGTGGAAACGCTCCCGCATGGACCAGCAAGACGGTGGGGCCCAACAACAGGGACTGGTACTCGGCCTCTTCCTGGACCCGTGGAGGAGTCTGGGTCGGGGGTGATGAGAACCGGCGCGCGCGGCTGCTGCCCTCCGGCACGAACTTCACGGTCATCACGGATCAAGACTGCGGCGCTGACGATACCCAATGGCGCAGCATCTGGGCGGACCCCTCCACGGGTCGTGCGTGGCTCGGTTCCGAGGGTGGCAAGAAGGCCCACCAGGACACGACCGCCGCGGACTGCTCCGACATCCAGGACGACAACCGGTGGATTTTCGGAATCACCGGCCTGCGCACCAACAACACCCTCACGATTTACGGTGCCAGCTCACCCAATGCCACAGCGACCGCGAACACGGGCTCGGCCTTCCTCTGGGATGGCGGCGGCACCCTGAACTACAACGCCGACAACAACGCGCTCCCCAGCGTCTACGATGTCCACGGAAGCGCCCAGAGCCACCTGCTGTTGGTGGGCGGCGCCTCGAACGCGCCTCGCGTGTTCCGGTTCAACCCGAGCAACAGCCTCTGGGGGTCGGAGAACGCGGAGCAAGACACCCCGAATGCCCGGCCCTTGAAGGGCGTCTGGGTGGTGAACGACAAGGTCGCCTTCGCCGTGGGCAATGGAGGCACCGTCCTGCGCAAGGTCGACGGCACCCACTGGGTCAAACAGGCGTTCCCCAACACCGACAACCTGACCTCGGTCATCGCCTTCGGTGCCGCGTCCGCCTACGCCACCTGCGCGAACGGACACATCTACCGCTATGACGGCCAGGCATGGCTGCGCATCCAGGACGGAGGCGGCCGCTACAACGACATCACCGGCACGGGCCCCAACGACCTCTGGGTGGTGGGCAGCAGCGGGCGCATCTACCGCTGGCCCGCCTGGCCTTAGTCACTCGAAGCCTCACCCGCCGCGCCGTGCCACCACGAAGCGGCGGGTGAACAGGAACGGAGTGCCCCTCGCGTGAGCGGGGTACGCGTTACGCAAGCGCGGCCCCAGCTCCTCCAGGAACGCCTTCCCCTCGTCCGTGCCCAGCGCCGCCAGCACCGGCCTCAGCGTCGTCCCCAACAGCCACTGCAACACCGCGTCCTCGCCCGGCAGCAGGTGCAGGTACGTGGTCTCCCACGCATCCACCGTCATCCCCTGCCCCGCCAGCAGCGACTCGTACGTCTCCAGCGTCTCCACGGGACGCCGCCTCACGGGCGACAGCGTCCTGGCGAAGCGCGGCAGCGCCTTCACCTCATCGACGAGGCGGTGCGAGGGCGCATCGAAGTTGGCCGGCACCTGGAAGGCCAGCACGGCGCTCGGCGCCAGCTTCGCCACCAGTCGCCCCATCAGCGCCGCATGGTCCGGCACCCAGTGCAGCGCCGCGTTCGACACCAGCACGTCCAGCGGCACGGGAGGCGCCCACCCCGCGAGGTCTCCCACCTCGAAGCGCACGGCGCCCGGCGCGGGACGGCCGCGCGCCTCCTCCACCATCTCCACCGAGGAGTCCACGCCGTACACCGTCGCGCCGGGCCAGCGCTCGGCCAGCACACGCGTCAAATCCCCCGTCCCGCACCCCAGGTCGGCGACGTGCGTCGGCGCGTCTGAGTCCACCCGCGACAACAGCTCGAAGAAGGGCCGCTTCCGCTCATCCCGGAAGCGCGTGTACTGCGACGGGTCCCACATGACAGCCTCCCGACGGCGTGCTCACGCCGCGCACCGGAAGGTCTAATCCACCCGCCCGCTCAGCGCTTGATGCGCAGCACCTGGAAGCCCTTTCCCGTGCTTCCAAAGCCGCTCACGTTCTCCATCCGCACCACCAGCTCCCCGGAGGGCAACACGCCCCACACGTCCGCTCGTGCCAGGTCGGCCCCGCTCGCGCGCTCGTGGCGCCGCGCCTCCTGCCACGCCTGCCCGTCTCCGCTGGTGAAGAGTCGGGCGGAGACATCACCCGGCGCCTGCACGTCCCCCGCGCTGGACCAGGCCGTCCCCAGCACCCAGCCCCCTCCCGGCGCGGCCACCAGCGAGTACGCGGGCCCCGGCAGCTCCCGCACCGTGCTCACCCGTCCGTCCGCGGACAGGCGCAGCAGCTTCGGGTGCTCGGGCTCGAACAAGGTCGACTGCCCGAGCAGCAGCGAGCCATCCGCCATCACCACGCCCGCCACCGCGTTCGCCCCATAGCCCTGGAGCACGGACCTCCACGTCCGCCCGCCATCCGTGGAGCGCAGCACCGCCGCCTGCGCCTTGCTGCTGCCCATCAGCGCCCACAGCGCCCCTGTCACCGGGTCCGAGACCAACGCATAGCCATGCCGGTGCGCGGTGAGCGTGGAGCGCACGGCCCAGGAACCTCCGCCATCCGTACTCGCCCATATCCGCACCGGCGCGGAGGCCGAGGTGAAGGTCTGATACTCCAGGAAGAACCACGCGCCACCCAGCTCCGCGAAGCTGCGCGGTCCCATCGCCCGGTAGCTCCCCAGGCCCACCTCGTCCTTCCACGTCCTCCCGCCATCCGTGGAGCGCTGGAGGAAGTACGCACCGCCGTGGCTGGCCACCGCCACCAACGTCCCGTTCTTCATCGCCGCCAGCGTCCACAGGTTCCCCCCGCCCTGCCCGCGCGCGACCCACGAGGCCCCACCATCCGTGCTCGCCATCAACCGCGAGCGCTCGCCTCCCACCGGGAGTCCATACAGCGTGCCCCCGCCATCCACCGTGAGCAGCTCATGGCTCGCGCTGGAGCGCACCAGCTCCAACGTGAAGGGCTGCTCCGGCGGCTCCTCGTCCAGCACCATCGCCACCCGCGACACGGTGCCTCGCGAGCTCGCGTCCACGGCCTCGCCATACAGACACGGCACCTCGGAGCTGCCCTCCGGCAGCACGTCCACCGCGTTGGGATAACCCTTGAACGTCACGTTTCCGGCGAGCGTCACCGCGTCGGTCAGGCTGCCGTCCGCCAGGAGGGCGCGCACCCGCAGCTCGGTGTGCTGATTGAGCACGCGCATGCGGTTGGAGAAGATGTACAGCGTGTCGCCGACGCGGGTGATGGCTGGCTGGAGCGCCCAGTCGCCCGCGCCCTCCACCAGCTTGCGCGGCCCGAAGGACGTCCCGTCGAAGCGCCGGTGGTACAGCCGCTCCTGCTCGTCCTTGTAGACCAGGTGCATGCCGCCCCGGCCGTCCGCCACCGCGCTCAGCGCGGCGCCATGGTAGATGCCGTCGGAGAAGGCCTCGCGCACCGGCCCCCACGCCTCCACGGGGTCCGAGTCGTTGCGCACCCGCATCCGCGTGGGCAGGAAGCCGTCATGCATGGCGTAGACGAAGATGACCTTCGTCCCCACACTCAGCAGGCGCCCTCCGCCGCGCCGGTTGACCCTGTCCAGCACCTGGGGCGCGCCAAAGCCCTGCCCGCCATCGGTGGACACCGCCACCACCGCGGTGGAGCCGCCATCCACCTCCACCCGGAAGGCCTGCACCCAGAGGCGCCCCTGCGAGTCGCGTGTCAGGAGCGCCCGCGAGTAGCCCGTGCTGTCATCCACCGCGTCCAGCACTCGCACCGCCGGCTCGGGCTGCCAGGTGTCCGCCGAGGACTGGTAGCGCCACCACTGGAACCAGACGTCATGCCGCCGCGAGGGCACCAGCTGCGGGCCCTCGTACGAATAGACGAGCGCCACGTCCCGGCCCACCGCCAGGAGCTCCGCCCGGTCCGTGTGCGTGGAGTCCGGCTGGATATCCGCCACCCGCCGCACGGTGCGCAGCCCGTCCTCGGAGCGGTACAGGACGAGGCCCTTGCCCTCCGTGCCACCGTGCTGGATGGCCACCAGGAAACTGGGAGGACGACCTCCACCTCTGTCGATGCGAACGATGTGGCGCTGCGCCGGGAGCGTCAGGGCATTGCCCCCGCTCACTGGCACCAACGCCGAGCCGCCCGCCGCGAGTACCGCGGCGAGCAAGGCCCCAGCCAGCCCTGTCATGGATTCCCTCCTGAAATGCCCAGAAGAGAATGTGAGCGACCCCTCGCTTAAGGAAGCCGCCCCGCACCCACGGAGCACCCGTTCCTTTCAAGTGAACGGGAGGCCTGTCCCACGGTGCACGCTCACGCGAGCGCGGCGCGCACCCTGAAGGCTGAAACTACTTCGTGCGGCGGCGCTTGGCCGGAGCGGCCGTGCCCGCGTCCTGCGGACCCGCGTCGGGAGCGGTCGCCTCGACGGCGGCGCCCTCCGTGGCGGCCACGCCCGCGTCACCCGTGCCCGCGTCGGCGCCCGCCGCGCTCGCGCGCTGAACGGCCGGAGGCGGGTTGACGAGCTGGAGCGAGCCCAGGAACCCGTCCGCCGCCGGAGCGCCGATGCTCGGGTTGAAGAGCACCAGCATGGTGTAGAGGCGCGGGCCCACCAGGTAGTTGCGCGCGCGCACCTCGCCGTTGGGCGAGGACACCGTGTAGGACTTGCCGGGGTAGCCGTCGAGCGTCAGCTCCTGCTCGTTGCTGACGGTGCCCTTGAGCTGATTGGTGAGGCCGTCGCGGCCCTCGTTCAGGAACGCCTCGGGCGGCCGGCTGGCGACGACCTTCTCCGGGTAGTCCGCGATGCTGACCGAGTAGATGACACCCTCGGGCGTCTGCAGCGAGTAGGCCGCCGTGGACACCTCGCCCGCGGGGATGTTGACCTTCTGGCGCTGGACCTGGGGCTGGCCCGGCATCTTGACGTTGAAGCCTTCCTCGGCGCTCACGTCGGTGAGCTGCGGAGCCGCGGCCGCCGCCGGGTCGCCGCCCGTCTCTCCACCCTCGTTGGGCAGCTCCTCAATCGTCGAGGACGCTTCACCAGAGTTGGAGCTGCTGTCGGTCTTCTGCGGCCCGACGCACGCCAGGGCAATCAGCGCGAGGGTCGCAATCGATGTAAGGAGGCGGGACAACGAAGGCATGGGCGCGCTTCCTGAAATGAGTTGGGGAGAGTTTGAACGCGGTGCGTCGGACGACGCTAGACGAACTGCTCGACTTCTGACTACCCGAGATTCTGAGACCCGCCAGTTTCCAGGTGTCACGAGGACCCCGGAAGCGTCGGCGGCAGGACGAACGCGGTGCGTCCGGAGGCGGAAAATCGGCCTCCGGGGAGCCTACTCGCCCAGGTAGGCGCGCCGCACCTCCGGGCTCTCCAGCAGCGCCTTGCCAGGGCCGGCCATCACCACCTCGCCCGTCTCCAGCACGTAGCCGTAGTGAGCGGAGTTGAGCGCCAGGTGGGCGTTCTGCTCCACGAGGAGCACGCTGACGCCCGCCTTGTTCACGTCGCGCAGGGTGCGGAAGATGGTCTCCGTCACCTGCGGCGCCAGGCCCAGCGAGGGCTCGTCCAGCAGCAGCAGCTGGGGCCGGCTGAGCAGCGCGCGGGCGATGGCGAGCATCTGCTGCTCTCCGCCCGACAGCGTCCCGGCCATCTGGTTGCGCCGCTCCTTGAGCACGGGGAAGAGCGTGAAGTTCTTCTCCATGTCCGCGCGGATGTCCGCGGTGTCCCGGCGCAGGTACGCGCCCAGCTCCAGGTTCTCCAGCACGGTGAGGTTGGGGAAGATGCCGCGCCCCTCCGGCGCGTGCGCCATGCCCCGGGGCACCAGCTGGTGCGCCTTCAGGGACGTGGTGTCCTGCCCGCTGAAGTGGATGCGGCCCGCGCTCGCCTTGAGCATGCCGCTCACCGCGCGCAGGGTGCTCGTCTTGCCCGCGCCGTTGGCGCCGATGAGGGCGACGACTTCACCCTTGCCCACCGTCAGCGACACGCCCCTGAGGGCTTGGATGGCGCCGTAGTGGACCTTGATGCCCTCCACCGCCAGCAGGGGGGCAAAAGCCTGGCGCTCGCCCAGCGTCTTCACCTGCGCGTCGCTCACGCCGCTCCTCCGTGGCTCTCCAGGTAGCTGTCGCCCAGATACGCCTCGATGACCTTCCGGTCGCTGCGCACCTCGGCGGGAGCGCCCCGGGCAATCGTCTCGCCGTGGTCCAGCACCGTGATTTGCTCGCAGATGCCCATCACCAGCTTCATGTCGTGCTCAATCACCAGCACGCCCAGCTTGAAGTCGTCACGCAGCTTGCGGATGAGGACCATCAGGTCCGCCTTCTCGCGCGTGTTCATGCCGGCGGCGGGCTCGTCCAACAACAGCACGCGGGGCTGGCTGCCCAGCGCGCGCGCGATTTCCAGCCGGCGCTGCTCGCCGTACGGGAGGTTGCGCGCCTCCTCGTCGCGGCGGTGCGACAGGCCCATGACCTCCAGGAGGTGCTCGGCCTGCGCCGTCAGCCGGCGCTCCTCGCGCTGGAAGGACGGGGTGAGCAAGAGCGCCTTCCACCAGTCCGCGTAGTTGTGGCCCGCGTTCACCAGCTTCGCGCCCAGGCCCAGCCTGGACTGGTGCAGCGCCGTCTGCGCGCGGCAGGCCACCTT
Organism: Corallococcus terminator; assembly: GCF_049194865.1. Lineage (GTDB taxonomy): Bacteria > Myxococcota > Myxococcia > Myxococcales > Myxococcaceae > Myxococcus > Myxococcus terminator_A. The sequence continues at coordinate 169,477 of NZ_JBLZWL010000129.1, read as the reverse complement.
CACGTTGTCCAGCGCGGTGAGCGCGCGGAACAGGCGGATGTTCTGGAAGGTGCGCGCCACGCCCAGCAGGTTGATTTGATGTGGCTTGCGCCCGTTCACCTTCGTGCCGCTGACAATCACCTGCCCCTGGGTGGGCTGGTACACGCCGGTCAGCACGTTGAACGCGGTGGACTTGCCCGCGCCGTTGGGACCGATGAGCCCCAGCAGGTCGCCCTGCTGGATGGAGAGGTGGAAGTCCGTCAGCGCCTTGAGGCCGCCGAACTGGATGCTCACCCCGTCCGCCCGCAGGAGCGCGGGGGACTGCGTGCCCTGGGAGACGGGGGCCACCGGCTGCGCGTTCGCGCTCACGCGAGCCCCCTTCGCTTGCGAGGCAGCCACCGCGGCAGCACGTCCCAGATTTCCTTGGTGCCGAACAGGCCCTGAGGACGCGACAGCATCAGCACGACGAGCAGCAGGCCGTAGATGGGCATGCGAATCTGGTCCACCCGCTGCGCCAGGCTGCCCTCGGTGCCCAGCGCGCCGAACAGCGAGCGCATGCCTTCGGGCAGCAGCGTGAGGAAGATGGCCGCGACGAACGCGCCGGTGGTGGAGCCCAGGCCGCCCAGCACCACCATGACGACGATTTCCATCGAGCGCACGAAGGTGAAGGAGCCGGGGTTGATGATGGGCACGAAGTGGGCGAACAGCCCGCCGGCGATGCCCGCGAAGAACGACGAGAAGACGAAGGCGCGGACCTTGTAGCCGGTGGTGTCCACGCCCATGGCCTCGGCGGCCACCTCATCCTCGCGGATGGCCCACAGGCTGCGGCCATGGCTGGAGCCGGCGAGCCGGCGCGCGGCCAGCACCACGAGGAACACCCAGAAGAACACCATGAACGGGCTGGAGTACTGGGGGATGCCCGACAGGCCCAGCGCGCGGCCGAACGCGTCCGTGTTCTGCACCACGACGCGGATGATTTCGCCGAAGCCCAGCGTGACGATGGCCAGGTAGTCGCCCCTGAGGCGCAGCGAGGGCAGGCCCACCAGGAAGCCGCACAGCGCGGCGGCGATGCCCCCGACGAGCAGCGCCAGCATGAAGAGGACCTGGTCGCTGGCCGACACCGGCAGGAAGGACAGCGCCACCTCCTTCAACTGCAAGGAGGTGTAGCCCGCGATGTACGCCCCCACGGCCATGAAGCCCGCGTGGCCGATGGAGAACTGGCCCGTCATCCCGTTCACGATGTTGAGGCTCACCGCGAGGATGATGTTCACCCCGACGACGGACAGCAGATACGTGGCGAAGTCGGAGCCGGTGAGCGACCAGTGGAACAGCGCGAGCGTGGGAATCGCGATGAGCAGCGGAAGGATTCCGCGCAGCGCGGGGGGGACGAGGGACGATGCCTCGGGGACGGTGAGCGCGGGGGATTGCATCGTCACACCTTCTCCGCGGCGACCCGGCCGAACAGGCCACCCGGCTTCACCAGCAGCACCAGGATGAGGAAGCCGAAGGCCACCGCGTCACGCCAGGTGCTGGCCGCGTAGCCCACCACGAACTCCTCCACCAGCCCCAGCACCAGCGCGCCGACCACCGCGCCCGGCACGTGGCCGATGCCGCCAATCACCGCCGCGACGAAGGCCTTGAGGCCCACGTACAGGCCCATGAGCGGGCTCACCGACGTGTCCTTGATGGCGTAGAGCAGCCCCGCGCCCGCGGCCAGGCCGCTGCTGAGCATGAACGTCAGCGCAATCACGCGGTCGGTGGGGATGCCCATCAGCGCCGCCACCCGGTGGTCCCAGGACACGGCGCGCATCGCCCGGCCGAAGCGCGTGCCGAAGACGAGGTACTGCAGGGCCACCATCAACCCCACCGCGATGAGGAAGCTGATGATCTGCCAGTTCCACACGACGACGTCCCGGTCACCGATGATGAGCCACTCCTTGGGCTCGATGATTTCAGGGAAGGCACGGGGGCTGGCGCCCGGCAGGAAGCCGATGTCCAGCTGGAAGCCGTAGGAGAGCGCGAAGGAGATGCCGATGGCGGTGATGAGCGCCGTCAGCCGGGGCTTCTCGCGCAGGGGGCGGTAGGCGAAGCGTTCAATCAGGAAGCCGAACAGCGCGCACCCGAGCATGGCCACCGCGAAGACGGCGGCGATGCCCAGGAACGAGCCGCGCGCCTCGCGACCAATCGCGAAGGCGGTGGCGTAGCCCATGTAGACGCCGACCATCATGACGTCGCCGTGGGCGAAGTTGATGAGCTTGAGGACGCCGTACACCATCGTGTAGCCGAGCGCGACGAGCGCGTAGATGGTGCCGGCGGCCAGACCGTTGATGAGATGCTGGAGGAGCTGCGCCATTTAGGGAGAGATGGTCGTCACGTACTGCGTCTTGCCGTCCCCGACCTTGAGGACGACGGCGGACTTCACGGCATTGCGCTTGTCATCCAGGGTGACGGTGCCCGCCACGCCCGGGAAGTCCTTCGTCTGGGCGATGGCATCCCGCACCGACGGACCACTCAAATCCTTGGCGCGCTTGAGCGCCTCCACCGCCACGCGGGCCGCGTCGTAGCCCAGCGCCGCCAGCGCGTCCGGCACCGCGCCGTACGCCGCCTTGTAGTCGGCGATGAACTTCTGCACGCGGGGGTCCGGGTTGTCCGGCGAGTAGTGGTTGGAGAAGTAGCTGCCAGCAATCGCGCTGCCGCCCAGCTCGAACAGCTTCTCGGAGTCCCAGCCGTCGCCGCCCATCAGGGGGACCTTGAGGCCCACCTCGCGGGCCTGGCGCGCGATGACGCCGACCTCGCTGTAGTAGCCCGGCACGTAGATGCCGTCCGGCTGCGTCTTCTTGATGGCGGTGAGCTGCGCGCGGTAGTCGGTGTCGCCCTGGCTGTAGCTCTCCGTGGTGACGACCTTGCCGCCCATCTCCGTGAACTTGCGCGTGAAGACGCCCGACAGGTCGATGGAGTAGGCGCTCTTGTTGTCCTGGAGCACCGCCACCTTGGCCAGCTTCAGGTCCTCGCGGGCGAACTTCGCCATCACGAAGCCCTGGAACGGGTCGATGAAGCACACGCGGAAGATGAAGTCGCCCTTCTCCGTCACCGTGATGTTGGTGGACGAGGGCGTAATCATGGGCACGCCCGCCGCCTGAGCCTTCTCCGCCATGGCCAGCGAGTTGGACGAGGCCACGTCGCCCAGGATGAGCACCACCTTGTCCTGCGTAATCAGGCGGGTGGCGGCCTGCGCGGCCTCCTCCGGCTTGCTCTGATTGTCGTAGACGCGGATCGCCAGCTTCTTGCCATTCACGCCGCCCGCGGCGTTGGCCTCCTTGAGGGCCAGCTCGATGCCGTTGCGCGTGGAGATGCCGAAGGTCGCCTGGCCTCCCGTGAGCGCGCCCACCTGGCCCAGCAGGATGGTGTCGGAGCCAGCGGCGGGAGTGCCGCTCGCCGTGCTCCCGGACTGACCCTGCGCGGCCTGCGTGCCAGCCTCACTGGAAGGAGTGGGCTGCGTCTTCTTCTCGCAAGCGGCCGCCATGAGGGCGAGCGCGGCGAGCAGCATCGGGGCAAGGCGTCGCATGGGGAGCAATCCTCCTCAACAGGGGGTGCTGCGCTTCAAAGCCCCGGTTTTCTAGGGGAGCCCTCTCCATGGGTCAAGCGCGCTGCCAGTCAGGCCCTCCCCCCACGTACCCTCCGTGCGGCGCGTCACGAGGGGACAGGGCCCCACTCCCCCAAGGCAGGGAGGGCCTCCGGCACACCCGTCCCACATCGCGCATGGGGCGCGCTCCGGGGGTGCCACGGCCCCGCGCCCCGCGCGGAAGGCTCTTGCCAGGGGGCCCCGCTCCACACGCCGGGCGAGGGCAGGCAGCCCCGTCGAGGGCAGCCACGGGACCGAGCCCCTCGCGTTCATGTCGCCATGGCACTGTTCATCCCCGGACCTGTTCCCACCTTCCGGTTGATGGAGAGGTGGACCGCGCCCTCCATCCAGCCAGCAGGAGGAGAGCCAGCCATGTTCCAGCGCAAGGATGTCAGGGAAGGAATGGCCGTACGCAGCATCGACAACGAGAAGCTCGGCAAGGTCTTCGCCATCGGCGACGACGCATTCCACATCGAGAGGGGTCTGTTCTTCCCGAAGGACTACAAGGTCGCCTTCTCGGAGGTGAGCGAGATTCGCGATGGAGAGGTGATTCTGAACCGGGGCAAGGAGGCCCTCCAGCAGGTCTCCGACGCCGAGCGCGCCAAGGGGGGCGCCGCCGCCACGGGCGCGGCGGCCCTGGGCCTGGCCTCCGAGCGGACCACGACGAAGACGGAGACCCGTGTACGCAACGGGGACCCGGACCTCTCCCGGGGCTCCGTCACGCCGCTGCCGAGCGCCAACCTGGGCGCTGACGCCAGCTACGCGGCCAACATGAAGGCGGACACCGACCTGCGGAGGACCGACACCCGCCTGGAGACCGACAAGCGCCTGGGCACGGAGATGCGGCGGGACAACGAGGACATCTCCATCCCCGTCCACCGGGAGAAGCTGATGGTGGAGAAGCGTGACACCCAGGCGGGCGAGCTGCGCGTCCACAAGGACGTGGTGGTGGAGGAGGAAGTGGTGAAGGTCCCCCTGCGCCATGAGCGGGTCCGCGTGGAGCGCCGGGCGGTGACGTCGGACAGGCCCGCGGTGGGCGCGACGTTCAAGGAGGAGACCATCGTCGTCCCGCTCCATGCGGAAGAGGTGGATATCACCAAGCGCTCCGTCCTGGACGAGGAGGTCGTCATCCACAAGGACGTCGTCGAGGAGGAGCGCCGCATCACCGAGACGGTGCGCCACGAGAACGTGGACATCCGCACCGAGGGCGAGGTCGACGCGCCTCGCACGCTCAACGCCACCCCCGACGACCCGTCACTGCGCCGCACCTGAGTGACGCGTGGGTCCAGGCCGCCCGGCCCCACTCCTTCCCGGGGTGAGGCTGGGCGCCAACCCTCGTCAGCGCGCCGCCTTCTTCTGGGGCGCGGGGCGCGGCTCCGTGTCGATGTCCTCCTGCGGGGGCATCACTTCACGGGACGCGACGAGGGGCTGGCCGCCCGCCTCCGTGCGGTCCAGCCGGTTCAGCTCCCGGAGCCTGTCCGGGAAGTGCCTGGCCATCAGCCGCGACAGCTCCGTGTCCTTCGCGGGCGTGACGACGTCCCTCAACCGCTCCGCCATCTCCTGCGCGCTCGCGAAACGCGCCGTCGGAGACTTGGCCAGCGCCACCTCCAGCACCTCCCACAGCGGACGGGAGATGGTGTCCGGCCGCGTCAGGCGCTCGTCGCAGATGGCCTGCATGGAGACCAGCTCGTCGCCCCGGTCGAACGCGCGCCGCCCCGTGAGCGCCTCGTAGAGGATGAGGCCCATGGCGAACAAGTCGCTGCGCGCGTCCAGCCGCTGCCCCCGGGCCTGCTCCGGTGACATGTACAGCGGCTTGCCCTTCACGATGCCCGGCAGCGTCATCGTCCGCTGCGCGCGGACCTTCGCCACGCCGAAGTCCAGCACCTTCACCTGGCCGTCGAAGCCCACCATCAGGTTGTGCGGGGACAAGTCCCGGTGCACCAGGTGCAGCGGCTTGCCGTCCTCGCCCTTGAGCAGGTGCGCCGCGTGCAATCCGCTCAGCCCCTGCACGACCACCGCCGCCGACTGCTCGGGCGTCAGCGGCCCCTTGTGCGCGCGCAAGAGCCGGTCCAGGTCCACGCCTCGCACCAGCTCCATGGCGATGAAGTACGCCCCCTGCGCCTCACCGAAGTCGTAGACGTGCACGAGGTTGGGGTGCGACAGCCGCAGGCCGATGCGCGCCTCGTCCAGGAACTGCTGGACGATGGCCGGGTCCGCCGTGAGGTGCGGGAGGATGCGCTTGAGCGCCACCAGCCGCCCCAGCCCCTCCGGGCCCCGCGTCCGCGCCACCAGCACCTGGGCCATGCCGCCCGTGCCCAGCGGCGTCAGCACCTCGTACTTGCCAATGCGCCCGCGCGGCACCGGCGTGTCGTCCAGCGCCAGCTCGTCCAGCCGCTCCAGGGGGCCCTGCCCGTCCGTCAGCGCCAGGAAGGCCAGCACCGCGGTGTCGAGCTGCTCGCCGATGGCCTCCACCAGCTTCATCACCAGCCCGCCGCCGTCCGCGAAGCCGCCGTCCACCGCCAGCCCCATGCCCCCCAGCTCCAGGTTGCCCAGCTTCAGCCGGGTGCAGAACAACATCCGCCCGTTCTTCAAGCGGTGAGGGCCTCGCCAGCCCGCGACCTCGAAGACGTCCGCCCCCAGCTCGCCCAGCACCCGCGTCAGCACCGGCCCGCGCGTGCCTCGCAGGGACACGAAGCCCGCGGGCGCGTGCACCATGCGCGCGCACTGGGTGAGGAAGACATCCAGCCCCGCATCCAGCGTCAGGCCGCGCTGGAGGCAGTCCTCGAGGATGTCGTCGGACATCCGATGAACCGCCACCAGGCCGCGCAGGAACGCGACCTCTGTCTCCAACGAAGGGAATTCCACGGGCCCATTACACACCCGCATGAGCTTCCCCGGGTAGTCTGGGGTTGCCGCTAGACGCGCTCGCGGTCCTTCAAGGACACGCTACTGGACACCCGCTCGGAGGTGCCCGAGGGCAGCGATACGGAGCGGCGGTCGTCGATGAGGCCATGGACCTCCAGCACGTGCTCCAGGTGGGCCACGCGCGCCCGGAGCATCGCCGTGTCCGGCTGCTGGCCGAGCTGGGCCTCGCGCAGCCGGATGAAGGCCTCCAGCACCGGCTTGAGCGAGAAGCGCAGCGTCAACCCGAGCAGGGGGATGCCGCACGTCATCGCCACCACCAGCACCATCACCACGCCTTCGACTGGATCCATGACTCGCTACCTCGAAACGGACAGGGGGTGCTTCACCTACGCGCGACGCACGCGGATGATTGCACGCCCCCGGTCCGGAATCCGGAGGTGCCGCCTCAGCTCGCCTGGCCGGTGTAGATGGCGTCGGCGATGCGGTAGGCGCTGCCCTCCAGGCGCTGGAAGCCCTCCTTGAGAGCCACCGCGTCGGAGGTGTTGAGCATGCCCTTGAGCCGCTCCAGGTCCGTGCGAATCTCCTCGCGGTCCTTCTCCGACAGGAGGCTGGCGTACTCCTCCAGGCTCTTCTCCGTCGTGTAGATGAGGCCGTCGGCGTTGTTGCGCAGCTCCGCCAGCTCCTTCTTCTTCTTGTCGTCGGTCGCGTGCGACTGCGCGTCGGAAATCATCCCCTGGATTTCCGCCTCCGACAGACCGGAGTTGCTCACCACGCGCACCTGCTGGACCTTGCCGGTGCCCAGGTCCTTGGCGCTGACGTGGACGATGCCGTTGGCGTCGATGTCGAAGGACACCTCAATCTGGGGCACGCCGCGCGGCGCCGGGGGGATGCCCACCAGTTCGAAGCGCGCCAGCGTCTTGTTGTCCGCCGCCATCTCGCGCTCGCCCTGGAGGACGTGCACGCTCACCAGCGGCTGGTTGTCCACCGCGGTGGAGAACACCTGGCTCTTCTTGCAGGGGATGGTGGTGTTCTTGTCGATGATTTTGGTGAAGACGCCGCCCGCCGTCTCCACGCCCAGGGACAGCGGCGTGACGTCCAACAGGAGGACGTCCTTCACCTCGCCCTTGAGCACGCCACCCTGGATGGCCGCGCCCACGGCCACGACTTCGTCCGGGTTGATGCCCTTGTGGGGCTCCTTGCCGAAGAACTCCCGCACCTTCTGCTGCACGCGCGGCATGCGCGTCATGCCGCCGACGAGGAGCACCTGGTTGACGTGCTGCGCGCTCATGCCCGCGTCCTTCAGGGCAATCTTGCAGGGCTCGATGGTGCGGTCGATGAGGTCCGCCACCAGCGCCTCGAACGTGGAGCGGTCCACCGTCTCCGTCAGGTGCTTGGGGCCGGACGCATCCGCGGTGATGAACGGCAGGTTCACCTCCGTCTCCGGCGCGCTGGACAGCTCGTGCTTGGCGCGCTCGGCGGCCTCCTTGAGCCGCTGGAGCGCCATGCGGTCCTTGCGCAGGTCCAACCCGTTGTTCTGCTCGGCGAAGCGCTTGGCCAGGTAGTCGATGAGCCGCTGGTCGAAGTCCTCGCCGCCCAGGAACGTGTCGCCGTTGGTGCTCTTCACCTCGAACACGCCGGCGGTCAGCTCCAGGATGGAGATATCGAACGTGCCGCCGCCCAGGTCGTAGACGGCGACGCGCTCGGTGCCGCCGTCCTTCACCTTGTCCAGGCCGTAGGCGAGCGCCGCCGCGGTGGGCTCGTTGATGATGCGCAGGACGTTGAGGCCGGCGATGCGGCCGGCGTCCTTGGTGGCCTGACGCTGGCTGTCGTTGAAGTACGCGGGGACGGTGACGACCGCCTCGGTGACGGGCTCGCCGAGGTAGTCCTCCGCCGTCTGCTTCATCTTCATCAGGATGATGGCGGAGACCTCCGGCGGGCTGTGGCCCTTGCCGCGAATCTCCACCCACGCGTCGCCGTTGGGGCTGGTGGCCACCTTGAACGAGCTGACGCTGATGGCCTTCTTCGCCTCCGGCGAGTCGAACTTGCGGCCGATGAGCCGCTTCACCGCGAAGACGGTGTTCTCCGGGTTGGTGATGGCCTGCCGCTTGGCAATCTGGCCCACCAGCCGCTCACCGGAGTCCGTGAAGCCCACCATCGAAGGCGTGGTGCGGCTGCCCTCGCTGTTGGGGATGACCACCGGCTCGCCGCCTTCCATGACGGCGACGCACGAGTTGGTCGTCCCGAGGTCGATTCCAATCACCTTGCCCATGATGCTTACTGACTCCCCCCGGAAGTGCTGTCCGACTGCGGCGCGTGTGCCTCGGCGAGAGGCTCACCGTCCGGCGAGGACGGCGCCTCCACGGACTCGGCCGGCGTGGTTGACGTGGTCTCCGCCGCGGACGCGGCTTCGACGACGGGCGCGGCCTCGGGCGCGCGCGCGACGACGACGAGGGCCGGACGCACCAGCCGCTCGTTGAGGAAGAAGCCGCGCACGACCTCGAAGGCCACGTGGCCCACGGGCACGTCCGCCGTCTCCACCTGCTGGATGGCCTCGTGCATGCGCGGGTCGAACGGCTGGCCCTTGGCGCTGAAGGACTTCACGCCGTGGCGCCCGAGCGCGTCCTCGAAGGACTTGCGCGTCATGGCCACGCCCTTCTGGAAGCTGTCGATATCGGGGGACTTGGCCGCCGCCTCGAGCGCGCGGTCCATGTTGTCCATCACCGGGAGCAGGTCCTTGAGCAGCTTCTCCGAGCCGAAGCGCTGGACCTCCTCCTTCTCCTTCTGCGCGCGCTTGCGGTAGTTCTCCAGGTCCGCGGCGGCGCGGACCATGCGCTCCTGCGCTTCCTTCGCGCGCTCGTGCGCCTCGCGCAGCCGGTCCATCGTCTCCCGGCCCTTGGCCTGGCTGAACTCGACTTGCGCCTTGAGCGAGTCCACCTCCGCGCGCAAGGCGGCGACCTCTTCGGCTGTCGCCGGAGTCGCCACGGGGTCATCGGAAATCACGGAAACCTCGGGGGAAGAGGCGGGGTCCTCGTCAGAGGTGGGGGCCTGGGGGGCCTCCACCTCGATGACGGTTACCTCGTCATCCTCCATGTGACGTTCGACACTGCGGACCGCCGCGTCGATGACGTCCTGCCCGATTTCCGCCTGGATGCTGTCCTTATCGCTGGAGCCGGCCACGGCGCGCACTATCTCACGCGCCGCACACCGTTCCAACAAGCGGGAACGACTCACGGAATCCAGACCTGAAGCAGGTGCGGGCCCGCTTCAGGCGGAGCGGAACTTCACGCTCCGGCGGTGGGCTTCTTGGCGCGGCCCATCGTCTTCTTGGAAGCCGGAGCCTTGGAAGCCGGAGCCGCCTTCTTCGCCGCCTGCCCGCCCGCCTTCTTGGCGCGGCCGATGGACTTGTTGCCCGCCGCCTTCTTCGCGGCGCGGGGCGCGGCCTTCGGAGCCGGAGCCTCGGCGGGAGCGGCCTCGGCGGTGCTCGCGCGGGAGGCGGGCGCACCCTTGGCCTTCTTTCCAGCGGGCGGCTTCGCGGTGGCCCCGGCCTCGTCCTCCGAATGGAAGGCGCGCTCCACGGCGCCCTCGACCTGGCGCACGGCCGTCTCAATCTTCTCCGCCGCCACCTTGGTGGTGCTGGCCGCCCAGGTGCGCAGCTGCTCCAGGCCTTCCTTCACCTTGGCCTGCTTGTCCGGGTCCTTCACTTCCTTGAGGAGGCGCTGCGCCTCGCCGCGAAGGTCGTCGGTCGTGCGCTTGAGCTCGTCACCGGTGCGCTTGAGGAACTCCATCAGCTGCTTGTCCCACTTCTCGGCCATTGCGCGTGTCCTCTCTTCGGGCGGCGGCAGCCCCCCATGGTTCCCGCGACTCTTGAATATGTCACGGACAACGCGGACGGCCATTGCCGTTCCAACGCGGCGCGACTTCCTCCTTGCCAGGGCCGCGTCCGAGGGCGTCATCGTCGCGCAACCAGGATTTCGCTAGAGTGTCTCGTTTCAAATGCGGGTCCGGCCGAGGGCCCGCCCTGTTGGAGTCCACATCCATGTCTTTCGTCCGCGCCGCCGGGATGCTCGTCCTCCTGGCTGTCTTGAGCGCCTGTTCGGGAAGCAATCACGATGCTCCCGGCGGGGGGCCCAAGCTCCCGACCACCGAGCTGACCGACACCACGGTGGGCGCCGCGTACGAAGTGCGCCTGACGGCCACCGGCGGCACCGCGCCCATGAGCTACACGCTGGAGACGGAGCCGCCCCCGGGCTTCTCCTTCTATTCGGCCGACGCGAAGCTCACCGGCCCCGCGAGCGCCTCCGGGGAGTTCTCCCTCCGGGTGAGCGTGCGGGACGTGGAGAAGAGCCAGGATGCGCGCACGTACAGCCTCAAGGTGTGGCCGGCGCCGCTGCTCTCCAACACCGCGCCGCTCCCCGCGTTCACCGGCAACGGCTACACGCACACCTTCGGCGTGACGGGCGGGCGGCTGCCGCTGAAGTTCTCCGTGGTGGCGGGCTCGCTGCCCTTGGGCCTGTCGCTGACCCAGGACGGCGAGCTGACGGGCACCGCGGAGCTGGTGGGCACGCAGACCTTCACCCTGCGGGTGGAGGACGCCAGCGGCGTGAGGGTGGAGGGCCGCTTCTCCGTGGAGGTGAAGACGGGCACGGGCCTCCCGGACGGAGGGACGCCGACGAGCTTCCCCCTGTCGGTGGGCAACTGGAACATCGAGTGGTTCGGCTCGCCCACGGAGAGCCCGGCGGACGACGCGCTCCAGCTGGCCAACGTGACGACCGTCCTCACGGATACGAAGGTGGACGTGTGGGGCCTGGGGGAGATGGTCAACACGACGGAGTTCAACAAGCTGAAGTCCAACCTGGGCAGCTACTCGGGCTTCCTGGCCAATGACCCCTCCGTGACGTCCGGCTCCAACTACTACTCGTTCAACGAGCAGAAGGTGGGACTGCTCTACAGGACGGGGCTGGTGGAGGTGCGTCAGGCGCAAATCGTCCTGGGCGAGTACGACTACGACTTCGCCAGCCGGCCGCCGTTGCGCGTGGACCTGCGCATCACCCGGGGCACCTCCAGCGTGGACCTGACGGTGCTGGTGCTGCACATGAAGGCCATGGCCACGGCGGACGACTACGCGCGGCGGCTCGCGGCGGGGCAGCACCTCAAGGAGTACCTGGACTTCAACCTGCCCACGCAGCGGGTGATGGTGGTGGGTGACTGGAACGACGACGTGGACGAGTCCACCACCACGAACCCCGGCACGGGGGGGCAGAAGTTCGACACGCCCTACCGCGACTTCGTGAACGACACGGCGCGCTACACCTTCGTCACCCAGGCCATGTCGCTGGACGGCGTCGCCTCCACGGTGAGCTACAGCACGTTCATCGACCACCAGCTCGTCAGCAACGAGATGCTGGCGAACTACGTCCCCAACTCGGCGGCGGTGATTCGGCCGGCCATCACCAGCTACGGCTCCACCACGTCGGACCACTACCCCATCGTCAGCCGCTACAACTTCGGGCAGGTGGTGGCGCACGACGTGAGGCTCATCGCGCCCAACGGCGGGGAGTCGCTCAGCGCGGGCAACACGTTCAACATCACCTGGACGGCGGCCGGGGTGAGCACGGTGCGGCTGCAGTACTCCGTGGATGACGGCCTCACGTGGAGCGAAATCGCCGCCTCCGTGCCCGCGACGCCCTCCACGTACGCCTGGACGGTGCCCGCGGTGGAGTCCGGCGCGGCGAAGGTGCGCATCAGCGACGCGCAGGACGCCACCCTCACCGACGCGAGCGACAACGTGTTCCTCTTGAACCGGCCGGTGCCCACGCTGTTCATCAATGAGTACCTGCCCCAGCCGAACAACATCTCCGGGACGAGCACGCCGGACTACGACAGGACGTTCGTGGAGGTCCTCAACACCGGCGCCACGGCCGTGGACCTGGGTGGCTACTCCATCCACGACGAGGAGTCGCGGCGGGGCGACAGGCCCGCGCGGCACGTGTTCCCCTCGGGGACGATGCTCCAGCCGGGCAAGGTCTACACCGTCTACTCCGGCGCGTCGGGAGTGCCCTCGGGCGTGCCCAACGTGGCCTACGCCAACGGCGGCGACGGGCTGCGCTTCAACCGGGGCGAAAACACCGGCAGCACCGGCGACACCGCGTTCCTCGTCCGCCCGGACGGCTCCGAGCAGGACAAGGGCAAGTACAGGGACGCCACCCAGGGCCTCTCCTACAACCGGAGCCCGGACGGCTCGGCCGCGGGGAGCTGGGTGCCGCACAACACGCTGTCCTCCTCGAGCGCCTCTCCTGGCACCCGCGTGAACGGCTCGGCGTTCTGATTCGTCGGCGATGAAGTCCGCTCGACGCCAGCACGGCGTCGAGCGGCCGACCCTCCAAAGCTGGTACGGCCGCAGGACTACCAGGGGTCCACCTCACCCCTGGGCTCCCTGGAGCCCCCTCCGGGTGTCCCCTCCCCCACGCCCAAGGTGGGGACCGAAAAATAGTTAGGGGACATAAGACCGCGTCCCGACAACTATTTCCGAGAGGCGCCGCAAGGAATCCAGCGCCTCTTCGTTGAGGTGGACAACCCATTTCGCGAGCAAGCTCCGTATCCCTTTCAAGGGTGACGGCTGGCCGGGCATTGGGCCCGGGCCGGCTCGCGTGGGGTCGGAGAGACCGTGCTGCCAGGCAATGACCGTTCCGTCCTGGAGTCCTTCCGCCGTGGGGATGCGTCCGTCCTCACGCAGGTGTACCGCGTCTACTCGCCAGAGGTGCTGCGCTACCTCTCGCGGCGCTTCTCCGTGGCCGCGGACGGAGGGGCCACGCGCACCGTGTCCCTGTCCGCGCTGGATTTGGACGCGGCCCATCAGGAGACCTTCGTGCGCGCGTTTCGTCCCAACATGCGGCAGGCCTATGACGGCGTGAGGCCGTACCTGGGGTTCCTGCTGACAGTGGCGCGCTCGACGGCCATCGACCTGATGCGCGCGGCGGGACGGGTGGCGCGGGAAGCCGTCTCGCTGGACGAGGCACCGGAGCTGACCCAGCTGCCCAACGAGGGGCGCAACCCGGAGGAAGAGGCGCTCGGCACCGAGGTCCGGACGCTGGTGCGCCGCTTCCTGGAGACGCAGTCCGAGGAAGGCCGCGCGCTGGCGCAGCTTCGCTTCGTCGAAGGGCTGTCGCAGGAGGCCGCCGCCGAGCGGCTCCAACTCACCCGAGGCGAGGTTCGCGTGCGCGAGCGGCGACTGCGCACGCAGTTCACCGAGCACCTGAAGTCCTCGGGCTGGATGGACATGGCGGCCGAGCCCGGGCGCATGGAGCTGGGCGTCCTCCTGGCCACCCTGGCCCTGTGCGCAATAGGGAGCATCCCATCATGAGGTGGTACGAGCGACACATCGACGCCAGCCTGCCGCGCTGGTCCCAGGGAGACCTGCCCGCGCCCCAGGCGGCCCGCCTGCTGCGCCATGCCCACGTCTGCCACCGGTGTGGACCGCTCTACGAGCGCTGGGCCCAGGCCCATCGCGCCCTCGAGGAATCGCTGGACGCGCCCTCCTCCATGGAGCGGCTCGCGCTGACCGAAGGCGGACTGGAAGCGGCGCTCGCCGCGGCGGCGCCCCTGCCCACGCCCTCGCACTGGCCGTCGATGGTGGCGCTCGCGGGCGCGTTGACCGCGGTCGTCGCCGCCATGGTGCTGTCGCCCGCCCTGACCGACGAGTTCCGCGCTCGGGGCCTGGGCACCCCACCCCCTGGCGTGGCGCTGCGCATCTTCTGCGCCACCCCGGGCCAGCCCCTGCGGGAGCTGCACTCGGGTGAAGCCTGCCCGGCCGGCGCCATGCTGGCCTTCGCGGCGGGCGGGCAGACGCCGTACACGCATATCGCCCTCCAGGTGAGAGGCACCCAGCGCGCGGAGCTGACCGCCGGTCCCTTCGTGTTGTCCGGTGCACCAGGCAAGGAGGCGCCCCTGGAGCTGACGGTGCCGCTTCCAGAGACGGTGGGAGAGGCGGAGGTGACCGCGGCGTTCGCCGACAGCCCGTCCGCGGCCCTGGCGGCCTTGCGTGGGGAAGAGCGAGAGGGCGCAGTGGTGCTCAAGCAGGCGCTGAGGGTAGAGGAGGGGCCATGAAGAAATTGGGAGTGCTCCTCGGGGTCGCCGCGCTCTTCGCCGCACGCGACGCCTCGGCCGAGGCCCTGGTCCGCCGAGCGCTCGTGATTGCCCACAACGGCAGCGACGACCCGTCGCTGCCCGCGCTGCGTTTCGCGGACGACGACGGCGTGCTGTGGGCGGAGACGCTCCAGCGGCTGGGGGTGGAGACGACGCTGCTGGTGGACCCGGACGCGTCCACGCTCGCGGGGGGCCGGCCGGTGCTCGCGGGCGCGCGCCCGCCCACGCCCGAAGAGGTGAAGCGCGAGGTGGCCCGCCTGCGCGCCGCCAGCCTCGCCGACGACGAGCTGGGCCGCGAGACGGACGTGCTCGTGGTGTACGTGGGCCACGGCAACACGGACGAGGCGGGCCGCGCCTACTTCACCCTGGCGGGAGGCCGGCTGGACAAGGCGAGCCTCTACGCGGACGTGGTGGACCCGCTGGGCGCCGACTACGTGCACCTCATCGTCGACGCCTGTCGCGCCTCCGGCGTCGTGGGCAGCCGGGGCGGTCAGACGGACTCGGCGGTGCTGGCGGAGCTGCGCGGCATGCTCGCGCGCGAGCAACTGGCCACCCGGCCCTCCGTGGGCGCCGTCTTCGCGGAGAGCGACGACGGGGAGACGCACGAGTGGTCCCGCATCCGCGCGGGCGTCTTCAGCCACGTGGCGCGCTCGGGCCTCTTGGGCGCAGCCGACATCAACGGCGACGGCCAGGTGGAGTACAGCGAGCTGGGCGCGTTCGTCTCCGCGTCGCTGCAGGGCGTCAAGGGCCTGCCCGCGCGGCTGAGCATCCACGCCTTCGCGCCCACGGGCTCCCCCCGCCGGCCCCTCGTCGGCGGCGCCCCCAGTGGCCCCAGCATCACCCTGTCCACCGGCTTCGGGCACTCGCGCATCTCCGTGGAGGACGCGGACGGGCGGCGCCTGGCGGACGTACGGCGCTCCGAGGACCAGTACGTGATGCTGCGGCTGCCGGAGCGCGACGTGTACTGGCTGCGCACGCCCACCAGCGAGGCCCGCGTCACGCTGGCGGAGCTGTCCCAGGACCTGGTTCCGGACCTGAAGCCGCGCGAGCTGCAGGAGCGCGGCCCCGCCGAGGAGGCCCTGCGCCGGGGCCTGTTCGCGGTGCCGCTCGACAAGGACTTCTATGACCAGTACGTGGCCGCCTCGGGGCTGGTGCCGGTGGACTTCTCCCGCGCCTTTCCTCCGGCCGCTGGCGGCGACTTCGTGTCCCGGCGGTTCGCCATGTCCAGCCCCTCCGCCCTCTCCTCCTGGGAGGTGGGCCTCATGGGGCACCAGGCCCCGCTGGGGCTGAGCGCGTTCTCCACCGGCCCGAGCCTCTCCTGGCGCAGCGACACCCGGCCGCACCTGTACTACGGCGCGCGCGCCTCCTACTCGCTGATGCCGGTGGCGTTCGAGGGCATCCGCACGCACCGCACCACGGTGCAAGGACTGCTGGGCCTGCGGGACGGGGTGCGCACGCCGCTGTTCCTGGAGGCGGGACTGGGCTGGGGCGTGCTGGGCGTCTCGTCGCCGACCAAACGCATGTGGGACCCGACGCTGCTGACGACCCACGTGGCGGCGGGCGTGGCGGGGCGGCTGCTCGGCCTGAAGCTGAGACTGGCGGCCACGGTCGCCGCGGACCGCGTCACGCTGGACGGTGACGACAAGTGGGACCGGATGTTAGGCCTCGAGCTGGCGCTGAGACGCTGACACCGTCCAGCCCGGGGGAAGAGCGCTCGTGATGCGATGTCTCTGGATGACGCTGCTCTTGCTGGCCGCGGGCTGTGACGGAATCGACCTTGGGCAGCTCGTCCGCCAGCATGACGCCCTGTCCCGCTCCGAGACCGAGCCCGCCGGGGACACCTGTGAGCACGGCGGACGGCGCGTGCGCACGGGCCTGGACCTGAACGACGACGGCGTCCTGGACGACAACGAGGTGAGCAACACCCGGTACGACTGTTTCCCGCCACCGCGGGTGCTCGTGGTGACGCAGACGCTCTCCCCGGGGACGGACTGCCCGCTGGGGGGACAGCGCCTTCGCGCGGGAATGGACGCGGATGGCAACGGGCTGCTGGAAGACGCGGAGGTCAACCAGGAGTTCCTCACCTGCCGGGACTCCTCCGCCGTGGTGTACCGCGTGAGCAACCAGGACGCGTATCCCCTCGCCTGTGATGAGGGAACCACCCTCGTGGAAGCGGGACCGGACCTGGATGGCGATGGAGCGCTGGGTGACACGGAGCGCCGCGCGCAGGCCATCGTCTGCGCTTCCGTGTCCACGGTCCGCGTGCGCTCACAAGCCGAGTTTCCCGGAGTCCGCTGCCCCTCGGGAGGCACGCGCCTCAACGTGGGCACCGACACGAATGGAAATGGCCTCCTCGAGGACTCCGAGGTGGCCACGCGCACCTACGTGTGCCTCTCCGAGCACACGTTCACCGGCGACTTCTACGTGCACGACGCGGTGGACCTCGAGGTGCTGCGCTCCATCTCCCGCGTCCACGGCTCGCTGCGCATCCAAGACACCGCGCTGACCCAAATCTTCCTGCCCTCGCTCACCTCGGTGGAAGGCGAGCTGCTCGTGGGCGGCAACACGGCCCTGAAGCGCCTGGAGCTGGGCGGGCTGCGCTTCGTGCGCGGCGGCGTCACCGCCTACTCGAATCCGGAGCTGGAGACGCTGACGCTGGGAATCACGACGGAGCTGAGCACCGTGTGGGTGGAGGGGGAGCTGTTCGTGCAGCAGAACCCGCGACTCGCCAGCCTGGATGGACTGAAGAACGTGAAGCCCCGAGGCAACCTGTCCTTGCTCGACAATGACTCCCTCACCAGCTCGGCCGCGTGGAGCCTCACGGAGCTGCCCGGCTCACTCGATGTCGTCGGCAACGCGAAGCTGACCCGACTGCCCTTCGGGGCCCTGAAGCGGGTGGGTGGCTCCATCGCCATCAGAGAGAACCCCGCGCTGGCCACGCTGGAGCTGGTGCAACTGGAGACGGTCGGCAACACGCTCACCCTCTTCCAGAACGCCTCGCTGACCGACCTGTCGGGCCTGCCCGTGCTCCGGACGATTCAGGAGGGCTTGTACGTGACGGACAACGACGCCCTGGTGTCCACGTCGGGGCTGGGCGAGCTGCACAGCGTGAGCTGGCTGTACCTGGCCGACAACGACGCCCTGACGGCCTGCGACTTCCCACAGTTGACGGCCATCCACGGCCGGTTCGACCTGACGCGCAACAAGGCGCTGACGCACCTGGGGAACTTCCCCATCTTGTCCTCCCTGCCGCGACTGGCGCTCGTCGAGAACGCGGTGCTGAACGACGTGTCGGGGCTGGGCAACCTCGCGAGCATCGGAGAGCTGGAGGTGACGGGGAACCCGGCGCTCAAGCACCTGGACGGGCTCAATCACCTCAAGTCCCTGACGAGGCTCAAGGTGGACTCCAATCCCACGCTGCAGCGGCTCGGGCTGGACGGTCTCCAGGAGGTGCGCCTCGCGCTGGACATCGTCTGGAACCCGGCGCTGCCCACGTGCCTGGCCAACGCCTTCGCGGACCGGGTGTTCATCGGGACGGAGAAGAACATCCGGGGCAACGACGACACGGCCTCCTGCGCGGCACCGGTGCTTCCGCCCGAGGACCCGAGGACCGCGTCGGACGCGTGGCCCCTTGAAGGACGCACTCGATGAGATGGTTCTGGCTGGCCCTGCTGCCCTGGGTGACGGGCTGTGAAGCCCTGCGCTTGAGCGAGCTGCTGAAGCAGTTCCCCCCGCTCTCGCACTCCGTCACGGAACCTCCGGGTGAGCGCTGTCCCCTCGGGGGACAGGTGGTGTCGGTGGGCACGGACACCAACGGGAACGAGGTGCTCGACGAGGACGAGGTGACGAGCACCGAGGTCCACTGCCTCGACCCTGGCGAGCTGCTGGTCACCGTGGAGCCGGTGCCCTTCGGGACGCGGTGCCTGGGGGGTGGTCAGGTCACCCGTGCCGGGCGCGATGTGAACGGCAACGGCCTCCTGGACGCGGAGGAGGTCGACCGCGAGGTGTACTCCTGCTGGCCCGTCACCGACGCGCCCATCCTCACGCGGGTGCGCGCCGCCGGCACGCCCCTGCCCTCCTGTCCCGAGCCCGCCACGCTCACCCTCGTCGACGCGGGGCCGGACGAGAACGGCGACAAGAACCTCGACGATGACGAGGTGCGGACCACGCTCACCCTCTGCGCACCAGAGCCGCTGCTGCTGGTGGAGCTGGACTGGGAGCCGGCGGGCGCGCGCTGCGCGGTGGGAGGCACGCGCGTCCTCGCGGGCGTGGACCAGAACGCCGACACGCAGCTGGACGCCTCGGAGGTCCTCGCCTCCAGCGCCCTCTGCCGGGACAGGCAGACCTTCGAGGGCGACTTCCTGGTCCAGGACGACACGGACCTCGCCGTGCTCCAGGGCATCGGCCGCATCCGAGGCACCCTCCAGTTCCGGGGCGGCGGTCCGTCCATGGCCCAGATGCGACTGCCCTCGCTGGAGGTCGTCGATGGCGCCGTCGTCATCGAGGGCAACCCCTCCCTCACGCGCCTGGAGCTGCCCGGGTTGCGCTTCATCGGCCAGGGGCTGGTGATTCGCGGCAACGACGCGCTGGAGACGCTGAAGGTCGGAGGCGCGAACGACGAAAAGCTCTGGGTGTCCACGGACCTGACCGTGGAGGACAACGCCCGGCTGACGAGCCTGGACGGCCTGCGCACCGTGGTCCCTCGCGGCGGCGTCCGGCTGATTCAGAATGCCGTCCTCACGCAGCGGCCCTACCAGGGGCTGGACGCCATCCAGTTCCTCGATGGGACGGTGGACATCCGCGGCAATGGCGCGCTGGAGATGCTGCCTCTGCCGAACCTGGTGAGCGTGGGCGGAGACGTGCTCATCGAGGACAACGCCAGCCTCCTCTCGCTGTCGGGGACGGCGCTGACGTTCATCGGAGGGCAGCTGATGGTGAAGGGCAACGCGTCTCTGCTCAGCCTCCAGGGGCTGTTCTCGCTCCAGGTCATCTCCACCGTGCTGGTGGTGCGAGAGAACGAGCGGATGATCTCCTCCGTGGGCCTGGACAACCTCTGGCAGGTGGGAGGCGGCATCTACTTCTACCGCAACGACGCCATGACGTACTTGGGGGGCATGCCCTTCCTCAAGAGCATGGACGGGGAGTTCCACGTGGACTCCCACGCGCGGCTGGCGACGGTGGGCAACATGCCGGCGCTCGTGAACAGCGGCTATCTCACCTTCAGCAGGAACCCCAAGCTGACTGCGCTGCATGGGCTGTCGAAGCTGGAGCAACTGAAGGGGCTCACCGTCCGGGACTGCGATGCCCTGCTCGGCCTCGAGGACTTGTCGAGCCTGAGCACCGTCGGCTCGATGTTCGTGGAGGACAATGCCAACCTGACGCGACTGGAGCTGGGCAAGGTGCGTCAGGTGACCGACTATCTGGCCCTCCGGCGCAACCCACGGCTTCCCACCTGCCAGGCCCAGGCGTTCGCGACACGGTTCTACACGGGTCCGTCACACCTGCTCTTCGTGGCGGGCAACGACGACCAGGCCACCTGTCCATGACGCCACACCCCGAGAAGCGGCGCGGAGCAACTCCGATGCGATGGACCTGGGCCGTGCCGCTGCTCCTACTCGGAGGCTGCGATGCGATTCGCATCGACGACTTCCTCGAGCCTCACGCGACGCTCACCCGCAGGGCGCCGGTGCCCCCTGGAGAGCACTGCGCGCACGGCGGGGAGGCGCTGCTCGCGGGCTCGGATGAGAATGACGATGGGCAGCTGTCCGACGACGAGGCGGACAGCATCGAGTACTTCTGCGCCACGGCGCTCCCACGCGCCGCGCAGCGCACGCGGGAGGAGCCCGCGAGCGTCCGGTGCGAGCACGGCGGACGCGCGGTGGAGACGGGCATCGACGCGGACCTGGATGGCGTGCTCGACGACACCGAGGAGGTGACGGCCACCGAGTACGTCTGCGCCACGGCCTTCCCGGGCGTACTGGTGCGCACGCGGTCGGTGGCTCCCAGCGAGGCCTGTCCCAAGGGGGGCCAGGTCACCCACGCGGGGAGTGACTCGAACGGCAATGGCGTCCTGGAGGACACCGAAATCTCCCGGGAGGCGTACGGCTGCAATGAACCCGCGCCCGTGCTTTCTCGGGTGGAGCTGCTGGGCATCCGTGCGGAGGACGACTGCGGCAATCAGGCGGTCTACGCCGTGGAGTCCGGAGCGGACTTGAACGCCAACGGAGTGCTCGACGATGGCGAGGTCCGGGCCGTGAGCCGCTTCTGCGACCCGGACGCGCCCATCCTGTGGCGTCACCAGGTGGAGCTCCCTGGTGTGAACTGTCTCTCCGGTGGCATCACCGTCGCGTCCGGCGGAGATACGGACCAGGACAATGAGCTGCAGGGGGCCGAAGTCCTCGGCACCTCACTCCTCTGTCAGCCCGCCGCCACGTATGAGGGCATCTACGAGCTGCGGGATGACTCGGACATCGCGGCGCTGCAGGCCATCTCCCGCATCCGGGGTGGGCTCATCATCTCCTCGCCCGAACTCCGAGAAGTGGTCCTTCCTGGGTTGGAGTTCGTGGAGGGCACGCTGAAGGTCGTGGCCAACCCGAAACTCAACCGGGTGGAGCTGCCCGCCCTCCGTTACGTCCGGGATGACCTGACGTTCTCGGACAACGCCATCCTCGCCATCGCGAAGGTCGGCTCCAGCACCCAGCCCCCCTCCTTCCCGGTTCGGGTGGAAGGAAGCCTGACGGTGGACAAATCCCCGCTGTTGACCAGCCTGGTGGGACTGACCTCCGTCGCACCTCGGTGGAGCCTGAAGCTGACGAGCAACGCGCTCCTGCGAGAACAGGTCACCTTCCACTTCGTGGACAGCCTCGCGGGCGACCTCCACATCCAGGACAACGGCTCGTTGGGCAACCTGTCCTTCAGCAGGCTCGTCCACGTCAGCGGCTCCCTCGAAATCATCAACAATCCCGCGTTGAGTTCCCTGGGCGTGGGCAAGCTCCAGACGGTCGGCCACGACGTCATCATCGAAAGCAATCGCTCGGTGATGAACATGATGGGGATGGCGGAACTCGTGTCCGTCGGACGGGGGTTCTCCGTGATGAACAACAACGGACTCACGAGCCTCACGCTCCCTGCCCTTGTCAGTACGGGCGGTCTCTTCATCGATGGCAACGCGGAGTTGGCGTCCTTGGGTCCCCTGCCGTCACTGGACGCCGTTGACGGAGACTTCAACATCGTCAGCAATTCGGCACTGAGGAGAATCATGGGACTGGAGCGCCTGCGAGCCCTGCAAGGAGGGCTCTTCATCAGCAGCAACGCGCAGCTCAATGATTTGTCCGCCTTCGCCACGATGGAGTCCCTGAGCCATTTGCACGTAGAAGAGAACCGCGTGCTGGCCAGCCTGAACGGGCTGCACAACATCCGCTCCATGGCCTCGCTGACCCTTCGGAAAAATCCGCTCCTCGCCGAGCTCAAGCTCGACTCGTTGGAGGTGGTCCGGGGCAGCTTCTCCATCAACAGCAACCCGAAGCTGCCCAACTGTCACGCCGTCGCGCTGGCGGAGGCCGTCCACACCGGCCCGCTGGAAGAGCGCTTCGTGGGCCACAACGACGAGGCCTCCCCGCTCTGTCCCCCGCCGTAGCCCGCCTCGCGGGCGCTCGCTGACGCCAGGGCTCCGAGCAGTCCACCCAGGACCCGTCCGTCCGCCTGGAGGACTTGACCCGTCTGGTGCGTTCTCCCCCAAGGGGGAGCGAACCGCATGGCCAAGCCCGTCATCCTCGCGGTGGACGACGACACGGAAGTGCTGCGCGCGGTGGAGCGTGACCTGCGGCGGCAATACGGCCGCGAGTACCGCGTGCTGAGCGCCGACCGGGGTGAGGCCGCGCTGGAGACGGTGCGGCAGCTGCGGCTGCGCGGAGACCCGGTGGCGCTCTTCCTCGTCGACCAGCGCATGCCGGGCATGTCCGGCGTGGAGTTCCTGGAGCAGGCCAAGACGCTCTACGACGAGGCCCGGCGCGTGCTGCTCACCGCCTACGCCGACACGCAGGCCGCCATCCACGCCATCAACGAAGTGCACCTGGACCACTACCTGCTCAAGCCGTGGGAGCCTCCCGAGGAGCGCCTCTATCCGGTGCTGACGGACCTGCTGGAGGAATGGTGGGCCCACCACCCGCCGACCTTCGAGGGCATCCGCGTGCTCGGCAACCGCTGGGCGCCCCGCTCCCACGCGCTGCGGGACTTCCTGGGCAGCAACCAGGTGCCCTATCAATGGCTCGACGTGGAGGGCAGCGACGAGGGCCGACTCCTGCTCGCCCAGGCCGGCGGCGCGGCCGTGGAGAAGCTGCCCCTGGTCCTCTTCCCGGATGGCACGCGGCTGATGGGCCCCTCGACGCTGGAGGTGGCCGAGCGCATCGGCTTGAAGGTCCGCGCCACCAAGCCCTTCTATGACCTGGTCATCATCGGCGGAGGTCCCGCGGGGCTCGCCGCCGCCGTGTACGGCGCGTCCGAGGGCCTGAGCACCGTCATGGTGGAGCGCAGCGCGCCAGGGGGACAGGCGGGCACCAGCTCGCGCATCGAGAACTACCTGGGCTTCCCCGCGGGCCTGAGCGGTGGAGACCTGGCGCGGCGCGCGGTGGCGCAGGCAGCGCGCTTCGGGGTGGAAATCCTCACGCCCCAGGAGGTGAGCGGCCTGCGCGTGGAGGACCCGTACCGCATCGTCACCCTGGCGGACGGGACGGAGCTGAGCTGTCACGCGCTGCTGCTCGCCATGGGCGTGCAATGGAAGAAGCTGGAGACGCCCGGCATGGAGGCGCTCACCGGCGCGGGCGTCTATTACGGCTCGTCGCGCACCGAGGCCGTGTCCTGCAAGGAAGAGGATGTCTTCATCATCGGCGGCGCCAACTCGGCGGGACAGGCCGCGCTCTACTTCGCGCAGTTCGCCCGCCAGGTGACGCTGGTGGTGCGCGGCGACTCGCTGGAGCGGGGCATGTCCCACTACCTCGTCGAGCAGGTGCGCTCCCTGCCCAACGTCACCGTGCTGCTCGACACCGAGGTGACGCGCGTGGAGGGCACCGCCCACCTGGAGCGCGTCACCCTGGCCACGCGGGGACAGCCCGAGCGCACCGTGCCCGCCAGCACGATGTTCGTGATGATTGGCGCCGTGCCCCGGACGGAGTGGCTGGACGGCCTGGTGGCCCGGGACGCGCGAGGCTACGTCCTCACCGGACCGGACCTGATGCCCGGAGGCCAGCGCCCCAAGGGCTGGAAGCCGGACCGGCCGCCGTTCCTCCTGGAGACGAGCGTGCCGGGCATCTTCGCCGCGGGCGACGTGCGCCATGCCTCCATCAAGCGCGTGGCGTCCGGCGTGGGCGAGGGCTCCATCGCCATCTCCTTCATCCACCAATACCTGAGTGAGGTGTGACGTGTCCGCGGACGTGAAGGAGCCTCAGGAGCGGCTGCGATGTCTGGAAGGCACGCTGCTGCGCCAGGAGAAGCTGGCCGCGCTCGGGCGTCATGCGGCGGGGCTCGCGCACGAGATGAACAACCCCGCCTCCGCGGGCCGCCGCGCCACCGAGCAGCTCACCCTGGCCATGGACGCGCAGGAAGACTTGTCCCTCGCGCTGGAGCGCTGGAAGCTGACGGAGGCGCAGCGCCTGCTCCTCCTGCGCACCTGCCGACAGAGCCAGGGCCGGGGCGCCACCCGGGACATGGACCCGCTGGCGCGCGGTGACGCGGAGGACGCGCTCGCGACGTGGATGGATGCGCGCGGCGTGGTGAACGCGTGGGATTTGGCCCCCACGCTGCTGGACGCGGCCATTGGCCAGGAGAAGCTGGAGGCGATTGCCCAGGCGCTCCCCGCCGACGCGCTGCCGGACTCGCTCGCGTGGCTGGAGGCGCTGGTGCGCACGCGGGCGCTGCTCGCGGAGGTGAAGCAGAGCACCACGCGCCTGTCGGAGCTGGCGGGCGCGGTGAAGTCGTACACCCATGCGGGCAAGGAGCAGCCCGAGGCCGTGGACGTGCACGAGGGCCTGGAGAACACGCTGCTCTTGCTCAACTACAAGCTGAAGCACGGCGTCGAGGTGAAGCGCGAGTACGACCGCGGCTTGCCGCGCGTCCAGGCCCTGCCCGGCATGCTGAACCACGTGTGGACCAACCTCGTCGACAACGCCATCGACGCCATGGGCGGCAAGGGCCACCTCACCGTGCGCACCGCGAAGGACGGCGACTTCCTGCTCGTGGAGGTGGTGGACGACGGGCCCGGCGTCCCGCCCGATTTGCTGCCGCGCATCTGGGAGCCCTTCTTCACCACCAAGCCCATGGGCCATGGGACCGGACTCGGCCTGGACATCACCCGCCGCGTCGTCGTGGACAAGCACCACGGCGACGTGCGCGTGGAGTCGAAGCCCGGACGCACGTCCTTCCAGGTGAGGCTGCCGCTGGAGGCTCCTCGGCCGGGGTGACACGGCTATGCGCCGCGCAGCGCCTCGACCTCCGGAGCTGGACGTGGTGGGGCGGACGTGCGCGGTCGTGCGGGCTCGGGGATGAAGGCGCCGTCGAGCTTCAGGGGCAGGCGGACCCGGAAGCGCGTCTCGCCCGGCCGTGAGGTGACGGCCACTTCGCCCCGGTGCAGCAGGGACACGACGCGGTGGGTGACGCTCAGCCCCAGGCCCGTGCCCTCGCCCACGCCCTTGGTGGTGAAGAACGGGTCGAAGATGCGGGGCAGGACGTCCTCGGGGATGCCGGGCCCGTCGTCCACCACCTCCACCACCACGTGGTCCCCGTCGCCGTGCGTGCGCAGCGTCAGCGTTCCCCCGCCGTTCTGCTTGATGGCATCGGCCGCGTTCTCGATGAGGCTGGTCCACACCTGGTTCAGCTCCGTGCCATAGGCGGTGATGGGCGGCAGGCGCCTGTCGTAGTCCCGCTCCACCTTCACCCCGCGCAGCCGATGCGCCAGCACGGCCAGGGTGCTCTCCAGTCCGTCGTGCACATCCACGCGCTGCAGCGGCGCTTCATCCAGGTACGTGTACGCGCGGGCCGCGTTCACCAGCGCGGCGATGCGTCCACCCGCCTGCCCCACCTCGTCGAGCAGCACCGAGATTCCGCGCGATGCGGCCACCCAGCGCAGCGTGCCCTTCAGCACCTCGCCATCGAGCGACTCCAGCTCATGCTCCAGTCGTTCGAGCGACAGGCCCGCCTCCACCAGCTCAGGTGCCAGCACCCACGCGTCCTCCACGCCGCGCGCGCTCAGCCACCGCGCCAGCGCGTCCTCCGCGTCGCCCCGGTCCAGGGGACTGCGGGCGACGGGCTCCAGCGCGGCGCGAGACTCCAGCGCTCGCACCTGGGGCTCGGACAGCGTGCGGCAGTCCAGGGAGAGCACCAGCGAGGGCAGCTCACCCAGCCGTTCTCCCAGTTCGCGCACGCCGCGCATCACCGCCGAGGCGGGGTTGTTCAGCTCATGGGCCAGCCCCGCCGCCAGCGTCCCGAGCGACGCCAGCTTCTCCTGCTGGAGCGAGATGGACTGGAGCGTCTTCATGCGCTCGGCCATCGTCCGGAGAATCTCCCGGTTCGCGGTGGGGCACTCCGCGAGCATCCGCCAGAAAGCCTGGTGGCTGAGCCGCATCAGCCGGCAGCGCGAGATGGCGCGGCTGCTGGCGAGGAAGCGCTGGCCGAGCAGCAGCGGCACCTCCCCGAAGAACTCGCCGGCACGGAACACCGCGACCAGCATCTCCACGCCGCCCATCGTCCGGGTGATGCGCAGCTCCCCCTCCAGGATGAGGAAGAAGGCGGCGGGCTCTCCCTCGCGGCCCAACCACTCCTGGGGCTGGAGCTCCATGTACGAGGACTCGCCGCGCAGCCGCTCGGCCTCCTCGGGGTCTACATCGGTGAAGAGGGAGACGCTGCGCAGGTCCGACAGGAAGAGGGCCGCCGCGTCCATGTCCTCTAGCCGCGCCGAGTCCATTCGAAGCTCCTTCCCGCGAGGGTTCCCCCAACAATGCATCCCTCGGACGGGGCCCGCTGCCTCGCGCGCTCCGTCGTCCGCCGCCCGGCCGGACATGCGGCGGCCAGGAGCCGGACTGACGGGCGGAGGCTGCCTGCTCCCTGTCGCGGAGGGCCACTCACGGGCCCGGAGGCGCCGGGCGCCTACAGTGCTTGCATCCCAGAGTCCATGTCGATTCCGGGTCCACGGGGTCATCCGGAGATGGACACCCTTCCTCGGACCCAGGCAGCATCGAAGGGACATGGGAAGCGAGGACATCGTCACAGCGCTGCGCCGGGTTCCGTTGTTCTCCCGGCTGGGCGACGAGCAGCTCCACTGGGTGGCCAGTCACGGGCGCCAGCTTCACTTCACCGCCGGGACTCGGGTCGCCGCGCAGGGAGACCCCGCCGACGGACTGTCCGTCATCCTCGAAGGGCGCACGGTGTGGTCCCGCCGGGTGGGAGACCAGGATGCCCCCACGGGCGCGCTGGAGGCGGGCGACATCTTCGGAGAGCTGATCCTCTTCCTGAACTCGCCCTACCCCACCACCGGCCACGCGCAGACGGACGTGCGCTTGCTGAGGTTGGAGCCCGCCGCCTTCTGGGAGCTGCTGCGCCTGGCGCCCTCGCTGGGACGGGGGCTCATGGAGGTCGCGGCCCAGCGCACCCAGCCGCAGGAGGTGGTGTCCACGCAGCAGCCCGGGCCGGCGACGCCGGGGCAGATGGTGGCGGGGCTCGCGCCGGAGCTGGGCAACCCGGCGACGGCGGCGAACCGGAGCGCGATGCGGCTGCGCGACACGCTGCGCCTGGTGTCCGCGCGGGCCATGGCGCTGGGGCAGCACGGCCTGTCCTCCGCGCAGCGAGGCGCGCTGCTCGCGTTGCCTCGGGAGGCCGCGGACCGGGGCCGGGCCACTCCCGCGCTGGAGCCGCTCGCGCGGACGCGGCGCGAGGAGGAAGTGGGCACGTGGCTGGAGCTTCGCGGCATGTCGGACGCGTGGGACGTCGCGCCCGCGCTGGTGGCGTCCGGGCTGGACGTGGACTGGCTGGACTCCGTGGCGCGCCGGGTGGGCGAGGCGCTGCTGCGGGACACGCTGTCCTGGCTGGTGGCCGCGGTGAGCGGCGACGTGCTGCTGGCGGAGGTGGAGCGCGGCAGTGCCCGCGTCTCCGCGCTCGTCGAGGGGGTGAAGGCGTACAGCTTCATCGACCGGAGGCCGGCCACGGAGGTCGACGTGCACGACGGCCTGGAGAACGCGTTGGTCGCGCTGCGCCACCGCCTGGAGGGCGGCCACGTCACCGTGGAGCGGCAGTTCGAGCGGGAGGCACCGAAGCTGCGCGCGGAGGGTGCCGCGCTGGACGAGGTGTGGACGCAGCTGGTGCTGAACGCGCTGGAGGCGCTGGGTGAGCGCGGCGGGACGCTGAAGCTGCGCACCTGGACGGAGGCCGGGCAGGTGGTGGCGGAGGTCGCGGACGACGGGCCTGGGATTCCACGGGACTTGATGCCGCGCATCTTCGAGCCCTTCTTCAGCACGAAGCCGAACGCGGCGGGGCTGGGGTTGGACATCAGCCGGCGCATCGTCGAGCGGCACGGCGGCGACGTGCGCGTGCTCTCCGAGCCGGGGCACACGCGGGTGCAGGTGCGGTTGCCCGCGTAGCGCTCCCGCGCGGGTGTCGTCCGCAGCACGCGCGGAGCATCCACCGGGAGACGGAAGACCTGTCCTCGACGCTCGCGAGCGTCGTGCCGTGCACGCCCGCGTGGGGTCCCCTCTGGTTCGTGAGGGGCCACGCGGGTGGAGTGCTTGCCAGTCAGGGGAGCAACTCATGTCCGGCGAAATCCAGGGCGCCTGGTTCAAGGCCATCCTCGGCGCGATGACGGCAGCGTCTTCGCGCTTTCCCGCGCACCAGCGCACCATCAACAGCATGCGTGACGACACGTGGTACGCGTGGGAGGACTACGTGCGCATGACGGGGGAGCTGCACGTGGCGTTGGGAGACCGGGCGGTGGAGGCCATCGCCCAGCGCTCGGCGATGCGCACGCTGCCGCTGGCGCGGGCGCGGGGGTTCGACTCGGTGGAGAAGGTGTTCAGCGACTTCGACTCGGTGCTGCGCGCGCTGGTGAAGGACTTGCCCGCGACGGACACCACGCGCACCGTGGCCTTCATGCCCCTGGCGGCGGAGCTGGAGAGCGGCTCGCGCCTGCCAGCCCCGCTGCTCCTGGGCACCTTCCGAGGCTTCCTGATGGGCTTCGGGAAGATTGTGACGGAGTCGAAGATGACGCCCCGGAACAACGTGCGGCGCTATTCGCTCAAGTGGATGTGAGCTTCGCGCGCTCCATCAGGCGCTCCACGCTTCGAAGGTGGGCGCGGCCGAAGAAGGCCATGGCGACGATGGCGCCGCAGAGGGCGAGGAACATGTCCCACTGAGCATCCCAGATGTCGCCCTGGGTGCCGAGGAACGCGTCGCCGCCCGCGGGGTCCAACGCGAGCGCGGCCCACCACTCCAGCAGTTCGTAGACGGCGCTGATGGCCAGCGCCACCGAGCCGGTGAGGAAGTTCAGCCAGCCGCCGCGCCGCAGGGGCGTGGCGCGCAGGAGCACCTCGCGGATGATGAACGCGGGGAAGAAGCCCTGCACGAAGTGGCCGAGCCTGTCGTAGGGATTGCGCGACAGGTGGAAGGTGTCTTTCGCCCAGTCGCCCAGGGGCGTGAGCGCATAGGTGTAGTAGCCGCCGTACGTCAGGACGAGGACGTGCAGGAAGACGCAGACGTAGACCCAGCGCGACATCGGGAAGCGGCGGAAGGTGGCGGCCAGGACAATCATGCCGACGAGCCCGGGCCCCACTTCCAGCAGCCAGTTGAGCTTGCCCTCGGGACTGAGGAGCAGCGTGGCGACGAGGATGGGCGCCAGCACCCCCGCGAGAATCAACGGCACACGCGCCTCCTCGCGAGTGCCGCGCACGGGGGCGAAGTACGGAGCGACGAAGTCGGCGGAGGGCGGCGAGGTCAAGGGAACCACGGGCTGCATCAAGGGGCCTCGTCTCGGGCGAGCCCGGACGTGAAGGCCGGGCGGCGCGCGCAGCATGGCATGTCCCAAGAGGAGGCGTGCACGCCCGGCCCGCCGTCTCTGGCAGGCTGTGTCGCCATGGCGCGCATCGGAATCATCGGGACGAAGTGGGGGCGAATGCACGTGGGAGCCTTTCGCGCGGCAGGCGCGGACATCGCGGCCCTGTGCGGACGTGACCCGGTGACCACCCGAGCCGTGGCCGAGCAAGAGCACATTCCCCTGGCCACCACGGACGTCAACCAGCTGTGCGCCGCCGTGGACGTGGTGGTGGTCGCCAGCCCGGACGCGGTGCACATCGAGCACGTGCTCGCCGCCCTGGACGCCGGTCGCGCCGTGTTCTGCGAGAAGCCCCTGGCTCGCACCGTCGAGGACGCGCGCCTCCTGGCTCGGCGCGCCCGCGAGGCTCCGACTCCCAGCGCCGTCAATTTCCCCTATCGCATGCTGCCGCCCCTGCGAGCCCTGAAGCACTGGCTCGAAGGCCGCGCCGTGCGACACCTCGTCCTCTCGCTGCGCAACGGCTTCATGCCCATCGCCGACGAAACCACGGACGCTCCGCGCACGGGCGAGTCCGGTGACTGGGGCGGTCTCTCCCACGTCATCGACGCGGCCTTGTGGCTGACGGGACAGTCCCCCGGCTGGGTGCAGGCCACGCTCTCCGGCCGCCCCGTGCACACCGCCGCGCTGCACGTGGGGCTCTCCTCCGGCGCCGTGCTGGTGCTCACGCATGCCGCATGTCCGGAGCCAGGGCTTCACGGCGGATGGACACTGCTCGGCCACGACTGGGAGGTGGGCTTCTCCGGTGGCTACGTGCCCTCGCGCGGCGGCTGGTGCATCTCCCCCGTGCGAGCCTTCGAGCACGGCACCTGGAAGGACGTGGCCCCCGGTGTCGAGCCCCGCCCCGGTGAGCCCGAGCCCTGGGCCCGCGCCCACGAGGAAGGCGCGCGCCGATTCCTCGGCCTGTTGCACGGTGCGCCTCGCGACGGACTCGCCACCGTGGACGATGGCGCCACCGTGCAGGAGGTCATCGCGGCGGCGCTCCGCTCCGACGAGGAGGGCCGGAGGGTCCACGTGCTTTCCACTTCGGAGGGGTGAAGGACGCGCCGCGACAAGGGCCCACCCTGGTCATGCCAGGCCAGCCCGCGCAGAGCCCTGTCCGTCTCACGCCAGTATGTGGGCACCCGTGTTTTCGCTTCCGCGCGGTGCCCACTAAAGTACCGGGCACATGTCGTCCTTCTCCCCCGGCAGCGCCCGCGTCCCCCGCCCCGCCGAGCCGTGGCTCGAGGAGCTCGACATCTTCGTGCGGGCTCGCTACCCGCTGCTCTACCTGGTCTCGTGGGAGGAGCACCGCGTGGACGCCATCCTCGCGGAGCTGGCGCGCGCGCACGGCAAGGCCCTCTTCACCTGGTCCATCACCCGGGGCCTGCGCAACATGGGCACCTCGCGCACCGCGCCCCTGCCCGAGGACACGCGCAACCCCATCGACGCGATGGCCGCCATCGAGAAGCTGGGCGAGCCCGCGCTGGTGGTGCTCAAGGACTTCCATCCCTACCTCGAGGACCGAGGCGTGGTGCGCGCCCTGCGCGAGCTGGCGCACTTCCTCAAGAGCACCTTCACCACCGTCATCCTCCTGTCGCCCACCCTGCTCATCCCCGTGGAGCTGGAGAAGGAGATTTCGGTCATCGACGTACCCATGCCCGGGTACAACGACCTGCTCCAGCTCTTGAAAGAGATTGTCGCGGTGGTGCGGCGGACGAACAAAGCCACCATCGACCTGTCGCGGGACCACGCCGACCAGCTCATCAAGGCGGCGATGGGGCTGACCATGGCCGAGGCGGAGAACGCCTTCGCCAAGGCCATCGCGCATGACGGCAAGCTGGGCCCCGAGGACATCAAGCGCATCCAGGACGAGAAGCGGCAGGTGATTCGCAAGAGCGGGTTGCTCGAGTACTACCCGCCCGATGAGACGCTGGGGAACGTGGGCGGGCTGGAGAGCCTCAAGGGGTGGCTGAGCCAGCGCACCGCGGCCTTCGGCGAGCGGGCCCGCCAGTTCGGTCTGCCCGAGCCTCGGGGCCTGCTGCTGCTGGGCGTGCAGGGCTGCGGCAAGAGCCTCACCGCGAAGGCCGTGTCAGCGCACTGGAACCTGCCGCTGTTGCGGCTGGACATGGGCCGCATCTTCAGCGGGCTGATTGGCTCCTCCGAGGAGAACCTGCGCAAGGCCATCCGCGTGGCGGAGAGCGTGGCGCCGGTAGTCCTATGGGTGGACGAAATCGAGAAGGGGCTGTCCGGCGTGGCCTCCTCTGGCGCGGGGGACACCGGCGTGTCAGCGCGCGTCTTCGGCACCCTGCTGACGTGGCTCCAGGAGAAGACGGCGCCGGTGTTCGTGGTGGCCACGGCCAACCGCATCGACGGACTGCCGCCCGAAGTCCTGCGCAAGGGACGCTTCGACGAAATCTTCTTCATCGACCTGCCCGAACAGGCCGAGCGCGAGGACATCTTCCGCATCCACCTGCGACGCCGGAAGCGGGCACCGGAGGGCTTCTCGACGAAGGAGCTGGCCACGCTCACCGAGGGCTTCAGCGGCGCCGAAATCGAGCAGGTGGTGGTGGCCGGGCTCTACGAAGCCTTCGCGGAGAACACCGAGCTGGCCCAGCAGCACCTGGTGCGCACCATCAAGGACACCTTCCCGCTGTCGGTGACGATGCACGACGAGATTCGCCGGCTGCGCGACTGGGCCCGAGGCCGCACGCGGCCAGCGTCCTCCGGGAGAGTCCTGCCCCAGAGGGCGACATGAGCTCCAAGCTGTCGCGCTTCCTCCACCTGGAGAAGGACCGGGGCGAGCGCGCGAAGCGGGACGTGACGCCTCAGCTCCAAGATGGAGGACGTCGCTTCGAGGACATCGCCGAGCGCGGCGCGCTGCCCCAGGGCGACGTCCCGGAGGCGCACCTGGAGCGCTTCAAGGCCCAGCCTCCCATGGTGCTGGAGCAGCGGCCCGACACCACGGAGGACGACGGGCCGGACTTTCCCCGCTGCGTCGTCTGCGCGTCGGACAACGGCCGCTATGCGAAGCACTGCCAGCAGTGTGGCGCGGACCTGGGGACGCCCGAGCAGCTCGAATACAGGGAGCAGCGCGCGCGCGAGCAGCGAGAGCAGCGCGCGAAGCAGCGAGGCGTGGAGCGGGAAGACGGACTCCAGCGCCTGGAGCAGGAGCGTCGAGAAGACGCGGAGCGCTACGCGTTCCTCCTCCAGAAGCTGCGCGAGGAGGAGCAGCAGCACGGCGCGTGGCGCATCTTCGCGCGTCACTCCACCGTGGGCACCGGGCTGCTGGCGCTGCTGCCCTCGACGCTCGCGCGGTGCCTCGTCGTGGTGGGCTATGTCGGGCTGTCGTTCGGGCTGATTCGCCTCGGCCAGGGCAGCGTGCGCGGGGTGGGCATCGGGATGTTGTGCTTCCTCTCCCTGCTGTTCACCCCGTGGCGAGCCCGGTTCAGGCGCTGGCGATGACAGGCCCGGGTGCCCGTGCCCCGCCGTGCTGGCGAAGGACGGCCCCCGGACCTGTGGCTCCTCGCGACTACGCGGCCTCGGCCTCGGTCGTCGGACCGTCGATGGCGACGGCGCTGCGGTTGCCACGCATGAACGCATCGAGCTTCTCGGGAGACACCTCGATGGGCGCCTTCGAGGGATGCGCGGGGTCGCACACGATGAAGTTGCCCTCGTCCGTCATGCCCACCACGGCGACGAAGTGCTCGATGGCGCCACCTCCCTGCGCCCAGGTGTCCGTCTTCTTCTCGGTGGCGAGGGTGAACTCACCCGCCGCGTTCGCGTCGGGGAGGCTGTCGCCGTTGGCGTCCACGTAGACGCGGCCCTCGGGAGCCCTCAGCGCCTCGGGCGTCTGGTCCGTCGCGGACGAGTACTCGAAGAACGAGCCGGAGACGACCACCGTGCTGCCGTCGCGGATGGCCTCCGCGATGGCCTCCGGATTCGTCCCCGGCCGGTAGAAGGTGCCGCCCGCGGCCGTCACCGCGTTCTCGATGTCCGTGGTGCCGGTGAAGCTCCCGTTCTCCCCCAGCGCGTAGACGACCTCGCCCTGGTCATTCGTGCCGACGCCGTCATCGCCGGAGTCGTTCTCATGGTTGCCCCAGTAGCGCACCGCCTGCACGTCCGCGCCCGTGGTGCCCTGCCCCGTCGTGGTGACGAGGTCGGGGATGGCCGGAATCTCCAGGCCCTCGTTGCGCAGCGCCGTGAGCGTGGCGGAAGGGCCACAGTTGGCGTTCTCGCCGTCGCCGCCCACGTCACCCTCGGCGCCGAACTGGTCCACGTAGACGTCCTGGTACTCCGCCGCGGCCTCCGTGTTGTCGGAGCCAGGGACTCCCGCCGCCACCGGCGCCTGGGCCGCCTCGGCCTCCGTCAGCTCCCGGGTGAACTCCGTGCTCACCCAGCCCGTGCTCCCATCGGGCCCGCGCACGTAGACGAACCCGGCCTGCTCCGGCGAGCCTTGAGGCGGCGCGATGACCTCCAGTCGGGCCCCATTGTTGAAGCCACCGAGGTCCGCCGAGGACGCGTCCGGGCTCGCGCGCAGATTCACCCCAATCCCCGAGTCCACCTGGAGCTTGTCGCCCACCTCCAGCGTGGCGTTACCCTGCCCCCCTCCAAAAGCCTCGGCGGGTGGAGGCGGCGGCGGAACGTCCAGCGACACCCGTGAGCGCGAGCGATTCGCCTGCTCGAACGACGACACCCCAAAGTTCATCGCCGCCTTGGCCACCGGCTGAAGCGGCGGCGGCACCGTCTTCTCGATGGCGGCGTTCGCGACAGTCCGGATGACCGGCCCCAGGCCTCTACGGATTGCATCAGTCATGGAAGCTCCCCCCTCTTGCTTTAAACAAACCAGCGAGAATGTTTTCGCATGGCCGTGCCCCACGGTTCATCCGTCAGGTGGCCGCGAGGGGCTTCGCGGCCTGGGGTGACAGCGCGATTCAGCTCGGGAGGCCGAGCGCCACCAGCGCGGCGGCGACCACCTGCTTGAGCGGGACACCCGCGGCCTCGGCGACGCGGCGGCAGTCCTCGAACTCGGGGTGGGCATTGAGCACGGCGCCCTCGCGCAGGCCGCGCTTCACGCGCACCCGGCCCCACGGCGTCTCCACCTCCACCCAGTCGCGCTCCAGCGCCTGTCGCTCCACGCGGTGGTAGCGCACGCCCAGCGTGGTGGACTCGCGCAGCAGCGTGTCCACCACCTTGTCGCGAAGGCCGCCTTCCACCAGGGCGCTCAGCAGGTGTCCGGGGCGGCTCTTCTTCATGACCACGGGCGTCACCCACGCATCCAGCGCGTCGACGGCGAGCAGCCGCTCCACCAGGTGCCCCAGCAGCTGCGGCGTGGCGTCGTCCAGGTTGGCCTCCACCACCCACAGCCCTTCCGAGCGCGTCGCCTCCATGCGCCCCAGGGAGGCCCTCAGCACGTTGGGCCTGTCCTTGAAGTCCTTGGTGCCGACGCCGTAGCCCACCTTCTCCACGATGAAGTCGGGAGGATGGCCGATGTGCGCGAGCACCTTGAGCAGCGCCGCGCCGGTGGGCGTCGTCAGCTCGCCCACGCCCTCGAAGCGCACGGGCACATCGCGCAGCAGCTCCAGCGTGGCCGGCACCGGAATGGGCATGGTGCCGTGCGCCACGCGGATGGAGCCGCTGCCCAGCGGGGGCGGCGCCGCGTGGACCTCCGGGTCGCCCAACAACTCCAGCACCACCGCCGCGCCGCAGATGTCGACGATGGAGTCCACCGCGCCCACCTCGTGGAAGTGGATGTCGTCGATGGACACGCCGTGGACCTTCGCCTCGGCCTCGCCGATGGCACGGAACACCGCGAGCGCGCGCTCCTTCACGCGAGGCGACAGCGTGGACGCGGACTCGATGAGGTGGCGGATGTCCGCGTAGGCACGGTGCGGGTGCGCCTCGCGCGTGTCCAGCACCACGTCCAGGTGGGTGCCGCTGATGGCGTGGCGCACGGCGCGACTCACCGCCAGCTTCCACCCCGGGACGCTCAGGCCGCGCAGCGCGGCTTCAATCGCCTCGGGCGCCAGGCCCAGGTCGATGCCCGCCGCCAGGAACATGTCCCCGGCGATGCCACCCACCGGCTCCAGGTAGAGGATGCGTCGCATGGCGCTCACCGCCGCCCCTTGGTGCGCGAGACGAGGGCCGCGTAGAAGCCTCCGCCGAAGCCGTTGTCGATGTTCATCGTCGCCACGTTGGAGGCGCACGAGTTCACCATCGCCAGGAGCGCGGACAGGCCCTTGAAGTTGGCGCCGTAGCCCACGGACGTGGGCACCGCGACGACGGGGATGCCGACCAGGCCCCCCAGCGCGCTCGCCAGCGCCCCTTCCATGCCGGCCACCACCACCGCGACGTGGCACTCCTGGATTTCCTCCCGGCGCCGCAACAGCCGGTGGATGCCCGCCACGCCCACGTCGTAGACGCGCCGCACCTCCGCGCCCATGGCCTCGGCCGTCACGGCGGCCTCCTCCGCCACGGGGATGTCGCTGGTGCCCGCGGTGACGACGGCCACCTTGCCCGAGCGCACCTTGCCCTGCTTGAGATGGAAGATGCGCGCCACCGGGTGGTACAGCCCCTTGGGGAAGCGCGACACGAGGACTTCGGCCTTCTCCGGCTGCAGCCGCGTCACCAGCACCGTCTGCTTGCGCTCCACCAGCGCGCCGACGATGCCCAGCAGCTGCTCCAGCGTCTTCGGCTCCCCCAGCACCACTTCCGGGAAGCCGAAGCGGAGGTTGCGGTGGGTGTCGAGCGTCGCGTAGCCCAGCTCCGCGAAGGGCAAATCCTTGAGCTTGCCCACGGCCGAATCCACCGAGACGCGGCCCGACTTCACGCTCCCCAGGAGCTGCTTCAGCGCCTTCTCATCCATGGGGCCCGTCTACTCCGAAACGGGCTACACGCCCAGCCGCGCCAGGAGCGCCCGGGAGCTCTCCCGCTCCAGCACCAGGAGCAGCTGCCCGCTCACCGGAGGCGTCGCCGACGCCATGAAGCGCGCCTCCAGCACCACCACGCGGGTGGCGTCGCCCTCCACCTGGGCCACCGCCGCGTCCACCAGCGCCCGCGCCGAGTCCCGGCGCAGGGTGGGCACCGACGGCATCAGCCGCCACGACGTCAGCTTGCCGATGGCGGACAGGCAGGCGCTCGCGACGATGTTGGCGGCCTCCGACACCGCGCTGTCGCGCTCGGCCTGCCCGGTCTCCTGCCCACCCAGCAGCAGCGTCTCCAGCGCGTTTCCGTCCGCGAGCGGCATCGCCAGCATCAACACGCCGCGCAGCGCGCCGGTGATGGCGAGCCAGGCCGCCACCGCGGGCGCGTCGCCGCCCAACAACCCCACGGCGTCCGCCGGGCCGGTGAGCACCACGCGAGGGACGGACAGGTCCACCTGGCGCCCGCCCATCAGCCGGGAGAGGGCGTTGGCGGCATGGCCGCAGCCGATGTTGGCCACCTCGCGCAGGGCATCGAGCTGCGCGTCGCTGGGAAGGGGAAAGCTCACGCGGAGAGTAACCTCGGCACATCCAGGATGAAGACCGGACGGCCGCTTCCGAGGATGGTCACACCGGAGAGCCCCGGCAACAAATCCAACGGCCGGGACAGCGGCTTGAGCACCACTTCCTCCTGCCCCAGGAGCCGGTCCACGCCCAGCGCCACCCGGCCGGAGTCACCCTCCATCACCACGAAGGGCCGCACGCCCCGCATGCCCGGCGTCGGCACCCCGACGAGCGTGTCCAGCGCATGCACGGGCAAGAGCGAGTTGCCATGCGGCAGGAGCGCCGTCTCCCGGCTGCGACTGAGCGCGTCGCCGTCCGCCTCCGTGGCGCCCACCACCTTGGCGATGGGCAGGCCGAAGACCTCGTCCCCCACCTCCACCAGCAGCAGGTGCACCACCGCCACCGTCAGCGGCAGCCGCAGCGTGAAGCGCGTGCCCCGGCCCGGCTCGCTGTCGATTTCGAGCGTGCCGCCCACGCTCTCCACCACGCGCTTGACGGCGTCCATGCCCACGCCCCGGCCGGAGATGTCCGTGATGTCCTTCGCCGTGGACACGCCCGGCAGGCACGACAGCATGAACGCTTCCCGGTCCGTCAGCCGCGTGGCGACCTCGGGCGGAAGCAGTCCACGCGCCACCGCCGCGGCCTTCAGCTTCGCGGGGTTCATGCCCCGGCCGTCGTCCTCCAGCTCGATGATGACGCGGTCCCTGGCTCGCTTGACGGCCACGAGCACGCGTCCGCGCGGGCCCTTCTTCGCGGCGATGCGCTCCTCGGGGGACTCCAGGCCGTGGTCGATGCAGTTGCGCAGCAGGTGCAGCAGCGGGTCCGACAGCTCGTCGAGGATGGCGCGGTCCAGCTCGATTTCGGCGCCGGTGATGACCAGGTCGACCTCGCGCTCCTTGCGGCGGGCGATGTCGCGCGCCGCGCGGGGCAGCCGGTCGGTGATGAGCGACAGCGGCGTCATGCGCGCCGACATCACCTTGTCGTGCAGGTCCTTCACCAGCGTGTGCAGCCGGTAGACGCCCTCGTCCAGCACGGGCCGCACGTTCTCCGGCAGCACCTTGCCCACCTCGCGCAGGCGCGCCGTGGCGAGCATCAGCTCACCCACCGTGTCGAGGAAGTAGTCGAGCAGCTCCGTGCGCACGCGCACCGTGCGCGACGAGGAGTCACCCGAGACACGGCCGCCTTCAGCCGCCGCCGTGGGAACCACCACGGGCAGCGCGATGGCCACGGCCGGCTTCACCGAGACGACGTCCACCTCCGCCACGTTCTTGAGCGAGGCCTGGATGCCCGCCTCGCCCACCGACGTCTCAATCTCCAGTTGGATGTAGCCGTCTGGGATTCGCCCGGCCTTCAGCTCCTCCAGCGCGGGCCGCAGGTCCACCAGCGTGCCCAGGTTGGTGAGCCGCTTGTGCACCAGGAAGGCGCGCACGCCGGGCACCTGGCACGTGGGGGAGATGCGCAGCCGCACCGCCCAGCGCTGGGTGGCGCGGCCGTCGGCGGAGACCTCTCCGGGCAGCGGGCCACCGGAGGCCGCCTTGAGCGCCGTCCCCAGGTCGGCCACCAGCGCCTCGGTGAGCACCGGCGGGGTCGCCGTGGGCGCGCTGCCGTTGCCGGAGGCCGGAGGCGCGCCGATGCCCAGCACCTCGCGAACGCCACCGGCGCCGTTCTCCAACACGGTCAGCCGAGGCGGCGCGTCCAGCGCGCCCGAGGCCTGAGCGCCAGAGGGCGTGTCGCCCCCCGGGCCCGCCACTCCACCGGAGCCGACCTCCGTCGAGAGAGCCGACGACCCGGCCGCGCCTCCGCCCGAGCCAGACTCGGAGGAAGGCGAAGGCGCGGAGCCCGTGGAGCCGGCTCCCGAGGAGCCCGAACCACCGCTGCCCGACGAGTCCGTGCCGGCACCGGACGCAGGGGCCGCGCCCCCACTGCCCGACGAGCCGGAGCCGGACGCGGGGCCCGCGCCGCCGCTGCCCGATGAACCCGAGCCGGAGTCCCCTCCGCCCTCGGGGTCCTCGGGCTTGTTCACGGTGACCTTGGCGACGCGGGTGGCGGTGGGCGCATGGCCCGTCATCGCCGTGACGCGGACACCCAGTTGCGCCAGCAGCGCCGTCGCATCATCCGGGGGACGGCCATCGGCCACGGCGCGCACCTGCGCCAGCAGCGTGTCCGAGGCACTCAGCAGCAGGTCCACCAGGTCCCGGTCCAGCCGGCCACGGTCCTGCCGCACGGCGTCCACCAGGTCTTCCACCCGATGCGCGACGATGGCGATGGGCTCGAAGCCCATCGACGACGCCATGCCCTTCACCGAGTGGGCATGGCGGAACATCGAGTCCACCGAGCTCGAGGAGCCCTCGCGCTCCAACTGCACCAGGTCCCGCCCGAGCGCCTCGAGGTGCTCGGTGGCCTCCGAGATGAAGAGGCCCAGGTAGCGGGACATGTCCATCGTCATGGCCCGACCTCGTCAGGAAGCGCCGCGAAACCGCCCGGAGGCGATGCCGCTCACGCCTCTCCCAGGACCTTCTTCACCACGGCCAGCACATCCTCGGCCCGGAACGGCTTGACGATGAAGTCCGAGGCACCCGCCTCGATGGCCTCCATCACCAGGCTCTCCTGCCCGAGCGCGGAGCACATGATGACCACCGCGCTGCTGTCGTGCTTGATGATCTCCCGCGTGGCCTCGATGCCGCTCTTGAAGGGCATCACGATGTCCATCGTGGTGAGGTCAGGCTTGAGCTCCTTGTACTTCTCCACGGCCTCCAGACCGTTGGCCGCTTCGCCGACGACCTCGAACCCTCCAGACGCGAAGATGTCCTTGATCATGTTGCGCATGAAGATGGCATCGTCGACGACCAGGACCCGCTTAGCCATGTGAAGAACTCCGCCTCCGAATCGCCTATCCTAGAGGAGCGCGGACACTATCACCCGCGCTTTCCAGGGGGCTACTCACTTGGAATGGGTGAACAAGGCAACCACCGCGGCATCCAGACCCTCTGGATCCAACACGGTCACTCCCAGCCCGCCCAGCCGAGCAACGCCACGGATGGCCGGCGTCAACTTGCCCGGTGCCGTGCTCACTCGCTCCACCGCCTCGATTCCATCCACGTCCGTCACCAACAGTCCCAGATCCCTCCGGCCCCGGTCCAGAAGAACCACGCGGGAGGGCGGCGTGGCACCGTCCGGCAACCCCAGCAGCTGACGCAGCTCCACCACCGTCACCACCCGGCCCCGCAGGTTCATCACCCCTGTAATCGCCGGGGGCGCTCGGGGCACACGGGTGAACCGCTCCGGGGGCACGACGACCTCCCGCACCGCCGACAGTGGCAGCCCGTAGCGCTCCTTCTCCACCCGGAAGATGACGTGCCGCACAGAGGTCGTGTTGTATCAGCTTTGCTTCAGGCGGGCCGCAGTGGCGCGCCGCGCCGTGCGGGGCTTCTTCACCCCGGGCGCCGCCTTCGAATTCTTCGAGGCCGGCGCGACTTTCTTCACCGCCGACGTGGGCTTCTTCCCGACTGACACGGCCTTCTTCCTGGCCGTGGCGGACTTCTTCACCTGGGACGCACGCGGCGCCTTGTTACCCTTGCTTCCACCGGTCAGCGCCTTGGGCGCCACGGCGTTGAAGCTCTCGCGAATCCACAGGGACAGCAGCTCCACCGGAGCCACCTCGCCGGGGGCGAAGCGCGCCGTCACCCAGCCGCTCTTGCCCAGGCCGTAGCCGGTGGGCTCGGCGAAGGGGAGCATCAGCGCCGCCTCGCTGGACTGGGGCAGCTTGGTGGTGACGTGCAGTCCCCGGTCATCCAGGACGAGGACGGCGAACATCTTCCCCCGCACCTTGGCCGTGCGGTGGCCCCACGGAAACTCCTCGGTGACGTCGGGAAACGCCAGCATGACCTCGCGCAGGCGGACTTCCACCGCCCGCAGCGCGGCCTCGGACGACGAAGCGGAGGACTTGCTCATGGCCCCAGACGGAAGCTGCGCACCACGCTCTGCAGCTCGACGGACAGGTTGGTCAGCTCGCTGGCCAGCGACGTCATGCGCGACACGGCGGCCGTCTGCTCCTGGATGACGGACTGGATGGCCTCCGTGGAGGCGGCGTTGTTGCGCGCCACCAGCTTGATCTCCTCGATGGCCTTCACCATCTCCTCGCTGCCCTTGTGCTGCTCGCGGGCGCTCTCGGAGATGAGGTGCACCTTCTCCGAACCCTTGCGGATGGTCTCGGTGATGGCGGTCATGGAGCGCACGATGTTGGTGAGGTCCTCGCGGCCCTCGGCCAGCTCCGCGATGCCTTCCTTCATGGCGCTCACCACGGAGGTGGACTGTCCGGAGATATCCCGCGCCAGCTTGGAGATCTGCTCGGCGGAGCGGCCCGCGCTCTCCGCCAGCTTGCGCACCTCGTCGGCCACCACCGCGAAGCCGCGGCCGTACTCACCCGCGCGCGCCGCTTCAATCGTCGCGTTGAGCGCCAGCAAGTTCGTCTGCTGCGCCACCTGGGTAATCGCGTCGACGATTTTGGAGATCTCCTGCGTCTTCTCGCCGAAGGCGAACACCTGCTGGCTGGCGGACTCGATTCGGTTGAAGACCTTCTTCACCTTGTCGCCGGCCAGCCGCGCCGCCTTGGAGCCGTCCTCCGCCGCGCTGCTCGTCTCCGCCGTCGTGCGCGCCGCGTCCTCGGCGCTGCCCGTCGTGCGCTGGATGCTGCTGGCCATCTCCGTGATGACCTTGGAGGCCTTCGACACGAGCTGCGACTGCGACTCCGCGCCCCCAGCGATGATGTTCATCGACGAGCCCACTTCCTCCGTGGACCCGTTGACGTTCTCCGCCGAGCGCTGCAGGTCGATGGCGGTGTCCGCCACGCTCTTCGCCGTCTCCTGAATCTTGCCCACCAGCTCGCGCAGGTTCTCCTGCATGCGGATGATGGCGCCCGTCAGCTCGTCGATTTCGTCGCGCGTGCGGCCAC
The DNA here is from genome assembly GCF_049194865.1 of Corallococcus terminator. Lineage (GTDB taxonomy): Bacteria > Myxococcota > Myxococcia > Myxococcales > Myxococcaceae > Myxococcus > Myxococcus terminator_A. The sequence goes on along the minus strand of NZ_JBLZWL010000129.1, from coordinate 127,373 downwards.
CCTCGGCGGCCACCGGCTTGGACAAGTCACCCTGCGAAATCTCATACGCGGAGCGGCTGAGCACCTTCACGCGCGTGACGCGCGCCAGCAGCGAGGGCAGCAGCGCCGCCGCGGCGCCGGTGATGAAGATGGCCACGCCCACCCGGAGCGCGTCCTTCCACAACGCGGGGCCCGGGCTCAGCTCCCGGAAGAGCACGTCCGAGGTGAACATCCAGACGGTGAGCAGCAGCCCCAGCACCACATAGCCATTGAGAATCCTCCGGTGGAGGGAGACCTCTTTGGTCGAACGGGGGCCGTCCACGGCGCGCAGCAGCCGTTGCACGGGCTCGCGACGAGGGGTCAGGCCTGGGGCAGTGTCGTCACGTAGGGGACGGCGCACGGGATGCTTTCGGGGGAGGTGCGGAAGCGACCTGGGTTTAGCCTTGCTGTGGGGCAGGGTCAATCCACCCGGGATGCTACCGGAAGTGGTCGAACCCGCCCGGCCGGCGCACCGCGCGCCCCATTTCATCGTGGATCACCCACCCCGCGCCCTCTGAAAGCACGCCCACCCGCGTGACGACGTGCCCGCCCCGAGCACACGCCCGCTCGAATGCCCGGCCGCGCCCTGGCGCCACCGCCAACAGCAGCTCGTAGTCCTCGCCCCCCGCCAGCGCCCCCTCCGGCCCCAGCTCCCTCCGCACCGCCGCCGACATGGGCAGACGCGCCAGCTCCACCGTCGCTCGCACGCCAGATGCGGTGCACAAGTGACCCAGGTCTTGTGCAAGTCCATCGGAAACATCCAGCGCAGCGGACGCGAAGCGCGAGGCGAGCTGGCCCAGGGCCACACGAGGAACGGGGCGGCGCTGGCGGCGCACGGAGGCGCCGCGCGTCAGGCCGGCCTTCAGGTGGACCAGGCCCAGCCTCGCGTCGCCGAGCGTGCCGGACACATAGAGCCAGTCCCCAGGCCGAGCGCCCGAGCGGGTGAGCGGCGGACGGGACAGCTCGCCCGTGGCGGTGACGGTGACGGACAGCTCGCGCGCGGAGGTGAAGTTGCCGCCCACCAGGTCCACGCGGTGCTCGCGCGCCAGCGCGGCCATGCCCCGGGCGATTCCAGAGAGGTGGGCGGGCGGGAAGTCGCGGGGCAGCGCGAGCGCGCAGACGAACCAGCGCGGCGTGGCGCCCATGGCGGCGACGTCGGACAGGTTTACCGCCAGGGCCTTGTGGCCGATGTCCGCCGGGGAGAAGCCCGCGCGGGTGAAGTGCACGTCCTCCACCACGGCGTCGGTGGTGACACACAGCGCGCCGCGCGACGGCGCGAGCACCGCGCAGTCGTCACCTGGCCCCACCGGCACGCGGGCCTTGGGGAAGTGGCGGAGGAAGCGGCGGATGAAGTCGAACTCACCAGGCATCGCCCGGCAGGAAAGACCAGCCGCCGCTCCGAGGCAACGCGCGCGTGCGGCGACTACTGGAACACGCTGACGCCCAGGCCCGGCAGCTCGCCGCCGTGCAACCACGTCGTCACGCCCACGCCCGTGGGCCCCACGGAGAGCCGGGGGTGGCCGCTCCGCGAGGAAGGCGCGGTGTCGAGCAGCAGCGCCCTGCCCCACCCCCGGTTGAAGGAGTAGCGGCTGGTGGCGATGCGGTGGCCGGCCACCAACTGGTGGGACCACACGACGAGCGCCTGGTTGCGGCTCAGGGACACCACCTGCGGGTCCTGGGCCTTGCCCAGGGTGAGGGGCTGCGCGTCCACGTCCTGGCGCTCGCCGAAGCCGCGCGCGAAGTCATAGGGCTGGGCGGACAGTCGGACGAAGCCGGACCGGGCGCGGGGCCAGACCACCATGGCCCGTCCGCCCATCTCCAGGCTGGCCTGCGCCATGCCGGAGGAGCCCAGCGCGTCCTCCACCCTCTGGGCCTCGCCCCAGCCGGTGCCGGGCACGAAGGGCCGTGCCCACAGCTCCACGTTCACCGGGCCCAGCTCGCTCCACAGCGCGAGCGCCGCGCCCCCGGGGCCCGCGAGCGGCTCCGCGTAGAAGCTCTCCACGCCGTCCGGGCTGGTGCGCTCCGCGGCGCTCCACCCCTCGGCGGGCGTCCACCGGCTGAACCAGGTCATGCCAATGCCTTCCAGCTCATCGAACCGCGTCCACCCCACCACCACGTGTCCGTCAGCGCTGACGGACAGCTGCGGCTCCAGGGAGAAGCCCGGCACGGGCGTGTCGATGCGGCGCGCGTCCTCGAAGCCCGCCTCCGGCGAGCCGCGCGTCACCCAGACATTCTCGCTGAACGTGTCCCCGTCGAACCGCGTCCACGCGGCCGTGACAGTGCCAGCCGCGTCGCGAACCACCTCCAGGTGCGTCGCGTCTCCTGGCGGGCGCGTCAGCACGCGGTCCGGCTTGCTCCACCCCTCGCCGCGCGTGTGCAGGGAGAACCACATCAGCTCCGCCGCGGGGCCCTCCTGCTGCAGCCATATCGCGAGCATGCGGCCCTGCCCGTCGGCGACCAGCTGGGGCTGCCGCACCCGAAGCGCGGCCTCCGGGAAGTCGCGCCACAACCCCACCGCCGCCCCGGACGTCCAGCCCGTCTCCGGGAGGTACTCGCTGAACCAGAGCGCCTGGTGGAGGCCGTCGTTCTCCGTCCAGACCGTCATCGCGCGGCCATCCCCGGCCACCGCCACCCGGGGCGTCGCCGTCTCCAGGCCCGGCGTGCCCATCAAGCAGGGCGAGGCCCACCAGGCCCTGCCCTCCACGCCCACCTCCCCCGCGTCCTGGGGCCGGGCCAGCGCCGTCAGCGTCCCGCGCTCGCGCCTGGCCAGCATCGCCTGGAGCCGAGGGTGCGCGCGCACCAGCAGCGGCGCCTGACCGGGCCTGGGCTCCTGGCGAGCGGGGCGCTCCGGACAGAAGTGGGGAGGAGGCGGCGGGGACGGGTCCTCACGACACGCCGAAAGCCCCAGACCCACCACCACCAGCACGCTCACGACGACCGTGTTTCGCATCCGCGCTCCTGCCACTGCCGGGTTGACTGACCTGTTGTCTCGACATGAGGACGCCCCACCCGCGATGAGTCGCGAGTGGGGCGCCGGGTCCGGGCCTGCTCAGGGGAGCAGGCCCGGAAGCTCTTTCACCACGGAGCCCTGGGACTAGCGCTGGCCCGCCACGAACGACGAGGAGCGCTGGTAGTCCTGGTGCCACGAGGCCGGCAGACGCTCCAGCAGCTGGCGGGAGTCGGCCACGGGCGCCGTCAGCTCGCCCTGCATCTCGTTGTCGCCCACGCGGAAGCCGTTGGCGAACAGCGTGTTGGCGCCCTTGCCCGCGCGCGCCAGCTCCGCCTTGGTGCCCAGGCTGAAGTTGTAGACCTTGCCCGCGTACTTCTCGCGGGTGACGGACGTCAGCGTGGCGACACCATCACGGGTGCTGACGCGGTCGGCGACCTTCAGCTTGCCCGCGGCCACGGCCTTGCCGTCCGCCATGATGACCGGGTGCTTGTCGGTGAGGCTCACCGCGTGGCCCTTGTCGTCACGCAGGTTCACCATCGGGTCCAGCTCGCCGCCGACCTGGATGTCGCGCACGGTCAGCGTCTCGCCCTTGTCGTTGGTCACCATCCGGTCGCCGCGCTTGACCTCCTCCACGTTGACGATGCTGCCGTCGGCCAGCGCCACCTTCGTGCCCTCGGCCATGCAGCTGTTCCACACCATGACGCCGTAGCGATAGCGCGGGTCGCTCATCGAACGCACCGTCACCGTGGCGTAGGTGTCCGTCGCGGTGCCGCAGTTCACCTTGGTGCTCACCGTGATGACGTACTCCACCGCCTGGTTGATGATGGTCTGCGACCTGCAATCCTCGGTGGTGCCCGCGACGGGCGCCTCGCGCGTGAAGTCGCCCAGCATCTTGACGGTGGCCGTCTGGTTGCCGACGGAGCCCGCCAGCACCGTCCGCAGGGACAGCTCGGAGCGGCAGGTGCCGCCGGTGATGGGCTTCACCAGGCGAATCTTGGAGCCATCGAGGATTTCCCGGATGACGCAGGCCACGCCGGCCTTGCTGCCCGCGTTGAAGGTGAACTGGGTGGGCACGTAGATCTTCGAGAAGTCCCAGGGCGGCGTCACCGCGAAGTTGTTGGTGGCGTCTCCCACCCAGCTCGTGGTGATGGCCATGTTGCGCATCGCGACGCTCGTCGGCGTGCCGCCGCCCGAGGGCGCCAGCGTGTTGCCCACCGCGGCGTAGTCACAGTCGATGCCGCCGCGCATCAGACACAGCTCCGTGGCGACCTTCCCGCTCGTGGGGACCGACAGCCGGGGGTGGTCCATCGCCAGGTCCGCGCCGCCCGTCGTCGTGCTGGACTTGCCGCGCGCGAAGGTGACGACCTCCTCGCCCGTGTTCTCGTTCATGGCGATCATCATCGAATCGAGGACGACCTGCCGGTCCATGTTGATGGGGATGGCCGGACGGACGATGACGTCGTCGAAGCTCTGGCCGGCCGCGTACTCCTCGCCGGACGCCGAGTCGACGACCGTGGTCTGCGTCTCCGCGTTGTTCGAGTTGAAGGCGACGATGTCCGTGTACACGTAGCTGGCGCCGTTGACACACGCGGCCCAGGGGTTGCTCTCGTAGGTGCGCACCGCGCCGGCGTTCGCGCCGCGGTTGATGCTCAGGAAGTGGTCACAGCCCCAGTTGTTCACCAGGGACGCGCCACGCGCCTCCGTGCCAGCGGACTTGCTCGCCAGGGCCTTCTCGCGCGCCAGCCCCAGCCGCGCGAACAGCTTGGGCGAGTTGCTGGCCGTCTTGCCGGAGCCACGCAGGCGGTTCATCACGAAGCGGTACTGGCCCGGGTCGGCCAGGTCGATGGCGATACCGTCACCCATCACCGGGGACTTCTCCCCGAGGACGCGATGCATGTACCGCGAATCCTCCACCAGGGTCGCGCTGTCCAACCCCCGGTCCGGGGAGCGCAACGCTCCGGCCCAGGCAGACGTCGCGAACGCAACGAGCGGCAGGGCCGCGAAAACAGGCACCGAGAAACGCGAGTACGGCTTCATTTGTAACCCCCTCTGCTGCAGTGGACTGCCTTTGCCAACGACAACCACAACGCACGAGACGACTTCTCTTGAGACGGGCCCCCTCCTCACCGACGAGGAGGGGGCCCTTGAAGACTCGGAGTCAGGCCCACCTGCCCTGACCCGCTGACCCACCGACTGGCCACGAAGGGACGCGCGGGCGTCCCGCCGGGGCTAGTTGCAGGTCAGCTCACAGATATCCTCGGCCTGGTCCACGCAGATGGAGTCCCAGCTGCCGGTGCAGCAGAACGGGTCGCCCTCGCACACGGCCGCCGCGCACGGCGAGCAGTGAGTGGGGATGGGATTGCCCGGCCGGCACACGTGGTGGCACGGGCGCGGACGGCTGAGGTACTCCTCGAAGACGGCCTTGCGGTGAGGCAGGAAGACGTCATTGAGCGCCGGGGAGATGCGGAAGCGGATGCCCTCGGGACCGTTCTCGGTCTGCTCGCTGACGTGGGTGAAGCCCAGCGAGTTGGGCCAGACGAGGCCGCCGCCCAGGGGATTGCTGTTGCTCAGGTCGTGGCAGCCGGCGCAGGAGAGCGCCTTGGCGCGGGCGACGATGTTGATGGGCGCCAGCGGGCTGCCGATGCGGTCCAGCTCGTTCTGGATCAGCGTGCGCAGCGCGGACGGGTTGTTGCCGAACTGGCCGGTGTAGTTGTTCTCGCCGCCCTGGGCGTCGCTCTGGCCGCCGTTGAACTGGTCCTGCACGTCCATGTTGAACAGGTTGATGTCGTTGCGCGCCAGCGCCTCCACCTGCGTCTCGAAGAAGAAGCGGAAGTCCGCCGCGCGGGCGTGGGTGGACGTCGGACTGAACAGCCCGCCGAACGGGTTCACCTTGTCCGTGGAGATGATGGCCTTGAGCGAGGTGCAGGTGCCCGCGTTGCAGGTCTTCTGCAGCTTGAACTCACGCAAGAGCCAGTTGCTCTGCAGGAACTGGTTGGTGCGAATCTGTCCCGCGATGGTGGCCGGGTCCGCGCCGTAGTTGTCCACGTGGACGACGGGACGGAAGCCCGGCAGGCCCTGGAAGTAGAAGGTGCGCAGCTTCGCCGAGCGCGAATTGGCGTCCGGGTCGTTCGACAGCCCGGACCAGAACTCCGCCACCGGGAGGCAGCCGTCCAGCCCCTCGTCCAGGTGGGGGTTGGGCAGCACGGCCTCGAAGATGATGAAGTTGCGCGACGTGGCGTTGTTCTCGCCCGACTTGCGCGCGAAGACGATGCGATACTCACCGCAGTTGGCGCCATCCGCGGGGGCCAGGTCGAAGCGGTTGAACAAGCCCACCGCCTTGTACCCGGTGGCGAGGGCGGGGTTGGTGAACGGGTCCTGGGTGGCCTGCGCCCCCTCGACGGTCCGGCACTGGTACGGGAAGCTGTTGAAGGTGGTCTGCCCGCTGACGACCTGGTCGTTGCAGTGCTGGCCCTGGTTGAGGCCCGGGCCGTTGTTCTGCGTGTCCCAGAACTGGCGGAAGAGCGACAGCGCAGTCACGCCCGGGACATTGACCTGCCCCGTGAGCTGCGTGAACACGTCGCGCATGGGGAAGTTGTTGAGGATGGCTGTCTCCGTCACGATGAGGGAACGGAACGTGTTCACCGTCACCGCCGCCATCTGCGACTTCTCACCCGACTGATGCAGCAGACCGATACCGGCGCGCTCTGAGTGGAGTGGAGTGGTCCGCGCGGGCTGGGACGCCTGGGGCGCCTCCAGCAAGTCTTCCTGCGTGCTACAGCCCGCCAGAGCCAGCATCGATGCAAAAGCAAGACATGAGCGCCGCACGCGCTTGTCCATGAACTCCCCCTCTTCGGATTGACACAACTGGTTTCACCGCTTCTGTGCAGCGCGCGCCCTTATGAAGGATTCAACAAATAATTACAAGACATAATCGGAATAGCCACAATACCCACATAAGCCAGCTCACGCGTACACACATAAGTAGTACCCGCGACACACAAGCCATTGACCCTGGGTGCGTCAAGACTGCACTCCCCTCTGGCGTCCCAGGCGTACGCGGGGTGCGTCCTTCCGGTACGCGGAAGGACGCGAGACAAAACAAATGCTGCGTTCAAACCGTACGCACGGCTGCGTCACACCAGTACGCAAGGACTGTCAGAACACCTCCATGGGACAGGCGGGAAGCATCTGGTTCTCCGGGGTGAGCGTGGCCGTCTCCAACCGGCACTTCGGCCGGCAGGACCCTCCCATGCAGTAGTCCCCCTGGGCGCAGCACACGCCATTGCAGAGCACGCCACCGCCGGAGCAGCACACCTGGGGACCGCCGTGGCAGTACCCGCCCTGGCAGGTGTCCCCGCTCGTGCACGAGTCACCGTCGTTGCACGCCGTGCCCGCGGGACGCGTCGCATAGGCGCACGCGCCCGTGGCGGGGTTGCAGGTTCCGGGGCTGGTGAAGCAGGCGGTGGGCGGGCTGTTGCAGCCCACCGTCAGCCCGGCACAGGCTCCGGTCGCCCCACACTTGTCGTTGAGGGTGCAGGCATTGCCGTCATCGCAGACGGCACCGGCGGCCAGGGGCGCGTAGACACACGTCGCCCCCGAGCAGGAGCCATAGGGGGAGAAGCAGGACCCGGGAGGGGTGTTGCAGGGGCCGCAGGAGGACTCCACGACGAGGATGTTGAGCATGAAGCGGCCACAGGAGCCGTTCTTGCCGTCCACGGTGATGCGCACCTCCTGGTTGCGCGCCAGGTTGAGGACCGCGGAGGACGTGAGCGTGGAGGCCGAGGCGTTGTCGTTGCAGCCCAGCGAGGCGCTGCTGTGCCAGTCCGTCACCTGCACCACCGTGTCGTAGTCCGTGGTGTCGAGCGGGTCCGTGACGAAGGTGTAGCTGCCGTCATACGGAGCGATGAAGTGGAAGCTCAGGTCCGGGCCGCTGCCACCGCCGCACGCGGGCGTCACCTCGTTCGCCGCGCCGCAGGTGCGCCCCACCGCCACGCCCCGCCCCACGCGCAGCCGCAGGTCCAGGTAGGAGGACGTCACCGCGCGGGACTCCTGGGTGCCCAGGCTCTCCGCGGGAGGTGCCTCCGCGCCTCCTCCCGCCGGAGCCTGGGTGCAGGCCAGCCCCAGGAGCAGCAGCCAAAGGAAGACACGATTCCAGTGCCAGTACGGATTCTCCGCCATGACTGTTGCCCCCTGTGTTGGAGGCTCAACAGCATACGTACTCACAGTGGATATTGTTGAAAAAATACGCCGTGGCGGTTTTCAGGCAATCAATCCACGGAGGGCGTCGCCTTCGCGGCCTGGGAGCGCAGCGCGGTGGCGAGGCCCGCCCACCACATGCCCATCATCGCGAGGAAGGCGGAGACGTCCTGGCCATGGCGCACGGGGTGGTCCGGGCGGAGGGCCTCCCAGCCTCGGTGTTCCAGGACGACGCGGGTTCCGCCTGGAGAGGGCTCGAAGCGCACGTCCACCTGGGTGAGCTCGCCGGGCGCGAAGTTCCGGCCGCGCCACTCGAAGCGCAGCCGCGCGCCGGGCTCCCACGTCAGCACGCGGCCAATCTCGAAGACGCCGGCGCCGTCCTCCTCGACGAGGCGGCCTCCGGCGCCGCCCTCGAAGCGCACCACGCTGTCGGCGGCATGGGAGCCCCGGAAGCGAGGCCCCCGGCGCCACCAGAGGTTGGTCTCCTCGGTGAAGACGGTGAAGGCGACCTCGGGCTCCACCTCCAGGAAGGTCGTCACGCGGGCGGTCTGCTCCATCGTCATGTCGGGCCTCGCAGGGCGGCTCAGGGCCGCTTCTTGCCGCGCGTGCGCTCGGCGTGTTCCTTGAACGACTGGAGCTGGTCACCCCAGAAGGCCTCCACCTCGTCGAGCCACGCACGCAGCTCCGAGAAGCGCTCCGGCCGCAGCCGGTACAGCTTGACGCGGGCATCGTCCTCCACGGCGTCCTCCTCGACGAGTCCTGTCTTGCGCAGCACTCGCAGGTGCCGGCTCATGGCCGGAGGCGACATGTCGAAGGCGGCGGCCAGCTCACCGGCGCGCCGGGGCTGCTCTCGCAGCAGGTCGATGACGCCCCGGCGGGTGGGGTCGGCCAGGGCGGCGAAGGTGTCGTCGAGACGTCGGGCGGCTCCCATGGGCGAGGGCTCCGACGCTCAGCCCTTCACGCGCTGGGCGAACCACCACGCGTGGCCTTCCAGGTCCTCCGCGCCGTAGCTCCGGTCCGTCCAGTAGTCCTCGCCGTAGTTCGTCGTCTCCGGCTCCCGGGTGATTTTCGCGCCCGCGGCCTTCGCCCGCGCGCAGTGCGCGTCCACGTCATCCACGTAGAGCATCAGGTACGCGGCGCTGGTGCCTCCCACCGCCGTCGGCGTGCGCCCCGGGTACTTCGCGCTGAGCGAGCCCACCATGATGACGCCCTCGCCGAAGACGAGCTCCGAGTGGACGATGACGCCCGGCCCGCCCTCCACCTTCAGCCGCGTCTGGAAGCCGAAGGCCTTCTCCAGCCAGTCGATGGCGGCCGGTGCATCCACATAGAACAGCCCGGGGGTGATGCGCGCACAGCCCTCTGGAACCTTCTTCATGGCGTGTCTCCTGGCGACGAACTTCGTTTCCGATTCAGGCAATATTTAACGCCGCCGTTAACCATCTGCAAGCCCGAAGGACGTGACCCCGCCGGGCGAGGAAGCGGCCGTCGTCAGGAGGGAGGCGCCCGTGGCTCCAGGGGTCAGCGGGCGGCGAGCCACGCCTCGACTTCGCGGGTCTCCTTCTCGCGGGCCTTGGGGAAGCGCCGGTAGACCTCGAGCGAGGACTGCGCCAAATCTCGTGCCCGCCGGGCGTCACGGGGCTTGTCCACCAGGGCGCGCGCGACCAGGAACCGCATGTCCGCGAGGAGGAGCTCGTCGGAGCCGAAGGCGTTCTTCTCAAAGACGACCAGCGCGCGCTCCAGATGCGGAATGGCCTTGCGTGGCTGATTCATGGCCAGGAGCGCCTCGCCGACGAGGGCCCGGTCATAGGCCGCATCCAGGGAGTCGGGGCCCCGTGTCTTCTCTCGAATGGCCAGGGCGCGCTCATGGAGCGCGAGCGCCTCGGCGTGGCGGCCCAAGTCCCGCAGGACCTGGCCCAGGCCGGCCAGGGGCCCGGCGACGACGGCGCTCTCCAAGCCGAAGGCCTTCTCTCGAATCGCCACCGCGCGGCGGTAGTACTCCGCGGCCTCCTCGGCGCGCCCCTTGACGTGGCGAAGCATGTTGGCGCTGTTGTGCAGCGCCGAGGCCACGGCCGGAGATTCCTCGCCGTACACCTTCTCGTAGATGGCGAGCGCGCGGTGCTGGTTGGCGAGCGCGTCCTCATAGCGGTCCAGATAGGTCTCCTGCACTGCCAGCGCCTGGAGGACAGCGGCCACGTCCGGATGGTTCGGCCCATAGCGCTCCGTGGAGCGCGCCAGCGCTTCCTTCAAGAGCACGGCGGACTCCTCGAAGCGGCCCGCGACGCTGAGCACCCGCCCCGCGCTCAGCAGGGGCGTCGCGAGCCGGGCATCTCCCACGGGGTATTTCTTGCGGGCCAGCTCCAGGGCATGCAGGCCCTGGGTGACAGCCTCGGGAAGCCGCCCCTTGGTATGCAGGAAGACGGCGAGGTGGGTGGCCAGCAGGAGCTCCAGCTCCGCGTCGCCTCCGAGCCGCTCGACGGCGGCGGTGGCATTGCTCGCGTACAGGTTCTCGGGGTCCTGCTCGTCGAGCGTGCTGGCGACTCGCAGCACCGCGACCCACCCGTCCGCCAGCTGCCTGTCCAGCCCGGCCGCCTGGGCCGTCTGGATGAGCTTGTGCAGCGTCTTCACGGAGTCACGTGGCTGGAGCCCCGCCTGCGACTGAGCGAGCACGCTGAGCATCTCCACTCGCGCCGGTGGGTAGTCCAGGCCCTCCATCCGCGCGGGAAGCGTGGAGGCCAACTCGAGCGCGGCCTTGAGCTGCCCCGCGTGCAGCCGCGCGCGGACCGTGGCGAACTCCTTCTGAAGCGCCTCCAGTCGCCGCCGCGTCTCCGGGTCCTTCGGAAGTGGACGCGGCGAAGTCAGCGCCTGCACATCCGAGCAACGGGCCAGGTCTTCCAGACGGCTCACCGCGCGGGCGGCGTTCTCGACCACTGTCGTATCCGCCGACGCCAGCACCTCCACCAAGGCGGAGACGTCCTTGCGGCGTTGGTCCAGGCACAGCAACTGCCGCTCGAACATGCCCTCCGTCCGCCGCCCGTGGATGCGCGTGGCCTCGCACGCCTGCTTCGACGCCGTCGTCCAATCACGCACGTACGCGTCCAGCGCCGGCTCCACCACGCGCCACGCATCCGCCGCGTAGGGCAGCGCGTCCTTCGTGAGGGCGGCGTGCACGCTGCTCCGGGTCTTCGCGTCCCAGATGCCGGTGAAGGCGCCGGGGTCCTCCGCGCACAGCGCGGGCCGCGTGGAGACGAAGAGGACGGCGCCCGCCGCCGCCAGCAGCGAGGCCGCGATGGCTCCCGCGAGCAGCCTCTGCCTCCGCGAGCGGGGCTCCTGTCCCAGCGCCCGCAGCAGCTCCTCCACGGAGGAGTGGCGGTCCTGGGGAGCAGGCGAGAGCCCCTTCAGCACCGCGCCATGAACCCAGGCAGGCACCTCCGCCTCGCGCTGGAGGGCACGGACCTCGCGAGCGCGCTCGGCGGGCGTGATGTCCATCTGGCAGGCCCGCGCGGAGGGCCTGACGCCATAGAGCGCCTCGAGGAGCGCGACGCAGAAGCTGAACTGGTCGCTGCGCGCGTCGGGCCGCTCGCCCCTCGCCTGCTCGGGGGACATGTAGCCCGGCGTGCCCAGCAGCGCCCCCGTCTGCGTGAGAGGCGCACCTGGCGCGGGCGGAGCGCCTCCGGGTCCGGGCTTCGGCGGCTCATCGCCCCCTTCGTCGAGGATGCGCGCGAGCCCGAAGTCGGTGATGCGAACCCGTCCCGCCTTGTCGATGAGGACGTTGTCCGGCTTGAAGTCGCGGTGCACGAGCCCCGCGGCGTGCGCGGCGGCGAGCCCCTGCCCTGCCTGGAGGAACAGGCCCAGCACCTCGCGCCAGGGCATCCGTCCCGCGCGCATGCGGGCCCCCAGCGTGGTGCCCTCGACGAACTCCATCGCCAGGAAGACGCGCTCGTCGACCCGGCCGAAGTCGTGGATGGCGACGACGTTGGGATGGACGACGCGCGCGGTCGCCTGGGCCTCGCGCAGCAGCCGGCCCTGGGCCTCCGCGAGACGGGCGGGCTGGATGGTGTCGAAGCGCAGAATCTTGAGGGCGACGCGGCGGTCGAGCTCCGGGTCCCGCGCGGAATAGACGACGCCCATGCCCCCCGCGCCAATGCGCGCCATCACCACGTAGCGCCCCAGCGAGGTGCCGGGAATCAAGGGCTCCCAGGGCGGTGTCGGCGAAGCCGTGGGCTGGCTCGCGCCCTCGTCCACCGAGGCCACCGCTTCCGCCACCAGCACCCGGCACGCGGGGCATCCATCCAGATGCTCCTGTACCGCCGTGGCCTCTTCACCGCGCAACAAGCCCCGGCCAAAGGCGAGGAGGTTCTCCGTGGTGGGACACTGCATGAGTCCTCGATGTAGGCTTCGGGTGGATGGCCAAGACACCGGACACCGAGGTCCATGAAGAGGACCTGGCGCTCGCGAGAGCCTGCGCACACGGTGACGCCGTGGCCCTGGCCGCGCTCGAGGCGCGCATCATTCCCCAGGTGCGCGTGGCCTTGAAGCGCCGTGGAGTGGACGAGACGACCACCGACGAGGCGCTCCAGGTCCTTCGCGCGCGCGTGCTCGTCGCCGACGGCGCCATGCCGCCCCGCATCATGGAGTACTCCGGGCGCGGTCCGCTCTCCGCCTGGCTCCGGATGACCGCGCTGCGGCTGGCCTGGAGTTTGGTTGACGAGCGCAAGCGCCCGGCCCTCTCCGATGACGCGCCGTTGGAGGCGCTGAGCGCCGCCCCTCACGACATGGAGCTGCAGTACCTCAAGTCCCGCTACGGGGCGGACTTCAACGCCGCCTTCCAGGAGGCGCTCGCGGGGCTGGAGCCGCGCGCGCGGACGCTGTTGCGAATGCATCTGGTGGACGGAATGGGCACGGCGCGCATCGCGGAGGCGTACGGCGTGGACCGCTCCTCGGTGAAGCGCTGGCTCGCCACCGCGCGCGAGTGGCTGCTGGACCAGACCCGCACGCGCTTCGCGGCCCGCGTGGGTGCTCGCGTGCCGGAGCTGGGCAGTCTGCTCGCCCAGCTCCAGAGCCAGCTCGACCTGAGCATCCGTCGCCTGATGACGACGGAGGGAGACGCGTCGTAGCGCGCCCCCCTTCCCGCCCCCGCGAGCGGACTACACGAACAGCATCGGGTCGAACTCGTCCACGTTGACCGGCAGCAGCCGGGGCAGCGGGCGCTGGAACACCTTCGCGTTGAGCTCCAGGTCGACAATCTTCAGGCCCGAGGGCACCAGGTCCCTGAAGCGCTGGCTGACGTACTCCCGCAGGCCGAGCACGGCGACCTGGCGCTTCTCCTCCAGCAGGGGCTTGAGCGCCTCGGCGAAGTCTCCGCCGTCGTGGCTGGCCAGGCCTATCGCCGCCTGGGGCCGCTGGACGCGGATGGACTCCAGGAGTCTGAGGATGCCCAGGTCCACGACCTTCTGGTCCGGCCGTCCGTACAGGAGCGCGACTTCGCAGCCCGCGGACTTCAGCGCCCGGATGAAGCCAATCATCACGTCGGGGAGCTGCTCGCCGCGCGCGTTGAGCACGACGACGCAGCGCACGGGCGCGGGGAAGTAGCTCTCACAGAACGCCACCAGTCGGTCGAACTGGACGCGGTCCTGTGATTCGGGTTTGCGGCCGACAACGTTGGAGACGGCCCAGTCGATGTTCTCCGCATCGATGAGCACATAGGAGGCGGCGGGGGGACGTCCGGTGAGCATGGGCGCGGACAATACGCTCGCGCGCCGTTTCCAGGGGGGGATTGCGTGAGCGACCCAACGCCCCCTGACGAGTCCCGAGCACCTGACGGCGCCCGGGCGACCTGACGCGTCAGAAGCGGTCCGGTCCGGGCGGCATCTCCGGCAGCGGCGCCGACACGGCCAGCAGCCCGTGCTCCGGAATGGGCGGTTGCATGGGCAGCACCACCGTGAAGCGCGAGCCTCGTCCGAACTCGCTCTCCACGAACACCTTGCCGCCGTGGCCTTCCACCAGGCTCTTGACGATGGCCAGGCCCAGACCCGCGCCGCCGTGCTCGCGCGTGGAGCTGCCATCCACCTGGTAGAAGCTCTGGAAGATGCGCTCGAACTGGTCCTCGCGGATGCCCACGCCGGTGTCTTCCACGCTGACGCGATAGCCAGACATCCCCAGCGGGTCCTGCGGGCCCGCCTCCGACATCACCACCGACACGCGGCCTCCGGAGGCGGTGAACTTCAGCGCGTTGACCAGGAGGTTGATGAGCACCTGCCGCAGCTTGTCCGCGTCTCCCGCGAGCCTGGGCCTGGGCAACGGCGGCAGCCGCACCTCCAGCTCCACGCCCTTGCGCTGCGCCTGCGGCATCACCGTGGACACCGCCGTCTGGATGACGCCGGCCAGGTCCACCGGGCCCATCGCCAGCCGCAGCTTGCCGGCTTCAATCTGGCTGAGGTCCAGGATGGAGGAGATGAGGTTGAGCAGCGACTCGCCCTTCTCGACGATGGTGCGCACGTAGAGCAGCTGCTCGGGGTTGAGCGCGCCGGCCAGCCCCTCGGCCAGCATCTCCGAGTAGCCGATGATGGAGGCCAGGGGCGTGCGCAGCTCGTGGCTCACCGTGCCCAGGAAGGTGGACTTGAGCCGGTCCAGCTCCTTGAGGCGGGAGTTGACCTGCGCCAGCCGCGAGTTCTGCGCCTCCAGCTCCCGGTGCGTCTCCAGCATCGCCTCGATGTGGAGCTGCGTCGTCAGGTACGTGCGGTGGCCGCTGGCGACCAGCGCGGCGAGCACCTGGCCGAAGTGCGTGAGCACCTGCGCCGCGGTGCGCTCGGGCGCGCGGCGCACCTTGGCCACCAGCTCCTGGGCGCGCGTCAGCTCCAGGCCGGAGATGTCCGTGAGCGTGTCCGGGAAGTCTCCCAGCTCCTCGGGCGTGAAGGGCCCCAGGATGACGCGCCCCAGGAAGTCGCCTTCCCAGCGCACCGGCATCACCAGGTAGCGCAGGCCGGTGAAGCACGGCAGGGCGATGAGGCCCGCCTCCTCCGCGCCGTCGCCCTGCGCCACGCGCGCGCCGTTGAGCGGGAGCACCGGGCCGTCCTTCACCCGCGCCACCGTCGCCGTGCAGCGCGAGCGGCCGTCCGGGAAGGAGAAGACGTAGGCGCAGAAGTCGCCGTGGCCCACCTTCACGTCGGCCAGCTTGGTGCCGCGCGCGTCCAGCACCTTGATGCCCACGCGGTACAGCTCGCTGAAGCTCCTCACCACCTCGGAGAAGGAGGGCAAATCCAACATCTCGCCCAGCGACAGGCGGCGCTGCAGCACCGACTCGCGGCGCGAGATACTCGAGCCTTCCGGCGGCGGCCCCTGATAGCCGCTCATCGCCCGCCCCCCAGATGCTCGTCCCGCCCCACCGCCGTGTAGCGGCCGGCCAGCGTGGTGCCAGACAGGTCCATCCGCCCGAAGACCTGGGAGAGGAACTCCGCCTCGGTCAGCCCCACGTTGCGCGCCAGGTGCGCCCGGGCGTCCAGCCGCCGGTAGGCCGCCTGCGCCACGGCGTGGAAGGTCTCCAGCACGCCCTCGCCCTTGAGCGCCACCGCGCCGACGACGGCCTCGCCGCCGCGCTTGCGCGCCTCCTCCAGCTCCGCGTCCGTGCGCGCGTCGGGCAAGTCCCGCTTGTTGAACTGGATGACGACGGGCACCTGGTCCACGTCCAGCCCGTTCTCCTTCATGTTGTCCTGCAGGTTGCGCCAGTAGGCGTTGTTCTCCGCCGTCGCGCCGTGCCGGCTGTCCGCGATGAACACCACCGCGTCCGCGCCCTGGAGCACGATGCGCCGGGTGGCGTTGTGGATGACCTGCCCGGGCACGGTGAAGAGCTTCACCTTCACCTTGAAGCCGGACGACGTGGAGAAGAAGACAGGCAGCAGATCGAAGAACAGCGTCCGGTCGTCGTGCGTGTCCACCGTCAGCAGCCGGCCCCGGACCTCCGGGGACGCCCGGGCGTGGAGCTGGCGCAGATTCGTCGTCTTCCCGCTGAGGCCGGGCCCGTAGTAGACGATCTTGAGCGTCAGCTCTCGCTGGGCGTGGTTGAGTTGCAAGGGATGACTCGGGCGGGCGGGGTCGGGATGAGGAGGCCAGCCCTCCGTGAACGACCAGGGTTTTATAGTGGGAAGGCGCCCGGCGCGGAAGGCCGGCTGGGTGCCAGCCGTGGAAGCGATGCCCATTCTTGGAATGGGGCGGGCCCTGCTGGGGTTGACCGGAATCCGGCCCTCACATTCGCGGGGGAGGCAATCTCCTCACTTGGGAAGACAATGTGCGCGGAATCACCGCGTGCACCGGTGGTGGGGGTGCGGTTAGGATCGCAGCGCGACGGAGGAGATGGCGATGACGATGAAGCAGGTGGACCCGGGCGTGGAGATGGCCCCAGCCCCGGTGCTGGAAGCGGCGGTGGGCTCCCCCAATGACCTGACGGCGGCGGTGAAGTTCACCCTGCCCACCGACGAAGACATGACGGCGGTGGCGGCCCTGCGCGCCAGCTCCGAGCCCTGGAAGAGCCGGGGTGAGACGCAGGAGGACAGCCTCAAGGCCCTGGCCCAGCTCAAGCCCTACATCCACGTGGCCAAGCTGCAGACGCAGATCGTCGGCTACGTCACGGTGGAGCGCGACGGCCCGGTGCCCGGCGCCGCCTACCTGCGCAACATCGTGGTGAAGCCGGAGCTGCGCAAGAAGGGCCTGGGCGCCGTGGTGCTGGAGCAGGCGCTCCGGGCCGCGCGGGACATGTACCGCAAGACGATTGCGCTGCGCGTGGACCCGTCCAACGCCCCCGCGGTGAGCTTCTACCGCAAGGCGGGCTTCACCACCGTGGCCACGGTGGTGTCCAAGAAGTCCGGCAAGCTCCGGCTCCTGATGTCCCGCGAGCTGTAGTTCGCGCACCCTGGCTGGCGGGAGGTCGTTCGCCTCCCGCCGCCATTGCTCCGAGCGGGCCTCCCAGGCTCCGGAGCTCCCCTCTTCCACCCAGGCAGGAGTGACTTGCCCCCTCGTCGGGGTGGGTGTGGGGCCCACTGCGCGAGGCGAGGCGTGGGACGTCCGTCCAGGGGTGGGCGCTTTTGCGTCAATGTCGACTATCCTGCGGTCCCCCGCGCTCCGTCACGGCCCGAGTTCGAATCCGCATGAGACCCCTTGCTGAGCTGTTGCGCCATCTGTCGCGGCCTGGAGTGACGGAGCTGACCCTGGCCACCGGGCGCCCTCCCATGATTCGCGGTAGCAACGGCTACGAGCCGTTGGACCCCGCCGCGGTGACGACCGAGGACGTCGTCCGAGCCCTCCAGGCCATGGTGGGAGTCGCTCGAGCGTCCAGCGTCTCCGACTCACCCTCGAACTGGTCAGTCAACGCCAACGGCCTGGGCGCGCTGTCCATCGCCGCCATGCGTCGAGGGGACCTGATGCACCTGCGGCTGTCGCGCGCGGCGGACGCCGCCACCGCGCCCGCCGCTCCGCAGCCCGCTACCCCGCAGGCGGCTCCAGCGCCAGTGGCTCCGGCCCCAGCGGCACGTGCGGCCCCAGCCGCCGCCCCGGGATATGCCGCGCCGGTCGCCGCGCCCTCGGGCGGGTATGCGTCCACGCCGGCCACCGCGCCCTCGCCCGGGTATTCGCCCGCGCCGGCCGCCGCGCCCTCGGCCGGATATGCCCCCGCTCCCTCGGCTCCCGCCGCCGCGCCGCAGAGCGCCGGGTCCACGCCCACGGGTGCCCAGGAGGCCGCGCGCTCGCTCGCGATGTCGCGCATGTCGGGTGGAGCCAGGGACCTGGCCGTCGTGCTGGAGCAGGGGCGCAGCAGCCGCGCCAGCGACGTGCACGTCGTGGCCGAGCGCCCCGTGCTCTTCCGCCTCGCCGGAGACCTGGTGCCCCAGGGCAGCGCGCTGGACGCGGCGCGGGTGGAGGGCATGTTGATGCCGGTGGTGCCGGAGCGACTGCGCCCGGTGCTGGAGCGCGAGGGGAGCTGTGACTTCTCGCTCGACTCGCCGGAGATGGGGCGCTTCCGCGTCAACGTCTCGCGCCACCGCACGGGCCTCAAGGGCACCTTCCGGGTGATTGCGCGCGACATCCCCACGCTGGAGTCGCTGGGGCTGCCCCCGGAGATCGCCAAGGCGACCCACCACCACCAGGGCCTCATCGTCGTCACGGGCCCGTCCGGCCACGGCAAGACGAGCACCCTGGCGGCGCTGGTGGACCTCATCAACCGCGAGACGTCCCACCACGTGCTCACGGTGGAGGACCCGGTGGAGTTCGTCCACCCGCGCAAGAAGGCGCTCATCAGCCAGCGCGAAGTGGGAGCGCACACGAGGACGTTCGCCAGCGCGCTCAAGGGCAGCTTGCGCGAGGACCCGGACGTCATCGTGGTGGGCGAGCTGCGCGACACGGAGACGGTGCGCATGGCGCTGGCCGCCGCGGAGACGGGCCACCTGCTCATCAGCACCATGAACACGCCGAGCGCGGCGAAGACGATTGACCGGCTCATCGACCTCTTCCCCCCGGCGGACCAGCAGCAGGTGCGCCTGTCGCTGTCGAGCGGCCTGCGCCTCATCGTCAGCCAGCGGCTGATGGCGAGCGCGGACGGCAAGAGCATGGTGGCCGCGGCGGAGGTGCTGCCCGGCTCGGTGGCGCTGGGCAACCTCATCCGCGACAACAAGACGTACCAGATTCCCTCGCTCCAGCAGCGCGGCAAGAGCCTGGGCATCATCCGCTTCGAGGACTCGATGGCGGACCTGGTGCGCTCGCAGAAGGTGAAGCTGGAAGTGGCCAAGGGCTTCGTGGACAACCCGGACGAGCTGGAGGCGGTGGTGACGGGCAAGAGGCCGGGCACGACGGCCGTGAACGCGCCGGAGACGCAACAGGACAGCGCCCGGCTGCTCAGCAAGATGGGCTCGCTGATGGGAAGGAAGGGCGGCTGAGATGAGCACCACGCCGCGCATCGCCGCGCTCTTCGACATGCTGCTGGAGCAGAAGGGCAGCGACCTGCACCTGAGCACCGGCTATCCCCCCATGGGCCGCATCCGTGGCGAGCTGACGCCGCTGCGCGAGTCCGCCCTCACGCCCCAGGAAATCGAAGGGCTCCTGTTCGAGCTCATCAACCCGGCGCAGAAGAAGCAGATTGTCGAGGAGCTGGACCTCGACTTCGCCTACGGCTACGGGACCAAGGCCCGCTTCCGCGCGAACTACTTCTACAAGCAGACAGGCCTGGGCGCGGTGTTCCGCACCATCCCCAGCAAGGTCCTCACGCTGGATGACCTCAAGACGCCCGAAATCGTCCGCAAGCTGGCCGAGCGCCGCAGCGGGCTGGTACTGGTGACGGGCCCCACGGGCAGCGGCAAGTCCACGACGCTCGCGGGCATGGTGAACCACATCAACCAGACGCGCCCCGCGCACATCCTCACCGTCGAGGACCCGGTGGAGTTCGTGCACGAGTCCGCGCGGGCGCAGGTGACGCACCGCGAGGTGGGGCCACACGCGTCCAGCTTCGCCACGGCCATCCGCTCGGCGGGCCGCGAGGACCCGAACGTCATCCTCATCGGCGAGCTTCGCACCAACGAGACGATGAAGCTGGCGCTCCAGCTGGCGAGCTTCGGCGTGCTGGTGTTCGCCACGGTGCACACCAACAGCGCTCCGGCGACCATCGACCGCATCATCAACTCGTTCCCCGCCGACGAGCAGGCGCAGGTGCGAGGCATGCTGGCGGAGAGCCTGGCGGGCATCGTCGCGCAGCAGCTCATCAAGACGGCGGACGGCAAGGGCCGCGTCGCGGCGCTGGAAATCCTGGTGGGCGGCGCGGCCATCGCCGCGATGATTCGCGAGGGCAAGGTCTTCCAGATTGCGTCCAAGATGCAGGCGGGCCAGGGCCAGGGCATGCAGACGCTCGACATGCACCTGGAGCGGCTGGTGCGCGACAACATCATCACGCCCGACGCCGCGCTGGAGAAGGCCCAGGACAAGGAGAACCTGGCCAAGGTCATCCAGCGGCTCAAGCCGGACTGGGTGCTGCCGGAGTCGATGAAGGCGTAGTCGCGTCAGGACTCCGAAGCCATGGCGTCGCTGGGGCTCCCAGGAGCCCCAGAATGCGCCGTGGCAAAGACAAGGCATTCGAGATGGCACGCAGTCTGTTGCCATCCACGAAGCGTCAGCAGGCGCGCGAGAACCGCGCGAACGTGACACGGAGCGCCCGCCGCACGGCGAAGACCCGGGTCGCCCAGCTCATCAGGGACCCCGAGCTCGCCGAGGACTGCGCTGAGCTGGATGAAGACGCATCCTTGGAGCTGGGGTGGGTGGTGGCGCGGCGACGAGACGGGGACAAGGTCAATCCCTTCATCCGCTGGGCGAAGCGACGGACTTTGGACGAGCCCCGCGACCTGCGCGTGGAGCTGATACGCAAGACGCTCCCGGAGGGCCTCATCGGACGTCACGGGCTCGCCCACTTGAAGGGGAAGGAGCACTTCCTGAGCACCATCGACCTCCCGCGAGGATGGGGCGTCAACAGGACCCCGTGGAGGAGAAAGCCCCTCTCGGACCGCGGGGTGATGGCGCAAATCCTTCGCGGACTGCTGCGAATCCCCGGCGGGCAGAAAGCGTTCAACGGCTATCTCAAGCGGGCCGGCGCCAGCAGTTGGAGCTGGAAGCACGGACACGACGGCCGACGTCACGTGGTGCTCCATGGACACAAGACTCCCCGGTTGCTGATGGGGGTGCATGATGTGCTCACCTTCCTGGATGACGTTGGCGTCCGCCCCTGGCCTCCTCAATCGAGCAAGCCCACCGGGGACCCCGCATCGACCCGCGAGCCAGCCCTCACCTTCCTGCGGGCATTCCATCGTCTGAGCGGGGACCTCACCGCCACCCTCGCGGCCCTCCCTCCAGTCCCTCGACTGAGCACGCTGCCTCGCTGAGGCGCGCACGAAGCGACGAACCCGCGTGCGTGGGTGAGCGACGCGGAACATGATGCCCACCATGCTTCAGGGCTTCGAGAGCACGACGACGGAACGGCTGCTGCTTCGCCCCTTCCGCGACAGTGACGTGGAGGCGGTGTTCAGGCTCCATGGCAATCCGGAGACGGCGCGCTTCAATCCCGCCGGCCCCTTGCGCACGCTGGACGCGGCGAAGGAGTTGCTGGCGCTGTGGCTGAGCGACTGGGCGAAACACGGCGTGGGGTATTGGGCCGTGGAGCGGCGCGAGGCACCGGGCATCGTCGTGGGCGTCTGCGGCGTGCGCCACAAGCTGTTTGAAGGTCGGACGGTGTTGAACCTCGCGTACCGGCTCGCTCCCGAGACGCAGGGCTCGGGCTATGCGACGGAGGTCGCGCGCGTCGCCGTGGAGAAGGCCCGGCGACACCTCCCGGACGTCCCCCTGGTCGCCATCATCCATCCCGAGAACGTGGCCTCCCTCCGCGTCGCGGAGCGGCTCGGGCTGAAGTTCGAGCGCATCACCGACTACGAGGGCACCCCGAGCCGACTGTACGTGGCCGAGTGAGCCTCACCCGGTCGCGGACTCACGGTTGCTGTTCGCGCAGCCCCTCGCGGAACACGGTGAACACCGCCTGCCCGCAGCGGTCCGACGTATCGGCCTGTGCTCGCACCACGCGGACCTCATGGCGGACACCGCCGAGCACGAGTCGCTTCGTCTCTCCCACGGAGACGGTGATGGGTGAGGCACCGCGCTTCCGGGCGTCCTCGAACCGAAGCCGCGCGCCCTGGGTGCGGGTGTCTTTTCGCCGCTCACAGCCCGCGAGTTCCCAGCGGACGCGCAGCTCTGGCACGAGGCCCGGGGGAAGCAACACATCGCCGTCCGGTGTGGTGGGGGCGCTCGGTACCGTGAGCAGCAGGAGCTGGCCCTCCGAGTCGCGGAGCGTGTCGCCCGAGAGGAGCTCGGGATGGTCTCCGTCGCTGGAGACGCAGCTCGCGGGCTCGCGGTGGCTGGCCCAGCTCACGGTCCGCCCTGTCAGGTCCGCCAGGACGTCTGGCACCGTGAGCCCGTAGCTCACGCCACCCCGCATCTCGCCGGACTCGTACTCCAGCACCGAGGCCCACTGGTCCCCATGTCGGTACGCGCCTCGGAGCTGTCGAGCCACCGTGAACCGTCGCTCCAATCGTGGGCCCTTTCGCTCGATGGAGCGCGCCTCCGGCGTCTCCTTGAAGGCCACGTCCACCCGGGCCGCGCGCCACACGTCCGCGCACGCGTCAGGTGCCTCCTCCAACGGGCGAGTTCCTCCGTCGGGCGTCGACTCCAACGGCCGAGCTGAGCCGCTCGACACAGGGAGTCCGCGCTTGGAGTCCGGTGAAGCCACACCAGACGCGGCGAGGCCACCATCCGTCAGCTCACGGTCCTCTCCCGGCGAGGAAGCCAGGGTGGCGTCAGACCGCGCGGCGACACCCGGCCCCGCGTCCGTCGATGGGGGCTCGGGTCGCAGCCAACAGGCGCTCTGCATCAGCAGGAGCCCCAGCACCCAGGTCCGTGTGTTTCGCAACGGGCGTGCTCCCTCGAACCCGGTCAGAGGCACTCCGCGTACAGCAGCGCTCCATCCGCCGACACGTGGAAGTCGCGTCCCTCCACGCGGCCTCGCGACAGGAGCCTCTCCCGCTTGCGTAGGACATCGTCACGTCGTCGCGCCAGTGAGGACTCCTCATGCGGAACCCTCGGCTGGAAGCGCGCGGGGCCGCCCTTGTCGTCCGGCAGATAGCGCGTCAGGGCCGAGCGCTTCGAGACACGCTCCGCGCCGTCGTCCGCGTCTCCGTCGTCGGAGAAGTCGAGCTCCAGCGAGCCCCACTCCCCCACGTCACAGTCGCAGGAGCCGCAACCCGGGAAGCTGCAACCCAGGAAGCCATCGCGGCAGGAGACACACTCCGCCTTCGGTGACGAACCACACGCCGCGCACCCGTTGTCGCCGAACGAGTACGAGTGCCACCCCGAGTTGCTCACGCCCGCGAACTGGTAGCGGTAGTTCATCACGCTGTCGTGCACCACGCTGTACTGCCCCGACACGTCATTGCCGTTGTGGTCCAGGTCCAGGTTGTGGCCCAGCTCGTGGATGAAGGTGCCGCGCTGCTCCTGGATGCTCGGGCTGCTGAAGCAGCCCATGCTGATGATGATGTCATTGCCCAGCAGCTCGGCCTTGCCGGAGGAGCAGCTCGTGAGGCTCGTGTGCCGGTTGGCCCACATCGCGTAGTGGAAGTACGGCCGGCGCTCGGGATTCGCTGACGAGAACGCGCTCTGCTTCAGCGCGTAGAAGTCCACGCCGCCAGGGCAGCTCCCGTAGCAGACCACCTCGTACCAGGGCAGCACGCTGTCGATGAAGGCATGCAGCCGCACACTCCCGCCCGTCTCCTGGGCGAACACCGCCGCCGCATCCGCCACCAGGCCCGCGTAGGGCTGCCGCGTGAGGTACGGGTTCGTCGGGTGCTGCATCCAGTCGATCTCCACGTAGAGGTCTCTCGCCGTGGGGCTGCTCCACTCGGAGAAGGAGAAGCCATCGTTGCCGAACACCTCCAGCGTGTCCGCTATCGAGTCCCCATCCGAGTCCTCGTTGTTCGCACTCAGGCCGATGAGCGGCTCCAGCGAGTCCGAGAGCCCGTCCTCGTCTCCGTCGTTGTCGTCGAAGATGGTGGACCAGAGCTCCTCGTCGTGGACGAAAGTGGCCGTGCCCGCGCTGCCCGGGTAGCGACCCACCACCACGCGCTGCGTGCCGACGTTCTGCGTGCTCGTCGCGGTGACGAGCGGGTAGTACTTCGGCCCGCTGTCGTCATCGTGCTGGAGGTACTCGGTATTGGAGCGCAGCAGGAAGAGCAGATGGTCCCCTCCCCCGGGGCTGGTGGCCGAGGCCCTGAAGGTCTCCTTGGCATTCCACGCGAAGAGGAGCGGCACGCCGCCGAAGGGCTGCTGCGACAGGAGCAGCGTCCCGTTGCGATACAGGCTCGCCGTGCCACCGCGCCCATCCGCGTAGGCGCGCACCCAGACGCGGTAGTAGCCGGAGTCCGGCGCGACGAACGTCACACACGAGCGCGTGTTTCCCTGGCAGTCGTCGCTCACGGCCACCTGACTCCAGCCATTCCTGTCGCGCAGCACGTGCAGCACGGTGTCCGGCGCGGCGCCCGCCAGGTCTCGCGTCTCGAAGGTGTACGTCTGGCCCGCGTCGAGCCAGGTGCTCAACCAGATGAAGCTGCCCCAGTCCCGTGATGCCACATAGTGCGGCCCCGCCCACGCCATCATCGGCGCCAGCAGCAACACCGCGCGAAGCGCCCCCATGAACGACTTCATCGCTTCTGCTCCCCCTGAAAGAACCACTCCTTGAAGGTCTCTTGCGCGCGCGCTCGCTCCTCGGGCGAGAGGCCGCTCCACTTCGCCTGCTCCCGCGCGAGCGCCCGCTGGTAGCGCGCGTCCTCGTCCCGCGCATGCGCGTCCTCCTTGGGCACTCCGGAGAGCTTCGCGACGAGGTTGAGCGCGGCGAGATAGCGCCGCTCCTGGCGCGCACGCGTCTCGGGGCTCGCCTCCTGGAAGGCTCGCTCCGTTCGCGTCACGAGCGTGGCCAGGTCGTCGACGGGCTCCTCGCGAAGCAAGGCTTCCTCGTCCGGTGTCAGCGACACCAGCGCATCCTTCGCGAATCGCGTCAGCGGGGACGTCGCGGGGGCGGGAGTCGCCACCTCCACCGTGAGGCCATCAGGGCCCTGGACCTGTTCGACGTGAAGAACAGGCTCCGGTGAATCCTTGCGCGGGACGGGAGGTGCTTCGAGTCGAGCCACCTGGGTCGGCTCGCGGTGGCCCACGGCCGCGGAGTCCTCACTCAACAGGTGCCGAGGCACCAGCAGGGGGACTCCCGCCGCGAGCAGTACGACGCCCAACACCACACTCCCGATTCCGACCTTGTCGTCCCGTGCGCGCATGCGGTCCCCACTCGCAGGCCACACGTCTAGCCTCAATTCCCGTCGGCATCAAACCGCCGGAGGCTCGGTGGGTTCAGCGGGCCTCGGGCTGTGACGACAGAGGGACGGACTGCACCAGGGGATGGGCACCTGGGTACGGGGTGAGCACTTCGCAGCCCTCGCGCGTCACGAGGATGGTGTGCTCGAACTGCGCGGAGAGGCTGCCGTCTTCGGTCACCACCGTCCAACCATCCGAGAGCATTCGAATCTCAGGGCGGCCCAGGTTCACCATCGGTTCGATGGTGAGCACCATTCCGGAGCGCAGGGTGATGCCCGTGCCCCGCGTGCCGAAGTGGGGCACATGGGGCGACGCGTGCATGGAACGTCCGATGCCGTGCCCACCGAACTCCCGCACGATGCTGCACCCTTCCCGCTCCGCCAGTTCCTGGATGGCCGCGCCGATGTCGCCCAGCCGAGCACCGTGACGCACGACGGAGACGCCCACGTCACGACACCGACGGGCCACGTCCACCACGTGCCGCGCATCGTCGGACACTTCACCGATGCAGAACGTGGCCGACGTGTCTCCGTGGTAGCCGTCCAGGCACGTGGTGACGTCCACGTTGATGATGTCCCCGAGCGCCAGCTTCTCGTTCGGATTCGGGACGCCGTGACAGACGACCTGGTTGCGGCTGGTGCACACCGTCGCGGGGAAGCCGTGGTAGCCGAGCTGGCTGGGCGTGCCGCCCCTGCGGGCCGTGTCCTCGCGCACCCACTGGTTGATGTCCTCCGTGGAGATGCCCGGTGTCAGCTTCCCCGCGACCCAGGCGAGCGTGCCTGCCGCCGCCGCGCCCGCAAGCCGCAGACGCTCCACCTCGGTGCCCTTGAACAATGGAGTTCCCATGGGGAGCCAAGGTGTCCCCGGGGGCCTTCAGCGTCCAATGCTGTTTCGGTATCGCGCTCCAGGGCGGAGGTGCACGAGAGGGGCGCTCGCGCTAACCTGGGGCCGTGAGCATCACCCACCTCCAGTCCTTCGTCGCGGTGGCCGAGGAACGGCACGTGGGCCGGGCCGCACGCCGGCTCCACCTCACCCAGCCGCCCCTGAGCCGCCACATCCTCGCGCTCGAGGATGAGCTCGGCACGCGCCTCTTCGAGCGCACCCGACAGGGCATGCACCTGCTGCCCGCCGGAGAGGTGTTCCTGCTCCACGCGCGTCGCATCCTCGCGGAGGTGGACACCGCGGTGAACACCGTGCGCGGCCTCGTACCGCGCGACGCGGGCGGGTGAGCAGCAGCCTCTACGGCCCTGGCCAACAAGGCAGTTGAACAACTGGCTTGTTGTGCCTGAGCGGTCCGCGGAGGGAGGGTGTGGTGCCAGCCTCCGAAGCATGGCCCCCGAGGCGCGACGTCGCCTCGCTCGTTGCGAACTGGACGATACCACGCGGCCTCAAGGTGCCTCGCGACGCTCAGCGGTCGCACGTGCGCGAGGTGGAGACATACTTCCGCGCCGAGAGCGCCAGGACCGAAAGGGAACCGCCAGACATGCCGCGCAGGTCGTCACGCATCCCGTCATCGCCCCGTCGGCTCGTGGTTCCCTGGGTTCTGCTCTCTTCGCTGGCATGGGCGCAGACACCGGGCACCGGAATAACGACGACGGAGTCCGGCGCGCGGAACACCATCATCGGCACCGCCTCATCGCCTGAGTCGCGCACTCACATCGCCGGCTCCTCCGTAGCTGTTCCGGAGCGGCCCGCCGCCCATGGACCCACGGCGCCTGAGACGTCCCCTCTTGTCGCCGTCGATGCGCCCATGGAGCAGGTGGCGACCTCCCGCGCCTTCGCCGAGCCCCCCTCACAGCACGAGGCACCTGCTGCTCCCATCGCCGATGCGTCCACCGCGCCTGAGGTTCCATCAAGTACAGCGCCGGCCACCGAGACAGCGGAGCCCAGCGCATCCTCGCGCACCGTCGTCACGGGCACGCGCCTTCCGCGTCCCGTGCGGGACGTGCCCGCCACCACCGTGGTGCTGCCTCGCGAGGAAATCGACCGCAGTCCATCGCTGACGCAGGACACCCTCATCCGCTCCCTGCCCTCGGTCGCCACCTTCCGCCGCACTCCGAGCCTCGTCTCCGACCCGACCGCCCAGGGTCTCAACCTGCGGGGCCTTGCTCCCTCCGGCGTCGCTCGCACCCTCGTCCTGCTGGACGGCGTCCCCGTCAATGACCCGCTCGGTGGCTGGGTCTTCTGGCGCTCGCTCCCTCGACTCGGACTGGAGCGCATCGAGGTCGTCCCTGGTGGCGGCTCCGCCCTCTATGGCAGCTCCGCGCTCGGCGGCGTCGTGCAGCTCATCTCCCGCCCCATCACCGGCCCGGCAGTCGACGCGGACCTCTCCTACGGCAACCGCGACACGGGACTCCTCGCCGCGCGCGGCGCCCAACGCTGGGGCGCCATCGCCGCCGCCGTCGAAACCGAGCTGCTCACCAGCAGCGGCTATCGCATCGTCACCCCTGGCCAACGCGGCGCCATCGACAGTGACACACCCAGCAACCACGTCGTCCTCAACGGCCGCGTGGAAGCCCAAGCCACCGACGCCCTGACGCTGTCCGCTCGCGCCAACCTCTTCCGAGAGAACCAGAACGGCGGCACCCGCTTCACCACCGCTCGCGTCGAGCTGGCTCAGTTTGGCGCGAGCGCTCGACTCCAGACCGACACGCTCGGCGCCTTCTCCCTGGACCTCTTCGGCCGCGCCCTGCGCTTCGAGCAGAACCGCGCTCGCGTCGCCCAGGACCGCGCCGTCGAGTCCCTCGCCGCGTCCCAGGAGGTCCCCGCCGATGACCAGGGCGCCTCGCTCGTGTGGACGGCTCCAAGTTGGAATGCGGGAGGAGCACACCTGCTCTCCGCTGGCCTCGATGCCCGACGCCTGGCGGGCACTTCCCGCGAGCAGCTCTTTCCGCCCGCTCAGACTCCGGACACCGTCCTCGCCCGCGATGCCGGCGGCACGCAGTGGACCGGTGGCGTCTTCCTCCAGGACCTCTACGCCATCACCCCCGCCCTGGAGTTGTCCGCGGCGCTCCGCTTCGACGTCTGGCGAAACACGCAAGGGCGCCAGCGCGTCGAACGAGCCAGCGGCACGGTGGACACCACGCCCTTCGAGGACCGCACCGAGCACCAGCTCAGTCCACGTCTGGGCCTGCGTCTGCGCCCCTGGGATGCCGTCACGCTGCGCGCCTCCGGGTATCGCGCCTTCCGTGCGCCGACGCTCAACGAGCTCTATCGCCCGTTCCAGGTCGGCACCGTGTTCACCGCCGCCAACGCGAACCTCGGCGCGGAGCGCCTGTGGGGCGCGGAGGCCGGTGTGGAGGTCGAGCCCCTCCGCACCCTCACCGCCCGCGTCACCGGCTTCTGGAACGTGCTCGAGGACCCCATCACCAACGTCACCCTCCCCGATGGCGCGGGTCGCGAGCGACAGAACCTGGGCAAGGCCCGCGTGCGTGGCGTGGAGACCAGCCTCGACTGGCGACTGTCGCGACAGTGGACGGCGCTCCTCGGATACACGTTCGTGGACCCCACCGTCACGGATGCGCCAGGACAGCCGGCGCTCGTGGGGCGACAGCTCGCGCAAGACCCCAGACACCGAGGCGCCGCCAGCCTCACCTTCGAGGACCCGTCCCTCGTCACCGCCACCGTGCAGCTGCGCGTCACCGGTCCCCAGTACGAGGATGACCTCAATGAGCGCGGCATGGGCGGGGTCCTCGTCGTGGATGCCGCCGTCAGTCGGCGCCTCTTCTGGAAGGTGGACCTCTTCGCCGCGGTGGAGAACCTCTTCGACCGCGAGTACCTGGCGGGCCGCGCGGGCGTGGACACGCTGGGCCCTCCCCTGCTCGCGCGCGTGGGCCTGCGACTTCGCGACGCCCCCTGAGCCTCAGGGGCACTGACGGGCGTAGTCGAGGGTCCTGGCCATCGCCCCTGTCTCCAAGTCCGGCAGGACCAGATAGTACATGGCATGGACGCGGCCTCGCGCATCCACCTGCACGGACATATCCAAGACCGGCATGGAAGCCTCCTCATAACTGGCGATTGTCTTCATCACCCAGCTTCCACTGCCATTGTTCCAGTAGTTCACCTGCCGCTGGAGACCGCCGGGATGCAGCACGTGGACCCCTCCCGAGGAGTCCACCGCGATGGAGGAATAGCCCACACCCCAGGCCTGGAGCAGGGACGTGGACCAATCGCCGGGCGTACGACGAATCCCCAGGGCCAACTGGCCTTCTTCGGTGAACAGGACGTGGGGAACTCCCGAGGGCGTCACCGCGATGGTGGGCTCTTTGCCCGTCGCGGAGAGCAACTCCTTGACCCACACCCCCGTGGCATTGGTGGCGTAGTACAGGCCCTTGGGGTTCGTGGAGCGCTCGTACACCACATGCGCGTGCCCCTGCGCATCCGCGCGCAGCAGCGAGGTGCGATAGAGGTCGCCCACCTCGAGGCCCGTGTTGTCCACCACCAATGCCCCGGGGCGACCGTGCACGTGATTGAAGTACAGGCCGTTGGCCTCCACCACGGAGAGGGCGTGGAGGTTCCCCTGCGCATCCATGTCGAAGTCCTTCACCTGGCCACTCGGCGTCGACGTGCGTTCCCACCGACCTTCGGTGTAGCGGAGGAAGGAGATGGACATCGGCTCACTGCCATTGGCGACGGCACTCATGGCCAGATGAATCTCACCTTGGGCATCCACGCGGACACCTCCCACCCACGGAAGGCCCACCCACCCTGTCCCTTCCACCACACGTCCGGGTTTCGTGGTCGACACGCGAATGACGTTGTCGGTGTAGTCGACGAAGTACGCGTCACCATCCGAGTCCAAGGCGAAATTCGGAGACGCCCAACCGCCTCGCGGACGCACGGTGCGCGACTGCCAGCCGTCCTCACATGCGCTCCACGGCGTCATCTGCCCATTCCCGCCCGCGTCTTCCGGTGTGCCGCTCCCCGCGTCTTCCAGCGCGCCGCTCCCCGCATCTTCGCGCACGTCTCCGCCATCACTTCCCGCGTCTGGAGACTCAACGGGTCCACCATCCGCGGGCGCCACGGGCCCTCCATCTGGCGACCCACCGTCGTCTCCTCCGTCTTCAGGAACGTCGGTGCCAGCGTCCACCGCCCCAGTCCCTCCGGGCTTGTCCAGCGCGGGAAGGGAGATGGGCTCACACGCGCTCAGCAGCGCGACGACGGCGAGCACACAGAGACTCAAGCGAAGGATGACGGGACGGTCCACGGCAGACCTGGAGGTGAGAGGGCGACAGGGGTGGGGCTGGCCAAAGTCAGACGGAGTCTCCTCCCGGCCTGATTGCGAAGGTTGACCGCTCACGGGCATTGCCGCGAATAGCCGAGGCGCCGGAGTATTCGCGGCACGTCCCCAGCATGGTCGTCGACCACCTCCGTGTACATCGCATGCGCACGGCCCTGGGCATCCACCTCCAGTGCCCAGTCGAAGAGGGATGCATCACGGGGGCTGGACGCCATGTCGATGACCGTCTTCGCCGACCAAGTCCCTTGCGCGTTGTCCAGGTACTCCAGCCGCTTCTCGACGGTGTGCAGCACATGCACCACGCCCGAGGCGGAGATCCTCATCTGCCCGGCCCCCTCGAAGGGAAGCGCAGTGGTGGTCCACTCGCCCTGGGCAGTCCGGGTGCTCAGGTTCACGACGCCCACTTGCGACCAGAGGATCCGCGGCACCCCCGCCGGCGATAGCGCGATGACCGGACGCGCCCCCACCGCGGTGACCAACTCCCTCACCCACGTCCCCGAGGCATTCGTGGCGTAGTAGATGTCCGGGCGGCCTGGCTCGCCCCCGCTCTCATACGTCACATGGGCCTTGCCCCGCGCATCCACGCGCATCGACACACCGGAGTAGGGCACTCCCAACTCAAGTCCTGTGTCGATGACAGACAAGTCCTCGATACCCCCCTGCACATGGTTGAGCCGGTGCTTCACGGCATCCACCAGGCTGAGCGCCTGGACCTGTCCCAGCGCATCCAGGTCATAGGCCCGAACCCAGCCACTCATCAGCCGAGCGCGCTCCCAGCGTCCCCCCGTGTGGTGGAGGAAATCGGTGGGGACCACCGCCGACAGGTCATTGAACCGCGGGTTGATGGCCAGGTGGACGTCCCCCGCCGCATCCACGCGGATGCCGCCCAGCCACCACTGCCCTCCCACGACGTCCATGTCGGCGAAGACACGCCAGGGCTTCGTCGTCACCACCCGCAGGACTTCGTCGGTGTACTCCAGGAAGTACGCCTCGCCGTCCGCATCCAGCGCGAACTGCGGATACCCCCTGTCACTTCCCAGCGGGAGCACCGTGCGCGACTGCCACCCGTCCTCGCACGCGCTCCACTCCGTCATCCGCGCATCCACCCCGCCATCGCCCAGCGGAGGCCGGGGGATTCGAGGCCCCGCATCCGTCCCCGCGTCCTCCGGAATCCCGCCGTCCGTCCCACCGTCCCCCCCGCCATCCGGCTCAGTCCTCCCGCCCGTACCGTCGCCGCCGTCGCCCCCGCCATCGTCGCCCCCGTCGTCCCCGTCGGAGCCCGCGTCCGCTGGGTCCATCCCCGCGGGCCTCAGCGAGATGGGCTCACACGCGCACAGCAGCGCCACGGCGGCGAGCAGGACAAGGCGCGGGAAGGAAAGGACCGGACAGTCCACGTCAGGGCTCTGGGGTGCGAGGACGGCCGTGGGCAGCAGACTCGGCCGAAGGCATACGAAATGAGCGGGATTCTCGGGCAATTTCGCCCGGATTTCCGGCTCACTCCACCGAACGCAAGGCGCGCACCGGGCGCACCGGGCCGTTGAACCAGCGGCTCAGCTCCACCAGGTCGTCCATCCGCCGCGCGTCCGGGAGGCTGTCCAGGAACACCTGCCCATACGCCTTGGTGAGGATGCGCCGGTCCAACATGGCGACGATGCCCTTGTCGGACTGGGTGCGAATCAGGCGCCCGAAGCCCTGACGCAGGGCCAGCGCCGCCTGGGGGAGCTGGTACTGCTCGAAGGGCTCCTCACCCCGCGACTGGAGCTGCTTGATGCGCGCGGCCACCAGCGGGTCTCCCGGCGAGGCGAACGGGAGCCGGTCGATGATGACCAGGCTGAGCGCGTCTCCCGGCACGTCCACGCCCTCCCAGAAGCTGTGCGCCGCGAAGAGCACGCTCGGCGTGTCGCGGAACGCCTCCAGCAACTGCTGCTTGGGCCGCTCGCCCTGGAGCAACGCCTGGTACGGCAGCCGCCCCGCCGCCAGCTCGTACGCGCGCACCATGTTGCGCAACGACGTGAAGAGCACGAAGGCCCGGCCCCCCGTCACCTGGCAGAGCTCGACGATTTCCTCCGCCGCCGCCTCGATGAAGCCGGGGGCGCTCGGGTCCGGCAGGTGCGTGGGCAGGTACAGCGCGGACTGGCGCGGATAGTCGAACGGGCTGGGCACCGCCAGCGTGCGCACGCGCGTCACCGTCTGGCCATCCTCGCCATACAGCCCCATGCGCCGGGCGAAGAAGTCGAAGCGGCTCTCCGCCGCCAGCGTCGCGGACGTGTACACCACCGTGTCGAGCGCGCCGTACATCCGCTCGCGCAGCTCCTTCGCCACGTCGATGGGACTGGCGCGCAGGAACAGTCCCTTGCCGCGCTGCTCCGCCCAGTACACGTGGTCCGCCGACTCCGCCTTCTCCAGGAAGGAGAGCTGCTCCTCCAGCTCGTCCGCGCGGCGCGTAATCGCGGCCAGCTCCGGCTCGCGCTCGCCCGCGGAGAAGGCGGACAGCGCGGCCAGGCCCTCGCGCACTCCTCCCAACGCGCTGGACAGCTTGCCCATCGCCTCCGGCTGAATCGACACGGAGGCCTCGTGGCCCGACAACCCCAGCGCCCGGGGTGCCTGCGCGAAGAAGGCGTCCGCGCTGGTGCGCAGCCGTGCCGCCAACGCGCGCAGCATCGCGTGCCGCGAGTCGTCTTCCTTCAACGACGCCACCGCGTCGCGCGCCAGCTCCTCCAACCGGTAGTTGGAGACACCCACGCCGAAGTGGCCGCTGGCCGCGTCCTCCAGCGCATGCGCCTCGTCGAAGACGACGGCCTCGTAGTACGGCAGCACGCCCTCGGTGCGCTTGCCGGAGGTGCGCAGCGACAGGTCCGCGAAGAAGAGGTGGTGGTTGACCACCAGCAGGTCCGCGCTCTCCGCGCGCTTGCGCATGCGCGTGACGAAGCACGGCTCGTACAGCGGGCACCGCGTGCCCACGCACGTCTCGGACGTGGTGGACAGCCGCGCCCACGCGCTGAAGGACTCCGGCAAATCCAGCTCGCTGCGGTCTCCGGTCTGCGTTTCCTCCGCCCACGCCTTCAGCTTGGGCCAGTACCGCGCCTCGTCACGCGAGCCGAACTGCGGCTCCTTGGCGAAGGCCCCGTAGCGCTGCAGGCAGAGGTAGTTGTTGCGCCCCTTGAGGTACGCGGCCTCGAAGGTGAGCCCCATCTTCTCGCGCAGGAGCGGCAGGTCCTTGAAGAAGATCTGGTCCTGCAGCGTCTTCGTCGCCGTGGACACCACGACGCGGCGGCCCGACAAGAGCGCGGGCACCAGGTAGGCGAGCGTCTTGCCCGTGCCCGTGCCCGCCTCCGCCAGCAGATAGCTGCGCTCCGCGAAGGCTCGCTCCACGGCGCGCGCCATCTGGAGCTGCTCTGGCCGGTGCTCGTACGCGGGCAGGGCCACCTGGAGCGCGCCCCCCGGACCGAGCAGGCTGTCGACAGTGGCTGAGGGAGAGACGGGGAGCGTCATCGGGGGTGGCGAGCCTCGCGGGAGCGGCCCGACACGATAGCAGCCAGCCGCGCCCCAGGCCCGTTTCCGTCCGAGGCCCACATCCCTGCCCGCATGGCCGGCCGCCCCGCGGGGGAGGCGTCGCCCGCCGGGTCAGGGCAGGTCGCCGGACAAGAGCAGCCGCACGCGCTGGATGATGAACGCCAGGAGCATCAACACCACCAGGGAGAGCACCGCGATGGCCGCCGCGCGCAGCCGCCGCTTGCCCGCCGACAGCTCCGAGGACTCCACCTCCGTGGGAACCACCAGGGTGGCCCGGCGCACCACTTCCTCCCGCGCCCGGTGCGCCACGGCGTCGTCCGGCGCCCGCGCCAGCCGCACCCGATACAGCCGCCCCGCCGCCGCCAGCTCCCCGCGCCCCATGGCCAGGGTCAGCAGCCTGTCGTGCGCCTCCCACTCCTCCCAGCGCTCCGCCAGCGAGCGCCACGCCCCCCTCAGCTCCTCCGAGGGCTGGTGCTCGTCCGCCAGGAAGTTGGCGTACACCAGCCCGCATTGCGCGCAGGACGTGTCCACCTCCCGCCGCGACGACACGCACTTGGGACAGTGGCCCGGCGGCGGCGTGAAGAGCGCCTCGTCGTCCAGCGTCACGGGCACCGTCGCGCCCCGCACCACCCGCAGGGCCGGCGCGCTGGCGCGTGCGGACAAGGCCGACGACGACGACGCCACGGCATCCTCCGACACGGACTGCGTCGAGCCGGAGCCCTCCTGGGACAGCGCCGGGGACACCGACGCACGCGCGCGGTTCTCCGCGCCGCAGCGCTGGCACTGCACCACCAGCCCGCCCCCCTCCATCCGGAAGGACTCCAGGGGGATGAGCCGCTCACAGGCTTCACACTGGAACTTCATGACACCACCTGACGCAGCGGCACGGGCATCGCGCAGCCGATGAGGGCCAAGAGGCACAGCGCGCAGATGAGCTTGCGCGAGGGACTGAGCGGCTCCAACGGCTCCACCACTTCCGGATGCCCGAAGCCCACCACCTTGCTCGTCACCAACAGCCACAGCCCCCAGGACGCGGTGACGAAGAGCGTGAGGAACAACAACAGCGCGGCCATGGCCCGCCCCACCCAGTGCGCGTGACGGCCCAACAGCGCGAACGCCAGGTGCCCGCCATCCAGCTGCCCCATGGGCATCAGGTTGAGCAGCGTGACGAGCAGGCCGAACCAGCCCGCGATGACCACCGGATGAACCAGCACGTCCTTGCCCTCCGGCAGGGGCCCCAACGCCAGCCACGTCAGCCCCTGCATCAACAGGCTGTCACCAAACACGGTCTGCACGCCATGAAACGTCTCCTCCGGCGCGGCGGGCGCATGGGTCAACTTCGCCATCACCCAGGTGAACAGGTCCTTGCCGTAGACCCACAGCGACGCCTCGCCGGGGAACTGGGAAGCCACCCGCGGCGCGTCCACCACCGTGGAGTGCGCCAGCCCCCAGTAGAGGATGGGCAGCGCGACAATCAGGCCCGCCAGCGGCCCCGCGGCGCCAATGTCCACCAACGCGTTGCGGTGGGGGATGCGGTCCCGGATGCGGATGACAGCGCCCAGCGTGCCCACGCCCAGCACCGGCAACGGGATGAAGTACGGCAGCGACGTGTCCACACGGTGGAGGCGCGCGAGCACGTAGTGGCCCATCTCGTGAGTGCCCAGAATCGCCAGCAGCGACAGGCTGAACGACAGCGCGCGCAGCGCCGCTTCCGTGGAGACCTCGTCCGGCGAGTAGGGCCGCTGGAAGTGGAAGTACAGCAGGTACGAGGTGAAGGTCGTCACCACCGTCAGCAGCAGCAGCAGCAAGTGAAGCCAGTACCGGGGCGCGGGACGTGCGACGGGGACGGTGTCCATTCAGGAGCCTCGGGGTTGGGCTAGCAAGGCGAGATGTGCATTGCAACGCGAGCGCGCTCTTCCAACGTCCGTACAGTGTGTCCGGACGGACCTTGACATGGAGTCGACATCTGGTACGTACCCCGCCGCTTGAGGTTCCAATCAAACGGACGGGCGCTCTCTTCCTGGGAGTGTCCAACCACCATCCAAGCCACACTCAAAGAGGGGAAAACCATGAAGAAGCTCATCCTGTCCGCCGTTGCCGCGTCCAGCCTCATTGGCTGCACCAGCGTCGAGAGCGCCGTTGTCTCCGGCAGCGAGATCGCGGCCAACGGTGAGGCCGTGGCCGTCATCCAGACCAACGCGCTGGGCCTGACCGCCATCTTCCACATCATCGACATCGTCCAGAGCGACCTGGACACCGTGGTGAACAAGCTCCTGATCGCCGAGGCGAAGGCGATGGGCGCGTCCAAGGTCGACCTGAAGTCGGCGGCCACCACCCCCCGTCACGGCATCTACGCCCTGTTCGGCACCATCATCGGCATCACCTCCTCCACGGCGACCGGCGTGGCGGTGAAGTAGTCAGGCGGCCGGCCCACACGGCGGCAGCTTTTCGGGAGGCCCCCTGGCGACAGGCGGGCCTCCTTGCTTTTCAGCCACCCTCCTGCCTCACTTTCTCATTCCATGCGCCTCAGCCACTTCGCCCCCTGTGTCCTCCTCGCCCTCGCGGGCTGCTCACGCAAGACGGACGACACCGCGGCGCTCGCCGGGCAGGTGAAGCAGCGGCTGGCGGAGCGCGACACGAAGCTCTCCGGCTATCACATCGCCGGCACGGTGAAGGACGAGGGCCAGGACCTGGTGCCCTTCACCTTCGACTACCGCGCCCCCCAGCGCATGCGCGGCACGCTGGGCACTCCGCCCACGCGCATCTTCTCGTGGGACGGCATCCACCTCTTCGAGCAGCTCGACGGTGAGAAGCGCTTCACCACGTTCAAGTCGGAGCTGCCGCCCGCGAAGCTGGCGGGCTTCCTCACGGAGACCTTCGGCGTCTTCACCCCGGAGGGCTTCCGCGCGCCGCTGCTGTCCCGGGGCGCCACCCTGCGCCGCGTGAAACACCCCCGCGCCCAGGAGGCCGTGGAGCTGACGGCGACGCTGGGGGGCGAGGCCGGGGGCGTGGCGCTGGTGTACGTGCTGCGCTGGCCGGGGCTCGACTTCCTGGACAAGCGCTCGCGCTCGCCGGACGGCACCGAGGCGGAGGTCCGGATGGAGGAGGAGCACTGCGACGAGGCCCTGGGACTGTGCGTCCCCAAGCGCCTCACCCGGTGGCTGGGCGGGCAGAAGGTCGGCGAGACGGTGCTCGGACGTGTGGAGCTGAACAGCCCCCCTCCCAATGATGCCTTCACCCTCACGGCTCCCGAGGGCTACGATGTGAAGACACGAACACTGGTGGAGGCGCCCGCGGAGAACCCACCCACGGGCGGTTGACCGCCACCCCGGGCGTCCCCACTTTGGCCCGGGAGGCGCGCGATGGTGGAGAACGTCATCTTCGACGTGGATGGAACACTGGTGGACTCGGTGGACGAGCACGCCGAGGCCTGGCGACGCGCGTTCCTGCACTTCGGCAGGGATTTCCCGTTCGCTCACGTCCGCAGTCAGATTGGAAAGGGCGCGGATCAGCTCATTCCCGTCTTCTTCAACGACGATGAGCTCGAGCGCTTCGGCAAGGAGCTGGAGGAGTACCGCTCCAAGCTCTTCGTCCGGGAGTTCTTGCCCAAGGTGAGGCCGTTTCCGCGCGTGAGGGAGCTGTTCCAGCGCCTGCGTCAGCACGGACGGCGCATCGCCCTGGCCTCCGGCGCGAAGGACGAGGAGCTGCAGCACTACGTGCGACTGTGCGGCATCGACGGCCTGTACGAGACGAAGGCGAGCCAGGACGAGGTGGACAAGGGCAAGCCCCACCCGGACATCTTCGAGAGCGCGCTCATCAAGCTGGGACGGCCCGCTCCGGACGTGACGGTGGTGGTGGGCGACACGCCGTATGACGCGCTCGCCGCGGGCAAGCTGGGGCTGTCCACCGTGGGTGTGCTGGCCGGAGGCTTCTCTCCGGAGGACCTGCGCGCCGCGGGCTGCCGCCTGCTGGTGAAGGACCCCTCGGAGCTGCTGCGGCTGGCCGAGGACTCCTCGGTCGACTGGCCATGGAATGGACCCGGCGCCACGCCGCCGGCCTCCAAGGACGAAGAGAACCGCTGAAGCAGCAGGGCGTTCGCGCCCCACCTCGGGCTCACCGAGGATGGGGCGCTAACTGCTCGCGACTACTTCCGCGAGCCGCGTGAGCCCCGCCGCGTGCTGGCGCCGCGCTTCGTGCTCTTGCGCGCCGTGCCGCTCTTGGAGCGCGTGCTCGTGGAGCCGCGACGCGCGGTGACTCGACGTCCGGCCGCGCGACGCACGGTGGACTTGCTCCCGGAGCGCGTGGCACGCACGGGCGTGTTGCGCTTCCTCGTGGCCGCCGCCTTGCGGGCGGACGCGGAGCGCTGCGCGGCGGTGCGCTTGCGCGCGGCCTTCTTCGCGGCGGCCTTCACCAGGGGACGGCGCCGGGCCACCTTCGCCTTGCTGCCGGAGCCGCCGTTCATCCCGCCGCCCGTGGCCTTGTTCACCGTGGCCCAGGCTCGCGCCGCCGCCGTCTTCTCCGACGCGCCCCGGTCCTCGTAGCCCTTCTCGATTTTCGCGGCCATCCGCTTCTGTTTCGCCGTGTACTTCGCCTTGCTGCCTCGTGCCATGCGGCAACCTCCAGGGTTCTCGCCTCGCCGGCACACAGCCGGCCGCGCCTGGAAGGTGCGCAGCCGCCCTGGCGCCGGGAAGCGTGCGGCGCCCACCGCTGTCCGCCCCGCAACTTCTTCCGACGCACCGGGTTTCAGCAAAGCGAGGCCGGACACCGCCGCACTTCGAACCTGGAGCCCCTTCCATGAACCGAGTCACCACTCACCGTCGCATCCTCGCCGCAGCGCTGTGCTTCACCCTGCCCTTCGGGCTCACCGCTTGTGGCGACGACGTACCGGATGAGACCGCGCGGTACGTGGGCGAGGCCGCGTCCTATCTCACGGCCGCGGAGGAAGACGGCGCGCTGGGCGCGGACGCGGTGGCGGACACGAACGCCTCGCAGCGCGAGGCCATGGCCGACGAGGACGTGGGCGGACTGGAGACGGAGCCCACCGACGAGGGGAAGACGTGCGACTTCAGCGCGCATCGACAAGCGGTGGTGGAGAAGTACGACGACGACAAAGACGGCCAGCTGAGCGTGCGGGAGCTGCGCGAGCTGAAGGCGGACGTGGGGGAGCAGCGCGACGCCCCGCGCCCCCGCCTGGCGCAGCTCGGCCGCCGTGCGCGGCACTGGGCCTTCTGGCGTGTGCGCTGGGCCTTCGACGAGAACGGCGACGGCGCGCTGTCCGCCGAGGAGCGCGGCGCGCTGGTGGAGGCCATGGAGGCGCGCTGCCAGCGCCTGCGCACCGAGCGGCTGGAGCAGCACGACACCAACGGCGACGGCTCGCTGGACGAGGCCGAGCGGCAGGCGGCTCGGGTGGCCCGGCGCGCCCGGTGGGAGGCGCGGCGCCAGGAGCGGCTGGTGACCTACGACACGAATGACAACGGCGTGCTCGACGCGGGTGAGCGCGTGGCGCTGCGCACGGACCGCGTGGAGGCGGCCCAGGAGCGCCGTGCGACGCTGCTGGCCGCCCATGACACCAACGGCGACGGCCGCTTGAGCACGGAGGAGGCCCTCCCGCTGCGCCAGGACATCCAGCGCCGCATCGTCGAGGGACGCGACGCGGAGGACTGAACCCTCGTCTCCCAGGTTGCCCTCCAGGGGCCTCGGGGCTTCGAGTGGCCGGTGGCTTTCGGTCATCTTCCCCCGGGGCCCGCTGGCCTCGTGGACTCCGCGTGCACACCTTTTCCGGCACGCAACAAGGAGGAGGTCCCCCTGGAACCCGCGCTCATCGAGCCTCCACGCCGGCTGGCCCCGGACGACGGGCCCGCGGCCCTGGTGGTCAACACGCAGTCGCGCTCGGGCCGGGAGGCCTATGCGCTCGCCCGTGACGCCCTCGCCTCGCGCGGCGTCATCGTGGCGGAGAGCCACGCACTGTCGAAAAGTGGACGGCTGCGCCGCGTGCTGGAGCAGGTGCTGGGCAAAGGCACCCGCCGCATCATCGTGGGCGGCGGAGACGGCACCCTGAGCGGCGTGGTGGCGCACCTGCTGGGACGCGACGTGACGCTGGGCGTGCTGCCGCTGGGCACCGGCAACGACTTCGCGCGCTCCCTGGGCATCGCCCCCGATATCGAGTCGGCGTGTGACGTCATCGCGCGGGGCTACACCGCGCGCGTGGACGTGGGCCTGGCCAACGGGCGCCCGTTCCTCAACGCGGCGAGCCTGGGGCTGGCCTCGGCGATTGCCCGGCGGCTGACGAAGCAGCTGAAGCAGCGTGCGGGCAAGCTGGCCTATCCGGTGGCCGCCGCCGCCGAGGTGAAGGACCTGCGCCCCTTCCGCATCCGAATCAAAGCGGATGACCAGGAGCTGGAGCTGGACGTGCTGCAGCTCGTGGTGGGCAACGGGCTGTACCACGGCGCTGGCAACATGGTGGCTCCCGACGCGCGCCTGGATGACCGGCGGCTGCACGTCTACGCCGTCTCCGCGCCCTCCTCGGCTTCCGGCCGGGATGGCACGGGCCTGGGCCAGCTCCAGGACCTGGCCACACTCGCGCGGGTGGCGCTGGCGGTGCGCACCGGGGAGCACGCGGAGAACCCCGCGGTCACCGCGCTGCGCGCCGTGCGGCTGTACGTCGAGGCGACTCCGCCGCAGGAGGTCAACGCGGACGGAGAGCTCGTCGGCCTCACGCCCATGCGCTTCGAGGTGGCCCCCGCGGCCCTGCGCGTCTACGCCCCCGCTCCCGCCTAATTCCGAAATGACCCAGGCTGGCCTACGCTGGCGTCCTTCCGAGGACGAGCCCACATGCGCCTGCGGTCCCAACGTCCCCTCTTCTTCGCCGCCCTGCTCGCCATTGGCGCGGTGCTGCTGCTCTGGTTCCGCGTGCCGAGGCCCGGCACGCCCTCCCATCCGACACCTTCGGGGCTCCACGCGAGCCCCACCGCCGACGTCGGAGGCCTGGCCGCCCGCGCCGAGTCCGTGTCGGCCACGACGGCTCGCGACGAGCCCGCGGCCGACGAGGAAGGCGCCTTCGTGGTGCGAGTGGTGGGCTCCTCGGGTCCAGTGCCGGGCGCGACGGTGCGGGCCTGGCGCAAGGAGGCGACGGACCGCGCCGATACCGCGCCGTCTTCCTGGCGGCTCGCGGGTGAGGGCACCACGGCCGAGGACGGCACGCTGCGACTGCCGACCCGGCCCGGTGACTACCTGCTGTCCGCGCGCGCGCAGGGCCATGCGCCCGCGCGCCGCGAGGCCACGCGTCCCTCGGGCGAGTCGGAGACGTCCGTCGAGCTGACGCTGAGCGCGGGGGTGACGCTCCAGGGTCGCACGGTGGAGGAGAAAGGCGGCGAGCCGGTGCCGCTGGCGGAGGTGACGCTCCATCCGTATCCCGGAGCCGCCATCGCCTGGGCGGAGCCCGCGACGATGGCCGAGGAGGCCGTGACGGCGACGAGCGACGGGCGCGGCCAGTTCCAGTTCTCCGGGCTGGCGCCGGGCCGCTATGGCCTCACGGCCGAGGCGCCGGGTTACAGCCGCCGCACGCTGCGCTTCCTCCATGTGCCCCAGCAGGGAGAGCTGGTGGTGGGACTGTGGGGCGCGGGCACGCTGGAGGGCTTCGTCGTGGACGCGAAGGGGCAGCCCGTCACCAGCGCTCAGGTGACGGCGTCGGGTGGACGGGAGCCCGTGAGCACCTCCACCAGCGAGGGCGGAGGCTTCGCGCTCGAGGTGGGTGGAGGCAACTGGGTGGTGTCCGCGCGACACGGCGACACCCTGGGCCGCGTGCCCGGCACGCTGTTCGTGGCCCCGGGCCAGACGCTGCGAGGCCTCACCGTGAGGCTGGGCGCGGCGAGCGGGCTGACCGGGCAGGTGGTGTCGACGGGCGATGGCGCGCCGGTGCGCGACGCGGTGGTGGTCGTCAGTCCCTCGGGCGCCGACGGAGAGCTGGGCCGCACCACGTCCGGAGGCGAGGGGGTCTATCGACTGGACCTGCCTCCCGGTGAGTACGACGTGGCGGTGCGGGCACGGGGCTTCGCGAGCGCCACGCATGACGGCGTGGTGGTGACCGAGGGGGCGCACGCGACACTCGATGTGAAGCTGGAGCCGGCCACGGCCGAGGTCGAGGGCGTCGTGCTCAATCCCCAGGGGCAGCCGGTGGCGGGCGCGGAGGTGCGCGCCCAGCCGCGTACGGGCGGAGGCGCCGTGAGCACCACGCGCACGGACACGCAAGGCGCGTACATGCTGAGCGGGCTGGTGCCCGGCCCGGCGGCGGTGCGCGCGCGGAGAGAGGGCTCGCGGGGCTGGACGAGCCGCGTGGAGACGTTGAAAGCCGGCGCGCGCGTGCGCGTGGACCTGACGCTGGCGGAGTCCGGCATGGTGCAGGGCCGGGTGACGCAGGCCTCGGGCGAGCCCCTGTCCGAGCCCGCGGTGGTGCGCGCGGTGCCACGCGGCGCTTCCGGCGGCGCCTCCGACCTGGCGTGGGCGGAGACGGACGCGGCGGGCACGTATCAGCTCGAGCTGCCAGCGGGCGTGTACCAGCTCACCGCGGTGCTGCCTCGCGCGCGCTTCATCTACTTCCAGGACGACGACCCGAGCGTGACGGTGCACGCGGGGAGCGCGGTGCAGCAGGACCTGGTGCTCGTGGAGGAGCGCGGCATCTCCGGCACGGTGCGCGAGCCCTCCGGCACGCCCAGTCCCTTCGCCGTGGTGGCGGCGGTGCAGGGAGGGAACATGCCCTTCACCATGCGCGTGCGAGCGGACGAGGACGGCACGTTCGCCATCCCCACGCGTCCCTCGGGCGCGCCGCCGCTGGAGGAACTGGTGGCCCACAACGGAGGGCGCGTCGTGCGAGTGCCCTCGGTGCGCGAGGGCCAGGGCCTGGTGGACCCGCGCCTTCAGCCCGCGGCCCATTTGCGCGGCAAGGTGGTGGCGCGAGGTGGCGCGGCGCCCGAGGGCTTCACGTTGCGGCTGACGGAGGACAACGGCGAGGAGTTGCCGTGGGAGCCGCTGGCTCCGTCCACGCGGCGCTTCAGCGGGGACACCTTCGAGCTGAGGGACGCACCCGGGCAGGTGGTGAAGGTGCACGTGCAGACGCATGACGGACGCACGGGCTCGGCGCGGGTGGCGCTGGAGCCGGGCGGCGGCGCGAACGTGGAGGTGCCGCTCACGACGGGGGGCGCGGCCTCCATCATCGGGCGCGCGGTGTGGAGCAGGAGTGGTGGTCCCGCGGCGGGCGTGGCGGTGTTCCTGGATCGCGCCGTGTCCGCGAAGCCCGACACCGTCACTGCCGCCGACGGCCGCTTCCGCCTGGACGACGTCAGGCCCGGTCCGCACACGGTGCGCCTGCTGCCGCCCGAAGGACGCGTGGAGACGCACTCCGTGAAGGTGACGGAGGCGGAGGCCTCGGACCTGGGTGACGTGACGGTGTCCCCGCGCCGCGCGTCGCCGGGCACGGTGGGCGCGGGCTTCAGCGAGGAGCGCGGACAAGTGGCCGTGGCGTGGCTGACGCCGGACGGGCCCGCCGCGCGCGCGGGCGTGGTGGTGGGCGACCGGCTGCTCGCGGTGGATGGCCTGGTGGTGCGCGACAGGACGGAAGCGGAGGCACGCACCCGAGGCGCGCCCGGCACACCGGTGCGGCTCCAGGTGCGGCGCGACAGCGGCGAGCGCGAGTTGCAGGCCACTCGCGCGGAGTGAGCCGCGCTACACCTTCTCCATCATGCGGGACGACATCCGCGCGGGGGTTGTCCCTCCGCGCGGAGTGAGCCGCGCTACACCTTCTCCAGCACGCGCGAGAGCACCTGCGCGGTGAAGTTCACCAGCGGAATCACGCGGCGGTAGTCCATCCGCGTGGGGCCGATGACGCCCACCGTGCCCAGCACCTGCTCCTGATTTCCGTAGGGGCTCGCGATGACGGACACGTCGCCAGCGGCGGAGAAGTCGCTCTCCGCGCCGATGAAGATCTGCATCTCGTTGGCGCGCTGCACCTGGTCCAGCAGCGACAACAGGCGGTGCT
The DNA here is from genome assembly GCF_049194865.1 of Corallococcus terminator. Lineage (GTDB taxonomy): Bacteria > Myxococcota > Myxococcia > Myxococcales > Myxococcaceae > Myxococcus > Myxococcus terminator_A. The sequence continues at coordinate 83,504 of NZ_JBLZWL010000129.1, read as the reverse complement.
TCTCGTCCAGCGTCTTGAAGAGCGCGCGCATGCGCTCCACGTCCGCGAACTCCGGCTGCTCCAAAAAGGAGTTCGTCCCCTGGATGAGCACGCGCTCCGTCGTCGGCAGGTCCGTGGCCGCCGCGCCCAGCTTGAGCGCCTTCGCCGTCATCGCGTTGTAGAGCGCCTGCTCCTGGTCCATCTCCGAGCGGATGCGCTCACGCGCCTCCTCCAGCGGAACCTCGTGCAAGAGCTCCGACAGGTAGTTGCTCGCCCGCATCAGCTCATCCGAGGTGATGGGGAAGTCGACGGTGATGGCCTTGTTGTGCACCTGCCCGCTCTGCCCCACCAGGATGGCGAGCACCCGGTCCTCGCGCAGGCGGAGGAACTCGATGCGACGGAACACCGCCGACTCGGGCCGGGGCGTGACGACGACGCCCGCGTGCCGCGTCAGCGAGTGGAGGAGTCGACTGGCGTCGCCCAGCACCTCCTCCAGGTTCGCGTCATGGAAGAGGCCCGCGTGGATGAGCTCACGGTCCCTGGGCGTGGGGTCCTTCAGCTTGACGAGCGTGTCCACGTAGAAGCGGTAGCCCGCGTCGGTGGGTACCCGGCCGGCCGAGGTGTGAGGCTTCTCCAAAAACCCCAGCTCCTCCAGGTCCGCCAACACGTTGCGCATCGTGGCCGAGGAGACCTCGAACCCGGGGCGGCGAGCGAGCTGCTGACTCCCCACCGGCCCGCCCGTGGAGATGTACTCCTGCACCACCGCCCGGAGGACTTCCTTCTCGCGTTCACCCAGCTCTTCAGACGACATCCAGGAGCTCTCACTCTGGAGCATGCGGCCAGCCACCGCGCCGCGAGCGCTCCACGAGCCCCAAGTGTAAGAAAGCGCGTCCGGGGGTTCAATCCACGTCCGAAGGAGACAGGCGGACGAAGGGTGGTCCCCGCCCTGGCTCATCCCTGGCAGGGAGCCGAGCAGGCACACCTGCACCCCACCTGACGTGCGCTCGCACTGTACCGCCCGGCGGCTCCACCGACTGTGGGGTACGGCAATGCGCACATGGCCCGGGGGGAGGTCGAACGCTACAAGCCGCGCCACCGTGTCCGCCTCGTCCGCCGCTTCGTCCCTGTCCACGCCGTCCACTCCCGCCCTCTCCCCTGTCGTCGGTGACGCGCTCCAGTCCGGAGCCCAGCGCGGTCGCGTCCTGCTGTGCCTGGTGACGCTGTACCTCGTTTGGGGCTCCACCTATCTGGCCATCCGCTGGGTACTCCAGGGTGGCATGCCGCCGTTCCTGGCCTCGGGGACGCGCTTCCTGCTGGCGGGAGCGCTGCTGTTCGGGGCGATGTGGCTCAAGGGCGCGCCGGTGCCTGGCGCGCGGCAGTGGGGCTCGAGCGCGGTGGTGGGACTGCTGCTCCTGGGCGTGGGCAACGGGGGACTCGTCTTCGCGCAGCAGTGGGTGCCTTCCGGTGTGGCGGCGCTGGTGGTGGGCAGCCTGCCCATGTGGTCGGCGCTGTTCGGTGGACTGTTCGGGCAGTGGCCCGGGAAGCTGGAGCGTTGGGGGCTCGCGGTGGGGTTTGGCGGCATCGTCCTGCTCAATCTCGGGGGCGAGCTGGGCGGAAGCTGGTGGGCCACGCTGGCCCTGCTGGTGTCGCCGATGAGCTGGGCGTTGGGCTCCGTGCTCGGGCGCCGCATGTCCATGCCCCAGGGGATGATGGCGCCCGCGGCGCAGATGCTGTGCGGGGGCGCGCTGATGCTGGCCTTCGGGCTCCTGCGCGGCGAGCACCTGACGGCCATGCCAGATGCGCGCGCGCTCGCGGCCTTCGCGTACCTGGTCACCTTCGGCTCGCTGGTGGGCTACACCGCGTATGGCTACCTGATGCGCCACACGAGTCCCTCCGTGGCCACCAGCTACGCGTACGTCAATCCGGTGGTGGCGGTGCTGCTGGGCGTCGTGTTCGCGGGCGAGTCGATGAGCCCCCTGTCGTGGGTCGCCATGGCCGCGATTCTCGGCGCCGTCGTGCTGCTGACGCGCAAGCGCTGAGCCCCACGCCAGGTTCTTCGCGGACCTGCCGCTCGCGGACCCTGCGTGCTCGGGGGACCGCACGTCGCGTGTCAACATGGGCAAGGAGGGGCACACGGCGCTTGACGCTGGTGCCCTTCCTCGCTGTTTAACGGGGGGATGGAATCCGTCCGCGCGCTCTGCTTCACATGGCTGCTGGTGGGTGGCCTGGCCGCCGCCGCGCCCGTCGTCCAGGTGCCCGAGGGCGGCGCTGGCGTGCCGGTCGTCTCGAAGGGTGTCGTCTGCGGGCCGCTGCGCGCGGGCTGGACGCTGGCGACGGACGGCCGCACCCTGCGGCCTCCGCAGCGGGTGGAGCAGGACGACGCGCGCATCCAGGAGCTGAAGGTCGCCGCCTCCACGGCGCAGTGCGAGACGACCGAGGAGCGCGTCACCGTCATCGCCACCGGCGCCTTTCCCCGGGTGGACGCGGCGGGCACGAACTTCTTCCCGGACGAGGGCCGGGTGGAGCTGCGCGGCACGGGGCTGGACCACGTGGGCATCGCCTGGAGCGGAACGCCCCGGGGCGAGTCCCAGCCCCAGCTCATCGAAGGACAAGACAGGTGTCTTGCGCCCTCCACGGAGCGAGGGCCGGCGAGCTGCACGGTGCCCGTGGCGCGCGGGCTGCCCACGGACGCGGCGCTCTACTGGACGCCGCCCCACGGACGCCATGGGCCGGACGTCACGACGTACGACGCCGCGGGCAACCTGGTGGCCCCGGAGACCTTCCGCCTGCGCCCGGGCCGGGTGGTGCTGACGCAGCCGCTCATCCAGTCGGGGGGCGTGGATGTGTCGCGGGGGCCGGGCTCGGTGGCGCTGAGCCACTCGGAGGCGCTGGCGTCGGTGGACTGCGGGCCGGTGCGCTGCGAGGTGAACGAGGGCACGGTGTCGCTGCGCAACGTGCCCGGGGTGGACGTGAGCGTGACGCTGCGGCTGCGGCTGGCGCCGCGCATCTACTTCGCGCGAGGCGAGGTGCTGGAGCAGGTGCTGCTGGAGACGTTGCCGGTGCTGGCGTGTCCGCTCACGGCCGTGGAGGGCACGGTGCTGCGCGACGCGGAGAACGCGGCGATGGTGGTGCGGCTGGACACCTCGTGTCAGCACGACCCGCGCAAGCTCCTGTGGTCGATGAACGACCAGCGGGCGCGCGTGGAGCGCGTGGTGAAGGCGCAGGACGGCGTCTATGTGCTGCTGCGCACGGGGGGCACGTCCGAGCAGCAGGTGACGGTCATCGCGCAGACCTCGCGGGTGGAGGGCTCCGTGGTGGCGTCGGACACGACGAAGACGCAGCCGTTGCCGGTGCCGCGCGCGTCACTGGAGCTGCCGGACCAGGGGGCCATCGACTTCATCCCCATCAACCGACCGGCGGAGCTGATTGTGGCCTCCAGCGGGGAGCAGGGACGCTTCGTTCCGCGCCCGGTGGCCGGGGCGTACAGCATCATCTCGCGCGACGGGACGACGTATGTGCAGGGCGAGCCCACCGCGGGCGGCTTCGTGTCGCTGCGCTTCGGCTATCAGGTGTCCACGCTGCCGGGGGAGCTGGCGACGACGGACCTGTTCATCGTCAACGAGCGGGTGCAGCGCTCGGTGCGTGAGGCGAGCGTCCCCATCCGCATCGAGAGCGTGGTGGAGTTCGTGTGCGCGGACAAGGAGGGCAAGGACCAGGTGCTGGAGCCCAGCCGTCCGCACCGCATCCACTACGAGATGCGCAACTCGTGTCGGGTCATCATCCACCGGGAGCGACTGAAGCCCGAGCAGGGCACACAGGAAATCGTGCTGCGCATCGACGTCACCAAGGCGGACGGCGCGGCGCGGGGAGAGAGCCGGGTGGAGCAGCGGATGTTGCTGCGGCCTCAAGGTGAAGCGCGGACGATTCCGGTGCCGGGCCAGCTGTCGCAGTTCGACCGGATACTCGTGCAGGTGTCGTTGGTGGCGGACGAGTCGCGTTATGCGCTGAGCACGTCGGACCGCTCGGGGCTGCCGTCGGCGCAGTGGACGGCCATCGTGAGTGGTGGGCGTTTCCGGCTGTACACGACGGCGACGATTCCGGCGGGCCTCTACCGGGCGACGGAGCCCAGCGGGCAGCTCATCCTGAACTTCGGCGTGGTGTCGCGCCTGGCGCTCCTGAACAACGAGGGGCAGGAGCGGCTGTTGGGCATCGAGATGGGATTGATGGGGATGGGGTTGATTCCCCAGTCCGGCGACATCGAGTTCCCGCCGACGTTGGCGGTGGTGCTGGGGCTCAGCTTGCGCGTGCCCATTGGGCCGGGAGCAGCGGTGGGAGCGCAGGCGTGGGTGGCGCGCGAGTTCCGCGACGACATCACCCGCCGCTCCGACGGCTCCGTCGTCCCGTCCAGCCGCTGGTCCTTCATCTTCGGACCCAGCATCTCCGTGGGCAACGTGGGCTTCAATCTCTGACACGCCCCCCGCGCGCCACGTCAGGTGAAGGACTTGACGTAGTTCGCCATGATGGCCGGATGGTCTGAGTAGAACTCGCCATCCAGCGTGCGCGACAGGGCTATCGTGTCGTGTCCCAGCCAGTGCATGGGTTCTGTCTCGACCTGCTCCAGATTCACGATCATCCCTCCCATGTAGTTGTTCTGCGAGTTCGAGTTGGAATGGGAAAAGGTGTATTTCGGATTGAACGTCCCGGACGGGCCGTCCGTCTTCGCAAAGGAGTAGTCGTTCGGAAAGAACCCTCCGCTTAGCTCGAAGGAGTCCATGTTCAGGTCGCCCAGCAGCGCATCGATGCCCTGGTCGCGCGCGAACTGACCCACCTCCTGAAGGGTTTTCTCCTTGGCGGCCTTGGAGGTGTGCCCTGTGTAGTCCGCATCCAGATGGACCCCCGCCACCTCGACATAGACATTCGGTAAGGCAATCTTCTGGACGGTCAGCCACTTCTCGGTCTTCGTCTTGCCCGATTTGCGGATCAGGGCTCGTGCGTCGAAGAGGACTTGCGTCGCGCTCATCTCGTCCTTCAGGACGTAGGCGGCAATCTCATTCTTGTGGTCGACATTCTTGTCGCCCAATAGGGCCTTGAGGCTGCCAATCTTCCGGTACTTGAGCTGCGGACAGGGCTGGAGCATGTCCGGGAAGGGGGCATCTTTCAGCTGCTCCGAGAGGAAGATGACCTCGGGGCACAACTCGGACAGTTGCAGGTGCATGGTGAATTCGCGCCTGGCGTGCACCGCTTCCCAGAGCTTCCAGTCGGTACACGCGCGGATGTGCTTGTCGACAATCTCGTTGTAGTGATCCCCGATTTCCTTGTCCGTCATGGCCCGAGCCTTGGGCTCGAACAGCGACTGTCCCGGAAAGACCTTGGTGTTGAATGCACTGAGGGGGGTCTGCACCGTCGGCTGCGTGAACGGCGAGAAGACGTTGTCCGGCCTGGGGATGAAGTCCGCCTGGAAGGTCCCCTTGCCGGCGTTTTGTTTATAGATATTTTTTCCCGCGTCGAACGGGATGAACAGCGTCATGCACTGCAGTCGGAGGGTGTTCGGCCGGACGATGCTGGGCGTGTCGTCGAACGCAGTGGGCGAGGGCTCCTCATCCATCGCGCGCACCCGCTTGGGGCGCTCCTGGGTGCCATGCGTCCCCATGTCGGAGTGGGAGCGCTTGGTGCCCGCCGCCTTCTTGGAGATGCCGCTGTAGTCCCGATTGACGCCGGGCTTGGACTTCTCGACCTTCCCGCGGTGATGGTCCCGCTTGGCGTCGCTGTACTTGAACGGAAGAGGCTTACGGGGCTCAAGTGGTTTAAGTGGGTCAACGGGCGCGAGGTTTCTCGCGACGGTGATGGCCCGCAGGCAGTTCCGGCAGAGGTTCTTATCCTCGAAGGTGAAGACGAACACCTTCTGGTTGCATCGCTTGCATCGAATCAACATGGTGTCTCGCGCGCCTGAGGGGGGTAACGGCCAACCCTTCCCACAGCAAGCGGCAAGCCAGCGCTAAGTCACTGGGGACACCAAGGAAGCGCCCCCTCTGGACGCGGGGCGCGTTCCAGTCAGACGCGGGTGCGTTCCGGTGGAACGCGGGGCCGGCGGACGCACCGGCTCGCCGCGGGGTTCAGCTCGCCGTGCGCGTCCCGTGCTCATGGTGCACGGGCACACCGGGGGACTCCGTCTCACGCGAAAGCCAGACGTTGAACGTGGACCCCTGGCCCGGCACGCCCTGGGACTCCACCCAGATGCGACCGCCGTGCTGCTCGACGATGCCCTGGCTGATGGTGAGCCCCAACCCCAGGCCGCCGTACTTGCTGCCGTGCGCGCGCCCGAAGCGCTCGAAGATGAGCGCCTGCTTGTCCTTGGGAATCCCCACCCCGCTGTCCTTCACGGACAGGTGCACGCCTTCCTTCCCCTCGCGCACCAGCCGCACCAGCACCGCCCCGCCCTCCGGTGAGTAGCGGATGGCGTTGGACAAGAGGTTCGTCAGCACCTGGTCCAACCGCCCCCGGTCCCACGTCCCCTCCAGCTGCTCCGGCGTCTCCACCTGGATTTCATGCCCCTGCGACAGCACCGCCATGCGGTCCCGCGTCTCCTGCACCAGCTGGCTCAAGTCGAACTTCTCCAGCTCCAACGACAGCCGCCCCGCCTGCAGCCGGCTGATGTCCAGCAGGTCCTCCACCAGCTTCGCCATCCGGTCGATTTGCCGGTTGATGATTTTCAGCGACTTGCCCGGCCCCGCCTCCGTCTCGCCGCCCAGCTTCAAGAGCGCCAGGTGCGCGTGCCCCTTGGCCGCCGCCAGCGGCGTGCGCAGCTCGTGGCTCGCCGCCGCGAGGAACGCGTCCTTCGCCTCGCTCGCCAGCCGCAGCGCCGTCTCCGCCCGCTGCCGCTCGGTGATGTCGCGCGCCACGGAGATGAACCGTCCAGGCCCCTCCGCCGCGCCCACGAACTGGAGCACCACCTCCACCGGCACCTCGGTGCCATCCCGGCGCCGGTGCGTCGTGGAGTACGTCTGGCTGGGCAACGTCCCGCTCACCAGCGGCGCCAGCAACTTGCGGAACCCCGCCTCGTCGAACGCGCTCTCCACCTCCAGCACCGACAGCCCCACCAGCTCATCCGTGGTGCTCACGAGCTGCTTGGCCGCTCCCGCGTTGGCATACGTGAGCGTCAGCGAGTCCGGCGAGAACATCAGGACGCAGTCCAGCGTCGCGTCCAACGTCATCTTGAAGCGCCCCAGCGCCTCCTCCGCCCGCCGCTTGTCGTCGATGTCCGTGGCCACCGCGATCCAGCCCTGCACGTGCCCGGACTCGTCCCGCTCCGGCACCGCGCGCGCCAGATGCCAGCGATACACACCGTCGAAGCGCCGCAGCCGGAACTCGCGCTCCACCCGCTGACCGGAGCGGATGGCCGACTCCCACGCCACGCGCATCTCCTCCCGGTCCACCGGGTGCACGAACTCCAGGAACGTGCCCAGCGACAGCGGCTGCTCCTCGTGGATGCCCGTGTAGTCGCGCCCCGCCCGGTTGGCGTAGGTGAACGAGCCGTCCGCGCGCGCCGCCCACATGACCTCCGGCAGCGACTCCGTGAGCCGCCGGTAGCGAAGCTCGCCCTGCCGCTCCACCGCCTCGCGCTCGCGCTGGCGCAACATCGCCGCCTGCCGCTGGATTTGTTGTTCCTTGAGGAACAAATCCACGAAGACGCTGACCTTCGAGCGGAGGATTTCCGGGTCGAAGGGCTTGAGCAGGTAGTCCACCGCGCCGTGCGCGTAGCCCTTGAAGATGTGGGCCGCGTCGCGGCTGAGCGCGGTGAGGAAGATGATGGGGATGGTGCGCGTGCGCTCACGCTGCTTGATGAGCGTGGCCGTCTGGAAGCCGTCCAGGCCCGGCATCTGCACGTCCATCAGGATGACGGCGAAGTCGCGCTGAAGCAGGAACTTCAGCGCCTCCTCGCCGCTGGTCGCTTTGACCAGCTCCTGTCCCAACGGCTCGAGGATGGCCTCCAGCGCCAGCAGGTTGGACGGGTGGTCGTCCACCATCAGGATGCTTGCCCGGGGACGGCTTGCACCGTCCTGGGGGCGTTCGGAGATGTGTTCGCTAGGCGTCATTGAAATAGGAGCAAGGTATGCCCCACCGTTCACTGGTGGGACAGGCTAGGCGCGACCTCCGCTGTCCCCAAGCCCGGCGGTAACGAGTCGTGCGCTAGCCATCATTCGACCTCTCAAGCCGACACCCAGAGACGGATGAGCTCCAGGAGCTTGTCCGTATCCACCGGCTTGGGCAGGTAGTCACTGGCCCCCGCGGCCATGCACTTCTCCCGGTCGTCCTTCAGGGCCTTCGCTGTCACGGCGATGATGGGCAGGCTGGCGTACCTCACGTCCTTGCGGATGGCCCGCATGGTCTCGTACCCGTCCATCTCCGGCATCATCACGTCCATCAGCACGATGGACACGTCGCGGTGCTGCTCGAGCGTCTCGATGGCCGCCCGCCCGTTCTCCGCGAAGACCACCTGCAGGCCGTGGTTCTCCAGCACGCTGGTGAGCGCGAAGATGTTGCGCATGTCGTCATCGACGACGAGCACCTTCTTGCCCGTCAGCTCCGTCTCCTGCTCGCTGCGCTGCGCCAGGGCCGCCCGCGCGCGCGGAGGCAGGTTCTGGTCCAGCCGGTGCAGGAACAACGCCGTGTCGCTGAGCAACTGTTCGGGACTCTTCGTTCCGCTCTTGAGGATGACGCTGCCGGTGTAGCGGCGCAGGCGCGCGTCGTCCTTCGGCGTCAGCTCCTTGCCCGTGTAGATGACGATGGGCAAGTCCCTGAAGCGCTGCTGCGTCTTCACCTCCTCCACCAGCTTGATGCCGTCCATATCCGGCAGGAGCAGGTCGATGACGAGGCAGTCGTACTCGCCCTCCTCCAGCTTCTGGAGGACCTCCTGGCCGGTGGCCACGGGCGTCACGAGCACGTCGCCGCCCTCGGCGAGCAGGCTGACCAGGCTGTTGCGCTGGACGTCGTCGTCCTCCACCAGCAACAGGCGGCGCTCCGTGCGCTCCAGGAACTTCGCCAGCTGGTTGAACACCCGCTCCAGGCCTTCCTTGCTGACGGGCTTGGTGAGGTAGCCGAACGCGCCCTGGGCGTTGCCCAGGTGCTTGTCCATGACGCTGATGATGTGCACCGGGATGTGGCGCGTGCGCGGGTTGCGCTTGAGCCTGTCGAGCACGCTCCAGCCGTCGACGACGGGCAGCTGGATGTCGAGCGTCACCGCGTGCGGCTGGAACTCGTTGGCCATGGACAGGCCGGTGTCACCGCGCGTGGCGACCAGGGCCTTGAAGCCCTTCTCCCGCGCCAGCTGCACCATGATGCGGGCGAACTTCAGGTCGTCCTCGATGATGAGCAGGACGCGGTCACCCTCGCGGATGTGGTCCCGGTCGTCCTCCACCGCGAGCGGCGGCAGCAGCGAGTCCACCTGGGGCGGCGGCAGCGCCGCGTCCAGCACATGGGCGCTCTCCGCGGCGGTCGGGGGCGCCGGCGAGGGCGGCGGAGCCAGCGGGAGCAGGGCCTCCGGCGACGAGGCGGTCATGCGCGACAGCGGCTCGAGCGGCGCCGGCATGACCGGCATGCCGTCGTCTTCCGGGCCCACGTACTCGGGCGGCAGGTACAGCGTGAAGGTGCTGCCCTTGCGCGGCTCGCTGTGGACGTGGATTTCGCCGCCCAGCAGCTTGGCGATTTCGCGGCTGATGGACAGGCCCAGGCCGGTGCCGCCGTACTTGCGCGCGGTGGAGCCGTCCGCCTGCTGGAACGCCTCGAAGATGAGGCGCTGCTTGTCCTTGGCGATGCCGATGCCCGTGTCCGTCACCGCGAAGGCGAGCACGAAGCGCGAGCGCTTGAGCACCTCGTGGTCCAGGCGCGTGCCCGGCTCGGCCAGCTTCACCGTCATCTTCACGTTGCCTTCGTCGGTGAACTTGAAGGCGTTGGAGAGCAGGTTCTTGAGCACCTGCTGCAGCCGCTGCGGGTCGGTGCGGATGTGGCGCGGCGCGCCCTGGGCCACCTCCACCGTGAAGGCCAGGTTCTTCTGGTCCGCGACGGGGCGGAAGCTCCGGTCGATGAACTGGTTGAGCTCCGACAGGACGATGTCCCGCGGCTCCACCTGCATCTTCCCGGCCTCCACCTTGGACAGGTCGAGGATTTCGTTGATGAGGCTGAGCAAATCACCACCGGAGGCGTAGATGGTGTTCGCGTACTCCACCTGCTTGGTGCTGAGGTTGCCGTCCTTGTTGTCGGACAGCAGCTTGGCCAGGATGAGCAGGCTGTTGAGCGGCGTGCGCAGCTCGTGGCTCATGTTGGCCAGGAACTCGCTCTTGTACTTGGAGATGACGGTGAGCTGCTCGGCCTTCTCCTCCAGGCTGACGCGGGCGCGTTCGACTTCGTTGTTCTTCTCCTCGACGCGCCGGTTCTGCTCCTCGAGCAGCTTCGCCTTGTCCTCCAGCTCGCTGTTGCTGCGCTTGAGCGCGTCCTGCTGCTGCGTCAGCTCGCGCGACTGGCTCTGCAGCTCCTGAGTCAGGCCCTGCGACTGCTGCAGGAGCTGCTCGGTGCGCATGTTCGCCATGATCATGTTCAGGACCACGCCGATGCTCTCGGTGAGCTGGTCCAGGAAGATTTGATGGATGGCGCTGAAGGTGTGGAACGAGGCCAGCTCGATGACGGCCTTCACCTCACCCTCGAACAGCACGGGCAGGACGATGATGTTCAGGGGCGCGGACTCGCCCAGGCCGGAGGAGATGGTGATGTAGTCCGGCGGCACGTGGGTGAGCAGAATCGTCTTCCGCTCCAGGGCCGTCTGTCCCACGAGGCCCTCGCCCAGCCGGAACCGGTTGGCGATGTGCTTGCGCTCCCGGTACGCGTAGGTGCTCGTCAGCTTGAGCACGGGCGCGCCGGATTCGGCGTCCATCAGGAAGAAGGCGCCGTGGTGGGCGGAGACCAGCGGCGTCAGCTCGCTCATGATGAGGCGGCTGACGGCGTCCAGGCTCTTCTGGCCCTGCATCATGCCGCTGAACTTCGCCAGGTTCGTCTTGAGCCAGTCCTGCTCCTGGTTCTTCTGCGTGGTCTCACGCAGGTTGACGATCATCTGGTTGATGTTGTCCTTCAGCGCGGCGACCTCGCCCTCCGCGACGACGGTGATGCTCCGGGTGAGGTCACCCTTCGTCACCGCGGTGGCCACGTCGGAGATGGCGCGCAGCTGGCTCGTCAGGGTGCCGGCGAGCTGGTTCACGTTGTCGGTGAGCTGCCGCCACGTACCGCGCGCACCGGGCACGCGGGCCTGACCGCCCAGCTTTCCTTCGATACCGACCTCGCGGGCCACCGTGGACACCTGCTCGGCGAACGTGCCCAGCGTGTCCGTCATGTTGTTGATGGTGTCCGCGAGCGCGGCGACCTCGCCCTTCGCGTCGACGATGAGCTTCTGGGTGAGGTCACCGTTGGCGACCGCCGTCACCACGCGGACGATTCCGCGCACCTGGGTGGTGAGGTTGGAGGCCATGAAGTTCACGTTGTCCGTGAGGTCCTTCCACGTGCCGGCCACACCGGGCACGCGGGCCTGTCCACCCAGCTTCCCTTCGACGCCGACCTCGCGGGCCACCGTGGACACCTGCTCGGCGAAGGTGCCCAGCGTGTCCGTCATGTTGTTGATGGTCTCAGCGAGGGCCGCCACTTCGCCCTTCGCATCCACCACCAGCTTCTGCTTGAGGTCGCCGTTGGCGACGGCCGTCACGACCTTGACGATGCCGCGCACCTGGGTCGTCAGGTTGCGGGCCATGAAGTTCACGTTGTCCGTCAGGTCCTTCCAGACGCCGGACACGCCGCGCACCTCCGCCTGTCCACCCAGCTTGCCTTCCGTGCCGACCTCGCGAGCGACGCGCGTCACCTCCGAGGCGAACGAGTTGAGCTGGTCCACCATGATGTTGATGGTGTCCTTCAGCTCCAGAATCTCGCCCTTCGCGTCGACGGTGATTTTCTTCGACAGGTCACCATTGGCGACCGCCGTCGTCACCAGCGCGATGTTTCGCACCTGCGCGGTGAGGTTGGAGGCCATGCTGTTCACGTTGTCCGTGAGGTCCTTCCACGTGCCGGCGACTCCCGGCACCGCGGCCTGACCGCCCAGCTTGCCGTCCGTACCGACTTCCTTCGCGACGCGAGTCACTTCGGCGGCGAACGCGCGGAGCTGGTCCACCATCGTGTTGATGGTGCTCTTGAGCTCCAGGATTTCGCCCCGCGCCTCGACCGAGATTTTCTGCGACAGGTCGCCGTTGGCGACGGCCGTCGTCACCTTGGCGATGTTTCGCACCTGGTCCGTCAGGTTGCCGGCGAGGACGTTCACGTTGTCGGTGAGCTCCTTCCAGACGCCCGCGACGCCGGGCACCGCGGCCTGACCGCCCAGCTTGCCCTCGGTGCCGACCTCCTTCGCGACACGCGTCACTTCCGACGCGAAGCCTCGGAGCTGGTCCACCATCGTGTTGATGGTGTTCTTCAGCTCCAGCACCTCGCCCTTCACGGAGACGGTGATTTTCTGCGACAGGTCACCGTTGGCGACGGCCGTCGTCACCTTGGCGATGTTTCGCACCTGGTCCGTCAGGTTGCCGGCGAGGACATTCACATTGTCGGTGAGGTCCTTCCAGACGCCGGACACGCCCTTCACATCGGCCTGCCCGCCCAGCTTGCCCTCGGTGCCGACTTCCTTGGCGACGCGAGTCACTTCGGCGGCGAACGCGCGGAGCTGGTCCACCATCGTGTTGATGGTGCTCTTGAGCTCCAGCACCTCGCCCTTGGCGTCGACGGTGATTTTCTTCGACAGGTCGCCATTCGCGACGGCCGTCGTCACCTCGGCGATGTTTCGCACCTGGGCCGTGAGGTTGTTGGCCAGCAGGTTCACGTTGTTGGTGAGGTCCTTCCACGTGCCCGCGACGCCCGGCACCTCGGCCTGAGCGCCCAGCTTCCCTTCCACGCCCACCGTGCGGGCGACGTCCGTCACCTGCTGGGCGAAGATGGACAGCGTCTGCGTCATCGCGTTGATGGTCTCCGCGAGGGCGGCGATTTCGCCCTTCGCGTCCATGATGAGCTTCTGGGTGAGGTCTCCGTTGGCGACCGCCGTCACCACGCGGACGATGCCGCGCACCTGGCTGGTGAGGTTGGAGGCCATGAAGTTCACGTTGTCCGTGAGGTCCTTCCAGACGCCGGACACGCCACGCACCTCGGCCTGCCCACCCAGCTTCCCTTCGGTGCCGACCTCCTTCGCGACGCGCGTCACTTCCGACGCGAAGCCTCGGAGCTGGTCCACCATCGTGTTGATGGTGCTCTTGAGCTCCAGCACCTCGCCCTTGGCGTCGACCGTAATCTTCTTCGACAGGTCACCATTGGCGACGGCCGTGGTGACTTCGGCGATGTTGCGGACCTGGTCGGTGAGGTTGTTCGCGAGCAGGTTCACGTTGTTGGTGAGGTCCTTCCACGTGCCCGCGACGCCCGGCACCACGGCCTGGGCGCCCAGCTTTCCTTCCACGCCCACCGTACGAGCGACGTCCGTCACCTGCTGCGCGAAGATGGACAGCGTCTGAGTCATCGCGTTGATGGTGTCGGCCAGCTCGGCGACCTCGCCCTTGGCCTCCATCTTCAGCCGCTGCGTCAAATCCCCGTTGGCGACCGCCGTCACCACCTTGGCGATGCCTCGCACCTGGGTGGTGAGGTTGACGGCCATCACGTTCACGTTGTCCGTGAGGTCCTTCCACGTACCGGAGACGCCCTTCACCTCGGCCTGACCGCCCAGCTTGCCGTGCGTGCCGACCTCGCGCGCGACGCGCGTCACCTCAGAGGCGAACGAGTTGAGCTGGTCCACCATCGTGTTGATGGTGTTCTTCAGCTCCAGAATCTCGCCGCGAGCGTCGACGGTGATCTTCTTGGACAGGTCACCATTGGCCACCGACGTCGTCACCAGGGCGATGTTGCGCACCTGGGTGGTGAGGTTGGAGGCCATGCTGTTGACGTTGTCGGTGAGGTCCTTCCACACGCCGGCGACGCCCTTGACGTCGGCCTGACCGCCCAGCTTGCCGTCGGTGCCCACCTCGCGCGCGACGCGCGTCACCTCGGAGGCGAAGGCGCGGAGCTGGTCCACCATCGTGTTGATGGTGTCCTTCAGCTCCATCACCTCGCCCTTCACGTCCACGGTGATCTTCTTCGACAGGTCGCCCTTCGCGACGGCCGTCGTCACGTCGGCGATGTTTCGCACCTGGGCCGTGAGGTTGTTGGCCATCAGGTTGACGTTGTCGGTGAGGTCCTTCCACGTGCCGGCGGCGCCGGGCACCTGGGCCTGGGCGCCCAGCTTGCCCTCGACACCCACGGTGCGCGCCACGCTCGTCACCTGCTGGGCGAAGACGTTGAGCGTGTCCGTCATGTTGTTGAGCGTCGCGCCCAGCGCGGCGATTTCGCCCTGCGACGGCACCATCAGCTTCTGGGTGAGGTCCCCGTTGGCGACGGCCGTCACCACCTTCACGATGCCGCGCACCTGCGTCGTGAGGTTGGAGGCCATGAAGTTCACGTTGTCCGTGAGGTCCTTCCACGTGCCGGAGACACCGGGCACCGCGGCCTGACCGCCCAGCTTTCCTTCCGTGCCCACTTCACGCGCGACGCGCGTCACTTCGGAGGCGAAGCCGTTGAGCTGGTCCACCATGGTGTTGATGGTGCTCTTGAGCTCGAGCACCTCGCCGCGCGCGTCCACCGTGATTTTCTTGGACAGGTCGCCGTTGGCGACGGCGGTGGACACCTCGGCGATGTTTCGCACCTGGGCCGTGAGGTTGTTGGCCATCAGGTTCACGTTGTCCGTGAGGTCCTTCCAGACGCCGGACACGCCCTTCACCTCGGCCTGACCGCCCAGCTTGCCGTCGCTGCCCACCTCGCGCGCGACGCGCGTCACCTCGGCGGCGAACGAGTTGAGCTGATCCAACATCGCGTTCACGGTGGTGCCGATGCGCAGGAACTCGCCCTTCACCGGCTGGCCGTCGATTTCGAGGGCCATCTTCTGCGTCAGGTCGCCTTCGGCCACCGCCACCAGCACGCGCGCGACTTCCGTCGTCGGCTGCACCAGGTCGCCGATGAGCGCGTTGATGGAGTTCATCCCCGTCGCCCAGTCGCCGCGCACGTCGCCCAGCGAGACGCGCTCGCCCATGCGGCCCTCGCGGCCGACGACGCGAGACACGCGCACCATCTCGTGCGTCATGGAGGAGTTGAGCGTCACCACCGCGTTGAAGACGCGCGAGATGTCATCCATCACCGGCAGGGTGGAGAAGTCCGGCAGGCGCACGGAGAAGTCTCCGCCTTGCACCGCCCGCAGCGCGGACAGCAGCGTCTGCATCGGGTCATCGCCCCGGATGCGCGAGCCGCCTCCAGGCGTCCTGGCGCCACCCCCTCGGCCGCGCGAGCCCTCGCCCGCCTGCCTGCCTGTGCGCTCAGCTTCCACGCGATTGGCGGCGAGGTTTGCGCTGGAGCCCCGCGGGCTGGAAGCCGCTTCGCTCCGAGGCTTGCGCGTCGAGGCGCGCTTCTTGCCCTTGGTGGTGGAGCTGGGAACCTTGGTGTCGTCCACGAGGAGAACCCTTCTGATCGGGATGAACGCCGTGAGTTGTGTTTCACGACGGACGGGCCGGGGCTCGAATCTCCTGTGAGTTCGCGGGCTTGTCGATTCAAAGCCCACCCCGGCGGGGCAATTTGTCGGCTACTCGACTTCACGGCGGACATTCCGGACGCCCCGTGTGGAATCCACGGGACCCAGAGCCTTTGTGCAACATGTCAGGGCGGCGGCGCCGTGCAGGGAAAACCGTCACAGCCCTGGACATAGAGCGGCCGACCGGAGAGCCGGCGAGCAGGGGCCAGACTCCGGTAGGCCGGCGCCTTCTCCTGAACACCCGTGCGCACGTCGACCGTGAAGGACGGCGCCCCGGACGGTGCACAGCCGATCAGCAACCGGTCGGGTGCGTCCAACCACCACACCGTCTCCACGGCGCAGGGGGAGGTCAGCTCGACGGGCACGAGGGTGTGAGCGTCAAAGACGCGGAGCACGCCCTCGGAGAGCACGGCGGCCAGGACACCGCCCGCGCCCACGGAGAGCCGGCCGGCGCTTCCGGAGACGAGCGTCTGCGCGAGCACCGTGCCGCCGGGAGACACGGAGACGAGCTGACCGGAGGCATCCAGCGCCAGCATGCCGTGGGAGTGGCCGACGAGGGCCACGGGCTCGAAGTCGCCCATGGGACGCAGGGAGGCGCCGTCCTCGCGCAGCAGGCGGCCTTCGACGGAGAGCCACAGTCGGTTGTCTCCGTCGAAGGCGAGCGCGAGGGTGCCGTTGAGCTCCTTGCGTTGGGCGACGTCACCAGGGCCGCAGACGGCGACGGAGTGGGGTCCGTAGACGGCGGCGCGCGAGGCATCCGGGGAGACGGTCCAACCCAGCCGGGCCTCGGGGTGGGCCTTGGAGAGACAGTGGTTGAGGGCGCCGAAGTTCGGGTCCGTCGTCGGGGAGGACACGAGGTAGGGCAGGCTGGTGGTGGCGACGTAGAGCAAGAAGCCCAGCGAGACGGCGGTGGCGAGGGTGAGGGGCCAGGGCCTGAGGCTGCGCGCGCGGGTGTTCCTGGCGGACGCGCGTGCGCCCTTCCTTCCCGTGGTCACCGCGCTCTCGCGTCCACTCAAGGTGAGTCCTCGTGACAGTGCTGCTCCGGCCCTCGGCCTCACACGCATAGCGCCCGGCACGCTTCCGAGCCACCCACCCCGAGGGTGTTCGCAGCACAGCACGGATTGGGTGCGGGTGCCCACGAGTCCCGTTTCTCCGACGACGCCCGGCCGAGCCCCTGCGGTCACCACCCAGCAGGTTCCCTCCGTGCTCGCAGGTACGCAGTACGAACAAGCACACGCGAGCTGAACGCGAGCATGCGAGCTTCCGCGAGGCTCGCTTGTCGCCAGGGCCCCCAGCCTCAACCTTGAGCACGAGGAAAGGACCCCACCATGCGACGAGCGCTCTTCTCAGCGGCCCTGACGTTCAGCTTCTTGATGACTCCCGTTGCCCTCGCGCAGACAGCGGGCAGTGGTGCGAGCGGTGGGACGTCCGCTCAAGGGACGACTCCGCTGCCCCAGAATCAGCAGGGCAGCGGTGTCTCGGGAGATACCGGCGTGCAGCCCCCGGGCACGTACGAGTCAGGAAACTTCTCGCCCGTCCCACAGGGCGCCACGGGCGCCGAGGACAATCTCGGTACGCCGAACACGGATTACTCGGGCACGGGCGGCTCCGGCGTCAGCGACCCACGCTACACCCCACCCTCGGCCGGAACCGCGGTCGTGCCCCAAGGCTCGGACGTCAGCGGCACACAGGGCACCGGTGGCTCCGGATCCAACGACACGAGCACGACGCAGACTCCCGCCACGGACAACAGCTCCGACGTCAGCGGCACGCAGGGCACCGGTGGCTCCGGTAGCAAGCACAACACTTCCGCCCCGAACCAGGGCTCGGCAAGCGGCATCCCCAGCGGCAGGGCCGCCGCCACGCCGCAAGGTACCGAACCCACGGACGCGACAGGTGACGCGCATGGTGGCAGCGCGGAGGCCGCATCCTCGGGTAAAGACCTGAGCCCTCGGCAACTGACTCGTGAAGTCGCGATGCTTCGCTCCGATGTCCTGCGCCTCCAGCGACAGGTCAACGCCTTCCACGGCGGTCACTCGGGTCAGCAAGAAGAGGGCACCGGCGGCTCGGGACAGGCTGCCTCGGGACAGAACACGCCCCCGGCCCAGAGCACGCCCCCGGCCCAGAGCGCATCCCCAGCGCCCGCACGGGACACCGGCGCGGACCCCGAAAAGACCGTGATTGCCACCGTCGTGATGCGCGGACAGGTGGCCTCGACCTCGAAGGGACGCGTCGTGGTCCGAGACGCGGAGACCGGTGACCTCTACAACCTGCGTGTGGGACAGAACACCCAGGTGGTGCGCAACGGCCAGCGCATCTCCCTCGAAAACCTGCCCCAGGGCACCGCCGTCCAGGCCGCGTTCAGCCTCATCGCCGACGGCAGCACCGACGCGACCCGAATCCAGGTGGCCCCGAGCCCAAGCCCGCGCTCACGCTGAACCGTCACCGCTCTCGCGCGAACCGCTCGATGCGCGCCGTCGCCAGTTCCATCTTGTGGCGCGCGGAGCTGTTCGCCGAGTGCACCCGGACTCGGGGAGGAACGAAGCCTCGCGTGGCCACCGCCTCCTCGAGCCACAACAGCACGTCATACCCCGTGCCGTGCTCATCATCCCCGAGGTCATGGTCGAGGCTGAGCTCGACGACCTGCCCACCTTCGAGCAACGCGATGGCCTCCTCCGGCCACCGCACCGCCACCCAGCCCTCGGGCGTGGGGCGCTCGTCGTCCAGATAGACCTTCATCGATGCCGCTCCACCGTGGGATTCAGCGCTCCTCGTCCTTCGACTTGCCCTCCGTGAGCTGCCGCATCTTCGCGGCGAAGGGACTCTCCCCTTCCGCGCGATTGGGCCCACCCGCCAGTCGCTGGCGCCGAGTCATCGCCAGTCCACCTTCCGCGGGCCCCTCGAGCGCTTCCTTCTCGTAGCGGTCCTGCCCTCCGAGCGCGCGCCCCACGGGACGGGCAGAGGCAACGCGACGATTGGTATCCACGGGCATGACGGGACCTCCAGCGGTGGCGACTTGCTCCGTTCTACCCCACCCGCTCGCCGCTCGCAGCCCCCCACGTCTCCTCGGGGGCCTCCAGCGCCGCGCCCACGTGCCGCAGCACCTTCGCCACCACCTCCACGTCGAGCGCCCGCGCATCCCACGTGCACGTCAGCGTCATCATCCGCCCGGGCACCAGCTCGCCCGCCTCCACCACCGGCACGGACCGCACCGCACCCGGCGCGAGGATGAGCGGCACCCGCGTGTACGGCACCGTCGCCACGAAGCCTCGCTCCAACCCCAGCGAGCCCAGGCTCGTCACCACCACCGAACCGAACGGGTCCCTGGGCATCCCCACCCAGCGCAGGTCGATGTTCAAGGTGAACCAGACAAAGGACAACAGTCGCAGCGCCAGCCCCATGAAGAGTCCGGGGATGCGATACGAGCGGCGCTTGCCCCGCTCGATGACCGCGTCCTTGCGCGAGCGCACCTGGGCCACGACGGCCTCCATCGCCCGCGCGAACTCTCCCAGGGACAACGTGTCCGCCCGAGGCACCGTGGCCGTCGTCAGGTCCGCCCGCCCCGACTCCTCGGGCTGCACCACGAGCACGCACACGCCCACGTCCACGCGCAGAGCGGGTGCGCCCCAGCGCAGGAGCACGTTGGCCTCGGGGTGCAGGCGCAGCGCATCCGCGGACGCCTTGGCCACCAGGTGCGTCACCGTGAGGCGCTGTCCGGTGCGAGCCCGCCACGCCTCCAGGAACTCGACGGCCTTCTCCATGCGCACTTCCAGGGACGCATAGGCGCTCGCGTCGCTGGGCGAACGCCAGGCCCCCAGGGCGAGCTTGCGGAAGGCACCCGGCGGCGGTGCCGGCTTCAGGTCGAGTTCCACGGCGGGTGTCCGGCTTCGCACGGAGCCCGGTCGCCTGCAACCCTGCGCCGCGCACCCCACCCTGTTAGACAGGGGCCACCGCTGGAAGCCCCCTCTCACCGAGGCACCCGACATGACGCCCCTTGCCCTGGCCCTGTCCCTCGCCCTCCAGGCCGCGCCGGCCCCGCAGAAGGCCCCGCCCCCGAAACCCGCTGCCCCCGCCAAGACCGTGTCCACTCCCACGACGCCCGAAGACCTCACCGCCTCCACCCGTGCCTGGCATGAGCAGCGCCTCCAGCGACTCCAGTCCGAGGAGGGCTGGTTGACGCTCGTCGGTCTCTTCTGGCTCAAGGAGGGCGAGCAGACCGCCGGCTCCGCGCCCGAGAGCGAGCTGGACTTCCCGGCCGGTACGCCCGCGAAGCTCGGCACCTTCACGCGCAAGGGCAACACCGTCAGCTTCCAGCCCGCGCCGGGCGTGCGGTTCACGCGCAACAACGAGCCCTTCACCGGAGGCGAGCTGACGACGGACGAGAAGGGCTCCCCGGATGTAGTGCAGCTCGGCAGCCTCAACTTCCAGGTCATCCTCCGAGGCGACAAGCTGGGCGTGCGCGTGAAGGACTCGCAGGCGCAGGCGCGCAAGGAGTTCCATGGCATCGCGACCTATCCGGCGAGCCCCACGTGGAAGGTCACCGCGCGCTTCGAGCCCTCCGCCACGCCGCGCACGCTCCAGGTGCCCAACGTGCTGGGAACCACGGAGGAGATGAAGGCGCCGGGCACGCTCGTCTTCACGGTGGACGGCAAGGAGTACCGCCTGACGCCGGTGGAGGAGGAGGGCTCGAATCAGCTCTTCATCATCTTCGCGGATGAGACGAACCGCGATGCGACGTACGGCGCGGGCCGCTTCCTGTACTCGGACATGCCGAAGGACGGACAGGTGGTGCTCGACTTCAACCGCTCCTACAACCCGCCCTGCGCCTTCACGCGCTTCGCCACCTGCCCGCTGCCGCCCCGTGGCAACCGCCTGGCCGTCCGCGTGGAAGCCGGCGAGAAGCGCTACGGCGACCACTGAGGTCCAGGGAGCTGCTCATCCCGCTGTGCCCACCGGGCCGACTCCGCTCTCACGCGGGGCGGCCCGGTTTCATTTTCCCCAATGAATCCAGGCATATGACAACCCATATGCCTTGGGTAATGCTCACGAATCGAATCAGGAATCTGCTCACGGATTGAATCAGGGAGTCAGGGCAAGCCCCACACCATGGCCACGGTGGACCAGCTTCTGGCGGCCATCGGCCGTCGGGATGAGACCCGGGCGAGCGAGCTCGCGACACAGCTCAAGGTCTCTCGCCCCTCGGTGACGCGCCTCCTGCTAGCAGCAGGGGACCGCGTGTGTCGCATGGGCGAGGGACCTGCGACCCGCTATGCCCGAACCCGGGAGCTTCCCTCTCTCGGCACACGGATGAACATCCACCGCATCGATGAAGCAGGCGCCGTCCACCAGTACGGAGTGCTCCGCTTGCTCGCGAGAGGCCGACACTGGCTCGAATACACGAAGGGTGCGCCCGCGCTCTTCGCGGGGCTACCACCCTTTGCGACGGACATGAGCCCACAGGGCTACATCGGTGCGACTTTCGCATTCCGACATCCCGAACTCTCACTCCCACAACGCGTCGCGGATTGGACGGACGACCACTGTCTCATCGCGCTCGGCCTGCGTGGAGAGGACTGCGTCGGAGACCTCATCGTCGGCGACGAATCGCTCGACAGATACCTCGCCGCGCCTCCACCCAGTGCGACACCAGACGACTACCCCACGCTCGCACGTGATTCCGGAACGGGACTCTCTGGCGCCTCTGTGGGCGGAGCGCATCCCAAGTTCGCGACGTACACCCAAGGTCGCCACGTCATCGTGAAGTTCGCGGGCCCTGACGATGGAGCAGCGGCCTCCCGTTGGAGGGACCTGCTCATCGCCGAAGCCCTCGCGCTCGAAACCCTTCGAGACGCGGGCATCTCCGCGGCCAACGCCCGTTGGCTGGATGTGGAGGACCATCGCTTCCTCGAAGTGGAGCGCTTCGACCGAAGCGGCCCGCGCGGAAGGAAGGCCCTGCTGTCACTCGGAGCCATCACCGACGAGTACATCGGCCCGCGCGACACCTGGACGCAGGCCGCATCGAGAATGCATGAGGCGCAGCTCATCTCCGAGGACGATGCCCGGCGCATGCGCTGGCTCGACACCTTCGGCCAGCTCACCGGCAACACGGACCGCCACTTCGGCAACCTGTCCTTCTTCGCGGAAGGGCCGAAGCGATTCCGACTCGCGCCGGTCTACGACATGCTGCCCATGGTGTTCGCGCCCGTGGGAACGAACCTCATCGAGCGGACCTTCACGCCACGCCCTCCCACCGCGAACACC
The DNA here is from genome assembly GCF_049194865.1 of Corallococcus terminator. Lineage (GTDB taxonomy): Bacteria > Myxococcota > Myxococcia > Myxococcales > Myxococcaceae > Myxococcus > Myxococcus terminator_A. The sequence goes on along the minus strand of NZ_JBLZWL010000129.1, from coordinate 61,588 downwards.
GTGGACGTCTGGTCCGACGCCGCACGTCTCGCCCTCGCGTACTGGGAGAAGCTCTCACGCGAGCCAGCGCTCAGCGCACCGTTCCGAGAGCGATGCGGCCACTGCGAGGCCACCCTCCAGGCCTTCGTGAACCAGCAGCCTGTCTGACCCCTGCGCCAACAGGCCACGAGCCGACACACCTCGTCAGCTCGTGGCCCGTGACTCAGTGCATACCGGACGGCTGCTCCGAAGTGGCCTCGCGCCCGCGCGACGGTGCCATACGAGGAGCGATGCCCTGGGCCACCTGTCGCAGCAGCGCATCACTGAAGGCCGGCAGGTCCCCCGGGTTGCGTGAGGTGATGAGGTTGCCGTCCTCCACCACCTCACGGTCCACCCAGCGCGCCCCCGCGTTGATGAGGTCCGTGCGGATGGAGGGCCAGGACGTGACGGTCCGCCCGTCCAAGACGTCCGCCTCCACCAACATCCACGGCGCATGGCACACCGCCGCCAGCGGCTTGTCCGCGCGGTAGAAGTCCCGCACGAAGCCCACCATGTCGATGTCCATGCGCAGATGGTCCGGCGAGTAGCCCCCCGGAATCACCAGCGCATCGAAGTCCCGAGACGACACGTTCCGCACGGCCTTGTCCGGGGTGATGACCTCCTCACCCTTCTTGCCCTTCACGGGCTTGCCATCCTCCACGCCGATGACAATCGCCTCGTGCCCCGCTTGCTTCACGCGGTCGTACGGAATGCGGAACTCAGAATCCTCGAAGTCGTCAGCCAGGATGAACGCGATGCGCGCCATAGGACGTCTCCTTCTTGCGAATGGGCGGGTTGTCCCGTGCGCTCAAGGTGCCCACGCGCCTCGCGACGCCACAGGCGCGCCTCCGCGCTCGGCCCGGTCGCCTGCCCTCCCTCCCGACAAGGGACGCCTCCCCGAGCGTCCTCACCCTCACGCCCTCCCTCCGTCGCACTGGCGCCCCCGCCTGCCCACGGACATTAATCGCCCCATGCGCGCCTCTCGCCTGCTCGCCTCCGCCCTCCTGGTGCTCGCCCTGTCGGCCTCCGCCTGTCGCAAGAGCCAGTCCCAGGGCACCGCCTCGCCCCAGGACTGCCTGCGCGTCGCTGACGACTGGGGCCCGGATGGCGCCGTGCCCATCACCGTCGACGTCGTCGCGGAAGGGCTGGAAGTCCCCTGGGGCATCGCCTGGCTGCCTGGCGGCGACGCGCTCATCACCGAGCGACCCGGCCGCGTGCGGCTGCTCAAGGCCGGCGTCCTCCAGCCCCAGCCCGTCGCCACCGTGCGCATCACCCGCGTGGCGGAGGGCGGACTGCTCGGCATCGCCGCTCACCCGGACTTCGGGACGAACCGCCAGTTCTACGTCTACGTCACCACCGATGCGAGCGGCCAGGACGAGAACCGCGTGGAGCGGTGGACCCTCTCCGAGGACCACACCACCGCGACGTTCGACCGCGTCGTCTTCAGCGGCATCCCCTCCGCCACGTACCACGACGGCGGACGCCTGCGCTTCGGCCCCGACGGCATGCTCTACGCGGGCACCGGTGACGCCCGCGAGCCGGACCGCTCGCAGAACGTCAACGACCCGGCCGGCAAGCTCCTGCGCCTGACGCCCGAAGGACAGGTCCCCCAGGACAACCCCTTCCCCAACTCCCCCGCGTTCCTCACCGGCCTCCGCAACCTCCAGGGTTGGGACTGGAAGGATGCCACCACGCTGTACGTGACGGACCACGGCCCGAGCGGCGAGACGATGCGGCGTGGGCACGACGAGGTGAGCCTCGCGCGTCCCGGGAGCAACCTGGGCTGGCCCGGCATCTACTCGTGCGAGGTTCATGAAGGCTGGGTGACGCCCTCGCTCACGTTCGCGGACGCGATGCCACCGGGGGGCGCCGCCCTCTACACCGGCACCGCCATCCCCGAATGGAAGGGCTCCCTGCTGGTGGGCACGCTGGGCTCACGACACCTGCACCGCGTGGAGTTCGAGTCGGACAACCCGGCCCGAGTCGCCCGCCACGAGGTGTACCTGCGCGACACGTATGGCCGGCTGCGCGAGGTGAGCATGGGTCCGGACGGCCACCTGTACGTCACCACCAGCAACTGTGACGGGCGAGGGGACTGCGGGGCGAAGAAGGACCTCATCCTCCGCCTGAGACGCTAGCGCGCCCACGGGCGGCCTGGCCGGTTCGCATGCGGGGGTCGTGACCTCGCTCCTCCGTTCTGGAAGACTGCGCGACGTGCACTTGGAGATGCCTCTCGTCATTGGGTTGATGGTGGCGGCCATCGTCCTGGCCATCGCAGCCAAACGGGCGAACATGCCCTACAACGTGGCGCTCGTGGTGGGAGGCCTGCTCATCTCGGTGGGCAACCTGCTCCCCGGCGTGCCGCCACTCAACCCGGAGGTGGTGTTCCTCGTCTGCCTGCCGGCGCTGCTCTTTGAGGGAGGCATCACCGCGGACCTCAATGGCATCCGCGCCAATGCCCTGCCCATCCTCCTCCTGTCCACGCTCGGCATGGTGCTGGCCATCGGCGCCACGGGCACCGCGCTGCACTACCTGGTGGACCTGGCCATCTGGCCCGCGCTGCTGTTGGGCGCGCTGCTGGCCGTGACGGACACCGTCTCCATCCTCTACGCGTTCCGTCGCGCCCCGGTGCCGCCGCGCCTGTCCGGCATCATCCAGGGCGAGAGCCTCTTCAACGACGGCACGGCCCTGGTGGCCTACGCGGCCATCGCCAGCGTGGTGGCGGGAGCCGCGGCGCCGTCCCTGCCGATGCTGGCCGCGCGCGTGCTGCTCGCCTCGGCGGGTGGCGCGGTGGTGGGGCTCGCGGTGGGCATGCTGGGTGCCTTCGTCATCCGCCGCACCGAGGACCCGCTGGCCGAAATCATGGTGACGACGGCCGTGGCCCTGTCCTCGTTCGTGGTCGCCGAGCAGCTCCACCTGTCGGGCGCCATCTCCGCCGTCGTCGCGGGACTGGCCGTCGGTGTCGGACTGCGCAAGGACGTGTCCCCGCAGAGTCGGGTGGCCATCCACTCCTTCTGGGAGTACGCCACGTTCGGGGTGAACACCTTCCTCTTCCTGGCGGTGGGGCTCACCACCAAGCCGGAGACGCTCAGCGGCTACCTGCCGGAGACGGCCATCGCGGTGGGCTGCGTGCTTGGCGGGCGCGCGGTGGCCATCTACGGGCCCTTCTTGCTGCTGCGGCTCTTCCGCCCGGCGGAGGCCGTCCCACCGCGCTGGCAGCACGTGTTCATCGTCGGCAACATCAAGGGCGCGCTGTCCATCGGACTCGCGCTGGGTCTTCCGGAGACGACGCCGGGTCGCGAGAAGCTGGTGGCCATCGCCTTCGGTGTGACGCTGGTGTCGCTGGTGGGTCAGGGGTTGATGCTCACGCGCGCGCTGAAGTGGCTGGGCCTGTTCCAGCAGGACGAGGTGGCGCTGGCCATGTCCGAGCAGCGCGGCCGGCTCATCGCCAGTCGCGCGGCGCACCAGGAGCTGGCGTCGCTGCACGAGCAGGGGTTGGTGCCTCGGGCCGCGTATGACCACCTGCGCAGCGAGTATCAGGTGAGCATCGCTCGGGCGGAGCGCGAGCTGCGGCGGCTCAATGACCATCATCTGGCGCAGGGGGCGCGGGACCTCATCGCCATGCGACGGCGGCTCATCGACGCGGAGCGCACGGCGCTCCAGGTGGCGCGCAGGAGCGGCCTCATCCCCGAGACGACGGCGGAGCACATGCTGGCGCAGTTGGATGAGCGGACGCTGATGCTGGAGAAGGTGTTGCACGGAGTGCACGGCGACGAGCCGGCGGCGGATCACGGGAGGAAGGCGTCGTGAAAATCGTCATCGCGGGAGGGGGACGGGTGGGAAGTGTGCTCGCGTCCCGGCTGGTGGCCGAGCAGCACACCGTGACAGTCATCGAGCGGGACGCGAGCATCTGCGCGCGCCTCTTCGAGGAAGTGGGCGTGGTGGCGGTGTGCGGGGACGCGACGAGTCCGCAGGTATTGGAGTCGGCGGGCGTGGCGTCCGCGGACGTGGCGGCGGGGGTGCTGGCGAGGGACCCGGAGAACCTGGCGTTCGCCATGCTGGTGCGCAGCATGTCCCCCGCGCGCATCATGGTGCGCATGTTGGACACGAGCTACCGCGAGGCGTACCGGCTGGCGGGCGTGAAGGAGCTGGTGGCGGAGGCGGAGGTGGTGGTGGCGAAGATGACCACGGCCATCGACTTCCCGCAGGTGGCGGGCTCGTTGCCGCTGGGTGATGGCGACACGGTGTTGTTCGAGCTGGCGTTGCCGTTGCGTGCGCGTGTGGCGGGGCAGACGGTGGCGCAGGTGCGGGCGATGGAGGGCTTCCCGCGCGAGTGCATCTTCATCGGCATGGTGGACCCGCAGGGCCGCGCGGCGCTGCCGGATGGGAGCACGGTGCTGAAGGCGGGGCACACCATCATCCTCGTCGCGCGGCGGGCACAGCTCGCGGACGCGGTGACGTTCCTCACGACGGAGCCGGTGGGCACGACGGGAGCGGCGGCGCTGGCGGCGACGCTGCGCAAGGTGGACTTCCTGGCGCCGCTGAATCCGGTGGAGCTGGAGACAGTGGCGCGCGGCGCGGAGCACCTCCAGCGTCCGGCGGGCACGGAGCTGTTCCGACAGGGCGACGCGGGAGAGAGCTTCTACGTGGTGCTCGCGGGTGAGGTGCAGCTCAGGGACACGGGAGGACAGGCCGTGGCCCTGGTGAAGCCAGGAGGCTTCTTCGGCGAGCTGGCGCTGCTGACGGGAGAGCCGCGCACGGCCACGGCGGTGACGGCCACGGCCTGCGAGCTGGCGGCGGTGGGCCGCGAGGACTTCCGCAGCGTCGTCATGGCCAACCCGGGCGTGGCGCTGGAGATGAGCCGCATCCTCGGAGAGCGCCTGTCACGCGCGCAGGGCGGCAAGACGCCCAAGCGGTGGGGACTCTTCGGCCGGTAGGTTGGACACCTGCAAGGAACCGGAGGAGCTTGATGCGTACGTATTGGTTCTTCTGGCTGGGGCTCTTCTTCATCGGAACAGGCTGCTCGACGAGCCGCGTCGTCCGCCTGGATACAGGCTCGGGAACCGCTCTTGCCCACAGGCCCTTCACGGAGGACGACTCCGGCCCCGTGGAGTTGGACGACGACGAGTTCGAAGAGGCCATCGCGACCCTCGCCCACGATGTGCGGCCCTTTGTCCATCCATTGAGAGAAGCCCGGGAACTCTTCGGCGTGCCCGAACGAAGCGCGGTGTATCGCTACGAAGGCCGGGGTCGGGGTCCTCGGCTCATCCTCCAGAAAGACGACGCAGGCTCCGAGGGTCTTCACCTCTTGGAGACGTATGCGGATGAGGAGCTGACACGCGCGTATGGACAGTGGTGCGCCCGCAAGGACCAGCCGGGCGACTGCTTGCGACTGCTCGATGAGGTTCGCCATCGGTCTCGCCCCTCAGGCTGTCGCCATGGCGGCGCGGGGAATGCGCGACGGCCGCCCCCGGAAGCATCACATCGCCACTGACAAGAACAGCCGCTCCACCGCACGCGGTGGCCCTTGGACGCCACGTTTCAGGAGAATCTTCAGGAAGGCGGGGATGGAGTTGAAGGACTCCGAGAACATCGTGCCCCTCGAGGGCCACAAAGGGCCGCATCCCCAGGCGTACCACGAGCGTGTCTTCGACCAACTGAACGGCGCGACCGCGAACTGTCGCAGGGTGGACGAATGCCGCGAGGCCCTGACTCGCGCACTCCAGAAACTGGCCAAGGAAGTCGCCACCCGTGGCACGGACCTCAACAAGCTCGTGACCCAAGGAAAGTAGCGGTCGACGCCATGCCGAGTCGCTTCTTCAGGATGGCCGAGGATGTCCAGGCCGGGAACTGGTACCTGGGAGATCCCGAGGACTCTCGCGGACAAGAGGTGGAGGACCCTTGGATGTTCAGGGGCGGAAGGACTGTCCGCATCGAAGGTCCGCTGAGAATCCCCATCGACGAGCAGGGCAAGGCGCTGGATTTCTCCCTGGCGGGCGTGGGCCTCGCGCCCATCGTCCACGTCAAGGTGGCCACCCTCGTCTGTGAACTGGCTCCCGACGATGTGCAGACCGTGCCCGTCAGCATCAAGGGCCATCCGGACCACTACCTCATCCTGGTCGCCACCAGGCTCATCCACTGCATCGATGAACAGTCATCCAAGGTCCAGTTCTGGGAGCCGGAGGACGGGATGCCCCAGAAGGTCGGCCAATACTTCGCTGTGAACGACCTCCACATCGATGCCACGAAGGTCGGCGAGGCCAAGGTCTTCCGCACAGCGGGTTGGGACCTGGCCCTCATCGTCTCCGAGGACATCAAGCAGGCCCTGGAGCGAATCAAGACCACCGGCGTGAAGTTCACACCGGTGTAGGCCCTCAGCCCTCGTTCAGCTTCTTCAACAGCCGCTCGGCCTGCTCGCGGACCACGCCTTCGCCCAGCGCCTGCGCACGCTGCGCGTGGTGGATGCACGCGGCACGGTCCGTCAGGAAGGTGGCCACCGCCATGTTCAGGTGCGTCGTCGCATCCTCCGGATGCGCGGCCAGCGCCTGCTCCAGGATGGGCTTCGCGCGAGCATGCTCGTCGTCCTGCATCAGGAGCAGCGCCAGGTCATTCACCGGCCCCAGCTCGGTGGGCACCAGCACCACCGCCTCCTCCAGCCGCCGCCGCGCCTCCGCGCGCTCACCCAACGCGCCATGCATCTGCGCCAGCGCGTGCAACGTCTGCCAGCTCCGAGGCGCCAGTCGCAGCGCCTCCTCGAAGAGGTCCTTCGCCTCCGCGAAGCTGCCCGCGCTCATCACCGCCAGGCCGTGCATGTACACGTAGTTCACGTGGGTCGGCTCCACCTGGCGCAGCTCCAGCGCGGAGCGCTTCGCACCCTCGGGACTCCCCGCCGACAGGTACAGCTTGAACAGGTCCTCCAGCACCGCGCGACGCAGGCCACCCTGCGCCTTGTCCAACGCCTGCGTGCCCGCCTGGATGCCCAGCCCCAGCGAGCCCTGCGCCGCGTGCGCGCGCATCAACATCAGCAGCGGCATCGCCTCCTGCGCCGCGCCCTCGGCCGCCTTCTGGAAGTGCGTCACCGCCGCGCTCGGCGTGCCCTGCTGGAGGTGGATGCGCCCCAGCTCGAAGTGCGTGTGCGCGCTGTCGGGCGACACCTGGAGCGCGGACTCATACGCGGCCCGCGCGCCGTTCAAGTCGCCCCGGTCCAGCAACAGGCCCCCCAGGTTGAAGCGCTCGAAGTAGCCCGACGTGGGCGCCGCGGCCAACGCCTTGAGCGCCTCCAGCGCGTCCGCGTTGCCCGCCTGCGCCCTCAGCATGGCGAGGTGCGCCTGCCCCTCGGCATGGTCCGGCTTCGCCTTCAAGAGCCGCAACGCCGCGGCCTCCGCGTCGCCCGCCGCGCCCGTGCTCAGGTACGTCCGGACCAGCCCCAGCAGACAGTCCACGTCGTCCGGGTTGATGGCGAGCCCCTTCTGGAAACTCTTCACCGCCTCCTGCGGCTGCCCCACCTGGAGAAACCGTCCGCCTTCCCGAGCATGCGTCGATGACATGCCCCGGGTTTATCACGGGCCCACGAGCCCCGGCAGCCCGGGCACGAGCCTCCCCCGAGCCTCTGCTGGGAGAGCGAATCCACGACACTCAGCGACGCAGCGCCGCCGCCGCGATGCCCGGTATCTTGAGCCAGGACGGGGACCGCTCGAACTGGACCAGCCGCTGGCCCAGGTCACGGACGCTCCGGTGTCCCGGGACCCAGGGCGGGGCTGGCAGGCTCGTCAGCGGCGCGCGCAGGACTGACTTCTCCACCTGCTCCAACATCAGGCTGTTGTGCACCCAGCCCAGGCCACTCTGGATGTCCTGGGCCGTCGAGGACGGATGCCCACCCCAGGGCAGGGACACGAGCGCATAGCCCGCCGCGGGCCACGTGTTCACCGCCACGGTGCCATAGCGCAGCTCGCGGATGGCCTTCTCCAGCGCTGCGGCCACGGCCGCATCCTTCAATGAGGCCGGGTGGATGACGAGGGTGACGTTCAGCGTGCCCCACACCTTGTCATTGAGGAACGACACCGCGCTCGCCAGGAATTCCACCGGGTCGTCTCCGCCAGGCAACCCCGTCTCCGACAACACCGTGCACCAGGGCTCGTGACGAAAGACACGGTCCTCGGCGTGGCTCGGGTCCACGTCCGGAATCAGCGCGAAGGGCAGCTCGCCCACGCCCGCATGGCCCACCTGCCGCAGGTGCGGCCGTCCCTCGGTGAACTGGCGCCACCGCTGGTCCGCGCCCGGGTAGTACGCGCGTCGCACGGTGGCCTTGCCCAGACTCGCCTCCACCACATCCACCAGATGCGAGCGCGGCTTCCAGTCCTTCGGCTGCACCAGCAACTTGGCCGCGTTGCAGTTGAAGGACGCGTTGTTGGACACCATGCCGGCGATGCTGTCCGCCTGGAAGCGCAGCTCCCCTTCCGTGTAAGGCCCCGGCACCACCACCACCGGCGAGATGTTCCCCAGCTCGCTGGTGAACGGCTTGCGCAAGAGCGGCTCATCGCGCGCGCGACGCGCGTCCGACTCAGGGCCCGGCGGCCCCCACACCAGGGCGTCATGGGTCTTATCGCTGCCGGTGATGTGGACCTCATCCACCGCCGGGTGCCCCACCAGCGCCGCGCCTTCCTCCACGCCGCCGTACACCACCGCGAAGACATCCCGCCGCGCCAGCACCGCGAAGGCCTGCTCCAACAAGGGCCCCAGGTAGGCGTTCACCGGGTTCATCTTGAGGACACACGCGGCGCCTTCAACGAAGAGCTTGTAGAGGCAGTCCGCGGGAGGAATCGAGTTGACGTTGCCCGCGCCGAGCACCGCGCACAGCCGTCCGTCATGCGGCTTGCGGTAGAAGGACGCCTGGTGCTCGCGGAGGTTGTCGGCGGTGACGCCGGGGAGGAAGTGGACCTCCCCCGCGGTGCGCGGCAGCAGCATCCCCTCGAGTGCGTTCATCGGATAGATGCGCGCCGCGAGCCTTCCGTCCTCCATCGTGCGCAGCCGGGACGCGGGGATGCGCGGGACACCGTGACGTTGGATGTCCCGCAGCGAGTCGGCCAGCAGGCGCAGGTTGCGCACCACCACCATGGGGCCCGCCAGCCACTCTTCTCCGGCAAGCGGACCGTCAGGGTCGATTCCCTTCGCCTCGCAGGCCGCGCGCACGCTCGGCTCCGCGATGGCCACGTAGCCGCGGCTGAGTTCCTCCAGCAACGAGAGTCGCTCGGGAATCCCGAGCTTCACCCACGCTCGCGAGCCCTGCTTCACCCGCTGGATGACGGTGTCCAGCGTACCGGCGGGAGTGCTGCGAGGGGCGGCGGCGAGGCTCATGGGGACCTCCGGCAGAGGGCGGGCTCCTCAAGCTAGAGGGGCGCCAGCCCGCGCGACACGAGTCCCCACGCGGACCGTCATCAGGTGGGCAACGGCTGGCCCAGACCCTTGCGCAGTGCCTCATCGATGACGGACTGGATCTTCCGCTCCGAGTCGCGAATCTCACTCTCGTGGAGCTTGTGGACCTTCTCCATCTCGCGCCCCATCTCCTCCTGCTGCTGGCCGAGCTTCTCCTGCTCGCGGCCCAGCTCCTCCTGCTGCTTCGACAGCGCCTCCTGCTTCACGTCGAGGGCGTCGATCTCCTTGTCGAGCGCGGCCTCCTGCTTGTCCAGCTCCGCCTGACGACGCTCGCGCTCGGCCTCGGGGAGCGCGTCCAGGCGATTGGACTCCAGATGCAACCCGGCGCGCTTGTGGGCCAGCTCGGCGTGCTGCAAGGCCAGCTCGCTCTGCTGCACTCCCAGCTTGCCCTGCTTCAGTCCCAGCGTGCCTTGCTCCTGTCCCAGCGCCCCCATGCGCGAGCCCACGGAGCCCTGCGCCACACCCCTCACCCGGATGGGCTCCAGCGCGTCCTTCATCGCCTTCAGCGTGGCCGCGTCGCGGATGATGAAGGCCTCGCCCTTGCGGCGGACATAGAGCAGCTCGCCGCCGCTCTTGTCCTTGAACATCTTCGCGAGCTTCAGGTCCACGGTGCTGCCGCTCATCGTGGCCTTGTCGCCCGAGAGCAGCACGTAGCTGGAGTCGTCGTCCTCGAGCTGCGACGGGGGCGCGGGCGGAGTGGGAGGCGACGGGGGGGCGGCGAGCACACCCTTCACGGCCATCCGTGGCGCGAGTGGGGCCATGGCCAGCATCGGCCTCGGCGCGACGGCGTGCGGCCCGGCGGGGGGCAGCGGCGGCTTCGGCGCGACAGGGCGCTCACCCACTGGAGATGCCGGCGCCATCGGAGCGACAGGGCTCGGTCTGGCCGCGGGCATCGGCGCAGCCTGCTTCGACTCCTCCTCCCGCGCGGGCTTCGCTTCCTGTCTCGCGACGACCTGGAAGGGAACCAGGGCCACCAGCCCCAGCGCGGAGACAGTCACCTTCAACCAACGACGAGAACGGGAGGAACCGATGTCGACGTACTCCAGCATGCTCAACCTCCTGTGCAGCGCGTGAACGTGAGCGGACGCACCGAGCGCGGCGGCGGTCCCATGAGAACGGGTGACTCCAAAGGCGAGCAGCAGCTCGCCGTAATCCGCGGGCTCCGCGCCCGTCAGTCGCAGCGCCTCCGCGTCACATGCCTCTTCACGGGCCAGCGCGTATTCCCGCGCGGCACGGCGCGCGAGCGGATGGAAGAAAAGCAACGCCTCCGCGAGCGCCGGCACCCAGCCGAGCCACAAGTCACCGCGCTTCAGGTGCGCCACCTCGTGCGCCAGCGCCATGCGCAGCCCTTCCACGGGGAGCCGCCGCACCGCCTTCGTCGGCAGCACCACCACCGGAGACCACAGACCCGTCGCCAGCGGACTCGCCACCTCATCCGACACGAGCAGCGTGGGAGCCCGCCGCAGTCCCGCGCTCTCGGACAGCTCCAGGACCTCCGTCTCCAGCACCGGGTGCTCCAGCGGGCGCGCGCTCCGGCGCAACCGCCGCATCAAGGCCCAGCTCCGCACCTGCGACCGCACCTGCCACGCCACCCCCATCACCCACGCCGCCAGGAGTGCCAGCACCAGGACCTGCTTCCACCCCACCGCCAGGTCATGCACGTCAGAAAGGAACGAGCCGCTCACGGCCCCGGCGCCACTCCCGGAGGACTCGGCACCCGACACCCGCGCGCCCTGCCCCACCGGCGCGAAGTGGACCTCACCTCCCACCATCCCGAGCGTTCCCACGTGCGTGTCACGCTCGCCCACCACCGCATGCGCCGCATCGGTGGACGGAGCCGCCACGACACCCCGCTCCATCGAGCCGGGCGACATGCCCACCGCGCCACCCTCGACGCGCTCGGCGCTCACGGGCACCAGCGTCTCCGGCTGGCCCGAGAGGAACGCGAGCGATTCGGGCAACACCGGCAGCGCCAGCGGACGCGGCCCCCCCAGCGACACCACGAACTTGAGCGCCACCAACCACCACAGGCCCGCGCGCAGCGAGGCCGGCATCCGCGTCCACAGTCGCGTCAGACCCCACACCAGCGCGGCGCACACCGCGCCCTGCCATGACGCGCGCCACAGTCCCTCCGGCCACGACGCCAACCCCGAGGCCACTTCCATCAGCCATCCGGTCCGCATGGGTTACTCCTTCCGCTTCTTCGAGCGAAGCCGCGCCACCACATCCTGGAGCTGCGCGAGGTCCTTGTCGGAGACATCGTCCGCGTCGGACAGGTACGCGGCGAACGGCGACAGCGAGCCGGACAACGTGCGCTGGACGAAGTCGCCCACCACGTCCCGCAGCAGCTCTCCCTCCCGCACCGGAGAGGCGTACTGGAACACGCCGTCCACCTTGCGCCGCGTGAGGTAGCCCTTCAGCCGCAGCCGCTCCATCACCGTCAGGATGGTGGAGCGCGCCAACCCCTGGGGCTCACCGAAGCGCTCCACCACCTCGCCCACCGTGGCGGGCCCGTGCTCGGCCACGTACCGCAGCACCGACAGCTCCTGCTCTCCCACCGGCTTCTTCATGACCATCCCCTGACGACAACTGTAGTCACAGGACAAGTACGCCTGACTACAACCGTAGTCAAGCGGGCACCAAGAGGAGAAGCGACCCTTTCCCGCCACTGGGACGAGTCCCATGTTTGGGAATGAGCGGGCGGCCATGCCGCATGGAGGTGGCGCCAGTGGCGAAGGGCGACATGCGGGAGGGGCAGGCAGGTCCGGACGCCTCCGCTCCGGCCAGTCCCGCGCTCAAGCGGCTTCTGCAAGTGGGCAGGAGCCTCCACGCCGCGCTCATCGTGGACGCGGCGAACCGCATTGTCTGGATGGACACGGTGCTGGCGCGGTCCGCCGGCGCGGAGCAAGGCGATGTCGGTGGGCGAGCGGCGCGGGAGGTGCTCGCCCGCATGCCCTGGCTCGCCCGCGCGCTGGAGGCGGCGCTGTCGAGCGGCCAGGGGATGGGCGAGGGCAGCGGACAAGGCCAGCGGCTGCGCGCCCTGGTGATGGCGGTGCATGGAGACGACGGCCTGCTGCTGGGAGCCTGCGCCAGACTCCAGACGCTGGGGCCCGAAGAGGCGGCGCGAGACGCGCTGACCGCGGAGCTGTCACGCGTCCGCAAGCGCTACGAGGACTTCATCGACAGCATCGACGGCATCGTCTGGGAGGCCGACGCCGAGTTCCACTTCACCTTCGTCAGCAGACAGGCCGAGCGACTCCTGGGCCTTCCCGCGGAGCAGTGGCTGCGCCAGCCTGACTTCTGGGCGCGGCACGTCCATCTGGATGACTGGTCGGAGGTCCTCTCTTCGTGCCTGAGCGCCTGGCGACAGGGGCGTCCTCACGAGTTCGAGTACCGGATGCTGGCCGCCGACGGACACATCGTCTGGATGCGGGCCCACGTCACGGCCGTCTCGGAGGATGGCCAGCCGATGCGGCTGCGCGGGCTGATGGTGGACGTCACCGAGCAGCGCCGGGCTCGCGAGCGGCTGGAGCACGCCCACTCCGTGCTGCGCGCGATGTTCGACTCCATCGCGGACGGCGTCATCGTGGTGGACGCGGACCAGCGCATCATCGCCTACAACAAGCGCTTCCAGCTCATGTGGGGTCTCAGCGACGAGGTGATGGAGTCGCGCGTCGCGCAACGTGCGCTCGAGCTCGCGGCGCCGCTGGCGAAGGACCCGGCGCGCTTCGTCGCGCGCATCCAGAACCAGCTCATCCTCTCGGAGGACAGCGCCGTGGACACCATCGAGCTGCGCGACGGCCGCATGCTCGAGAGCACGTCGCTGCCCCAGCGGATGGGCGGCGCGGTCATCGGCCGGGTGTGGAGCTACCGTGACGTGACGGAGGAGCGCCGCGCGAAGGTGGAGCGGGAGCGGCTGCTCATCGCGGAGCAGAACGCGCGGGAGCGGGCCGAGGAGTCCTTCGCGCTGCTCGACACGTTCCTCAACCACGCCCCCGTGGGGCTCGCCTTCATCAACCGGGAGCTGCGCTACCTGCGCATCAACGAAGCCCTGGCGTCACTGCACGGGCGCAGGCGCGACGAGGAGCTGGGCAGGACGGTGCAAGAGATGAACCCCAACATGTCCTCCACCTTCGCGCCGCTGATGCTCCAGGTCATGGAGACCGGCATCCCCTTGAGCGACATGGAGATGTCCGGACACGTGCCCGCCACGCCCGACAAGCTGCGGCACTGGCGCGTCAGCTACTACCCGGTCAGGACTCCGAGCGGCGGCATCGTCGGCCTGGGCGCCGTCGTCGTCGAGGTGACGGCGGAGCACCGCGCGCGGCAGGAGCGGGAGGAGTTGCTGAAGGAAGCGCAGGAGGCCATCAGCGTCCGGGACGACTTCCTGTCCATCGCCGCCCACGAGCTGAAGACGCCGCTGACGCCGCTCAAGCTCCACCTCCAGATGATGAAGCAGCAGGCCGCCGCGGGCCACGCCCCCAAGCCCCACCACGTGGACAAGGCGCTCGCCCAGGTGACGCGGCTGTCCGTGCTCATCCATGACCTGCTGGATGCCACGCGCATCGAAGCCGGCAGGCTGGAGCTGCGCCGCGAGCCCGTGGAGCTGCAGTCGCTCGCCCGCGAGGTGCTCGCGGAGGTCCGTCCGCTCGGCCATCAACACACACTGGAGTACGAGGCGCCGCCGGAGCCGCTGGTGGTGAAGGGAGACCGGGGCCGGCTCGCGCAGGTGCTGACAAATCTCCTGGAGAACGCGTTCAAGTACAGCCCCAGCGGGGGCGTCGTCCGGCTGACACTGGAGCGCGACGGAACCCAGGCCCGGATATCGGTGAAGGACACGGGCATCGGCATCCCCGAGGACCAGCGCCAGCACCTCTTCCAGCGCTTCTTCCGCGCGCGCAACGCGCCCATCTCCGGCTTTGGTGGGCTGGGCCTGGGGCTCTACATCTGCCGCGACATCGTCGAGCGCCACGGCGGCCACATCCAGGTGGACACGGAGGTGGGCCAGGGCTCCACCTTCCACGTCACCCTGCCGCTGGACACCTGAGGCTCAGCGCTGGAAGTCCACGCCCACGCCCATGCCCGCCGTCACGCCGCGCACCAGCGCCCCATCCGCCTGCGGGAAGTGCACCGTGCCGCCGGAGCCCCAGGCGTACAGGTGGTTCACCAACCGCTGGCGGACCTCCACGCCCAGCGAGTAGCGAGGCCTGTCACCCAGCGCCGTCAGCACCGCGCGCGCCAGGGCCCGGGTGCGGCCTCCGGGCAGCTCGAAGCCCGCCGACACATCCAGGTCCGTGCGGCCGAAGCCGTGGTACTGCGCGGCCACGCTGCCCAACAGCAGCGTCGTGTCGGCGCTGCCCTTGGCGATGGACGCCTCCAGGTAGCCGGCGAAGCCGTCGGGGAGCTCCTCGTCGGCGATGGGCTGCTCCATCAGGCCCGTGCCGGAGAAGCGCCCCAGCTCGTAGTCCGGACCGAACATGCCGAAGCGGAAGCGCCCGCCCTGCTTGCGGCCCTGCAGCGTGAAGCTCAGCTGCGTGCCGCTCTCCAACTGCCCCTCCATCGCCACGCCCAGCAGGCCACCGACGGCCGGCGAGTGAGCCTCCGCGAAGCGCGCACCACCCGCGAGCAGCGCCCACGCGCGCAGGCGCTCCCCTTTATAGAGCGCCACGTCGCCGCCCACCGAGGTCAGCGTCATGTTCGGCGTCTCGCCACCCGCCTTCGCCGCGTCGTGCGCCGCGGACAGGCGCA
Source organism: Corallococcus terminator (assembly GCF_049194865.1). Lineage (GTDB taxonomy): Bacteria > Myxococcota > Myxococcia > Myxococcales > Myxococcaceae > Myxococcus > Myxococcus terminator_A. The sequence continues at coordinate 46,390 of NZ_JBLZWL010000129.1, read as the reverse complement.
GCAGGTAGCGGTCGAACTTGCCCGAGTCGTCGCTGGCGGCGCGGCCCAGGTCCAACATCAGCTCACCCGCGAAGATGCGCGCGCCCAGCACGTCGCTGGCCAGAATCTCCGCGCGCACCGGCCCCTTCACCATCGTCAGCGAGCCGCCCGCCGGGTGGTAGTCCGGCGACAGCGCGTTGCTGTAGCGGCCCAGCAGATAGCCCCGGCCCAGTGACTCGTCGACGAAGGGCTCCACGCGCAGGTAGAACGCCGACTGCCCCTCCTGGCCGATGCGCAGCATGCGCACCACCTGGCCGATATCACTCAGCTCGTCCCAGTCCTCGCGGCGCAGGCGCGCGCCGTAGTCGCCGTCCGCCTGCTTCGGCTCCTCGTCCACCATGCGCATCCGGAGGTTGGCGCCCAGTCGCAGCACGAAGGAGTCCCCCTTCGTCAGCCCCAGCGACGGGTACACCCGGATGAACAGGTCCTGCCCTCCACCCGGCGTTCCGGAGGGGAGGCTCAAGCCACCGGCCTCGAGCTGTCCGCTGAAGCCGAAGCCCTCACCTCCCACGCGACTGCCGGGGGGCGCGGGCTCGTCCAGCCGCGCCGCGGACACGGGCGTGTCCTGTCCGGAGGGCTCCGGCCCCTCCTCGGAGATGGTGGAGCTCTGGTTGGATACAAGGGCGAAGAGGACGAGAAGGGGGGCGCCAGTCATCGTCCCCTGAGTCTACCCGGCCCCGTGCTCCCGCGAAGCAGCTCGGCCTCGCGGTGTGGGTGACACTGCCGAGCCTCGGCACACCCGCCTCATGGGTGACACCCCTGTCACGCTCCTCCGCTGACCAGGCAACCCCACTCGCAAGGGCTGCCTCAGCTCCCGCAGCGACCGCCCTCGTCATCCGAGCCCGCGGGGAGAATCGCGCGGTGGGGACGCTCCTCCGCCGCGCCCACCAGCCAGCGCGACAGCAGCCGGATGCCCGAGGCGAACAGCCCGTCCTCCGCGCCGCGCAGCGCCTCGAAGAGGGACTCGTCCAGCACGGAGTCCTCCGGGTCGATGACCAGCTCCTCCGGCTCCAGCGACTTGAGCAGCGGGCTCTGGTCGAACACCGTCTCCAGGGGGTGCGGGCGCAGCCGGTGCAGGCCCGCGCTCGCCACCGCGTCCAGCCAGTCCACCCACGACGACGGCGCCGAGCGAGTCAGCGGCAGCAGCTCCTTCACGCCCGACAGCCCCGCGTGCTCCGCCACCAGCGACAGGCGGACGCGGCGGATGGCGCGAGACACCGCGTCGCCCTCCTCCTCCGACTCCCAGCTCATGTTCAGCTCGGAGTCCAGGCCGAGGCTGCGATTGGTGGTGTTGGCCGAGCCCACCGTGAGGAAGCGGTCGTCCACCACCATCACCTTCGAGTGGATGTACGTGAAGACGTCCGCGCCCGTCTCCGGGTGGCGCCCCGCCGAGCAGTATACCCGGAAGGTGTTGCCCGTCTCTTGAGCCACCCGCTCCAGCGTGCGCAAGAGCCGCACCTGGGCGATGCCCATGGCCAGCTGCTCGCGCAGGGCCTCCGGCTTCCGCGGCAATACCAGCACCACCTGAATCGGTGGACGTCCGGTCGCGCGGAAGCGCTTCACCAGCGCCTGGAAGATGGCCCGCGACGAAAAGTATTGGTTCTCGATGTAGATGAACCGGTCGGCCGCCTCGATGGCGTCCAGGAACAGCGCGCGCACCTCCTGCACCGCCTCCTGCGGCGGCACGAGCGTCTTTCCAAACGTGCGGCTGATGGCCACGGGCCCTGGGGGCGCCGGCACGCTGGACGAAAACGTCACGTCGTCTCGCGCCACGCGCGGCAGGTGCAGCTCTCCACCGCCCGCGTGCGCCCAGCGCGCCTCGAACAGCTCCGTCAGTCTCTCCACCACCGGCCCGGTGAGCACCGTCTGGACGTCATGGTAGGGGCCGTGGGGGTCCCTGCCGCTGTCGCACCTCAGCGTCGAGCCCACCCGATGGTCCCGGTCATCCCACCGACAATCACAGACGTCCATGCCGCCCGTGAAGGCCTGCACGCCGTCCACCACGACGAGCTTCTGGTGATGCGCCCCATACAGGGGACTGGAGGCGTCGAAGCGGAACTTCACGCGCTCGTTCGTCGTCCAGTTGAACAGCAGGTGCTGCATCCACTCGCGCTCCATGGCGAGCAACATGCTGAAGTCCCACGCCAGGATGTAGACGTGCAGCTCCGGATTGGCCCGGCACAGCGCGTCCAGCATGGGCAAAAGGCGCACCTCGCCACCGCGCGCTTCTTCCAGGTCCTCGCCTCGCAGCAAGGACACGTCGCTGTCGAACTGCCAGCCCGTCATCACGATGTAGCGACGAGCCTTCTTCGCGGCCCGGTACAGCTCCCGATAGTAGGCGCGCCCATCCACCAGCACGCCGCCGTCACTCGAGTCTTCCACCGTCCAGCAGTTGCGCCCGGGAATGATGATGCGCTTCACGCTGTCAGCTCCCCTCGCCGCCCAACCCAAGCGCCACGTCGCGTGGCGCCCTCGCGCGCTCTTCAGCCCACGAAGACGATGTGCTTGCCGGTGGCCACCGTCATGTCCGTGGAGGACATCACCTGCTTCACCTTCTTCACCTCGCCGCCCACGGTGTCGAACGCCGCCGCGATGAGGTCGCCCAGCGTCACCTGCACCTGGCGTGCGTGCTTGCCAGCACCCGACACCGCCCGCGCCGTCGTCGCCTTCACCTGACGAGCCTTACGACGGATGACCTGCCCACGCTGAGTCTTCGACATGGTTCTTCTCCAAGGATGAATGAGGGATGCACCGCGCCACCACACCGACCCGCCACCGCCGCCGCCGCCCGTCTGCCCAATGACCAAGAGCAACCTGCGTGCCGAGGCTCAACCCCGCGACTTCACTCGATTTGGCGGCCCGCACCCGCCCCGCGCCGTTGGAAGGACTGCCATTTTTTCAGTCCGTACCGCGATCTCCGCACGCCCTGTCAGGCCCACCCGCATCCGCACACCCGCGCGCCGCTCCTCCCACGCGAGTGTTTGAAACCTCACACGAGACATCAAGACATGGGTCAGCCCTGCCCCCAATGTAAAACGTATTCACGCCAGCGGAAAAGTTTAGACATATCAGTCAATTTGAAAAGACCCGGGAAAACAGCTTCAATGCTTGGCATCGCTTCTTCCGGGGACATCCACGTATGGAATTGAAGACTCCTCCCTCCGTCCATCCCGCGCCGCCGACCTTCGCCGCCTACCAGGGTGTCGAAATCGTCGGACAGTCCATCCTCGCCATCGTCAACGGGATGGAGCTGGCCCAGGCGCGGGCGCTGCGAATCCTCGCGGAGAACGGCATCACGCCCCTGGAAGCGAAGACGTGGTACCCGATGCCATCGCTGCTGAAATCTTTCAGCCTGGTGTTCGAGAAGATTGGCCCCAGCACGGTGCGAACGATTGGCCGGAAGATTCCGGAAAGCGCGCACTTCCCGCCAGACATCGACACCCTGGAGAAGGGGCTCCGCGCGGTGGACATGGCGTACAAGATGAACCACCGGGGCAAGGGCAACATCGGGGGTTACCACTACGAGCCGGTGGACAAGCGCAACGCGAGGATGCGCTGCGACAATCCCTATCCCTGTGACTTGGACTACGGGCTGCTCGAGGCAATCACCGACAGGTTCCGTCCCAAGGATTCGCTTTGGGTGCGTATTGAACATGACCCCAAGAGTTGCCGCCGTCGTGGAGATGGGGCCTGCACGTACAACATCAGTTGGTAGCGCACATCGCTGGCCTCCAGTGCCGTGTGGCTCTTCCACCCGGCCCTGGGCGCGTCGTCTCAAGACACTCCGCCAGGGCCACGCGGAGACATGCATCTGGGAGGGACATCCATGAAGGCCGTGCTCCAACACATCGCGGTGTGCGAGGAGCGGTTCGCCTCACACCCCTTCTTCGCGGACCTGAAGCAGGACCGACCGATAGAACAGGTGATGGCGTTCGCGCCTCGCCTCACCTTCTGGGTGATGACGTTCCAGGATGTGCTGCGCCTCAACGCGCACTTCATCCAGGACGCACACCTGAAGGAGCTCGCCACGCATCACCATGCGGAGGAAGGCGGGCATGACCAGTGGTTCGAGGACGACATCGCCCAGCTCACCGGGGGCTCGCTGAGCATCGGCACGCTCTACGGCAAGGCCCACGTGAAGACGCGTGACGCCGCCTACTCCATCATCAGCGAAGTCTACCGCTCGGTGGATGACCGGCTGCGCATCGTCCTGCTGTGGGCGCTGGAGTCCACCAGTCACGTGTTCTTCAGCCGCACCGCGGTCATCAGCGCGGCGCAGGGCGCGGACGACAAGCTCAAGTACTTCTCCGACCACCACATGCAGGCCGAACAGCAGCACGCCATGTTCGAGCAGCAGCTGGCCGAGGAGCTGGAGGCCATGGTGCTGGAGCCGGCGGTGCGCGACGACGCGCTGGCCATGGTGAACCGCATCTACGGGGCGTTCGACACCATGTTCGACGGGCTGCGCATCCACCTGGAGCACGAGCGCGCCGACCAGACGGAGCCGCGCCGCGCCACGCTGGCCCCCGCCCCGAAGGTGGAGGTCGAGGAGTCCTTCGAGGTGGACGAGGCCGACTTCAGCGACGTGTCGCTGGCGGTGGACCGGGCCGCCTGAGCCATCAGGCCCGGCTGGCCCGGTTTACGGACAGCGGGGTTACTTCGAGGGCGGGGAGAGCACCAGGATGAGCTCTCCGCCCACGTGCTTGCCCGCCTTCTGGTAGACGGCGCCCTGCCGGCCCAGCTCCACGTCCAGCGTGGGCTGGCGCGGAATGGCCACGCGCACGGTGGCGGTGCCTTCCTTCATGCCCAACAGGAGCAGCGACGCGTTGCTGCCGTTGGGCAGCTTCACCTCGGTGGCCGTCTTCGCGCCCACCTCCAGCTTCTCGTTGGACAGGCGCTTGAAGGACGTGAAGTTGAAGTTCTGCTTCTCGAACTGCTCCTTCATCTTCGCCAGCTCCGGGGGCTCCACCTCCGAGCCCTTCTTGGAGGCGAGCACCACCTCCACCTGGACGCTGACCTTCTGCTCCTCCTGGGCCTGGCCCACCACCGGCATCAGCAAGCCCAGGCCCAGCACGGCCAGCAGCACCCGGCCAGACGACACGTTTCTTCTCACAGGGGACCTCCCGAGGGGCGCTCCACGTCGGTCTTCGGCTTGCCCAGGGGCTTGAGCCCCTTGCCTTTGCGAAGCCCGCCACCAATGTCCTCTTCCTGCTCCTCGTCCTCATCCGACGACGAGCCGTCCTGCGTCTCTTCATCCACCAGCCAGATGATGGTGCCACCGTTATCGGTTTCCATCACCACCGGCGCCACGCGGGCGTCCTGGTAGGGCTGGATGGACTTCACCGTCATCCGCTCCGCGCCATAACCCACCGGGGCCTTGTCGCTCAGCAAGAGCGGCAGTCCCACCAGCACGAGCACCGCCGCCGTCGCCAGCGAGGAGACCATCGCCGTGCGCTGGTAGAGGAACATTTCAGACAGCGCCAGCTTCAGCCGCTCCAGGAGGGGCGGCTTCTCCGGCGTCACCCGCGCCATGACCTTCTGCGCGAAGTCCTTGAAGTCGACGTCATCCACCGCCATGTCCAGGCCGACGCGGAGCAGGCCGGATTCGGCCCGCAGGTCCGCCGCGCGCCCCGTGCAGTCGCGGCACGCGCCCAGATGACGCTCCACGTTCACCCGCTCCGCGGGGGTCAGCTCCCCGTCGACATACGGGGAGAGCATGGGGACGAAACGCTCACATGCGGGATTTCCGGCCATAACCTTCACCCTGCTCGGTGGTGGATGCTGCGAACGCTGTGACGCGAGGCTCCCTCAGATATTCGAGGGACCTTCATTCGCTGCCCACTCCGCTCTTCGCTTCGTCCAACTCCAGGTATTCACTCAGGATTTTCTGGACCTTCGCCCGGGCATGGAAGAGGCGGCTCATCACCGTGCCCTTGGGGATATCGAGCGTCCGGGCCAGGTCCTCGTAGGACATGCCCTCAATCTCCCGGAGGAGGAGAATGGCGCGGTGCTTCTCGGGCACCGTGGCGAGCGCTTCCTGGATCTTCTCCGCCAGCTCGCGTCGGAGCGCGCTCTTCTGGGGGTTGGTGCCCAGGCGGCTGCCCAACGCGCCGATGCGCGCCTCGGACAGGTCCATGGCCTGGTTCTCGTCGAACTCCACCACCTCGCCTCCGCCTCCGCGCTTGCGCAGCACGTCGATGCAGATGTTCACGGTGATGCGGTAGAGCCAGGTGTAGAAGGACGAGTCGCCCTTGAAGTGGTCCAGGTACTTGTAGACCTTGACGAACGCCTCCTGGGAGACGTCCATCGATTCCTCCTTGTCCTTGAGCATACCGAGCGCAACTGCGTACACCTTGCGCTGGTAACGCTCGACGAGGAGTTTGAAGGCGCGCTGGTCGCCGCTCCGGACGCGCTTGACGAGTGTAAGGTCGTCGGTTGCCAATGGGTGCGGCAACGTACCACAAGCCGGCCAGCGCCAAGGACTTTCCGCCGCCGGGCAGCTTCCCCGCCGGGCCCCCCTAGAGGCTCACGAGCGCCAGCACGACGAGGGCGATGCCCACCAGGGCCAGCATGGCCCCGAAGGCCGCCCTGTCCCACTGTCCCTGCGCCACCGCCCCGTCCTCGGGGTCCGAGCGGAACCGGTGGAGCACGTTCCAGAACATCTGGGGCCCCAGCCGCTTGCCCGACGAGCGGCGCCGGCCGTCGGAATCCGAGGGCTGTTCGTCGGAACCCTCGGACTCGGAAGCCTGGAGCCCCAGGGGCGCGGGGCCGCCCCGGAGCGTATCCGGAGCCCGGGGCTGCACGGCGAGCCCTCCCTCGGCCACCCCCTCCCCGCGGACAGCGGCCTCCGAGTGGCGGACCTCTGGAGGTGGCTCCAGTTGGACGGTGGCCACCCGCTCGCGGGCCTCGTCGGGCGTCTTGGCCGTCAGCACCCACAGGCCCTGGGTCACCCCGTCCTGGCCGGTGCGCGCGTCGCGCAGCTCCGCGAAGCCCTGGCCCTTGAGCGACTCGCGGAAGGCCTCCTGCCCCTCCTTCTGGGGCGGCTGGGCCACGGCGGCCTCGGCGTAGGCGGCGAAGAACTCCCACAGCCGGGTGGCGCGCTCGCTGCTCGACAGCTGCGAGGGCTTGAGGTGCTGGGCCAGCAGCGCCGCGTCCGAGCCGAAGCGCAGGCCCAGCTCCTCCTGGCCCACCACCTTCTTGAGCCCGGGAGGAACCAGCTCCGCCACCTTGCGCAGCGGCGCCCGCTCCTGGCCCCCCAGGGTCGGATGGCCGCCAGGGATGGCGCCCTTGCGCCGGAAGGCGTCCTTCACGAGGAACCCACCCGGCGGTCCGCCTCCCTCGGGGACCTTGGGGCCGCCGCGCGGCACTCCCGCGGGCGAGTTGAGGATGAGCCGGGCGAGCTTGTTGAAGTTGGAGGTGATGCGCGAGGAAGAGGACATGGGCGGTGCCTCGTCATCCAAAGGACTCTGGGAGCCTAGCTCGGACGCGTCCTGAGAACCGTTTGGGGGGATGAACGAAGTGTCCGGCAGTGACGGAGTACCTCGATGCGGGGCCCCGCCATCACGCGGTGTGTCGGAGACGGGCTCCCCCCGGGGCACCCCTCCCCTGCCTGCCCGGGGACCGTCGCGGGGCCCCCTCATGTCACCGACGTGGCCCATTTCCCGATTCTCGCCCGGAGCGGGGATCAGGTTGCGGACCCGTCACTCGCCTTCGCGCTCCACCTCGACGGGCGTCGTCATTCCATTGGCGTCCAACCGCACGCGGTAGACGGAGTTCAGCCCGTCCCCGTCGAAGTCACCGCGCGCCAGGCACGACACCTCCGGCTCTCCCACGGGGCTCTCCTGCACCACCACCTCGTACTGGAAGCGCACCCGCTCCCCCGGCTCGAAGCCCAGGTGGTGGAAGACGTCGTTCTCCGGGAAGGGCACCGACTCGCCTCCGCGCGGCACGTCCCGCGGTGTGGGGCCGGCGACTTGATAGGCGCCGTGCTCGTCGCGATAGGCCTGCACCGCGTCACACAGCGCGAGCACGTTGAGGCGCGCCTCGGTGTCGGTGGGCCGCTCGCTCGGCTGCCCTGCGTGCCGGAGGGCGAGCACGCCCAGCACCGCGGCGATGACGCTCAGCCCCAGGGCGAAGAGGGGCCACTTCTTGCGAGCGCCGCCCGTCGAGGGCGGAGGGGAGGTGGAGGAGTCGTCGGACATGGTCCTCAGCCCTCCGGCTTCCAGGCGGCCCAGTCACGCGGCTGCCGCAGCACGTCCACCAGCCGGGCCTCCCAGGTTCCAGGCTCCGGGTGGTGGTCATAGCGCCAGCGCGTCTGGGGCGGCAGGGACATGAGGATGGACTCGGTGCGCCCGCGCGTCTCCAGGCCGAAGACGGTGCCCCGGTCATAGACGAGGTTGAACTCCACGTAGCGCCCGCGCCGCACCTCCTGCCAGAAGCGCTGGGCCTCGGTGAAGGGCGTGTCCTTGCGCCGCTCGGCGATGGGCAGGTACGCGTCCAGGAAGGCCCGGCCGCAGTCGCGCACGAAGTCCAGCTCGCGCTCCAAATCTCCGCCCATGTTCTCGAAGAAGACGCCGCCCACGCCGCGCGTCTCCTCGCGGTGACGCACGTAGAAGTACTGGTCACACGCGGCCTTGAAGCGCGGGTAGTACGTCGAATCGTGCTTGTCGCACGCGGCCTGGTGCACGCGGTGGAAGTGCGCCGCGTCCTCTTCGTAGAGGTAGTACGGCGTCAGGTCCGCGCCGCCGCCGAACCACGCCTTCCCGCCCTGGTGGATGAAGCGGTAGTTGGCGTGCACCGTGGGCACGTGCGGGTTGCGCGGGTGGAGCACGAGGGAGATGCCGCCCGCCCAGAAGGAGCGCCCCTCGCCCTGGAGCTTCTTGGCGAACTGGTCCTCCAGTTCTCCGAAGACCACCGACGTGTTGACGCCCGCCTTCTCCAGCACGGCGCCGTCCTCCAGCACGCGGCTGCGTCCCCCGCCCCCGCCGGGCCGCGTCCAGGCGTCCTCACGGAAGCGCCCCGTGCCGTCCAGGCGCTCCAGCGCGCCGCAGATGTCGTCCTGCAGCGACTGGGTGAAGGAGGCCATCCGCTCCTTCAGACTCTCCACGTCCACCTTCGTCATGCCTGCTCCTGGCGATTGTCGTCGCTACGGCGCGGAGTAGTCGGCCGGCGCCTCGAAGTCCACAGGAGGAACGGGGGGCGCGTTGTGGCCCGCCGCATCGAACGCCTCGATGCGCGCCCGGTAGCTGCGGCCGTCCTCCAGGGCGAACGTCCCGCTGCACGCCTCGTGGCCGATGAAGGCCGTGCTGTTGGTCACCGGCACCACGTACTGCTGGACGCTGGGTCCCGGACGACGCGGCTCCAGCTTCACCACGAGATACGCGGGGCTCTCCTCCTTCAGCGACAGGTTGAGGCGCACGAAGCGCGCGGTGCCCTGGGCCGTGCGGCGCAGGAAGCCCTCGGAGACGGCGGGGCGCTTCTGCCAGCGCGGCGGCTGCGTGTCGGCGCCCTTGCCGGTGTTCCACTCGGGCAGCGCCCCGCCCCGGCCGTTGAGCACGGTGACGTTGGGCAGCACCTCGTCGAGCCGCAGCGTGTAGCGCCTGTCCGGCTCCAGCTTGCCCACGACCTTGAGGACGATGGTGGCCCGCCCCAGGCTGCTCTCCCAGCCGCGCTGCGCCTTCACCTCCACCTCGTGGTCGCTCGCCACCAGCCGCAGCTTCTTGCCCACCAGCGCGACCACGGGCTCCCGAGCCGTGCCCACGCCCTCCAGCAGGAACCGGCTGTTGATGGGGACGATGGCACCCGGCGTGGGGAACAACTGCACGCCGTCCCCCAGGCACTGGGCGGAGGCGGTACGAGCGCACAGCAGCACGAACAATGAGACGAGGATTCGGAGCACGATGTCCCGAGTCTGCGCCGCTGCGGGATGGATGCCAACCCGTTCAACGAGCACGGCGATATGGGGGACACGCCCCGTGCGTTTCCAGGAGTGTCCCCCGCGAGCCAGACCCCGGGCTCGCGAGCCAGCGCTCCATCCGCCGTCCCCCGGGGAATTTCGAGAACATCACCATGCGCTCACGCCTTTCGACGTGGGTGACGGTCGGGCTCCTGATGGGAGCTTGTGGCTGCGCCGTCACGCCTGAAACCCGCCAGCAGTTGGTGGAGACCACCAGCGGCAACGCCATCTACACGCTGCCGTCGGACGCCCTGCTGGCGACGACCCGCCGCGTGCTCGCGGAGCAGAAGTATGAGCTGATTCCCAGCGCGGACCCGCTCTACGTCCACACCACCTGGCGCATCCGGGGCAACACGGACATGGGCGCCAGTTGGTCCCGCATCCTCGTGCAGGTCCATCCGCTGTCGGACGGCCGCGCCGTGCTGCGCGCCTACCGGATGGCCTACACCACCAACGGGCGCGCTCCCGCGCATCCGAGCCTCGGCGCCGGCACCCGCGACGCCAAGCTGGGAGACGGAGCGGCGGCGGCTTCCGTCCAGGGAGAGCCCCTGTCGCCGGCGAAGCCCGTCGTGCGTCGCGCCTCGGATATCGAATGGGAGGTGCTGTCGCGCGTGGAGCCCAGGCTCGCCGCCCACCTCGAGGCCCGCGCGGAGGCGTACCTGGCCACGGGCAAGAAGGACCCCAGCGAGCCCACCGAGGAGTGAAGCCGCCCTCGGGCCGCGGGGCCCCGCGTCAGTGCATGCCGCCGTCGTCCTCGCGCAGGACGATGGCGCCGTACTTCGCCTCGTAGCGGTTGAGGTTGTCCTGCATGGCCAGCATCAACCGCTTCATGTGCTTGGGGCTGGTGATGATGCGCGAGCGCACCTTGGCCCGGAGCTGCTGCGGCTGGACGTAGATGAAATCCAACGTGAATTCCGTGTCCGTATGGTTCACGAGGGCCATGTTGGCGTACTGACCATTGGCGACGTCCTCGTCGATTTGAATCTGCAACTGCATGTCCGGGGGCTTCGGAGTGTCCGCCATGAGGCAGGGGGCATAGCGCCTGCGCCTCCGCGTGGCCAGCCTGTCTTCATGATGGATGCCTCGCTCGCCATGGACGCGGAGAAAACGGAGCCCTTCGAGCTGGGACGGGGCCCGGACGCGTGCCTGTTGCTGCACGGCTTCACCGGCAGTCCCTGGGATGTGCGCCCCCTGGGCGAGGCGCTGGCGGCGCGCGGGATGCATGTGGTGGCGCCGCTCCTGCCGGGTCACGGCACCACGCCCCAGGCGCTCCTCGGTGTCACCTGGCGCGACTGGCGGGCGGCGGCCGAGCGCGCCCTGGATGCGCTGCGGGGTCACCGGAGCGTCTCCGTCGTGGGGCTGTCCATGGGGGCGCTGCTGGCGCTGGGATTGGCGGCGGACCACCCGGAGAAGGTGCGGGCGCTGGCGCTCGTCGCCCCGGCCGTGCGCTTCCGGGGGCCTCGGATGATGCTCATCCGCCAGCTGTCGCGCACGCCGCTGTTGGAGTGGGCGCGGCCGTGGGTGGAGAAGACGGGCACGGACATCTCGGACCCGGTGGCGCTGGCCGAGGCGCCGGTGCTCTCCGGCTTCCCGGTGGCGCGACTGAGGGACTTGGTCACCTTGCAGGACGAGGCGGCGCGCCGTGTCGCGGGGGTGCGCTGTCCCGTGCTGGTGGCGGTGGCCGAGCAGGACCACGTCGTGGACCCGGAGGGAGGACGGTGGCTGGCACGCCGGCTCACCGCGTCGCCGAGCGTGCGCGTCGTCTCGCTGCGACGCGGCTTCCACGTCATCCCCCGGGACACCGACGGCCCCCTGCTGGCGAGCGAGGTGGGGGGCTTCCTGACGCAGTGGCGTGACTTCGGGGAATGGGAGCCACAACCGGCGGGCGCGTGACGGGGGCTGGGGACGCGGCGAAAAGCGCCGGCCCCGTATATCAAGGGCTCGCACATGCCTGAGTCCGACACCCCTCCTCTCGTCGAGCTGCGTGACGTCACCAAGTCCTATGTCGAGGGCGACACCGCGCGCGAGGTGCTCTCCGGCGTGCGGCTGACGCTGCGCCGGGGCGAGTTCGTGGTGCTGCTGGGCCGCAGCGGCTCGGGCAAGTCCACGCTCCTCAACCTCATCAGCGGCATCGACCTGCCCACGCGCGGCGAGGTGCTCGTCGACGGACGCAACCTCGGAACCATGAGCGAGCGCCAGCGCACGTTGCTGCGCCGCGAGCACGTGGGCTTCATCTTCCAGGCGTTCAACCTGCTGCCCACGTTGACGGTGGAGGAGAACGTGCGGCTGCCGGTGGAGCTCAACGGGCACGACGCGGCGGAGGCGAGCGCGAAGGCGCGGGCCCTGCTGGAGCGCGTGGGACTGGCCTCCCGCGCGAACAGCTTTCCGGACCGGCTCTCCGGCGGCGAGCAGCAGCGCGTGGCCGTGGCGAGAGCGCTCGCGCACTCACCGCCGCTGCTCCTCGCGGACGAGCCCACGGGCAACCTGGATGAGGCCACGGGCCGGCAGGTGTTGGATTTGCTGGAGGGCCTCACCAGGCAAGGCCACGCGTGCGCGTTCGTCGTCACGCACGAGCCGGGGCTGGTGGCCCGCGCGGACCGGGTGCTGGAGATGACGGGCGGGCGCCTGGTGGAACGCGAAGCGCCGCGAAGGGAGCCCCGGTGACAAATCTCCTGGTGCGCTCCAGCCTGCGCCACCTGGGCCGCCACCCGTGGCTGACGGCGCTGTCCCTCTTGGGCATCGCCCTGGGTGTCGCGGTGGTGGTGTCGATTGATTTAGCGAGCGGCAGCGCGCTGCGCGCCTTCGAGCGCTCCACCGATGCGGTGACGGGGAAGGCCACGCACCAGCTCATGGGCGGCACCTCGGGACTGCCGGAGGGTGTGTATCGCGACTTGCGGCTGCGTCCAGACGCGCCCGTGTCCGCGCCCGTGGTGGAAGGCTACGTGCAAGCGGCGGTGGGCGACCGGCGCACGCTCACGGTGCTGGGGGTGGACCCCTTCGCGGAGACGCCCTTCCGCGACTACGCGGGTGACGAAGCCGTGGGCGACGTGGGCGCGCTGCTCACCCAGCCGGGCACGGTGTTGTTGAGCGCGCGGGCGGCGCGGGCGCTGGGCGTGGAGGCCGGTGGGCTCTTGCCGGTGCGCGTGGAGGGCCGCGAGACTTCGCTGCGCGTGGCGGCGCTGCTGGCGCCCGCGGACGAGGACACGGCGCGCGCGCTGGAGGCGCTGGTGCTGACGGACCTGTCCACGGCGCAGGAGGTGCTCGGGCGCGTGGGGCGGCTGACGCGCGTGGACCTGCGACTGACGGGCGGGGACGCGCAGGCGGAGCGACTGCGCGCGACGCTGCCCACGGGGACCGAGGTGGTGCGCGCGGCGGCGCGGGCCGGCACGGTGGAGCAGATGACGAAGGCGTTCCGCACCAACCTCACCGCGCTGTCGCTGCTGGCGCTCGTGGTGGGGATGTTCCTCATCTACAACACGATGACGTTCTCCGTGGTGCAGCGGCGCGGACTGCTGGGGCGGCTGCGCGCGGTGGGCATCACCCGGGGCGAGCTGTTCGCGCTGGTGCTGGGCGAGGCGCTGGTGCTCGGCATCGTCGGCACGGTGGCGGGGCTGTTGCTCGGCATCCTCCTGGGTCGCGGGCTGGTGGGGCTCATCACCCAGACCATCAATGACCTCTACTTCGTGGTGAGCGTGCGCGGGCTGGCGCTGGAGCCCTTCACGCTGGCCAAGGGACTGGCGCTGGGCATCGGGGCCACGCTGCTGGCGGCCCTGGTGCCCGCGTGGGAGGCGGCGCGTTCGGCGCCCGCGACGACGCTGCGCCGCTCGACGCTGGAGGACGTGTCGCGCACGCGCGCGCCGAAGCTGGCGCTGCTGGGGTTGCTGGTGCTGGCGGCGGGCGTGGGGCTGTTGGGGTGGCCCACGCAGGCGCTGGTGCCGGCGTACGTGGGGCTCTTCGCGGTGCTGATTGGCGCCGCGCTGCTGGTGCCATGGGTGACGGAGCGGCTGTCTCTCTTCGCCGCGGGGCCGCTGGGGCTCGCCTTCGGGCTCTTGGGGCGCATGGCGGCGCGCGGAGTGAGGACGAGCCTCAGTCGCACGGCGGTGGCGCTGGCGGCGCTGATGGTCGCGGTGGCGACGACGGTGGGCGTGGGCCTCATGGTGTCCAGCTTCCGAGGCACGGTGCTGTCGTGGCTGGAGGCCTCGCTCCTGGCGGATGTGTTCATCTCCCCTCCCTCGCTGGTGGCGCGACGGGGAGACTCCACGCTGGTGCCGGGCCTGGTGGAGCGGCTGCGCACCCTTCCGGGCGTCGCGGGCAGCAGCACCCTGCGCGTGACGCGGGCGCGAGTGGACGGTGTGCCCACGGACTTGATCGCCGTCGACTTCAGTCGCTCTCCGGGGCGGCCCTACCGCTTCAAGCAGGGTGACGAGGCCGCTGTGTGGCGCGCGCTGGATGCGTCGACGGAGGCGCTCATCGTCTCGGAGCCCTTCGCGTTCCATCGGGGCGTGGGCGTGGGTGACACGGTGCGGTTGGCCACGGACCGGGGGATTCACGCCTTCCGCGTGGTCGGCGTGTACTTCGATTACGGCTCCGACGTGGGGACGATGCTGATGCCTCGCGCCACCTACGAGCGTTGGTACGACGACCGGGGCGTGAGCGGCGTGGCGCTGTACGCGTCGCCGGGGCAGGACGTGGACTCGCTGGTGACCGCGGTGCGCGAGAGCGCGGGGGATGAGCAGGCGTTGCTGGTACGGCCGAATCGCTCGTTGCGACAGGCGTCGATGGAGGTGTTCGACCGCACCTTCACGATTACGCAGGTGCTCCGACTGCTGGCCATCGGCGTGGCCTTCGTGGGGGTGCTCAGTGCGTTGATGTCATTGCAGCTGGAGCGGGCTCGGGAGTTCGCGGTGCTGCGGGCCACGGGGCTGACGCCTCGACAGCTCTGGGGACTGGTGTCGCTGCAGACGGGCCTGTTGGGTTTGCTGGCGGGGTTGTTCTCGATGCCGCTGGGCGTGGGGCTGGCGTACATCCTGGTGCATGTCATCAACCAGCGGTCCTTCGGCTGGACGCTGCGGCTCGAGGTGACGCCGGAGACTTTGTGGCAGGCGATGCTGCTGGCGCTGGTGGCCTCGGCGCTGGCGGGGCTGTACCCGGCGTGGAAGATGGCTCGTGCCAATCCCGCGTTCGCGCTGAGGGAGGAGTGACGCCATGAGCAACGGCCGAGGGCTCGTCATCGGGACGGCGGTGGTGCTGGCGGCGCTGGCGGTGGCGGCGTACGTCGTCACGCGCGAGACGGAGCCTCCCGCGCTCGCGAGGGGCGGGACGCTGACGGTGGCGAAGGCGCTCGGTGGGGGTGACGGAGGCACGGCAGGCTATGCGCGAGCCTTCGAGCCCCGCGCGTTCCACTTCCCCGAGGACCACGGCCCGCATCCGGAGTTCCGCACGGAGTGGTGGTACTGGACGGGCAACCTCGAGACGGCGGACGGGCGCGCCTTCGGCTACCAGTTCACGCTGTTCCGAAACGCGCTGGCACCCGAGGCGCCGGCGCGGGACTCCGCGTGGGGGACGCGGCAGGTGTACCTGGGGCACTTCACGGTGACGGACGTGGCGGCGGGGCGGTTCCATGTCGCGGAGCGCTACAGCCGCGCGGCGCTGGGGCTCGCGGGGGCGAGTACGCAGCCGTTCAAGGTGTGGCTGGAAGACTGGGAGGCGGCGAGCGTGGGTGAGGCGACGTGGCCGATGCGGCTGCGGGCGGAGACGGACGACGTCACGCTGGAGTTGTCGTTGGAGCCGGGCAAGCCGCCGGTGCTCGAAGGGGACCGGGGCTTGAGCCAGAAGAGCGCCGAGCCGGGCAATGCATCGTATTACTACTCGATGACACGCATGCCCTCGCGCGGCACGGTGCGGGTGGAAGGACAGACGTACGCGGTGACGGGCGAGAGCTGGATGGACCGCGAGTGGAGCACCAGCGCGCTGGGCGCGGACCAGGTGGGCTGGGATTGGTTTTCACTCCAGCTCTCGGATGGCAGCGAGCTGATGTATTACCAACTGCGTCGCGAGGATGGGACGGTGGACCCGTTCAGCTCGGGGACGTGGGTGCCTCCCGTGGGTGCCGTGGACAGTGCTTCCGTGCACCTGACCCGGGATGACGTGAAGCTGGCGGTGCTGAGCACGTGGAAGAGTCCGCGCGGTGGGGTGTATCCGTCGAAGTGGAAGCTGGGCGTGGAGAAGCTCGGGTTGGAGCTGACGGTGACGCCGAAGCTCTCGGACCAGGAGCTGCCGGTGAGCGTGCGCTACTGGGAGGGCAGCGTGGACCTGGACGGCGTGCGTGCGGGCCAGCCCGTGAAGGGGCGCGGCTACGTGGAGCTGACGGGCTACGCGGACACGGCGAGCTCGACACGACGGCCGGAGGCACGGGCCCGAGGGACTCCGGAAGCTCGAAGTGCGCCAACCACAGACATCCCGCGACACTGACCACGGCTGTCTGATTCCAGTGGGCCCATGGCAGGGAGGCTGAAAGAGAGCCTATGCTTCACCCCTCACCCGGGGGGTGTCATGAGTCATGACAGTGAAGCGAGCACCAGTGCTGGTGTGTCCGTCGTCGCGGCAATTCAACCCGATGTGCGCCTCACGCCTCCTGAACCAGGCGGCGCCGTCACTCCCATCCCAGTCCCACAGAACCAGCGGCTGATGATGCTCACCACCGCGCTGCCATTGCTCAGCGTCGCGGCGGCGTGGTTCATCGCCCCTGGCTGGAGCTACATCGCCGCGTCCGCCGTGCTGCTCGCCTTCCTCGCCGTGCTCGGCCACAGCCTCACCGGGACACCCTTCGGCGTGCTCATCAGCGAGCGCAACATCATGAGCCTGTCTCGCTTCCAGGCCGCCACCTGGACCGTCATCGTCGTCGCCGGCTACCTGACCATGGTCATCGCCCGAGTGAAGACAAACACTCCCGATGCCGTCAACGTCGCCATCCCCCAGGAGCTCTGGTGGGCCATGGGCATCGCCTCGACGTCACTGCTCGGCACACCCCTGCTGCTCAGCGGCAAGCGCGCGAAGACCCCTGACGCCAAGGTCGTCGCCTTCACCGCCGCCCAGCTCTCGGAGAGCCCCTCCGACATCAACGCCCAGCGCCAGGGCGCCCTCTATGCCAACAAGAGCATCCAGGACGCGCGCATCTCCGACATCTTCCAGGGCGACGAGGTCGGCAACACCGCCCGAATCGACCTCGCCAAGGTGCAGATGTTCTATTTCACCGCCATCGCCGCGGTGACCTACTTCGTCGACATCTCCATGGCCATCCGACGCGGCGCCCTCACCAGCCTCCCGGAGCTCTCCGAAGGCCTCATCGCCCTGCTCGCCATCAGCCATGGCGGCTACCTCGTCAGCAAGGCCACCGACCACTCCAACTCGAAACCCTCCTGAGCCACCCCAACCCCGGCCCCGGCGCACCCTCGCGAGCGCCGGGCGCCTGACGACCCGCCAGACAAGCCCCCTGAAGCCCGCCCGGGTGGGTGCATGCGGCACATGAGTCCCGCGACAAGGGACTTGCGATGACCCACTGACCGGATTACCATTCTGGTCAATGAGTTCCGACCCTCGCATCGCCATCCTCAAGGCCGCCGGCGAAGTCTTCGCCCGGTTCGGCTTCAAGAAGGCCTCGGTGGAGGACATCGCCAAACGCGCGGGCGTCGGCAAGGGCAGCATCTACCTGCACTTCGAGAGCAAGGAAGCGCTGTTCGAGGCGATTGTCCGGCAATCCCACGAGATGAGCCTCGCCGAGCTCAAGGCGAGCGTCCAGCGAGCCACGACGCCCGAGGCCCAGGTCCGCGCCTACATCCGCTGCAAGCTGGAGCAGAGTGTCCGGAAGCACGACGGGGAGCGCCTCGAGCTGGCCACGCTCTTCGAGCTGGGCACCCAGGTGATGCACCTCGTGCCCCAGATGCAGGAGGCGGACGCCGCCATCCTGGCCCGCGTCTTCGAGGACGGGGTGGCGCAGGGGGCCTTCACCGTCAGCGCCCCCCCACTGGCGGCGCGCGGCTTCGTGGAGCTCATCGGGATGCTCGTCCCCAGGCTGATGACCCAGGACACCCCTCCCCTGACGCTCCAAGCCCTGGACGCCGCCTTCGAGGTCTTCATCCGCGGCCTCTCCTCCCCACCCGCCTCCAAGCCCCCCATGAGCTGACACCCCACGGGCCCCACTCCGTGCCCGGAGGGTTGGGGTGTTCGTTTGCCCGGGACTGACCAGAAAACCAAATCAGTCATTCAGTGCCGGACGCCCTTGAAGTCCCGGCCCCACGACGAGGAACGCAGCGATGAAGACGAGCTTGAAGGCAGCAGTGGTGGTGGTGGCCGTGGTGGCGGGGGCGTGTGGCGGGGGCAGCAAGCCCGTGGCTCCCCCTCCCGCGGCGCAGGCCGTCCAGAAGCCGGTGGGCGTCAAGGCAGTCACTCCGGCCAAGCAGCTCGAGGCGAGCGTCCTGCAGGCCACCGGCAGCGTGCGCGCCAAGCAGGAGGCGACGCTGAGCGCGGAGGTCTCCGGCACCCTCACGAAAGTCACCGTGAACGCGGGCGACGCGGTGAAGCGCGGCCAGGTGCTCGCGCAGCTGGACACCTCCAACGCGCGGCTCACCGCCAATCAGACACGCGCCGCCAAGGCCGCGGCTGAAGCGGCGATGGAGGGCGCGAAGACAGAGGTGGAGCGGGCACGGGTGCTGGCGGAGTCGGGCAGCCTCGCGCGCGCCACACTGGACAAGGCCGAAGTCGGCTACCGCCAGGCCCAGGCCCAGGCCGAGCAGGCGGCGGCGGTCTTCGCCAGCGCGCAGGAGGCGCTGCGCGACGCCACCCTCACCGCGCCCTTCGACGGCGTCATCACCACGCGCAGCCGCAACGAGGGGGACTACGTGTCGCCGGGCACGGCCATCTTCGGCCTCGTCAACACGCAGGCGCTCGAGGTGCGCGCCCCGGTGCCGGAGGCCTTCGTCGACCGCGTGAAGGTGGGCACCATCGTCAAGGGCACACTCAACCCCTCCGGCGCGCCCTTCGAGGCGAAGGTGAGGAGCCTCGGCGCCACCATCGACTCGCAGACGCGCACCGTCGAGGTGCTCGCGGACGTGCTGCCGGCGAAGAGCGAAGGCGTCGTCCTTCGCGCGGGCGCCCTGGTGGAGCTGGACTTCTCCAACATGATGGCCACCGACGACACGTCGGGCCAGGCGGGGCTCTTCCTGCCCTCGCAGGCCGTCAACTCGAAGGGCCAGCAGGGCTTCGTCTGGGTGGTCCAGGACGGCAAGGCGCAGCGCCGTGACGTCAAGGTGGAGCGCGTGCTGCCCGGCTTCGTGCGCGTGGTGCATGGGCTCGGCCACGAGGAGCGCGTCGTCGCCGACGCCAGCCTGCCGCTCCAGAACGGCGTCGCGCTCCAGGTCGTCCAGTAGCCCTCCCCTTCCCTCCCCTCTCCGACGAGCGCCACCACCATGCTCCAGACCTTCATCAAACACTCCGTCTTCACCGTCATGCTGGTGGCGGCGGTCGTCGTCTTCGGCCTGTATGCCTATCCGCGCATCGGCGTGGACCAGTACCCCAACGTCGACATCCCCGTCGTCACCGTCACCACGCTCTTGCCGGGCGCGGACCCCGAGTCGATGGAGAAGAACGTCTCCGACCCGCTCGAGGAGGCGCTCAACACGCTCAACGGCGTGGACGAGCTCAACTCCATCAACCTGGAGAACGTCAGCCAGGTCACCATCAGCTTCAAGCTGGGCACCAACGTGGACGTCGCGGCCCAGGACGTGAGGGACCGCGTGCAGGCCACGCTGCGCGAGCTGCCCAACGACATCGAGACGCCCGTCGTGGAGAAGTTCGACATCGGCGCGGCGCCCATCCTCACGCTGTCGCTCTCCGGCGCGCTGCCGATTGAAGAGCTGACGCGCGTGGCCGAGGACGTGGTGAAGCCCTCGCTCCAGAGCCAGGCGGGCGTGGGCAGCATCGGCGTGGTGGGTGGCCGCGAGCGGGAGATTCAGCTGGTGGTCGACCCGCAGCGGCTGCGCGGCTACGGGCTGGCCATCGGCGACGTGAGCCAGGCCCTCCAGGCGCAGAGCGTGGACCTGCCCGGCGGGCGCGCCACGCAGGGCGGCCGTGAGCGAATCGTCCGGCTGACGGCCGAGGCGCGCAGCGTGGAAGAGATTGGCGCCATCATCGTCGCCAGCCCCAACGGCACGCCGGTGCGCGTGCGTGACGTCGCGGCGGTGGTGGACGGCGCGCAGGAGGCGCGTGGACTGGCCCGCTCGGACACGGGCACCGCGCTCGCGCTCGTCGTGCGCAAGCAGTCGGGCGCCAACACGGTGCAAGTGGCGGAGAACGTGAAGGAGTCCCTCGCGGAGCTGAACAGCGAGCTGCCCCAGGGCGTGACGGTCGCCACCATCAGCGACAACTCGACGACGATTCGCGCGTCCATCCACGCGGTGCAGGAGGACATGCTCATCGGCGGCGTCCTCTCCGTCCTCATCGTGCTCTTCTTCCTGCGGGACTGGCGCTCCACGCTCGTGTCGGCCGTCGCGCTGCCGGTGAGCGTTATCGGCACCTTCGCGGTGATGGCGATGCTGGGCTTCACCTTCAACATGATCACCATGCTGGCGCTGACGCTCTCCATCGGCCTGCTCATCGACGACGCCATCGTGGTCATCGAGAACATCGTCCGCCACCTGGAGGAAGGGAAGACGCCCATGAAGGCGGCGCTCGAGGGCACCTCGCAGATTGTCATCGCGGTGCTCGCGGTGACGCTCGCCATCGTCGCAGTGTTCATCCCCGTGGCCTTCATGGAGGGGACGATTGGCCAGTTCTTCTTCCAGTTCGGCGTCACGGTGGCCGTGGCGGTGCTCATCTCCTACGCGGTGTCGATGACGCTCACGCCCATGCTCTCCAGCCGTCTGCTCAAGAGCCACGCCCACAACGCGCCCCGCAACCGCGTGAGCGCCGCCATCGAGCGCGGGCTCGTGGGGATGGAGCGCGGCTACCGCCGCATCCTCGACTGGGTGCTGGGGCGGCGCGCCCTGGCCATCGCCGTGGCGGTCGGCGTGCTGGTGCTGACGCTGGGCATGGCCCGCTTCCTCAAGTTCACCTTCATCCCTCCCTCCGACAACGGGGCCGTGCGCGTGACGCTGGAGCTGCCCGTGGGCTCCACCCTGGAGGACACCGAGCGTGAGCTGGGAATCGTCGCCGCGCAGGTGCGCCCCCTGGAGGGCGTGAAGGAGACGTTCAGCACGGCCGGCGGCGGTACGCTCGAGGAGGTGCACAAGGGCGAGGTGCTGGTGAACCTGGTGCCGCGCAAGGAGCGCGCCTTCGACCAGGAGGCCTTCAAGGTGCGCCTGCGTGACGCGCTGGCCGAGCGCCCCGGGGTGATGCTCTCCATCCAAGACGTCTCCGGCGTCGGTGGCGGTGGCCGCAATCAGCAGATTCAGTACGTGCTGCGCGGCACGGACTGGCCCCAGGTCGTCGCGTCCAGCGAGAAGCTGCTCGCCACGATGAAGTCCCACTCCAGCTTCACCGACGTCGACACGACGTTCCGCAGCGGCAAGCCGCAGTTCGACGTGCGCGTGGACCGCGAGCGCGCCGCGCAGATGGGCGTGCCGGCGGCCCAGGTGGGCATCGCCCTGCGGGCCTATCTGGGGCGCGACGAGTTCATGACGTACCGCGAGGGTGGCGAGACGTACGACGTGAAGCTGCGGCTGCCCGACGCGACGCTCGCCTCCGAGGAGGCGCTGGGACAGCTCACCGTGCGCACCACGGGCGGGCAACTGGTGGAGCTGCGCAACGTGGCCAGCATCACCCCCTCCGAGGGCCCGGTGCAGATTGACCGGATGAACCAGAAGCGGCAGATCACCCTGCTCGCCAACCTGGCCCCGGGCTACACCCTGGGCGAGGGCATGAGCTACCTCACCGCGCAGGCGGAGCAGGTGCTGCCCCAGGGCGTGGTGGGCAACTTCGCCGGCAACGCGAAGGAGCTGAACAAGACCGTGAGCGCCTTCGCGACCGCGCTGGGGCTGGGAATCCTCCTGCTCTACATGATTCTGGCGGCGCAGTTCGGCAGCTACATCCACCCGTTCACCATCATGTTGTCGCTGCCCTTCGCGCTCATCGGAGCCATCGGCGCGCTGCTGCTGTCGGGCCATGCTCTGTCGATGATTGCCCTCATCGGCGTCATCATGCTGATGGGCCTGGTGGTGAAGAACGGCATCCTGCTGGTCGACTTCACCCAGCAACTGCGAGACGCCGGCAAGAGCGCTCGCGACGCGCTGCTCGAAGCCGCGCCGGTGCGCCTGCGCCCCATCCTCATGACGACCATCGCCATGGTGGCCGGCATGATTCCGGTGGCGCTCGCCAAGGGAGACGGCGCCGAGACTCGCGTGCCGATGGCGCTCGTCATCATCGGCGGCCTCATCAGCTCCACGGTGCTGACGCTGGTGGTGGTGCCCGTCGTCTACTCGCTGCTGGACGGGCTCTCCGCTCGCTTCAGTCGTCGCAAGAGTGACGCCGAGGCGTCGGAGGAAGTGGTCGCGCCGAGCGGCCCGCTCCTCGCGGAGGAGGGCTCCCACTGAAGCACGAGCCCGTGCCCCACTGAAGGCGGAGCCGAGAGCCACACCCTCGGTTCCGCCCCCTTCCCTCCGACTCGCGAGGTCGACGCTCCGGCCCTCTCAAGGGGCCGCGACGCACCTCGTGTGTCCTCTCCTCCTGACGCACCCGCCTCGGTCCCCACCATGCTCCTCCATGCGCTCCTCACCAGTGTCCTGCTGACGCAGGCGCCCAACCTCTCCGCCACTCCCGGACGCACCCCCACTTCCCAGCCGGCGAGCGACACACCCGTGCGGGACGCGGCGTCCCAGGCGGCCTCCGGCGTGCCGATGCCCGCGTCTGGCACGGAGGCGACCGCGCTCCCGCTGCTCACGCTCGAGGAGGCCATCGCCCTCGCGGAGAAGCAGAGCCCCAGCCTCGACGCCGCGCGCGCTCGGCTCCAGCAGTCCAAGGAGCTGGGCAACAAGGCCTGGTCCGGCTACCTCCCCAGCGTCACCGCGAGCGGCTCGTACCTCCGCAATCCGAGGGAGCTGACGTTCACCCTCCCTGGCGCTCCGGAACCCATCACCTTGCAGAAGCAGGACCAGCTCTCCGGTCAGATTTCCGCGCGGCAGGCCCTGCTCGTCCCCACGCTGTGGCCCGCCATCAAGAATGCCTACCTGGGTGAGAAGGTGGCGGGACTGACGGCGGAGAACTCGCGCCGCGAGATTCTCTTCTCGGTGGCCCAGGCCTATCTCGGCGCCGCGAGCCTGCGGGAGGCGATGGCGGTGCAGGAGCAGCTCCTGGAGGTCCGTCTCGGCTTCGAGCGCGATGCCAAGAATCGCTTCGAGGTGGGTGACGTGGAGCGGCTGGCGCTGCTGCGCGCGACGCTGGACCGCAAGCAGGCCGAGCAGGAGGTGGTGCGCAGCCGCAACGCCTATGCGACCGCGAAGAGCTCCCTCGCGGCGCTCCTCGCGCGGCCAGTGGACTTCGACGTGGCGGCCCCCAAGGAGGCGGCCGTCGCGGTCCCCTCCCAGGCGGGAGATGCGAGCACGGCGGAGAAGACGGCCCTCGACCATCGTCCAGACGCGGCGGCCGCGCGCCTCAACGTGGACCTGGCGCGCGGTGGGCGCCGACAGGTCGCCATGGAGTACTTCCCCACCCTGCATGCCACGGGCAACGTCTCGACGAGCAACACCGCTGGCCTCACCGGCGTGGCGTCCACGTGGACGGCGGGACTGGCCCTGTCGTGGAACCTGTTCGACGGCGGACTGCGCGAAGCCAACCTGCGGGAGTCCTCCGGGAAGATCGCCGAGGCGAACGCCAACCTGCGCGGCACCGAGGAGAAGATTCGCGACGAAGTCCGCAAGGCGCGCAGCGAGTTGGAGAGCGCGGAGGTCAACCTCAGCACGGCCGAGGAGCGGGTGAAGCTCGCGTGGGAGAGCGCACGGCTCGCGAAGCAGAGCTTCGATGCGGGCGCCACGACGTACCTCCAGGTGACGGACGTCAACGCGACGCTCGCGAGCGCCCAGATGTCCGCCGTGACGGAGGCGCTCAACGTGCAGCTGTCACGTCTGGCCCTGGCCCGCGCGACGGGCCTCTTCGACCCCACCGGCAACTCCCTGGCGCCCGCGCGGTAGCAGCGATTCATCGAACGCCATGAAGACCGCATCCATGCTGAACACGTCCCTGCACCACGCCCGACTCCTCGTCGTGCTGCACGCCGTCGCGCTCCCGTTCTCGAGCCGGGCTCAGGACGTGAAGACTCCATCGAGCCCTGGCCCCGCGCCGCTCGCGGGAGAAGTGTCGATTGAAGCCTCGGCCCCACCGCCCGCGACGCTGACGGGGCGCATCGAGCGCATCGACATCCAGGGCAACACCCGCACGCGGGAGTCCGTCATCCTCGGAGCCATGCGCATGGCTCCGGGGGATGTGCTCACCACCGGAGACGCCGCCGAGCTGAAGCGCAGGCTGCTCAACCTGCAGCTCTTCAAGAGCGTGGAGGTGCTGACACGTCCCGAGGGCGAGGGCGTCGGACTCCAAATCACCGTCGAGGAGCGCTGGACGCTGTTGCCCATCCCCGTCTTCTCCTCGGGCAAGGGGCAGTGGCAGGCAGGTGTCTTCGCCGTCGAGAGCAACCTCTTCGGGCTGCGCAAGACGCTGGTGGGCGGAGGGATGTGGGGCAACCGGGGAGGCACCCTGTTCTCCATGTATCGGGACCCGAGCATCGGAGGCAGCCCCTGGACGGGCCTCCTCTCGTTCCAGTTCGCCAAGACGGACAGGGAGCGCCACGTCCGGGACGTCATCAAGGACACATACACGGACAGGCGCTTCGACATCGCGGGGACGCTCGGCTACCAGGTGACGCCGGAGCTGAACGTTGGCGCGGGGTGGTTCTCCCTCATCAACAAGCCACTCGCCTTGACGACTGGCCCGGAGACTCCTCAGCGGGGAGAGGTGCACGGAGTCAGCATGTCGGCCGAATACCTGGGCCAGGACTTCCATTTCTATTTCAACGAAGGCCTGGTGGCTCGGGCGCTCTACCGTGAGGGCCTGGGCTTCCTGGGTTCTTCTCGCGAGCTGCGTCAGGTGTCGCTCTTCGCGAGCTACACACTGCCTGTCTTTGGCAACCACGCGCTGACCTTGACGGCCCAGCACGGACAGACGCGAGGGGACGCGTTCCTGGACGCGCAGCTCCTGGGCGGTCGCACGGGGAGCCGTGGCTTCGCCGCGGGGACCCTGTGGGCGGAGACGGCGAGCTCGGCGACGTTGGAGTATCAGGTGCCGCTCTGGAGCCCCAGCATGCTGACCCTCACCGCGCATGCCTTCGTGGATGTGGGCCGGGTGGAGTGGCGGAGCTCGTTGCTCAAGTACGTCTCCCCCGGAGTGGGCGTCCGCGCCTACGTCCGCGAGGTGGCGATTCCCGCCGTCGGCATCGAGCTGGCGAGAGACCCGCTGTCGGGAGACGTGGTGACCTCGGTGGCGGTGGGCTTCGGCTTCTAACGGCCTTCGGAGTGAGCGCTCGCATGATGACCGTCGTCTCGATGATTCCCAGACAGCGGGCCGCCATTCTCACGGCGGCACGCGAGGCCTTTGCCCGGCGGGGCTTCACAGGGGCCTCCATGCAAGACATTGCGCGGAGCGCGAGCCTGTCTCCGGGGATGCTCCACTCCTACTTCAAGACCAAGAAGGACCTGTTCAACGCGGTGGTGGACCAGGTCTGGGCCGTGGCGCTCGCGGACATCGAGGCCGCCGTCTGGGACGCGAGGACTCCCGAGGTGAGGTTGCAGACGTTCATCGAAATCCGTCAGGGGATGGTGGAGCGGATGATTCGCGACCTGCGAATCACCACCGCGGCGCTTCGCGACATCCTCCCCCTCGTCGAGCCGTGCCTCGCCGGCCCCCGGGCTCGCGAGCTCGCGCTGCTGGAGGCCATCTTCGAGGAAGGCAGGGTCCGGAGGTCCTTCGCGGTCCACAACCCCCGGGCGACCGCCCGTGCACTGGCGGCGGGACTGCATCAAATCGAATGCACCATGGTGCGCTTCTGTCTGATGCCTGGCTTGCGCGCCTCCAACCTGGAGTGAGCCCTCCCCCACCGCACACTCCAGCACCCGCACCTGTTTGTTTGAATCCGCCACCCGAGAGCGCTGACCGGGCCTCACTGCTCACCACGTGACGCCGTCCCCCACCTCGGGGGCCAGGCCGCGCATTTCCTCCCATGGGCAGCGCGGCGCTTCCTCACATCCCTCGCCTCACCCTGTCATGCCCCTGGCGCGTCCCATTCCAGCCTTCGCGCTGCTGGCACCCGACTTGCCTCCAAGCCACCGGCGCGTGAGGGCCGTTCGCCCAGGGCCGTCGGAGGCAGAGCAGACATGTGCGGGCATGGACGAGGTGGATGGTGGCTGGGATTGCTGGGCGCGCTCTTGCTCGCGGGCTGCAAGGACAGCGTGGACACACGCGCGCCGCCCATCGAGGACCAGGAGGAACAACCCGACGCGGGCACAGCGCCCGTCGATGACGACGCCGGAGCACCCGATGCCGGTGAGCCCCCTGACGCGGGCCTCCCCGACGACGCGGGCACGCCCGACGCCGGAGCACCCGATGCCGGCCCGGCCAGCGGCCCACCCATTCCTCCCGATGCCAGCGGCTGGCGCTTCCTCGGCTCCGCGCAGGGTGGACCGCGCGAGGTGCTCGGCGTCACCCAGGACGAGGGCGGCAACCTCTGGGTCGCGGGCGGCGAGGACGGCCTCTGTCTGCTGCGCCCCGGCGCCAACACCTTCCAGTGCTTCACCATGGCGGACGGCCTGCACCCCTGGGCCGCGTGGAAGGGCAAGGACCCGCTGCCAGAGAACCGCTACCTCAAGGTGACGGCGGTGACGGGCGGTCCCCCGGGCACCGTCTTCGTCGGCTACCAGGGCCGCCCCAACTGCGAGAGCGAGTTCTACAAGGCCCCCGGCCAGCCCGAGGACCCCGCCATCTACAAGAGCGGCGACGCGGACCGCGTGGAGCTGAAGGTCGATGGCACCCTGGCCGTCGTCCACTATGACCTCCACTCGCCCGCGCACTCGGTGCCCGGCTATGGCCACCGCGAGAAGCTCTGCACGGTGAACCGCATCGTCTGGGACAAGGCCACCCAGGGCCTGTGGTTCGCCGCCAACCATGGCCTCGCGTGGGGCGAGGCGAACTACCAGGGCGGCGAGGCCTGCGCCAATGCCGAGGTCCGCGCCGCAAACGCGTGGCCCTACGTGTCCCATGATGCCCAGGGCAACGAGGTGGACCGCGAGCTGCGCCAGCGCTGCAAGTTCGGCGTCATGGAGCACGTCCACCCCGCCATCCAGATGCACGGCACGGACGAGACGGACGAGGACAGCCGGCTCGCCGGGGACGTGTGGGGCGTGGCGGTGCGTCCGGATGGCGACGTGTGGATGGGCACCGCCATCCGCAGCTCGCGCTTCCGAATCATGACCAACGCCGTGGGCCACGCGGGCACCGGCGCGCCCTGGAACTTCGAGGCCGCGCGCAAGCAGTCCGAGGAGAAGAAACACACCGCCAACCGCATCGACATCTGGCCCGACGCCGTGGCCGAGCCCATCCCTCCCACGCCCGCGCAGCGCAAGGACGACGTGGTGAGTGATTTGGCGCTGATGCCGGACGGCACCGTGTGGGTGTCCAGCTTCGCGTGGGGCCTGGCGAAGCTGAGCGACACGGGGCAGGTGGTGGACCATGAGCTGACGGGGGAGGCGGAGCGCTTCGTGGCCTCGCTGGAGCGGGACTCTCGCGACGGCAGCCTGTGGATTGGCCACCGCTGGGGCCGGGGTCTGATGCGCCTGCACACCGAGGGGACCGTCATCACCCACAACAAGGCGCTGGGCGGACTGGCCAGCCAGCCCCTCTGGGATATCCAGGTGGTGGGCACGGGCGACTCGCGCGTGGTGCTGGTGGCCTTCGGGGCCACTCGTGATGGCGCCAACAACATCACGCGTCCGGGCGCCATCGGCATCTACACCGGCCGTTGACGTGGAGTAGGGTCCTCCCAACGCGCCGTCAATCTTTGGGAGGACCCACCCCATGCCGAAGGCGAAGTACGTCCTGGCCCTAGACCAGGGCACCACTGGCACCCACGTCTCCATCCTCGACTCGAAGCTCAAGGTGGTGGGCCGCTCCTACAAGGAGTTCACCCAGCACTTCCCCAAGCCGTCCTGGGTGGAGCATGACTTGGATGAAATCTGGACCACCAGCGAGTGGTGCATCAGCCGCGCGCTGAAGGACGCGGGGCTGGTGGGCCGGGACATCTCCGCGGTGGGCATCACCAACCAGCGCGAGACGACGGGCCTGTGGGCTCGCGACACCGGCAAGCCCCTGCACCGCGCCATCGTCTGGCAGGACCGGCGCACCTCGGAGCTGTGTCGGCAGCTCAAGGAGCGCGGCGTGGAGCCGCGCGTGCGCGAGACGACGGGCCTCGTCGTCGACCCGTACTTCTCCGGCACCAAGCTCCACTGGCTCTTCGAGCACGTCAAGGGCGCTCGCGCCAAGGCGGAGCGCGGTGACGTGTGCTTCGGCACCATCGACACGTGGCTCGTCTACAAGCTCACCGGCGGCACCACCCACGTCACCGACGTGTCCAATGCCAGCCGCACCCTGCTGATGGACCTGAAGACGTTGCAGTGGAGCGACGAGATGCGCGCGCTCCTGAAAATCCCGGCCGCGTGCCTGCCCCAGATTCGCGGCTCGGCGGAGGTCTACGGCACCACTCGCGGCATGCGCAGCCTGCCGGACGGCGTCCCCGTGGCGGGCATGGCGGGAGACCAGCAGGCCGCCCTCTTCGGTCAGGCGTGCTTCGAGCCCGGCGAGTCCAAGTGCACCTACGGCACCGGCGCGTTCCTGTTGATGAACACGGGCACGGAGCCGGTGCGCTCGTCGGCGGGCCTGCTCACCACCGTGGCGTGGCGCCTGAGCGGCACCGGCTCCACCACGTACGCGCTGGAGGGCAGCAGCTTCATCGCGGGCGCCGCGGTGCAGTGGATGCGCGACGGCCTCAAGGTCATCAAGCGCGCGCCGGATATCGAGGCGCTCGCCGCCAGCGTGAAGGACTCCGGCGACGTCGTCTTCGTCCCCGCGCTCGCCGGCCTGGGCGCGCCGCACTGGCGCCCCGAGGCGCGCGGCCTGTTCGCCGGCATGGACCGCTCCACCACGGTGGCCCACATGGCGCGCGCGGTGCTGGAGGGCATCGCCCTGCAGATTCATGACCTCGCGGAGGCCATGCGCCGCGACAGCGGTCGGGACATCCCCGTCTTCAAGGCGGACGGCGGCGCGGCGGCCAACAACCTGCTCATGCAGTACCAGGCCGACCTGCTCGGCGTGCCGGTGGTCCGCCCGAAGAATCTGGAGACGACCAGCCTGGGCGCGGCGTTCCTCGGCGGCCTGGGCGCGGGCGTCTGGGACAGTCCTGACGCCATCCGCCGCGCGTGGAAGGCGGACAAGGTCTTCAAGCCGAAGATGAAGGCCGACACGCGGGAGCGCCACCTGGCCAAGTGGAAGCGCGCGGTGGAGCGCGCATGAGCCGGGCGGCGCGTGCGAGTCGGCTCGCCGCCATCGTGCTCGCCCTGGTCCTCGGGGCGGGCTGCCCCGGCGACCCGGTCCCAGGGGACTGCATCCAAGGCGGCACCAGCACGGCGCCGACCCTGCTCGCTCCGTTGGGCCAGCCCGTGGCGCTGCTCGTCTCCGCCGCCACGAACATGGACTGTGGCCGCGCGGGAGACGCGGTCCCCGAGTCCGTCACCGTCGAGGTCCAGGACCCCAACAACCTCCCCGTGGAAGCCACGGCGACGGTGAACTCGTGGACCTGGATGGCCAACGTCCGCTTCACGCCGACGATGACGGGCCGCTACCACCTCATCGTCTCCTTCGCGCCGGTGGGCAGCCTGCAGCAGTTCGACGTGTACGTGGCGGAGGACGAGCGCCAGCGCCCCTCCGTGGCGCGGGTGACCAACAAGGCCGAGTGTCTGCACCTGGCGCGCACGCGCGGCGGCACCTGGGTCTGCGATGGCCGGGCCTTCCGGGAGTCAGGCGAGCAGGAGCAGCCGGTGGGACAGGCTCGCAACCCCGCCGTCGCCGTCGTCGGTGACGTGGTGTGGTCGCTGTTCGAAGGCCAGGTGCGCCGCTACGTCGACCCGGGCACCGGCCCCCTCGTCCTCACCGGCACCGCGCCCTTCCCGCTCAACGCGAGCATGGACACCACCCCGCACACGCGGCTGGCCACGGAGGATGAGTACGTGCTGGTGGATGCCACCACCGTGTACCGCTACATCTTCCGCGAGGGCACGGGCGTCCTCGCCGTACCGACGTCCGAGTGGGCCGGGCTGCCCGGGCTGACCTTCAGTCCGGATGGTACGCAAGTGATAGCGCTGCGCGCGGACACGACGCTCTGGCTGGTGCACCGGCTTCAAGAGCCGGTGACCTTCGTCGCGCGCACGTGGGCCTGTCCCTTCCAGCTCGGCGCCCAGGACACCTACGTGCCCGTCCCGGGCAAGCCCTGCACGCCCGTCACCGGAGAGCCCCTTGGCTACGGAGAGGGCGTGCTGTGGATGCGAGTGATGCGCTCGTCCGGGCAGGGGTTCAGCAGCGTCCTGCTCCGCTACACGGTGACGGCCGGACACGGCCTCCAGGAAGCAGGCGAGCTGCCCCTGGACCCGGGCCTCTCCGTCTCCCCGCCGGAGCTGCGGTACGGCCCCACCCTGCCCGTCGTCACCTCCCTCACGAGCTCGGAGTTCCGCGCCACTCCGCGCTGGGACTCGGAGCGTGGCGAGTTGTTGCTCGTGTTGCTGCCCGGCGCCGGAGTGAACCCTGGCGTTACGCGCATCTCGGACCATTTCACCTGGACGGTGAGACACGACGTGATTCCCGAGCTGCGCATCTACCCGTGGACGTCCACCCCCTGACGTCACCGTACGGATGGCTTCCCTCGGGCGCGAGAGCGGATATGAAGGAGTCATCATGGCCCAAGACCGCACCCTGCTCGCTCCCGAGGCGCTCACGTCCTTCCTCGCCCAGCACCCCGACTGGAAGCTCGAAGGCGGGATGATTCGCCGCACCTTCGAGGCGCCCTCCTTCCTGGCGGGCATCGCCTTCGTGGAGAAGGTGGCCCAGGCGGCGGAGAAGGCGGACCACCACCCGGACATCGACATCCGCTGGCGCAAGGTGACGCTGGCGCTCGTCACCCATGACGCCGGGGGCCTCACCTTCCGCGACACCGCCCTGGCGGCGGACTCCGACCGGCTCTTCGCCGAGGTCGTGCGGGCGCAGTGAGTCCCTTCGCGGTGAGTGCCTCCAACGACGTGACGGACTCCAGGATGGGCGGCTCGACGCGGTGGAACAGATGGCTTCGCGCGCTCGGTGGATGCGCGGTGCTGGGCCTTTCGCCCGCGGCCCGGGCGCAGGATGAGCAGCCCACCGAGCCGCGTCCGGAGCGGCTGTACTTCAACCCCGGCGCGCTCCTGGGCTCGGCGCGCGTGGTGGCGCTGGGCGGTGCCTACGTGGGCATCGCCGAGGGCGCGGCGGGGTTTCCCAGCAACCTGGCGGCGCTGGCCCACCGGGGCGCCGCGCTGGAGAAGGACTGGGACCTGGGCGTCACCCTGTCCTGGTTGGACCTGCCCTTCACCAGCTCCCGCGGGCGCGACGTGGACAACGACGGGCGCCCGGACGAGTCGCAGGACCGGCGCCAGCTGCTGGGCGGCCTGCTGTTGCAGTACAAGCGCTTCGGCATCGGCTTCGCGCTGCGCAACAGCGCCGTCACCTACTGCGCGACGGAGGCCTGCGCGGGCGACAGCGAGCGCATCCGCGTGTCGATGACGCAGTCGGTGCTGGCCGGAGCGGTGTCTTTCGGACAGGACGACTTCATCCTCGCGCTGGGCATCTACGCGGCGCAGGCGTCCTTCCGGCTGGCGTCGGGCGGGACGGAGCTGCGCTACGGCGACACGGGCGTGGCGGTGGACATGCTGTACCGCCCGCATGGGCGCCCCTGGCGACTGGGAGTGACGGTGCGTCCGGAAGTCGTGGCGGACTGGCGGCGCGAGGAGGGCCAGGCGCCCGTGCTGGCGGACCGGACGCTGTTCGGCGCGGTGGTGTCCCCAGCGGTGCTGTCGGTGGGCGCGAGCTGGCGGCTGGGCGAGGGCGCTGAGCGCTACAACCGCCTGTCTCCCGCCGCCCGGCGACAGCTCGTCGTCGAAGGGGATGCGCTGCCGGTGCCGGAGGAGGAGCCGCGGGATGCTCCGGCGGGACGGTGGCTCATCAGCGCGCAGGTGGACCTCTTGTCCGGCGTGGACAACGCGGTGCCGCTGCGCACCTTCGCCTCGACGGCGCAGGAGGAGCGCGTGGGCTCCGGCTCCGAGTTCGCCCCCCGGCTGGGCGTGGAGCACGACACGGTGCAGGGGATGATTCGGCTGCGAGCAGGTGTGTACGCGGAGCCCTCGCCCTTCGACGGCCGGCCGCCGCGCCCCCACCTCACCGGCGGCTTCGAGGTCTTCATCCTGCGCTACTGGGAGGACTGGTCCATCAGCGCCTCGTTCGACCTGGCGAGCCGCTACACCAACGTCGGCTTGTCCGTGGGCTTCTGGCGCTGAAGGGCGCGCGCGTTGCCCGACGTGGGAAGCGCGCCTCCCTCACAGGAGACGTCCGGTGTGCATGCGAGGCACGCGCGCGCCTCGCGCATGAGCGGGCGCGCGGCTCGAAGCGGGCGGGCGGGCAGACGTCGCACACGGTATTGCTGGCACCTACCAGCGTGGAGACCCTCGGAAGGGCGAGGGGGCTTCATGCATCCAGGGCGGCGGTGGTTCCGGACTGTCGCAATCGCGACAGCGCTGGGATGGGCGGGGTTGGTGACGGGGTGTGATGACGCGGAGGCCGAGACGCCTCCTGATTGTCCGAACCCTTCGCGGAACGACTGTCCCGCGCAGGAGACACCTTCGGAGGAAGACGACGCGGGGACTCCACCTCCCGAGGAGACTCCGGACACGGGGACTCCGGATGCGGGCGGTCCGCCGCCGGTGGAGCCGCCACCACCTCCTCCTCCGGCGACGCCGGGGAGCACGCTGTGGCTGGCGCGCGAGGGCACCGCCCAGGATGACCTGGCGCTCGGCGCGTCGATGGATGCGAATGGGGACCTCCTCACCGCGGCCCTCTACGAGCTGGACGACCTGCAGGAGCGTCAACCCACGGACAACACGGTGCGGCTGACGCTCGCGCGGCGCGCCTCGACGGGCGAGATGCGGTGGACGCGGAGCTACCCGGTGCGCGTGGCGGAGACGCCCGCGTCGCTGCGCGCGGATGTGAATGCCCGCGTCGCCCCGGCGCCCGAGGGCGGCCTCTTCGTGGCGGTGGATGCCCGGGGGCTGGTGGACTTCGAGCCGCTGGAGCTGGGCGAGGGCGCCTTCCTCGTCCGCCTGGACCCGGCGGGCCAGGTCCTCTGGTCGGCGACTGTTCCAGGGAGAGACGCCACGGTGGCGGACCTGGTGCTGGATGCCCAGGGACGGCCGATGGTGGCGTTCAACACCTCGGGCGCGACGGACTTCGGCGGCGGCGTGGCGGGCTCTGGCGCGGTGGTGGTGACGTACTCGGTGGACGGCAAGCCCGAGCGCGCGCTGTCCGTCGGCCGGGCGGAGGGCTCGGACTCGCGGGTGACGGTGACCACCCTGGCGCGCGACGCGCAGGACAGGATGGTGGTGGGCGGGAGATATGTGGGCGCGGCCCGCTTCGGCACCCAGCGCACGGAGGCGGCGCAGGATGGCAGCCCCTTCGTCGCCGTGTACGAGGCGACCGGCGCCCTGGCGTGGGCGAGGCCGCTGGCCCAGGCCCGAGGCACCGTGAGCGACGTGGGCGTGGACGGCCAGGGCACGGTGGTGGCGCTGGGCTCCTTCCTGGGCACGGTGTCGTGGGGCACGTCGAAGCTGCAGGGCCACGTGTACCGGGCCAGCCCGTTCCTGGTGTCGGCGGATGCCAAGGGCAAGGAGCGATGGAGTCGCAACCTGGGCGATGGCCTTCAGGCGGGAGCGCTGGGCGTGGAGCCCTCGGGCGGGCTCGTCATCGCCGGGTTCACCTACTCGCTCATCGTGGATGGCGCGTCCGGGCCGGACGGACTCGGCTCGGCGCAACCCGTGGCGCTGCGCTACGGCGCGGATGGCGCGTCGCTCGGGTTGCGCTTGTATCTGTCAGACCCGCCTCGGCCTCGAGGCGAGCTGTATGGCGTGGAGGACATCCGCTTCGTGGAGGTGCTCCCGGACGGCGATGCCCTGCTCTTCGGTCACACAGACCGGGAGTCGGACTTCGGCACCGGCCGCAGGGCGCCCGCGCGCAGTGATTTGTTCCTGCTGCGCATGAAGCGCTGAGCACGCGGCGGGGACCCTGTACTTGGAGGGGGTCCCCGCTTGCGTGCGAGGCGGCGACTAGCGGCGCGTCGTGCGGCGGGCGGGGGTCTTCCGGGCTCCCTTGCGCGCGGCGCCACGGGTGGTGGCCTTCTTCCGGGCCGGGCTCTTGCGCGCGGTGCGACCGGCGGCCGCCGTCCTGCGCGTGGTGGCCTTGCGAGCACCCTTGCGCGTCCCCCGGACAGCGGTCTTCCGCTTGGCCGTCTTGCGCGTCGTCGACTTGCGAGCGGCGGTCTTGCCCCGCTTCGCGGAGGCACGGCGCGAGGTGGTCTTCTTCGCACGGGCACCGGTGCGGCCAGCGGCCTTCTTCGTGACACGGCGCCGACGCGTGGACGACTTGCGCGTCGAGGACGACGTATCGGAAGCCACGCCCAGGTCAGAGGGCGCGATGGCATCGGTGATCTGCGAATTGACGGTCTCGTGAGTCATTCCAACTCCTCGGTGAGGGAAGCTGCCTGCATTACGACCCACAGCGTACGCCTGTGCGCACGCGATGAGAGCCACCCCCCTCGCGCAGATGAACAACAGCGGACGAATGGCGCGTCAGCCTTCACGCATCACGGTGCGTGAGCCAGCTCGCGTTCGACCTGCTCCACCCGCGCGAGCGACTCCGTCAACCCATGCGCCTTCGCCACAGCGCGTGCCTGTCGCAGCCGCTCCTCGACGCGGGCCCGCTCGCCGCGCAGGGCGTGGGCCCGCGTCACCTCCAGCAGCAGCTCCACCGTCGAGAGCCAGTCCTCATGGGACTCCGCGTTGGAGAGGGACTGCTCCAGCAAGGGGAGCGCGGCGGTGGCGTCCTCGCGGCGCAGGTGGATGCGGCCCAGGGCGGCTCGGGCCTCGCGCTCGCCCGACGGGTCCTTCAGCTCCAGGGCCAGCTCCAGCGCCTTGCGCGCGGGCTCCAGCGCGGAGGTGCCCTTGGGCTCGAGCCGGGAGCGGACCAGGGCCACCGTGACGAGCGCGAACACCTGCCCGGTGCGGAAGCCCACCTGCTCCCTCAGGCGCAGCGACTCCTCGAACTGCTCCAGGGCCAGGTGCAGCTCCCCCCTGTCCTCCGCGAGCCCCGCGAGGTGCCGCAGGGCGTAGGACTCCATCAGCGCGTCTCGCGACGTCCGGGCCAGCGCCAGGGAGTGCTCGAAGGAGGCCTTCGCGCCCGCGGGGTCCCCCTGGAACTGTTGGGTGAGGCCCAGGTGGAAGAGCGCCTCGGTGTGCCCGCGCGTGTCTCCGGAGGACTCGGCCAGGGCCCGGGCCTGCTCGAAGAGAGCGACGATGGGCGCCCACTCGCCCTTCCCCGCCAGGAGCTTGTCGAAGTAGTGGAACATGCCCTCGGCATCCAGCGCGGCCACCCGGGCGCGCGCGTCCCCCGAGTCCTCCGCGAGCCGACGTGCTCGACGCAACAGGTCCAGGACAGCGCCCGCATCCATTCCGGGCTCATGGCGGAGCTGGCGGGACAGGACGCGGCCCAGCTCGGCTTGGAGGCGGGCCTCGCCGCCCAGGTCCCCCAGGAGTCGAGCCCGCTCACTGGCGAACCGCCCCAGCGCGGCGGCCTCATGGAAGCGGCTCTCCAGGTCATACGCCTGCATGACGGTGACGGCCGCATGGGTGAACCGGCGTACCTCCTCCGCGGTGACAGCGTCTCCACTTCCACGCGCCGACTTCCCGGCCGCGCACGCCGTGACGAGCGCAGCCAATCCCACACACACGACAGGCCTCATGACGTCCTCCGAGGGGAGGCGACGGGCCTCCCAGGTGAGCGGAAGGCTAGGGACGGAGCGGCCCCGTGGGGGACGGCTGGGATGAGACGCGGAATCGGGGGACGAGCCGAGGCTGGACGAGGACGAACCCCTCGCGCTGACGCTGCTCGCCAACGTCCTGACGCATGCCTTCGCTCTGCAGAGCGAGCTCGAAGAGATCTTCTGATGCCGATTCGAATCACGCTGGCCGAGGTGCTCGCCAGAAAAGGCCTGAAGGCGAAGCAGATCGGCGTGAGCCAGACGCACCTGTCCAAGCTCTGCATGGCCCTCGAATGCGAGCCGGGCGACCTCATCCAGTACGACCCGGACCCTGGAGACCTGCTGGCCGTCGACGAGGAGTGAAGAGATGCGCACGTCACAACGGATGGCCGAGCACCTGCTCCAGCCTGGCCCGGTACGTGCGGCTCAACGTCAGCTCCTGTCCATCGCGCAGCACCAGCCGGTGGTCCCCCGACAGCGTGGGTGACAGCGAGACGATGCGGTCCACATTCACGAGCGCCGAGCGGTGCACCCGAGCGAACCGACGCGGCGGCAACCGCGCCTCCAGCTCCGCCATCGTCTCGCGCAAGAGGTGCTCCTCCGCGCCGACATGCAGCGTGACGTAGTTACCGGCGGACTCCACCCAGTCGAGGTCCTCCACGGGCACCAGCAGCGTCCGACTCCCTGTCTTCACCACCAGTCGCTCGGTGGACCCAGTCCCGGGTTCCGGGCGCAGCTCCTGGAACAAGCGCTGGAGCTGCTGACGCAAGTCGCCTGGAGGCGAGACCAGTCGCTCGCGCACACGCGTCAGCGTGCGACGGAAGCGCTCCACCGTGAAGGGCTTGAGCAGATAGTCCACCGCGGCGACATCGAAGGCCCGCAGCGCGTGCTGGGGCCACGCCGTCACGAAGACGATGACGGGCGGAGGCACCAGCGACGCCTCGGCCAGCACCCCGAAGCCATCCCGCTCCGGCATCTCCACGTCCAGGAAGACCAGCGCGGGCCGCTCCCGAGCCAGCACCTCCAGGGCCTCCTGCCCGTCACCACACTCCGCCACCGGATGCAGGTCCGGCTCCGAGGCTAGGAGCATGCGAAGCCGCTCACGGGCCAGCGGCTCGTCATCGACGATGAGCGTGCGCACCGTCGTCATGGCCGGGCACTCCGGTAGGGCAATGAGAGCGAGACGACGAAGCCGCTCGGCGCATGAGCCCGCCACGTCAACGACTGCTCGGCACCATGGAGCCGCTCCAGGCGCGCGCGCGTGGACCCCAGGCCAATGCCTTCCTTCAGCTCCGTGCTTCCCACGGGCGGCCCCACGCCGTCGTCCCCCACCTCCAGCGCCAGCCGCTCCCCGTCGCGGTGCACTCGAACCCAGACACGGCCCGGCCCCCGGCGCGGGGCGATGCCGTGACGAATGGCGTTCTCGACCAGGGGCTGGAGCAGCAACGGAGGCACCAGGGCATCACGCACCTCCGGGGACACGTCCACCTCCACCTGGAGCCGGTCCGAGAAGCGGGTGCGCTCGATGTCGAGGTAGGGCGACAGCAACTCCAGCTCCTCGGACAGGGGCACCTCGTGGCGACCGTCCCGCTCCAGGCTCGCGCGCAGCAGCTCGCTGAGCTGCCCCACCATGCGGTCCGCCGACTCCACATCCCGATGCATCAGCGTGGAGATGGCGTGCAGCGTGTTGAACAGGAAGTGGGGACGGAGCTGGCTGCGCAAGAGATGGAGCTGCGCCTGCGCGAGCTGAGCCTCGAGCATCGAAGCCCGCACCGCCTCCTCGCGCATCCTCCGCGAATATCCCAGCGCCGCGTCGAGCCCCACCACGGAGAGGTAGACGAGCAGGTCGAAGTCCGTCGTCTTCGACAGCATCCACGTGAAGTGCGCCCAGGCCGCCCGCCCCCCACCGTCAGCCATCAGCAGGAGCTGACGCAGTCCCGCGACGAGCGCCAGGTGCAGCACCGCGAAGAGCAGCCCCGGCGGCACATGAAGCACCAACTGCACGGGCCAGGGCTTCCCCGTCGCGGCCACCCGGCGCGCCACCGCGAGGATGCACGGCGTGAGCAACGCCCAGCAGTACCAGACGATGGCGCCCGTCAGCAGGGCCTCGCCGGTGTTGGGGGGCTCGCCTCGCGACGCGCGGTAGACGAAGAGCTGCGCGCCATAGAGGAGCGCGAGCACCGTGTAGCCCGCCAGTACCAGCGCGGGTCCACGCCAGCGGCTCCCAAGCCCGCGCCAGGAGGCAGCGGGCGCGGCGGCGCGAGCAGGGGTGTTCCAAGACACGAGAGGACTCGACGACATGGTGGGCGCGGTGGACTCTAGTCCTCCCGCGCCCCCATTGCGGAAGCCCGCCCCGTCAGCCCTTGAGGAACGCGGCCAGCTTCTCGTAGGCGACGGCCAGGGGAGCGATGGGCGCGCTCTCGTTGGCCTGATGGGCCTGCGCCGTCTCACCGGGGCCGTAGTTGATGGCGTCCACGCCCCACTCGCCGAAGCGGGCCACGTCCGTCCACGCCTGCTTGGACGCGGCGGGCAGCCCGGTGATGGCGAGCAGCTTCTGGAACAGCGGATTGCCAGCGACGACGGGCCCGCTGGGCGACGCGTCGGTGATCTCCACCTCCGCGCGGCCCGCGACGAGCGCGTGCACGTCCGCCTTCGCCTGTTCGATGCTCTTTCCCGGCGCGAAGCGGTAGTTGAGGTTCAGCTCGAACGCCTCGGGGATGACGTTGCGCGCGCGCCCACCCTTGGCGAGCGTGGCGTTGATGACCTCGTAGAAGCGGAAGCCGTCGACATCCACCTCCACGCGCTGACGGGCCAGCAGCTCCGTGAGGAACGGGCCCGCCTTGTGGATGGCGTTCTCCCCCTGCCAAGGCCGCGCCGAGTGCGCGCTGCGTCCGGTGAAGCGCACCGTCACCTGCATGGAGCCGACACAGCCCACCTGCACCTCGCTGTCCGTGGGCTCCATCGCGATGCCGAACTTCACGCCCGCCAGGTCCGGCCGCTTCGCGAAGAGGGGAATCAGGCCGCTCTCCGCGTAGGCGCCCTCCTCGCGCTCGTAGAAGAGGAACGCGAGATTCACGGGCAGCGTGTCGCGGCGCAGGTCCTCCGCGAGCGCCATCATCACCGCGAGCCCGCCCTTCATGTCCGAGGCGCCCAGGCCGAAGATGCGCTCACCCTCGATGCGAGGCTCCCGCCCCACGTCACTGGGGTGCGCGGGCACGGTGTCCAGATGGCCGATGAGCGCCACCGTGGGACGAGGGTCATCCAGGCGCCCGAGCAGCAGCGTGTGCCCTACCCGGAAGACCTCCTTCGCGGGGAAGTGCTGGAGGGCCCAGCGCTCGACGAAGTCGGCGATAGGACCTTCGTGGGTGATGGGGCTGGAGATGCGGCACAGCTCGAGCGTCGTGCGGGCGAGCCTCGTGGCGAGGTCTTGAGAGGACATGCGCCTCGCACCATAGCGCCACCCCCACCCCGCCCGCTGGCCTCTCGTCCACGGCGACAACGAACGGGGTCGGCCAGCAGGCAGGACGGGGGCTTGAAATCATTGATTTGTGGAAAACCCCATGACACGCGGCCTCGCCCGTGCTCGGGATGAAGGGCGGTGCGCGACGAATCCCCCCCGGGATTGCGGGTGACAGTGCCCAGGTGTTCACTGACACTCGCGCCGCTTTCCACCTCCGAGGCTGAAATGTCGG
Organism: Corallococcus terminator; assembly: GCF_049194865.1. Lineage (GTDB taxonomy): Bacteria > Myxococcota > Myxococcia > Myxococcales > Myxococcaceae > Myxococcus > Myxococcus terminator_A. The sequence goes on along the minus strand of NZ_JBLZWL010000129.1, from coordinate 6,522 downwards.
CGAAGTCGAACAGTGACGCGACCCAGGCTTTGCTCTCGCTCTGCGAGGCCAAGGCCCGCTGGAAGAACGAACTGAACGCGGAGGCCGTGAAGAAGGCCGTAGCCGACGGCGCGGACGTGAAGGCTGGCAACTCGTACGGCCTGACGGCCCTGCATCTCGCCGTGCAGGCGCCCTACTCGGAGGGCGACCCGCTCCCCAGCGTCGACGTGGCACGGGCGCTCATCGAGGCGGGCGCGGACGTGAACGCGCGCGACCACCATCAGCAGACGCCGTTGATACACGCCGTCAGCTACGAGCCGGACAAGGCCAGCGAGGAGCGGGCGCTGGAGCTCATCCGGGTGCTGCGCGCCGCGGGCGCCAAGGTGCCCTCGGAGGTGAAGGACAGGAGCGGCGGCGCGTTCAGGCTGTCGACCGAGGCGCTCTACCGGGAGGTCCTGGACGCGGGCGCGGCCGTCGACGCGCGGGACGATTCGGGACAGACGCCGCTTCACCGCGCGATGGGCGCGGGCAAGCCGGAGCTCGTGAAGCTGCTCATCGAGCGCGGCGCCGACGTGAATGCCATCGACGGGATGGGACGCACGCCCGTGGGCGTGGGGCTGCGCACCAAGGAGGAGGTGTGGGTGGCCCACAACAAGCGCACGCCGGGCTTCGTCGCTGCCATCAGCGCGCTGGAGGCCGCCGGAGGCAAGGCGAGCGTTCCCATTCAGTACGACAGCACGGACCCGTTCGCGCCCTTCCCTATCGACGAGGCCGCGCTGACGAAGGCGCTGGAGGGCAAGAAGCTCTCCTTCAAGCACGCGGTGAGCTCGGCGCAGGAGCTGGCCACGGGGCTGCACAGCTTCGGTGACCCGAACGATGCGTTGGACAAGCTGGAGGCTGTGAGTGACGTGCTCGAAGTGGAGGAGCGGACGGTCCGGCTGAAGGGCCCGCTGACGCTCAAGCGCGTCTTCTTCCACCACGGCGACCTGGAGGTGGACGGCGACCTGAGCATCCAGAAGCCGTTCGCGGTGACAGGCGACGTCATCGTGCACGGCGTGGTGCGGGACTGCGGGAATGACTCGCTCGTGAACATCCTGGGCGACCTGAAGTGCCACGGGCTCTACACCGACGGAGAGTTCAGCGTCGGGGGCGACATCGAGGCGCGCGACGTGGTGCTCGGCTACTACAACGACCACATCCTGAGCGCGGACACCATCCGGGCCAAGGTCGTCATCGAGGATGAGCACGCCGTCGATGCCACCATCGAGGCCGAGCACCACTTCGACATCGACACGTACGCCCAGGGCCACGGCGAGGGCGTGGCCGACGACCTCCGCGCCATCTTCGTCGACCAGGTGTTCGAGGGCGCCGAGGACGCACCCGAGGAAGAGGAGTCGGACGAGGAGGAGCTGGACGAAGAGGCCCTCGACGTGGAGGACTCCGACGACGTCGACTCGGACGACGAAGAAGAGACGGACGACGAGGACTCCGACGACACGTCCGATGATGAAGAGGACTCCGACGACGACGAGTCAGACGAAGAGGACTCCGACGACGAAGAGGAGTTGGACGACGAGGAGTCCAGCGACGAAGAAGCAACGGACGACGACTCCGACGATGAAGAGAGCTCGGACGACGACGACGAGGATGAAGAGACGCCGCAGCTCGACAAGGGAGCGCTCTTCGACCGCATCAGCAAGGGGCTGCCGGTCTTCCGCAAGCAGAAGAAGTAGGCGTCCCGCGCCTCCGCCAAACCCCTCGAGGCTGAAATGTCGGCGAAGTCGAACAGCGACGCGACCCAGGCCCTGCTCTCACTGTGCGGGGACAAGTCCCGCTGGAACACGGAACTGAGCGTGGAGGCCGTGAAGAAGGCCGTATCCGAGGGCGCGGACGTGAAGGCGTGCGACGCGCACGGAATGACGGCCCTGCATCTCGCCGTGCAGGGGCCCTACACCAAGCGCGAGCCGCTCCCCAGCGTCGCCGTGGTGCGGGCGCTCATCGAGGCGGGCGCGGACGTGAACGCGCGCGACAAACACCAGCAGACGCCGTTGTTGCGCGCCCTCCCCTTCGAGAAGAGCCAGGAGAGCGAGGACCGGGCCCTCGAAATCGTCCGCCTGCTGCGCGCCTCGGGAGGCACGGCGCCCTCGGACGTGAGGGACAGGAACGGCGGCGCGTTCAATTCGACGTCCGAGGCGCTCTACCGGGAGATTCTCGACGCGGGCGCGGCCATCGACGCGCGGGACGACTCGGGAGAGACGCCTCTTCACTGGGCGGCCATGGGCGCTCCGGACAGAGTGAAGCTGCTGCTCGAGCGCGGCGCCGACGTGAATGCCATCGACGGGATGGGGCGTACGCCCCTGGGCGTGGGGTTGCGCAAGAAGCCGCAGCAGTGGGTGGAGCACAACAAGTACACGCCGGGCTTCATCGCCGCCATCAGCGCGCTGGAGGCCGCGGGAGGCAAGGCGAGCGTCCCCTTCCAGTACGACAGCACGGACCCGTTCGCGCCCATCCCCATCGACGAGGCCGCGCTGACGAAGGCGCTGAATGGCAAGACGCTCTCGTTCGAGTACACCGTCAATCACCCCGTGGGCTCGGCGCAGGAAGCGGCCACGGGGCTGCACAACTCCGGTGAGCCGAGCGAGGCGCTGAACAAGCTCAAGGCCATCCGCGGCGCGCTGCTCGGGGTGACGGAGCGGAAGGTCCACCTGAAGGGCCCGCTGACGCTGAAGCGAGCCTTCTTCCACCACGGCGACCTGGAGGTGGACGGTGACCTGGAAATCAAGAGACCGTTCGCGGTGACGGGGACAGTCACGGTGCACGGCGTGGTGCGCGACAACGAGAATGACTCACTCGTGAACATCCTGGGCGACTTGAAGTGCCACGCGCTCCACACCAACGGAGAGTTCACCGTCGGGGGCGACATCGAGGCGCGCGACGTGGTGCTCGGCTCCTACAACGACCACCTGCTGAGCGCGGCCACCATCCGGGCCAGGGTGGTCATCGAGGACGACCACGCCTTCGACGCCCACGTCGAAGCGGCGCATCACTTCGACATCAACAGGTACGGCCACGGCGACGGCGTGGGCGCCGAGCTGAAGTCCATCTTCGTCGACGACGTGCTCGAGCCCGACGAGGACGACGGCGAGCCGGCGCGAGTCGACCGGCGCGCGCTCTTCGACCGCATCAGCCAGGGACTGCCCGTCTTCCGCGATAAGTAGAATCCACACAGACGCGGCCCTCGAACATCTCCCTGCGAGGCCTATCCTCCTCCAGCAGTAGTGCCCTGAAGGGCAGTCCGTGCAGAACCCAACACTCCAGGGAATCACTCCGAGGCAAATCCACACACACAATCAGAGCTGTGGCACATTTCCAGGACTCTCGGTTTCGCTATGGCGAATCGCGGGAGCACCGGATGGAGAATGCAGCCATCCGTCGGCAACGCTTCACTCAAAGGACACACCATGAATAGGAAGCTCGCGGGTCTGCTTGCGATGACGGCACTCGTTATTCCGGCGTGGGGTTGCGGCGGTGCGGCACATGATCTGGACGATGCCGCCGTGAAGGAGCATCTGGCCAAGCATGAACATGCACTCTATTCCGCCGAAGGACCCTCATCAGAAGAGCCGGGCGGCGCCGTGTGCTATTGCTATACCTGCGCCAAGCACCACCCCCCTGAGTGTCTGTAAGCCACTCCACTCCTGAAGCCCCACCCGGCTGAGCGACGTCAGGCCAGACCGCGGAGTTGCCATTCATTGCAGAGGGAGCGACCCCAGACATCACGGTCGCTGCCTTTGCATGTGGGGGCAGGAAAGCCAGCCGCCTTCGACGAGAAGCACGCCTGAGCCTTGACCGTCAGAACGTCCGGATGAAGTCGAGCTCCACGCCCGGGTTCTTCACGCCACCCGCGTCAGCGGGGGACACCGCCTGGGCCTTCGCCGGAAGCGCGGGGCTGCCTGACGCCTGCCACGCGGACACGTGTCGGAACGAGTTGGCGTCGAAGCCCGCGAGCATCAACACGTTGGGCACCCGCGAGGGCAGCGGCGCGTTGTCGTAGGCCTCCAGGTTCCACAGCACCACGTCCACCGGACCCAGCACGTGGTGCCACGCCTGGAGCACGGCCTGGAGCGGCGGCACGCTCGCGTCGAACTCGAGGCCCTTCTTTCGCAGCGACTCCACCAGGGCCGGATCCACTTTCTGGACCTCCGGCGGATGGAACTGCATGTCGGAGAAGAAGTAGAGCGTGCGGGGCCTGGGCCGCGAGGGATTCTTCAGCAGCAGGGTGATGAGGTTCATCACCGCGTTCACCACCTGCGTGCCGCCCCACCCCTGCCCGCCGCGCAGTCTGGCGGACAGGTCGAGCACACCCTGCCCCGGAGCGAGGTCCTCCACGAAGATGTCATCGGAGAACGTCGCCGCGTACCCCAGCTCGCGCGACATCACCGCGGCCAGCACCACCGCCACGTCCCCCACGTGCGCGGAGCTCTTCGCCCCGCCCAGCTTCGTGGCGAACATGGAGCCGGAGATATCCGCGAGGCCCAGGCTCTTGCCCTCCGGCAACAAGCCCTCGCACACCTTCTCCAGGATGACCTCGAAGACAGGCGCGATGGCCGGCTCCGGGTCCGCGTGGAAGCAGTCCTCCTCCTGGGAGTTCTGCCGCGTCTTGCCCCACATCGCCGCCCACCACCCCATGTAGACCTGATGCGGCCACAGCCCCGCGAAGCGCCGCTTGCGCGCCTCCGCCAGCAGCACGTCCACCGGAATGCCCGCCCGGTACATCGCGCGCAGGTAGCCCTTGAAGGCCAGGTCCGGCAGCAGCCCAGGCACGTCCAGCACGCGGCGCCACGTCTCCTGCGTCGACCCCATGAACGACAGCGCCTGCTCCGTGGAGAGCCGCCCCTTCACGAAGTTCTCCACGCTCGCCTCGCCGCCGAAGAACGCGCGGCGCGCCTCCAGCAGCTCCAGCCCCTGCGCCAGGGCCGAGCGCTCACGCGTGGGCGCGTGCAGGTAGCGGTAGAGCTTCAGCGTGCGCTCATCCAGGTGCGCCTTCGCCACGCCCATCGCATCCACCAGCCGAAGGCTCGCGCGCTGGCCATTCTTCCGGCGCCGAGAGAGCGGGAACCGCCGCCCCGCGTACTTGAGCAGCTGATACAGGTCCATGTCCGCCAGCGCTCGCGCCATGCCCTTGCGCGCCGCCTCGGGCACCTCGCCCAGCCCCAGGTTGTCGAAGTGCGTGACGAACACCGCCACGTCATCCGCGCGGTGTCTCAGACAACGGAACGTGTACTCCTCCGTGAAGGGCCCGTCCGGGTCCGCCGCCGAGAGGATGGCCGGCGCGGCACTCCCCTGGATGCGATTGCCCTTCCCCTTCACCGGGTCGCGCATGTACGCGGCGAACTTCCAGCCGAAGCCCCGCTCGTGACGCTCCGCCGCGAGCAGCGCCGCCGCGTAGCGCTGAATCTCCTCCACCTGGGTCCGGTAGAAGCTCTCCTCGAGCAGCGCCGAGCCCTTGGTGAAGGTCAGGTGCGTCAGCGGGTCCGTCTGGGACAGGTCGAAGGCCGCAGCGCCCTCGTGCGTCAGCGCTCCCACCACCTCACGCAACACCCGAGGCATGTCCCCTCCCGACCTGAAAAGAAAAGTCGGCGCCCCGCCCCTGATGGCAAGCCATCAGGGGCTCATGGACGAAGTAGGGGCGCCAGATGTCTCAAGGCTATGACAACTCACTCGGGCGTGGCGAGTTCTTCCTCGAACTCCGTCGCGCCCTCCAGCAGCGTCGCGCACACGCACGCGGGGCCCTGCAGCGCGCTGAAGCCGTGGGCACTGCCCTCCGTCTTCGTCAGCTCCTCGCCCGGCCACACCTCGTGCCCGTCCTGCTCGCGCAGCCCGCCCTCCAGCACCAGGTTCAGCTCGCGGCCATGGTGCGTGTGTCGCGGGTAGCGCACGCCCGGGCCCAGCCGCAGCACCGCGGCCATCATCCCCTCGCGCCCGGGCCCCGGCTCCACCGGCAGCAGCTCCGAGCCCTCCACCGGCCCCGGCATCCACTGCGACGCATCCGACAGCGACTCCAGCAGCGCCAGCGCCCGCTCCCTCGACAGGTCGTAGAACGCGGCGACCTTGTCCGCGAAGCGCTCGAAGCGACGCGGCCCCTCCATGCGCTCCATCAGCCCCTGCAACACGGCGGCGGGCGGCTCGACGGGCGGCACCGCCATCGACAGGCCCTCGCGAGCCATGGACAGGCGGTCGGCCTCGACCCGGCAGCGCGAGCACGTGGACAGGTGACGCTCCGCGGCCTCCCAGGCAGGAGAGTCCAGGGTGCCCAGCGCCCACTCGGCCAGGATGTCGTCGAGGTGCTCCATCGTCACATTCCGTCCCGTCACACTCCCTCTACGGAAGTATCAACCGCTCCGGATTTCTGGTGTCAGACCGGGACGGCGAAGTCTCGAAGGGCCGAGTTGAGGCTTGTCTTCTTGTCCGTGGACTGTGTCCGCTGGCCGATGATGAGCGCGCAGGGGACCATGAACTTCCCCGCGGGGAACTGCTTCTCAC